>CAWEYU010000001.1:0-16669 GCA_963813405.1 uncultured Bacteroidales bacterium
TGTTACCTGACGCGAGCATCAGGCAGAGTCCCGGTTCTTTAGCCGATAAGTTGTCCCGGTGTGAAAAGAGTATGGCATTTGTTTTTGCAGTCCAGGTACAGAACTGGTTGAGTTTTACGCGTGTCGCTGTACAAAGCTGATTGCGAACCATATATATATTCCAGATTACAAAGTTTTATGCGGTGCAATAGAGCGGTCCGGGTTTATCACCCGATACAAATCTGTCATTGGTGCAGGAGCAAAAGCAAAAACCACTACAAGCTTATTAATTATAGCATCGTCCGTGTTAGGTGCTGTTCTTATTTTTTTAATATTTCTGCAATGCTTAATCCCTCTTTATGTTTTAAAGTCCCATGATCAATATAATCTTGAGGGAAATCTAGTTTGTCGATTGGTTGAAAAGCCAGTGTCCTTGACCAACTTAGGCCGGAATCAAATGACCATCTCTCGCCGGAGTTAAATCCCTGATGTCCTGATAAACATGAGTAATTCAATTTGACCGGCTGAATGTGGTCAAAAGATCCGGCTTTTACAGTGAACTCAGAAGAAGAATAAAAACCACAGCTTAAAATATTAAAGTGAAAGACTTTTCTCTATTTTTAATGAATAATGGTATTATTATGAAACTGCTGGCTAGTGTTATTCTGGTTTTGCATCTCATTTTTGCATGCTGTAGCTGTGACCACGATCCTGAAAAAATTATCGGCATCAAAATTTATGAGTATAATAAAGACTTTAATTTGCTGGTTGAGAAGTGGAAAGAAATGGGTATCAATACAGCTTTTGTCAGTAAAGAGCTGGCAGCCAACACTGTCTTCAGGCAAATTTTGAAAGCAAACAGCATAAGAGTTTATATCATTTTCCCGGTATTCTATGATCCTACACTCTTACAGCAAGATAGCACACTTTATGCAATAACAGATAAGGGCAGAATAGCTAAAGACGACTGGGTAGAGTTTGTCTGTCCTTCACGTATTGCTTATAGGACAAGGAAAATTGAGGAAGCTAAGGAGTTGGTCAAAAGACTGCAACCGGATGGTCTGAGTATTGATTTCATACGACAGTTTGTATTCTGGGAAATGATCTATCCCGACAGGACTGCAGAGAGCATTGATATAGCTTGCTTTTGTGAGAGCTGTGTTGGAAGTTTCTGCAACAAGAAGGGCATTATTCTACCTGATACTTGTGCAATAGTTGCACAAAAGGCAGCTTATATATTGAATCACTGTTTAAACGAATGGAATGATTATCGCTGTGACCTGATTGCTTCAATGGTGAAGGAACTCTCAGATAATGTACACAACGTTAAATCCGATATAAAGATCAACGTCCATACCGTTCCATGGAGGGACACTGATTTTGATAATGCAAATATAAGAGTGGCCTCACAGGACTTACAAAAGATCGCATCCTATGTCGATTATATATCCCCGATGTGTTATTCCCAAATGCTCAAACGTGATGCTGACTGGATTGCATCGGTGGTAACCGAAATGGACAAAAAAGCCCCGGCTATGATCTTGCCAAGCATTCAGGTGTATCCCTATTATATAGATGATCCTTTCACCGTTGATGATTTCCGGCGATGCGTTGAAGCAGCTCTACAGCCACCCTCGCAGGGAGTGGTATTCTTTTCGTGGCCATTGTTTGAAAAAGATAAGGAACGGATGGAAATCATTAAGTATAAGTAAAGAGGAGAATATGCGCAAAATGTTCTATTCCCTTTTCTTAAGATTAACTAATTCTTTATGATTCGTCGCTGCATCTCATGATGTTTCTGATTTCTGAATGTTATTTATTATTTCTTTGTCCCGCAACAGCCCTATTCGCTGCTTTAAGAAGGAGATGACATATTTAAACCGGAAAGCTATAATTCCTGACTCTGGATTTTTTTTGATTTTTATTACATAACGAAGACTTTTTGGTTATTTTAATAACAGGATAACTAAAACCCGATTTTTTAGACCTGCACTCACTCTTTTTGTTTTTACTTGAGCCTGTTGATGCATCAGCGGATGCAACTATCATAAACAGAAATATTGAAAGAAAAATAGTTATACAAACCTTAGACAACCAAAAGTATGAACGTATAATAGAATTTCTGGTCTTTAGCACTTTTCGTGTTTTTCCTGAGGGAATACTATTAATTGCTTTCATGACTTTTCTCTCCTTATATTTTAGTTATACTTAATTACTACTGGTTACTTTGTAAGGTCTTTATTTATTTAAACGGGTATTCAAGAAAGTTTCCACGATCCCTTTTATGAGGATTAAGCAGAAGAATTAAACCTGCTGATTTTATTATTGTGTATAACGTTGATTATTTGAGTAATAAGTACGTGTGGTTTTATCAAAAACTGAAATACCTGGATTTGACAAACAGTATGATATTATAGACTAAAGTTTAGTAATTCAGTATATAGGACTCAGGAGTCAGTCAAATCAAATCCCACCCTGGGACTGGAGACAATTTCAATAAATTCATTTTATTGCCAATTATTCAGATTTAAGGAAATTCCTGTATGATTTAGTGAAATCCATGCAGTATTATTAGTATGTGATTGTTTATATGTGGAGTAGCAATAATCCAGGATTGGTTTTAGACCTGGATTACTTTAAAGTGATTTTGTAGAATAAATAAAAATAAAATGGGGAATGTTCTTAATGTCTTGGTTATGATTCTCTTTTGTTTTAAGCTATGCCATATTAGTTGTACCAGCTTTTGTGATATTGGTTATTACAGGTGTAATAAAAGAAAATAGACATATCAAAATGTTTGATACTAATACAATATGGAATTTTGAAGCGTAAGTTATTTTTCCGGTATTTGATCCTGCCAGTATTGCTAATTCTCAACACAGACATTGATTTTCACATCAAGCCTTTTTTTAAAAATCCCATAAAAAGATTATTATAATAAATGAAGCCTTATCAAGTTATCTGAAAAAGGGATTATATATATCTAATATTATTAAATGAGTATCAGGAATCATGCATATTGAATCCAATTATTATTGTCCATTAGTTCAGTCTCTTTTTATCAGAGATTCCTCACTTCTCCGCCTAATGGCGGATATGTTCGGCTGGAGACGCATTAATTGACACAAGATATTCAGTGAGTAGTAAAGGTAACTTCATTTCCGTAAATGTAAAATTCGGAGAAGAGATCCAGGTCAATCCACCACAGCCATTCAAAGACCAAAACATATGCCCTGGCATAGTAAAGTGTGCCAGGTGTCAGGTTCGTCAGATTGCAAACAAATTCTCCCGTTCCGGTAGCTCCAAACTCAATATGCAGACCCTCGATTGCAGGATCTTTTTCTGTCCCATAGCAAATGCCCGCCACAATGTCACCTTCTACATCACCAAGGGATGTTACATTTCCTCCAACTGTTGCGGTACTATCAGTAAGTTCAGTTGCGGCGACAGTTGTAACTTCAGGTACTGCCAGGGTAGTAAATAACTTGTCATCACCATAGGAGATATCAGTACCATTAATTGCATAGGCTCTTACATGGTAATCTGTTTTTGGCTTTAACGGACCTGCATAACTCCAGTAGCAACCTAAATCACCCGGATTGCGATCATAACAAATTATTTTATCATTATCGACAACTGTCGGATTTTCTGTGGTTGCCCAGCATATACCTTTTTCAGTTATAGTAGTACCGCCATCATCTGTGATATAAATTCCCACCCATGCTCCAAAATAATCAACGTCGTAGTTAACAATAGTGCTAAGCGTAGCTGGTATAGCAGGATTTGTAGTAAATCTAACCTCACCTCCATAGGCTATGCCTTCACTATTCACGGCATAAGCCCTGACATAGTATAGTGTATTCGGATTTAATTCGGTCAAGGTGCATGTGAAGATCCCAGTACCTTCACCAATGATATTTTTTGAACCTGAAATCGAAGGAGTTGGCTCCGTTCCCCAGCAGACACCTCTGGATATAATTTCAGCGCCGCCATCATCACCAACGATACCTCCCAAAATAGCCGTATTTGTTGCTATTCCGCTGGCAGGAACAGTAATCAATGAAGGAAGGTTTTTTTCTTCTTTTTTACAATTGTTGAGAGCTGCAATACTGATCAGTAAACAAGATAAGATCAACATATTTGCAGATCTTTCCATAATTCGAAATTTTAACTCTATGAATTACAAATCTGTTTTAACTTTCCCCTTACCTGAACTAAAAGTCCGCGATATATTTTGTTACCAGATTATGCAAATACTATATTCAGGATCTTTGCCCGCAGGTTTTTATTTTGTAATAACCAGATAAACAACCAACCACCACCGATATTATAAACACGTAATAAAACGACTTTTCTCAATTACCTGTCTGATCACTTATAATTTATGGACATACCCCCTCCCCTGAAGGGTTGAGTTACACGAAACAAAGTGTTAGAATAGCGACAATACAAAATTACGAACCTTTACAATACAAGTCAAATTTATCTGAATATCTCTTTTACTGTCACTTATCTAAGTTTTCATAGTTTGTAAATGCAAATCCATTGAGGAAATTGACTTTGGTAATTGAATGATGTAATTTTACTAAGAAATAGTTGAAACACAGGTTATCAGGAATTTGTCGGGGATCAAAGATCGGGTTCAGTTTTTTAAAGAATTTCAATCTTAGTTCTCAGTTAACATGAAGATAATCAGTTTTGCATCGGTATTGATAATTCCCTTGATTATAGCAGGATGCGTTGAAAAATTTACTCCTTCAACAGTTGAAACGCCCTTCTATCTTGTTGTCGACGGATTAATAACAAACCAGCCGGAGGTTTATACTATCAGACTATCCTGGTCAATTCCTCTTGGGATAAATACAACTGTACCTTTGGGAGGATGCGACGTTACCGTGCATGATGATCTTGGGCATTCTTACCAGTTTACCGAATCGTCAACTCTCGGAACATATATTTCGGACACAACCACCTTCCAGGGAGTGGTCGGACGTATATATTCATTGCATATTAATACAAATAATGCAACTCCAACGCACTATTCCTGTGAATCTGTACCTGTTGAAATGAAAGCAGTTCCTCCTATCGACAGCCTTTATTATGAAAAGGTAATTATTAAAGAATCGACTCAGGCTAGTGAGGTAGGGGAATGCTGCCAGATTTACTTAAATACTTACGATCCTGATGGGAAATGCAGATTTTACAGGTGGGATTACACCGAAACCTGGAAATTTGAGATTCCATATGAAATTGTTACCAATCGGGTCTGCTGGATTTTAAATAATTCGAAAAATATTGTAATTAAAAGTACTTCGATTCTTTCGGAAGACCGGCATAATCGCTACCCCATATTATTCATTTCAAACATAACCGACAGATTATCTGTAAAATACAGTGTCATTATCAATCAGTATTCAATGAGTGAAGAAGAGTTTATATATTGGGAAATGCTTCAGAGTATTTCAGAGGGTGTTGGAGGTTTGTATGACAAAATTCCTTTTTCAATACCCAGTAATATGTTTTGTGTTGAAGATCCACGTGAGCAGGTACTTGGATATTTCAGTGTTTCAGCCAGGACTTCAAAAAGGATTTATATTGATGGACCATTCAGGGGATGGGTAAATCAATATAGATTTTGTCCAACCGACACATTTCGAAGGAATCCAAAAATCCCTGGAAAAATTCCCTGGCTAAATGAATATTTTTGGATTATAATTGATGAATATATTGAAAAAGGTGTTGTATGGGTAACTAATAACTACGGATGTGTAGATTGTACTGTAAGAGGTACAACAACCAGACCGGAATTCTGGGAGGATTTGAAATAAACCGGAATAAGGTTTAAGGTTTTTTATGCCAGCCTTTACACTTATAATAGTTTAGCAGAGTTTTTCTGTATTTTAACTATTGCAGCAACAATATCCTCCATGTCTTTTTTCGTACCCAGGAAGACTCTCTGGCCCAGAGACAAACCAGTTTCTTTGCCAATTCTTTCATTCACCGGACAGATATTTTCCTTTCTGTATTTATCTAATCGTTCTTTGGAGAATATCTTTTGAAATGCCCTCATATTCAGATATGTTTCTATAAAAGGATCGAGATGAAGCGAGGAATCAATTCCGTTTCCAAATCCAATTCCTTCAGCACGCATTGCCTGCTGGAATTTCGCTTTTGATAAATTATTAAAATACTCCTTTTCATAAATCAGCTGATATTCGTAGTATGCCCGACGTGTCTGACCTGGGGACTTTTTAGTGGGATGAACTCCCTTAATACCGGATAATAATTTTTCAAGGTATGAGCAGTTTTCATCACGTAGTGCGCTCTGAACTTCAAGCCGTCTTATTTGTCCCAATAATGTAGCAGCCACAAATGGTGTTATACGGTAATTAGATCCAGGAAAACTTCTTCTCTGACCTCTGGGATCTCTTCCATTATTAGTATATCCATCAACCCTTGCCATCAGATTATCGTCATTCCCTATCACTGCTCCTCCTTCGCCACCACATAAACTCTTGCCTTCCTGAAAACTGAAACACCCCAGATTGCCTATTGTCCCTAGTTTTTTGTTCCTCCACTCACCCATGTGGGCCTGGCAGGCATCTTCAATAACAACAAGGTTATGCTTTCGGGCAATTGCCATAATCTTGTCCATATCTGCAGCAGCTCCACCTATATGGACAGGAAGAATAGCCCTTGTATTCGGTGTTATCCGTTCTTCAATCAGGTCAGCATTTATCATGAAAGTTTCAGGATCGGAATCTACAAATACTGGCAATGCATATAAGTTAAAAGTAGTTTGTGCAGTTGCAATAAATGTATTGGTCTGGGTTATGACCTCATCTCCGGGACCAATATCCAATGCGCGTTGTGCTGTATCCAATGCATCGGTTCCCGAGTTGGTTGTAGCACAATAACCTGCTCCCATCAATTCAGCAAACTCTTTCTCAAATTGGACTGAAAGCTCTTTTTCGGAATTACTGTATTCTGACCATTTTTTGCTTTTATACGCATCCAGGTACATCTGTACATCTGTATCATCATAAACAGGCCAAGAAACACCGAGATTTGAACCGTTAGGTCGAACCGGCTTACCCCCAAGAATTGCAGGTTTTTCAGCATCCTGCAATAAATTTGAATAAATTGATGCGAATCCATTTGTGGCCAGGGCGGCACCAGCCGCTCCAATTGAAGTCTTCTTCACAAAGGTCCTGCGTGTTAATGGTTTATTCTTCATTTGACAATTCTATTAAAAAGTTTCCATTCAATACTTTTGACATTTTCAATATTTATGCAGGTTATTAAGTCTCATTGTTATAGTGATAGAAATCTGGGACACTACAGGAAAAAAATTTGCATAAGAGTATTTTTTAACAGAGCTTGCTTAAAAATATAATATTAATAAAATAATCTTTAAGGGGGTGATTATGAATCAGAAAAAACTATTTCTTGCTTTAGCTGCCTTCTTTTTGTGTTTGTTCTTATGTGGCCAAACAGGTAAATCTGAAGAGAATAGGGGAACGCTCCGTGCAGGTATTGCTAAAATTGATATTACACCTGACGATCCTGTGATGTTATATGGATATGCTTCCAGGAAGACTCTTTCTGAAGGTGTCCATGATCCTTTATCAGCCCGTGCTGTTGTTTTCGAAAATAACGGTAGAAAAATTGTTTTAATTTCTTCCGATTTAGGCTCATATGGAGAGGGTGTGTTTCCCACTATTCAAAAGAGCATACTTGATAAATTCAAACTGAAAGAATCCGAATTGTTCTTGTCTACAATTCATTCCCACAGCTCTCCCGTGTTATCTCTGAATAAAGAAACTGGTGATCCGAATAATATAAAATATACTGAAATATTAAATCAAAAATTGCTGATAGTAATCGAGGAAGCGTTTAAAAACCTGAAACCAGTAAACACAGGTATCGGAAAAGGTTTTTCCCCGGTAGGTTCAAACAGACGTGAAATGAAACCTGATGGATCAATTACTCTTGGCAGAAATCCGTATGGTCCTACCGATAAGGAAGTATTGGTAATGAAGATAGTCACACCTGAAGGAACACCAATAGGAGGAATTATTGATTATGCAACACATGCCACATCATTAGGACCGGGTAACATGCTGATAAGCGGTGACGTACTCGGTTTGTCTGAACAATTTGTAGAAAGAATTTTAGGGGAAGGTTTTGTCGCTCCATTGTTTGCAGGTGCTTCAGGTAATATTGATCCCTGGTACAGGATCCTTCCTGAATTTAACTCTGAACCCGGGTGGATACCTGAACCTGTATTGCTTGGCACCTTGCTGGGTGAAGAAGTTGTGCATGTTTTTCGTAATATTAAGGAGATGGATAAAGGTGGGGAGATCAACACATCATTTGCAACAATTGAATGTCCACGCAGGAAAATGATGGGAAATAATAACAAATTAACAGAAGCAGTCCAGGAAACGACCGTTCCTGTAAATATTACAGTTGCAAGAATAGGTGAAGATGTGGGATTTGTAGGATTTAATGTTGAAATGCTGACGGAAATCGGTATGGCAATAAAAGAGGGATCCCCATTTAAACATACATTTATAATAACTCATTGTAACGGCTCAAGCGGTTATTTACCTCCTGCCGAACTTTATAAAGAAGGAGGATACGAGGTAAGTTCAACACGCTTTGAAATCGGTTCAGCAGAAATGGTTGTTAAAAAAGCTCTCAGGATGCTTTACGATTTAAAATAAAGACTTTAAAATCATTGATGGAGGATATTAAATCTTTCTGATTAAACTATCCAATGCATTTGAAATCTCAATAAGTCGTGCACAATCCACAATGTCAATATTGTCTTTTGGTGTATGTGTTATCTCTTGTCCATTTATATTGTCAATAAACCATTTTGAAGAGACTGCTATTGCAGGGATTCCGTGTTGTAAAAAAATACTGTGATCTCCCTGTGGCCATAGTGCTCCCTCAGTTATCTCCGCATACTGTTTCATTCCCTCCAGAGTTTTTTTAAGCAATTCTTCGGGAAGTACAAATAAAGAGAATGCCGTTGGACCTTCTTTAAATCCTGCCCCGTCAATGTTGATATTCAATATGATTTTATTGAAGTTGTCCTGATTTAATTTAATATATTTCATTTGACCGGGAACCGCATAATAATCTTCACCATTAAAGGCGACGAGCTCAATAAGCTTGTCACCACGATAATCTTTTAACAGATCAGCGAGCAGAAGCAGCACAACGACTCCAGTTGCATTATCGATTGCTCCCGGGGTTCCTTTTTTTGCATCAATATGAGCCGATACAACAATTTTATTTGAATTCTTATTTCCTTTTGTTGAAATAACATTATATCCCTTACCTGGGATCCTACTTGATTTGGATTCGAGAAAGACCTTTTTTCCAACCTCGAAATTTAGTTTTGTCCCCTCCTCCTCAGTCAGGTATATGGATGGTATATTAAAATCACCATCCTCAATTAGTGGGAAAGGATAGACTCCCCCTGCTAATGCTGCATTTCGCCCAGTTGCACTGATAATTGCTCTGGGTTCTCCTCTTTCGAGAAGGCTAATGATCTTTTGATGCTCCTCCGGATTATAAAAAACAAAATTCTTTGGCATCAATTGTTCTTTAGCAATCTCTCCGGGTAGAAGGATAATATTATCCTTTAATTCAAGGCTTTCCAGTTCCTGGATTGTTGAGGCAGCCACTAGCTTAGCCTCTCCCTTAAAAGAGAGTGAATAGGGACTCACCAAAGCATTAAAAGTTTTCCCGGCCGACGTTAGAGTAGCACCGTTTTCTTCCCAGTCAATTGCATCAAATTCTTCAAGAGCAGTATCCCAGCCCAGATTTTTAAGTTCTGTTTCAAAGAATTTAGTTGCCTGTCTGTTTCCATCAGTACCAACACATCTTTCAGTTATCTTTTGACAGAAGCTGGCAAGATAGAATAGACTTTTGCTATAGAAGATTTTATTCATAGGAGGCGTTAAAAATCCCAGAGAATACTGTCGAAATTACAAAATTTTTAATTTGTCAAAATATTCAGGAGCATGAAAAATGACAGCGTGAGCAATTAACTATACCATCCGGGTTATTTTTATGCCATTGAGGTCGGAATGTCTCTCTAGCAGGTAATTGGTGGCTTAAGTATAATGGCCCGGCAATAAAGCGAGGTTGTGTCCCAGCCATCGGCGGGGTGGCGTATTTATTGCTGTCTGGGAAGATCAACATCATTTGTTTTTGCTTTCCAAAATCTCAGTTTGCTTTTTATTTTATCATAAAAATTCCTTCCTAAGATGATTAAACTCAGGTAAAACAATATCTCACCTGCAATTATTAATCCTGTTGTGATTCCTGCTATCTGAATTTTCGAAAAACCAAGCCAGGGGACCACCAATACCATTAAAAACGAAAGGCATGAAATAAAAAGTAATATATATCCGGTTGTTTTAATCATGGATCCTTTTATAATCATGTAAGAGTAACAAAAATTCAAACCATTGGTTTAAATTTTAATTAGCATTAGGTATGTTTAAATCTGTCATCCTGGTCAGTCGTTTTCTTAGGTCACTGTTTCTTATCAAATCACCTGAGATCTGTCTCTCGTAAAAAACAAAATCAATAATCAAAGAAATGCTCAAATTTAAAATCTAAGTTCAAACCCTTAGCAAGCCACGGAATCCCCTGACACCATAGTAAGAGGGCGCACCGTTGTGATACACGAAAACATGGTCGTAGCGACGATCGGCAAAGATGGCGCCGCCAAGTTTTCTAATTTCAGAAGGGGTTTCCAACCAGCTCGACGTTTTCGTATCGAAATTTCCAAGTTTCTGCAATTCTCAATATTGTTCTTCCGTTAAAATCTCAATGCCCATGGCAGTTGCCATATCCATAGCGGAATCTTTTGGTTGAAATTCTTTCCTTGATTCCAGCGCTTCCCGGTCATAACTGGATAGGCCGGTAACCTTGACCACCTTTCGCCGGAATAAATTGACCATCACTCGCCGGAGTTAAGAGTTTGTTGTTTAGTTATATAAGTTATATGTAATCTGACTGGCTAAATATGGTCAATAAGACCGGCTTTTGCACCTGACTTCGTCCTCCGTTTTGGCTTCTGACAACATCCTGGTTATGTCCGCCTCCCGTTCCTTGTCATTCAGACCCAACATCACCCAAACTGCCTTGTCCGAATAGTCCAGGAGTGCGCACACTTCTTGTTCCATTTCATTGCGGTCGTACATATTTAGATCCAATTCGTCCGGGGTCTCCTCGTTGAATACCGCTAACATTAACTGTGGAAGTATTGAAAATTCCTTGTTTACCTGGACGTTCATGCTGCCCAGCTTGTCTATTGCTATTTCCAGAAGTGGTTTCATTATTCCTGTTTAATTAACAATTTTTCCAATTCTATTTCAAACTCAGTTTTTGTTAATCTTTCCATAGCATTTTCTACATCAAGATAAGATGGGTCAGCGATTCCCTGCTCGCCATGATTACCTGTTGCTGCAGAGTAAGCATTTATCAAGTAATCCTCTGGACCAACTTGTTTTAAGACTTCAGCAATTATTGTAAGCTCGTCCTCGTAATATCTTATGAATTCTATTAAAGGCTTATTGTACTCAATTTCTTCAGATTCTGCTTGATCATGAAGATAAGGAGCAATATGCAAAAAATGTGACGAACCTATTAACTTTGGCATTGTCCGTGTTAGCTGTTAGGGCGAATTTTTATCTTGCCAAGTTGAAATGTATATGATAATACTTCCGTGGATAGAATATAAAAGTACTCACCCATTTTTTTCTACGACTTTAGTGATCACTTCGGACTTTGACAGGCAACCTCCAAACGCCGTGGGCATAGGTACCAGCAAAAAGATTGGTGTCACTTACAACAAGAGAAAGGATTGAGGTGGCTGTCAGGTTGTTGTTTACCTCAGTCCAGCTTGTGCCGTTATTAGTCGAGAAAAAGACGCCACCGAAAGTTCCAGCAAAAAGGTTTGTACCGTTCACTGCAACGGCATGGACTTCAAGGTTCGACAGGCCGTTATTAACGGCAGTCCAGTTTGTACCATTGTTGGTCGAAAAAAAAACGCCATTGTTAGTCCCTGCAAATAGATTCATGCCACTTACGGCAAGGGCGTAAACATGGGTGTTTGTCAAGCCGTTATTTACCTCAGTCCAGTTTGAACCATTATCGGTTGAGAGAAAAACACCGTCGTCCTCGGTCCCTGCATAGAGATTAGTACCGCTGATCAATAGTGTATGAACCCAGCCTTTCGTCAATCCTGTAGGAGTCCAGGTTTTGCCATTATTCGTAGATAGGTAGACCCCTTCATCACCAGTCCCTGCAAACAGATTCATACCACTCACCGCAAGTGCGTAAACATTTATGTTTGTCAATCCGTTATTTACCTCGGACCAGCTCATACCATTATCAGTTGAGAGAAAAACACCTCCATAAGTTCCGGCAAAAAGATTTGCACCACTTACTGCGTAATCGAAAACCCAACTTCTTAAGCCGTTCTCATTAAAATGATGAACATTTGTGTTTGTAAGTCCGTTATTGACTGCAGACCAATTATTGCCATTGTCGACCGAGAGAAAGACGCCGCTCCAAGTCCCTGCAAAAAGATTCGTGCCGCTTATAGCAAGGGCAAAGACACCCATGGATGTCAAACCTGTATTTATCTCCGTCCAGCTTTTGCCGTTGTTGGTCGACAGAAAAGCGCCACCGCCGTAAGTTCCTGCATAGAGATTCGTTCCGCTAACCGCCAATGAATGAACCTGAAGATGCGTCAATCCATTATTGACCTCAGTCCAGCTTGTGCCATAGTCAGTCGAAAGATAAACGCCATCACCACAATTGCCTGTAAAGAGATTTGTTCCACTCACAGCAAAGGCACGGAAATCATTGTGTGTAGGTAAGCCATTATTAACAGCGGTCCAGTTTGTCCCATTGTCTGTCGAGCGAAAAACGCCATCAGCCCATGTCGCCGCAAAGAGATTTGTGTCAATCACCCCAAGGGCAAACACACCACTTTTGCCAGTCAATCCGTTATTAGCAGAAGTCCAGCTTGTACCATTGTCAGTTGAAAGAAAAACGCCACCGGCCACGACAAAGAGATTCTTGCCACTCATAGCAAAGGCACCAGCCGAACTGTCTGCCAGTCCATTATTGACTGCGGTCCAGCTTTTACCATAGTTGTCCGATCGAAAAACGCCACCGCCGTCAGTCCCTGCAAAAAGATTCATATCACTCACGGCAAGTGAATTAACATTTGTGTTTGTTAAACCGTTATTTACCGCAATCCAGTTTGTACCGTTGTTAGTTGAAAGAAAAAGACCTTGGTCAGTGCCTGCAAAGAGATTCGTACCGCTGGCCAACAGTGCGGAAACCCAAACATTCTTCAATCCTGTCGAAGTCCAGTTTGCGCCATTATTTTTTGAGAGGAAGACACCACCGCCACCGGTGCCTGCAAAGGTATTCGTACCGATCGTAGTAAAACAATTTATCTTACCCCCATTGGGACCGTTAGTCTGAATCCATTGAGCCGGGGCAACGCTTCCATTCATGAGTGAAAGCAAGAATAAAATTAGAATACATTTCATTTTACTCATATGTTTGATGTTTTAGTTGAAGGTCGAACAAAAGGATATTTGACTTTATTGAATTTTCATCATAAATATGAGTCTGGTTCAAAAGTCAAAAGCAAGTTAAACCTATTTCTATCGCCAGACAAAATATTTATACGTTTAATAATTCATTAAGAATTAACATTATACTGTCTAAATAAGGATGAAATTTTGAATTTTACCAGTGAGTTGGCAGTCATGGTATTACGGCACCTCGCCTTACAGCTAACTTATATATCCACTAAAGGTAAGCATAATTGACCGCTTAGGTATGTAATGAACACCTTAATTGATTTTACTACTCAAATTAATAATTTATGAATGGATAAAAATGTGTCAGGACGACTATATACATTTTATGTGGAAATTTTAATATGATAGTGAGATTTTAGCCGTGTTTTGAAATGAAATAAATCATCGAAGATACCGCTGTGGGGGGTAGGTCAGGGTGACCTGGGATCGGGTGAGGGGGGAGACTTTTCTCCCCAGGGTGTTATCCCTTCTTAGAATAATTGGCGACGGCCTTATAATGGTGTTTTTACAAAACCCCATTATCAGCAAAAGAGTAATAATCAGAATCGTAAATAATCAAATGATCAAGAAGCTGAATATCCAGAAGATTTCCGGCTTCTTTGATCTTACTTGTAATTTTAACATCAGATTCAGAAGGATTAAGGTTTCCGGATGGGTGGTTATGTGCAACAATCACTCCGGAGGCAGTTAATAGAACTGCATTCTTTAAGATAATTCTGACATCTGTGACGGTGCCGGAGATTCCACCTTTTGACACCTGGTCAATTTTAATGACCTTATTTGCCCGGTTAAGGAATATGCAATAAAACTCCTCATGTGTAAGATCGGCAAAATAAGGCGCCAAAAGGTCTTTAACATCGCCAGAGCATTTGATTTGCATAAGCTCTCTTTTAATCATTGCTCTTTTACGGAATGATTTAAAGTTTTCAATATTCTGCGTTTGACAGTTGGTTAAGTTATAAACCTGTTTCAACTCTTCCGGCTGGGTCTCAAGTATTTTATCTATTGACAAATTTTTTAAGATGTATTCTGATTTAGTGAAGGCATTGCGGCCTCCCAGTATCATGCTTAAAAGTTGAACGTCAGTAAGCGAATTTGTATTAATAATGTTTTTCATTTGAGTAAGTATTAAGGGAATTTGAGTTATTTGTATCCTCCGAACTGCTCCCCCGGAGCGGGTCTGGTTTTAATGGCTTCCCGGCGTGCTTAACGGGTTTTATTCATATTGGCTGGCCTTTATGCCTGACAACCCCGAAAAGTATTTGCTGGAGGTCTTATTTACCTTTTCAAAATATGTCAAAGAACTTTTTCTCGGCTCACGCCTCGCGCTCGCGCTTTTGTTAGCAAAATGGTGGGGCCACTGACGGTAGCGTCAGGGGGTAACGATTTTGTGGTGACAGGGGTCTTGCGGCTGAAAGCTCCGGATCGAAACCATATACCTTTGCTTACAAAAGCGGACGAGCGAAAGGCCTTCAAATCACAAATAACTTTAAGGGAAAATAAGGAGGTAGCTGTTTCTTCTTTTAACTCCTGATGAAAGACTGCTTGTACGGACTATAACATAGTACAAGTAGTCTCATGATGAGACTACTATAATAACATAATTGAACGAGTTATGTTTAGGCGAAAATTTAAAACTTCGAGTCAAAAAGAATGTGGCTATGATAATGAAATAATCCCGGATGTAATGGTCAAGTTTTAAAAATGTCCGGTGGGTCTAATGCCACCTATAATCAGTGTCTTTCAAAGGATCAATATTCATCTTGTCGTTTAATACATAACTCGAATACCACCAGTCATAGTATGCTTTTGCTGCTTCATTGTGAGATTTAGTGTCATAAACTAAATCAAGCTCTTGAGAAGCTCTTAAGGCAAGAATCGGATTCTGTGATGGGAATCTTCCAATTAGATATTTGCTATTGATCTCTACAGCTCTTATTGATTCAATTGTCCATAAAACGTACATCCCAAGTTTACAATCTGGACCCCAAAGTGATGAAATCCCATTGTGTGGAAAATTTGTAATTTCCATAGTTGAGTTCCTGTATTCTAACAATGCAGGAATGTCCGAAGGCTTAAACGCTGGTAATTCAGAAGCTTTATACGAATTTGATTTTAATTGATTGATGTATGTCTCAACCTCAGGATTGCTTCCCTGTTTCTCGCAACCAATTAATCCCAATAGTGCAATGAGTAGGATAAGTTTAATAGGTAGCCTCATGGTGTCAGGTTTTGATTGTTAATTTGTAAAGTCTTAGTCCGACCATTGGGAACCAGATTAAATATAATGGTCCTGCTATAAACATAATAATGTTACCGAAAGCCGGGGCAAAAAATCCAATAAAAATATGAGCAAGATCCAATCCATGAGTAGCAATCCCGGTAATTGCGGTTGATCTGTTAAATACATTTGATCGCAACATTAAAATTGATATTAAGAGTGCTCCAGTCTGAAGTAGGAGCCCCCCAATTTTTGCACCGGTTCCATGCCACATGTCAGAGGCCAGGATAGATTCACCAGCGGCTAGCAATTGATTTTTTTGAAAATCGGAAGTAGCAACAGCAAATTTGTCGCTTAGGTAAAGATATGAAAACACTGAAGGAGTTGCCAGGAAAAGAGTAACCCCTGCAAATGTTAGGATCAATGATATAGTTGAAATTGCCTGGTCAGTGTTTTTAAGTGCTACAAATAGGCTGTAAAAGAGTAAATAATAGAATGGTATGACAAATACGGTCAGGACGTCAAGACGCAAGAGTCCAGTAAGTTTGTTATCCTGCAGTAATGAAAATGTTTGGTCTATAGTCTCGGGTGGTCCTCCAATAAGGCTCATTATTAGCAGAGTCGCCAGTGAGTATACTAAAAGAATAAAGCAAGCAGTTCCTCCTAGCCAGTGCACTTTTTTTTGAGAGGTCATAGGGTAGAGATCTAAATTTATTCAGAAGATATCATTAAAAGTACTTCTTTTTTCGGAACGGCCAAATCGCACGTCTGCCAGCTGGTTACGCATAACTGGCCCGGCAATAACTAAAATGAG
>CAWEYU010000002.1:0-11026 GCA_963813405.1 uncultured Bacteroidales bacterium
AAGGAGGGGAAACTTTTTGAACCAGACCTCACTAATGTTGACGCTTATACCCTGACCCTTCCCTCTTAAGTTCCCCTCCCTGGAGGGGTCAGCTTGCCTGCCGCCTGCCTGCCGCCTGCCTGCCGGTAGGCAGGGTAGGCATGGGGTGGGTTTTTCTCTTCTTAAACCTCCTTCAACTGTCTTCTCATCTCAATAAGTGCAGGGCCAGCCTGTTCGGCAAGGCTCTTCCAGCTGCATTCAATTGACATACGGCCATTGTACCCGGCAGTTTTTAAGGCTTTGAAATAGGGAGTAAAATCCTCTTTGTTGACCCCGGGAGCTGTCCTGCCAATATTTTCGGCTATATGTGTATGGTACAGCAGATCTTTATATTTTATTATATTATCGGGACTTTCGTTATCTCTCAGCATATGATACAAATCAGCCAGAAGCAGGAAGTTCTTATGATTTACCGCTTTCACTATCTCTCCTCCCTCGGCTACTGAATTTATGAAATTGCATTCTCCTTTATTCAGAGGTTCAAGAGAAATTACCACATCATATTTTTCTGCCAGTGGCCCCATTTTTTTACAGAGACTTATAAATTGATCCCTTGCTTCATCTCTGGAAAATCCTTCAGGTATTGAACGTGAGCCGCCACTACCGAATACAATTGTTTTTACTCCGGCGATTTGTGCTCTTCTAAAGGCTGTTTCTGAAAACTTCAGAATATCATTGTGGACGGCAGCTGGGCCAACACTTTTCAGGGTACCTGCTATAAAATTATTGCAGGCTTCTACCGGAATCTTTGAATCTTTAAGAAGTGCCATTTTGGCCTGAAATGCATCCTCATCCTCTGCCGGAACAAGGAAGCTCCTGACACCCTCTTCTACGTATGAGTAACCTGCAGTTGCAAGTATTCCATTATTCAAAATCCCCGTGCAAACCCCTATTTTATCAAGAAATTTTGCAGCTTCAGGAATGATCGCGATTGAATCAACCTTTCTGAATAGAATTCCGCCTCCGAGAATTGCAGAATATTTTAAAAAATCTCTTCTTGATGTATTCATTTATTTTTATTTATGTGGTATCACTCGATATCAAAAATAGAATAATAAAATATTCTTTTTCAACTTTTTCAACTTTTTCAACCACTTCAATGAATTTCGTAGTTTTTCCCGGTAAAAAATCTATATTTGTAAACGACCTAGACTAACTTATCAGATTTATGAAACGGATCCTTGTCACAGGTGGGGCAGGTTTTATAGGTTCTCACCTTTGTGAAACACTTCTGGGAAATGGAAATGAAGTTATCTGTTTGGATAATTTTTTTACCGGGTCTAAACAAAATATTGTTCATCTTATTGATAATCCTTATTTTGAGCTGGTACGCCATGATATTATCGAGACTTTCTATGCTGAAGTAGATGAGATTTATAATCTGGCCTGTCCGGCATCACCAATTTATTATCAGTATAATCCCATTAAGACTATAAAAACTTCTGTAATGGGAGCAATTAATATGCTGGGATTGGCTAAGCGCGTTCGGGCAAAGATACTTCAGGCATCGACTAGTGAGGTTTATGGCGATCCTGAAGTCCATCCGCAACCTGAAACCTATTGGGGAAATGTCAATCCAAATGGTATTCGTTCATGCTACGATGAGGGCAAGCGCTGTGCAGAAACTCTATTCATGGATTATTACAGACAAAATTCAGTCAGGATTAAAATAGTCAGGATCTTCAATACATATGGACCAAGGATGAATCAAAACGATGGCAGGGTTGTCTCAAACTTTATTGTTCAGGCTCTTAAAGGTGAGGATATTACAATATTTGGCGATGGATCACATACCAGAAGTTTCCAATACATAGATGATCTTGTGAATGGAATTATTAAAATGATGAATTCAGATGAAGAATTTATTGGTCCGGTGAATCTTGGCAATCCTGAAGAGTTTAAGATTGCAGAGCTTGCGAAGAAGATTATAAATATGACTGGTTCCGGATCAAAAATAATCTATCTGCCCCTTCCGGAAGATGATCCGAAGCAACGACAACCTGATATATCACTTGCCCGGGAGAAACTTAACTGGTCTCCGGTTGTAAATCTTGAAACCGGATTGAAAAAGACAATACAGTACTTTAAAAAGGAGATCGATGTTAATAATAAATAAAATAAAAAGATATCTTTAATCAGTTTTACAGAATTGCAGAATGGGAGTATGAAGTTAAATAATTTTCGCAGGCAGACTAATGCTAAAGGAAGGATAAAGTTTTGGTTTTTTATTCTGGGAATAGTTATCTGCATAATATTTTTTGCAGCTGGAGAAAAGGTTGTATCGTACACATCATCAGATAAATACTGCATGTCATGTCATGTTCATCCTCTCCCTGAACAGAACTGGAAGCTTTCGACTCATTATAACAACAAATCAGGGACAATAGTACATTGTGTTGAATGTCACCTTCCTCCGCCTGGACATGGATATCTGTTTGGTAAGGCAAAACATGGCTTCAAAGATGTTTATGGTTATCTCTTTAAAGATAGTGCCAGAATAAACTGGGAAGAGAAAAAACTTCTCGAAAAGGCTAAAGGCTTTGTTTACGAGAAATCCTGTCTTGTTTGCCATCAGAATATTTTCCCGGTAACTCTTTCAGCTGACGGGAATAATGCCCATCTCTTTTATTCGACCAGTAAAGATAAGCTGAACTGCATAAACTGTCATCTGACTGTAGGTCACTTTGATAAATATCTGAAGCACAAAAAGAACATAAATTTTGGGATTACTGAAACAGCTTCAACACTCCTTTTTACTGAAGCAGCTAAAGTTGAAAAATTTGAAGATTTCACTGAAAAAATTCCTGGAACAAGTGTATCCTTCGAAATGGTTAAAATCCCTGGCGGTTCGTTCAATATGGGAAGTCCTGATGATGAGCCACTCCGAAAACCTGATGAAGGTCCTGTGCATAAGGTTACTGTTTCAAAGTTCTGGATGGGAAGGGTAGAAGTTACCTGGGATGAATACCTGGCATTTTTTAAAGCCACAGGGTCACAGGGTAGAACTGAGGGTCAGGTAGTTAAAAACAAGAATGTCGATGCAATTTCCGGTGCAACGCCTCCCTGGGGGGCTCCTGATCAGGGGTGGGGCAAAGGCTCTCGCCCCGCAATCACAATGTCATGGCATGCCTCAACAGTATATTGTCAGTGGTTGTCGAAAGTAACCGGTAAGAGATACAGACTTCCAACCGAAGCAGAATGGGAATATGCATGTCGCGCAGGAACCTCAACTCCATATTTCTTTCCGGGAAATCCAAAGAAATATTCATCTCAGGGATTTTTCAAAAAAATATTCAAACCTGATACTTCTGCTATAGCATCGAGGGTAGTTTATAAAGTTAACAGCTCGGCAAAAACTGAAGAACCCTCATTCGTGAAAGCCAATCCATTTGGATTAAAAAATATGCTGGGTAATGTTGCTGAGTTTTGTTCGGACATTTATTCTCCCGGAACATATAAAGCCGATAGTCTTGGATTTACTAATCCAAAAGGGCCTGAGATTGGTCAGGAGAGAGTTATCAGGGGAGGATCATTTAAAAGTGATGCCAAGGATGTCAGAAGCGCCTCACGCGATTTTACCAAGACAAAAGCATGGCTGGTGACTGACCCCCAAATGCCGAAAAGCATATGGTGGTATTCCGATTGTATTGATGTCGGATTCAGGGTAGTATGTGAACCTGATAGTACTTTAAAAGAATAAAACTGTATACAAAGATTGAAATGAAGAATATTGACAGAAGAAAATTTCTCGGGAAAACAGCGCTTGCTGGTATAGGTCTTGTGGGTGCGGGTGCAGTACTGAGCAGCTGCAAAAGATCATCTCCTGATATAAAAGAATTGGGATTGCCTCCTGTACTGAATGGTGCCCCAAAAGGTAAAAAACTGAAAGCCGGGCTGGTAGGTGCAGGAGCAAGGGGTACAGGTGCGGCAATTAATTTCATCAGTGCCGGACCCGACCTGGAAATAATTGCCCTGGCGGATGTATTCCAGGACAAAATAGATGCCTGCCGCGAAAGATTTGCTTCATTTAATTTGCCGATTCCTGCAGAGAACTGTTTTGTCGGATTTGATGCCTATAAGAAACTGATGGCCATAGTGGATCTGGATGTTGTTATTTTAGCAACACCACCCAAGTTTCGGCCCGATCATTTCCTTGAAGCCGTTGTGAATAACAAACACGTCTTTATGGAAAAGCCGGTGGCTGTAGATCCGGTGGGAATTCGCTCTGTTATAGGCACAGCCCGTAAGGCCCAGGCAATAGGACTTTGTGTAGTTACAGGAACTCAACGCAGACATCAGGAAGATTATATAGAAACCTATAAACAGGTAGCAGCAGGGGCAATTGGGAAGATCACCTCGGCAAAGGCTTTCTGGAATCAGGAGCACGTCTGGTTCAGGACACGTGAACCTGGATGGAATGATATGGAATACATGATCCGGAACTGGAATAACTACTGCTGGCTATGCGGTGACCATATACTTGATACACATGTACATAATATTGATGTCATTAACTGGTTCATGGGCAAACATCCCGAAAAGGCAGTCGGGTATGGTGGCAGGGCAAGAAGGGTCACAGGTGACCAGTATGACTTTTTCAGTGTTGACTTTGATTATGGAAACGGAATCAGTTCCCACAGTATGTGCCGACAGATCGACAGTTGTGCTAATGGAACCGGGGAATTAATAATGGGAACAGAAGGCTATACCAATTGTATCGACACTATCTGGGACCTTGACGGAAAAATAAAATGGAAGTTTGAATATCCCAGGGATGAAAACGGAAATGCAACAAACTCACTGAAGATACCTGCATATGTCCAGGAACATATGCATCTGGTATATGCCATTCGAACAGGTAATTATGTCAATGAAGGCGAACAGACAGCCCTGTCTACACTGACTGCAATAATGGGAAGAAGTGCTGCTTATACAGGCCGGTTAATTACGTGGGATGAGATTTTCAGATCAGATATGAATCTTGGTCCATTGAAATTTGAATTTGGCCCGGTAGATATGAAATTTGAAACACCTGTTCCTGGCACTCCTGTAATAATTTGATTGATAATTTTTTTTCTTACCAAAAACTACGCATATGACAAGGAAATCAACACGAAGAGATTTTGTTAGGCGATCAGCAACTACAGTAGCTGGCGCTTTTATTCTTCCGTATATCATACCTTCCTCCGCTCTTGGAATGGGAGGCAGATCTTCTCCAAGTAACAGGGTTGTTATGGGACTTATTGGCTGCGGATCGCAGGGCAATAGCGACATGAGAGATTTCTTCAGGTTGAAAGATCAGGTTCAGTTTGTTGCACTTTGTGATGTCGATGCAAATCGCCTGGCCAAAACAAAAGAAACAGTTGATAATTACCATAAGAACAGTGATTGCAGAAAATATCCGGATTTCAGGGAGTTTCTTGATAAAGAAAAGCTTGATGCTGTTTTAATTGCTATCCCCGATCACTGGCATGGTATAATCTATACATCTGCTGTAAATAAGAAGTTAGATGTTTATGGTGAAAAGCCAATCTGCCGTACAATTGAAGACGGAAAGACAATCGTAAGCGCTGTTCAAAAGAATAATGTTATCTGGCAAACCGGAAGCTGGCAACGTTCCCAGGAAAACTTTCGCCGGGGATCTGAACTTGCAATTAACGGACGTGTCGGGAAGATCAAATTAATAGAAGTAGGACTGCCTGATGGAGGAAGAGGAATTGGTACTCCGCCAATTAAAGAGGTACCTCAAGAACTGAATTGGGAAATGTGGCTTGGTCCAGCTTTAAAATCTCCTTATCGCGGCGTCTCTCATTGGGACTGGCGCTGGATCCTCGATTATTCCGGTGGACAACTGACTGACTGGTCAGGACATCACATCGATATTGCTAACTGGGGTGCTGGTCTTGAACATACCGGACCTGTTGAGATAGAGGGTGTTGGAGTATACCCAAGAGAGGGATTATATAATGCACCTGTCGAATACGACTTCACATGCAAATATGCCAATGGAATTGAAATGAGGGTTGCTAATTCCTCCCGCTTCCCGATGGGCATGGGAACTACCTGGATTGGAGACCTCGGATGGATACATGTCGACAGAGGAGGAAGACTGCAAGCTTCCGATCCAAAAATACTGGAAGAGAAGATCGGCGATAAGGAAATTCATCTTTATAAGAGCACAAACCACTATCAGAATTTTATAGATAGCGTCCGTTCGAGAAAACCAACTATTGCTCCGATTGAAGTTGCATATCGTGCGATTTCTGTTGGACTACTTGGTGAGATAGCAATGACCACCGGTCAAAAAATTAAGTGGGATCCTGATAAACAAGAGATAATCGGAAACCCGGCAGCAAGCCGTTTACTCAGCCGCCCGTATCGTAAACCATGGACATTACCAACCGTTTAAAATGAGAATCATGAAAAAGCAATTTATACTATTACTGATTGTTACCGGCATATTATTCTTTTCTGCAGCATGCAAAAAGGAGGCAACTTATAAAGCGCTGATCATAACCGGTCAGAGCAATCATAACTGGAAAGCAAGTTATCCTGTTTTGAGAACATTACTTGAACAGACCGGATTATTTTCTGCGGATATCGCTGTTACTCCTAAGACCCGGGAAAGATATGAGCAGGTTTAATCCCAATTTTTCCGGTTATAAGCTGGTGGTGGTAGACTATGACGGAGACTCATGGTCCGATAAAACCAAAGCAGCTTTCGTGGACTATGTAAATAACGGCGGAGGAGTAGTAATTTATCATTTCTCGTCCAGTGCATTCCCGGAGTGGAAAGAATTTAATGAGATGACAGGCATTGGGGGCTGGGGCAACCGCGATGAAAAATCAGGACCATACGTCTACTACAGAAGGAATGTCCTGGTGATGGACAGTACGGCAGGACCGGCTGGCACTCACGGAAAGAGACGTGAATTTGAGGTGAGGACGCGGAGTACTACACATCCAATAACCAAAGGATTGCCAATGCGATGGATGCATGGGAATGATGAACTCTACAGCAGAATGCGCGGACCAGCCAAAAATATGGAGATACTTGCATCCGCAAACTCTGACTCAACAGGCAGAGGCAGAGGCCCGGATGAACCAATGCTTATGGCAATTACATACGGGAAAGGAAGGATCTTTCATACGGCACTTGGACATGCAGATGAGGATGGAGGACCTGCAATGCATTGTACAGGTTTTATTGTAACCTTCCAGCGTGGCGCTGAATGGGCCGCATCGGGTAATGTGACCCAGACAATCCCGGTCGATTTCCCAAGTGCAGCGAGCGTAGTGCTCCGGCCTGACTATAAAGCTCTTACCGTAAAGGATGATGTGGCTAATATACCGGTATACGATATCGGCAAAAGCACAAAATACTTCACAGATCTTCAGGCAAATATCCGGAAGGCATCAGGTGATACGACAACATTGCGACAGTATGAAAAAATGATGGTTGATATACTCAAAGATGCAAAAGCTACAGCCGAAGCTAAAAAACTGATGCTCCGTGAACTGAGCTGGATGGGATCACAATATTGTATCCCTGCCATTAAGGAACTGGTCGCAAATCCTGATGTAAAAGATGAGGCTGAATTTGCACTTGCCAGGCTTCAAAGTGTGAAATAAAGGTTTATTACCGTAAAATGTTATCACTGGTAATACCCATATTCAATGAAGAGAAACTGATTGACGATCTGGTAGCCAGAACAGTTTCTGCGCTGGAGTCATTTGCTCCTGATTATGAGGTATTATTCGTAGACGACGGCTGTACTGACAATAGTCTGAACAAGCTTCTTCTCTGGCAGCAAAAGAACTCCAGGATCAAGATACTTTCTCTTTCAAAAAATTTTGGCCACCAGGCTGCCTATACCGCCGGTCTTGAGTTCTCCAGAGGTGATTATGTTGCAATGATGGACGGTGATCTTCAGGATCCTCCTGAAATACTGGCTGATTTTTATAAGAAAGTCGGTGAGGGGTTTGATATTGTAAGCGGCAAGAGAACCGGCAGGAAAGGAAAGAGGAACCGGAATAGTTATTCATACCTTTTTCATCTGCTTTTTAAGAATGTCGGAGAAATAAAGGATATTGAGAATTTCGGGAACTTTTCCATGATGACAAGAGAAGCTGTCAATGCACTCCTTTCAATGAAAGAGAAAGTCCGTTACCTTCCTGGTCTGAGAACATTTCTTGGATTCCGGCAGGGGTATATCGAATATGTCCGGGATGATCGTTTTAAGGGGAATCCAAAGATGAGTTTCAGAAAACTTTTCCTGCTGGCGACCGATGCCATATTTTCATCATCGAAGTTCCCGCTCCGTCTCTGCCTCGTTATTGGTTTGATCGGGACCATTATATTTATGGTCGCAGGTATTTATGTGCTGATTGCCAAGGTATTCGGATTTGCAGTTATAGGCTGGTCATCAACCCTGCTCAGTCTGTATTTTCTCGGATCGATCCAATTGATGTTTCTGGGAGTTCTCGGAGAATATATTTACCGCACCTACAAAGAATCTCAGAACCGGCCAATTTATTTCGTCAGGAAGTTTTATGAAGTTTCTAAATAAAAATAGTGGATGAAGTGGATAAAATATCTCTTCCTGTTTTGCGCAATACTTATTCTTGGTTTTATGCTTCTGATGAGCAGAAGCGCCGGAGTCACATGCGACGAAGTCCTTCATTATAATCAATCGGTTTTTGTTTATAATTACTATGCAACTTCAGGTAAAGATCAGTCTGCACTAAACACTCCTGTAACTCATCTTCAATACTATGGCCAGTCTTTTGATAACCTGGTGACCATTCTGATCAGGTGGTTCAATATTGAGGATATATATGGATTCCGTCATATAATGAGCACAATAGCAGGTTGGCTGACTATTTTTATAACAGCACTTTTTGCAGTGTGGATTGCAGGGTACGGTGCAGGGATAATAGTGCTGGTTTTATTTGCGGTTTCACCTACCTTTCTTGGTCATGCCCAGAATAACCTCAAAGATGTTCCTTTTGCACTTGGTTATATTGCAGGTGTATTTTATATGCTGAAGTATATCTGTTCCGACTTTACAAATAGAAAGAAAAACTCTGTTCTTCTTGTATTGAGTATTGCCTTTTGCATCAGTATAAGGGCAGGAGGATTGGTTTTGATTTGCTATCTGTTCTTTTTCCTTTTTCTCAATTGGCTCTTTAAATATTTTACAGATCAAAAAATGGATTTGCTTGAGATCAGGAAAAAAATGGTGGGAGCGGTCATAATTTCTGTTATAGCATATTTTATCAGTATTGTCTTATGGCCATATGCTTTGCAAAACCCTTTTGTCAATCCGTGGAAATCCTATCTTGTGATGCTGCAGTTTCCAGATACCTTCAGACAGCTATTTAATGGGAAAGTTGAATGGTCAGATTTTATGCCTTGGTATTATTTGCCTGAATATATGGCTATTACGATACCTGTGGTGGTTCTGACCGGCTTGACCCTATTTGTTTTATTTGCCAAAAGGATCTTTACTTCAGCCAAAGCATTCATATTTTGGACACTTCTATTTATAGTTTTTTTCCCTGTCATCTTTGTGATTATTGAAAAATCGAATATCTATAGTGCCTGGAGACAATTTCTTTTCATCTATCCTGGAATAGTACTACTTGCCTCCCTTGGTTTTTATCATCTGTTTCAGTTCATTAAAAGCAAATATTTGTCCTGGGCACTAATAGCTCTTATTATTTTGCTTTCAATTAATCCCCTGAAGTTCATGATTTTAAATCCAGAATACTCATATATCTATTACAATCAGCTGGTTGGAGGACTTAAAGGCGCTTATGGACGGTTCGAGACAGATTATTATTTCGTGAGTCTGCGAGAAGCTTCGGAATGGCTAATCAGATACCTTGATACAAAAAAGAATGATGCACCTGTTAAAGTAAGGGCAAATTTTTCCGTAAAATGGTTCTTCAGGGATCATCCTGAAATTCAGAATGACTACTTCAGGTATGAGGAAAGAAGTCAGTATGACTGGGATTATGCTATTATAACAAACAGATATATTCCTGTAAATCAGTTAATAAATAAAACATGGCCTCCTGAAAATGCCATTAAGGTTATATATGCTGATAATATACCTGTATGTGCGATTCTTGAAAGAAAGTCAAAAGATGATTTTTTGGGCTATGAAGCACTTGAGGCTGGCAGGACTAAAGATGCTTTGAAATATTTTGAACAGGCTTTAAAATTTGATGATGGAGATGAACTGTTTTATTATAATTTTGCATCGGCATTGTATGATGACGGTCAGTTTGAAAAGGCTGATTATACATTAAAAAAGAGTCTGGAGATAAATCCTGATTTCGACCTGGCGTTGATGTATCTTGGAAATATCGCAAACTTTAAAGGCAGATCAGAAGAGGCCGCTGATTATTTTGAAAAAGTTATCAGTGTGAACAGGAAGTATTTTGAAGCTTATGTTGAATTATCAAAATTGATTGTAAAGAGTGATGTAAAGAAGGCCCGCGAACTATTACGGAGTTGTCTGAATATTAATTCCCGGTTTAAACCTGCAATTGTTGCACTGGCAGATACATACCGGGTTTCAGATCCGGAGATCGCAAAAAAATATGATGATATAGCAAACAGAATAAAACCATAAATAATAAAAGATGAAAAAAGCGATTTTAATTTTATCATTGGCGGCTGTTCTTATTTTGGCAAATGCCGGAATGGCATTATCTCAGGAGAAGCCGAAGCCAAAAAAAGATACTGTTAATATGGATTCAAATGCCAAACCGCAGCAGTATTATGCGGTGGAAGACGAAAAGGCAAAACCTGCAAAAAAGAGCAGTTCAACTGCAACTATTGTTATGATAGCAGGGGCTGTAGTTATAGTTGGAGCTACTGTCTTTTTTATGATGAAGAAGAAGAAAAGTTAAGCAAGAATAGCTTTGCAATAATCAACACACTTTTTAACTTCCTTCACAGCATCAGAACCTTCAG
>CAWEYU010000003.1:0-347087 GCA_963813405.1 uncultured Bacteroidales bacterium
AAAGGAGGGGAAACTCGGCCATTCATCCTGCACCCTGCAACCTGCAACATGCAACCTGCAACATGCAACCTGCAACCTGCAACCTGCAACATGCACCTATTCACACCTGTAATCTGCAACCCACCCCTGACCCCTCCAGGGAGGGGAACCTGGTCGAGCCCCTACTTTTCAATTGAATCGTAAATTGCCTGGAGTATTTTAGTCCTCAGATTTAAGCTCGTTACAAGATTATTATTCCGGGTAGGATAGACTCTGTTGCAAAGGAAAACGTAACTTATTTCAGACTTAGGATCAATCCACACGAATGTTCCGGTGAATCCTGAATGTCCGAAGCTCTCTGCAGAAGCCCCCTTTGTCGGGTAAATATCCTCAGGTTTTGTATCCGGATCATATAATGAAGGTTTATCAAATCCCAGTCCCCTGCGGTTCTTATTTTCAGGGAACTGGACCCTGGCGTATTCTTCCACAACATCTCTTTTAATAAGCTGTTCTCCCCCGTAATTTCCCATTCTTCTGTATAGCTCCATGAGCTTCATCAGGTCATTGGCCGTAGCAAACAATCCAGCATGACCCGATATACCGCCCTGCATTGCTGCTGCTTCGTCATGAACAGTACCATGTATTTGTTCTTTTCGGAATAGTGAGTCATACTCTGTCGGGACGATTCTTGTAAGTGAATACTTCTGATATGGATTGAATCCGATATCAAATGCGCCTATTTTGTGATAAATCTCGGTTGTGACATAATCATACCAGGGTTTACCGGTAAGCCTGTTAATGATCTCAGGTGCAATTATGAAGGTTAGATCGGAGTACAGATATTTTTTAGCGCCAAGCTTTGTCTTTTTTATTTCCATGAACATCTTTTTCCTGTAATTTTTATTTATGTAGAGATTGTCGGCTACCTCAAGCGGATATTTTTTAGATTGCTCATGGCTGTATATACTCCTTTTGAAGGTCCCGTCCTTTCTGACGGTCTCTTTCCAGAATGGCAACCAGGAGACAAGACCGGCCTGGTGTGCTAAAAAATCTCTCATTACAATATTCCCCTTATTGGATCTTCTGAAATCGGGAAGATAGGTGCCAAGCTTTTCATCAGGTGAAAATTTTCCGGATGAATTCAGGAGCATCAGACCCGGCAGAGGGCCGGATATTTTTGATACAGAAGCCAGATCAAAGAGGTCATCTTTGGCAAGGGCAATCCTGTTTTCATAAGTCTGAAAGCCATATGTTTTATGAATACACCACAATCCCTTTTCGTGCGATCATTACCTCACAGCCGGGATAAGCTCCGACAGTAATCCCGTAACTGGCAATAGAATCGACTTTCCTGATAAGTCAGTTCAGAGTTCAATCCTGCACTTTCAGGAATGCCATATTGGAGACGAAGATTCCCCGGAGAGAGGATTCCGAAACCTGCCGGATATTTTTTATTTATAGTTACCGGAAGAAATCCTTTTGCACCAATTCCTCCGAAAATAAGCTGAGCACTGAGATCCTCAGTGAAGTCGTTTTCCTGATAGGCAATTAAAAGTCCATCGGACTCCTGAATAGATGCTATCCGTTCGATCGCATAAGGATTTCCGAACCAGGTAATAATACAACTATTTTGTGAATTCAGACGTTCAAGAAAAGTGTTCAGGTTATCGGGAATACCAAAGTTGTTTGCAGATTTCTGATCAGTTTTGAAGATACCTGCAATAACAAGGTCGTATTTTGCCAGTTTCTTCAACAGAGCATCAGTTTGTTTTGTATTCAGGGTGTCAATAAAGTAGTGATCTGCCCGGACATATTTTGAGATTTGTTTCTGGTAACCCGTAATTCCGGGATTATTGACTGACAGTGTGGCAATTTTGAGGGTATCAACCCGGCGTACAGGAATTAAGTTCCGATTGTTGTTAATTAGTGTCAGCGCGTTTGCATATAGTTCTCTTATCAGCGCTTCTATTTGTGGAGAAGAAAGAGCATCCAGAATTTTTTCTGTTGCAACAGGTTGAGGGTGACTCAGACCTGCCCAGTACTTTGCTGCCAATACTTTTCTGCATTTTTCGGTAATAGATTCCCGGGTAATTTCTCCATTCTTAATCCTGTCGGTAATTGATTTTATGGCACTTTCAGGATCGGTAACATATTCGAGAACGTCCATTCCCGCCTTAAGTGATCTGAATTCTGCTTCTCCCGGAATTGAAAATTTTGTAACACCTCCCATATTCATTGCATCGGACAATATTAATCCATCAAATGATAATTCCTTTTTCAGCAGCTTCGTCAGCACATTGTACGAAAGTGTGGAAGGCAGGTTCGGTATGGTATCAAGAGATGTAACACTCAAATGTCCGGGCATTATGCCGGTTATCCCGGCATTAATAAGTGATTTGAACGGAGGAAGCTCAACAGAGTCGAGCCTTGCTCTTGAATGTTTAATTACCGGAAGATCAAAGTGTGAATCAACTTCCGTGTCTCCGTGTCCGGGAAAGTGTTTCGCAACCGCAATGATTCCATTGTCCTGTAATCCATTCATATACATCAGCGTTTTACGGCTTACATTTTCAGGATCTTCTCCAAATGATCTGAAGTTAATAACAGGGTTTTCAGCATTATTATCCACATCGGCAACAGGGGCGAGGTTGATATTTACTCCGGCCCTTCTGAACTGCTGTGCGACAGCTTTTCCCATACGGTAGATAAGGGAATCATTCTGAATCGCACCAAGTGTCATCTGGTAAGGGAACTTTATTACTTCCTGAAGCCGCATTCCAAGTCCCCACTCACCATCAATTGCAATAATAGGCGGGACTTTTGAAATCTTTCTGAAATAATTTATCATTTCAGATTGTTTAACTGCCTGATCCTGAAAAAATATCACTCCCCCGACGCCAGTTTTCATAATCTGGTTACTTATGCTTACATCATAACTGATATCACGGTTTGAAAATCCGGCAATCCAGACCAGCTGAGCTACTCTTTCTTCAGGAGACAAAGTTTTGAGGACAGAATCTACCCATGGGTGGTTCAGGTACTTTAAAAATGGAGGATCTGATTTCTGTGCCGATATGTTTGTACATAATGAAACTAGTACAAAGGAAATAAATGATCTTAAAGTAATATTTTGCATAAGAACTATATTAATATGGTTTTACCGTTTTATTATTACTATTGTCCTTGTACTTCTGGCTTTCAAAGTTTGAAGAACACACAAATATACTCCTTGTCCCCAACCTGCGGAATCAAAATAAACATTTTGGTAGCCGCTGTCAAGTTCCCTGTTTACAAGCACCATCCTCTCTCTCCCTGTGACGTCAAATATTTTTAGCGTAACATGTTGTCTGCTATCCAGATAGAAGTCAATTTTTGAAATTCCATATACAGGATTGGGATAAACATTCACCGCAAGGCTCCTTAAAGTGTCCGGGGGAGAAAATCCATTTCGGATATTTCTCCATATCTCACCACTTCCTCCTTCATAGCTTAATGCCCAGATTCCTATTCCTGCAAGATTTTTTGCACTCACCAGATTATACTTTAAAGAAAGACTTAAAGTATCATCGTACCAGAGCTGGCGCCAGGTCGAGGAGCTTGTGTACTTTACCCAGGGTACTTTAGTCAACTGATCAAAGATATAACCGCTGGTTTTTGCCTGTTGTCTGGCAGCTGTATATATTCTTGCTGTCGCAGTTCCGGTGGCAGAAGCCTTTCTGTAATTATTGACTACTGGCCAGTCATAGCCATACCATGGAACCCCAAGGAGAAGCTTCTGAGGATCAACACCAGCGCTCAGATAGGTATCTACTGTTCTTGTGACATTATAGTTTTCTGATTCCAGGGGGGCAACAGGTCCGGCAGTGGCGGAACCGCTCCAATAGTAGTCATAACCCATGACTATAAGATAATCGCATAACTCTGAAAGTGTTTTCAGATCCCATGAACCATTCCAATCCACAGCGGGTGTTGCCATTGAGATCTCTGCGGCGGGTAATTCAGCTTTTATCGATTTTACTGCAAGGTTAATAAACTTCACGAGATTTGACCGTTGAGACGATCCAACTGATTCAAGATCAAAATTTACTCCGTCGCCCTTGCGCAGTTTCAATAATGAAATCAGAGTACTTATAAGAAATTTCTGTCTGATTGTATCACTTAAAAGCTTTGTATTTTTTGAAGTTCCAAAATTGGTGACTGTCAGAAGGACTTTCGTTCCCTTCTGGTGGGCATAATCAATTATGGGAGTTGAGTTCCAGTCATGAATTGATGTATACCCGCCATTTGCCGTATCAACCTCATAGCTGAAATATGCAATACGGGAAAGGTAATTATAATCATACGACAGGTATGCGGCAGATGAGGCCCAGTAAGGATGCCATCCCAGCACTTTCCTTGTCACGTTCCTCGTGATGTTGAACGCCAGGTCAGATGGGATTGCTGCCTCCTTCTGAGCTTCAGGATATCTATATTGAGGTAATGAGTTATAATAATCATTCTCCACCTGGTGAATACTTTTTCTCAGGATATCAGGTTGTTGTGGATAGAGACTTCTGTTAATCAGGAAAAAAAGTAAAAGAAATGCGATCTTTTTCTGCATGCAGGATTAAGATATTACTTTATTTCTCTTCAACCCTTATAAAATACATCTTCTGGCCTTTTCCCAGGGGAACTATAGGTCCATTCTTCCATCAGGAGGTCTTGAAATACTTGGAGTAGATCTCAAGATTGCGCTCAAGCAGTGCAACAGAAACCTCGTATGCTTTCCTGCTATCTTTTGACTTCAGGGCGCTGATTAATTCTTCCTGGTATTTGATAGTATATTCTTTTTCTCCCTCAATATTTCCATATATAAGATTTCTCATTCTGGGAAGAAGTGAATAAACAGGTTCCAGGCTTATAATTACAATTGGATTTCCTGTTGATTTGGAAAGATTCATATGAAATCTGTTAATCAGGTCAACTTCAAGCTGGGTATTATCAGGATTACACTTTCTAAGTTCGTCGAGGTTTTTTTGAAGTGTTTTTATATCATTTTCAGTTCTGTTTGTTGCAGCGAGCCTGGCTATCTCCGGTTCAAACAATCGTCTTACCTCTATGATCTGGAGAATAAGGTCTGAATTGAATCTCAGGTCGTAAAACAGATGAAGGGAATTAATAGCGTCTTCAATTTTTAACTCAGTAATGTACATTCCGCTGCCTTTCCGGATATCAATTAATCCTCTGGCGCTCAGGCGGCGAAGTGCCTCTCTTAATGCTGTGCGGCTCACGGCAAACTGTGCACATAACTCTTTTTCAGAAGGTAGTTTTGCACCGGGCAGTAATTTTTTCTCACGGATCGCCTCTTCAACTTTCCGTTCAATTTTCTGACTCAAAGTAAGTCCTGTTCCGATTTTGCTGAAGATGTCTTCCATATTAATGCTATTGGTAGTTTTCTCTATAAAATTCAAGTGCCTTCTTAACTGAGCCATGCTGCAATAACAGTATACGTGCAGCCTCTCTCTGGATATTCAATTCTTCAACTATCATCCTGGTACCCCTTTCAATCAACTTTTTATTAGTGAGCTGCATGTTGACCATCTTATTGCCCTTTACTCTGCCCAGTTTTATCATTACGGTTGTGGTAATCATATTCAGTATCATTTTTTGCGCTGTTCCTGCCTTGAGTCTTGTACTGCCAGTAACGAATTCCGGTCCCACGACTACCACAATCGGGAACTCTGTAACCTCCACTATTATGCTCCCCGGATTACAGGTTATACATCCTGTAAGAATACCGTTTTCCCTCGCTTTTTTTATTCCACCGATTACGTACGGAGTTGTTCCGGAGGCAGCAATTCCGATTACGGTATCTTTTGTATTAATATTGAATATCTCAAGTTCTTTCCATGCTTTGTCGGGATCGTCCTCTGCAGATTCTACAGATTTACGCAGTGCGGTTTCACCGCCGGCTATTAATCCAATTACCATAGTGTCTGGAACTCCGAAAGTAGGAGGAACCTCAGAAGCATCAAGTACACCCAGCCTTCCGCTGGTTCCGGCACCCAGGTAAAAAATGCGTCCACCCTTTACCATACGCTTCACAATCCGGTCGACAAGATTCTCAATCTGAGGAATTGCTTCCCTTACAGCAATGTGGACCTTTGAATCTTCCTGATTTATATTTGATAATAGCTCATGAACCGTCATTTTATCCAGATCCTCGAAATTTGACGAGGATTCAGTTATACTGATCCTGGTTTTTGTATTGGCGGGTTTACTCATGATTTTTCGGGCTAAAGGTTCTCAATATGATATTCAATGAGTTTTGCCATGGGCGACAGAGTAATTTTTCCTGCCTTAAGGCTGTGTTTAACTAAAAGATCTTCCAGAAATGGTCTGAAATGAAAAGCAATGCTCCCTGTAAAATGAACTGGCAGAATTTTAGATTCGGGATACTGAAGTATGTTCCTGATTATAAAATCCTCGAAACAGGAGGTAACAATATCCTGCAATTCAGTAATTTGAATATTAGCTGAGATGAACCTGGCGAATTGACCAAGAAACCTGTTTGGAAAAGGTTTCATATATACATTTTCAAGAATTTCACCAGGTGTAATTTTATAGGTCTCAAAAAACAGGTCAATTACTTTTTGAGACACCTGCTTCTTCAGAACGCCTGAAATCAATTTTCTTCCAATTACAGCTGCACCTGCTTCATCTCCAAGAATATACCCCAGGGGAGAAACATTGGATACTATTACCTGCCCGTTGTAATAGCACGAATTTGAACCTGTACCAATAATGCATGCAATACCCGGCTCGTTCATGCAAAGTGACCGGGCGGCTGCAAGCATGTCACTTCCGACAAAGATCTCGTTGGCAGAAAGAAACTGGTTAATTGCATCCTTAACTGTATTTTCCCTGGTAATACTATTACATCCGGTACCATAATAATAAACATTACTGAATGATCCGCCTGCAAGATCTTCAAGTTCGGTTTTTAATAAATTGTAAATTTCCTTGTCAGTCAAAAAGAACGGATTTATTCCAGAAGTAAATAATGATTTCCCCGGAGTTCCATCATTTATAACCTTCCATTCGGTTTTTGTTGAACCACTATCAGCAACAAGAATCATGATTTTTTAGAAATAATGTTCTAAATTATTGTAAATGAGTATGTTATGTACTGCACCCGAATTGATTTTTAAATCTTATTATACAAAAATATTAATTAATTATGGAAAAACAGTGTTTTTTGTAAGATGTCTGACATATTTTAAAAAACTTTCTAATTTTGAAGTATAATGCTTAAATTTCAAGTAAAATAATTTCATTAATGAAAAAGGTTGCTTTTAATAGGGTATTAATTCTGTTTTCATTTATACTCACTGGTGCCGTTTCGGCCAATTCACAGACGCTTCAGAAACTGAACAGGATCGCAGATAACAGACTTAAAAGTTGGGTAAATCCTTTAAATGAATGGAAGCATCTTGGCCGGCTGAAAATAGATTCCACCAGGATTGGAAAGGAAGAGAAGTCGGTTTCACTTTTTTTCTCATCAACACTGTTAAATTATCCAATGAGAGAAGATACTTATTCGGAAGTTGTTCAGTCAATTAAAAACAGGCTTGGCAGAAGGTTCAGAAATTATGTTATAAATGTTTTTACAAATGGATATTCGCTTGAACAGCTGATCCCAAACCTTTTCAGAAAAGAAATTCCTGTGGATTCATCGCGTATTCTGATTAAAGAAAACCGGCCTGTCCTTGTGTATAAGATGAGCAGTATTAATCCCGATAAAGGGCTTTGCGGGAATTCTATTGCATTATGGCATAGTCACGGCTATTATTTTGAAATGAATCTTGACAGATGGGAATGGCAGAGGGCAAGACTATTTGGAACTGTGGAGGATAATTCGGTAATGGGTTATGTTTTACCATATCTTACAAGAATGCTTGAGAACTCCGGGGCCAATGTTTTTCTCCCACGAGAACGGGATGTTCAGACAAGGGAGGTTATTGTGGATAATGACCGGTCAACAGCCGGTTCTGAAGTTGTATTACAGCTTTATAAAAATATCCAGAAGATTAATGAAGGTTTTTTATTGACAGATACTCTGTTCCCGGGCATAAATCCATTCAGGAAAGGTACTTCACTGAGAATTATTAACGATACTGCACTGTTTATTCCCGAAATACCGGCAGACGGTGATTATGCAGTGTATATCTCTTATCCAGGAAGAGCAGATAACACTGAATCAGCAGTTTATACAGTTTTACATTCGGGTGGCACTACAGAGTTCAGGGTAAATCAGACTATCGGAGGAGCGACATGGACCTATCTGGGAACCTTTCATTTTCATGCCGGGAAAAACAGAGCATCTGGTTCAGTTATGGTGCATGGTAAAAAAAATGAATATGTTGCATTAGATGCCATCAGGTTTGGAGGTGGAATGGGAAATGTTGCAAGACGACCCTCATCTGAAATCATTAAGAACCAAAAGTCGGTAGACCAGAGTATATCAGGAATATCACCAGGATCATCTGATACGACACGCTTTAATTGGAAGTTAAGTGGAAAGCCCAGATACCTTGAGGGCTCAAGATATTATCTCCAATATGCAGGTATGCCTGACACTCTGGTTTACAGCCCCAATAATAATAGAAACGATTATAATGATGATTACATGTCAAGAGGATTGTGGGTAAATTATCTTATGGGATCTCAATCGAACGCTGCTGAAAAAGGGCTTACTTCCGGACTCGGGTTACCCATCGATCTATCTCTCGGTTTTCATACTGATGCTGGCATCACTCCAGGTGATTCGGTAATCGGAACATTGGCTATTTATTCAACAGGAGCTGATAATGGTAAATTTCCCGATGGCAAATCCCGAATGGCAAGCAGGGACCTGTCAGACATTATCCAGACACAGATCGTTAACGATATTAGATTACAGTTTGATCCGAAATGGACAAGAAGGGCAATCTGGGACAGACCATATGCAGAAGCAAGAAGGCCAAATGCACCTGCAATGTTATTGGAATTATTATCGCACCAGAATCTTGCAGATCAGAAATTTGGTCTGGATCCCCGTTTCAGGTTTGCAGTTAGCCGCTCTATTTATAAAGGAATTCTGAAATATCTGGCTTATACAGAGAATCGTCCATACGTTGTTCATCCTCTTCCTGTTGCAAACTTCGCGATAACTCCGGTTTCGGATAAATCATTCCGGCTAACCTGGCAACCGGTCACAGATACACTTGAACCAACTTCGAGACCAGACAGGTACAGGATCTATAAACGTAAAGGTGATAATGGTTTCGATAATGGGATCATTGTTGATAACCCTTCAGTCGATATTGAACTTGGATCGTATGATACTATTTACAGCTTCAAAGTCACCGCAATAAATGAAGGCGGAGAAAGTTTTGATTCAGAGATCCTGTCAGCAGGAGTTAAAGCCGGAGGTACTGAGAGAGTCCTGATTGTAAATGGGTTTAATCGCATTTCAGGACCGGCATGGTTTGATACCGGGAAAATGGCCGGTGTGGAATGGTGGAATGATCGAGGGGTTGCTGATCATTCAGACATTTCTGTTGTGGGAGATGAGTATGATTTTAGCAGGAAATCACCCTGGCAGGATGATGATTCACCCGGCTGGGGGGCATCATACGCGGATATGGAAGGGAAAATAGTCCTGGGGAACAGTTTTGATTATCCTTATATTCACGGAAAGTCCGTTTTGGCAGCAGGGCACTCCTTCTATTCCGTTTCGGGTGAATATTTCAAATCGGCTGCAATAAACACCTCCCAGTTCAAAATAATCGATCTGATCTGTGGAGAGCAAAGATCGACTCCATACTTTAATGACACATCCAAAGTTAATTATAAAATATATACACCTGAACTTATGGAAAAACTAAAAGAAATGACTAAATCAGGTGTAAATATCTTTATATCAGGAGCTTATGTTGGTTCCGACCTTTTTCCTTCAGAAGACTCGATAAAGATCAGGTTTGCATCAGATGTTCTTCACTTCAAATTACGGACCGGTCACGCTGTCAGAAATGGAAAGGTATATGCAACTGATTATGCAAAACCGGTTTTCAGTGACAGCCTGATCTTTAATACAGGCTTTTCAGAGAAGATCTATTCAGTTGAAGCACCTGATGCTATAGAACCAGCAGGGAAAGGAGCTATTTGCGCATTTCGTTATTCCGAAAACAATGCATCCGCAGGTGTAGCATTCAGGGGAGGGTATAAAACTGTAATACTTGGATTTCCTTTCGAGACAATTCTCTCGGATGAGGAAAGAGATAAATTAATGAACCAGATAATAAGTTTTTTTGAAAAATAATTTCTTTCTATATGGAAAAAAGAATAACCTGTTTTATACCATACTCCGACAGAAAATCGATTGACTTTACTGTCTCCTCATTAAAAAGTTCAGGTCTTGTCGATAAAACTGTTATTATCCTGAATGATGGGAGCAAGGTTGATTATTCTGACCGGGATGTTTCGTACATTCATTCGAAGGGGTTTTCAACCACTGAAACAGTAAAGAAGATAGCAGAGACTGTCCAGACAGAATTTATCCTTCTTTATACTAAAACCTTTCCTCTTGATCCGGGAAAGTTTGCATTGAACAGAATGGTCCAGGTTTGTGAAGACACTGGAGCAGGAATGGTTTATACGGGATACTGGGAAAACAAGGAAGGAAAATTGACAGCTCATCCTGTAATAGACTACCAGGATGGCAGTCTGCGTGATGATTTTAATTTTGGATCTGTAATGCTATACAGATCATCAGCTTTCAAAAAGGCCTGCAGCTCTATGAGCGGGAATTTCCAGTATGCCGGATTTTATGACCTCAGGCTTAAAGTATCACAGACTAACAGACTGGTACATATTCCTGAAATGCTCTATTCTGAAATAGAACGTGACCTTCGTCAATCAGGTGAAAAACAATTTGATTATGTTGATCCACGTAACAGGGCAGTCCAGGTCGAAATGGAAGCAGCATGCACAGATCACCTGAAGAGAGTCGGTGCCTGGTTAAAGCCTGTGTTTAAAAAGATCGGCTTTGAATCAGAAAATTTTGAGAATGAAGCTTCAGTCATAATTCCAGTGAAGAACAGATTGAAGACAGTTGGGGATGCCATAGAATCTGTTCTGAAGCAGAAGACCAGCTTTAAATTCAACCTGATTGTGATCGACAATTATTCTGTAGATGGTACTACTGAGATCATAAGTGCCTTTGCAAAGAGTGATAAGAGAGTTGTTCATATCATCCCTGAAAGGAAAGATCTTGGAATAGGAGGTTGCTGGAATGAGGGAATATTTCATAACGAATGCGGAAAATTTGCCATCCAGCTTGACAGCGATGACCTTTATATCGATGATAATGTCATTACCAGGGTTGTCGGGGCGTTTTATGAACAAAAGTGTGCAATGGTTGTAGGCTCTTATAAAATGGTAAACTTCAGGCTTGAGGATATACCTCCCGGCCTGATTGACCATAAAGAGTGGACTGCGGATAATGGCCGGAACAATGCTCTTAGAATTAATGGATTAGGAGCACCAAGGGCTTTCTATACACCTGTTTTACGATCAATAAGAATACCCAATGTCAGCTATGGGGAGGATTATGCAGTCGGACTGGCCATAAGCCGCCATTATCAAATTGGCAGGATCTATGAACCACTCTATCTTTGCCGCCGGTGGGAGGAGAATTCGGATGCAGCACTGGATGTTAACAAAACAAATGCAAATAATTTTTATAAAGATAAGATAAGGACGATTGAACTGCTGGCACGTCAGGAACTCTTAAAAGTATAGAATATTTTTCATCACGCATCAAAATGACATTATTTTCAGAGAGTGTTAAAGAATTATTTTCCTCTCAGCTCGCTGGTTGGGAACTGGCCCGGGTAAACTACGGTTTGCTTTCAAAAGTAAGGACACGGGAGCTCGATTTTGGAGGATTCAGGATATTAGTGCAGTTTAATCCGGAGCGCATGAGATCATCTGCCGCAAAAGTTGATGCTAAATCCATTGAAACCAGGCCATGTTTTCTGTGTAGTAAAAACAGACCTGCTGAACAGCGGGGAGTATCGTTTGGCAAGGGATTCACAGTACTTGTTAATCCGTTTCCGATCTTCGGAAAACATTTGACAATACCCTCAGAAATGCATATCGACCAGCTCATCAGAAACAGCTTTGAAGATATGCTGAACCTTTCAAAAGCTATACCCGAATTTGCAGTCTTTTATAACGGACCTCAATGCGGGGCGTCAGCACCCGACCATCTGCATTTTCAGGCGGGCAACACAGGATTCCTTCCGATCGAAAAGGACTTTTCAGAGGGTAAATTTATTACATTGATCTCAAAGAGGAAAGGCATCGAAGTCTGGCATTGGAGTGGCTATCTGAGAGGAATCATTACATTGAAAGGTATTGACAAAGAGGAGTTGATCCAGGCATTTCATAATTTCTACAACAAGTTTTCAGAGATTCAGCCTGACCGACCTGAACCAATGGTGAATATCCTGGCATACTATTACCCGGAGGGTTGGGTGATTCACATAATCCCCAGAAAGTTGCACCGGCCTTGCCAGTTCTTTGCACAGGGCAATGAGCAGATCTTGCTAAGTCCCGCCTCTGTGGATCTCGGAGGAGTCATTATCACTCCAAGAGAGGAAGACTTCTCTAAAATTGGAGTATCAGATGTTGAAAGTATCTTTGGGCAAGTTTGCCTCGAAGACGAAGAAATAAACCAATTTTTCACCGACTTAATATGACAACTGAAAACAAAGTGCCGGAAATTAAGGTTGGAATTTTATCAGCAGATGAGATATCATTTACCCTAAATGGTTTTTATTATAACAATTCTTTGAAGTTAAAAATTGAAGGCAGATGGGGTGCAAGGCGTTCCGGAAATATGATCATTCTTCAGAGTAACAGCCGGATAATTGAAACTGAGAATGGATTTCAACTTGAACCCGTTAGTCCTGATGAATGTTCTTTTACTCTTCATGGTGTTACCATCGGTGTAAATTTTCATTGGCAACGAAAAGAAAATCAGAACTTTAAAGGCAATCTAAAGCTTATTATTGAAGAAAACAAGATAACTGCAGTCAATATCTTATCTATTGAGGATTACCTGACAAGTGTAATCTCATCTGAAATGAGTGCCACTTCTTCGATGGAATTACTTAAGGCACATGCAGTTACTTCACGAAGCTGGCTGCTTGCCCAGATCAATAAGAGCAATAAGCTTGGAAAAGCAAAAAGGGACTATCTTACCAGTTTCAGAACTGACAGTGAGATAGTCAGATGGTACGACAGGGAGGAGCATCAGAACTATGATGTCTGCGCTGACGATCATTGCCAGCGATACCAGGGAATAACACGTGCTTCAACACAGGCTGTCGAAGATGCAGTAATGAAAACCTTCGGTGAGATATTATCATACGGAGGTGAAATTTGTGATGCGCGCTATTCAAAATGCTGCGGTGGTGTGAGTGAACTCTTTGAAAATGTTTGGGAACCGGCTAAACATCCCTATCTTCAGAAGGTTATCGATAATCCTTCATCACCAAATGGATTTGATACAGACCTGCAGGATAATGATTCAGCGAAAAAGTGGATAAATGGATATCCGGAAGTTTTCTGCAATACTTCAGATAAAAAAGTACTCACACAGGTACTTAATGACTATGATCAGGAGACCAATGATTTTTTTCGATGGAAGGTTGCATATACACAGGAAGAAATAAGCGAAATTGTTAAGTCCAGAACTGGAATCGACTTCGGGAACTATAACTGACCTCGTCCCTCTTGAAAGAGGTTCATCAGGAAGGATCATACGTCTTAAAATTACCGGAACAATGAAGATCATGATAATTGGCAAGGAGCTTGAAATCAGGAAGGCTTTGTCGAAGACGCATCTCTTCAGCTCATGTTTTTTTGTAAAGAAGCTGATAAAAGGGGCTGACATACGATTTGTGATCCGGGGAGCAGGCTGGGGGCATGGCGTGGGACTATGTCAGATCGGGGCTGCTGTTATGGGTTCGAAAGGATATTCGTACAGGGAGATATTAAAACATTACTTCAGAGGTGCGGTGCTTGAAAGAAGTTATAACCCCAAACAAAACAGTTTTTAATAATGCAAAAGAGACTTATTAGTATCTTATCCTTCTTGATTCTGGCACTTCCGGGTATGAGCCAATCATGGATCCGCATTAACCAGCTTGGTTATCTTCCGAATTCTGTTAAGGTTGCGGTATTTATCTCAACAATGCCTCAGAAACCGGGAGAATTCACAATTCACGAAGCAATCACCGACAAGGAGGTGTTCCGGGGTAAAGCAGTTACCTTCAGAGGAGAAGACTGGGGAATGCAATCTGCCGCGCGATTAATTTTCACTGACCTCAGGACCCAGGGAGGTTATTATATTTCTTTCAATGGTACTAATTCTGAACCATTCAGGATAGCCCCCGATATTTTTGATGGTGTTGCCGACTATGTTCTTAAATATATGCGTCAGCAGAGATCCGGCTATAATCCATTCCTGGCCGATTCATGCCATACTCATGATGGGTTTATTGTTGATCATCCCACAAAAACCGGGAAGATAATTGATGTAACAGGTGGCTGGCACGATGCAAGCGATTATCTCCAATATGTAACTACTTCAGCCAATGCGGTTTATCAAATGCTGTTTGCTTATTCAAAGAATCCATCCGTCTATAAAGACTATTTACGATGCATCAGGTAAAAAGGGCAGCAATGGTATTCCCGACATTCTCGATGAAGCCCGTTGGGGAATCCAATGGCTTATTAAGATGAACCCCGACAGCGGAGAAATGTATAACCAGGTTGCTGACGATCGCGATCACATCGGATTTCGCCTGCCAACACTGGATAAAGCATCATATGGTTTCGGTTTATACCGGCCGGTATATTTTGTCACAGGAAAGTCCCAGGGACTTGCAAAGTTTAAAAACAGAACGACAGGCGTTTCATCTGCTGCAGGCAAATTTGCATCTGCGTTTGCAATCGGATCGATTGTCTTTAAAAATCTCGATCCGGCCCTTTCCGGAAAACTTGCTGTGAAAGCAAAAGATGCCTGGGAATTTGCACTCACTGATCTGGGAGTGACTCAAACAGCGTGCTTCCTGTCTCCCTACTTTTATGAAGAAGATAATTATGTTGATGACCTTGAACTTGCAGCATGGGAGATGTTCAGACTATCAGGAGATTCTGCATATCTTGTTCAATCTGATTACTGGGGCTCACTTGAGCCTGTCAGTCCGTGGATCGAAAAAGATACTGCAAGGCACTATCAGTCGTATCCCTTTGTAAATCTCGGTCATGCTAATCTTGGACAATCGCGTTCAGGGTTTTCATCGAAATACAGCTTTTTCATGAACAAAGGCTTACAGTTGCTTGATTCGAGGAGACAGGATGACCCCTTCAATGTTAAAGTTCCTTTTACATGGTGTTCAAACAACTTTGTTGTTGCTGCTTATACCCAGCACCGGCTTTATTTTGAGGCCACTGGTGACAAGCGGTTCAGTGAATCAGAAGCAGCCTTGCGGGATTGGATATTTGGCTGTAATCCATGGGGGACATCGATGATATGCGGCCTGCCTGCAGGGGGTGATTTCCCCCGGTTCCCTCACTCGTCAATTACAATGAAGATGGGTGTCACAACTGAGGGCGGATTAGTGGATGGCCCGGTCTATACCAGGATTTTCAAAGGATTGTCGGGGATTAGGTTGATGCGACCTGATCCATATTCGGTTTTTCAGAATGGCAAAGTCGTTTATCACGACGATATCGGAGATTACAGTACGAACGAACCAACCATGGATGGCACTGCTGAACTGAGTTATATGCTCTCTTCACTTGAAGCAGAGGGTTTAAGGCAAAAAGGCCTGGTGGAAGATGGTTTAACAGACAACAATGGTGCTCTGATCAGAAAAGACATTATTAAAAAGGATGTGTATCTGATCTTTTCTGCTGATGAATTTGGAGAGGGAGCGGAGCATATCCTGAATGTATTGTCACGGAAAAATATTAAAGGATCATTTTTCCTCACGGGTAATTTCCTCAGGAATTCTGCTAACAGCAAAGCAGTTAAACGTATTATTTCAGATGGTCATTTTATCGGACCCCATTCTGACAAGCATCTACTTTATAATTCGTGGGAGAAAAGGGATTCACTACTCGTTACAAAAACGGCTTTTATTGATGACCTTAAAGCCAACTATTTTGAGCTTGATCGAAAAGGCGCCAGTGTACTGCAAAAGAAATTCTATCTTGCTCCATATGAATGGTACAATTCAGTAATAGCTTCATGGACAGCAGATTTAGGAATTAAACTAATAAATTTAACACCTGGTTCAGGTACTAACGCTGATTATACTACCCCGGATATGAAGAACTATAAATCCTCAGAGGTTCTTCTCAGCGACCTTAAGCGTTTTGAAGCATCGGCGAAGTATGGTCTTAACGGTGCTTTTCTGCTGATTCATCTGGGAACTGCTCCGGAACGAACTGATAAATTTTATAATAAACTGGAAGAACTAATTCAGTTCATTTCATCCAAAGGATATACATTCAAGAAGTTATAGAAACTAATATGAGTCAGCAAAAAAATCGCTCGCCCTGGAGCTGGATACCTTCACTCTACTTTTTCCAGGGCATTCCTTATAGTATTGTAATGATCACTTCGGGACTCATTTACAAGACGATGGGCATTTCAATCGGTTCATTTGCCTTTTGGACCAGTCTGCTTTACCTTCCCTGGGCTGTTAAGCCTCTGTGGAGCCCTTATATCGATGTAGTTTCAACTAAACGGAACTGGGTAGTATGGACTCAGCTTCTGCTCGGGATCTCATTCATTGCAGCAGGAATAGCTATGCCGCTGTCCTTCTTTTATCCCATCACCATCGCAATTTTTGCCTTGATAGCTGTATCATCAGCCAGCCATGACATTGCTGCAGACGGTTTTTATATGTATGCACTTGATCAGCATAAACAGGCGTTTTTTGTCGGTATCAGGAGTACATTCTACCGTTTTGCCATGCTGACAGCCCTGGGAGTGATTCCTGTAATAGCAGGGTTGATCCAGCAAAATACAGGACTCCCATCAGTTAAATTTGAAGCAAGATCAGTCCTGCCTGAGGAATATAGACCATTTAATCCTTCTGAAATCAGTATCAAAAAATCGGAGGGAGTTCCTGCAATACTTCTATTTCCAAAAGATCTTCAGGTCCCGGTCTACCAGACAGGAAAATCACAACTCGATTCAGCTGTCCTCTATATTGCATTGTCGGCACCACCAAAACAGGGAGAAACTGTTGTGGTTAATGTTACCAGGAAAACAGGAAGCAAGGATATTGATCTGTCAAAAAAACAAACAGGCAGGTTTGAATTCACAACTGAAAACTGGGATGAACCGGCTAAAGTCTCCATTAAGGTGAATCATAATCTCTCAGGCAAAACAACATCTCAGTTTCTGGTGACAGCCGGGAATATTGCCTTCAGCTGGACTGTTTCATTAGGGGTCCTTGGCATAATGCTATTATTGATTGCTGTATATAACAGAATAATGCTTCCCCATCCCGAGGAGAATAATAACAGGGAGAAGATCAGCTGGAATGTTTATAAAGAGGTCTTTGTTTCATTTTTCACAAGACCCGGTATAGTGCCTGCTCTTATATTCTTCCTGCTCTACAGGCTTGGGGAATCACAGCTTGTCAAGGTTGCAACGCCATTTCTGGTTGATTCACGAAGCGCGGGAGGAATAGGGCTTACCGCTGCACAGTATGGCATAGCTTATGGTACAATTGGTATGATCTGTCTTACACTTGGAGGAATAACGGGCGGCATTACTGCAGCAAAATTCGGATTGAAAAAGATGATCCTTCTGATGGCTTTATGCATGAACATTCCGATCAGTGTTTACATCTATTTATCATTTTTTCAGCCAATGCCTGGCGATATCACTATCTACTTAGCTATTGCACTTGAACAGTTTGGTTACGGATTCGGATTCACCGCATATATGCTCTATATGCTCCATTTTGTTGGTGAAAGCAAGTATAAGACTGCCGAATATGCCATTGGTACATCGTTAATGGCACTGGGTATGATGCTTCCCGGAATGGTGTCAGGTTCGATGAAAGAAATGCTTGGGTACCAGCACTTCTTTATTTATGTCATTATCTGTTCAGTCCCTGGCATCATTGCAATAAAGTTCCTGAGGATTGATCCGGCATTCGGAATTAAAAGGAGTCAAAAATAAAATGACAATCAGTGAATTAAAACATGATCTGAGGGGTGACCTTTTTACAGATGAACTGCACAGGATTCTCTATGCAACAGATGCCTCTTCATATCGTGAACTTCCACTGGCAGTAGCGAGACCAAAAGATAAGGATGAGATAATAAAAATTCTTGAATTTGCCAGATTGACCGGAAATTCAGTGATCCCGAGAGGGGCCGGGACATCTTTGGCCGGGCAGGTTGTCGGTGGAGGGATTGTTGTCGACGTCTCAAAACATATGACCAGGATAGTGGATTTTAATAAGGATGAGAAATGGGTGGATGTTGAACCTGGAGTAGTTCTCGCTGAGCTGAACATGTATCTTGCCAGATATGGACTGCAGTTCGGCCCTGAAACTTCAACGGCTAACCGATGCTGCATGGGGGGAATGCTTGGAAACAATTCATGCGGACTGCATTCAATTATTTACGGAAGCGTAAGGGATCATATTCTGGAAATTAATGCTATTCTATCGGATGGAAGTGAGGTGACATTCAGGGATTTAACAACAGCTGAATTCTTTTTGAAATGTAATGGAGATCCCGCTCTCCTTGAGACTTCAATCTACAGGAATATTCTTGATACTTTATCATTAAAAGATAATCAGGCAGAGATCCGCAAAGAGTTTCCCGATCCTCGTTTAACACGACGTAACAATGGTTATGCTCTTGATATGCTCCTGGAGACTGATCCGTTTACAGGTAACGGAAAGACCATTAATATATGTAAAATATTGGCGGGCTCAGAAGGAACACTTGCTTTTACAGTTAAAATGAGACTGAATCTGATTCCCGTTCCGGCTTATAAAACCGGACTGGTCTGCGCCCATTTTAAAACTCTCCAGGATGCTGTCAAAGCCAACATATTAATATTGAAATACCGGCCGGCAGCCATCGAACTGATAGATGACTATATTCTTAATTGCACAAAAGATAATATTGACCAGAAAAAGAACAGGTTTTTTATAAAGGGAGATCCTAAGATTATTCTCATAGTTGAATTTTTCCGAAACAGTCTGGAGGAGATTGATGAACTGGTAGTTAAAATGAAGCAGGAACTGGCAGGAGCAGGGTACGGTTATCATTTTCCTCTCTATACAGGTGAAGAAGAGATTATTAAGATATGGGAACTGCGTAAAGCCGGGCTTGGTGTTCTTCTGAACATTCCCGGAGATAAAAGGAGTGTACAGGTGGTTGAAGACACAGCCGTTCTTCCGGAATTGTACCCTCAGTATATTGCTGAATTTGAAAAGATATTGCATAAATATAATCTCAGTTGCGCCTATTATGGTCATATAGCGACAGGCGAGCTGCATTTTAGTCCTCTCCTGAATCTTAAAAATTCTGATGATATCAAGATTTATCGCAGTCTGGCATCCGATATAGCAAATCTGGTAAAAAAATATCGCGGATCCTTAAGTGGTGAACATGGAGACGGACGGCTTCGGGGAGAATTTATCCCGGTAATGTTGGGAGATCATAACTACCAGCTTTTAAAAGAACTGAAAAAATGCTGGGATCCCGGTAGTATTTTAAACCCGGGGAAGATAATTGACACCCCTTCCATGTCAGATAATCTAAGGTATCTGGTTGATCATCAATTAAAAAGCATTAAGACAAGCTTCACATTCCCTGAAAAAGACGGATTGCTGTATGCAGTTGAAAAGTGCAGCGGATCCGGCGATTGCAGAAAAAGTTCACTGATTGGAGGAACTATGTGTCCGACTTTTATGTTATCTCATGATGAAGATAAAACAACCAGAGGCAGGGCAAATATTTTAAGGGAATATCTTACAAGGTCAGAAAAAGCAAATCCATTTGATAATAAAGATATCTATGAAGTGATGGATCTGTGCCTTTCATGTAAAGCATGTAAGTCGGAGTGCCCCTCGAATGTTGATATGGCCAAGTTCAAAGCAGAATTCCTTCAGCATTACTATGAAGACCATGGTATACCTTTCAGAACCCAGCTTATCGCATACCTTCCCAGACTGAACAGGCTGGGAATGGCTTTCAGACCATTTACCAATTATCTGACAGGGACACCGTTTTTCAAAAAGATGATTGGATTTTCCACTGCCAGAAAAATACCGGATCTGTCGGAAATAACTCTTCAACGATGGGAAAAACGTCATATCTCTGCAAATAAAGAAAAGGAGTCAAAAAGAGGCAAAGTTTATCTTTTTGCTGATGAGTTTACAAATTACAATGAAAGCGATATAGGTATAAAAACAATCCTGTTGCTTGAAAGACTTGGCTATGAAGTAGTAATTCCAATGCACAGGGAAAGCGGAAGAACATTTATGTCAAAGGGTTTATTAAAAGAAGCCAAAAAAATAGCTGTCGCGAACATATTACTTCTGAAAGATATTATCTCTGAAAACGCGCCCCTTGTTGGTATAGAACCTTCTGCTATTCTGACCTTCAGGGATGAATACCCCGATATGGCAGATAATCATCTGAAGGATGACGCCCGGAGGCTTGGAGGAAATTCTTATATGCTGGAGGAATTTATCTGGAATGAATATGAAAAGGGGCAATATTAAATCAGACGATTTTTCATCTGACACAAAAATGATAAAGCTGCATGGCCACTGCCAGCAAAAAGCAATAGCTTCAACATCCGCTACCAGAGGCATGCTCACAATACCAAAAAACTATCATGTTGAGGAGATAAAGAGCGGATGCTGCGGAATGGCAGGGTCGTTCGGGTACGAGAAGGAACATTATGATATGAGTTTGAAAATAGGGGAGATGGTTCTTTTTCCAGCTGTGAGAGCTGCATCTCCTGATGAAATTAATTGTGGCTCCGGGTACTTCCTGCAGGCACCACATATATGAAGCAACAGGGAAAACTGTGCTTCATCCTGTTGAAGTGATGTACGAGGCTTTAAAAATAGAATAGGATTAAATAATACGGACTATGAAAACCAAAGTATTTACAGGCGTTGAGCAGGCTTTTTTTGATCGCTCAGGAAGGACTGAATATTCAACAAAATTACCATATATAATTGTCCGAAATTTCCCTAACCTGGGAATGCTTACATCTTTACGTTTTCTTGAGTGGGTATCACAGAATCCTGAAGGAGTTATCAGTCTTCCGACAGGTAAAACTCCTGAATTCTTCATCAAATGGACTCAAAAGTTTTTGAATGAGTGGAAGAAGCCGGAAACCCGGAAGTTGATGGAAGATAATGGATTCATTCCCGGAAAGAAGCCGTCACTGAGAGGTTTACATTTTGTTCAGATCGATGAGTTTTATCCAATTAATCCGAACCAGCACAACAGTTTCTATAATTATGTTTATAACTATTATATCAAAGGATTTGACCTCGATATCAATAAGGCTTTGCTGATTAACTCTGATGAAATTACTTTACCTGACGGATTACATTTCTATGAAGTTTTTCCTGATTCCAGAATTGATCTTTCACTCAGGAACAGGGAAGCATCTGGTTCAATGGAAAAGGTGCAGCAGGCATCAATATTCAGCATAGACAACTGGTGTTCAAATTATGAGAATAGAATCAGAGAGCTGGGAGGTATAGGTTTTTTCCTGGGAGGTATTGGTCCAGATGGCCATATCGGTTTTAATACACGCGGAAGCGATCATAATTCAACCACCCGTCTGACTGCCACAAATTTCGAAACACAGGCAGCGGCTGCAGGGGACCTGGGGGGGATTGAAGTATCGAGAAAAAGACTTGTGATAACTATAGGACTGGGAACCATTACATACAATAGTGATGGTGTGTCAATCATTTTTGCAGCAGGGGAAGCTAAAGCCCCCCTTGTGAAAAATGCGCTTGAAAGTACTCCGCAAAATCTTTATCCTGCCACTGTTCTCCAGCGGCAAAAAAATGCACGATTCTTTATTACAGAAGGAGCTGCGGTGCAACTTCATGATAGTATTGAAAGATATTATAAAATTGGCGACTGGTGTTTTGAAAAAACTGAGAAGGCAATTTTTGACCTGTGCGAGAGAATTGATAAATATGCTCATAAACTCACTATTGAGGATCTTAAAAATGATATATACTGTTCGTTGATCCCAGACCTGAGAATGGACACAGTGAAGGGGGTGATTGAATCAACCAAAAAAAAGATGGAGGTTGGACTCAGGAGAGAGACAGAACAGACATTTCTTCATACGGGGCCGCACCACGACGACATAATGCTTGGGATATTTCCCTGCATCATCCCTCAGTTACGTGTCGCTTCAAACCATTTTCATTTTTCAATCATGACATCAGGATTTACTGCAGTGACCAATAAAATGTTACAGAACCTTTTACAGGAAACTTTGGAGTTCATCAATATAAAGAAAATACAGATGCTCAGGTTTCCTGATTTTTTTCAGCAGGGATATAAATATAAATGGGATAAAGATGTGAGTCATTATCTTGACAAAATTGCCGCAAAAGATGAAAGAGGAAAACTGCGTGGAATTTGTCACCGGATTACAAGGGTAATGGTGGATATTTATAATATCAAATCGCAGGATCAATTAACAGATCAGATTAAAAAGAACATCGGGTTATTGCAGTCAAGCTACAGTGGAGAGATAAATCCTCCTGATATTCAGAAGCTCAAAGGAATGCTCCGCGAATTTGAAGAAGAACTGGTTTGGGCACATTATGGCGTTAAAGTTCAAAACATTGAGCATTTGCGACTGGGATTCTATACAGGAGAGATATTTACACCTCAACCTGAACGTACCCGTGACGTTGAACCTATTCTTGAGATGTTAAACCGGATCCAGCCGACAATTATCAGCCTGGCATTTGATCCTGAAGGATCCGGACCTGATACTCATTATAAAGTTCTTCAGGCTATTGCTGAGGCTTTACGACAATGGCGTAAACAGAAGGATCTTTCCGAAATAAGGATAATCGGTTACAGGAATGTCTGGTATAAATTTCATCCGGCCGAAGCAAATGTATTCACTCCGGTTTCTCTGAATTCTATGGCTGTACTTGACTGGTCTTTCAGGAACTGTTACATTAGCCAGGTCGATGCTTCGTTCCCAAGCTATGAGTATGACGGACCGTTCAGCGAACTTTCGCAGAGGGTATGGGTGGAGCAGTATAAAAAGGTTCAGCTTATACTGGGTAAAGATTTCTTTTATCAAAATGATAGCCCCAAAATAAGAGCAACCCATGGCATGATTTATTATAAAGAAATGAAACTCGATGAATTCCTGACTCATGCCAGGGAACTTGAAAAAAGTATGGAAGGTGACACAATCTGAAATGCTTTTGACTGCTTTTAATATGAATAGAATGAATAAGAGTTTTTTAATGAGCAATAAAGTTCTACATATTCCACTCCTTGGGGTTGTTATGATATTTCTGTCTTGCAACCTGTATTCTCAGACCCATCCAAAGAATGAGATGCGTGCTATATGGTTAGCAACAGTAAATAACATAGACTGGCCCTCAACTTCAAAGTTACCTGTTGATGATCAGAAAAGGGAGTTGAGAGAACTTCTTGATCTTTCAAAACAATATAACCTGAATACAGTGGTGTTTCAGATAAGACCGGCTGCTGATGCCTTTTATTCGTCAACTATTGAACCATGGTCACAATGGCTTACAGGTCAGCAGGGTAAGGCTCCTGAACCATTTTACGATCCGCTCGAATATGCGATAACTGAATGCAGAAAACGCGGACTGGATATTCACGCATGGCTGAATCCCTACAGGGCTGTAACTGATACAGCGAATATCACAGCACCAAATCATATAAGTAATATCCATCCCGACTGGTTCCTGACATATGGCAAAACCGTTTTTTTTGATCCGGGTCTCCAGGAGACGCGCGATTATGTCTCAAGTGTTGTTGGAGATATTGTTCGACGTTATGATATTGATGCAATTCATATGGATGATTACTTTTATCCTTACAGGATTGCAAAAGTCAACTTTCCTGATGACAGCTCCTTCACCAGGTACCCCCGACGTTTTGCTCCGGATATGCGCGAAGAATGGAGAAGAGACAATGTTAACCTGATTATCCGGCAGATCAGTGACAGTATCAAATCTATTAAACCATGGGTGGAATTCGGCATTTCTCCATTCGGGGTATGGCGCAATATTGAAAAAGATCCCGGAGGTTCGCTGACCAGGGCAGGCGTAACCAATTATGATGACCTCTATGCTGATATTCTGCTATGGCAGAAAAAAGCCTGGATAGACTATGTTACACCACAGATCTACTGGCACATTGGATTTAAAGTAGCAGATTATAATGTGCTGTCAGACTGGTGGAGCCGTAACTCTTTCGGATGCAGATTATATTTAGGTCAGGCTCCTTACAGGATAGACAGGAAAGCATCATACAAAGAGTGGAGAACTTCTCGGGAGATCATTAAACAAGTCAAGCTTAACCGGACAATCCCCAATGTAAGCGGAAGTATGTTTTTTAGCGCCAAGGTTTTAAGGAAAGACCCCCTGAGGCTTAAAGAAAAGCTCATCAGGAACATATACAGGTATCCATCACTTCCTCCATCAAACAACCGAATTACTCCAATAATACCGGAAAGACCCTCTGAGACATATATTTCTTCGGACAACGGATCAATAAACCTTTCATGGGAAAAGGGAAAGAATACTAAAAAGTTCATCATCTATAAGCTGAGGAAAAATAAGCCGGTTGATCTGAACAATCCTGAGAATATTTTTCAGGTTACCTCCGACACAAATACAACTTTTCCTGTAACTTCGAAAACTGCACTTAAGAAGTATTATTTTATGATTACATCCCAAAGCCAGACGAACACTGAAAGTTATCCGGAATATTTTACAACTAAATAATCTGCACCATGCACCCAGAACCCAGCACCCAGCCCCCAGTCACCCGGCACCCAGCACCCCTTACAACGTTACCTGGCTCTCGACGTCTTCCGCGGAATGACTATTGCAACAATGATTTTAGTTAATAACCCGGGAAGCTGGGCACATATCTATTCTCCCCTTGAACACTCAAAATGGCATGGATGTACTCCTACGGATCTGGTCTTTCCGTTTTTTCTTTTCATTGTCGGAGTCTCAATGTTTTTCTCCTTTACAAAGTATAATGCGACACTTGATGGTAAATCTCTGCTGAAGGTTTTGAAACGTACAGCACTTATATTTATAATCGGACTTTTTCTGAATTCTTTTCCCCAATGGCTGACTGATTGGTCAAAACTAAGGGTAATGGGTGTCCTGCAGCGAATAGCTCTTGCTTATGGTATAGGGGCTGTTGTTGTACTTGCATTCAATAAAAAATACCTGCCATATATTGCATTTTCGATACTTCTGATTTACTGGGGAATTCTCTATTTCTTAGGTGGACCTGATCCATACAGTCTGGCAGGCAATATTGCACCAAAATTTGATTCGTTAATTTTAGGTGAGGCACATTTATATAAAGGTTTTGGGGTGACATTTGATCCTGAAGGTCTTCTGAGTACCTTTCCATCCATTGCTACTGTCATACTGGGATATATGGCGGGTGGACTGATTTCCAGGTCAGAGAAATCAAAGATTCCGCTAAATCTTTTAATTTTTGGAGCAGCAGGAACTGTGATTGGCCTTGTCTGGAGCCTGGTGTTCCCGATAAATAAACCTCTCTGGACAAGTTCCTATGTTATTTATACAGCAGGACTTGCATGTCTGATTCTTGCGATCCTTATATGGGTCATCGATCTGAAGAATTATACAAAATGGACATCCTTCTTTGTGGTTTTCGGTATGAACCCGCTGTTTATATTTGCTCTCTCAGGTATTTGGGCCAGGATCCTGATAAGAATAATAAAAATTCATGAAGGCGATACAGTTGTTAGTGGTTATAACTGGCTATATCTGAAGATTTTTCAACCGTTTGCCGGTGATATAAACGGATCATTGCTTTTCGCGTTGTCGCATATAATCGTTTTCTGGTTTATATGCTGGGTGCTGTATAGGAAGAAGATTTTTATAAAGGTGTAGAGGCGCAAATGCATAAGGGCAAAAAGATGCAAGTTACAGGGTGAATTTAAAAATCTCCTCCCTGGAGGGGTTAGGGGCATAGCCGTAAACTTAAGGAATCTGGGATGACGTTGTAGAGAGATAAACATTGTAAACATCAGATAATCTGTGCTTTCAGTTTCCCCTCCTTTTGAAGGAGGGGTGGCCCCGCAGGGCGGGGCCGGGGTGGTTGATTAATAAATTGATCTCTTTTTTATCTTTTTCTATTTTAAAATATTCACCATGGTGATCGCCATCAAGCTCAATAATAAGTATTTCAGAAGGACAACAAAAGTCAACAATGTAACTTCCAATACTGTATTGTCTTCTGAATTTTCTTCCATAAAGTTTTTTTGATTTTAACATCTCCCATAATGCTGCCTCAGCTGAAGTGGATATGTTCCTGAGAGATGCTCTGAAAGACCTTTCTGTTGGAGAGGTTTTTGTTATCCATAGATATAAAGTTAAAAATAATATGAACAAATCAACCACCCCGGCCGGGGAGAAAAATCTTGTAAATATCAGATAATCAATACTCCCGGCCACCCCTCCTTAAAAAGGAGGGGAAACTATTTATACTATGTTTCTCTTAAGTTGACGGCAATGGAGTAAAGGGGTAAAGATGCATGGTACCAGGTGCAGGGTGCAGGGTGCAAGGTGCAAGGTGCGACGGTGCGATCGGTGCGATGGTGTAAAGTGACTCGACAGCATCCCCTCCCGGGAGGGGTAGGGGTGGGTTTTCTTTCCCGTCATTCCCTCATTGTAAGATTCCAATTTATTATTGATAGAGGAAATATTTCTCAGCCCTTTTCCTGAATGCAGGAATATCCTTATTCCAGAGGTCCATTATTGAATTTACCGAGAACGCCTTTGTGAATTCGGTTCTTACTTTATCAGTTCCGCACACTTTATCAAACATGCTCAGACGTGCTTTATCGCACATATCGAAGAGGTTTTTCCCAGGCCATAATTTATGAGCCTCCTGCAGGATATAAAACTGAATTAAGGATAACGGAGCGCTTTTAGGGTCTATAATATGGATCTGCACCCCATGTACAATTTTTCCCTGAAGAACACTGTAGAAGGGTTTATAGTGAATAGGTCTGAATATTAATCCGGAAAGATTAAGAGCATTCAGATTCTGTGACAGGGAATCAGCATTTATCCATTCAGCCGCAAATAACTGAAATGGCAGAGTATATCCAACCCCAATGCTTGCAACATACAATTCACCGATAATACCTGTTGCCGGATAAAAAAGAGTTGATTCGACTTCCGGGATATGCGGGGAAGAAGGTACCCATGGTAGTCCTGTCTCTTCGAAATACATTGTTCTCTTCCAGCCTGTCATCTTTACAACATTCAGTTTGCACTTTGCTCCGTTCTTCAGAAGACCTTCCTCATTAAGGTAAGTGGCAAGCTCACCAACAGTAAGTCCATGAACATAGGGGATCGCAAACTGACTTACAAATGATGTGAATTCAGGAATTGTGACGGCTCCTTCCATTCTTATTCCGCCCAGCGGATTAGGCCTGTCAAGAACAGCAAACGGAATATTATTCTCAGCAGCAGCTTCCATAGCAAGCCCTAAGGTACTTATATAAGTATAAGATCTCGAACCTATATCCTGAACATCATAAACAAGAATGTCAATACCCTTCAACATTTCCGGAGTAGGTTTCCTGGTCTTTCCGTAGAGACTGTAAACCGGTAAATTTGTTACCGGATCAATTATTGTTCCAACCTGTTCTCCTGCGGCAAAATCTCCCCTCACACCATGTTCCGGACTAAACAGGGCAACAAGCTTTATCTCTTTGACTGCGAAGAGGATATCAATTGTTGATCTCAGATTATGATCCACCCCTGTCGGATTTGTAATCAATCCAACCCTTTTACCTTTCAAGATTTCGAATCTGGATTTGACCAGCATTTCAAGACCTGTCTCAATAGCAGGTGTATCAGACGGGATAGGGTATGATCCGGTTAATGCAAATATTATCAATACCCCAAAAAGTTTCAGACTATTCATAGTTTGGTTTTAAGTTAAATGTTAAATGTTATACAAACCTACAAAAAAAAGTCGAGGCACCCTGCACCCTGCAACCTGTACCCTGCAACCTGCACCCTGTATCTTATTACTTTCAATTATTTTTACTCTGCACTTTAGCTCACTTTAGGCACTTTCTCTCTTGCAAATTTCCAATCCAATTTCTAAATTTGTAAGATGTAATACATCTTATAAAAATTATGAGGTTTGGGATAACAGTAATACTGACTTTAATAATCGCCGGTTGTACTCAGGCACAATTACCTATCGCTTTTAAAGATAACATTGATGCGATAGTTAATAAATGGGTCCCTGATACACGTGAAGGGATTTGTTCTGTCAATATTTCGATTCTGCCAGACCGTAAAGTATTAGCAAAAGGTGAGACCAATTTACACGGTGCCAAAGCGGAGATTATTAATTATATAACCAGATCAGGATATGTTTATTCAGACAGTATTATTGTTTTACCTGATCCTAAGGTGATTAAGAAGCCATGGGGGCTCGTTTCTCTGAGTGTTTGTAACATGAAAAAAACCCCATCACATTCAAGTGAGCTGGTTTCTCAGGCTATTATGGGTACCCCTGTTAAAATCCTGAAAAGGAAAGGTGGATGGTTGCTTATCCAGACACCCGATTATTATGTCGGATGGGTGAGCAGCAGCGGTATATCAGAGTTAAATGAACAGGAGATTGCAGATTGGAGAAATTCCCGGCGGGTGATCTATATCAGAAAATCAGGTGATATTCTCTCTGGTATCGGAACGGACCAGGTAGTTTCAGATATTGTTAGCGGAGCAATCGTGGAAATGACTGCAGATAATAATGGAAAGTGCAGCATTGTCTTACCTGATGGAAGGCGGGGTGTACTTAACAGTACGGATATTAAGGACTTTAAGGAGTGGTCTGTCACCGTTTTTCCTGACCCTGATAGGTTGATATTATTCTCCAGATCACTTTTGGGATCACCCTACCTCTGGGGAGGAACTTCAACCAAAGCTTTTGATTGCAGCGGATTTATGAAGACTATTTACTTTACAGCCGGACTCCTGATGGCGCGTGACGCGTCACAACAATTCCTTTACGGAAAACCTGTTGTGGTCACTCCGGCATTTGATTTACTTAAAAAAGGTGATCTCATCTTTTTTGGGAGTGAAATTAATGGGAAAAAAAATATCACCCATGTTGGTATGTATATCGGTGATACTGAGGTTATTCATTGTTCAGGAATGGTGAGAATAAACAGCCTCGATTCAACAAGATCCAACTTCAGCAGATACCTGAAAGATTCGTTGATGGGAGTGAGGAGGATTATCGGAACTGAATCAGGAAAGGGAGCAGAAAAGATTGCTAACAGTTCATGGTATATAAGTACAGGACTTAAAATAGAATGACATTGAAAAGTCCCCCTTCGAAGGGGGCCAGGGGGATGTAAGTTTGTTTCTGAACATCCCCCCAACCCCCCTTCGAAGGGGGAATACTTTACAGGAACCTTTAAAATGAAAAAAAGAGAGTTTATCAAGTACGGAGGATTGATTGCCGGTGGTATTATGTTAAGCAGTAATTCATTAACTGCAGTATCGGAATCGATGAAAACACTAATGCATCCAAAGAGAAGAGGATCGCCATTAAAACTGAGTTTCAAACCATATGACCTTCAGTTGAAACATGTATTCACAATAGCGTCCAATTCCAGGACATCCACCCCCGTTGTTCTTACTCAAATTGAGTATGATGGAATGAAAGGGTATGGAGAAGCCTCAATGCCCCCTTATCTTGGTGAAAGTCATGAGACTGTACTAAAATTTCTCTCTTCCGTAGATCTCACTCAATTTACTGATCCGTTCCTAATGGAGGATATCCTGGCATATGTTGATAAAATAGCAGCCGGAAACTATGCAGCAAAGGCATCTGTTGATATTGCTCTTCATGATCTTGTGGGTAAACTTGCAGGCCAGCCATGGTTTAAACTCTGGGGACTCAACCCTGCAAAGGCACCCTATACCAGCTTTACTATAGGTATAGACACACAGGAAGTAATTAAGCAAAAAGTTGCTGAAGCAGAGGTGTACAAAGTGCTTAAAGTAAAACTTGGTGCCGGTACCGACAAGGAGATTATCAACACAATAAGGATGGCCACTGATAAACCTCTCTGTGTGGATGCTAACCAGGGGTGGAAAGATCGAAACTATGCACTTGACATGATTCACTGGCTGAAAGATAAAAATGTGATTTTTGTTGAGCAGCCGATGCCCAAAAACCAGTCAGAGGATATTGGCTGGCTTACTCAAAACAGCCCTCTTCCAGTGATTGCTGATGAAGGTGTGCAAACCGTGGGAGATCTGTTATCTGCAAAAGGAGTCTATTCAGGTATAAATATCAAGTTAATGAAATGTGGTGGCATGAATGCAGCATATAAAATGGCACAGGTTGCGATGCTAATGGGAATGAAAGTAATGATAGGCTGTATGACAGAAACTTCTTGTGCGGTATCTGCTGCAGCGCAGCTATCTCCATTGGCAGATTGGGCCGATCTTGATGGCAATTTATTAATAAGCAACGATTGCTATGACGGAATGACAATTAAGGGGGGAAAGATCGCATTAAATCAGCTTAATGGAATTGGCGTTACACCAAAAGTGAAGATGTTTTAATGATTATTGAACCTGAAATATGTTAGAAATGTAACTAAATTTTGTTATTATTTTTTTCAAATTAGTTACATTATATTCTAATACATTTTATAAATTTGTAAGATGTAATACAACTTCCAATAATTTCATGAGGTATCTGGTTACATTTAGATCACTTTTCTCCCTTGCAAGTAAAATGCATTTTGCAGTCCTCATATTTTTGTTTACGATTACTGATACGGGCATCATTTGGGGACAGAATTCTGTAACATTTGCTTTTCTTACCGACCTGCATGTCAGTCCCGGCTCTTCAAGTGATTCATCCTTGCACCTTATAGTTAATGAGATCAATAAGATAAAGGTGGATTTTACAGTTGTTACAGGCGATATTTCAAATTCAGGATCGGATTCGGAGATGCAGGCTGTTAAGAAAGCTCTGGATAAACTTGTCAAAACATGTTATGTTCTTCCCGGAAATCATGAAACAAACTGGTCAGAATCTGCAGGTCTGACTTTCAATAAGCTTTGGGGCAACGATCGATTTGTGTTCAAAAAGAATGGCTACCTCTTTGTCGGCTTCAATACAGGTCCTTTTATGAAAATGGGCGACGGACATGTTAAACAGGAAGATTTACTATGGCTGAAGCGGGAACTGCTGCAGGTAACAAAGAGAAATGGCGAAGTATTAATATCATTTTCCCACTATCCTTTGGCTGATGGACTCGATGACTGGTATGAGGTAACAGAAATTTTGAAATCTTACGGTTGCCGGATCGATTTTTGCGGACATGGTCATCGCCTGGGACTTTACAATTTCGACGGTATTCCCGGAATTATGGGGCGATCATCAATTGCCGGGAATTCAAAATTGCCGGGTTACAATATTGTAACGCTTCGGAACGACAGTATGTTGATTTACAATAAGGAACTTTCGAAAAGCATTGGAAAGCCTGCTATCATGCTAAACTATCTTAAACCAGATACACTTTCAAGGATGGCCATCTCACCAAAACCGGATTTTTCTGTAAATAAAACTTATACAAACCGGAATATTATAGCTGAGTTGTCTGACACATCTTCTATTTTTTCAGGACCGTGTCTTGTGAACGATACAATTATAGTATACGGAAACTCCGTTGGGTGGATAAAAGCCTTCAGCACTCGTTCTCTGAGAACTATATGGCAGGTAAAAATTCCGGCTCCTGTTTATTCCACCCCTGTAACTGCAAATGGTGTAATTGTGCTTGGTACTGTTGAAGGTAGCATCATTGGGCTGAATGTATTAAATGGCAAACAATTGTGGTTAGTGAACAGCGGAAGACCTGTTTTGGCGGAAGGCATAGTTGAGAATGGATTTGTGTACATTGGAGGTGGTGATAAGAGTTTTTATAAGATCGATATTAAATCGGGTAAATATCTCTGGAAGTTTTCCGGAGTTGAAGGTCTTATTCAGGGAAAACCTGCAATCTCTGGGTCCACCGTCGTTTTTGGCGCATGGGACAGGTATTTATATTGTCTTGATAAGGAAACCGGATCTCTAAAATGGAAATGGGACAATGGAAAACCTCAGAAACTCTATTCACCTGGTAATATTTTTCCGGTATGTTCCGGAGGCAGAGTGTTCATAGTTGCACCTGACAGATATATGACTGCTATCGACATTGCCACAGGGAAGCAAATCTGGCGTACAAACCGGCACCAGGTAAGGGAGTCTTTGGGGATAAGTCCCGATGGTTCACTGGTATATGCAAAACTTATGAATGACACGGTAATAGCTGTTTCAACAAAAGAAAATTATCCAAAAACAGTATGGGCAGTCAATGCCGGATTTGGTTATGAACATAATCCCTGTCCGTTATTGGCTACCGGCGATCTGGTTGTTGCCGGCACGCGGGATGGTGTACTAGTGGCTATTGATCCAAAAACAAAAAAGGTTTTATGGAAATACAAAGCTGGTAATTCCTCAGTAAATAAAATTGTTGCTGATGAGCATAATACATTTTGGTTCACGCTGATTGAGGGGAAGATTATGGGGATAAAAACAATTCGCAATTAATAATATAATTCAAAAGTTGATTTACTTTAACCTAACTTAATCCTTAAACTATGAAAATTAAAAAAGTTTTATTCTTTTTTGCCCTCATGTTTTGGCTTTGCAGCTATGGATATGGGCAGAGTATTACAGGGGAAGTTTTTGAAAAATCCAACAACCAACCTGTTATTGGAGCCAGTATAACTGTGCCGGGAACCACAGCAGGAGTGGTTACAAATGCAGAGGGGAAATTCTCTCTGACCCTGCCACAGGGAGCAACACAGATACAAGTGTCCTACATTGGATTTCTGAAGCAAGTGATCAGCGTTAAAGCAGGAGGTTCCTATAAAATCCTACTTGAGCCGGATATGGCCCTTCTAGATGAAGTTGTTGTTGTTGGATATGGAACCCAGAAAAAAGCAAACCTCACCGGAGCTGTATCCACAGTTGATACAAAAGTACTTGAGGCCAGACCTATTGCTGACGTTGGCCGAGGACTGCAAGGTACTATGCCAGGTCTGACGGTTATTGTTCCAAGCGGTGAAATTGGATCTGACCCACTTATTAAAATTCGTGGCCAGATCGGTTCTGCTGCCGGGGGTTCATCGCCACTGATTTTGTTGGACAATGTTGAAATACCATCTATTCAGTTATTGAATCCTGATGATATTGAGTCTGTATCAATTTTGAAAGATGCAGCTGCCTCTTCAATCTATGGAGCAAAAGCAGCTTTCGGAGTTGTCCTTATAACATCCAAAAAAGGCGCAAAAACAGAAAGTGTCAATGTATCTTATTCCGGAAATATGTCATATCAGAACATGTCAAAGAAGATGGAGATGGCAGGGATTGATGCTTTTGAATATGCACTGAGTGCTGTTGAGAGAGTAGGCGGAACAGTCGCAGGCGCTTTCTGGATGGTTACCCACGAAGGTTATGATAAAGCATTAGTCTGGCAGGATAAATGGAAGAATGTAGTAAAACCAAACGATCCAATGTTATATGGACGTGACTGGTATGTGGATGCGAACGGCCGGAAAATAGGACTAAGGATGTACGATCCTTATGATTATATGGTAAGAAAGTGGGCTCCGACTCAAACGCATAACTTTTCCGTTAATGGCAAAAGTGGCAAAACCGATTACAATCTTAGTTATGGATATTTAGATCAGTCCGGTATTATAAAACCTGCAAAGATTGATGATTTTAAACGTAATAATGCATCAATAAGAGTGGGCACGGAAGTGAATAAATGGCTTAGAGTCTACACTGGGGCTATGTACTCAAAACGTGTAAAAAGATATGCCTATGCTACTAACTCAACCACCGCTGACCCGTGGTTATACCTTTATCGGTGGGCAGAAACATATCCGATGACAACTGAAGATGGCGATCCGATAAGAAGCCCTGCATCAGAAATGGCGTTGGCAAATACAGCTTTCCAGGAAACCAATTATACTACCCTTAATGGAGGCATCGATTTAACTCCAGTTAAAAACCTGAAAATCAATTTTGACTATACCCATTCTAATCAGGAATATATTACTAAGAGACCTGGAACACGCTTTACTATGAGAGATAGCTGGGTAGCACCGGTTGTAAAAAATGATGCAGATGGTAACAGGATATATATGAACGATGCTGGTCAGGTTGTTTCCTCAACAGATCCGGGAGCAATGCCGGCATGGCAATTGAGTAATTACACCTATACCGCTGTTGGAGCGAACCCTGATCATGTTTACCGTTATTCCAAAAATGATAAATGGAATACAATAAACCTGAAAGCGACGTATGACATGAACCTCAATGATGTACATAAGATCAATTACATGCTGGGGATGAACAGGGTGGCCTACATATATGGTTACAACTGGTCTCAGACTACTCAGCTGATTGATTACACCAATCCTCAGTTTGACCTCGCTTATGGTACGCAAACGACAAGCGGCGGTGAATACTGGGAATCTCAATTAGGTTTCTTTGGCCGCGTAAATTATAGTTTTAGAGACAGGTACTTGTTGGAAGGAAACTTAAGGTATGATGGAACATCCAAATTTCCCACCAAACTGCAGTGGCGCTGGTTCCCTTCGTTCTCCGCTGGCTGGCGTGTAAATGAAGAATCATGGATGGAATGGTCAAAACCATACCTTAGCGCTTTGAAGCTGAGAGGATCGTGGGGTACTATCGGAGACCAATCTGTCTCTAATTCTCTCTATGTTCCTACCATGGCCGGTGGCCAGAATAGCTGGATAATAGGAGGTGCCAGGCTTTATCAGTTTGGAACCCCTCCTGCAGCTTCATCGTCAGTAACGTGGCAGGATATTACCACTCTTGACTACGGATTCGATGCCCGTTTTCTGAATAGCAAGGTGGGATTATCTCTTGATTGGTTTCAACGCGATACGAAAAACATGATTGTACCCCAGGAAGGAATACCAACAACTTTTGGTACAGGGGCTCCTCAAAGTAACTTTGGCTCATTAAGGACCAAGGGTTTTGAAATTCAGCTGGATTTTAATCATCGTTTCAAATTTGGATTAGGTGTTAATCTGGTTGCAACTTTGGCTGATGCAGTAACAAAGATCACCAAGTACGGATCAACCAATAGCATTGATGCCTGGTATGTTGGCAAGACCTATGGTGAGATTTGGGGTTATGAAACCGACAGATTATATCAGATAAACGACTTTGCATACGATGCCAGTGGCAAATTAATTAAGATATCAGTCACTGACCCTCACGGAACAGTATACAACAATGTAAACCAGCTTTCAGATCCTAATGCACCAACTCAGGGAAGACTTCAGGCGGGTAATTTCTACTTCGGTCCGGGTGATGTTAAATTCAAAGATCTGAACGGAGATGGCGTGATTGATGCGGGTAGCAGACTAATAAAAGCTGCGGATGGAACTCCTGATTATGGCGATTTAAAAGTAATCGGAAATTCAACTCCTCGTTATTCGTACAGCTTCAGGGTAGACCTTGATTATAAGGGATTTGATGCCTCTGTATTCTTCCAGGGAGTTGGTAAGAGGGCTGTCTGGGGTGACGGATTTTTGGCAATCCCTGGCTACTACTCGGCTAACGGTGCCATGCCACAGGCTTTTGCAGGTGATTTCTGGAGACCAGACAGAACCAACGCATTTTATCCGGCTCCGTATGATCAGGCAGGAAGCAGCACTACTTTAAATATGCAGCCTCAGTCAAGATATCTTCTCAATATGGCATATTTGAGGATGAAAAACCTGACTATTGGTTACTCTCTGCCTAAAGATCTGCTAAACAGGGTTAAAATTTCGAAAATACGTGTTTATATAGCTCTGGAGAATTTCTTCACACGAGACCATCTGGGAACACTACCTATTGACGCTGAAGAAATTGAAGGCTACTCAATGTGGAATACATCAAACTATAATCTGGGTCGTTCCGGTACAGGAGTGCCAACCTTCAAGAGTGCATCATTTGGTCTTCAGTTGAACTTCTAATAATTAAAACTATGAAAAAATATTTAATCATTTTAATAACCGTAGTTGGCCTCGTTTTCGCGGGTTGTGAAAAATTTCTCGACAGACCCTCTTTAACAACTATGAACGACGGCAACTTCTGGACAAGTGAAAATAATCTTCGTTTGTTCGCAAATGGTTTTTACGCAATGTACTTTACCGGGTACAATTCAACCTGGGGTGTTGATTATACTCCACTGCGTGGCTATTATTTTGCCGACGACTTTACTTCCTCCGGGAAACAGGGTGGCTTTGAAACTCAGGCTCCGGAATCAAGAGCAGTTAATACTGAATCTGACGGTTACTGGTTAACCTCATACGCCGGCCCCTCATGGAATTTTGCCTGGGTAAGAAAATCTAATTTATTCCTTGAAAGAATCGATGCTATGAAAGGTAAATATCTAACTGATCCTGTTTATCAACACTGGAGCTCAGTAGCACGTTTTTTCAGAGGATATGAATACAGCCGTCTTGTGAGTGTGTTTGGGGATGTTCCATATTATGATAAAGTAGTTAAGGACTCTGATCTGCCAACATTGTATAAGGACAGAGACAGCAGAAATGTTGTGATGGGAAAGGTATATGATGATTTTGTTTATGTCCTCGACAACATGAGATTATCAGATGGAAGCGCCCAGTATCTGAACAAGTATATAGCTGCTGCTTTTATCACCAGATTAATGTTATTTGAAGGTACCTGGCAGAAATATCAGGCAAATGATCTGGTAAATGCCAAGAAATATCTTGACCTGGCAGTAAGGGCAGCCGACATCGTCAGACTATCAGGCAAATGGACATTCACAAGCGATTTCCGCTCATTATTTGGATCAGAGGATCTCTCAGGAAACAAAGAGGTGATATTGTACAGGGTCTACGATGCTGCATTAGGTATAACACATCATGTAGCTTCATATTCAAATACTACCGAAAGTCAGGGTCCAGCACCAAATTTGTCGCTGGCTAAAGCATTTGTTTGTTATGATGGCAAGCCTTATAAATTATCAACGGTTGCAAATGCAAGCAATCTTGATATTAAAAACATGGTTGCCACACGTGATCCGCGTTTTGAAGCTACTTTCTGGGATGCTCCAAAGAAGGAATCTGCAACTTTACTGTACGCCGATAAGTTTATTGACAGAGTTGGTCCTACATATTATGGAAAAGCTTACCCTGCAATATACGGTTCCAATACAAACACAAATGATGCGCCGGTATTCCGTTTGGGAGAGGTTGTTCTCAACTGGATAGAGGCAAGAGCAGAATTAGCCACAATGGGTGGTGCAGCTGTTACACAGACAGAGATAGATGCCTCTATTAATGCTATACGTTCACGTCCTCTGGACGCAACAGCCATCGGAAAAGGTATTAAAAAGACAGCAGCCCTATCACTAACCTCTCTTCCTGATGATCCTGACCGCGATTCAGATGTGCCTGCACTGATATGGGAAATACGTCGCGAAAGAAGGATGGAGCTTGTTTTTGAATATTCGCGTCTGCTTGATCTTAAACGCTGGAAGAAAATTACTTATATGGATGGTTCCGTTAAACCTGATAACCTGCTGGGTTTATGGATCAACTTCCAGACAGAATTTCCGGAATGGCTGGTAGGTACCGCAAAAGTTGGTAAACTTAAAGTCAAGCTGGCTGATGGTACAATTGTTACCTATACCGGTACAAATGGTGCAGCAATGGTTGGATACTACATTCCTGAAAACGTTTCCAACAGAGATGCTTTTACTTCAAGGGTATATTTAGCTCCTGTCGGTAATACACAGATTAATCAGTATAAAGATAAGGGTTATGTTCTGACTCAATCACCAGGCTGGTAAATCTTAGAATCATATTTCTTATCAGAGAGCACCTCAAATGTGGTGCTCTCTTTTTTTGCGAACCTGCCCGATTTAATTATTTTTACCTATTTATTATCAAACATCCGGATAATGATTAAAGATGAACTTCTTAGCCTTCTTTTTCGGGAATATACCGGTAACAGCCCTGAAAATCTTATTGTGCTCCCCAAGTCGGGATCTGACAGGATTTATCTCCGCATGACACGAGGTGACTTTTCAGTTCTCGGGGTCTGGAACCCCAACAGGAAAGAAAACGACGCTTTTACGGGTTTCGCAAATCATTTTAAGTCAATCGGTCTGAAAGTACCGGGTGTTTATAAATATCTCCCTGAGGAAATGGTTTATCTTGCTGAAGACCTGGGTGATCTTGACCTCGTTACATGGGTCAATGAAAAAAAGTCAACGGCAGGTGGACTTCAGAAGATTGAAGAGATGTACAGAAATGTCCTGAGCGAACTGATAAAATTCCAGTTTGAAGCTGATATTGCACTTGATTACGGACTTTCCTACCCAAGAAAGAAATTTGACCGGAGTTCTGTTATGTGGGATCTGAACTATTTCAAATATATGTTCCTTAAGCTCTCCGGAACAAGCTTTAGCGAACAATCTCTCGAAGATGATTTCCTCAAAATAGCCGGCGAAATAGAGGAGGTTAAAACGGAAGGATTTTTATACAGGGATTTTCAGTCGAGAAATATTATGATAAAAGATGAAATACCCTGGTTCATCGATTTTCAGGGAGGAAGGAAAGGGGCACCTCATTACGATGTCGCATCATTACTCCTCGATCCATATGTCGAGCTTGAAAAAGCAATCCACGACAGACTTCTGGATTATTACATAAGTCTGTTAAATATTGATATTTACAAGAACAGGATTGATTTCATCTCCGAGTACAGGATCTTTGGAGTAATAAGACTTCTTCAGGCACTGGGAGCTTATGGTTTCAGGGGATTATATGAAAGAAAACCTGGTTTTACAGATAGTATCCCACCTGCAGTAAGACAACTTAGCCGCATTTTTGAGACTGCGGAGATTCGGGATATCTTGCCGGAACTGTCTCAGATAGTAAATTCACTTTATAATAAATGGGGGCACTCAGATACTGATATCAGAAAAAAGACCACCATAATATTTGAAAGTTTCAGTTTCCCAAAGGGAATCCCTGAGACTTTTATCGCTGAGGGAGGGTTTATGTTTGATTGCCGGCATCTTTCCGATCCATCTGAGGTTGAGGAATTAAAGCCTCTTAACGGAAGAGATAAAAAGGTGATAGAGTTCTTTGATGGAAAGAAAGACATACAGGGAATGATAGAGAATGCTTATCATTTAATTATGGGTTCACTTGAATCTTCCGGCATAGGTAAGATCAGTACTCTCCGGGTTTGCTTCGGATGCTATTCAGGCCGCCACAGATCGGTCTATTGCGCCGAGACGGTTGCATCAATGCTTAAGGGGAAGAAGAATGCAGAGGTGTTGTTGTTTCATAATGAGATACGGTAGTTTATTATGAAAGCAATGATCTTTGCAGCCGGATTAGGCAAAAGACTCGGAAAAATAACCGAAAAAATCCCTAAAGCCCTGGTTGATATCAATGGTAAAACGGTCCTTCAGCTGGCTGTAGAGAAATGCTCTGCCAAAGGTTTTGATGATATTATAGTGAATGTTCACCATTTCGGCGATCTGGTTGAAAAAGAAATTGCACGACTAACTAAGCTGGGATTTAAAATCTCAGTTTCTGATGAGAGAGAGAAGCTCCTGGAGACAGGAGGCGGATTGTATAAAGCAAAATGGTTTTTTGATAATAAACCTTTCCTTGTTTATAATGCGGATATCATTACTGATTTTGATCTGAGATTACTAATTGATGATCATTTTTCGAGTGAGCGTTTGGCAACACTTGTAGTGAGAAAAAGACCTGGTAACAGGTTCTTTCTAATTGATGAATGCGGAAGAGTAAGGGGATGGCGCAACAATGCCACAGGGGAAGAAATAATTCCGGATTACACTCCTGAGAGTTTGTCAGAAATAGCATTTTCCGGAATTCACATTGTGAATCCGGAAATATTTAGTTTTATGGAGGAGGGCATTTATACATTTACATCCCTCTACCTGAAACTTGTTAAGGATCATAAGATTTTAACATTACGACATGATGAGGGATTTTGGGCAGATATCGGCACTACGGAAAATCTGGAACAAGTGAGAAAATATTTTAAATCTACGTCTTCCAAAATGTTCTTGTGAACAACGCAAACACGGTAATTATTTCCAGTCTTCCAAGTATCATTAAGACGCTAAGAACAATTTTACTTAGTTCGGGGAAGTGAGCATAATTGCTCATTGGACCAACAGTTCCCAGGCCTGGTCCGATACCAGCCATGCATGATGCTACCGAACTGGCCGCTGAAATATTATCCACACCTGTTGCTGTCACGAATACCGTTCCCACCACAAAAATGAAGAGATATAAAGCCACATATGATAGAATTGAAACATTAGTGTTTTCATTTACAACTTTCCCGTTTAATTTAATGGCGGAGATGGCATTTGGGTGATTCAGTTTTACAAAGACATTTTTAATATTCTTCAAGACAACGAGATGCCTGGCCATTTTTATACCTCCACCGGTAGAACCTGTACTTACGCCAGCGAACATTAATACAAAAATCAGAAGGATTGCAGTGAGCGGCCAGAGCAAATAGTCTGCTGAGGCATACCCTGTTGTGGATATGATCGAAATAACCTGGAAAAAACCTTCCCTGAAGGACAATTCGAAAGTTTCTGAAGAATTAACATGCAGGATAAAGGTAGCTATAGCCCCCGCAATCAATACTACTGACATGTAAAACCAGAGTTCTTCATTTTGTTTTACCTTTTTGAAATTGGCCTTGAAAAAGTGATAGTATACCAGCTGGCTTATTCCTGCAAGGAACATAAAGAACATAACAATGTACTGACTATATGATGAATAGGAGGCCAGTTTAAAATTTTTGGTTGAAAAACCACCCGTGGATACAGTTCCGAAGGTATGGCAGACACTATCAAACAGATTCATATCCCCGAAATTCAGTAAAACTATCTGGGTCACACTCAAACCAAGATAAATGAACATTATCCTGTATCCGATGGCCTGTGTCCGGGGATGAATCTTCTCATTCAGGGAAGATTCAAGACTGAACAACTGGTAGCCGTTCACCATAAGGGAAGGAAGTATTATAACTACAAGAACAATTATACCTATACCACCTATCCATTGGGTAAAACTTCTCCAGAAAAGTATCGAGAAGGGAAGAGCTTCAACATTTTTAAGAATAGATGATCCTGTAGTGGTAAAACCTGCAGTTGATTCAAAAAATGCATCTGTAAATGAAGGTATCGTTCCGCTGAATATATAAGGAAGTGTTCCCATCATTGTTAACATCAGCCAGGATAGAGTAACTGCCAGATAACCATCCTTTGTACTTACATTATTTACATTACAGTTTCGTGAGATGCCAAACGACACCAGAGAGAGCAGCAAGGTTATACCTGAGGAGTATAAAAATGGATCTGGTGACTCTTTATATATAAATACTACCGGTAAGCATAACAGGAATGAAATAGTTTCTATAAGCAGGATAGTGCCCAGTATCCTTATGATGATCAATGGATTAATCAGTTTCATTGCAGGAATTAAGTGATCAAAGATAATTATTGATTTCGGATTTCGGATTTTGAAATTCGGATTTTGATTATCGAAGTTCAAATATTCAATAATCCGCAATCCGCAATCCGCATTCCGAAATCTATTTCAGGGTTGTCTCGTCTATTCCGGCAGGTTTTTGACCTCAGTATTGACCGTGTTATTAATTGCCCTCTGAATGGTAGCTGTGTCGATTTCAGATGGATTATATAGCAGCTTGACAGTGTTTGTTTTAACATAAGTTGTGACACCGGTTACCCCTTTCACATCTTTCATCTGGTTTGCAAATGACGTAGAGGTGCCAAAGCACTTCACACTTTTTAAACCGGAGCGAGTGAAGACCTTCATTTCCTGTTTTTTTGAAGCATCACCCCAAAAGAGACTTATTGTCGGAATTTCAAAAGATCTACCCGCGATAATACCTGTAATGATGAGCAGGGTAAGTACAAGTGCAGGAAGCCATTTCTTCCCCTTCTTGTTTATTCTGAGGGCACCCTCTTCCGGACAAACTTGGATACAGTCGGCGCACATGTTGCAATCTATATGTTTAATGGCCTGTAACGATGCAACATCAATACCCTGAGGGCAGTTCCTGGAACAAAGCTTACAGTCAGTGCATATTTCTGTGTTCCTGTTAATTTTAAGTAAAGGGAAGTTGAAACTCTTAAGTCCATAAAATTCAATGATATAGGCTAAAGAGCAAATAATCGCAAGAGGCCATATGAAGTTGATCCTGATTCCGAAGTAAATGAGTGTTGTATACACTGCTGTTACTGCCAGGAATGTAAAAAAGAAACTGAAAATATTTGACGCCGCACCCAATGGACAAAGATATTTACACCAGAATAGCCTTACAAAGAATGATCCGGCTGCAACAACTGAAAGGCAAATGATAGCCCATAATACAGAAACATCTGTACTGAAACCTGTTACAGACGCATAATAGGGATCAAATTTTCTACAGAAAAGTTCACTTGATGTGACTGTATAATAAATAGTTACGAACAAGATAGCATATTTAATTCCCCTGAGAAGTATATCAGTATAGCCCGTAACAGTAAAACGAACATTAAGTTTTTCCCCCATTTTGCCAAACCATTCCGAAACAGAACCAACAGGGCAGATGAAAGAACAGAAAAGCTTGCTGAGAAGAATAATTGCCAGAATAAGTACAGCACCCATAGCAATCTGAACTGAAGTCATAGAACACGCAAGAGAATTGTTCACAAGAAAGCTGGTAAAAGCCAGAATTCCTCCATAAGGACAATATGTTTCAAAATCCGCTATATAATTCTTGTCTGAAAAACCCCTTATGATCATAAACAAAATAAGGATCAGTATAACTAATTGTATAACAAGTCTGTATGGATTGGTCTTAATTTTCATATTTCTTTGTGAAGGAAAGCTAAAGTAAGTTTTCTCAAAAGTAATACCTGAAGTGATGACAGGAGTTATACAGAGGTTAATTCTTGTTATACCAGTGTTAAAATAAGTGAATTAAAGTAAATAAAAATGAATAAGAATTGATACTATATAAGCTGAATTTCAATATTTTTGCATACTTATAATAATCCGGAAATATTTTTCAATATGGGGAAAGTACTTTTAATAGGCGCTGGTGGAGTGGGGACTGTTGTCGCACATAAAATGGCATCGCTTCCTGATGTTTTTTCTGAAATAATGCTGGCAAGCCGCACTATTGCCAAATGCAATGCAATTGCTCAAAAGATTGGTGGTGACAGGATAAGAACGGCCCAGATCGATGCTGATAAGGTAAATGAACTTGTCAAACTGATTAAAGAATTTGGCCCTGATATTGTGGTAAATGTTGCACTTCCATATCAGGATCTGCATATCATGGATGCATGTCTTGAAACAGGTGTTGCATATCTGGATACTGCAAATTATGAACCTCTTGATGAAGCAAAATTTGAGTACAGCTGGCAATGGGCGTACAGGGAGAGATATAAAAAAGCCGGCATTACTGCAATTCTTGGATGTGGATTCGATCCGGGTGTAACATCTATTTTTACGGCATATGCTGCCAAACATCATTTTGATGAGATTCAGTATCTCGATATTGTTGATTGTAATGCAGGTGACCATGGTAAACCATTTGCCACAAATTTCAATCCTGAAATAAACATCAGGGAGGTTACCCAGAAAGGAAAATACTGGGAAAATGGAAAGTGGATAACTACCAAACCTCATCAGATACATAAGCCCCTTAATTATCCGAATATTGGCCCCAGAGAGTCTTATATTATTTATCATGAAGAGCTGGAGTCACTGGTTAAAAACTTTCCTACACTCAAAAGAGCAAGATTCTGGATGACTTTTGGACAGGAATATCTCACACATTTGCGTGTTATTCAGAATATCGGTATGGCAGGTATCATGCCTGTCATGTTTCAGGGAAGGGAGGTAGTACCTATACAGTTTCTGAAAGCTGTGCTGCCTGACCCGGGTGAACTGGGAGAGAATTACACAGGTGAGACTTCCATCGGATGCCGTATCAGGGGTCTGAAGAGCGGGAAGGAAAAGAGCTACTATATTTACAATAATTGCAGTCATGAAGCTGCGTATGCCGAAACCGGAGCGCAGGGTGTAAGCTATACGACGGGTGTTCCTGCTGCTATTGGAGCAATGATGTACCTCAATGGAATATGGAAAAAACCCGGGGTATTCAATGTGGAGGAATTTGACCCTGATCCTTTTATGGCAGAACTTAACAAACTTGGATTGCCGTGGGTGGAACTTCATAATGTAGATCTGGAATTATAAAGTAAAGATGTCTATCGATTATGCTAAAATACCCTCACCATGCTTCGTTATAGACGAGGAAAGGTTCAGAAAGAATCTCGCTCTTATCAGACATGTATCAGAAGAATCCGGAGCTGAAATAATTCTGGCATTTAAAGGGTTTGCGATGTGGGGTGTGTTTGATATGTTGAAAGAATACGTTTCAGGTGCAGCAGCGAGCTCTGTGAATGAGGCAAGGCTGTGCTATGAGAAGATTGGTGCTCCTTCTCACACCTATTGCCCGGTTTATATAGAAAATGACTTCACTCAGATAGCCCTCTATAGTTCCCATATTACCTTTAATTCTCTGAGTCAGTTAAATAAATTTCTTCCTGAAGTCAGGAGACATCCGGAAATTTCCTTCGGATTAAGAATTAATCCTGAATATTCTGAAGTAAGTCATGGGCTTTATAATCCCTGTTCTCCGGGATCGAGACTTGGAGTTACTGCAGGGGAATTGTCAGATGGTCTGCCAGACGGAGTTGAGGGACTTCATTTTCATGTTCTCTTCGAATCAGATTCCTTTTTACTTGAAAAAACTCTGGGTATAGTTGAGGAAAAATTCGGACACCTCTTCAGCAGGATAAAATGGATAAACATGGGCGGTGGACATCTCATAACGAGGAAGGACTACAACACCGAACATCTTATTGGTATACTTAAAGGATTCAGGGAGAAGACCGGACTGCATGTGATTCTGGAGCCCGGCAGCGCTTTTGCATGGGAGACTGGCGAACTGGTTTCCACGGTCGAAGACATTGTAATGAACGCTGGTATAAAAACAGCACTGCTTAATGTATCATTCACTGCGCATATGCCAGATTGTCTTGAGATGCCTTATAAACCAGTAATTCTGGGTGCAACAGATCCGGTTCCAGGTAAACCCGTATACAGAATGGGAGGAAACTCATGTCTCTCCGGTGATTTTATTGGTGACTGGTCATTTGAGAATGAACTTAAGCCGGGAGACAGGATTGTCTTCTGGGATATGATCCATTACACGATGGTAAAAACCACCACCTTCAATGGAGTTCAGCATCCATCAATAGGGATCTGGCGCCTCGATGGCAGGTTTGAATTACTGAGGAAATTTGGGTATTTAGATTATAAGGAGAGGCTATCGTGAGCCACTAACACCGAAAGGGGGTGTAGAACAGTGCGGTAGAGGGGTTACTTTTTCCTGTTAATCGTAATCTCAGTCACAACCATCTTCTCCGATACCATCACCGTATTCACAATCTTTTCCGCAACTTCATCCGGGTCCATAAAATCAGAAATATCACGATTTTGCCCCGGTGCTTTCCAGAAATCTGTCTTCATTCCTCCAGGGTAAACAGCAATAATGTTCCTTTTTGTTCCCTTCAATTCTGTTCTTAATGCTTCTGTATAACCCCTGGCACCCCATTTTGCAGCACAATAGATTGTCTCTTCGGCTCTGCCGTAAAGTGCTGAGGTAGACATAATATTGACAATAGTAAGCTCTGCTTTATCGGGAGTTATTCTAAGTATTTCAGATGTAAGCAGGATCAAACCTTTTAGATTTGCCTCAAAGACTTTGTCAACCATCTCTGAATCTGATACTTCGGCTTTTGCAAAGTTTCCTGTCCCGGCATTGTTGAAAAGATATTCAACTTCCAGATCCTGTGATTTGATATAATCTCCAAGCTTATGGACATCCTTTTCGTTTCCAATATTACAGGTAACAGGTGTTACCCTGTAATAATCCATGCCGGTTTGAAGCCATTCTGCAGTCTCTATAAGTTTATTGGAATCACGGCCGAGAATAATGATATTCATTCCGGCATTAAGCAGTTTAGCAGCAAGTGATAATCCAAGACCGGTTGAACCACCGCTTATAATGCAAACTTTTGTCATACGATTTTTTCTCAAATATATAAATTACCGGAAAATTCTTTTCAAAGATGAGTGTTGGAAGTACCAGCCAATTTAATATTTTTGCAGCTTAAATTTTTAAAATGCAAAAAAGCAGGGTAAATACCCGGGCACATCTTTCACTTCTGGCTGCCAATATTATTTATGGACTGAATTATTCAATAGCAAAATCCATAATGCCAGAGTCAATCAAACCCTTTGCACTTGTTGCATTAAGGAGTATAATTACTGCAGCATTATTCTGGATAACCAGCCTGTTCATGCCAAAAGAGCATGTTAAAAGCAAGGATTTGCTGTTTTTATTTGGATGTTCCTTCTTCGGTGTTGTCATAAATCAGACGCTTTTTCTGGTTGGCCTGGACATGACTTCACCAATTAACTCATCTATAATACTTTCTACAAATCCCATTTTTGCATTTGTCTTTGCTGCTTTGATCCTGAAGGAAAACATAACATTTCTGAAAGGCAGTGGCCTTGCTATTGGCCTTTCCGGAGTGTTGTTGCTGATACTCCAGAATGGAACTCCTGACCTTGCAAGTTCAACTTTCTTAGGTGACATTTTTACCCTGGTAAATACGATAAGCTGGGCCTTCTACACCGTCATAATAAAAAAGATGCTTGAAAAGTATCATCCGGTAACAGTTATGAAATGGACCTTCTTGTTCGGAATGATCACAAATATTCCTGTTGGTTATCATCAGTGGAGTACAACGGATTGGTCATCAATTACTTTCAAAGCCTGGCTGGGAATAGGTTTCGTGGTTATATTTGCTACATATCTTGGATATCTTCTTATCACCTTTGGATTAAGACGACTCAGCCCGACTATAGTAAGCACCTATACTTATACTCAGCCAATTATTGCAGCCTATCTGGCTTCAATGATGGGACAGGATCATATTGACCTGGTTATGATAATCTCTGCATTTTTAATTTTTACAGGTGTTTTTGTCGTGAGCAGACAAAGAAATAATGGAACCGCGATCACAACCTGAGTCCGATTCAGTCAAAATCGGGGATAGTTTTTAAGTAGATATGTAAAATTCTGAGACAGAGGATAAAACATTTTTTGTCATAAAGATCTTTTAAACATCAAAAAAACTTGACTGGTGTTACCTTTTGTAATAACTTTCCTTTGTTGTTGCTTAAACACCTAATGATTTAACCATTGCGTCTTTACACTTTTACGCCTTTGGGCCAAAGAACTATTAAACCAGCTAGTCATGAAAACAAAACTCCTTCTTTCATTACATTTATCTTTTGTCTTTTGTCTTCTATCTTCCCAGGTGCCTCAGGGTTTTAATTACCAGGCAGTTGCAAGGGATGCATCCGGAAAGCCGATTACAGGAGCTACTATTAAAGTCAAACTCTCAATTTTGTCGGACACCACCGGTTTTTATGCAACCGGGGGCGGAACCTATATCTGGGAAGAGGAACAGACGAACATTAAGACCAATTCTTTCGGAATATTTACAGTTGTTTTTGGTAATCCAACTGCAACAAAAACAGGTGGAACAGCAGTCAGTTTCAATTCAATAGACTGGGCTAAAGGTCCTCTTTATATCGGAACAAAGATCGCCAGTCCGACAGACTATAAAATATTGGGTACTGCCAAATTATGGGCAGTTCCATACTCTATGGTTACCGACAGTACCAAAGCACTTCTGAAAGGGTCCAAACTATCGGTAGTCAGTGATAATGATGGTGCCACGGATGCTTTGTTTGAGGTTAAACGTAAAGATGGCCAGACAGTTTTTGCTGTCTACCCCAATGCAGTCAATATTTATGTTCCAAGAACTGCAAAAGGAACTAAGGGAGGATTCGCTATTGGAGGCTTTGAGTCCGGGAAAATTGCCCCTCAGGATTATTTCAGGGTTACACCCGACAGCGTAAGAATATATATTGATAAAACACCGGTTTTAGGAAAAGGAGCAACCAAAGGGGGATTTGCAATTGGCGGCTTCGATCAGGCTAAAAATACTAGTTTGCAGGATCTTTTTACAGTAAGTAACGACAGCATAAGGATTTACCTTGATGCAAATCCGGCTGCCGGAAAAGGGCCGACAAAAGGGGGATTTGCAATTGGAGGATTTGACCAGGCAAAAGGCGGTCCTCCGGTTAATTTCCTGAATGTGGCAACTGATGCCAGTGGAATAATTAATCCTTCACAGAACAGAATATTGTGGTATCCTATTAAAAATGCATTCCTTACTGGTAAAGTATTGATTGAGAAACCAGATAGTGTGGGAGTTAATTCATTTGCATCAGGATTTGAATCAAAATCAAAAGGACAGTATTCTCAGGCAATGGGTTACAAGACCATTGCAAGAGGAGATTATGCCACAGCAATCGGGAAAAATGCGATTGCCGCTAACAAAAACTCATTTGCTTTTGGTGATTCGGCAATTGCCACCGGACAATCTTCTTATGCGTTTGGGACATATGCAAAGGCCACCGGAAATTTGAGTTTTGCTCTCGGATCGGTTGGTATTGATTCAACGGGGAAAAAGACAGGCCAGACAATTGCCTCAGGTTACGGCGCATTTGCGATCGGTTTTGGTTCGGTTGCATCAGGACAGGGAGGCTTCACTCTAGGAGTAAGTGATACAGCATCGGGTCCTTTCTCAACCGCTATGGGGTATCTGACCAGCTCCAAGAGTGCTTTTTCAACAACAATGGGACTTGGCACTGTTGTTGAACCGGCAGGGTGGAATGCTCTGGCAGGAGGTATTCTTACAAAAGCCGGAAGCTGGGCAGCAGTAGCGTTCGGAGACAGATCTTATGCAAGTGGTCATACCTCTTTCGCGACTGGCTATAAAACGGTGGCAAGTGGTCATCTTTCATCAGCATTTGGAGAACAAACCGTTGCTCAGTCAAAGTGGTCAATGGTTTTAGGAGGATACAATATCATAGCAGGCGACCCCTGGATCTGGAAAGCCGGAGATCCACTTTTTGTAATTGGAAATGGAACGAGTCCCACAGCCAGATCAAATGCAATGACAGTTTATAAAAACGGCAGTTGTGATCTGATGAGTTATATAAATCTTAATAGTAATTCAACAAATGGAGCACTCTATGTTAACGGCGATGAAGCCATCTGGTATAACGGAACATATTTCAGCTGGGGTTACGGGGGTAGCTACAATGTCTTTGCTGATAAAGTTTCTGTAGGAACAACAGGGAATCCGGGAACCTATTCTCTATATGTCAACGGAAGTACAAATTCAACCGGAGGATATTATAGCATATCCGATAAAAGATGGAAGACCGATATTGCCCCCATAGGAAATGTTTTAGATAAAGTATCCTTATTGAACAGTATCAATTTTCAGTGGAGAAAGGATGAGTATCCGGATCAAAAGTTTGATACCGGTAAACAGATCGGACTTGTTGCTCAGGATGTAGAGAAAGTATTTCCTGAACTTGTAAAAACAGATAATAACGGATACAAGGCAGTCGCATATGATAAACTGTCTGTCATCCTGCTCGAGGGGATGAAAGAACAACAAAACCAGATAGAATCTCAGAACCGGGAAAACCAGCTACTGAAATCGGATCTTAAGTCACTTAGGGAAGAGGTTGAGCAGATAAAAGCTCTTTTAGCAAAAAGCGGAGTGAAATAACCTATTTATCAATTACACCGGATCCCAGAACTTCATCCCCGTCATACCATGCTGCAAACTGACCCGGGGCGATTCCTCGCTGTAATTTATTGAAGAGGATAAAAATCCCCTCTTCTCTCTTATATAGTTTTGCCTTCTGCAGGGGCTGCCTGTACCTGATCCTTACTATATATTCACGACATTCGCCGTTATTCATTTCCAGATCATTCCGTATCCAGTGTACCTCTTCACTCCTTATAAATAACCCTTTACGATACAATCCGGGATGTGATTGACCTTCGCCAACATATACAATATTCTTCTCCACATTGGTTGCAATCACAAACAGGGGTTCTTTGTGGCCGCCGATATTAATTCCTTTTCTCTGGCCTATAGTGAAAAAATGTGCCCCGTTATGTGTACCTATAATTTCCCCCGATTCAGGTTCATATCTGAATGGTTCAGTATATCCAGACAAAATCCGGGAAGGTGCGCCTGCTTCGGGTAAACCTTTATTTTTGTCAGTAAACAACTTTATTTCCTCTATATTTTTTATTTCCACTATATTACCTTCTTTCGCTTCAAGTTTCTGCTGCAGGAAGGTTGGCAGATGAACTTTTCCCACAAAACAAATTCCCTGTGAGTCTTTCCGCTGAGCAGTCGGAAGTTTTAATTTCTCTGCAATTTTCCGGACTTCAGGTTTAGTAAGTTCTCCGATAGGGAAAAGTGCAAAGGCAAGCTGCTCCTGACTAACCTGACATAGGAAATAGCTCTGATCCTTATTATCATCTCTCCCGGCAACTAACCGGTAGATGGTCTTGTTACCTCCAATAATTTTCTCCTTTCTGCAGTAATGTCCTGTCGCTACAAATTCTCCGCCAAGTTTCTTAGCTTCTTCAGCAAATGAATCAAACTTTATCTCACGGTTACACAAAACATCCGGATTTGGAGTTCTTCCTTTTTCATATTCTCCAAACATATAGTCGACAACTCTTTGTCTGTAAGGTCCGCTAAGATCAACCTGATGAAAAGGTATATCAAGCTTTTTTGCGACCATCTCCGCAAACATAAGATCATCCTCCCAATGACAATCACTCTGGATCAAACCTGTAGTATCATGCCAGTTTTTCATGAATAACCCGATGACTTCATATCCCTGCTCTTTAAGAATCCATGCTGCCACACTCGAGTCCACACCACCTGATAACCCTATGACCACTCTTTTTTTCATCGGGTGCAAAGATAAATAAAAGAGAAAAGATAAAAGACAAAAGGTAAAATACAAAAGATAAAAGACAAAAGATGATTAATTTAGATAACTTTAAATCATCATGGATAACGGCATTCTGATCAAATACAGTGCTTCTGCCGGCTCGGGCAAAACGACCGAACTTACAAGAAAATACATATCACGACTGTTTGGATCAAAGAACGGTTACAGAAAAATCCTTGCCGTGACTTTTACCAATAAGGCAGCCTCTGAAATGAAGAGCAGGATACTGGAACAGCTCTGGCTGATTTCATCCGGGATACTTAATGATGAAATCGAAAGATTATGCTTCCTTACAAAAAGATCTCCTGATCAAATTAAATCCGAAGCACAAAAAATCCTTGAAAACATACTTCATGATTACTCACGGTTTTATGTTGGAACCATAGATAGTTTCTTTCAGAAGGTGCTTAAGGCATTTACGAGGGAAGCCGGATTACAGTCAGGTTATTTAATTGAGCTGGATCACTCTGTAATACTCTCAGAAGCAGTTAGTAATATGCTTGCGGGACTGGAAAAAGATAAGATGCTTCTTGACTGGGTAGCTGAATTTGCAGATACCAGAATTGAAGAGGGCAGAAGCTGGAACATTAAGAAAGAAATTATTCTGCTGGCTGAGGAGCTATTCAGGGAGAAGTACAAGCTCCTTTCAACTTCTGACAGAAGCAAACTGAGAGACAGAGATCTCCTGTCGGATTATGTAAGGGAGATGAAATCAATGCGCTCAGATTTTTTCAGCCATCTTCATTCTGAAGGAGCTAAAATACGTATGTTGCTTGACAGGCATGTAGTAACAGATGATATGTTTTTTCAGGGTAAGAAAGGTGTGCCCTCATTTGTTAAGAAGATCTCATCCTATAAACTTGATACAGCAGGTCCGCTGAATAGTTATATACAAAAAGTACTTGATGAACCTCCAAAGTGGTCAACCTCCCAGGTTCCTGCACCTCAGCTTGTTGCTGCTCTTAAAGACGGACTGGATGAGCTGATCATACAATCAGTCAGATATTATAACCGGAATTTTACAGATATCAATACAGCGGATGCTATCCTGGCGAATATTTATTCACTGGGAATCCTCACTGACGTTCTTGGGAATGTCCATGAAATTACAACAGCGGAAAACAAGTTTTTGTTATCCGATGCAGGAGAGCTGCTTTACCTTATCATTGGAAAGGATCAGACGCCGTTCATCTATGAAAAAATTGGAAACAGCTTCCGGCATTACATGATTGATGAATTTCAGGATACTTCAGCAATTCAGTGGAATAATTTTAAACCTCTGATTGATAATAGTATGGGTGAAGGCTTTGAAAATCTGGTGGTGGGTGATGTCAAACAATCAATATACAGATGGCGAAACAGTGACTGGAAAATTTTCGATAAAATTATAAATCAGGAAATTGGAAACCGGCTGAAAATTGAAAAGCTTGATACAAATTACAGGAGCAGGGAAAACATAGTTGCATTTAATAATACTCTGTTTTCTATAATTCCCTGCCTGCTTGACAATCAAAATGAAAATGAAGACATCAAATTCGCTGATCTTTATGCCGATGCGCAACAGAAAAGCGATGGCAAAAAAAACGGAGGCTTTTTAAACTTTGAGTTTGTGGAAGAATCTGACGAGAAGAAATTCAAAGATATTGTTCTTCAGAAACTTCCAGGAATAATTGAAAATCTTCAGAACAAGGGGTACAAGGGTTCTGACATAGGGATTCTTGTCAGGTGGAATCGTGAAGGAACTGATATATTGAATTACATGCTTGATTACCGCTTATCAATTAAACCTGAGCAAAGGGAGAAATATAATTACGAAATAATTTCAAATGAATCTCTTATTCTTGATCAGAACCCTGTTGTAGGCTTCATTATTTCCTTCCTTACCTGGATAACAGATCCATCTGATAATATTAGCAGAGCATTGATTTTCAGGAATTATCTGCTTGCTACTGGCAGACCTGTTTCTGAAGCTGAATCATTATTGATTCGCTATTCAGAAAGTGAACTGGAAAAGTTTTTTCCACATGATTATAACAGTTTTTTGGAGGAGGTACAACACCTTCCCCTTTTTGAGTGTGTCGAGAAAATCATAAACTTTTTTTCCCTCGGGTCTTATGGGGGAAACTCGGCTTACCTGAATTCTTTGCAGGATTGTGTTCTGGAGTTTTCTGCAGGCAACTCTTCAGAAACACCTGCATTTCTGGAATGGTGGTCAACAACAGGTTCAAAGAAATCAATTATTCTTTCCGAATTGCAGGACTCAATCAGGGTAATGACGATTCATAAATCCAAAGGACTTCAGTTCAAGGTTGTAATTCTCCCATTTCTGACATGGCAGCTGAACCATGAGAAGAATCCCACTATCTGGATTAAACCTGAAAAAGCTCCTTTTAACAAACTTGCGTTGGTGCCAGTTAAATACAGGAAGAGTCTGGTCTACTCAAATTTTTCCCGGGAATATTATGAGGAAAAAGTTTCATCTGTTGTCGATAACCTCAACCTTGTTTATGTTGCATTTACGAGAGCCGTTGACTGTCTTATCGGTTTCTGTCCTGGAAAATCTGTAAATCGACCTCTGGCTGTAAGTGCAGTTCTAAAACAAGCTATCCAGACGGATTCCGGGAATAAAAGTTATAAACCATCCCTGGACCTGCTGAAATACTTTGATGAAAATAAGGGATCATTCTTATGCGGGGAAATACCTGTGAGATCTGAAGATATGAAAATCAATCCTGTAAATGAGGTTACTTTACCCGGATATATCGTAAATCTCTCCCTGAACAAGTTAAAACTGAAATTCCATGGTGAAAACTTTCTGATATCATTGTCTGAAGATCAGGCTGTTAAGCTGAATTACGGAAGGATCATGCATGAGGTATTTTCGTTAATCTCCACAGCTGACGACATTCATGAAGCAGTATCAAAAATGGTTCTGGAAGGTAAAATCCCTGAGAGCCAGAGAGAAGAACTCGTCAGAAAAATATCTGAAGTAATTTCAGGTCCCGCAGTCAGGGAATGGTTTAAAGCCGGTTCTGTGACTATTAAGGAAACAGATATTCTCCTGCCTTCAGGAAGCACCCAAAGACCTGACAGAATAATACTGAAGGATGACAATGCAATTATTGTCGATTTCAAATTCGGAGTCGAGAAGCCGGGATATCTGACCCAGGTTAATAATTACAGGAAACTTATGCATGAAATGGGTTACAAAAATGTAGAAGCATTTCTTTGGTATGTTGACATAAATAAGATTATTAGTGTTTAAATGACCGGTAGAGCTAAAATATCAGCAATTTATCCATGGGGCAATTCCAGGCGCTTTAATGCGTATTCAAATTATTTTAAGAATATCTATGGCAGCAGGCTCCAGAAGGTAAGCATAGATGCCGGATTTACATGCCCGAACCGGGATGGTTCATCAGGTACACTAGGCTGTACCTATTGTAATAACGATGCTTTTAATCCTTCTTATTGCAGTCCTGCCAAATCAATTAGCCAGCAGTTGTCAGAAGGAATTGAATTTCTGAGAAAGCGATACAGAGAACCTGCCTCATTTCTTGCATATTTTCAGGCTTTTTCAAATACTTACGCTCCTTTAGACCGCTTAATGAAGTTGTACAAAGAGGCCCTTGACTTTCCGGAAATATCAGGTTTGATTATCGGAACACGGCCGGATTGCATTGATGACGAAAAGCTTCAATATTTCAGGGAGTTATCTGAAAATCATTTTATTGCCTTAGAATACGGAGTGGAATCATGCTATGATAAAACATTGATAAGAGTCAACAGGGGTCATACTTTTGCACAGGCTGTGGAGGCTATTACAAAAAGTGCGGAAATGGGAATAAAAACGGGTGCTCATTTCATTTTTGGCCTTCCCGGAGAATCGCGTAAAGAAATGCTCGGGGAAGCTGAAATAATTTCTGCATTACCCCTGAATACAGTAAAATTCCATCAGCTTCAGATAATCAGAGGTACATTAATGGAAAAAGAATTCAGAGAGAATCCAGGTGATTTTAATCTTTTTTCATTTGATGATTATATTGATTTCTTCATAAATTTTCTTGAGAGACTCAACCCCGCGATAGTAGTTGAAAGGTTCACCGGCGAAGCTCCTCCGGCTTACCTTCTGGGGCAAAGATGGAACCTGAAACGAACTGACGAAATTGTCAGAATTATTGAGAAGAAACTGGAAGAACGAAATACTTACCAGGGAAGGTTGTTTGAAGACAAAAGACAAAAGTAAAAAACAAAAGATATTGGTTAGTAACTGCAAACCACACGCCGCATAACAGTTATGATATACTTTCTCGATAGAATCGCATCACACTTATTCGACCAGTTTGGAGAGAGACTGGACAGGCATTGCGTTGTTTTTCCCAACAGAAGGGCATGCCTCTATTTTCTTAAATACCTGGCGGGTAAAGCAAGTAAACCAATATGGTCACCAGAAGTAAAAACTATAAACGAACTTTTTCAGTCGTTCTCAGTCAGGAAAGTTGCAGAGAGTGAATTACTGGTTGTCGAGTTATTCAAGGTTTACAGGGAACTTATTAAAAGAGCCGGTTCTATTGATGATTTTTTCTTTTGGGGAGAAATGCTGGTAAATGATTTTGATGATATCGATAAGTACCTTATTGATGCCTCAAAATTATTCATAAACCTTAGAGAAATAAAAGAGATTGATATAAAATTTGGCGGACTCTCGGAATCTCAGATTGAGATTATCAGACAATTCTGGATTAATTTTAATCCATCCGCACCTACCGATGCGAAGTCTGATTTTCAGGAGATCTGGTCAATACTATTGATGCTTTATAATCGATTCTGCAGTTCACTCATCAATAAGGGCATTGCTTATGAGGGTATGATTTACAGAGAACTGGCAGAAAAGTGCATGACCGGTACGCTGAAGCAGGACAAGTGGGATCAAATTCATTTTATAGGATTCAACGCATTGAATAATTGCGAAAAAGAGCTGATGCGGTATCTGAAAAAAACCGGTCATGCAAGGTTTTACTGGGATTACGACAACTCTTTTGTGATGGAAGATTCTGACCACTCTGCAGGTTATTTTATAAAAGATAATCTAAGACAGTTCGGAAATGATATGCCTGCAGACTGGATCTATAATTCTGGTTTTTCCACGTCGGGTTCATCACCTCTGATTAAAGTAATTGACACCTCTTCCGATATTGCACAGGTAAAGATTGCGGCAAAAATAGTTGGCGAATCGTCTTTTGTTAATGCCTCAGATGCTCACCATACTGCAATTGTACTTTCCGATGAGAACCTGTTATTACCAGTTCTCACAAGCCTGCCTGATAATGTGGAAAGTATTAATATCACAATGGGATACCCACTGAAGTATAGTCCTGTCTACAGCCTGATCAAAGATCTTCTTTTGCTGCAGAAAACACTGAGATCCGGTGAAGATGGTGATATTGTCTTCGATCAGAGGGTGGTACAACTCATTCTTACTAACAGCTTTTTTTCAGCAGGTGGACCTCTGTCTTCACAATTTCCGGATCTGAAAACAATTAAAGATCAATGGATATCATCTTCTTATTTCACAGGAAAACCACCTTTTGATTTTATCTTCCGAAAGATCAATAACGCAAATGAGCTTTCCATATATCTAAAGACGATTCTTGAAAAACTCTACATTCTAACTGAAGCGACAAAAAATGAAGTACCTGTCGCAGTCGGGATAAGTATGCGCAATGAATTTATTTACAGGATTATCCTGGCTATTAACAGGCTGGATGCAATCCTTGCGGATACTGATCCGGCTATATCTTTGCTGACATATAACAGGCTGGTAGATAGAATTATAAGAAGACTATCTATACCATTTTACGGAGAACCATTAAATGGCATACAGATAATGGGGATTCTTGAAACGAGATCACTTGATTTCAGGAACCTGATAATACTCTCGGTTAATGAAGGTATTTTCCCTCAGAACTCAGCTACATCATCATTTATCCCTTTCAACCTCAGGGAGGCATTTGGTCTCCCTACAATCCGGCATCAGGATTCTATTTATGCCTATTATTTTTACCGGCTGCTTCAAAGAGCGGAAAATGTTACACTAATCTATAATTCCAGCTCAGATGGTCTTAAAACTGGAGAGATGAGCAGATTCATACTCCAACTGAAATATAGTGCCAGGTCGCCGCATTTCAGCAGTCATAGATTTGAAATTAAGGCACTAAATCGTGTTCCGCAGGAGATTAAAAGAGAAACTATACATATTGAACAGCTTCGAAAAAAATTCTTCTCAGATGAAAAGAAAATACTTTCGCCAAGTGGGGTGAACACATGGCTCACCTGCAGGATGAAATTTTATTACCATTATGTTTGCGGATTGAAGGAACCGGAGAAGTTAGCACGGGAAATTGATCCCCAAATATTCGGAGAGCTGCTTCATACTGTCATGGAAAAAGTTTATTCACCCTTTAAGAAAAAAGCTATAAACAGGGAACAGTTTGATTCACTATGTAAAAACGATAATCATATCATTCGCCTGATAACTGATACCATAAATGAAAAATTCCATAGTACAAAAAAGAGTAGACTTTCAGGTAATGAACTTATTATCTGTAATATACTTAAATCATATGTTCAATTGATAATTAAAAGGGATTGCTCCCATGCTCCTTTGGAAATTGTAGACCTTGAGTACCGGATTTCGTATGACATGGAAATTGCCTGGTTGCATAAGAGTGAAATACTTAAGATCGGAGGAGTTATTGACAGGCTTGAGAGAGGTGAAGGAATTTACAGAATTACCGACTATAAGACCGGCAAAACTGATATGGAAATACCTTCAGTGGCTTCTCTCTTTGATGAACATGTGAAAAGTCGAAACGACTCGTGGTTCCAGATATTAATGTATTGTCATCTGTTTCTAAAGACAAATGAAGATGTGCATGTGCGTCCATCCATCTATACTGTAAAAGGCATGTATAATGACGATTATATTGATTATCTTACAGTTAAGGACTTCAACGGGCAAGCTTTGGTGATTGATGATTTCGAAAAAATCAGAGAATCCTTCGGTTCATACCTTATAAAAACTATCAATATGATCTTTAGTGCTGAGGAACCTTTCAGAATGACTGATAATCTGAAAAAATGCGACGTTTGTCCGTATGCCAGACTTTGTCAGAGATAAGACCGGAATTGCATATTGATTTTTTTTTCTCTAATTTGGCTAAACAAATTATAGTTAGATAAAAATGGTTACCGGATATTCCACTTTTCGGACTGAAATAAAGAATGTAAAGTTCATTGCAGATGACGGCAGAACATGCCCCCGGACAGCAATTGTCACTTTGTTTGGTTCCGATGGGGAAGAGATCGGCTCTGAGCTCTTTGGTGCCGTTGAGATGACCGGATTGTTTAAACTTATTAAAGAGGGTAAAGATTTGAATCTTGATAATTTATATATAAGTGAGTTCTCATTATCGGCCTACAGGAGACACAATGGCTTGGATAAAAAAGATTACGTCTTCCTGAAGAAATTTTCAGCAAAAAATGCGTTTTTTGAAGCAAAGAACTGTACAGATTTTAGTTTTGCTGTATTTTCTGATGATGATGTCAGCTTCGATGGCTCTCATTTTGCAAAAGGTAAGGTTATTTTCAGCGGTTCAAACTTTGGGAAGGGTAATACGGTCTTCTCCAATACTCTTTTCCGTGAAGGGAATATTGAATTTACAGGTTCTGTATTCGGAGACGGAGACTTCCTTTTTAAGAATGCCATCGTAAAGGATGGGGTAAAAGATTTTCAGGATATCAAATTTGGCGATGGAGAAATCAGTTTCGCAAATACAGAATTCAATAATGGAGAGCTGCTTTTCATTAATACTCATTTTGGGAATGGACGTTTCAACTTTAAAGTGACCCGGATAGGTGGAGGGAAGGTTGATTTTCACTATTCTGTCTTTGGAGATTGCGAAGTTACATTCGAGAGAGCAGAGTTTGGAAATAGCCGGGTTGATTTCAGGACTGTCGATTTTGGTTCAGGAAGGATAAATTTCAACCGGTCGGTATTTGGAAATGGTGAAGTAAATTTCGAAGGAGCCTCATGCCGGTCAGGTAAGATCCAGTTTAAAAAGGTCGAGATGGGTTCAGGTCCCAAAAACTTCAACCTTATGGAGATGTCCAATGCTGAATTCCATTTTGAAAAAACGGAATTCGGAGACGGAGATGTAACATTTAATAATTCTCATTTCAAGATACTTAGCCTTAAGTCCTGTCATCTTGACCATTATGTTGATCTCCGTCTCGGGAGGGCAGAAGTGCTTGATATTTCTGATACAATAGTACGTGATATTATTGACCTTGAACCCTATGATTTCAAGATTAATATAGATATTGTCGATATGTCAGGCATGAGACTCATCGGAAAAATATATGTCGACTGGGAACGAAATAATTGTAAGGAAATCATATTAAGACAGAACTTAACAACCATCCGGCAAAAAGCAGAACAGTTCAGGATATTAAAGCAAAACTTCAGCGGAACAGGTAAATATGACGACGAAGACAAAGCATATGTGATGTTTAAAAGGCTCGAATCACGAGCCGATATGAAAGATGAGATTGCCCGAAGAAAGTGGGCTAAACTTTGGGCCCGACCTGCGTTTGCATTCAAATGGCTGGTGTTTGACAAAATTGGCCTCTATGCAACATCACCCGCCCGGGTCTTAATCAGTGTAGTGATATTCTGGTTTTTCTTTGGGGTAACTTACTATCTTGTACAATTGTCTGGTCTGGGCAAGACCGGATCTTCGGTCGGTAATCCTGATAATCTGACTCCCCTGGTCCAGTCCTTTTATCATAGTGCTGTTACCTTCTTTACCATAGGTTATGGCGATGTTTTCCCGCAGGGTCTGAGCAGGGTAGTTTCAGGCCTGGAAGGTTTTATGGGAGTATTTATGATGTCTTATTTTACAGTGGCTTTCGTACGCAAGGTGCTCAGATAGAGTTATTTTTCCATCTGTCTCTGTAAAGATGCCATTTTTATGGCAGTTATCGCGGCCTCAGTTCCTTTGTTGCCAAGTTTTCCTCCCGCTCTGTCGAGAGCTTGCTGCCGGTTATTTGTTGTGAGGACTCCAAAAATAAAAGGAATATTGTATTCAAGATTAAGCTCAGTGATTCCCTGGGTCACACCCTGGCATATATAATTGAAATGAGGCGTTTCTCCCTGGATGACACATCCAAGACATATAACTGCATCAACATCGTCATATTCTGCAATGAACTGAGCACCAAGCGGCAATTCAAAACTTCCCGGAACATGTTTGACAAGAATATTACTGTCGGCAACTTCATGGTTTTTAAGTGCTTTAAGCGCCCCATCGAGCAATGCCATTGTAATTTCGCTGTTCCATTCGGCAACAACTATTCCAAACCTCATTTCTCCGGCAGAAGGAACTCTACCAGGATCGTATTCTGATAGATTAACAGTTCCCATTTATTTAATCAGGATCTTTACACGGGCAATGTACTTGTCGATTGATGTTCCCTCAGTACTCTCGGGATATTCATTCTTTATTCTTTCGTAAATTTTCAGCGCTTCGGTAAATTTCTTTTGAAGCTCATTAATTTGGGCAGCTTTCATCAGATATAGCGGAGTATTAAATGAGTTTTTAGCCATATCGGCAGCTTCAATATATTTAGTCAGACCTTTATCCAGATCACCTGATTCAACATAGGCATCACCTATTGCACCCGTGGCAACAGACCCGATCAGTTTATCCTTAATGGAGTATTTGGCAAGTGACTCAATGGCATTCTGATAGTCGCCAAGATGGAGATAACAGATTCCTGCACAATATTTTGCAAGGTTAGCTGCTCTGGTCATTTTATAGTTTTTCTGAATATCGAGAAAGCCAAGGTAATTTCCATCACCATTGAGGGCAAGTTTCAGAGAATCCTTCTCAAGCCATCTCTGTGCCTGGTACATCTGCGACTGGGCCTCATCATTTCTTTTATTAAGCCAGAGTCTTCCCAGCCAGAAAATGCCAACAAGTACAGCAGCTACACCAAGAATCACCAGTAACTTTTTATAATTCTCTTCAAGATACTGTTCAGTAGTGGTCAATGTATGTTCCACATTCTTTAACCCTGTCGGATTATCTTCCTTATTCTTTTTTGCCATTTTAGTTAAACTATGTACACTTCAAAAATTAACTCCGCAAAAGTAATTTTTTTCAATTTATTATGAAACAATTATTTGAAAAAAGGCTAAATCTTACTAAAGTTGGCATTAAATTGATAATCAGTAATATAATGAAATGGATGAGAACATGTAATTCTTTTTTTAACTTTGTTGCTGATTATTTTTCGAATTTTTACAGATATAATCATGTATCTTAAAAAGTTGTCTCTTACTTTTTTCAAAAATTATGGCCAGGCTGAGCTTACCTTTTCACCGAAGATCAACTGTTTCGTTGGCTATAATGGTGTCGGAAAGACAAATATTCTTGATGCTATTCATTATTTGTCCCTTACAAAAAGCTTTTTTAACAATATCGACAGTATAAATATTAAGCATGGTGAGGATTATTTCATAGTTCAGGGAAGCTTCATGCGGGATGAGGAGGAGAGTAATATCTTCTGTTCATTTCATAAACAGAAGCAAAAAGTCCTTAAACGTAACGGGAAAGAATATCAAAAGCTAAATGATCATGTGGGGAGGTATCCTGTTGTAATGATTTCTCCGGCAGATAGCGCCCTTATAACAGAGGGGAGTGAAGTGCGCCGGAAATTCCTGAATAAAATAATCAGTCAGTATGACGCAAGCTATCTTGATTCCGTTCTTAAGTATAATAAAGTACTTCAGCAGAGAAACAAGCTTTTAAAGGACTTTAAAGCCTCCGGGAATTTTGATGATGAGATGATTTCAATATGGGATTCTCAACTGATAAAATATGGCAACTACATTTTCTCAGAGCGCGATATCCTTGTAAATGAGCTTATTCCGGTGTTCAATGAGTATTACTCTTTTATATCATCCAGGAAGGAAACGGTAAAGCTTGAATACCGTTCGCAGTTGAAGGATGGAGAGTTTGGTCAGATGCTGAAGAACTCAGCTGACAAGGATCGGATTCTGGAGTACACGACGGTTGGTATCCACAAAGACGATCTGATTCTTGAATTGGATGACTATTCTGTAAAATCTCTCGGATCGCAGGGACAGCAGAAATCCTACCTGGTTGCTCTTAAGCTTGCCAAATTTGATTATATAAAGAGGAAGGCCGGTTTTTCTCCGATACTTCTTCTTGATGATATTTTTGACAAATTCGATGCTGCACGCGTTGAGCAAATCATCAGACTTGTTGGAAATCACAGGTTTGGTCAGATCTTTATAACTGATACTCATAAAAGCAGATTGCAGGATATACTGACTGCTGTTGATACTGACTATAAAATGTTCAGGATTGGCGATAATGGAATTGAAGAAGAAACAGGTAAAACCTGAATTTAATGAGGCGCAGTAAAACAATTTCCATAGCCGAGGCTATACAGGATTATATTAAGGAGATGAACCTGGGTCCTAAGCTAAAAGAAATAAGTCTTCTTAACAGCTGGGAAGCTATAGTCGGCAAAGCAATATCCACCAGAACTTCAAAAATCTATATTAAGGATAAGATACTTTTCGTCCATCTCAAGTCCTCCATTGTAAGAAATGAGCTGCTGATGATTCGGGAAGCGTTAAGAGAAAAGCTAAATAAAGAAGCAGGGGAGGAGGTCATTAAAGAGATTGTGCTAAAATAAGAATAAGTGTTGCAGGTTGCAGGTTGCAGAGGTGCAGGGTGCAGGTTCCAGGGTATTAGGAACAAATTCCCCTCCTCCGGAGGGGTTAGGGGTGGGTTGAGAGGCTTATGATAAAAGCATCCTTCACTTAACCTTAGCCGAGCAAAGAACCTTAGGATTCACTGTATTAAAGGTTGATAACAGATTTGTATTCCAGGAACCTGAATATTTGAAGAGTGAGATAAGTGATTAGGATTGGTAATAAAAAATTAAAAGCTGCTGGGCTAAAGCCCCTCGTAGGTGTGTGGTCTCCAATCCGTTGGCTTCAGCCAACGGACGAGACACTCCCCCCACCTTGGGACTTTAGTCCCTCATTCTTTCTAACTTGTATTCCGCGATTAACTTATCCAATTCCTCTTGTAAAGAAATTTTCTGATGATGTGTATTAAGATTAGTTCAAAAGGAGGGGAAATTGTTTATTATAATCTCTTATTCCCAACTCTTAGGTTGATGGCTATGGTTTTGGGGGATGTTTTTACATGTTTTAAATGACCCGGTAACTTAGTTTGATTACTGAATATTATAGCTGGTCCCTTCTACTTCAATGGTCTTCTTCAAACTCTTACCAGATTTGAAATGATATTTATGCTTCTGGTATTCAACAGTAACAGACTGATGGTCAATTTTTATTATTACTGGAGCCGGTATATCCTTCAAATGAATACAGGTTGCAAAAAGAATTCCTTTCTCAATACCGTCACCACGTCTGAAATTCCAGACTTCGTCAGGTAATGCAAGCCTGTTCTCGTCATAAATTGATTGATTATCAAGGTTTTCAATAAGATCATATACCTCCTTTACAGATTTTCCGCTAAGCTCAAGATAGCAAACAGGATTTCTCTCAAAGGAAGCTTTAATAAATGGCAACCAGTCTATTATATCCATTTGCCTGTAAACATAGAGGGTCAGCATGCATAGCTCAGATTCACCAGCTGAACTGTAAATTTTATTTATAATATCCTTCCTGCTGTTTTCATTAGTTATTGAAGGAACTTTTGTTTTAGTGTATACTTTTGAAGGATCAGGAATTTTTGGATCAGTATATATAAATTCTCTTATCTCATTAAACATTTCATGAATAGTAATGGAAGGTTCGTATGAGGTTTGAATCATGAATTCCTCTTCAATATCCTCAAGGCTTTTACCGCTAATTTTGTCGAGCAGCAGTTCAATATCATTCAATACTATTTTTCCCTGAAGGGGGCTCAGATGAAACTCTTCGCCTTCAATTTCATTCACAAGCTGATCCCTTGTTTCCTTTGACACATTAAATTTGCTGTTGTGTTCATATTCGAACATTTTTTCAAGTGAAATGTACCTTTTTACGCCGGAACATTCACAGCAGAACTGGAAGAGTGATTTGTACCTCGACTTGAAACGGAGAAAATTAATAAAGATGGCACTTGTGAGATCTGTCCTGAGAAAATCCCGGAGCCTTTGAGAAAACAAGTTATATGAATGCTTATCAATAGTGGCCTCCTCATACAGGGTGTGTATGTATCCTGAAATATTTGTGACAACAGTAACCTTTTCGTTCTCCATGGCTCTTCTTGCTTTCGCGGAGAGCGATGTGCCATTGAACCACATATTCTTGGTAACAATTCTCCTGTTATTCGTTATAAGTCCCTCCTTTTCAATTATGAAGTTTTGTGAATGGAGAGGAGTTGCAATCAGAAAGATTTTTTCGAGCGGTATTCTTCCAATAACAAACATTGCTGCAGCATAAAGCGATGATAATGAAACACATTCACCAGCGCCAGTATTGAAATTTTCTTTAAAGCTGAAGGCAGTCATTGCCTCAATAGTCTCCGTTTTCCAATATGGTATAACCTCGGAATTATATTTATCAAGGCCAAAATGTTTTCTGATATCGATGTCAAAATAATATTTGTCGCCCTCATAGCCGAACAGAGCATTTGACTGTTTTAACATCTCCATATCGAAAAAATCGCGGAATCTCTCTATTTCCTGAGATTTGGTTGTTAATCCCCATGTCGACAGGTCGAGGTTAAAAACGTAATTCTGAATAATGAACTGTTTGATCCTGTTGGATTTGTAAGTGAAGCTTTTCTTTTCAATATCTTTGAACCAGGGATTATCTCTCCATTCCCATATAATTGGCGACATTATATTAGCCAGAACCAACGGATAGAAAAGTTCAGGGAAGATAAAAATCTCCATATCGGAGAGAGTAAAAGCAGAAGAATATTTCTCGAGATTTTTTTTATTTGAGAAGTCTGTACTGTTTATAGGATTCATGTTAATCAAATCTTTCAATGCCTGAGAAAAAGAAGTTTGCCTCGATAAGGGCATTTTCAGGACTGTCTGATCCATGCACGACATTCATCTGAACAGATACTGCGAATGTTTTTCGTATTGTTCCAGGTTCTGCTTTGCCTGGATCGGTAGCGCCTATGAGCTTCCTGAATTCACAAACGGCATTTTCATGTTTTAAGATCATTACAACAACAGGCCCGGAAGTCATAAAATCAATCAGCCCCTCAAAAAACGGTTTACCTTTATGAACGCTGTAGAACGATTCAGCCTGCTGTGTAGTAAGCCGGACCATCCTCATAGCTGTAATTTCAAATCCACCCTCATTTATCATTGCCAGTATAGGACCTGTTTTTCCTGTCCTAACAGCATCTGGCTTAATAATTGCAAACGTAAAATTGGTATTCATATCAGGATTTGTTTTGTCATTAGCCTCGATTTTCTCCTCAGGAATATTTTCTATCTTTGCCTTTCCTTTAAAACTGGAAATGGTGTTAAACGCGGCCAAATATACAAAAGAATTATCTAAACTTTTATTTAACTCCACTAATATATTACTCATCTGCCATATTAATCCGGATGGTGATGCTATTGGTTCACAACTTGCATTATATCATTATCTTGCATCAAAGGGAATTTATGCGGAAATGCTCTCTCCCAATAACCTCCAGGAGTTTCTAAAATGGATGGATGGTGCTGATAAAATTAATATTTTTATTAATGGCAGGAAGAAATGCAAAAAGCTTATTGAAGATGCAGACCTTATAATTATGTTCGACTTTAACCATTCAGACAGACTGGGTGAAGCTGAAGAATACGTTCTTAAATCAAAAGCAAAAAAAGTAATTATTGATCATCACCTTAATTCTGAGGACTTTGTGGATATTATTATATCAGACATTACAAAATGTTCTACATCAGAGCTATTACATGAGGTAATTCACGATCTAAATGGAGCGATATTCTTTAATAAACCTTATGCTGAAGGTATATATGTTGGTATTATAACTGATACCGGCAACTTTGAGCATGGTGCATATTCGGGTAATACGTTCAGAATAATTGCAGATATAATTGATCTTGGCATTGAAAAAGACCAGATATTCAATTTAGTATATAACAATTTTTCTGCTGACAGAATGAGGTTGCAAGGTCTTGCCCTTGACAGACGGATGGTTGTTTTGCCGGAATTCAGAACAGCATATATCTATCTCACAAAAGAAGATCTGGCGGAGTATAATTATAAAAAGGGTGATACTGAGGGATTTGTGAATATGCCCCTCTCTATAAAAGGAATTGATTTTACTGTATTATTTGTGGAAAAAGATGGATTCGTAAAACTCTCCTTCAGATCAAAAGGGAGCTTTTCAGTAAGTGAATTTGCTAATAATCACTTTAAAGGCGGAGGTCACCGCAATGCTGCAGGAGGGGAACACTATGATACACTGGAAAATACAATCGGCTATTTTCTGAATGTATTAAAATCAGACTTCCCTCAATCACCCGATTATAACTGATGAAATGAGAGTATTCATTTTTATCTGGCTGCTTGCAGTTCTTTCAATGGTTTCATGCAATAATTCTACTGAAAAGAAAGTTATAATACAAAAACCGGGTAAGAATGAACTCGCTGACATTAACAGTTATTTTGTCCAGAAAGACCGTGAGAGAATTCAAAACTATATTGAAAGGAAGCATCTCAATATGAAGGAATCCGCAAGTGGTTTATGGTATTCTATCACGAAAGAGGGTACTGGAAAGTATTATCAGGCAAATGACAGTATCTCATTTAATTTTGTCTGCTCGCTTCTGGATGGAACAGAGTGTTATAATTCTGATAAACTGGGGCCAAAGGATTATATTCTGGGAAAAAGTAACATAGAAGCCGGGTTGAATGAAGGACTTCGTTTGCTTAAACCGGGTGGCGAAGCAATTTTTATTCTCCCGCCTTTTCTTGCCTACGGTTTGATTGGTGACGGAAAATCAATACCTTCGCGGGCTACTTTAGTATATAATATCAAAATTCTTAACAGGAACTGAAAAACGGTACAGTATTTGAACTAAAAATAATCTTAAATTTCATATATGATGAATAACAGAGTCAAATTATTATGTGTTTGCGCTTTCATTGTTCTTCTGAATTCAGGTTGTAATCCTACAGGTTCATGGAGAAGACAGGAACAAAGTCAGATCGACAGTTATGTCAAATCTCTTGGTGATACTGCATATGTTCTGCAACCCAGCGGATTGTATTATATTGAATTACAACCCGGAACAGGAAGGTCACCAATATTGAAAGACACTATATATTTCAGATATACCGGTATGTTCTTAGACAGACAGATTTTCGATTCAAATGTGTCATCAAGTACACCTTATGGTGCTATAATTGGAAATTATGAAATTATCCCCGGGCTTGACGAAGGAATAAGATTGATGAAGGAAGGTGGCAAAGCAAGATTCCTGACACCTTCAAGCCTCGCGTATGGTCAGGCAGGGATATGGGGAGCAATTCCCGGATATACACCACTCATTTGGGAGATAAGCCTTATAACTGTCAAACCCGGCAGCAAGAAATAATGGTCATTTTATAATTACATCCAGGGGCACCTGCTTCCCGGCAAGATTATTTTGATAACCAGGCAGGTCGGTTGTCAAAAAATCATTCAGGGTTTTTATTGCTTCTTCAAGTGATTGTTTTGATTCAGAAACTGTTTTCTCTTCTTCTGCCGTCAGTTGTCTGGCAGCAGAAAGAAGTATTCTGTAGCTGTTGATTTTAATGAATAATCCTTCTGGCCTGCCTGACAACTTTCTCTCCAGACCTTCAAATTTTGTTTTAAACTGACTATGAAAATCTTTTACTGATTCTGCGAAGACACTATTTTTTTTGGTCAAATCATCGACCTTCGTGATAGTAGAACCACATTCGTAAAACTTTTGATATAAGCCATTTAGCTCCTTAATACCTTTTGTGATCTCATCAGCCCTCTTAAGATTTTGTTTTATTGCATCGATATCGGGAGCAGGCATGCGAGGATCATTCCTGACCTTGATAGTGGTAGATGCTGTTTCACCATTATAACTTAGTTTTACAGTATAATCGCCTGGAACTACATTATTGGACGCACCCCTGAATTGTCTTATTCTCCCTTCTGGATCAAACTGGGTATTCCTGCTTATCTGACCGGCGGTAACCAATGGATTTCTATCAAATCGCCAGCTGATCCTGTTGAAACCTTTTTTAATATCAGCCTCAAAGTTTCTTACAACTACACCTGCATCATCAGATATTTCGACCTTAAGTTTCTCATCTTTGACCTCATTCGCATAACAAGTCAGAAAGGCTGCAATTTCCCTGTTTGTCCCCTCATAAATTGCATCACCCCTCCAGTAATATCCAGGCAGGTTTTTTGTAGAAGCCATAACTGAAGACGGAGTTTTAAAAGCCGCAAGTTTTTTATTTAAGACCATCCCGCTCGAACCTGCGACCTCTCTAAGTGGATTAATATCATCAAGAATCCATACTGATCTTCCGAAAGTACCAATAACCAGGTCAGCTTCTCTTGGATGGATAACCATGTCGTAAGTAGATACTGTGGGATAACCTGATGTCCATTTATTCCATGTTTCGCCTTTGTCGAAACTGACATAAAGGCCATATTCTGTGCCGGCAAACATTAGCTTTGGCTCCACAGGGTCTTGTACAAAACAGAGAACGTAACCCCAAACATCCTGATCATCAATTATCCTCTGCCAGGTTTTGCCAAAGTTATTTGTAAAATAGAGGTAAGATGAATAGTCGCCAACCCTGTAATTATTAAGAACTACAAATGCTTCAGCCGCATTATATCCTGAAGCGGTTATCTGAGGTATCCATGCTTTTTTGGGAGCTCCATTAATATTTGCACTCACGTTGGTCCAGGTTTTTCCGCCGTCAGTGGTATATTGCACATTGCCATCGTCTGTTCCAGCCCATATAAGATCTTTCTGAACTTTACTCGGAGAGATAGTTATGATCGTACAATGATTCTCAGCGCCCGTTACATCAGGTGTAATTCCTCCGCTTTGAGACTGTTTGAGTTTTTCAGGGTCATTTGTCGTAAGATCCTTCGATATTTTAGTCCAGGTATCTCCTCTGTTTGTGCTTTTATGAATAAACTGACTTCCAAAGTAAATTGTATTATTATCGAATGGATCCTGGGCCAGTGCTGCATTCCAGTTAAATCTTAACCTTTCGGTTCCTTCCGGAACTGGTCTAATACTTTTTTCCATACCAGTAAGTATATCGATTCTTTGCAGACTGCCATTCTGCGATTGAGCATAACCATATCTTGGATCTCCCGGGACCGGCATAGCATCAAAACCGTCACCCCCTATGAAAAAATCCCAAAATTCGTTTATCAGACCACCCCTGTACCAGGCATATGCCGGACCAACCCACGATCCGTTGTCCTGCAAACCGCCATAAATTCTATAGGGCTCCTCCATGTCAGTATTAATGTGATAGAACTGGCCGACAGGAAGGTTTGAGATATGCCTCCATGTCGCACCCATGTCATATGTAATTGCCATTCCACCGTCATTTCCATCAATTATGTGACGTGAATTAGCCGGATCAATCCACCAGGCATGATGATCAAGATGTATTGATCCTCCGATTAGTGTCGGAAAGGTAAGACCACCATCTTCACTCATGTTTATGCTGGAATAAAGAGTGAATAATCTGTTCTCGTTTTTTGGATCTGTATAGATCTCAGCATAATACCACGGCCTGTTCCCTATATTTTTTTCTCCTCTCTTTTCCCATGAAAATCCACCGTCAGTTGATCTGTAAATTGCAGTTGCCCTGGATTCCACATAGGCATAGACATAATCAGGCCGCGATTTAGCGATTGCAATTCCAATCCTGCCAGTCTCTTCAGGTAACCCATTTTGAAGCCTGGTAAAATTTTTACCTCCATCAAGTGTCATATATAATCCTGAACCTTTGCCTCCTGAATTGAAAAACCATGGCCATCTCCGGTGATTCCACATACCAACAAATAATTTATCGGGATTTGTAGGATCCATTACCATATCGCATACACCTGAAGTATCGTTTGTGAACAGAATTTTTTCCCAGGTTTTACCTCCATTCACCGTTTTAAAGACACCTCTCTCTTTATTAGGTCCCCAGGGGCTTCCGATTGCACCTGCATATACAACGTCGCTGTTAACCGGGTTTACTATTATTCTGTGTATATGTCGTGTTGCTTCCAGCCCCGACAATATCCATGTTTTACCTCCATCGAGGCTTTTATATATACCATAACCACCGGTTACGCTGTTCCTGGGATTACCTTCACCCGTTCCTGCCCATATTATATCCGGACGCTGAGGATCCACTGCCAGAGCTCCAATAGAAGCAACAGGTTGCTCATCAAAAACCGGCTTAAATGTTGTGCCGGCATTTGTTGTTTTCCACAGACCTCCGGACGCAGTACCAATATATAAAACGTCGCTGTTCCTGGGATCTGCTGCAATTGCAGTAACCCTGCCGCTCATCCCGGCTGGTCCAATACTTCTTGGCTTGATTCCCTGAAAAAGACTCATATCAACCTTCTGAGCCTGGAGGTGAGCCAATAAAACTGGCAAAACGAAAATCAGTAACAGGATTTTTTTTGTCATGGTGGTAGTATTACATTTAACCTGATTCAATTTGTCAGGTCGATTGGATAATGAAAATAACCGGTTTGTCATTGATTTGGGGCGCATCCTTCTTCCAGTCGGAAACTACTTTTGTCTTGATGAACTCGGTAGGAAGTGTTATATCAGCTGCGATACAAAGTTTTGTACTGGCATTACATACCCTTAAAATGGATTCAAATAGTTTTTGAGATCTGTATGGCGTTTCCATAAAGATTTGAGAATCACCAGATTTAGACCGCCTTTCAATTTCTCTTATTTTAGAATCCCTGACCGCCGGTTTTACAGGAAGATATCCGTTGAAAGTAAAATTTTGGCCGTTCATTCCCGAAGCGATAAGGGCTAGTAAAATCGATGATGGTCCTGCCAGTGGAATGATCCTTATATTTTGTTTCTGAGCTTCTGAAATCAGATTTGAACCAGGATCAGCAATGCCTGGAAGACCGGCTTCACTCATGAGTCCGATATCATTACCGGTCAATACCGGTTCAAGGAGACTGCTTAGTTCTGAGTTACTCGTATGCTCATTAAGTTCTGAGAAATGAGTGTCGTCGATGGGGAAATAATTGTCTATCAGGCGAAGATACCTTCTTGCACTTCTGGTATTTTCAACTATGAAGTAACGAAGCGATTTTGTGAGTAAGATGACCGGTTCCGGTATAACCTGCCTTGGATCATCTCCTCCAAGGGTAACAGGAATCAAATAAATTTTTCCAACCACACTATAAATATTTGTATGTCAAATATAACAAAAAAACATCTCGCCAGGCCAGACAAATAGTTGCCTGCACTTTGGCATTTATCAATATTTGAACTAGGTTTGTCGTAAATTATTTTGATGTGAAAATAACCTTTTTAGGCACGGGTACTTCTCAGGGTGTTCCTGTAATTGCGTGTGATTGCAACACCTGCATTTCCGATGATCCAAAGGATAAAAGACTTAGAACATCACTCATGTTGCAGACGGATGAAACTACTTTAGTGTTCGATGCCGGACCTGATTTCCGTCAGCAAATGCTCCGGGAAAATGTTAAAAAACTTGACGCTATTCTTCTGACCCATGAACATAAAGACCATATCGCCGGTATGGATGATGTACGGGCTTTTAACTTTAAGAGTCAGGATGCAATTGATATTTATGCTGAAGAAGAGGTACAGGAAGCAGTGAAAAGAGAATATAAATATGTTTTTGAAAACAAGTACCCGGGAATTCCTAAAATGAGATTGAACCTTATCCCTCCGTACGGATTAGATATCAAGGGTTTGAAAATTATCCCTATCAGGGTAATCCATAAGGATCTGGATATTTACGGATTCAGGACGGGTGCCTTTGCTTATATAACCGATGCCGATTATATACCTGAATCAAGTATGGAGAAACTAATCGGTGTTAAGTATTTGGTAATAAACGCACTAAGAAAACAAAAGCACTCTTCCCATTTTAGCCTGAGTGAGGCAATAGATTATATAAGGAGGATATCTCCAAAGAGAGCCTATGTTACTCATATCAGTCACCAGATGGGAAGATACAATGAGGTTTCAAAGGAACTGCCACCGGATATAATGCTGGCATATGACGGGATGACTTTTAATATTGATGACAAGGGATGAGGTATTATCTCTTCTTGTAGCTTTTTGTAAGCTTTTTCTGATAATCCTTTGAAAAATAGTATTTGTTTCTGCCAAGCTGGGAAGCACTTACTTTGGAAGCCTGGCTTTTCCTGGCGATAGATTGACTATTTTTTGCTGATCCGCAACCAGAGCCCGAAAAAAGAGATATAATCAGCAGAATAAGTATTACTCTAAATAATTTCCCCTTTGGCATTAGTGCGTAGACTTTTAGGTTTGAACCCTAAAAATACAAATTAATTCCTTAATATAAAAATTTCACTTTAATATTACGACTTAATAACATGCCAATTGTTGACCTGTTGTAAAACTGTTTTTTTTATGCCATGTAAGTTATATATTGCAATGCCAATTCAAGAGGTAATTATGGGAAATTATTCAATGAAAAGATCAAGCCTGAAACTTTTTATCGCTCTTTTTTTGCAGATTTGTTTTGTTTCATATCCCATTTGTTCACAGACATTAAGCAATATTATTCTTTATGGAAAGACAGGACTTACCGCAGAACGATTTGTTTCTTCCGACAGTCTGATTATCAATCTTACAAAAGCCAGACCTCTCTTCAGTTTTCTCCTGAATGAAAAACAATTCACATCAACAGAGTCTGAAACAGTTCCCTCAGAGAATGGTTTTACCCAGCTCTTTGATAGCCGGGTATTAGTCAGAACTTCAGGCATATCAGCGGGGCCGAAAGGTTGGAAATGCGAAATATCTTTTGAAAACAGAGGGAAAGACACAATTATAATCAGTAATGTAGTTCCGTTCGGCATAAATGATGGGTCAGTTTATATTACAGGTAAAGGACCCTGGGATCTTGCCCGGGCATATCTTTTCAGACCAGGATTCAGACCTGTGAGGGTCATTCTTCCCGATAATGCCTGGGAACTTGGATATTGTTCATTTAATACTGGAAACGAAATGTCGGTTTGTGCACTGGCCAGACGCCAGCAGACCACCGGCGGACAAAAAAAGAGGTACGAAACAGTTCTGCCACCAAAAGCAACTGTGAACTATGTCATTTATGCTGACATCTTTAAAGGAGAATGGCAGAATGGTCTCAGACTTATGTTTCGCGATCGGTATCTTTTTGATATGGATCAATTTGATAATAAATTATTTGAACGTGAGGACCTTAAATGGATAAAAGAAAGCTATATCATAATCCTACAGATGGCGTGGGACAACGAATTCTATGATCGCCTGTCAGGTAAATATACATATTCAGATGAACTCAAAAGATGGAATGAAGAGTTCAACCATATCGATGTGTTTTGCATCTGGCCTACCTGGCCAAGATTAGGTCTTGACCAGAGAAACCAGTGGGATATGTATCGTGATCTGCCGGGAGGAACAGAACAACTTAAATCAATTGCCAGATTATCGAGACAGTCGGGGACAAAGTTCTTTATTTCATATAACCCCTGGGATAACAGTACCAGAAAGGAGGATCATTATAAGGGTATGGCCGACATGATAAGAGAAACTGAAGCGGATGGTGTCGTTCTCGATACAAGAGGCAGTTCCAGTTATGAATTACAGCACGCTGCTGACAGTGTCAGAAAAGGGGTAGTAATGTATTCTGAAGGCATGGCTATAACAAAAGATATGCCGGGAATAATCTCAGGACGGGTTCATAATGCTATTTTTTTTAGTCCTGAGCTCAATCTGAATAAGCTTATAAAACCTGATTTTGCAATATTCAGGGTTTGTGATATAGGAGAAGATAAAACTCATCGGGAGATAGCGATCTCTTTTTTTAACGGATACGGAACTGAATTACATCTTGGCCGTCCTGGTGGAAGAGATGACAATTACCGTGATGACCTGAGCTACCTTTCAAGAACAACATTCATTCTCCGCCAGAATAATGATTCTTTTCTTGATAACGACTGGACTCCGTTCATTAGTACCACGATGGATAACGTCTTTGTAAATAAATGGAATTCTGGTACTAAAACAATCTTCACTATTCTAAATATGAAACCTGAAGGTTTTCAGGGTAAATTGTTTAAGGTAACCGACTTCGCAGGAAAACATTTTGTCTCACTCTGGAACCATGAAAACATTGATCCGGTAATAGAAAATGGAACAGCATATTTAACTGCATCAGCAGAAGGATGGCTGCCATCATCATCAGGAACCCGAAAAGAAGGTTCACTGGACTGTATAGCCCAGCTTCCGGAAATAATCAGATCCAGTCTAAAAGGCGATTCACTGCAAATTCATAACCCCGGCAATGGAGTGGTTTCCATGTGGATAGGAAATCCCTCATATAAAGCCCGGCATTTTGATCTAAAATTCAACCGCGATACTACCTTCAGAGTTACAAACCTGATTGGCAATTATGAAGGAAAGATAGTCCTGCAATATCTCGAAAAAAATTTACTGATGGATGAAAATGTTGTCAAAATCGCAGGCGGCAAACCCTGGCTGATAAGCAAAGTCACTTCAACTCCCCTGGCAAGCGCCATTCCTGCAGACATGGTTCTTGTCCCCAAAGTTTCAATTACTTACAATCTGACAACAAGAGAAGATTTCATTCCATATCCGGAGATAAACAGAGACATTTCCTCAGTAGTAGACAGTTTTCTAATAGATAAATACCCTGTTACAAATTCTCAATTTCATGATTTTATTTTGAAATCGGGCTACCGTCCGGTTGATACAACAAACTATTTAAAACACTGGATTTCCGGAATGTTTAAGCAGGGCCAGGACAATTACCCTGTAGTATATATCAGCTATGAAGACGTTGTTTCATATACTAAATGGGCTGGTAAACGACTACCTACTCAGGCTGAATGGCAGCTCGCCGCTCAGGGTACCGACAAACGTAAATGGCCATGGGGTGATGAGTTTCATGCAACAAGATGCAACAATGGTTTTGACAGACTTACCCCGGTAGATGCTTTTTCAAAAGGTGCCAGTCCTTATGGTGTTATGGATCTGGTCGGAAATGTCTGGCAGATGACCAATGATATCTATTCTGACGGGCCATATAACTTTATGATTATAAGAGGAGGGAGTTATTGGCTTCCTGATTCCAGCTGGTGGTATATTGAGGGTGGGCCACAGTCACTTGACAAAACTCAGATAATGCTCATGGTTTCTCCCGGATTTGACAGATGTTCAACTGTGGGGTTCAGATGCGTGAAGGATCTCGACGCTAAAGTGTTCAAAGGGAAGAGATAGAAAGACCGGGTTTCATCTACACTTTTAGTTTCTTCTCTATTTCGGTAATCTGATTCCTGAAGTGTTTATCAGTGTCAATAAGGTTATTAACTGTTTTGCAGGCGTGAAGAACAGTTGCATGATCTTTTCCTCCAATGTGTGATCCGATACTGGCGAGAGAAGCTTTGGTCAGGTTCTTTGAAAAGAACATCGAAACCTGTCTGGCCTGGACGATTTCCCTTTTCCTTGTTTTGCCCTGTATGAGGTCAATAGGGATTTTGTAATAATCACAAACGATCTTCTGTATGTATTCGATTGTTATTTCTCTTCTTGATGTGCTAATCAGCTTTTCAACCATTAACCTTGCGAGGTCAATGTTTATCTCTTTTCTGTTTAGGGTAGATTGTGCATAAAGAGATATCAGAACTGCTTCAAGTTCACGGATATTGTTCGATATATTTGCAGCAAGAAATTCGAAGATCTCTTCGGGAAGTTCAATTCCGTCGTTATAGGCTTTTTTCTTAAGAATAGCCAGACGGGTCTCATAGTCTGGTCTTTGAAGATCTGCAAGTAAACCCCATTTGAATCTTGATAGTAGTCGCTGCTCCATTCCCTGCAGTTCAACCGGAGGTCTGTCACATGTCATTATCAACTGTTTTCCTGACTGATGGAGATGGTTAAAAATGTGGAAAAACGTATCCTGGGTTTTTTCTTTGCCTGCAAATTCATGAACATCGTCAAGGATAAGAACATCAATCATCTGATAGAAATGGAGAAAATCGTTTTTATTGTTGTTTCTGATCGATTCGGTGAACTGGGTCTGGAACTTGTTTGCATTTACATACAGCACAATTTTATCAGGATGCTTTTCCTTGACCAGGATACCAATCGCCTGTGCAAGATGAGTTTTACCAAGTCCCGAATCGCCATAGATCATCAATGGGTTAAACGCTGTTCCACCGGGATTGTTTCCGACAGCAATCCCGGCTGACCTTGCCAGTCTGTTGCATTCACCTTCCACGAAGTTATTGAAATTGTAGTCAGAATTAAGCTTCGGATCAAAATGTATTTTTTTAATGCCGGGAATGACAAAAGGATTCTTAATCGATGGCTGCGTAAGATCAAAGGGAACCTGAACAGGCTTATTATTGAGGTCAGTTTTATTTCTCGAAGGATATCGGACAGTGTAGGGCTTGCCATTATGATAGTTTGAATTCTCCATCACGACATTGTACTCAAGTTTGGCATCAACACCAATCTCGCGTCTTAATGTTTTTCTCAGAATATCAATATATTGTTCCTCCAGATATTCATAAAAAAAAGGACTTGGAACCTGTATTGTCAGAACATTGTTTTCAAGTTTAAGTGGTACAATCGGCTCAAACCATGTTTTAAAACTGATGGAAGGAATAATATCTCTTATTATCTGCAGACAGTTATTCCATACATCGTTGTGGGTTTTGTTCATTTCAGGGTATTGGTTTTAAAAATTACGATACAAAGTCAAGCTGATTCATGTAGCAATATTTGTAAAAAAAAAACTAATAAAAAAAATTTTTTTTACTTGACTTTTTCAAAAAAAGTATATGGTTTTAACCATCAGCAACTTATGAAACAAAATATTAATAATTATTTTTTATATCACTTAATGTATTTATAATCAGCTATTTATATTGCATTAGAATTCATATATGGTGTGGTACAATACGTTATGAGTGTATACTCAAATTATAATATTGGGCTTAGAAAACAGGTATTATTTTGTCGTTAAATTCTATAATAAATTTAACCTCAAGATAATCTGAAATTTGGAATAAAACTATTTCACAGGTTTATTTTTTTTGCCAAAAAGTGAAAAATGAACATATCGTTTTGGATTAGCTTTTACATCCTTTAAAAGCGAATCGAGACTTGCAATTCCATTATTCAGACTCTTATAAAGAGAATCATTGGTAAATAGCTGACCCGCAGTCCCTTTACCTTTGTTCACATTTTCCATAAGCTGTGATGTCTTCTCAAGTGTGGTTTTAAGATTCGTTACCGTTGTATAAAGATCCGCAGCAACAAGAGTATCAGAAATAGTTTCGAGGTTGGTCAGCGTGGTTCCAAGCTTGCCGGAATTATCTGATAACATTTTAGAGAATTTCGAAAGATCTGCAAGCATAGATTTCAGTTCAGCCTCTCTTGAACCAAGAACATCATCAAGATTCTTGGTAAAGTGATTCAGGTTTGCCATGCTGCCATTCAGGTTTTTACTTAATTCCGGGTTGATCAGAGCGTGAATGCTGGCCAGGACTGAATCAAGTACTTCTATCATGCTAATGACTTTATCTTTTATCGGAACAAGTTCTGTCCCAAGTTTCGAGAGTATGCCTTCCTCAAGGATTCCGGGAATTGTGTCTCCACTTTTATAAACCTCCGGACCTCCTCCGAAAACAAGTTTTATTTTCATTCCTGCTATAAGGGAAGCCGTTGTAACCTTTGCCACAGTTTTTTTTGGAAGATCAAATCCCTTTGAAACAGACATTTTTACAACCAGACGGCCGCTACCATCGTTCAGGAAGACTATAGATTGAACAACTCCAACTTTGTAACCGTTAATTTCCACAGGACTGGATTCAGCAAGTCCGTTAATCTGATCATATACTGCATAGTAACTATTTGTACTGCTGAACAGATTCTTGCCTTTCAGAAAACTGTACAGCCAAATAAATACTAGAATTGTCAGTAAAGCTGTTACTCCAACCTTAACTTCATTTGATATCTTTTTCATCAGAGATTTATTTTATTTAGTCTTTCAGTATTTCTGTATTTCTGTTAATTTCTTATTTCTTCTTCGCTTTACTGTCAATTGCCTCGCGCAAAGGTAATATTTTGTTGTCTTGCACGGCAATCACAAAAGCATCGGGATAAGTTTTCTCTATTTCTTTTCTGTAGCTTACTGCTTCAACGTATTCATCGAACCCCCCGGTTGCATACTTGAACCTTCCTCCCGAATATAATTGAACGATATCCTTCAGGTTTTTAAAATTGGCCGGTTTTATCTCAATCTTTTTAGGCGATGTGGCCACTTGTACCATAAAGACTATCTTGTTACCAGTGGGAATATCTGGTTTAAGGGAGTCGCGGGAGATATCCTGATTATCGGGTTTTGCACCAGGTACAGCACTTTTCCTGTTAATTTCACTAATGTATTCCTTGCATGCCCTGAAAATAGAGATAGCTATGCTGTCCTGACCCGACCTGGAATTTATAAATTTTTCTTCATTGGGATTTGATATGAACCCTATCTCAGTCAGTACGCTGGGCATGGCTGTTTTATAGAGAACCCAGAAACCGGCCTGCTGCACTCCTCTGTCGTACCGCCTGATCTGATTCTTATACTGATTCTGAATCATTGATGCCAGTTCAGTGCTCTGTTTAAAGTAAATGTTCTGCATCAGCGAGAACATAATATATGACTCAGGTGATTTAGGATCAAAGTTCTCATACTTGGATGAATAATTATCCTCCAGTAGGATTACCTGGTTTTCCTTTATTGCAACGTCAAGGTTGGCCTGGTCTTTTGAATTTCCCATTACATACGTTTCGGTGCCATATACATTGTGACCCGCAACGCTGTTTGCATGTATTGAAATGAAAAGATTTGCATTATTCTTATTTGCCATATCTGATCTGACATCAAGATCAACAAATTTATCTGTATTCCGGGTGTAGATAACTTTTACATTTGGCAGGTTTTTCTCAAGGTATTCACCGGTTTTAAGTGCGATGGAAAGTGTAATACTCTTTTCATAACTGAAGGATCCCACAGCTCCGGGATCTCTTCCTCCGTGGCCCGGATCTATCATTATTATGTAATTCCCATTTTTCCCCTGGATTGCGGCAGAGACCTTTGGAAATAAAAGCATCTGGGCAATAAATAACAATATTATGATGTTAATATTATTGGTATAATGTTTGCCGTATTTAGTTCCGGTACCCATGTTTAGTTCATGAATTTATATTAGTTTTGCCGCAAACGTCACGGCCACACAAAAAATCTATGCAAAAATAGTATTTAAGTTGTATTTTTTTACAGAAAAGCGGTTAGTTATTGTGTTCCTCCTGATGGTTCAAAGCTTACTGATGTTCTCTCAGGAAAAGATAGGCGTCATTGATACCATTCCTGTAAAGAAAGATTCAGTAGTAAACGACTCTGTGCTAAGGAAACGACGTGGTCTTTCAAAGGATGCCATTGATATTCCTATTATCCATAATGCTAAAGGGTACAGAAGAACAGATATGGTAAATAAGAAGGTTTACCTGGTGGGTGAAGGTGATGTCCAATATGGCGACATTACTCTTAAGGCTGATTCTATCGTGCTCAATATGGAAACAAGCGAAGTATTTGCCATTGGCAGGATAGACTCCACCGGAAAACTTATCGGTTCTCCGGAGTTCAAGCAAGGGGATCAGCAGTTCAAATCAAAGGAACTTCACTATAATTTTAAGACAAAAAAAGGCAGATTGAAAAATATTTCTACAGAGCAGGAGCAGGGTTTCTTGAATAGTGAGCTCACGAAAAGAATGGATGATGGAACACTGAACATAAACAGGAGTACATATTCGACCTGCGATCTTGAACATCCTCATTTCTCTTTAAATTTTAACAGAGCAAAAGTTTTTCCGGGAAAAAAGATTGTTACCGGTCCTGCCTACCTTGTGCTTGAAGATATACCATTACCGCTGATAGTTCCATTCGGATACTTTCCGGTTCAGAAGAGCAGATCTTCCGGATTGATCTTACCCTCATACAGTGAAAGCCAACAACTTGGTTATGCCCTGACAAATGGAGGATACTACCTTGTGTTCAATGACTATATTGATCTTGCTACTACCGGAACACTATATACAAATGGAACCTGGATGGTGAATTTATCAAGTAATTATAAGAGACTCTATAAATATAATGGTAACCTTTCCTTTAGTTATGCAAGTAATATTTCCGGACATAAGGGACTGCCAGATTATCTTAAATCAACTAATTATCGGGTGGGGTGGAGCTATAATCAGGATGAGAAATCAATGCCGGGTTCCAGATTCTCAGCGAGTGTTAATATGAGTTCCAGCGGATATGACAGAAATAACAGTTACACAGTAAGTGAACATGTCAACTCACAGCGACAATCGAGCATAAGTTATTCAAGAAACTGGATCGGAACACCTTTCAATCTTTCGGCAAGTTTAAATCATAGTCAGAATGTTAAGAATAAGACAATAAGTCTCAACCTGCCAAAAGTAAATTTCAATATTTCAAGGCTCTATCCTCTAAAAAGCAAAAACAGTACCGGTCCTTCAAAATGGTATCAGGAACTTACTTTATCATACACTGCATCTACTTGATAATCAAATAGATACCAGAGACAGCCTTGTTATTCACAAATGCTGTCTGGAAAGACATGAGGAACGGATTCTCTCATCAGTTGCCTGTTAGTTTTCAGCTAAGGCCATTTAAAAATTTCTCTATTTCTCCGCAAGTAATGTACTCTGGCGTACTTTATACACAAAAAATTGAAAAGAGATGGGTTCCCGACTACTACGATCCGGATCTGAACACGATAGTTCCATCTGCTATAAATGATACTCTAAGGGGTGCTTTTTACGGCCAGTCTGTAAATCCTTCTGTTAGTGCCAGTTTCAATCCCCAGCTTTTCGGGATGTACCAGTTTAAGGAACCAAAAGGTAGACTCCAGGCAGTACGTCATATTATAAGACCCTCAATATCCTTCAATTATACACCGGTAATTAAAGGTCTGACAACCAATATGTACAGGAAGGTACAAATAGATACGGCCGGCAATATGAGGGAGTATTCGGTCTTTGAGAACAATATCTTCGGAACTCCATCCAAATCGTCAAGAAGCGGAGGTTTCTCTTTTAGTCTGGTAAATATTCTTGAAGCAAAGATCTTTGAGAAGAATGATACAAGCGGAAAACCAAAGAAAGTAAAGATCATTGATAATTTTTCTATCACAAGCTCTTATGACGTTTTTGCAGATTCAATGAGATGGGCTCCTGTCAACATGAACTTCCGGACAGTTTTATTTAAAAATCTGAATTTAGCTGCGAACAGTAATTTTTCGATATATGGTCTGGATCCAAAAGGTAATCCTGTCAAAACACTCTATTATTCCCAGACGAAAAAGCTTATGAGGATGACGGGTCTCTCAGCATCGCTTGATTTTGATCTTGGTCAGTTACTAAAAGGAAAAGATAAAAACAAGGAGACTGCCACGACGCAGAAGCCATCAACCGATGCAGGTTATGGGGCATCTTCAGGAAAGACATCTGATATAACAAGGACTACCGCAGTTGGGGGACTTCCTCTCGATAAATACGGTTATGCACAGTTTGATGTTCCCTGGAATCTGCGACTCGCTTACAATTTCAATTATACTAAATTAGGATATAAATCTTCTATAAGTCAGGGGCTCGCAGTTTCAGGCGATCTTGCGCTGACAAAGAAAACCAGGGTCACCTATACTACCGGCTATGATATAGCGCAAAAGAAGATCACAATGACGAGTGTCGGAATTGTAAGAGACCTTCATTGTTGGGATATGAGCATCGACTGGATACCGACAGGTTATCTGAAAAGCTGGAGTTTTACAATTAAAGTTAAGGCCTCTGTTCTTTCCGACCTGAAATATACAAGAAGAAAAGATTTCAGAGATCAATACTAGGGTATAAAAATGACTAAAGTGAGCTAAAGTTTTGAGTTTCTAAAGATGAAAAATATCAGTACAATGAAAAAGATTATAAAAACTTCTAAAGCACCTGCAGCAATAGGGCCTTACAGCCAGGCGGTCGAAACGAATGGAACCCTCTATATTTCAGGTCAGGTACCAGTTAACCCTGAAACCGGTAAGTTTGCAGAGGGTGGAATAACCGAACAGACTCACCAGATCTTCAGGAATATAGAAGCAATTCTGGTCGAAGCCGGATATTCGTTCAAAGATGTTGTGAAATCAACTTGTCTGTTGAGAGACATAAATGATTTCAAGGCCATGAATGAGGTCTATGCAAGTTTTTATCCTGAAAACCATCCTGCAAGGACAACTTATGCAGTCAAGGATCTGCCTCTTGGAGCACTCTTGGAAATTGAAACAATTGCAGTCAAATAATACAAATATCCATGAAAAAGTCATTCATCATTATTTCAGTTCTCGTCCTGGTCATCTCATTTGCTTTCGGTTACGGGGATCAGGAACAGGTCAGAAAGACTTCGCGGAGAGTGATCACTTTCGATAACACTCCTGTAAAACGTCCTTACAGCCCTGCAATAGAAGCTAACAATACACTTTATGTATCAGGGCAGATAGCTGTAAATCAGGCTACCGGAAAACTGATTGAAGGTGGTATTGAACCTCAGGCAAGACAGGCTCTTACAAATCTTAAGAATGTAATTGAAAGGGGAGGGTATTCAATGGAAAATGTTGTCAGGTGTACAGTTCTACTTTCTGATATTACTTTCTATTCAACAGTAAACCAGATTTATATGGAATTTTTTCCAAAGGATCCACCGGCCCGTATGGCTTTCGCTGTTAAAGATCTTCCAATGGCTGCCCTCATCGAAATTGATGCAATAGCTGTGAAATAGGAAATAACACGAACTCACCGCCTGGCCACAGGCCGTCAACCTAAGGATTTGGCTTCGCGTAGATCGCCTTTGGCTCGATTCTTTTGCTACTCCAAAGAATATGTTCTTTTTTTCCTTGATGAAATTATTTGTTTTCTTTCTTTACTTTCTTTTGTACGCCAAAACCTGTTCCTTTCTTTTCCTTGATAAAATTATTTGTTTTCATTCTTTACTTTCTTTTGTACGCCAAAATCTGTTCCTTTCTTTTCCTTGATGAAAAGAAAGGAACCTAAAGAAAAATCAAGGCTTCAGAAGCTTTTGGGGCAACTGTTCTGAGGCTTGCCCACGCATTACAACTCGTCGGCCTTCGGCCTCCTCAAACAGTAATGCTTACTAAAGGCCCTTGCAGCAAGCCTCAGAACAGTTGCTTTATCCCAAAACCTTCTAAGGCCATATGAAATCCAATAATATATCTATTTAGGGCAATTTAAGTGTTTAATTATGAGTGCGTAGGCAATCCGGAAATGGCGCGAACTTTGCCCTGGAGCGTAGAGCGGAAAGGCTTGTGTAGCGGGCGCAGTGGAAGGGCAAAGTTATCATTTCCGGCCTCCTTTTCTTTGGTTCATTTCTTTTGGAGGAGCAAAAGAAATGAACATAATCTAAATAATTAAAAGAGGGTACCCTTTTGAAGACACCCCTCCTTCAAAAGGAGGGGAATTTGTTTATTATAAACTCTTATTCTCAACTCTTAAGTTGACGGCTATGCGCCTGGCCCCCTCTCTGCCAGCGCAAAATGGGGGTGAAACAAAAAAGGACTATCGAAATAGTCCCTTTAATGCATTTATTTTAATATCAGATTATTCCGCAATAATCTCGAATGCCACTTCGACTTTTACCTCTCTGTGAAGTTTAACAATTGCCTTGTAACTTCCAACCTCTTTAATCTGGTCTTCAGGAAGTGTAATACTTCTGCGGTCGATATCAAATCCTTTTTCCCTGAGTGCTTCAGCTATCTGAATAGTGTTCACAGAACCGAATATTTTTCCGGAGCTGCTTGTTTTGGCACCAACCACTATTTTTACTTCACCCAGCTTATCTGCCAATGCCTGAGCTTCAATTTTTATTTTTTCTTCCTTATGAGCTCTTTGTCGCAAATTTTCAGAATGTATTTTTTTTGCCGAACTGGATGCGGCAATTGCCAGACCCTGAGGAATAAGGTAGTTCCTTCCGAAACCGTTCTTAACCTTTACCAGGTCATCTTTTTGTCCCAGTTTCGGGACATCCTGTAGTAATATAATTTCCATAATAATTCCTCCTTATTTTAATAGGTCAGTAACGTAAGGAAGAAGAGCTATATGTCGTGCTCTTTTAACTGCTTTAGCCACTTTCCTCTGATATTTAAGTGATGTTCCTGTTATTCTGCGAGGGAGAATTTTACCCTGATCATTTAAGAACTTCTTAAGAAATTCCGGATCCTTATAATCAATGTATTTGATTTTGTTCTTCTTGAACCGGCAGTATTTCTTTTTCTTAATCTCAACTGTCGGAGGAGTCAAATATCTGATTTCTGATTCATTCTGTGCCATTTCTTATTCCTCCTTTGATTTTTCTGATTCTCTTTGTTTTCTCTTTTTTTCTGCATATTCTACAGCAAACTTTTCCATTTTGAAGGTCAGGAATCTGATGATTCTCTCATCCCTTCTGTACTGCAGTTCGAGCTTCTCAATCAGGTCGCCTGTACCTTTAAACTCAATCAAATAATAGAAGCCTGTCGACTTCTTCTGGATTGGATAGGCCAGTTTCTTGAGGCCCCAGTTCTCTTCATGAACGATCTCACCTGTATTTTCAGTGATCACCTTCTTGAATTTTTGTACCGCTTCCTTCATCTGGTTCTCAGATAAAACGGGAGTTGCAATGAAAACGGTTTCATACTGATTCAACATAATAGTTTATCTTTTAATAGTTTATGATTTTGGCTCGCAAAAGTACATTATTTTTATTTTAAACAAAAATATTTAAGGCAATATTTAGAAATGGCCGTATGTTGACCGACCATATGCCAGTATCTGGCCAATATTTTTGTACCTTGAATTATCCTGATGGCTTTTTACTTATATTTGTATGGATGGAATAAATGAAAAAAGAGCAATAATTTTATGGAGAATTTTATTGTTTCAGCGCGTAAATATCGTCCTGCAACATTCGATATGGTAATAGGACAGGATTCAATTACTCACACGCTGAAAAGTGCTATAAAAAATAATCACCTGGCACAATCCTATCTTTTTTGCGGTCCCAGAGGAGTTGGAAAGACTACCTGTGCCAGGATTTTTGCAAAAACAATTAACTGCAGCAATATTGGAGAAAATGGTGAAGCCTGCGATAAATGCGAGTCATGTATCTCCTTCAATACCCTGAGGTCATTCAATATCCACGAGCTTGATGCAGCTTCAAACAATAAAGTTGACGATATACGAAACCTGACTGATCAGGTCCGTATTCCTCCTCAGATTGGCAAATACAGCATTTATATAATCGATGAGGTCCACATGCTTACATCATCAGCCTTTAATGCATTTTTAAAGACTCTTGAAGAACCACCCTCACATGCTATATTTATTCTTGCCACAACAGAAAAACATAAGATAATCCCAACCATTCTTTCGCGTTGTCAGATATTCGATTTTAAGAGGATAAGAGTTGAGGAGATAGTTAAAAGATTATTGTATGTTGCTAAGAATGAAGGGATCAGTTCCGAGGAGGAAGCACTTCATATAATAGCTCTTAAAGCCGATGGTGCCCTCAGGGATGCACTTTCCATTTTTGATCAGATCGTTAGTTTTTCAGGGAAAAAAATCATATATAAGGATGTAATCGAAAATCTTAATGTCCTTGATTTTGAATATTACTTCGAAATAGTTGAAAAAGCATTGGAAGGAGATATTTCGAAGGTACTCCTTATTTTTAATGAGGTTCTTGAAAAAGGATTTGACGGACATAATTTTGTGGCAGGGCTGAACAGCCACCTGCGCGACCTGCTTGTAAGTAAAGATGAGGTTACTCTTCGACTTCTTGAGGCAACTCCGCTGGTTAAACAAAGATATCTTTCCCAGGCACAGAAAAGTCCGGTTAGTTTTTTGTATAAAGCTCTTGAGATTTGCAGTGAATGTGATCTGGCCTACAAGAACAGCAAAAACCAGCGATTGCATGTCGAACTCACATTACTTAAATTATGCTTAATTCTCACAGAAGCAGAGGCTGAAAAAAAAAAGGCTGACGGATCAGAATTGATAGAACCTGAGAAAAAACTGCTTACCTCCTCTAAAGGAGAAATAACTGGCCATATAATTGAAAATCAGGATACTAAGATAAGTCATCATCAGTTAATACCTCAAAAACCCGAACCGGTCAGAGAAAAGGAACCAAAGACTTTTTCAATTAAAGACATCCTTTCAGAGGAGCCCCGACTTTATGAAAAAAAGGGTACCCCGGAAAATATTCCTGTTAAAAATGAGGAAGGTGGAGTAAAACCGCAGTTAACTGATGACAGCTTTTCATTAATATGGAAGGAGTTTATTGATGATGTAATTTCTGACGGGCCAAGGGTCGCAAGTATGTTTAAATCGATTAAACCAGAGTTGCAAAACGAAGAAACAATACTCTTACATCTGAGTAATGCAACCCAGAGGGATATGTTTGACCGGACATATAAACAAAAACTCATAAATTCTGTTGAGACCCGTTTCAATACAAAAAAAATAGATGTCGAGACAGTTGTGGACCTGTCTGAAATAAATGATATTCTATATTCTGATGAGCAGAAATATAATTATCTTTCAACAAAGTATCCGGTTATAAAGGAAATAAAAAAAGCATTTAATCTGGATTTTGAATGAAACTGAATTTTATTAAGTCCATCACTTCATGGAGAGGTACCTACAGGTATTTGCTGGCAGAAAAGTGTTTTGGTGATCAGATTGCCAATAATTCCAGGTCAATGCTAAGCATTATAAACAGGGATTATGTGTATGAAAAGGTAAATGCTACATTCTGTGATGCGCAAAGCATTGAAAGTGAAGGTATAGTTGGGAAATCCCTGTGGGAGATATGGGGTAAGGAAACATTTGAATCCAAAATCAAACAACATATCGACATGTGCTTTCTCGGCAATACAGTCAGATATGAGGCCAATTTCGAAACTCCATCGGCAGGAAACAGGTATTTTGAGGTAGTTTTTCGCCCCATTCCAAAAGATACTGGTCCGGTTACACATCTGCTGGCTGAAACATTCGATATTACTGATCTTAGGCTCTCTCAGCAGGCTGTAAATGAAATGGAAGAGGAGTTTAAACGTCTTGAGACAAATCTTCCGATAGGATTTCTGAGATGTGATATTTCCGGCACAATTATACATGCTAACAAGGCCTTTCTTAAAATAATGGAGTGTGAAGATGAATCTATAATTTCAGGTCTCGCAATCAATGAATTTTATTCAGAGAAGGGTCTTTTCGAGATACATCTGTCACAGCTAATGAAAGTAAATATTAAAACTTTCGGACGGGTTCCCTTATTCACATGCAAAGGAAATGAAGTAGAATGTCGTGTAAGTGCATTCATTGTCACAAGTGAATCTGATAATTCCTCCTTCATCGATTTTGCATTTGAAGATTCTTCACGTGAATTAATGTTGGAAAATCGTTTACTCCAGGCTCAAAAGCTTGAGACTGTAGGAGCTCTTGCGGGAGGGTTGGCTCACGATTTCAATAATATTCTGACAACGATTTCAGGATATTCCGAAATGCTGCTGGATGAGATTCCAAAGTCAACTCCATCTGCAGAAAAGGTAATGAAGATACAGGCTGCTATAACCAAAGCAAGATCACTTACCGACCAGATTCTCACTTTTAGTCGTCAGGTCGATCAGGAAAAAATCCCGGTTAGTGTGGCTGAGGTTTTAATAGAAACTCTCGGATTCGTTAAATCTGCTAAACCTGAAAATGTTGATATAAAAGAAGATATTGTAAATACTGATGTTCATGTCCATGCTGACCCTACTCAACTCTTCAGGGTCTTCCTTAATCTGATTACAAATGCATTTCAGTCGATGGAGGAGACGGGTGGATTACTTTTTGTGAAGCTTGAAGTTGTTGACGGAAACCTTGTCAGGCATGATCTGAATAAAAGTATAGTTGCCGATGAGTATGCTCTAATAACTATTGAAGACAGCGGAGAAGGAATGGATCAATCAGTACTGGATAGGATTTTTGAGCCATATTTTACAACACGAGACGTAGGTAAAGGAACAGGTCTTGGTTTATCAGTTGTACATGGAATTATCTCTGAGATAGAAGGAGAGATTCTGATCTCAAGTAAAAAGAACAAAGGTTCATCTTTTTCAGTTTATCTTCCTGTCTCTTCAGGATACCATTCAAAGGATGAAAATGAAGAAAAAACCAATAAGCTTCTTTTCATTTCAGGAAATAGATATGAATCAAGAATTCTTTCGTTAGCTCTCGAAAATAGCGGCTATGAGGTTGTCTTTGCCTCTGACCTTAACAGGTTACTAAATCTAATCTCAGGAAAAAATACCCCTCCTGATCTGATTATCTATATGGATGATTCTGAGCAAATCAGCCAGGAAGATTTAATTAATATCTACTCAGCAAAAGAAATTACTATACCAATAATTCTTATTAGTGACAAGAATCAATTGCATATTGCTCAAAAAATAGTAAATTCGGGAATAGTAAAACAGCAGCTGACTAAACCTGTTTCGCTACGAGAAATTCATAATGCAATACAATTATCATTGATTTGATTTATTGGCATGGCTTGTATTCTTATAGTTGAGGATGATAAGGACTTAAGGGAAATGTTGAAAACTTCTCTGCAAAGGAGAAAGTATACAATTCTTGAAGCTTCAAACGGGAAAGAGGCGTTGATAAAATTTAAATCTTCAATAACTGATTTGCTGATAACCGACCTGATTATGCCAGATGAAGATGGGTTAAAGGTAATTATAGATATCAAGTCGATAAAACCATCAATTAAAATCATCGCTATTTCAGGAGGAGGAAAAGCCGGTCCGGGAAACTATCTTAACCTGGCTAAAGCTCTTGGCGCTGATGAAATATTTCCAAAACCTTTTTCTTTAAGCGATCTTCTAAAAAAAATTGATGAATTGCTAGACCCGGAACAATCAGCTTAGCATCAAACACGAAATTAAGTCACCCCCTGCTGATATGGCGGGGTTTTTGCTATATAAAACCGGTAATGGAAATTGTTTTGATAAAATAATATATTTTTGCTGGATATTTAAAAAATATAAAAATACTTAAAAATGAGTGTCATAAATAAGGTGCTGGGTCTTTTCCTTGGCAATAAATATGAGAAGGATATTAAGGAAATTGACCCCTTTGTTAATCTGGTTCATAAGGAATTTGAAAAGCTTCAGGGTCTGACAAATGATGAACTCAGGGACAAAACGGCAGATTTAAAGGAGCAGATTTTGTCAGGTATTGTCGAAAATCTTGAAGAGATAAAACGACTCAGGGAAAACGCGGAAAAAGAAGAAGATGTATACCTTAAGGAAGAGATCTATAACAATATTGATAAACTTGAAAAGAACGTTGAGGATAAGCTTGAGGGAATTCTTGATGAAAAGCTGCCGGAAGCTTTTGCAATTGTTAAGGAGACAGCAAAACGTTTTAAACAGAACAGTGTTCTTGAAGTTACTGCACGTCAGTATGACAGGGATCTTGCAGCCACAAGACCAAGCATAACAATAAAAGGCGACCGTGCATATTGGAGTAATAAATGGATGGCAGGCGGGAATGAAATAACATGGGACATGATCCATTATGATGTTCAGCTGTTCGGAGGTGTTGCACTTCATAAAGGCAAAATTGCTGAAATGGCTACCGGTGAAGGAAAGACAGTTGTGGCAACTCTGCCGGTATTCTTAAATGCTCTCGCGGGCAGAGGTGTACATATCGTAACTGTTAACGATTATCTCTCCAAACGCGACTCGGAATGGATGGGACCCATATACGAGTTCCATGGACTGAGCGTTGATTGCATTGATAAGCATCAGCCAAATTCCGTTGAGCGCCGTAAAGCATATAACGCCGATATTACTTTTGGTACCAATAATGAGTTCGGATTTGACTACCTGAGAGATAATATGGCAATCAATCCTGAAGATCTTGTTCAACGGAAACATCATTATGCCATCGTCGATGAGGTTGACTCCGTACTTATTGATGATGCCCGTACACCACTTATTATTTCCGGACCGACTGCCCAGGCCGAAAACCAGCAGTTTGATGAATTAAAACCAAAAGTCGAAAAACTTGTAGGTGCACAGAAAAAGCTTGTTACACAGATACTTGCAGATGCTAAGAAACTTATCTCCGATAATAAGAATGAAGATGGCGGACTTCTTCTCCTCCGGGCTTTTAAGGGACTTCCGAAAAACAATGCACTGATAAAGTATCTTAGTGAGGAGGGCAATAAATCACTTCTGCTCAAGACAGAGAATTTCTATATGCAGAACAATAATAAAGATATGCCAAAGGTAACTGATGAGCTATACTTTATTATCGATGAAAAGGCCAATTCAATAGAATTAACCGAAAAAGGTATTGATCTTATTTCAACATCAGTTGAGGATGCCAGCTTTTTTATTCTTCCGGATGTAGGCACTAAAATTGCCGAAATTGAGAAGCTAAAACTTGATGACAGAGAGCGTTTGAGAGTAAAAGATGAACTTCTGCAGGATTATTCGGTTAAATCTGAGAGAGTTCATACAATGACCCAGCTTCTTAAAGCATATACACTGTTTGAGAGGGATGATGAATATGTGGTTATGGACAATAAGGTTAAAATAGTTGATGAACAAACCGGACGTATTCTCGAGGGCCGCCGTTATTCCGACGGACTTCATCAGGCAATTGAAGCAAAAGAAAATGTCAAGGTTGAAGCCGCAACCCAAACCTATGCAACAATTACACTTCAAAACTATTTTAGAATGTACCATAAACTTGCCGGAATGACAGGTACAGCTGAAACAGAAGCAGGAGAGTTGTGGAATATCTACAAACTCGATGTGGTTGTTATTCCAACCAATGAACCCTGTATCAGAATTGACCGGGAAGATATTGTTTATAAGACGAAGAGAGAAAAGTATAATGCTGTTATAGATGAGATAGCTCTTATGAACAGTCAGGGCAGGCCTGTTCTCGTTGGCACAACATCTGTCGAAATCTCCGAGTTATTAAGCAGGATGCTTAAGATGAAGGGATTAAAACATAATGTGCTCAACGCAAAGCTTCATCAGCGTGAAGCAGAAATTGTGGCAGAAGCCGGGAAACCGGGCACCGTTACAATTGCCACCAATATGGCAGGTCGTGGTACTGATATAAAACTGACTCAGGAGGTCGTGAAGGCTGGAGGATTGGCAATAGTCGGAACCGAACGCCATGAATCCAGAAGGGTTGACCGGCAGCTTCGCGGACGTGCCGGGCGGCAAGGCGATCCCGGATCCTCCCAGTTCTTTGTCTCACTTGAGGATGAACTGATGAGACTTTTTGGTTCTGAAAGGATAGCCGGAATTATGGACAAACTGGGTCTTAAGGAGGGAGAAATGATCCAGCATTCTATGATCACCAAATCTATTGAGCGGGCCCAGAAAAAAGTTGAGGAAAACAACTTTGGCATAAGAAAAAGACTTCTGGAATACGACGACGTTATGAATTCTCAGAGAGAGGTAATCTATAAGAAAAGAAGACATGCATTGCTCGGGGAACGTCTCATTGTAGACGTTGCCAATATGATGTATGATGTGACTGAGACTTTAGTTAACTCCTATCATCAGGAAGGAGACTACGAAGGATTTGACTTCGATCTTATCCGTTCATTTTCAATGGATTCCCCTGTCCAGAAACAGGACTTTCTGAAATCAACATCAGGTGAAATTGTGGAGACTGTCTATAAGAAGGTACTGGAAACTTACAAAAGAAAAGAAGAGGCTATTTCAAAACAGGCCTACCCTGTATTGAAAGACGTTTATGACAGAATGTCTCATGTTTATGAAAATGTGGTAGTTCCGATATCTGATGGTGTAAAAGTATTCCAGGTAGTGACAAATCTTAAGGCTACTGCTGATTCAGAAGGGAAGGAACTGGCCAGGGCATACGAAAAAACTGTTGTACTCTCAACTATTGATGACGAGTGGAAGGAACACTTGCGTGAAATGGATGAACTTAAACAGTCTGTACAGAATGCAACTTATGAGCAGAAAGATCCCCTTCTGATATATAAATTTGAATCTTTCGATCTGTTTCAAACGATGCTAAATAAAGTCAATAAGGATGTTGTAAGTACACTGATGAAGGGCCATATACCAACCCAGGATCCTGACCAGGTAAAGGAGGCAGAGCGCAGGCGTCAGGTTGATATGAGTAATTTCCGGGCATCAAAAAGCGACTTTTCACAGTATAGCAGCACAGGTGGAGGAGATCCCGACAGGAAACAAAAAACAGAACCAGTAAGGGTGGAGAAGAAAGTGGGAAGAAACGATCCTTGTCCCTGCGGAAGCGGTAAGAAATATAAGCAGTGCCATGGTCAGCAGCAGGCAGGAGCACCTGCTATTTGACCTCCTCAATGGCTTTCTGGATCCTTGTATACATTGGCTTATTGACCGGTACAAGGGGTAGTCTCAGATTATTCTGGCAAAGGTTCAGGATACTCAGCATGGCTTTTACTCCAGCCGGATTGCCATCAGCAAAAAGGAACTCTATCATTTCAAGGAATCGGAACTGAATCTCCCTTGCAGCTTTAAAATTCAGCTTCAGGGAATGATTTACCATCTCAACACACTCAGCCGGGAAGGAATTTGCCAGGACAGATATCACGCCGGCTCCACCTACTGCTGATATTGGAAGTATATCCATATCATTTCCGGAAATAACAAGGAAATTCTCGGGCTTTCCCTTAATGATTTTCATAATTTGTGTCAGATCCGCTGAAGCCTCTTTTATTCCAACAATATTCTCACATTCGTGTGCAAGCTCGAGGCAGGTTTCTGCAGAAATGTTGCTGCATGTCCTTCCTGGCACATTATATAATATTACCGGAACCGGGCTTGCTGTGGCAATAGCTTTAAAATGCTGAATTAATCCGCGCTGATTTGGCTTATTATAATACGGTGCTACAGAAAGAATACCATCGACTCCCTCCAGATCAGTGCTTCTGACCTGGGCAACAACCTCATGGGTATTATTACCACCAATACCCACCACAAGAGGGACTCTGTTATCAATTGCCTCCTTGATGTAGCAGATAACAGCTTTTTTCTCATCTTTCGTTAGAGTGACAGATTCACCAGTTGTGCCAAGAACAACTATGTAATTTACTCCGCCTTTGATAACGTGGTTCACAACACGGCCCAAGGCGGCAAAATCGATACTTGAGTCATTTTTAAAAGGCGTCACAATTGCAACACCTGTTCCTTTGAACTTTTTCATAATCATTAGTTTATTCTCCTCTTCTGCCTGAACCGGTATTTATCAGTTCCAGATAATAGATTACCTGCGTCAGAAAAGTATTGATATCAGTAGTTTTATCTAATTCCATCATAACGTCAAAAGGGGAGTGGGAATTCACTTTATCAAAAATACCAACTTTTAAACCTGCTCTGGATAAAGATGATATATATTTTAAAGGAAAAATATCATTGAAACTTGTATCGATAAGTATATCAAAACCTGTATTTGCAAAAGTTTCTGCTTCCCTGGAAACAGGCCTGTAAGTAAAATTTATATCCTCTTTTTTTAAACAAAGGAGATATCTTATAGCAGTCAGTTTGTCAGGAAGATTTTTCCCCGGGAAATAGCCTAATATCTTTACATCTATGTTTCTTTCTGCCATTTTCTGATAGAACTGTGAAAGGATTTGCAGTTCATCCGGATTAGTGGCATCCCATACCAGTCCCATAGTTTTTGCATCGCTAAGGTTGCCTTTAAATCTGGTTCTTTTCATTCTGGTCATTTTCTTCCGGAGGATGGCTTTTCCAATGTTTAATCTTATATTTTTTAACATTTCCATAATACAAACCTAACTTTTTTTTATCAGATTTTTTAAAACAGGTAAAGGATTATTCACCGATCAACTTAAGGAACTCTTCCTCGCTGATGATCTCAACACCTAACTCAATAGCTTTCTCTTTTTTTGCGGGACCCATGTTTTCTCCTGCAAGGATAAAAGATGTACTGACTGATATTGCGGAAGAGTTTCGGCCACCATTTTTTTCTATTAATTCTTTATACTCATCCCTGCTGTGGTAATGAAATACTCCTGAAATAACTATCAATTTCCCTTTTAGTTTGTCGGAGACAACCGTTTCTGTTTTTTCACCGGAAAACATTAATCCAAATTTTTTTAATCGGCGTATTATTTCTTTATTTTCCGTGTCAGCAAAATAGGCGGTTATGCTGGCCGCTATTTTGGGGCCGATTTCATTTACTGTTGTCAGTCGATCGGGATCTGCATTGATAAGATCATCAATAGAGCGGAACTCTTTTGCCAGGATTTTAGCAACTGTCTCACCTACATGCCTGATTCCCAATGCAAACAGTACCCTGGTATATGGTACATTAAGTGACTCATTTATACTTTTGATAATATTGGCAGCAGATTTTTCCCCCATTCTTTCAAGAGGGATAAGTTGTTCTTTCTTTAACTCGTAAAGATCAGCAATATTAGAGATCAGATTCTTGCTAAATAGCAGATCTACAGTTTCTTCCCCTAATCCCTCAATATCCATAGCTTTCCTGCTTATGAAATGTTCGATTCTCCCCTTTATCTGTGGCGGACAATGCAGATAGTTTGGACAGTAATGATTTGCTTCTCCTTCATTTTTTACGAGCAATGTGCCACACTCCGGACAGCTTAAAATAAAATCTATCTTGTTGCTGATTCCTCTTTTTGTCAGATCTACGCCAACTATTTTAGGGATGATTTCACCCCCTTTTTCAACAAATACAATATCATTTATGTGCAAATCAAGCAGGTCAATCTGGTCTGCGTTGTGAAGAGAGGCCCGTTTTACAATTGTCCCGGCCAGGAGCACCGGCTCCAGATTAGCAACAGGAGTGATATTTCCCGTTCTTCCGACCTGAAATGCAACTGACAGTAACTTTGTCGAAGCACGCTCAGCTTTGTACTTATATGCTATTGCCCACCTGGGAGATTTTGCAGTATATCCTAATTCTTTCTGAAGAATAAGGGAGTTAACTTTAACAACAACTCCATCAATATCATAAGGCAGGTTTTTTCTGGCAGTATCCCAGATGTTTATGAATTCGATTACTGCATCGATATCCTTGCAAAGTTTCATACTGGCCGGAACATTAAATCCCAGGTCAGATGCAAGTTTCATATTGTCGAGATGATTGTCAAAAGGCAGATCTTCTCCAAGAATGAAATAAAACAGACACTCCAGCGATCTCGATGCTACTATCTTAGGATCCAGAAGCTTTAGGGTACCGGCAGCAGCATTCCGGGGATTTGCAAAAAGTTGCATACCTTCTGCAGCTCTTTCTTCATTTAGTCTGTTAAAGACAGATCTGGTTAACAGAATTTCACCACGCATGTAAAACTCACCGGGTATGTTTTCACCTTTGACAAACAATGGAATATTCCTTATGGTTCTTACATTTAGAGTAACATCATCTCCCTTGCTGCCGTCTCCTCTTGTGACTGCCCTGTGAAGGCGCCCGTTCATATAGGTAATACTGATTGAAGCTCCATCAAATTTTAGCTCGCAAACATACTCAACGTTTGAATTTACAGATTTCCTGACCCTGCTGTCAAAATCCCTGATCTCTTCTTCATTATATGTATTACCAAGTGAGAGCATAGGGTACTTATGCTCATATTGCACAAATTCATTTGTGACATCGCTACCAACTCTCCTGGTCGGAGAGTCTTCAGTTATAAGTTCTGGAAATTTCTTCTCAAGAGTCTCAAGTTCATTGAACAAAACGTCATACTCAAAATCCGAAATTAAAGGTGCATTTTGCACGTAATACCTTTGATTATGCTCATTGATCTCAATGCGAAGCTTTTCGATTCTTTCCCTGGCTTCAGATAGTTTCATTCTTGAATGTAATAGTCAGATTATTAATTAATTTATCGATCACAGATCAGCTCCAGATTCCATCAACTTTATTCCCGCAATTTTGACATTTTCCTCCTGTTATATTGTTTAAAAGTACGCGGTAACCCTGACGCTTTACAACTACTTTTTTGCAGGAAGGACATTTTGTATCTGCCATTTCATTCCCGGGAATATTCCCGGTATAAACGTACTTCAAACCAGCTTCAACAGCTATTTCTGCAGCCTTTGTAAGTAAATCTACAGGAGTTGGTGGAAGCTGGTCGAGCTTATAAAGTGGATAGAATCTGCTGAAATGAAGAGGAGTGTCTGAGAAGCCATTATCGGCCAGCCAGTTGCACATTTTTTTGATTTCACCAGGATTATCTGTCCATGATGGTACTATGAGATTAGTAATTTCCAGCCATACGCCCATCTCCTTATAAGTCTTTAAACTATTGAGAACAGGTTGAAGTTTTCCGCCTGAAAGTTTAAGATAAGTTGATTCAGTTATAGCTTTGAGATCTATATTTGCACCATCGATTACACTGCAAAGTTTCTTTAAAGGTTCTTCATTTATATATCCGTTGGATTTTATGATATTCTTTATTCCAGCCTTGCGTGCAAGGGTTGCAGTTTCAAAGGCATATTCATAAAACGTTGTCGGCTCGGAGTAGGTGTAAGCTATCGAACTGCACTTGTTACTGATGCATTCCTCTATTACTTGTTCAGGCAAAAGGTCATAATTCCTGGTTTTATCAGGGCTTGTCTGGGAAATTGACCAGTTCTGGCAATTGAGGCAAACAAGATTGCATCCTGCAGTGGCAATTGAAAAAGCTCTGGAACCTGGCAGGAAATGGTACATAGGTTTTTTCTCAACAGGATCGACATTGACTGAGCATGGATTCCCGAAAGCCATAGTGTAAAGCTTTGATTTATAGACTTTCCGGTTATTGCATTTGCTTATCTCTCCCTCCTTTAAAACACATTCGTTGGGACATATCCTGCACATAATTCCACGTGCTGTTTCCTCCTGGAATAATGCGATTTTTTTATAAATACCCGGAATATCAGTTGAGAAATCAGCTAAAGATAGTCCATATGGCATACATACCATTCCTGCTGAAAATGCTAAACATTTTTTCAGAAAATCCCTTTTCCCATAATCACACTTTTCCATCTTCTTCACAATTGCCTCCTCTATTTTAAAAATAAAGCTACTATTTGTTCATTATTCTTCCAAAAAGCAATGCTGCAAATATAAGCGCAGAAAGCAGAATAATTGTTAACCTGATACCTAATGCAGGAATTGCCACTCCCGATACCATAACAAAACCTAGAGCCGATCCCGCAAGATCTGCACTATAAACTGAACCGGGTTCTGAATATATCTCTTTACTGTTTGTCATTACGTTGAATAGCTGACCGGTGAGTGCAGCCGGGATAAAGATAAATAACAGAAGCAGAATAAGTGATATCACATAGCTCCCTGTTTTAGGTATATTATTGAATATCAATCCGGCACAGAGATAATAGATTACCAGTATGATGGCATTGATTGTGATTATAGCAGAACCTGAGTTTTTAAAATTCGATCCCGATCCAACAGCGAGCCCTGTCATCAGTGAAGCAATTATCAATCCTGTAAGCAGGTACATATTTCCGATTGCAGTCTGAAGTATAAGCAGGACAATAATTTCGAAACCTGAAAGGGCAGCTGCAGCGGTGAACATCATCAGATTTTTCCTTTTAACTGAAAAAAGGGGCAATACAAACACCAAAACCATGAGAACTATTGCAGGTATTTTTTCGTTCAGGTTTTTACTGAGGTTGTAAGACTGGTAATGAAAACAGGCTATCGGAAATTCAAAAGTATTTTGCTTAACACCAGGATCGATTATTGATAATACTTCAGCCGACTTTTTACCTATAAGATCATCCGAAAGGTAATCGGAGTTTACGTAAAGATTGGTGATTTTCTTATTATTTGATAATGAGCAGACTGAAGAAGATATTTCTGCATCGGATGAAATGAAATAGAGTTTGTTTCCAACTATAGGCTTAACATTCCTGAATACCGACCTCAGACTATTGAAAATCGATGAAAATAAAATTACGGATTCTTTGCTGTAATAATTCTCTCCGCTTCCCGGCGAACATGCAAAGACTCCATTTGTTCCGATTCTTTTTTTTACTTCAGTAAAAAACTCAGAAGTATAGTATCTGTTTATAAGAAGTGTTGAAGGAGGAGGAAGGAGAAGTATAATAACGTCGAACCTTTCAGAAGTACTCTTTATATATCTGAAGGCATCAGTGCTTATTCCCTTTACAGATTTTAGAAGCGAATCATCATTTTGTAAGACAGGTCTGATAAGTGCAGGATCTCTTTCGAGATAGACTACCTTTTTTACATTATACTTTCTGATCTCCTTCATATTCGACCTTATGTCACCTGAAATTATCAGTATGTTCTCAGGCCTTTCATGCTGGAGCATTGCATAATGGATGTTTTCCTCACGTTCAACCTCATCGTTTGACCAGGATTGGAGACGCTGGTTATAATAGACACTTTTTTCACCCTTATATTCTGCTTTGGTAATGTTACCGTATGGCGTATCGTACGAGTCTGTGACTTTTATTCCACTCAGAAACTGTTGCCTGAAGAATACATCAGGATTGAAAATTAGCGTTATAAAAGTCAAAAAGGTCATTATGCCAATAATGATTATCCGTTTTTTTCTGAGATCAAAAAATGATAGAAGAACGTAGGTCACATTAAGGATTATTATCAGGATGAGCAGCTGGTAAGTGTTCAACAATCCTGCAGTAAGTATAGATACTGCCACTCCTGCAATTATTGCTCCTATAGTCTCTATTGAAAAAGATTTTCCTGGCTTGTAGCCTGCACATTTTTGAGAATAGTCAATTAGTTTAATAAAGGCAAATCCGGAAACAAAACAAAACGGGAAAAGGGCCAGCAAAGTAATTATAATACTTAAAAAATATGAGGGTGTCTCTCCTGAATTGATAAAAAGCCTTTCAAGTGATATCAGAAGGAGCACTGTAAAAATAGGACCAATAGAGAAGATAAGGTTTATATTCCTGATCGTAATAAAAGATGACCTGCGCGCTAATGCAGCACCGGCAGCAGACCCGATTAACCATGATCCAAGAAAAGTACCGGTGATCAGTTCATATCCTCCTGCAATATTCATAATCTCCCTGATCAGCAGCAGTTGTACAGATGAACTTACAAAACCAATAATAATCAGATTAACACTGCTTTGGAATGGAGTCCTTGAGACCGGTTCTTCAGGTGTGAAACGATACTCATGTTTACGAAGTATTTTACCAAAATAGGAGAGATGCCAGATAAAATGAAATATTCCGGCAAATGCAAAACCAATCCCTGACTCGACATGCCATTTTAAAATAGATTTAATAAATGGTACATTCCATTTATAAGTTATCTGCAATGCAAGAAATAATCCTGCGGACGCTGTAAGCAAGAAGACAATTGCCAGAATTATATTCCAGAACTTTCTGTGATCCTGTGGCGAATAGAAGCCGGTTCTGGAAAAGAAATAGCTGATGAAGTATAATAGAATGGCTGTAGTTCCAGTACTTACAACATGGTACATTTTATCTTTTTACTTTTGTCTTTTGTCTTCTTCAAGAACTACTGCTTCATATATGAAGATCTCAGCATCTTTCCATCCGGTCCATCCCAATCCGGCTTTGTCCCTCGAAGTGAAACCGAGAAATTGTTCGACAGTCCAACCATTTTCTGTAGCAACCTGGGGAAGCATTGTACCTGACCTGAAGTCTTTTTTTATATAAATGCCATGTTTACCAAGAACTATTTCGCTGATATTATTGATCTTTTTCAAAGGTCCGAGTACCGAGATCTCAATATCAGTTTTCTCGAACTCGGTTTTTGTGAGAGGTGAAAATCTTGTATCCTCAAAGGCAGAGGCAATTGCCATCTGGTTGACGACCTGGTAAAGTGGATCGGGTGACGTAAATCTGCCGATGCAGCCTCTGAGGTTTCCATCAATTTTAAGAGTGACAAATGCACCCATATTTTTTTTGAATATTGCGGGAAGATTTTCCGGTTTAAGGATCTGACTTTTGTTATCAAACAGCATAGATCGAATGCTGTTTCTGGCTATTGAGATCAGTTTTGCTGACTCCTCCCGGGTGAATATTACCTCAGAGTCATTATCCCGGACATCCGATGAATTTCTATTCTCTTCAATTAGCTCGATTGCGTTATATCCGACCACACTATTTGCGGATGGCGAGTCCCCGGAATTGCTATAACTTATTTTCTGAAAGGTCAGAGCAGGGTTATCTGCTGCAAGATACAAAAGTGTCAACCCGGATGTCCATCCGCACATGCTTGTTACTAAACCCGGAATTTGTCTTAAAGAGTTTTTTTCGAGAGCATCAAGAAATTTCTCACTGTTTTTCGAAATAATGGCATCAGCAGTGATTTTGTCAATTTCCTGCGCATCTTTATAAGAAGGATAGTGTGAAAAATCGCTGCTGATCACAAACAGGTTATCCGGTGTAAAATATGGTTTCAATGCCATGGCAATCTCTTTTATTGCACTCTTGTTGTCGGTTCCTATAATTATGGGTACTATTTCAGGGACATTTTTAAAATAGTATTGGATGAATGGAATCTGAACTTCAATGCTATGCTCCTGTAAATGGGCTGCCTCTGAAAAATTTAAATATTTGCATGAAGTTTTCAGTTTATTTGCAATTTCGATATTTACTTTTGCTTTTCCGAGAGGTGTTATAAAGTCACCGGAACTGTAAACTGAAGCACCTCCGAAAGCCATAACATGGCTTGATCCAATTATGAAAATGTTCTTATATATTGCATCTCTTCCCATTGCAGAAAAAGCAGATGCGGCTGTTCTTCCTGAATAGACATATCCTGCATGAGGACTTATAATTGCTCTGACCTTCAGGTTTGGCGTTGCTTTAACACAAGAGGAGAATAAGGTTGCCAGATCATTTGTCAGGGTCTCTTTACTGCCTGAGTAAAAACTACCGGCAACAACAGGAAGCCTGTCGGCTGACCTTTTCTGAGAAAATATATTCATTGTCGCGATTATTAGTATCACTACAAATAATATTGTCCGCATAGAAATATGCAATTTAATTTCGTAATAAAGTTAGGCTAAAAAGTTTTAAGATATTCCTATGAGGAAATAAAAAATCCACCATCCAAACCGGGTCGAAGATGAATCTGGCGAGGCCAATCCCTCAATCCGAATTACGCAATCCGAAATTCTTCTAAATCAGTACCATCGATTCTTTAATCGTTTTACCATCTTCATCAATGCCATATAGTTTGACACCGACACTTATGGTTGTGGTATCAACGTTCTCAACAATACCAGTAAGTGCATCTTTAACGTCTTCAACATCCATAGTATCAAATTCCTCAATATTGAAATAAAGATGTACCAATAAAACGCTTTCGGGGATATTAATTTTGCTGAGACATTTCACAATTTTAGCAAGCCAGATTGAAGAAGCAGTATTGAAATACTCCAGATTGAGACGAAGATTGGTAGTTGGCCTTGGATTTTTTATATAATTGCTGACCCAGTTAAAAAGTGGTTCATATATATTTGCTGCATTTTCTGGAACAGACCTTCCAGCCAGAATCAATTCACCTGTAATATAATTGAAATCGATCTGTGGTTCTTTTCCGGTCGGATCTTTGAAAATGTTTTTCAATTCTTTCAGTTTAAGAGATATCCTGCAAGAAGGCAGGCGTGTTAAATGATTAACAATATTAATCAAATATATGGCAACTTTTTAACAGAATAAACTCTTTTTATCAAAAAGTATCAAACTATTGTCAACTTTTTTAACCTGTTAGTATAAAGTCATCGCCTTAAACAGATTTCATGAATTCAGTTTTGAAATTTTTAAATTGGAAATCAAAGTTTTAATATATTATATTTGCAGGCTGAAATTTTTACGAGATGCATGGAAAAGATTCTGAAGGAAAATATTATTGTTGCGATTAAATCTCTTTATAACAGCGATGTAGCTGACGATTTGATCCAGTTACAGGAAACGAAAAAAGACTTTAAAGGTGATTTCACTCTTGTTGTTTTTCCGCTGCTTCGATTTTCTAAAAATACACCTGAACAAACTGGTAATGATATCGGAAGTTTTCTACTTAAGAATTTCAATATAATTTCCGACTACAATGTCATTAAGGGTTTTTTAAATCTTGTTATATCCGACACCCGGTGGGTAGAATTATTCCTGAAAATGAGCCTTACGGATGATCTGAGATCCGGCTGTAAAACCCCTTATCCCGAAACAATCCTTGTTGAATATTCCTCCCCGAATACCAACAAACCGCTTCATCTCGGACATATCAGAAACAATTTGCTTGGTTTTTCTCTATACCGTATCCTGTATGCATGCGGACACCGGGTGATTAAAACTAACATTGTGAATGACAGAGGTATCCATATCTGCAAATCGATGCTTGCATGGGTGAAATATGGAAATGGGGAGACTCCTGATTCTTCAGGATTGAAGGGTGACCATCTGGTAGGAAAATATTATGTAATATTTGAGAAGGAGCTGAAACAACAAGCTGAGCAACTCATTAATCAGGGTGTCGAAGAAGAAACTGCAAGAAATTCGACTCCCCTGATGCAGGAGGCAAGAGAGATGCTTCTTAAATGGGAGGCAGGAGATAAAGCTGTATATGGCCTGTGGGCAATGATGAACAGCTGGGTATATAAGGGATTTGATGAGACCTATAGAAAACTAGGGGTCGATTTCGATAAGATCTATTATGAATCCGAAACTTACAAATTGGGAAAGAATATAGTTTACAAAGCCCTTAATGATAAAATATTATACCAAAATCAAGATAGCTCTGTATGGGCCGATCTTACATCCTTAGGTCTCGACAAGAAACTATTGCTCAGGTCAGATGGAACTGCGGTATATATGACGCAGGATCTGGGTACAGCATGTGAAAGACATGATGAATATGGTTTCGATAAATGCATTTATGTAGTTGGGAATGAGCAAAATTACCATTTCCAGGTACTAAAGGCTATCCTAATAAAAATGGGATATAATTGGGCTGACGGGTTGATCCACTTTTCTTACGGCATGGTAGAGCTCCCTGAAGGCAAAATGAAATCAAGGGAGGGCACAATTGTTGATGCCGACGAACTGATCAAAGAGATGACCGATACAGCCAGGGAAGTCTCTCTTGAGCTTGGTAAGCTTGAAAACTATTCGAATGAAGAACGTGAAGAGATCTTTCGTAAGATTGGATTGGGCGCGTTGAAATATTTTATTCTTAAGGTCGATCCAAGGAAGAACATGACATTTAATCCAACTGATTCAATCGATTTTAATGGTAATACCGGACCATTTATTCAGTACACCTATGCCCGGATAAGATCGGTTTTAAAAAAAGCAGAGCAATCAGATATGAAAGAGGACTTTACAATACTTACCATTGTAAGACCAACATCCAAAGAGCTGGAAGTCATTAAAATACTTCGAAAGTTCACTTTGGTGGTATCGGAAGCTGCATCAACGTACAGTCCTGCACTAATTGCCAATTACTGTTATGATCTGGCAAAGGAGTACAATCAATTCTATCACGATCATTCTATTCTGGCAGATGAGGATGCAGGCATAAGAAACTTCAGGTTGATCCTTTCACGGTTAACGAGTGATGTTTTATTGTCTGCAATGTGGCTGCTCGGTATTGATATGCCTGAGAGAATGTAAATTTATTTAAGTTAATAAAATACATAGGATGTTTGAGAATTTAAGTGAACGGCTGGAGAAATCTTTTAAGCTTCTGAAGGGGCAGGGCAGGATTTCAGATATAAATATAGCTGAAACGCTGAAGGAGGTCAGGAGAGCCCTGCTCGATGCTGACGTGAACTTTAAAATAGCAAAACAATTTACCGATACTGTAAAGCAGAAAGCATTGGGACAGGAAGTGCTGAAAGCTGTTAACCCTTCCCAGATGATGGTCAAGATCGTTCATGACGAACTTGTCGAACTCATGGGTGTCGATAAAACAGATATTAATATAAAATTTAGCCCTTCGATTATTCTTATCGCGGGTCTCCAGGGATCGGGTAAAACGACATTCAGTGGCAAACTGGCAAAATGGCTAAAGACCAAAAGAGGAAAAAATCCACTGCTTGTCGCAGGAGACGTGTACCGCCCTGCAGCTATTGAGCAATTAAAGGTGATAGGCTCCCAGGTAGAGGTACCAGTTTATGTAGAGGATGGAAATCTTAATCCGGTTTCTATCGCAAAGAACGCAGTTAAGGAAGCCAAAAAAACCGGTTATGATGTTGTTATAATCGATACTGCGGGACGGCTTGCAATTGACGAAGAGATGATGAAGGAGATCTCTTCAGTAAAGCTAGCTGTAAACCCCCACGAAATATTATTTGTTGTTGATTCTATGACCGGTCAGGACGCAGTCAATACCGCAAAAGAATTTAACGACAAACTTGATTTTGATGGTGTTGTTCTGACAAAGCTTGATGGTGACACAAGAGGTGGTGCAGCTCTATCGATCAAATCGGTGGTAAATAAGCCAATAAAATTTGTAAGTGCAGGTGAGAAGATGGATGCCCTTGACATTTTCTATCCTCAGCGTATGGCCGACAGGATACTGGGTATGGGCGACATAGTTTCACTTGTCGAAAAGGCACAGGAACAATATGATGTCGAAGAGGCAAGGAAACTTCAGAAACGAATAGCAAAAGATCAGTTCGATTTCAATGATTTTATCACTCAGATACAGCAGATAAAAAAAATGGGAAATGTAAAAGATCTTATGGCAATGATCCCTGGTGTTGGTAAGGCAGTTAAAGATCTCGATATAGATGATAATGCTTTTAAAGCAATAGAAGCAATAATACGAAGTATGACACCGGAGGAGAGAACCAACCCGGTAGTTTTGAATGGCAGCAGGCGAAAAAGGATAGCAATGGGAAGCGGAACCTCCGTTCAGGAAGTCAATAAGCTCCTGAAGCAGTTTGATGAGACCAGAAAGATGATGAAAATGATGACCAAAGGTGGTAATGCTGCCCGTTTATTAGGGAGAAAATAACTCTTTTATGTACCAGATAATTGATGGCAAAAAAGTAGCATCCGAGATCAAGCGGGAAATAGCCGCTGAAGTGGCAGCATTACGTCTATCCGGGAAAAAAGTACCGCATCTGGCTGCCATTCTGGTTGGAAATAATGGCTCAAGTGAGACCTATGTTTCAAATAAAGTAAAGGATTGTAATGAGGTAGGAATCCAGTCAACATTAATAAGATTCCCTGATGAGATTTCAGAGAAACTCCTGCTTAAAAAGATAACCGAATTAAACAGGGAGGAAGATGTCGATGGATTCATAGTCCAGTTACCACTTCCTGACCATATATCTGAAAATAAAGTAATTGAAGCTATTGATCCATCAAAGGATGCAGATGGTTTTCACCCTGTGAATCTGGGGAAAATGATGATAGGTCTTCCATGTTACCTTCCGGCAACTCCGTTTGGAATAGTTGAACTATTGAGACGGTATGCAATCACTACTACCGGGAAATATTGTGTGGTTATAGGTAGAAGCAATATCGTTGGAAGACCGGTAAGCATACTTCTTTCTCAGAAAGGAACTGATGCAACAGTTGCTGTTGTTCACAGCCGGTCAAAAAACATAGAGGATATTGTCCGTCAGGCTGATATTATAATAGCTGCAATTGGATCACCTTCATTTATCAGGGCAGAAATGGTAAAAGAGGGAGCCGTGGTTATTGATGTGGGAACTACCAGAATTTCTGCTCCTGAAACTAAATCAGGCTGGAAGCTGGCCGGTGATGTTGACTTTGAAAATGTTGCCCCCAGATGCTCGTATATAACACCTGTACCTGGAGGAGTAGGACCTATGACAAGAGTCTCATTGTTAAAGAACACATTGATGGCAGTAAAAAACAAAAGCTAATTCAGGCAGAATTAATATTGAATAGTGATGCCGGTAAAATAGAGATCATATCCTCCCTTTCCTCCCGGTCTGTTTGATGAAAATACTATAAACATGTTCTTATAATCCGGACTATAGCCCAGCAGTGGTCTGAATTCATCTGATGAAGTGTTAATACGTGGTCCCATATTTACGGGAGAACTCCAGTTTCCTTTCTTAAAAACAGAATAATAGAGATCGTAACCACCTAATCCTCCGGGCCTGTTGGAAGCAAACAACATTATATTTTTATAAACAAACGGGCATTTATCTTCATAACTGCTGTTGACACTGTCAGCAGGGGTCGCAGATGCAAAATTCTGCTTCAGCCATGTGTCCAGGTCAAGATTGAGAGGCCTTTTCTGCAAATAAATGTCAAAATTTCCACCACGGTTGGAAGAGAAAATAACAGAATCTTCTTTCATATCGAAAGAAATATAGCCATCATCAGAACTTGAATTCAATATCTTGGCCGGAAGAGGACCTGTAATGGCAGGGATTGAGTTGCCAAACGGAGGTAAATATTTCAGATAATAGATATCAAGAGGATTGGTGCCACTTTGAGAAGCCAGAAACAGGTATTCATATCCATCGGTGGAACTGAAGATACTATAAGGCCCAAAATCATTGCCAGGTGTATTGGCCTTATTAATCAATGCTGCGAAAAAAGGATCATTCGACAATTCACCAACGACTGAAAAATCTCCTGTGGTCTGATTAAACTGATACTGCAGGCTTCCCTGAACAAGATCGAATTGCGCACCATTGCTGCCTCGGTTACTTGAAAAAATAATAGGCGTTCTGTTCAAGAGAAGAAAGATGTTGGAATTGAAGTCATCAAAAGCGGAATTCAAACCGTTAAGATTATATACAGAATCCGGAAATGTCCCCTGTGCGTATTTTATGGGATTTTCTTTCTTTCTGCAGCTTACCAGAAAAATAGATATTAGTACTATGAACGCAAATAAAGAAATAATGGGTAAAGATCTTTTCATTATAATGTCTGTTTCGGAAACGGATAGAACAAAGATATTAATTATATACAGATGAAAAAACCGGGTTTGCAGCCCGGTTCTTCGAAGGTAGAATTTAGGTTAATTCTAGGGTAAAATTGGGTATGAGGGTATCAGTTTCTTAAGGTACAAACATAAGATGTGGAATTCATCCCTCTGGTTGCGTTGGTTGAATAAAAAAATGCGATAGAATTGATAAAAAAATGTATGTGGCTAATTATTAGATGTTTGAAAAATTGTTAAAATGTTAATAATTGGAGTCACAGTAAAAAGAGGTTCTTAAAAATAGTATTACTTTTGTCGGATTAAGTTGAATAGCATGGAAGAGGATAAGTATGGGTTTTCCCATGAGGAAGAAATCAGGCAGGTGATCCAGAAATTCGAGAAAATGAAAAAAAATAATGAAAATTATTTTTTTGATGTGATTGAATTTGAGACCATTATTGATTTTTATCTTGAAAGCAACAATCAGGCAAGAGCTTTTGAGGCTGCAGCTATTGCTACAAGACAACATCCTAATTCAGTATCAATCCAGCTTCGAAAAGCCAGAGTGCTTCTTGAAAAGGGCAGGGCAGTAGAAACCCTGAGAATCCTGAAAAAGCTTGAAAAAATAGAACCGGGAAACCATGAAATTTATATCGCAAAAGGAACTGCCCTGGGTATACTTGGCGATATTACAGGTGCAAAGAAGATGTTTGATTTCGCACTTACTCTGGATTCAGACGAGATTGAGAATATTCTTTTTGTAATTACTTCGGTTTTGCAGAACCTAAACTATTATGGGACCCTTATACCATATATGCTGCGGCTTAAGGAACTGGAGCCTGGCTATCATGCACACCTATACGATCTGGCCTATGCATTTGAGAAGATCCAGGACTATGAAAACAGTATAAAGTATTATAAGGAATATTTGGAAGAAGAACCATTTTCAGATAGTGCATGGTATAATCTCGGAATAATATATAATAAACTTGAACAGTTTGAAAAGGCTATGGAAGCCTATGACTTTGCTCTTGCAGTAAATGATCAAAATTCATTTGCACTATTTAACAAGGGAAATATTCTGAGTAATCTGGACAGGTATGGTGAAGCTATACCAGTTTATCATGAGTATCTGGAGCTCGAACCTGAAAGTTTTGAAGCAATGTCATATCTGGCCGAGTGTTATGAGAAATCCAATGACCCTGTTTTAGCCAGAAAATATTATCACGAGGCTATCGAACTGGCTCCGGAAGTTGCAGATCCCTGGTTTGGCCTGGGTGTTCTGGCACTTAATTCCGGCGATGTTGAAGAAAGTTTTATCTATCTCAGGAAAGCACTCAGGTTTGATGATGAAAACCCTGAGATCTGGTTTTTCCTTGGTAAGGCACACTATTCCAAGGATGAAAAAAAGGCTGCCTTGCGCTGTTTCCGTGAAGCTCTGAAAATCGACGCTTATTATGATGAAGTCTGGAGTGAACTTGGTAAACTTATACTTGCAGATGGTTTTATATCAAAAGCACTTCCTTATCTTCAACAGGCATATAAAGTAACTGGTGATGTACCGGGAATAAACTACTTGCTGGCCGCATTTTACATGCAGTCGGGAAATAATGATAAAGCATATTTTCACCTTTCCAAGGCGATAGAAAGTGATAAGGAGTTGTTCACAGAGTTTAAAGGAATCTTTCCCGAAAACTTTAAGAAGGGAAAAATCAGAAAGCTTCTCAAAAAATTTAATCTTATATAAAAATGAATATTAAACTGCCATATATACCTGACAGACCGCCAAAACCAAGAAAAACAGGATTGACAATGGTTATGGATAAAGGCTTGAGTATCAGGGAAGCTGAAGACTTTATGTCTGTTGGAAGCGAATATACAGATTTCGTCAAGCTTGGTTTTGGAACTTCTGTTTTAACACCAGGTTTTGAAAAGAAAATTAAAATCTATAAGAAAGCAGGCACAATACCTTATTTTGGAGGAACACTTTTTGAAGCTTTTATCATCAGGGATATGTTTGAAGAATATATGAGTTTCGTGCAAAAAAACGAAATTGATCTTGTTGAAATCTCTGATGGTTCATATGATTTTGAACATTCAAGAAAACTTGACTATATCAACCGGATGGCCAAAAAGTTTGCTGTTATTTCTGAAGTGGGTTCAAAGAAAAAGGATGTTGTTTATTCTCCCGATGAATGGGTTGAAATGATGAAATCGGAATTAGATGCAGGATCAGTGAAAGTAATTGCAGAAGCCCGGGAATCGGGTACAACAGGTATTTACAATGATGACGGTTCGATAAATCATTCGATTATCTGTTCAATAGCCGATAATGTTAAACTTGAAAATGTAATCTGGGAAGCACCTCTGAAATCACAGCAGGCCTGGTTTATAAAGCATTTTGGAGCTAATGTCAACCTCGGAAATATTGCCCCGAATGAAATAATTCCTTTGGAGTCTCTCAGGTGTGGTCTCCGGGGAGACACATTTTTCCTCTTTCTGCCCGATAACCTGAAACAGGAGTAGAAAACGGGTCCTGCACAATTGAGAAAAATGAGAAAATTCGGGCTTATAGGATTCCCTCTTGGACACTCTTTTTCAAAGCTGTACTTTTCAAATAAATTCATTGCTGAATCAATTCCGGATTGCAGCTACGAAAACTATGAACTTGAAGAGCTGAAATCCATTGAAGATATTTTATCAAACAACCCCGAGATATGCGGCCTTAATGTCACTATTCCATATAAATCCGAAGTATTCAAATATCTCGATTTTGTTGACGATGAAGCTATTGCCGTTGGCGCGGTTAACGTGTTAAAGATCAGCCGCAGTATCGGTAAGCCTATAGTTAAAGGATTTAACACTGATACATTTGGTTTCGAAAAGGCATTGTTGCCACACATCGATTTACTGAAAATAAATAAGGCAATAGTACTCGGCACAGGCGGAAGTGCAAAAGCAGTTACTCACGTTCTGAAAAAACTTGATATTGGAATTACACAGGTTTCCAGGATACGTGGAGAGAATTGCATATCTTATAAAGATCTGACGGATGAAATGCTGAACGAGAATAAGTTAATCGTCAATGCAACTCCACTGGGTATGTTTCCGCATGTCAATGCCAAACCGAACCTAAATTACAGCTGTCTTACCCCCAATCATATTCTTTTTGATCTTGTTTACAACCCCTCCTTGACGACATTTTTACAAAAGGGACAGGAGCAGGGAAGCAAAACTATTGGCGGTGTTCAGATGCTGCATTTCCAGGCTGAAAAATCCTGGGAGATATGGAATGATGAGACTCTTTAAATATAAATATCGGCAGGATACTCGATCTCAGTAAGGAACAATCCTTTTGCCGGTGCAGATTTTCCTGCTTTACGACGGTCTCTGGCATTTATGATCTCTTCAAATCTTTGCAGATCCATCTTTCCAAATCCGATCTCTGTAATTGTTCCAACTATAGATCTTACCATATTTCTCAGAAACCTGTCAGCTTTAATTGTGAAAATAAGCAGATTCCTCTTCTCCTCCCAGCTTGCACAATAGATTTTACAGATGTTTGTTTTTACATTTGTATGAAGCCTGGCAAAGCTTGTGAAATCGGAATACTTTGTCAAAAGCGCCGAGGCATCATTCATTGCTTTAATATCGATATCGCCAAAAAGGTGCCAGCTTGAATCATCGTAGAAAGGATCTTTTTCCCTGGTGATATAGTACATGTAGGTTCTTGAAAGAGCACTGAATCTGGCATTTGCATCAGGGCGTACCTTTCGTAATGATGTGATGGCAATATCTTTGGGAAGGTAGGTGTTAAGCCTGTGGACGAAGTTTTTATTTTGGTCGAGATCGGTGGTAGCACAATCAAAGTGAGCACAAAAAAACAATGCGTGGACACCAGTATCGGTTCTGCCTGCACCAGTTGTAGTAATATTTTCAGAAAGAATTGTGGTGAGGGCTTCATCAAGAAGTTTTTGAACAGTTACAGAATTGGGCTGTATCTGCCATCCGTGATAAGATGTCCCCTTAAAGGATATAAAAATAAAGTATCGCATATTTCTGTTGTACCTATGCAATTGATTTCCACCTTCGGTGTGACCATAACCAGTCTTGAGGTTTTTTGTGGATAATAGATTGAAGTTTGTTGGCATACATCTCAGTTAGGTACCCTTCCCTTAGTTCAAGCGGATTAATGGTCAATACTGATAATTCAAGTGTGTAATATCCGCGCCTGGCTCTTTGTATGTCAGCATATACAACTGGAAGGTTATTTAATCTGGCATGTTTCTCCATTCCATGTAAAAAAGGGGTATCACGGTTAAGAAAATGAACACGAAAAGCTTTTTCAACAAACTTCTTTGGCATTCCCTGATCAGATGCCATTAAAAAAATAGTCTTTATATTCTTAAACTTTTCAAATGATAAAGAGGTCTCATTTATCGAGGTCAGTGTTGTGCCAAACTTTGAACGATTCAATCTGACAAGGTAATCAATATACTTGTTATTGATGGTTTTATAGAATGCGACAATATTATATTCCGGTACCGAATTTGCTGAGAGGGTTCCCCACTCCCAGTTAGTGTAATGACTTGTTACCACAATTACACTTTGTCCCGCACTGGCAAATGGTTCCAGGATCTCCGGATTAACTATGCGGTGCCTGGTGTATGCCTGTTTCTTTGACATAGTAAAAGACCATATCCCTTCCAGCAATATATCTGCAAGGTTCTTATAAAAAAGCCGGATTATCTTCTTTAACTCATTTTCAGAAATGCCGGGGAATGATCCTTCAAGGTTTTTCCTGACAACTTCTTTCCTATAGCCAATAATTCTGAAAACTACAAACCTGACCACATCCGATAACCCGTATATCAAAGCGACTGGCAGAAGGCCAATAATTACCACACCTATGAGAAAAAAAAGAGTGTAGAGAAGGTTCTTAATCATGAATACTGGAATTAAAACTATTGAACCGCCAAAGTAATCATTCCAAAAATATAATAAAAATTTATGACTAATTGCATTCGTAAATAAGATTAGAAATACAACCCGGAAGATTTTCAAATAATTCTCAAAAAAATTACTTTCTTTACTATCTTAATTATAAGTTGACTATTTTTATAATTACTAAAACCTAAACCCTATGGAACAGAAAAACGCGAACTATGGCCTCGGAATGACTGTTATAGGATCCATTTTTTTCATTTTTGGATTTGCTACCACTTTTATCATTACCTTAAGTGGAAAGGTTAAAGATATTTTTGAGTTAACAGAGTTCAGAGCTCAGTTGCTGAGTTTTGCTTTCTTCATTACTTACTTTTTTATATCTATTCCAATCGGATTATATATTAAAAAGATAGGTTATAAGAGTGCCCTGATTGCTGGTTTGTTGCTTATGGCAGCTGGTAGCTTTCTCTTTTTCCCTGCAGCTAAAGTTCCTTCGTATCCAATGTTCCTTGCAGCTACATTTGTTTTGGCATCAGGAGTGGTCTTTCTGCAAACTGCAGCTAATCCGTATGTTACTGCTCTCGGATCAGAGGAGTCAGCCAGTGGCCGGCTTAATCTTGTTCAGGCCCTTAACTCAATAGCAACCATGGTTGCTCCATGGATAATAGCAGTTTTTGTTTTTAAAGGTGCAAGCGAAATGCTGACAGCTGTCCAGAAGGCTCAGACCGTTCAGATGCCCTTTATTATAATTGGCATTATTGTAGTCCTGGTTGCAATTGCGATATTTCTTATCAAACTTCCTGAAGTGGGAGGTGGTTCCGTTCAGCAGCGTAAAAGCGTATGGAAACATCCTCATGTAATACTTGGGGCGGTCGGCATTTTCTTTTATGTGGGTGCAGAAGTAGGCAACGGCGGACTTATTCTGAATTATCTGAAAAGTTCGATGAATATGGCACCTGAGGTTGCAGGCAAGTACGTGGCTATTTATTGGGGAGGCGCAATGGTTGGAAGGTTCTTCGGCTCTATTATGCTATCTAATATTACTGACAATATTAAGAAATACAGCTATGTTGCTGTGGTGCTACTGCTAGCTCTGGTATCTGGTTCTTTTGTAACCGGCTGGAGCTGGAATATTGGATTGATCTTTATGTTAGTGGCAGTTGCCAATTTCATTATAATGCAGCTTGGCAGGGGAAGCGCTGGACGAACACTGGCCGTTTTCACATTAATAGCCGCACTGCTGGCTCTTATTACCGCTTTCACAACTGGTAATATTGCATTATGGGCAGTTGTTTCAATAGGGATTTTCAACTCAATAATGTTCCCCAACATCTTCACCCTTGCAGTTAAAGATCTCGACCAGGGCGAGCTTAGTACTGCTTCCGGAATTATCAATACTCTTATCTGCGGCGGAGCAATAATTCCTCTCATCATGGGCAAGGTGGCCGATATTTCCGGTTATTCCTGGGCTTTTATAGTTCCTGCCTTCTGTTACCTCTATATTTTCTTTTATGCTATAAAGGGAAGTAAAATCCGTTCAGCTTAAGCATTATTATTAGTATAATTTAATTAACCTAAGTTGCTAGTTTTAAAATTTATTATAATTTGGACTATGATAATCTCTTCCCTTAAATATTTCTTAACCCATCCCCAACCCTTCCCTTAAGCATAAGGGAAGGGAGATCTAATTAATAATCATTGGTTTACACCCCCTTCCCTTGACCTTAAGGGAAGGGGGATGGGGGGGATGGGTTCAGAAGGTATCTAAAGAGAATGGAATTTATTTAAACTTAAATATTAATTAGCAACTTGAGTTAATTAGTTAATTATCAGTAGTATAACATATTATTAAACGGACCTTTCAGGTCAAAAAATATCAGAATCATGAAACAAGTAGCAATAGGAATTGACATCGGTGGGACCAATACTTCAATTGGTGTTGTTGACCGTGCAGGAAACATCCTTTATGAGAAACAACCTCAACTGGCAACTCCTCTGAAAACAGAAAATCCCTCAGGAAGCAAAAAGGTTTCTGACAAATTACTCGCAGATTTTATCTCATTGCTTGCCGGAGAAATCAAATCAGCCATAGATGTAGTATCAAAAATAAACCCTGGAATCAGTATAATGGGAATTGGCATAGGAGCACCAAATGCCAATTACTACACCGGAACTATTGAGCAGGCACCAAATTTGCCTTTCGTAGGAGTTATTCCTTTTGCAGAGATGGTTCATGAAAAATTCCCTGAAATCAAATATATAAAGCTTACAAACGATGCTAATGCTGCGGCTCTGGGTGAATTGATATTCGGCGGTGGTAAAAAAATGAAAAATTTTGTGATGATCACCCTTGGAACCGGTCTGGGAAGCGGACTTATAGTAAATGGCGATCTTGTCTATGGAGGTGATGGATTTGCAGGTGAATGCGGGCATACAACTATTGTTCGTGGCGGCCGTATCTGCGGATGTGGTGGGGTCGGACATCTTGAAGCCTATTGCTCTGCTACAGGAATGAAACGTACTGTATATGAGCTTCTTGCTAAATATAATAGTTCTGAAAGCGAACTGGCGGATATCCCTTTTAATAAGATGAGTTCCAAGCGGGTTTATGAAGCTGCTGAAAGGGGGGATAAAATCGCAAAAGAAGTATTTGAAGTTTCCGGCGAATTATTAGGTCAGGCACTGGCTGATACAGTTCATCACCTGAGCCCGGAAGCTATTTTTCTTTTCGGCGGACCTGTAGCAGCAGGTGACTATATCTTTAAACCAACAAAAGATAGTATGGAACGTCATCTACTGCCAATCTTCCGTAATAAAGTGAAGATACTTCCATCAAGCCTTAAAATGGGTACTGCAGCAATTGTGGGTGCAAGTGCCCTTGTTTGGAAGGAAATAGAAAAACAAGGAGTCTAATTAATTTTCATTAAAAAATATGTTTATGTCACAGGCAGAAACTCTTATCACCAAAATAAACAATGGTAATAACAATGCTTTCAAAGCATTATATGGTAGCAATACTACCGAACTACAAAAACATGCAAAACGTTACACTGACCTGCTAAAATCATTTGGAACTGCCTTCGGAAACAAAGAGATGGAGTTCTTTAGTTCTCCAGGCAGGACTGAGATAGGCGGCAATCATACCGATCATAACTGGGGCCGTGTTTTAGCCGGAGCCGTAAACCTTGACAATGTAGCTATTGCAGCTAAAAATAATACCAATGTGATTCGAATCGAATCAGCGGGATATCCGCGTTTTGAGGTTGATCTTTCGTCACTGAAGGCAGACAAAAAGGAACAATTCACCTCTGCCGCCCTGGTAAGAGGTATTTGCGCCCGTCTAAAAGAGCTTGGATTTGTCATAGGGGGTTTTGACGCCTGTATTGATGGTGGTGTACCTGTTGGATCAGGACTGAGTTCATCTGCTTCATTTGAAGTGCTTATTGGAGCCATAGTAAATCAGCTATTTAACCAGGGTAAAGTTGATCCAATTCAAAATGCCATAATCGGACAATATTCTGAAAACAACTTTTTTGGCAAACCATGCGGCCTGATGGATCAAACTGCATGTGCTATGGGAGGTTTGATTACAATTGATTTTAAAGATCCTGCAAATCCGGTTGTCAAAAAAGTGAATTTTGATTTTGTAGCAACCGGATTTGCTCTGGTTATTACCGATACAGGAGGAAATCATGCTGATCTGAATGATGAGTATGCCTCACTGCCTGCTGATATGAAAGCAGTTGCAGCTGAACTGGGTACAAAGGTTCTGCGGCAGGTCACTCTTGAGCAAGTACTTAAAATTACACCTGAAATACGCGAGAAAGTGGGTGACAGGGCCATCCTCAGGGCAATTCACTTTCAGGGAGATAACCAGCGGGTAGTTGACCAGGTAGCAGCACTGGAAAAAAATGATTTCAAAACTTTCCTGAGTCTGGTGGTCGATTCAGGGTTCAGTTCATTCATGTATAACCAGAATGTCTTTCCTGTTAACAATATAAAAGAACAGGGAGTTTCGCTTGCTCTTGCATTAAGTGACCTGGTCCTGAAAGGCAGAGGTGCATGGCGTGTGCACGGCGGTGGTTTTGCCGGAACCATCCAGGCATTTGTTCCCAATGACTTGCTGAACAAATATGTTTCAACTCTTGAACATGTATTTGGACCAGGAGCCTGTCATAAGCTATTTATCAGACAACTGGGAGCCGGCAAGGTAGAATTGTAGTGATGAGTCGTTATAGTTTAAAAATTATTTCAAAATGAACATTATAAAAGAATCAGCTTTCAAATCAGCACACCAGGGCAAACCAACAGCTCTTTATACTCTTAAAAACAAGAACGGACTTATCGCTCAAATCACAAACTATGGAGCTATTATTGTAAGCATTTATGTACCTGACAGGGAAGGGATGCTTGCAGATATTGTTCAGGGATATGATACAATCGATGAGTATATAAATGGCAATGGTCCTTTTATGGGTGCTGTTTGCGGACGTTGTGCCAACCGGATTGACAAAGGAAAATTCACACTTGGGAACAAAACTTTTAGCTTAGCCGTAAATAATGGTCCCAATCATTTGCACGGTGGAATTAAAGGATTCAGTAAAATAGTCTGGGATTTTATCAAATCTACTCCTAACAGCGTGATACTTCAGCATGTTTCAGCAAACGGGGAAGAGGGTTATCCTGGAAACCTGAAAGTGGAAGTTGCCTATACCCTTACTGATGAGAACGAACTTCGGCTGGATTTTCATGCAATAACTGATGAGATAACGTTGGTGAATCTGGCTGGTCATTCATACTTTAACCTGGCCGGAGAAGGTTCAGGTGATATCCTGAACCATGAGTTAATGATAAACGGAGCGTTTTTCACTCCCACTGATGAAACTAACATTCCTACCGGAGAAATCCTGAGTGTTAAAGGCACTCCTATGGATTTTACCAGACCTAAAAAAATCGGAAAAGATATTGAACAGGAGGATGAGCAGTTGAAATTTGGCGCCGGGTATGACCATAACTGGGTATTGAATAACAGGATAGGTGCGCTCGGGCTGGCTGCAGTTGCGCATGATACGGTGTCAGGTAGAATTATGGAGGTTTACACCACTCAACCAGGTTTGCAATTTTATTCTGCAAACTGGCCTGATGATCAAAAGGGGAAAGGTGGTAAACAGTATGGGAAGCGATGGGCATTTGCTTTGGAGACCCAGCATTTTCCGGATTCAATAAATAAGGCTCATTTCCCATCTGTGATTTTAAATCCGGGAGAGGCTTATAATCATAGCTGTGTGTATAAATTTTTAACCAGTTAGTTTCAATACTGAAAAAGTTTTTAGAGATTTACCGTCCCCTTATTGAATTATTATAAAATATTCAGACTAACTAATCTACAAATAAATTATTATGGAAAACAAAAGCAACAAATTTCTGTTTCCGCTGATCGTGATGGCCTCACTGTTTTTTATGTTTGGCTTCATTACTACCATGAACAACTCATTGATTGATTACCTCAAAGACGCTTTTAAGCTTAATGAAGTTGAAAAACAATTGCCCAACACCTTTTTTTACGGTGCATACATCCTGTCTATCCCGGTTGGTTATCTTCTTAACCGCATAGGTTATAAAAATGGAGTACTGGCTGGCCTGGGTCTCGTGAGTATTGGTTTTTTTCTGTGTATTCCCGGCGTTGCTATGGGATATTATGGATTTCTTTGCGCTGTCTCAGTATTTGCAATTGGCGTAGTACTTTTGCAGGTTGCTGCAAATCCTTATGTAAATGCACTTGGAAGTCCTGAAACTGCTGCAAGCCGCCTGACACTGACTAATGCACTTAATTCACTTGCCACGGTTATAGCACCAATCTTTGTTTCCATGCTTATCGTTTCCGCTAATACTGGCGGCGCATCTGATCCAAAGACAGTTCAGGGCCCGTTTGCAGGAATAGGGATTGTCACACTTGTAATAGTTGGTGTTATGTTCTTTCTTAAACTTCCTGAAATCAAGGGCGGAGAGGAAGCTGATGGAGGCACCAAAGTATACAAATCAAGTGCCTATAAATATACACATATGTGGCTGGGATCACTGGCAATCTTCTGTTATATGGGAGTCGAAATCGGAATTCCCAGCTTCTTCGCAGATTATTCTAACAAGTTGCAATTTACCTTCGATGGTGAAATGCGCACTAAGTTATTGGCATATTACTGGTTAGGGCTTATGATTGGTCGTATATTAGGAATATTCATACTCAGGAAATACTCCGCAAGCAAGATTCTCAGCTTCAATGCAATTATTGCAGCTGTAATGGTACTTCTATCAATTGTATTTGGGGGTATGGGAATGAATACCATTGCTCTTGTTCTGTTCCTTGGGACAGGTCTTATGCACTCTATTATGTGGCCATGTATATACAATCTGGCACTGGAAGATCTTGGACCTCATTCAAAGGTAGGTTCAGGCGTGATAGCAACATCCGTGATCGGCGCAGCTCTATTGCCTATAATGATGGGAGGCATACAGAAAAGCGTAGGCTTAACTATCGCTATCTGTTGTCTGTTTGTTTATTATGCCTATATCAGTTATTTTGCTATGAAAGGATCGAAAATAAGGTAATCTTTATTGGGGAACCCCTAGCCCCGCTAAGGCGGGGCTTGCCCCCTAAAGGGGGCTTAATACACACAAAAAAGTAACTTATGTACATGTATTAGCCCCCCTTTAGGGCGAGAAAAGTAAAAGGAATTGTTTCTTATGGAAACTGCAAAAATCAAGAGGGGTTTTGCCAGTGATAATAATGCAGGCGTACATCCCGAGGTTCTCAAAGAGATGGAAATTGTAAATACCGGACATGCAGTTGGTTATGGATCTGATATTTATACTGAAAGAGCTAAAGAACTCTTCAGAAAGAACCTTGGCGAATCAGCAGAAGTATTTTTCGTTTTTAATGGTACAGCAGCAAACGTACTGGGAATTTCAGCAACAATACAATCCTGGAATTCTATAATCACTTCATTTTCTGCACATATTGAACAGGATGAATGTGGTGCTCCGGAGAAATTTACCGGATGTAAAGTTCTTACAGTCGAGACTCCCGACGGCAAAATCACCGTTGATCTTCTGGAAAAGCATATGCATGGTTTTGATTTTGAGCACCATTCACAACCGAAAGTGATTTCAATCACTCAGGCTACCGAGATGGGAACTGTTTACACATCTGAAGAAATACAAAGAATATCGGATTTTGCACATAAGAACAACATGCTGCTTCATATGGATGGAGCCAGGATTGCAAATGCAGCCGTAACTCTGAATCTTCCTTTTAAAGCATTTACAACCGATGCTGATGTGGATGTACTCTCTTTCGGAGGTACAAAAAATGGAATGATGTTTGGCGAAGCGATATGTTTCCTTAAGCCGGGTTTATCGGAAAATTTCAAATACATTCGTAAACAGGGCATGCAACTGGCATCTAAAATGAGATTTATTTCCGCTCAATACCTGGCATATTTTAATAACAACCTGTGGAAAAGATGTGCCTCTCATTCTAATTCTATGGCAAATATGCTTTATAATAATGTAAAAGATATTAAAAGTTTGAAGGTCACACAGGTAGTACAATCCAATGGAGTGTTTGTAATTATCCCTCATTCAGTGGCTAAAGAACTGAGCAAGGAGTATTTCTTCTATCCATGGAATGAAAAAACGTCTGAATATCGCTGGATGACTAGTTGGGATACTACTAAGGAAGATATTGATAATTTTACGGATCGTTTAAAAAAACTGCTTAAAGTTTAATAGACTAACTCTTCTTTCACTAATAACTAATTATCCATCTTCTTCCGGTATAACTTTAGTTTGGCTAATGACCGACAGATTCTGATTTTTCATAAGAAAATTTGTGGATGTTTTATTTTTTTCTATAATCTTGTTTGGATTGTAAAAAAGTAAAATTACATTTATTTAATATTTGTGAAAGGGAAACAACTCACATTATGTCTGGTATCTTAACAATTCTTTATGAATAGGAATACGTTGGAATATGAAAATGCTCTTGATGAAAATGTATCGGAGTTTTTAAAATATTTAATCAAAAATGGAGGACCGAAACCATTTGAATATGAAGAATTCACTTCTGTTGTAAACAATCTTGATCCGAATTGCGTGGAAGAATTAAGGGAGATAATCAGTACTATTTTAAATGAAAATACTCTTATCGGCCATGGATTTGTAAAACCTTATGGTTATCCTGGCGATTTTACTCTGATTGACAAGATCTATCAATTTGAAGTTAATGAGGATTGCCGGTACAAAAACTGGGATCTTTTTTTTCAGAATCAGCCAGGAGCAAATGCTGTCAGGAACAGGAAGGAGTTCTTTATAAAATATTGTAAACGTCTGATTCTGAAAAAACAGGAATCCAAAGTTCTGATACTTGGATCAGGTCCGGCCTCTGATGTACATGAATTTCTTACTAATTTTCCTGAAGGTAAAGGGATAATGTTTGATTTGATAGATTTTGATCAATCAGCTATCGATTTCTCAATGCAAAAGAACAAACATTTTAACGGACAGATCTCGTATAGCAAGATTAATGCTTTGCGCTTTAATTCATATAAGTTATACGATCTGATCTGGAGTGCGGGGCTGTTTGACTATTTTAAGGATAAGCATTTTACATTTCTTATCAGAAAATATATAAATTGCCTGACGGATGATGGTGAAATGGTGATCAGCAATTTCAGTACCAGAAATCCCACAAGACGACTTATGGAAGTATTATCAGACTGGTACCTGAATTTAAGGACTGAATCCGATCTCTTCAGGATAGCTTCAGATGCTGGAATTGATAAAGAGATAGTTAGCGTGGAGAATGAACCACTTGGGATAAACCTTTTTCTTAAAATAAGAAAAAGCCAAACTCTCATGAATTCAATATATAAGACAAAATAAATAACTTATATATGAATACATTACGAAATTGGGGTAAAGGATTTCTGGGGCTCGCTTCAGGAAACCAGGAGCCGTTGTCTGTACATTTTCTTACCCTTAATTTCACTGGTGATCTTAGTCAGTATGAAAAGGGATTTCAGGAAGATTACTTTAACAGGTCACTTAAACCTTTCAGATTCTCTCTTATACTTTCTATGATCTTCTATGGAGCGTTTGCATTCCTTGACGCGGTAACGGTTCCTACTTTAAAGGGGGTTTTCTGGCTCATAAGGTTCGGTATTGTATTTCCGGTGCTGACACTTGTATACATGTTTTCCTATTCAAAACCCTTTAAGAAATACATGCAGTTGGTAATATCCTGTATTATGTTCATTACCGGTTTTGGGATAATAATCATGATTATATATGCTGCAACTGTTAAGAACTATAATTATTATGCAGGGCTGATCCTCATTTTCATTTTTGGTTATACATTTATCAGGGCAAGATTTATCTATGCTTCTGTTGCAGGCTGGTCAATAGTTATATTGTATGAGATATCTGCTGTATGGTTATCACAGACCCCGGCTGTAATCCTCGTAAATAATAACTATTTCTTTATCAGTGCTAATATTATTGGAATGTTCATAAGTTATTTCCTTGAGTTGTCAGCCCGCAAAGAGTTTTATATGAGGATACTGCTGGAACAGGAAAAAGAGAATGTCAAGATTGCCAATAATGCTCTTGAAAAAAGAGTTCATGAGCGTACAAAACAGCTTTCAAACGCAAATGTTGATCTGAAAAAGGAGATAGAGATTCGTCAAAAATTTGAACGGGAAAGAGCTGATCTGGAGAAGAAATTATTTCAGCTTCAGAAGATGGAGACAATTGGAACTCTTGCCGGTGGAATCGCACATGACTTTAATAACATTCTTACACCAATTCTGGGCTATACAGATATGGCACGTGAGGAGCTTCCTGAAGAAAGCAACCTGAGATTTGATATTGAACAGATCAATAATGCAGCTCTTAGGGGGAAGGACCTTGTGGAGCAGATACTTACATTCAGCAGGGAAGTTGACTTTAACAAGAAACCGATACAATTACAGCCCATTATTGCAGAGGTACTTAATCTGCTAAAGGCCTCGTTGCCTCCCAGCGTGGAAATAAGGCAACAACTCGATCCCAGGATAGGAACGGTACTTGCCGATTCCACTCACATCCATCAGATAGTGATGAATCTTTGTACCAATGCCAATCATGCTATGATCAAGACAGGAGGAATCCTTGAAGTAAAACTGGAAGCAGTAAAGGTTGATCAGAAATTCGCGGAAAAAATACCAAATCTTAAAAAAGGAGAGTACATCAGGCTCTCCATCTCTGATACTGGCCATGGTATGGATATCAAAACCAAGGAGAGGATTTTCGAACCATTTTTTACACGTAAGGAAGTCGGCTCCGGATCAGGGCTCGGACTGTCAGTGGTTCATGGCATAATTAATAATTATGACGGAGCAATTGTAGTTGACAGTTCTCCGGGAATCGGGACTACATTTTCGATCTATCTTCCTAAGTATGGCAGTGATCCGCTTGGTTCCCGGAAGTCAGATAAAAAGCCGGAGAAAGGAGATGAGCATATCCTTTTCGTGGATGATGAACCTGAAATTACTTTTTTGGGCAAAAAAATGCTTGAGAACCTGGGTTACAAGGTTACAATAAAAGACGACAGCGAATCAGCTTTTGAAGAATTTAAAAAAGATCCAGGGAAGTATTCTCTTCTGGTCACTGATCAAAGCATGCCTAATATCACCGGGACTGAGCTAGCTATCCTAATGAAAGAGATACGCCCGGGATTGAAAGTCATAATTATTACCGGATATGCCGATAATCTTTCTAAAAAAGAATTGTCCGAAAGCGGTGTTTCTGAGGTGATTTTGAAACCAATGATTCTGAACGATTTCAGTAAAGTAATCAGAAGGGTGCTCGATAGGTCTAATTCTAAAACACATTAATTTATGGCTAAAATATTGGTTATCGACGACGAACCATCGATACTTCTGATGATTAAAAAAATGCTGGAAAAAGAAGGTCATGAAGTCGATATTGCATTGAATGGTAGAGATGGATTGGAATTGTTTGAAAAGATGAAGCCTGAACTTCTCATAACTGATATCATAATGCCCCAGAAAGAGGGCCTGGAAATAATACTGGAGCTGAAGAAAAAATATACAGGGCTAAAGATTATTGCGATATCAGGTGGTGGAAGAATCGGACCTGAGGGTTATCTGCCGATAGCAAAACATTTTGGAGCAGACATGGTTTTCCAGAAACCGTTAATCCAAAAAGAGTTCGTGAAAGCCGTATCAGACCTGTTGGGAGGGACAATTGAAAGAAATCATCACATACAATTGTAATTCAGAATTATCTGTTATTTAACGAGTTATCCACTGATTGCCAATCAGAAAAATTGGCGAATAATATCTTTTAATTGCTTGATTTGAATTGGTTTTGATAAATAATCATCACATCCTGATTCAAAAGCTTCTTTTTTATCAGCTAATGTTGCATAGGCAGTCTGTGCTATCACAGGCAATTCAGGACGCATGGCTTTTATTTTTTTTGTGGCCTCATACCCATTCATTACAGGCATTTTTATATCCATAAGGACAAGATCGATTGAAGGATTAGTTTCGCAAAGATTTATGGCTTCAAGCCCGTTTTTTGCCCATAGTACTCTGACATTAAAATTTGCAAAGAAAATTCTCAGAAACTCATAATTGGTAATCTCATCTTCGGCAATCATTACCGTTTTTCCGCTTAAATCACTTATTGAAGCTTCTGCAGTAATGAAATCCCTGAACACAGTATGTTTTGCCTCAGTTATCACTGGAATGGTAAAATAAAATACTGAGCCTTTTCCTGGTTCAGATTCAACCCATATTTCACCACCCAATAATTCCACAATTTTTTTGGCTACTGAAAGTCCAATACCTGTGCCACCATATCTTCTTGTATGGGTATCATCTATTTGCCTGAAAATGTTAAAAATAATTTCATGGTACTTTTCATCAATCCCTATTCCCGTATCCTTTACAAAGAACCTTATATAGTTTATTCCTGCTTTAACAATTTCTGAATAGCCAAATTCAATATAGCCCTCATCTGTGAACTTAAGAGAGTTTTTCAACAGGTTTATTAAAACCTGTTTTACTTTCCTGGCATCGGTAAATATAAAAGGTTCACTGATTTCCTGATCTAACTCCAGAATGATTTTAATATCATTTTTATCCTCTTTGAGTCTTTCACCAATCAAAATATTCTTAACCTCCGATAAAATAGAATGTACCCCTGCTTTTTCATAATTTATTTTAAATTGTCCTATCTCAATCATTGATGTGTCGAGGATATCTTCAACCAGTCTCAGGAGGTGCTGTCCACTTTCAAGAATGATCTTCGAGTTCGATATTGTTTCGGCATTATCGCTGGTATCGGCCATCAGGCTGGAGAATCCGACAATAGCATTCAATGGAGTTCTGAGCTCATGCGACATATTTGCAAGAAAAGAGGATTTGAGCCTGTCGGATTCTTCTGCCTTTTCTTTAGACAGGATAAGCTCTTTTTGTGATTTATTTCTATCCGTTATGTCGTTTGATACCGAAAGTATGCCAGGTTTACCGTCAGGTAATATTATCATTGTCTCATAAAGTGCTATATCACAGGCTGTTCCATCCTTTTTGAAATTAGTAACTTCGTGCTTCAGCGTTTTCCCGGCAAGAATATCTTCAATATCTCTTTTTAGATCATTTTCCCTGTCGGGAGATGTAAATAGCCTGATGTTTTTTGAGATTAATTCGTCGCGTGAGTAACCTAGTGTTACACAGAATGATGAATTCACCTCTATTATGGTACCTTTTTCATCTATCAGAATTATTCCAGCTGGTGATAGCTCAAACATTGTACGGAACCGTTTTTCACTCTCGTGCAGGATGTTTTCAACAGCTTTTCTCTTTTTCTCTTCAGAAAGGACCGCAAGGGCTTTGAGTGCAAGAAAAAAATATGTTATAATAACAATTATGATCATACCAAACAGAATGAATAATCTGTTACGGAATGAGGCGAGGGTTGCAAATACCTCTTTCTCCGGAGTTAAGATCAGAATGGTCCAGAAGGTGTTACTTAGAGATACACGGTAAAACGCTGCAAATGTCTTTGACAGTTTTTCTTTACTCTTCGCAGAAGCTGCAATATAACAGATCGAGGTGCCCTCACTTTCCTTTAATGTTCTGTCAAACAGGCTTAAAACAGAAGGATACTTGCCGTATGTCTCTCTGACTGACTTGCCTGTTGAGCCCGGAATCGGACTGAAAAGCTCAAAACCCTCTTCGCTGAACAATGTTCCATATCCGGTTTCTCCGGTTCTTATGGTCTCGATGAATGTGCGGCCAAGCTTATCAATAGGAATCAAGACTGCCAGGCTTCCAACATAATTAGTCCCGTCAATTATAGGAACATGATAGGCAATTGCCCTGAATCCCTGGACTGCTGTAAATACGTCACTTACTATGGGTTTTTGTGTTTTTATAATACTTTTTATATGCTCCTGATTGGAAATGTTTTGCCCAATAACCGATTCATTGTATGGGAAAGTATATAAGAGTGTTCCTTTGGCATCGACCAGAGTAATGGCTTCAATCTGATCTGAGTGATTATTATAAAAATCAGCCAGTACATTTTTCCCCTGGTCGTTTAACTCAGATATGTTCCTGAGCTTCGATAAAAACTGAAGTTCCCTTTGAAAGTACATAAAGAAACTCTCTATGCCCCTGGAAGCCTGCTTTGCAAGAGTGAATTGCTGAGTTTTGAATTCATTAAGAGCCCTGTCCTTTACCGCAGTATAAGCTGAGAAAAACAGGTAGAGAAACAGCGCCAGTAAAAGGGGTACAAAAAGAAATCTCCTGGTTATTTTCATGAATTGAATTAACGAAGAATTATTCTATTTTGCAATTGAATGAACTTATAACTGTTCAGTCCCGGGTTGTCTTTTTTACAGTTTTTCTCTTAATCCAGTACCGTGTATCGCATTCAGTGCATTCCTGTCTCCAGTAACCTGGTGTAACGTACTTGCCATTGCTGAGCTTAAGCTTGCATTCATATATCGCGAAAACAGGATTGAAGACCAGATCTGTAACACCAAGAGTGTATTTAGGTTCATTACCCGGTGTTTCGCCTGGTTCAGGTAATTCTTTTACCTCCAGATTATTATATTCAAGAAGTTCTCGCAAAAATGCGGCTCTTTCAAGTGATATTCCGGTTTCTATAATGGTACAACGAACACCATCAATCTCATTTACTATATGTTTTGCATTATTGATTGCCATACCATTTGATTTTTAAATTATACACCGAAGCTAATATTCCTGATTGCCTCAAAAAGAACGCTGGCAAACCCGGTCACAACAATACCTGCAACACAAACAGCTAATGCGAAGCGAGTCGGAAGATCACTTTTGAATTTGTCTATTGGGGTCTCACTTTTATTGATGAACATCGCCTTAACAACCAGTAAATAGTAATACAGTGAGATTATTGTGTTGAGTACCGCAATCAGTACCAGTAAATAAAATCCTTTCTCAGCAGCCGCCGTAAAGAGGAAGAATTTTCCGAAAAATCCGGCTACGGGTGGTATGCCGGCAAGTGAAAACAATGCCAATGTCATGATAAGGCTGAGCCCCGGATTAGTAAGGTAAAGTCCGTTATAATCCTCAATATTCTCCTTGCCGGTAGCATTTGAAATTGCAGTTGCAACCCCGAATGCTCCCAGATTTGAAAAGATATATACAAGAATATAATAAATCACCGAGGCCATTCCAAGCTGATTTCCTCCAATAAAACCAAGAAGTATATATCCTGCCTGGGATATTGAAGAAAATGCCAGAAATCGTTTCAGGTTACGCTGCCGTATTGCAAATAGGTTACCAATGGTCATAGTAAGAACAGAGGTAACATAAATTGCCTTCTGCCATGTTACCATTATTACCGGGAATACTTTAAAAAGGATTATTATGAAGATGAAAACAGCAGCACCTTTCGAGATCACGGATAAATAAGAAGTAATATTGATTGGTGAACCTTCGTACACGTCTGCAGTCCAGAGGTGGAAGGGTACAATGGAAATTTTAAAAGCCATTCCTGCAAAAAAGAATATGAATCCGAGGATCTGAAGATTGTTATTCATAAAAAGCCTTGCAACTTCACTGAAGTACAATGTTCCGGTAGTGCCATAGATCATTGAGAGACCGAACAGAAGAATTCCGGAAGATAAAGCCGATATTAAAATGAGTTTAATACCAGCTTCAGCAGAATTATTTTTATAACGATCGTACGCTGCAAGAGCTGCAATTGGTATTGTTGCCAGTTCAAGACCAAGGTAGAACATGAGAAAATGACCTGAGGAGATCATAAAATTCATACCAACCAGTGTGGAAACAAGCAGTATGAAGTATTCGCTTATTTTGTCTGCATTTTCTTCTTTACTGAGCCAGGTCACTGATTGAATGAAAACCAGTAAAACACCGATGTTCAGAATATTCTTCATAACCAGCCTGGTGTTGTCAACTATGTACATTCCTCCAAAAAGCGATCCCGAGGGTGAATGAATAAAACCTGCTGCCGTTATCAATGCGAAAATAGATGTAGCTAAGAGACTGATGGAACTCTTTCTAGCAGGATTCCAGAATATCTCAGTTATCAGAAGCAGAATAGCTGCGGCTATAAGCAGCAATTCATGCCGCATCATGTTGAAATTTTCTAAACTCATAATATATATTTATCCAAAATAATAATTAACTAATATCAGAAAGGTTTCAGAGCAAGTATTTTATCTACAATGGGTTGCAGGCTGGTACCAACCATCATGGAAAGCCAGAAGGGAGCAAGTCCGATTGCCGCTACTGAACCGATCAGGGTCACTGCTGATACCTTTTCAAACCACTTTGCATCTGTAAGATGATCGTAGTGCTCATTGGTGGTCGGACCAAGCAGTAAAATTGCAATTACCCGAAGAATATATACTGCTGTAATTACAATTGAAGAGACTACAATTACAGTAACTACCCTGTGAAAAACATCCGGATGCTGGAATGCACCAACAAATACTGTCATTTCAGCAACAAATCCGCTGAGACCGGGCAGACCTAATGAAGCAAGTCCGGCAATTACATAGCAGACTGAAAGAAAAGGAATGACCTTCATCAGACCACCCATCTGATCAATCATCCTGGTGTGTGTACGTCCATACAGCATCCCAATAAGTGCAAAGAAGAGTGCCGTCATGAGACCATGAGAGATCATCTGGATTATTGCACCGTTCATGGCAGTCTGGTTCATCATCAGAACTGCGAAAAGTACAAGTCCGCAATGGCTCACTGAAGAATATGCATTAATGTATTTGAGATCTTTCTGTACTATAGCGCCAAACGCACCATAAACCACACTGATTGAAGTTAGTATTATAAATATCCATGACAACTCATGTGCTGCCTGAGGCATGAGGAAAATTGCCACCCTGAATGCACCATATCCACCAAGCTTCATTAAAACTCCTGCATGCAGCATCGATACGGCAGTGGGAGCAGAGGCATGTCCATCGGGTGACCATGTATGAAAGGGGAAAAGAGCTCCCAGAACCCCAAAGCCTACGAATGTAAGAGGAAAGAAGAGCCGCTGAGCGGTCATCGGAATAGAAACCTTCGATATTTCAAGGATATTAAAAGTCAGCTGCCCTCCGTTTGGTGCCGAATTGAAATAGATACCAAGAATTCCGACCAGAAGAAGGGCCGAACCTCCCATAAGCATCAGTGTAAGTTTCATGGCCGAATAATCCTTCGGACCGCTACCCCAGATTCCTATAAGCAGGTACATTGGTATAACAGCTAGCTCATAAAAGAGGAACATTGTAAAGAGATCGATCGAGATAAAGAATCCGAAGACTCCTGTAGCAAGAAGAATGAGCGATACAAAAAACTCCTTTGTCAGAAACTCCACTTCCCAGGATGCAAATATTCCCGCAAAGACCACCAGAGATGTCAGTCCGATCATTGCCACCGAGATACCGTCCACGCCAACCGCATAATGAATATTCAGACTCTTAAACCACTCCAGGTTTCTGACAAAAAGCATCTCATCAGTATTTCCGGTATGGCGTGCTGAAAGATAAAAGAAAATCAGAAAAGCTGCCATGATCAGCTGAAATCCCATACCGATTGCCGCTACAAGTCGTACCCGGCTGGTATCTTTCAGAAGGATTATACCGGTCATCGTAAGCACCGGAATTAAAACAAACAGGGTTAAATCCATATTATACAGACTTTATCATAAATAATTATTAACGCCATAAATAAATAACTAATAATGCAAGGAGTACAGCCCCGGAAACAAAAACAAATCCATACTTTTGAAGCTGACCTGACTGGAATTCCCGAATCCTGAATGATACAACCTGGGTCACCGATGCAATTGTATTCATTGTTCCGTCTACAATATGTCTGTCAAACCAGGCAATAGGGGCAGATATGTATCTGAATATTATTTTTTTGGTAACAAAAAGGTAAACCTCATCAATATAGAATTTATTGTACGCCCATTTATAGCTGTATTTAAATGTGGCGGCAAGTCTGTCGGAAATGTTTGATTCCTTTTTGTACATAATAAATGCTAAACCAATTCCTGCCAGCCCGATAAGCACTGAAGGGATTGCCACAATCCATTCAAGCTCGGTCTCGAACACTTTACCGTCTGTTGTGACCAGATTGTTAAACGGAATAAATCCGGTAAACACAGAGCCTATTGCCAGAACGATGAGCGGTATTGTCATAGTAGCCGGCGCTTCATGAGGTGTGTGATGATAAACTGTTTCCTTTCCCCAGAATATATTGAAATAAAGTCTGAACATATAGAATGCAGTAAGCCCGGCAACAGCATATTCTATTGCAAATAATATTTTGTTGTGGTGGAATGCAGCAGCCAAAATCTCGTCCTTACTGTAAAAACCTGAAAGAGGTGGAATACCTGCAATTGTAAGACATGCGATAAGGAAAGTAATATGCGTGATTGGCAGATACTTGCGTAAACCACCCATATCGGTAAAATAGTTGCTGTGAACGGCATGAATTATAGCTCCTGCGCCAAGGAATAAAAGAGCTTTGAACATTGCATGCGTGAAAAGATGGAACATTGACGCCATATAGCCAAGACCTTCATGTCCGCCATATCCCGAAACGCCCAGAGCAAGCATCATGTATCCTATCTGCGACATTGTCGAATATGCAAGGACCCTTTTGATATCAGTCTGCGTGCAGGCAATTATAGCAGCGAACAGAGAAGAGAATGCGCCCACCCAGGCAACTACCTCCAGTGCAGCAGGAGCGGAGATGACATAAATCGGAAACATCCTGGCGACCAGGTAAACACCTGCAACAACCATAGTTGCAGCATGGATCAAAGCTGAAACCGGAGTCGGACCTTCCATTGCATCCGGAAGCCAGATGTGGAAGGGGAACATTGCCGATTTCCCAACACCACCCATGTACACAAATATCATCGACCAGGTCATCACTGACAGACCAAGGAAACTTATACCTGCTCCCTGGGTGATGGCAGATCCGTGTGGATCTGTGAGTGAAATAAAATCAAACGTTTTGGTGGTAAAAGATAATATCAGGATGCCGATCAGGAATCCCATGTCAGCAAATCTTGTAACAATGAAGGCCTTCTTTGAAGCCCTGACAGCGGATGGCTTCTGATAATAAAAGCCTATCAAGAGATAGGAAGAAACTCCTACCAGCTCCCAGAAGATGTACATCTGGAATATATTTGTTGCAAGAACAAGACCGAGCATTGAGAAACTGAACAGTGAAAGGAAAGCGAAAAACCGCTCAAATCCTTTTTCACCCTTCATATAACCCAGACTGTAGATATGAACCATAAGCGAAACAGTACTGATTACGACCAGCATCATTACAGAGATAGGATCGAGGAGAACCCCCAGGTCAATATGCAGTTTATCAGTGAACTGAAGCCATGTTATATTGAAGGCAATGATTTTCTGAAATGCTCCGTCAACCTTTTCTGATGAAAAGAAATAACTGTAAGCTGTCACGTATGACAGAATCGTAACTAAAGCAAGACCACCTGTCCCAAGAAGACCCGAAAGCTTCGGCTTTAACTTGTGGCCCGTAAGTCCGAGCAGAACAAACATCAGGAAGGGGATGAGTGCAATCCAAATTGTATAACTGAAATTTATCATAGTGTTAATTTTCCAGGTAGTTGTGCGATCAGAATTTCATTTCGTGGACATCTTCCACATTTATTGTCGTAAATCGTCTGTATATGTTAATTATAATAGCTATTGCAACAGCAGCTTCAGAGGCTGCGACGGCAATTACAAAAAGACTAAAGAACAATCCTTCCAGCTTGTGTGGATAAAGATACCTGTTGAATGCCAGGAAGTTGATATTGACTGAATTAAGTATCAATTCAACTGACATCAGAATGGTTATAAGATTCCTCCGGGTCAGAAAGCCATAGATTCCGACAAAAAACATTGCCGTGGCAAGTACAAGGAAAAACTGTAAAGGAATACCAGTATTCATAATTATTCCTGTGTTAAGGTTTGAGACTGAGATTTTTTGGGACCAGCTTTTTTGGCAATTACTATAGCACCAACCATTGCAGCAATTAAAAGAATTGAAATTACTTCGAAAGGAAGGACATAGCCATCATAATCAACTGATAATAAGCTTTTACCGATCAATTTCATATTTACTTCCGCTGCAGCTTCAGAGGAAGCGGAGAATTTGAAGTCAAGTATGGTGACAATGCAAAGTATTGCCCCGGCCAGGGCAGCAAGTGCTGAAAAAACAGACTTTTTAAATTCTGCCGCTTCAAATTTCTGACTTATATGGCTTGTAAGAAGAATAGAAAATATTATTAATACCACAATACCACCTGCATAAAGGGTTAGCTGAACAGCTGCCAGGAACTGATAATTCAGCATAAAATATAATCCGGAGGTGGAGACAAGAACAAAAAGAAGATAAATAGCTGCTCTCAGGATCCTACGTGTTGTAACCGTAAGAATAGAAAATATTACTATGATCGCAGCAAATAAAACAAACATTATCTGATTTGATGGCATCACTCAACTCCTTTCATTAATTGTGAACCTGGTTTATTTGAGACTTTAGTAAGCAGAGATCTGTTGAAGACAGAGTGTTCAAATTCCTGAGAAAATGCAAGAGCATTTGAGGGACATGTCTTTACACATAATGCACAGAAAGTGCACATTCCCAGCCGATATATATGTTTGTCAATGGCCCTTTTCTTTTTGCCGTCTTCAGTAAGAATAGTTTTTGAGATGACTTCGATAGTTCCATTCGGACAATTAATTTCACAAATTCCGCAACCGGTGCACCTGTGCTCGTTCTTTTCATTATGTGGCATAATAACCTCGCCCTTGAATCTGTCGAACATTACAAGGGTCTTCCGGTTATCGGGGTATTTCTGAGTGACTATTGTACTTGGTCTGAAAAAATATGATCCGGTCACTTTCATTCCTTTAAGAAGTGACCAGACACCATTTATTATTTCTTTAAAATATGTAAATATACTTCCCATAAAAAGAGTTTATTATAAGCAAAGGATTAAAAGTGCCATCCCATCAAAACTATAAATGCCATTATTAGAACGTTAACAAGGTTGATTGGGAGCAGGTATTTCCACTCCAGGGTTAGCAACTGGTCAATTCTGAGCCTTGGAAAAGTCCATTTGAACCACATCATCAGGAATATTACAAATGCTGTTTTCCCGAGAAACCAGAAAAATGGAGGAATCCAGTCCATTACATGGTTGAATCCAATCCAGTTGCCTACATGAAAAGGCATCCATCCTCCGAGAAATACAGTTGCAGCAATAGATGCAACAATGAACATGTTTATATATTCTGCAAGAAAGAAAAATGCGAACTTGATCCCCGAGTATTCTGTATGATAACCTGCTGTGAGCTCTGATTCGGCTTCAGCCAGGTCAAAAGGACCACGGTTTGTTTCTGCAGTACTTGAAATGAGAAATATTATAAATGCTATAAATGCAGGTATATGTCCTTTAAAGATGAACCATCCTGTCGCCTGAGCTTCAACTATTGTCGACAACTGCATTGAACCGGCAAGAATCACAACGGTGATAAGGGCCAGACCTACAGATAATTCATAACTGACAATTTGTGCTCCACTACGCATTGCACCAATAAGAGAGTATTTATTGTTGCTTGACCAGCCTGCAATAAGTACTCCGATAACACCCATTGAAGACACTGCCATTACATAAAGAACCCCAATATTCATGTCGATGGCATGAAGCCCCTTTGCAAAGGGTATTGCGGCTATAGCCATGAAGGAGGCGACAATTACAATAAAAGGAGCGAGGTTAAACAGGAATTTATCGGCATTCTTAATAGGAATGAGCTCTTTAAAAAGTAACTTGAAAAGGTCGGCGATGGTCTGGAAGATCCCAAAAGGTCCGACTCTGTTTGGTCCAAGCCTGTTCTGCATAAAAGCGCAGACCTTTCTCTCTGCATAGACAAGGAATAAGCCTACAAGTGCATAGAAAACCAGAATGAGAACGCCGATAATCAGCATTTCCACAATTATAGTCCAGAAAGGGGTCAAAGCGTTTGTGAGACTCGTATCAATACCTTTTGTAAGGGATGAAAAATCGTAAAATACTTTCCACCAGGGTTCCGATTGTCCGGAAGAAGTATTCAAAGCAATAATTTCAGGTAGCATATTTTTATTTATCTTTTTCTTTTTCTTTTTCTTTTTCTTTTTCTTTTTCTTTTAACTTAACATTTTAATCGATCACCCCGCACCTTGTACCCTGTACCCTGTACCCTGTACCCTGTACCCTGTACCCTGCACTCACCGGTCAATATCCGGTATCACGAGATCCAGCGATCCACCAATTGCAACCAGGTCGGCAATCTTGAAATCCTTTGAGATGAGATTTAATGCTCCGAGGTTGACAAAGTTTGGAGAGCGGAATTTTAGCCGGTATGGATTCTTATTCCCATCGCTGATAATATACACTGCAAGTTCTCCACGTGCAGTTTCAACTCTCTGAAAATATTCACCTTCAGGAAGTCTGATTATCGGTTTCATCTTGACAGCATAAGGTCCTTCAGGAATGTTATCTATCAGTTGCTCAATAATATTCATCGACTCCCGCATTTCATCAATCCTTACCATGTACCTTGAGTAGGTATCTCCGTCAGTCCGCAAGATCTCATTGAATTTCACCCTGTCATAAGCACTATAGGGATGATGCTTTCTGATATCGCACGAGAATCCGGAAGCTCTCCCTGACGGACCTGTTACTCCATAGGAGATAGCATCCTGCAGAGACAGCTTTCCAATTCCTTTGCTTCTTTCCATGAAGATCACATTTCCGGATAGCAGATCATCATATTCATGGATGATCTTCCTGAAGTATTTAATGAAATCTTTTACTCTTTTCTGAAAGTTAGGATGAAGGTCGTACATAAGGCCACCCGGACAGTTATAACTCTGAATCATTCTTCCGCCGGTGGTCTCCTCAAAAATGTCAAGTATCTTTTCCCTGTCTCGCAAACCATAAAAGAAGCAGGTTAGTCCCCCAAGATCCATTCCAAACGAGCACCACCAAAGCTGATGTGACTGTATACGGGTAAGTTCAGACATGATTGTCCTGATAACTTTTATCCTGTCAGGGATTTCCATATCAAGAGCTTTTTCCACAGTGAGACAGACCGCTTCATTATTAATATGCGCTGACAGGTAATCCATCCTGTCGGTAAGATGAATGATCTGGGGATAGGTGATACTTTCGCACATCTTTTCAATACCCCTGTGGATATAACCGAGGTGAGGCTCAACATTTTTAACAATCTCGCCTCTCAGGGAGACAACAAGCCGCAGAACTCCATGTGTCGACGGATGCTGCGGACCCATGTTAATTATATAGTCCTGCTTTTCGTCGGGTGTTATATTTTTTACCTGTACTTCCATAGATTATTTGGTAACAATATTTATATCATCGACGTAATCTTTTCTGAAGGGGTAACCCCATGAACTGTCCAGAAAAAGCCTTCTGAGGTCAGGGTGATTGTTAAACCTTATCCCAAGCAGGTCGAAAGCCTCTCTTTCATGAAAGTCTGCTGTTTTCCAGATATCCGATACTGAATCAAAAGCAGGATTCTCCCTGTCTGTTGTCCTGGTTTTCAGAACAATGCCATGATTATGTTTAGTTGAGAAAAGATGATATACCACTCCAAGATCATTCCCATAATCTACTCCTGTGAGACAGGAGAGGAAGTCAAAATAAGTCTCATCACTTTCCCTTAATTTTTTTGCAAGCAGGTGGAATTTTGAAGGGGGGATTGTAATCTCGGCAAATTGTCTGCCTTCTTTTATCTCAACATCGGGATCGAGTGATTTAACAAATTCGCATAATTGGGCTTTATCCATTGATTGTCAGATTACTGAGTTTGAATGATTTTTGTTTATTTAGTGTCATGCGATGCATTCCTTTTTCTCCTTGAGCTGACGCTTTCGGTCAGGATGAGGCGCTGCAACTGCATCATACCGTACAATAATGCTTCAGGTCGGGGAGGGCAACCCGGAACATATACATCCACAGGAATAACATGCTCCACCCCTTTGACAACACAGTACGAATTCAGAAAGAAGGGGCCTCCTGAAATTGCACATGCACCCATTGCGACCACGTACTTTGGTTCAGACATTTGATCATAAAGGCGCTTCAGAACAGGGGCCATCTTATTAACTATAGTCCCTGCCACTACAATTACGTCTGCCTGCCTGGGACTAGCCCTGTAGACTTCCATTCCGAATCGCGCAAAATCGTGACGAGGAGCTCCAGCTGCCATCATTTCAATTCCACAACAGCTTGTTGCAAAAGTCAGCGGCCAGAGTGAATTTTTTCTTCCCCAGTTAATTACATCATCTATTGTTGTCAGAAGAACACCGGAACCAGTTTCTTTCAGAAGCTCAAGGCTTTCATTATCCTTGAATTCTTCGTACTTTATTCCTTTTATTCCCATATGAGAGCATGTTTTTTCCAGGCATATAACAAACCCAGACCAAGTATAAAAAAGAAAATCAGGATTTCAACAAATGCAATCATTCCGACCTCCTTCATCACAACAGCCCATGGAAAAACAAGGACTGTCTCAACATCGAATACCAGAAAAAGAATTGCGAAGAGATAGTATCCGACATTAAACTGAAGCCATGTTACACCCGTCGTAGGAATACCACACTCGTAAGGATCAAACTTCTGCGGATTAACGGATCTGGGAGCTACTATTCCGGAAAAGATCAGAACAGCTCCGACAAAAATGGCACCCACCAGGAAGAAAAGAATCAACCATTCGTTACTCATAATTATTATTTTTTAGGTCAAAACCGCACAAAAATATGATAATATTTGATCTTTGTGAAATTTGTAACAGTTAATTGAAGATGATAAATATCATCTGCAATTTGTTTTTTTAATTGTTATTTTCCAAACAGCAGTATCATTTTTATTGAAAGTAATAAGCTAATTTTGTGGACTTAAATAAATAGAGTAAAAACATGAGTGCAGAGACCCATCATTCGATAGTAAGCGGTTTGGCAGGAGAAGTTCTGGAGCACACGGGAGTAAAGGCAATGAGCTGTTATCAATGTGGAAAATGTTCTGCCGGCTGCCCGCTCTCCGAAGAAATGGAGTATCCTCCGAGTTATGTAATGAGAATGCTTCAGACAGACAATCCCGTCCTTGAAGAAAAAATTCTCCGCTCATTTACAATCTGGGTCTGCCTGACCTGTGAGATGTGTTACTCCCGGTGTCCTATGAGCATTGATATTCCCAAAATGATGGATTTTCTTAGAGAAAAGTCATTGAATGAGGGAAAAGCAAATCCCGGAGCAAAACAGATAATTGCATTCCATAGGTCATTTCTTGATTCTATCAGAACTACGGGAAGATTATATGAGATTGGTTTACTGGTTGACTATAAGGCCCGTACGTTTAAGATTTTACAAGATATGGCTCTTGCTCCTAAAATGCTGATGAGAGGTAAATTAAATATCCTACCGGAGCTTATTAAAGGCAGGTCAGGCGTCTCTTCAATTTTTTCCAAATCAAACAAGAAAAATAAATAATATGACTCTTGGATTATATCCGGGCTGTTCCCTTAAAGGATCTTCACGTGAATACACCGAATCAGTTCTGGCTGTTGCTAATGCATGTGAGATTGAACTGACCGAAATAGAAGACTGGAATTGTTGTGGAGCAACTGCTGCCCACAACATGAATAAAGAACTTTCGCTTGCGCTTCCTGCACGTATTTTATCGCTGGCCGAACAACAGGGGATGAAAGAAATTGTGGTGCCATGTGCGGCATGTTATAGCAGGCTCACAGTCACCAGGCATGAGCTTGCAGAAGACCAGGATCTGAGACAGGTTATAGCAAAAGAAAACGGGCTGGAATACAATGGATCTGTAGATGTCCTGAATATTATTCAGATGCTTGACAAATATATCACTCCTAAACTGGAGGGGCTGATTGTCAAACCTTTCGATCATAAGGTAGCATGCTATTATGGGTGTCTTCTGGTGAGACCACATGAGATACTGAAGTTCGACCGTGCGGAAGATCCCCAGTCTATGGATAATCTAATGCTTAAAGCAGGAGCGACTCCAATTGACTGGGCCTTTAAGACAGAATGTTGCGGTGCAGGACTCTCTGTATCCAGAACGAGTTCTGTCGGCCGCCTCTCGGGTGAGATAATGAAAGATGCAGTTGACCGGGGAGCCGAAGCTATAATAGTAGCCTGCCCGATGTGCCATTCAAATCTTGACATGCGAAGGGAGGCAATAAACTCCTATCTCGGCGAAAAAATTGATATCCCTGTTCTCTACGCCACTCAGGCTCTTGGTCTCGCACTTGGCCTTGAAAGAAAAGCACTTGGATTGCAAAGACATTTTGTTGCCGTCTATCTAGATTTATAATAAGTTATAAGACTTTATATGTCAAAAATTGGAGTATTTGTATGCCATTGTGGCGAAAACATAAGCGCTACTGTTGATTGTGAAAAGGTTGCTCGGACTGCTGGCGGTTACGATGGCGTAGTTTATAGTATCGATTATAAATACATGTGTTCTGACCCCGGGCAAAGCCTGATCAAAAGCGCAATTGCTGAAAAAGGTCTTGATGGTGTCGTAGTGGCTGCCTGTTCTCCCAGGATGCATGAGCCTACTTTCCGCAAAGCATGCGCTGAGGCTGGCCTGAATCCTTACATGTGCGAAATGGCAAATCTCAGGGAACATTGCTCCTGGGTACATGAAAAGGGAGAAGCTACTACAGAAAAAGCAATTGACCTGGTAAGAATTCTGGTTGAGAAAGTTAAGAAGAATACGTCTCTTAATTCAATTAAAGTGCCTGTTACAAAGACAGCCCTGGTTATCGGAGGAGGAATAGCCGGTATACAGGCTAGCCTTGATATTGCAAATACAGGCCATAAAGTGATACTTGTCGAGAAAGACCCTTCAATTGGTGGCCATATGTCCCAGCTTTCTGAAACTTTCCCGACACTTGACTGTTCCCAATGTATTCTCACACCCCGGATGGTGGAAGTTGCTCAGCATCCCAATATTACTCTTTATACCTACGCGGAACTGGAAAGCCTTGAGGGATTCATCGGGAATTTCAAGGCAAAGATCCGCAGGAAATCAAAAAGTCTTGATGAGAAGCTTTGCACAGGGTGCGGAATGTGCACAACAAAATGTCCGGTCAAGAAGATCCCCAGCGAGTTTAATGAAGGACTTGGAAAACGGACCGCCATCTATGTTCCTTTTCCCCAGGCTGTTCCGAATAAGCCCGTTATTGACAGGCCAAACTGCACCTATTATATAAAAGGTAAATGCAAAGTGTGCGAAATAGTCTGCCCGACAAAAGCAATAAGATTTGACCAGGAAGATACAATTGTTGAGGTTGAAGTGGGAGCAATTGTCCTGTCTACAGGATTTACTGTAAAACAACCTGACTTCTTCCCCGAATACGGATATGGAAAGTACCCTGATGTGATCACAGGATTGCAGTTTGAGAGATTAGCCTCTGCATCCGGTCCGACACTTGGAGAGATCAAAAGACCTTCGGATGGAAAAATTCCTGAGAAAATTGTTTTTATTGCCTGTGCGGGATCACGCGATCCGGCAAAAGGTATTCCATATTGCTCAAAGATATGCTGCATGTACACTGCCAAACATGCTATGCTTTATCAGCATAAGGTGCATGGCGGGAAATCCTACGTTTTTTATATGGATATAAGGGCAGGAGGGAAGAACTATGAGGAATTTGTGCGAAGGGCTATTGAAGAAGATGGTGTAAATTATATTCGGGGCAGAGTATCGAGGATATATGAGAAAAACGGCAAGCTGATAGTCAAAGGTGCAGATACCCTTCTGGGTGCAATGCCTGTTGATATTGAAGCCGATATGGTTGTTCTTGCAACTGCAGGAGTGGCGAATGAAGGTTCGGAAGAACTTGCTCAGAAACTGCATACCTCTTATGATACTTACCATTTCTTCTCTGAAGCACATCCAAAACTCAAACCCGTAGAAACCAATACCGCAGGTATATTTCTGGCAGGTGCCTGCCAGGCACCGAAAGATATTCCTGAGTCTGTAGCTATGGCATCGGGCGCGGCTGTAAAGGTCGCAGCTTTGTTTTCTCAGGACGAACTCACCCGTGAGCCTCTGATTGCAGTCGTAAATCGTCAGCCAGCTCCTGTTTATTCATCTTGTGTAGGTTGCTTCCTGTGTGTTACAGCTTGTCCTTACCAGGCGATTGAAAAGGAGGAGATAAAGAATCGTGGTGGTGAAGTGCTGAAAACATTAGCTAAGGTAAATCCCGGCCTGTGTCAGGGTTGCGGGACATGTGTAGCTTTTTGTCGTACTAAATCGATAGATATACAAGGTTATACTCATGAGCAGATGTATAGTGAAGTATTAGCTCTGTTAAACGAATATTAATATATGTTTTAATGGCTGATTTTGAACCCAGAATTGTTGCTTTTGTCTGTAACTGGTGTACTTATGCCGGAGCAGACCTGACCGGGACAAGCCGGATAAAGTATGCCTCCAATGTGAGGATAGTCCGGTTCCCATGTACCGGTCGTATAGATTACATGCTTTTGCTGAAAGCATTTGATGAAGGTGCGGATGGTATAATTGTTTCGGGTTGTCACCCAAATGATTGCCACTATACCTCAGGAAATTTTCATGCAAGAAGGCGCTGGATAATGTTCAGGGAGCTTGCTGATTTTATAGGAATTGATATAAACAGGGTTCAGTTCTCGTGGGTTTCTGCTGCCGAAGGAGCCAAATGGGCAGATGTTGTTAATACAACGGTTACCACGGTACGTGAACTTGGACCATATACCGAATATAAAAAGGTAGCTCATTACCCTGTAAAGGAGGTTACCAATGGATGAATTGAGAAAACTGGCAAAAGAGCTTCTTGAGTCCAATACAGTAAGTGTTGTTATTGGCTATGGAGAAGGTACCGGAAACAGGATAAGGGCATTATTTGCAGAGAAACAGGAAGAAGCATCAGGATTGATCTTTGACTCCAGGTGCGTTCTTAATCTTGCAACATATATTACCAAACATGAGATAAAGGCAAAAGGTAAAATGGCAATTACGGCCACAATTCCTGTTATGCGCAGCGTCATTCAGCTCTCATCCGAGTTTCAGGTAAGCGATAAAAACCTTCTTGTCATAGGAATAACTCCTGAAAACAAACTGATGCAATTTAAAGATCTCTCGGAAGTAGAGTCATATATACACCAGTTTGAGATCTCAATTGATGCGGCTTATAAAGTAAAGCTTGAAAAACTCAGAAATATGAGTCAGGCGGAGCGATGGAAGTTCTGGATAGATGAACTGGCACCCTGCTTCAAATGTTATGCCTGCAGGGCTGCCTGCCCCATGTGTTACTGTCACCGCTGTACTGTGGATTTCAATCAGCCTCAATGGATTCCTGTTCCGTCACACGAACTCGGAAACCTCGAATGGCATATTATGAGAGCGGTCCATCTGATGGGGCGTTGTATCGATTGTGATGCCTGTGCAAATGCATGTCCCCTGGCAATACCAATTAACCTGTTGAATAAGAGGTTGATTGAAGATGCTACAACACATTTCGGAGGTTATCAGCCTTCGCTGAAAGGAGAACACCAGATGTCTACTTTCAAACCTGATGATAAAGAAAATTTTATAAAATAGATAATGAGCATTGATAAGCGATTAGTCCGCAAAGAATCACTTGAAAAGCTTTTTGATTTTTTAAGGCAGAATAATAAAACAATTTTTGCTCCGGTCTCAAAAAACGGTAAAATATCTTTTAAGATTACCGATAGCTTTTCAAATATTGAAAAGGACTATATCCAGACTACGCAATCTTCGAAAGAATCTGCGTTTCCCAGAACAGAAAAAATCCTTGATTTTACAAGGAGCAAAGATAACGTATCTGTTAAACCATTTGATTCCGCCATTATTCCTGATGTGGTTTTGTGGGGAGTAAGACCGTGCGATGCAATGGGAATGGGAGAGTTGAGTGCAATATTCAATTGGGATTCCAGAGATGAGATTTACAATGGACGTAAGGCAAAAACAACGGTACTGGGATTCAGCTGTTCCAGGGCCGATGAGTCCTGTTTCTGCACATCTGTCGGGGGAAACCCGGGTAACACGGAAGGAAGTGATATACTTTTTACAGTGTTGGGAGATGAGGGAGATCTTCTGGCTGAAGTGATTTCGGAAAAAGGAGAAGCAATAGTTGCTCTTGTTCCTTCTTTATTTGAAAAAGGCGATAATATTGAGAAAGTAAAATACCTGGCTGAGGTACCTGTAAAATTTGACCGTGATGAAATCAGGAAAAAACTCGATAAATTCTTCGAAAGTGAAGATTGGGTCAGACAGTCACTTAAATGTATTGGTTGTGGGGCATGTGCTTATGTTTGTCCAACCTGTGCATGCTTTGATATACAGGATGAGGTTCATGGAAAATCAGGCTCCCGGATGAGGTGCTGGGATTCCTGCGGATTTTCCCAGTTCACGATTCACACCTCCGGACATAATCCCCGGGAAGTACAGTCGCAGCGCTGGCGTCAGAGAATTATGCATAAATTTTCCTATATGCCTGAACGCCTGGATGTTTTTGGTTGTACAGGTTGTGGACGTTGCTCCAGAGCCTGTCCTGTCGATATGAATATTCTTGAACATTTAATATCAATCCAGGAGGTTACCCTATGATGGAGAACATTTATATGCCATACCTTATGAGGATAGAAAAGGTCACATATGAGGCACCGGGAGTAAAGACATTTATGCTGAAATTTGTCAATGAAGAGGACCAAAACGCTTTCGATTTTAAAGCCGGGCAATTTGGCGAATATTCGGTATTTGGTGCGGGTGAATCGACTTTTTGTATTGCATCCTCACCAACCCGTAAAGGATATATCGAATGCACATTCAGGCAAACAGGGAAAGTAACAAATTCGCTGGCAGGATGCGAGGAGGGAAGCATTGTTGGATTCCGCGGACCCTATGGGAATATTTTCCCGATTGAAGAGTGGAAAGGAAAGAGTCTTCTTTTTATTGCCGGAGGTATTGCTCTACCTCCTATGCGTTGTGTAATATGGAATACGCTTGACTTACGCGATAACTTCAAAGATGTTACAATTATATATGGTGCCAGAACGGTCAAAGATCTGGTATATAAACATGAACTACAGGATTGGGAGAAACGTCGCGACGTGAAATTGATCACCACTGTTGATCCTGGAGGCGAATCACCCGACTGGAAGGGAGAGATTGGGTTTGTTCCCACAATAGTTGAAAAGATCGCTCCCTCAAGTAAAAACAGTATTGCGATAGTATGTGGTCCTCCTGTAATGATTAAGTATACATTCCCTGTTCTGGCAAAACTTGGATTCAGCGATGAGAATATCTATACAACTCTTGAGAACAGAATGAAATGTGGCTTTGGTAAATGTGGACGGTGCAATGTGGGAAAGGTATATGTCTGCAAGGATGGGCCTGTGTTCACGCTGGCGCAGTTAAAAGAGTTGCCTGACGAATACTGAGAACTCTACGCTAAGGATTGTTTCTAATCCCTAAACCATTAAATCCAAAAATCCCATCCCCGGAGGGGAAGGGGTGGGTTTTTTCTTTTACAAGGAACCCACCCCTAACCCCAGGCCGTCAACTTAAGAGAAGCATAGTACAAATAGTTTCCCCTCCTTTTCAAGGAGGGGTGGCCGGGAGTATTGATTCTCTGGTATTTACAAGATTTTTCTCCCCGGCCGGGGTGGTTGATTTTATGATTTTTTCTTACCTTTATTGGTATGAAAAACAAGAATCTATTCAACAGAAAAAGCCTTAAGTTTTTCAGATCCTCTCTCAGGAACAAGTCCACTTCAGCTGAGGCTGTCTTATGGAATATTTTAAAATCAAGAAATCTTAATGGAAGAAAATTCAGAAGACAACATAGTATCAGTAATAATATAGTTGACTTCTGTTGCACTTAAGAAAACTGGTAATTGAGCTTGATGGGAATCCGCATGGTGAATATATTAAAATAGAAAAAGATAAAAAAAGAGATCAATTTATTAATCAACCACCCCGTCATGCCCTTCCGGGCATGACACCCCTCCTTCAAAAGGAGGGGAAATGTAACAGACTTAATTTCTGAACTTTATATTCAGTTTCCGGCTAAAATCCCTCCCTAATTCCCAGATTCCTAATCCTTAGGTTGTCGGCTATGCCACTAACCCCTCCGGAGGAGGGGAATTTAAACCACAAAAAAGGCTGCCTCACCGAGACAGCCTTTCTATTTTGTAAACAAGGATCTTACTTCAGCTGGAAAGTAACCGGTACACTATACCAGACGTTAACTGGTTTTCCTCCCTGTTTTCCTGGTTTCCATGCCGGAAGCATAGCAATTACGCGTTTTGCTTCGTTATCGAGAGCCGGGTCAACTGTTTTCAGAACAGAGATCTGGTCAACAGTGCCTTTGTAAGTAACGCAGAATCTAAGGACTACTTTTCCCTGAATATTGTTTTCTTTTGCGATTTCAGGATATTGAATATTACTGTTGATGAATGTCATAAGCGCTGCATCGCCACCCGGGAATGTAGGCATCTCTTCAACTACAACGAAGACTTCAACAGGAGCTTCTTCCTCTTTAACTTCTACCTGTACTTCAGCCACAGCAGTAACCTCTTCGTTTTTAACTTCAACCTGTGCCTGATCAGCTGTCATCAGCTGTTTTACTTCCTCAGGTTTGATTGAGTCCACAACAACAGGGGCAACATATCTCTGAGGTGCAACAGTTTCAGAAGGGGGTGGAGGAGGAGGTGGAGGTGGCTCAACATTCTGCTGAGGTTGATCGAGGTTTTCCATCTTAATCTCAACCTGTCTCTCGGCACGTTTTTTCTGGTTCTCCAATGCTTTGGCATTAAGGTAAGGCGTAATAATAGCGGTACCTATAATGATAATGCCGATAAGCATTCCGATCATCAGATTGCGGCTATACTTCTTACGTAGCTTGTAGGCTCCGTATTCCTGATTCCTGTGTTCGAAAACTATGTCGTCGAACGGTGGAATGTACTTCTTTTCTTGTGCCATAATCGTAATTATTTATAGTTACTTCTTCGGAGGTGTGGTTGATGCTATACCAAGAGTTTTTTCAAGCATTACGACCTCAATAGGGTAAATGTCAACAACCGTATAACGTGCTACACCAATAATGGACATCTCATCGAGAATATCGACAAAATTTCCGTAGGTTGATAACTTATACGGTTTAATAAGTACAATTGGTCCTGTATCATCCTCATTACCGAGTCTTCTGATTTCACTCTTGACGGAATCCCGGGGTATATTAATCTTACCTGCAGTAACATCTGCTTTGAACTGTTCAATTTTCCTGAACAGGGCTGTGTTCTTGTCAAGCAGTAACTTGCGGATACCCGTATCACTAAAATCTGTCTCCTGAAGCGGTGGCGGATTTTTCGGATCTGTTACCCTGCCTGTATAATAGAAGATCTTATTATCGGGACCAAGTATTATATTTAAAGTACGGCTGGCAACAATCTTGATTTCATCTTTCTTATCATTTTTAGTGAGCTTATCAGGAAGAGTGATATCCATCACCTTAGGTTTGCTGAAAGCTGTCGTAAGCATGAAGAAAGTGATGAGGAGACACATAAGGTCAACCATCGGTGTCATGTCGATATGAGGAGCATGTTTTTTTGCCTTCTTTTTTCCGCCTGCTTTTTCCTCTTGAATTATTTCTGCCATTTTATTTTGGGGTATTTGCTTCTTTAACTTTAACCGATTCGAGGTTGGTAATCAGACTAAACCTGTTTACTTTTTTATCCTGCAGTATGTCGAGGACTTTCTTTACAATAGGGAACTGTGCTTTTGCATCACCCTTAATACATGCATTGACCTGCGGGTTTATCTGACGGCAATAGAGTACCCATATAGCAAGCTGATTATCAAGAGAATCAAGTGGTATTCCTGTCTGAAATACTTTTTTTGCGGCAGCATCTTTTGCATCAAGAAAGGCTTTCATATCTTTCATTGGCACACCAACGGAAGATGGCATTTTTTCGAACTCCCTCAGCTCAACCGGTGTGAATTCCACGCCATAATGCTTTCCCATTTCTGTAAGGATTCTGGGTCTGATCTTTGACAGAGTATCGCCTCCATTGTCGACATTCAGAAATACTTTGTCGTCCTTTGAAATAAGCAGAGTTAACATATTGTAATCAGGAGTGGCTTTCTCTGATATTGATACAGGTGTATCAACATTGGCAGGCTCCGGTTGCCTCATTGTAGTAGTTAACATCAGAAATGTAAGGACTACCGAGAACAGGTCAACCATCGGTGTCATGTCGATATGGGGTGACTTTGTTGGTAATTTAATCTTTGGCATTGTAGTTTGTTATTATATGATTTAAACCAAAAGATAAATTCTATTCCTAATTACTTTTCAGTGAAGCAGCAAAGGTCTGTGTCAGACTAAAACCGGCTTCGTCAATCTTAAACGTATAACTATCAATAGTTGTTGAAAAATAGTTAAAAGCAATGATTGATAATGTTGATCCTGCTATACCAAAGGCAGTATTTACAAGAGCTTCAGAAATACCTGTTGCCAGTGCCAGAGCATCCGGGGCGCCAGCCTGAGCAAGAGCAGCAAATGCCTTGATCATACCAAGAACCGTACCGATAAGACCTATCAACACTGAGATTGAAGCCAGAGTTGAGAATATAACCATATTCCTGGAAAGCATAGGCAGCTCCAGAGCTGTTGCTTCCTCAAATGATTTCTGAATCGAAAGGATCTTCTGGTCTTTCTCAAGCTCTTTGTCTTTCTGAAGGTCACGGTAACGTTCCAGACCTGCTTTCATTACATTTGCAAGCGAACCTTTCTGTTTGTCACATGCTTCCATTGCTTCCTCAATTTTATCTTCAGCAAGAAGACCCTGAAGTTTACGGACGAAAGTATTTAACCTTCCTTTTCCCTTTGCGCGCGCCAATGTGATAATCCTCTCAAAAATAAAGATAACGAGGACCAAAACGCAGGTCATAAGAATAGGTACAATATAACCTCCTTTATAAATAATTCCCAGGTAGTTGCCCTGAATAGGGGTTCCTTTCGGATTATTCCCTTCAAAGTTAACCGGGTTACCCATTATTTGCGTAAATAAATAATAGGAAACTAAAAAGGCTATTAAAATAGCACTTGTTGCAAAAATATTCTGCAACGAATCTTTCAACGAACTTCCTTGTTTACTCATTTTTGTATCTATTTGTTAGGTTTAAAATTTTACAAGCTGCAAATATATATTATGGTTTTTTCAATTCCAACAGAAGGGGAATAATTGTTAAAAATACATTTTTCTTATTTACTATTTCTCCCTTTAAAAGACCGTTGAAACCATTTATACCCTATCATTTTTTATATTTCTTTTAATTTTTTCCTATTCTTCCAATGCTTCATTTTTCGTGAATCTACTTTTCCAATACCGCATTTAAAGGTCTCAGTGGTCTTTGAACAGGATACTCTTTTGGCTTATAACCCGGAGCGGAAATTATCAGTGCCTCAGAAGCCATAGGAATTTCAAATTTAAATTCCCCTTTTGCATTGGTATAAGTTTCAGCTGCCGTGTCTTTAACACGTACTGAGGCATTTGACAGTGGTTCTCCGCCGGCACCCTTAACAGTACCCTTTAATTCATCCGGATTAATACGAGCTTTAACCTGGGCTTCATAGGTCTGCACATATTTCACAGAAGCTTTTGCGGATTCGTTCGCAGGATCGATTTCAAGAGTTTTATTGTACGCATCACGTGCTTTAGCCAGGTAGGGGAGTTTTCCTTCAATAGTCTTTTCATTACCGGCAGCTTTTGTCTCTGCCTGGCCAATGCCATTATAGCCTCTGATCTTGTATTCTTTATTGTTAGGATCAAGAGTGACCATTCTGCCGAAGTATTCTTTTGCTTTTTCAATATTGTCATTCTGCAAATAATGGTATGCAATGTATCCGAAAGCTTCCATCATTATACCGCTGTTCTTAACAGAATCAACTTTAGCCTTTTCAATTACATTCTCAAACTTGGGCTTTGCCAGGCCGGCTTTAGGATCAGGTTCCATTTTTGTGTTGGACCTTGCAATAAATACATATGCTTCAAGATAGTTTGGATCCATCTTCAAAACTATATTACAGACAGAATCTGCGGATTTGTACTTTTCACCGGTATAATACCACCTTGCAAGCTGCATATAATCTTTCGCCTCATTTTTGCCTAGTGCAATGATCTTTGACCAGGTTTTGGCAGCCTGATCATATCTTCCGAAACGGTAATATGCGTTTGCTATTTCAGTCAGCAGGGTTTTATCCTCAGGATTGAATGTGAGGGCTTTTGCAAATTCTTCAAATGCCTTGTTAATCTCTGCATCAGCTGCTGCAATCTGCTTGTCAATTCTTGCGTTACGGTTGACCAGTGTATCGAGATTTGGTTTGATTTTTGCTTTTTCGGCTGCAGTTGCGGCGGCAGCATATTTTTTCTTTTCAGTATCAAGCTGTGTTTCAAGCCTGTCGTTTTCCCTTGTAAGGGTCTGATAATTGAGATTCCTCATCAGGAGTATCCTGGCAAGGTAAAGATAGTCTCTTTGTATTATAAGCTCAGGGGAAACAGTTTTAAACAGGGTCTCCATAAAACCAAGCGCCTTATCATATTCTTTCTTTTCAAAGCATGAATAACCCGCAAGACGATTCAAATATGCTTTGGATTTGTCAATCGCAAAGATCTTTTCAACCTCCGTGATCACTTCATCCCATTGTCCGGCAAAATAAAGGGATTTGACATAGGCAATCTGGGCCGGAATATTTCCCTTGGTAAGCTCGAGATATTTGGCGAAATTCTGTCTGGATAACTCAAATCTGCGGGCCTTTGAATACAGCACCCCCAGTTCCCTGTATGCCGGTGCATAATTGACATTCAGTTCAATTGCCTTTTCGAAACACGGAATAGCTGCAGTGAAAGCTTGTGCTTTTAAATAGATGCTTCCTATTTTCATATTTGCCGTGGGAGATTTCGGGTCATATTCCTGGGCAAGGTTATAGTATTTTATGGAATTTGTCCCGTCATTTTTGATATTAAAAATATCTCCTGCAATAAGATATATATCCTTGTTCTTTGAATCGATCTTTATCGCCTCCCTTATCAATGGCAAAGCAAGTGCAGTATCAACCTTAAAATCATCAGAAATATACGATTCTGCCAGTTTAGCCAGTGTAAAGGCATATTCGGGGGCAGGCGGACTTATCTTTTTGATGTTTTTATATGGCAGCAGGAAACTTTTTGCCTTTGCGCGCATCTCATCAGCCGTTTTATTATCCTGATTAAAGAAGGCAACCTTTGCCAGACCAACATAATTCAGAGGGTCATTGGGATTTGCAGCTACACCTTTATCGTACTGCACTTTGGCTGCATTGGCGTAAGTGGCGATCTTGTTGGAAATTGTATCTGAAAAATAATCCTGGAGGATGTTTTCACCATAAAAGAAATAATACTTGCTGTTTGCCGGTTCTTTCTGGATCAGTTGCTTTAACATTTCCTCAGCTTTGTCATATTGTTCGCTTCTCGTTAGTGTTATAGCAGAATTAAGATCTTGTCCTTTAACACTGTAACAGGTAACCACTCCAAGGATCGCTGCCAAAAACACTACTGGACTTAATATTAAACGTTTCATAATTAGAAGATTATTTTTTTGTCAATTCTAGTTATTTGTATATTGAGTTTTTTATTATTCTTTTTTAATTTGAATAAGTCTTATCGGCATTGTCGCAGGAACCAGTCCGGACTTTAGAACGATCCGTTGTCCTCTTTCAGCTGTTGCCCATTGAATAAAACCTGAACCAAGTCCCTTGAATGTTTCACGCGAAATAAGGTAAATTTCCCTGATAAAAGGGTAAGATTTATCATAAATTGAGCCCGGAAGCGGACGGTAGTACGAATCGTCAGCAAAATAAGGCTGCGAGATTGCAAGAACATTTACTTTCTTGATGAAGCTCATACTGAGAGAGTCATTCTTATCACTTATCCAGTTAACGCTTATAATCCCAAGAGCATTTTTATTTTTTGAGACGAAATCGATCACATCCTGGTTGGTCTTTACCGCAAAGAAATTCTCGGGAAGTTTATCGCTGATATCAAATTTTTCTTTGAAATATCTTATATTCCCCGATTTTGTATTATCGAAAATAACGCGCACATCTGTGAGCCTCGATTTTGGGTTTATTTCTTTCCATTTTGTAATCTTCCCCAGAAAGATATCTTTTATCGATTCAAATTTAATAAGAGTATCGTTGTTCTCTCTATTTGTTACCAGGGCAAGTGCATCGTAGGCAAAAGTTGTAGTCCGTGCAATAATATTTGTATCCCTGAGATATTTGATCTGATCATCTGAGAGCTTTTTGCTCGTAACAATTACTTTAACAGAATCATTTATAAAATCATTTACAACATCTACCTCAGGCTTGTAGACTGGTGTTATTTTTGCATAGTTATAAATATGTGTGAAGGTATAAACTTCTGTTTCGAGCAATGGTTGAAAAGATTCGTCCACAAATATTTTAATATTTCCTGAAGTTGGAGTCTCAATGGGTATTCTTGTACCTCTCCCCATACATGACGACAAAACAACAATAAGTCCAATACATAATATATAAGGTACGCCAGATAATGCTGTCTTTCTTAAAATTCTCACCTTTTTCCTGTGTTTGAATATAATTCTATGGTACGCAATAATAATAAAATTTTGAATACATAATACTCTGCTCATAATCTTAAATTTTAAAAGTTAAACATTCTTTTGATTAATTATAGCAAAGTATATGCCAACTTCTGAATTGTAAAGACCAGTATAATTTTAAATTTAAGTCAATTATGTTTTTTTGCTTCATCCCGAGTGAAAAAGAGTTCAACAATTTTAAGATAAGTCTTGTAACCCCGGTAAATCCCGTTAATTATGAAGGTCGAACCTACTAAAACCAGGAAAAACCTGTTGGATGTAGGATCATGTGTAAGGGTTAGTTTTTTTGCAAACAAAAAATACGACCCTGCAGAGAGATAAAACAGAGTCATAAAGATATCGAACATCGCTAACACCTGATCCTTCAATTTATTCTCCTTCATACCTGCCAATTTTTACATCTCAATGAAAACACAAAAGTAAGTCAAAAATTCAATTTATAATTTCTCCCTTAATTATTTAAGGCAATTCAGTGATTCTGACCCTTCTTTTCTGACTTACCAAATTTACAACGAAATTATTAGTTAACCAATGAAATGTTAAGAAATGTTAAAAAATGTTTGTAAGTTTTGAGAGCAGGGTGCTGTTTACAGGGTGCTGGGTGCTGGGTGCTGGGTGCTAGGTGCTAGGTGCTGGGTACATGATATGGAAGTGACTACTTGTTTTTCATCTTCTACCTTATCAGCAGCGAGCTATCTCCATAGCTCAGGAATCTGAAATCATTTTCCAGTGCGTATTTGTAAATATTCTTCCAGTCATTTCCAACCCACGCAGAAATCAATAGGAGAAGGGTACTTTTCGGAAGATGGAAATTTGTAATGATGCCACAGGTAATCTTAAAACCATACCCCGGAATTATAATAATCCTTGTAGGAGCATGAATATGAGTCAGTTTGTTTCTTTGCATCCATAATAATAAGGTCTCAAGCGATTGCCACGGTGTCAAAGAACTCTTCATTGAATAGACTTCCCACTGATCAAGAAAAAGTTCATCCGGTGTGATCAACGGGTTGTATTTCAATTTTACTCCAATCCAATAAAGACTCTCAATTGTTCTTACGGAAGTTGTTCCTGCCGGTACTACGGATCCTAAATTTTTCAAGATCATCTCAATAGCCTCTGCCTCAATAAAAAAATGTTCAGAATGCATCTGATGTTTAAGTATGTCAACTGATTTGACTGGCTGGAAAGTTCCTGCCCCAACATGAAGCGTAAGCTGTGTAGTCTGTATCTCTTTTTTCATGAGGCTGTGAAAAACTTCCTTTGTAAAATGTAACCCGGCAGTAGGTGCTGCCACTGAACCATTTATCTGTGAATAAATTGTCTGGTATCTGACTGAGTCTTCTGGTTCGTCTGATCTGTTCAGGTAGGGCGGAAGCGGTACATGACCCGTGGCTTCAATGACTTCTCCAAAAGTGAGATCGTGTGCATTCCATGAAAACCTGATTATCCAGGCATCTCCTTCAGGGGAAACCTTTTCAGCAAGTAACTTACTTTGTTTATTGTTCTTTATAAAAAAGGAAAAAATTACTCCATTTTTCCATTTTTTAGAATTTCCAACAAGACATTTCCATTCAACACTATTTTTTGAAATGAAAGACTGGACATAATCTCCGGGTGAGCTTGGTTCAAGACAGAAAACTTCGATTTTTGTCCCACTTTCCTTCCGGAAATTCAATCTGGCCCTGATAACTTTTGTATTGTTAAAGACAATCAGGCTGCCTGAAGGGAGATATTCATGAATTGAACTAAAAAGGTTCTCCGAAATCTCTCCTTTATTATAAATAAGAAGTTTCGACATATCCCTTTCCTTCAGGGGATATTGAGCTATCCTCTTATCGGGGAGATTATAATCATACTCTTTCAGATCTATATTTTTCATTTTAAGAAGTTTATTTAAAAACCACACCCCCCAGCCCCCCTCAAGGGGGGAATCTGTTCATATTACCCTTCCCTCGCACCTCTGCAACTTGCACCCTGCACCCTGCACCCTGTGCCCTGCACCCTGTGCCCTGCACCCTGTGCCCTGCACCCTGTGCCCTGCACCCTGTGCCCTGCACCTGTGCCCTGCAACCATCCATCCACCCAGCAAATTTACCAATATTGAGATTCCTTTTCTATTCCCCCCATATTTATTACCTTTGCAGAGCAGCAGGTCGTTCCATCGCCCCTTCAGCTTCGCTCAGGGGGAGGAAAGTCCGGGCAACACAGAGCACCATGCTTCCTAACGGGAAGATATCCGCAAGGGTATAGTAACGTAACAGAAAATAACCGCCCCCTTTAGCTTCGCTCAGGAGGGCAAGGGTGAAAAGGTAAGGTAAGAGCTTACCGGTACTGCTGGTGACAGCAGGAGCCGTACGTCTGATGGGTTGAAAGACCATGTATACCGGTTTTGGGGCTGCTCGTCCACACCGGGGGGTAGGTCGTATGATCCCGGCAGTGATGCCGGGAAAAGATAAATGATGGAAACCGGTTCTAATATCTCTTGAAGATAACTGAACCGGGACAGAATCCGGCTTACAGACCAGCTGCTTATAGTAATGGCGGGTCGCAACCCGCCATTTATTGTATTGTAGTGCAGTAACCCTTCGTTACATTTCGACAGGGTTATTTTACCTTGAAGACACTATCTTCAATGGGGATATTCACCTCCACCTTTTCAAATGTTGTTACCATCTCCATGCCACCCATAGATGTTGTTGTTTTCATTGGCAGTACGATTCCGTTCGTTTCTGTGTAGTTGGATGGATATGAGTCAACTGATACTGTCTGTCCTCCCTGGTTCACCGTTGCCGAAGTTTTTACCAGGAAATAAGATTCTTTATCAACATACATATATGCTGTATTTCCTCCCTCAATGATGGCTTTAATTTTAAATGCAGGTTTATTATTCACATTTTCTTCTCCTTCCAGAGTAAGTTTTCCATCTTTCAGATAACCAGCCAGTTTATTCTGGAAAACACTCTGATTCAAAGCCTGTTTCACCTGTTCAGGGGTCATTTCTACAGGGTCGCTGCCTGACATAGGATTTACCAGCCAACCTTTTTCTCCATCAAACACCTGAACTATATCCTGACCATTCATAGTTGTGATGCTTTTTATCTTATTAGGATTTTTCATCCACATTACAATAGGCATTTCCATACCCATCATAGACATTTTAGCTGTTAACTTAATCGTAGAGATGCCAGCCAGTTTGTCCTGCTTGTTGGCGACTGTATATTTTTTAACAATATCGTCAAGCGACTGTGCATTAATTAATGTGAATGCCAGCAGTCCTGTAACAGCGAGAATCAGTTTTTTCATAATTTAAATATTTAGGTTAATAAAACTGGAACGAAATTACGGTTTTTATTGATTCAACTTATCTTTCATGAAGATTTTTCGTAATCATAGAAATCCGACCACATTTTTAAAAGCCTTTTTCTCACCTCTTCTTCCTTGGTATTTGAACCCGGGTCGTATATTTTTGTTCCTTTTATTTCTGTGGGAAGAAAGTTATCGGCAATAAAATTTCCTGAAAAGCTATGAGCATATTTATAATCCTTTCCGTAGCCAATTTTTTTCATCAGTCTGGTAGGCGCATTCCTTATGTGAAGAGGAACTGGCAGATCACCCTCTGTTCTTACTATTTCCTGTGCATCATCTATAGCTTTTATGACTGAATTACTCTTTGGTGATGTTGCCAGGTAGATTGCTGCCTCTGCAAGAATTATCCTTGACTCAGGCCAGCCAATAACATTAACAGCTTCAAAACATGTCTGCGCCATAAGGAGCGCATTTGGGTTTGCCATACCTATATCTTCTGCGGCTAAGATAACCATCCGCCGTGCAATAAATTTCGGATCCTCGCCACCTTCAACCATTCTTGCAAGCCAGTATACAGCAGCATTCGGATCACTTCCTCTCATAGACTTTATAAACGCAGAAATGATATCGTAGTGCTTTTCACCGTTTTTATCGTAGAGCGCAAGATTCTTCTGGACATGCATCAGAACTTTTTCATCAGTAATAATAATGGTCCCCGAACCAGATTCCTCCGCTTCAGAAGATACAACCAGTTCCAGAGCATTGAATAATTTTCTTGCGTCTCCGCCGGAGACCCTCAGAAGCGCCTCATGCTCTTCAATTTTTATATTATAAGCTTTCAGGTAGTTGTCCTTTTTTATAGCAATATTCAGAAGATCAATTAGTTCATCCTCGCTTAGAGGTTCCATTATATAAACCTGGCAACGGGAAAGTAAAGGTGATATTACTTCAAATGACGGATTCTCTGTTGTGGCCCCTATTAAAGTTATAATTCCCTGTTCCACAGCACTTAGAAGAGAATCCTGCTGTGACTTATTGAAACGATGTATCTCATCAATGAAAAGGATGGGATTCGGCTGGTTGAAGAACTGCTGTTTCTTTGCTTTTTCTATAGTATCCCTTACATCCTTTACACCTGAATGAACTGCGCTAAGATGAAAAAACGGACGCTTAAGCTTATTGGAAATAATAAGTGCCAGAGTTGTTTTTCCGACTCCTGGAGGACCCCAGAGAATAAATGAGGGAATATTCCCCGATTCAATCGCCTTTCTGAGAACCGCATTTTTGCCAACAAGATGAATCTGACCGCAAAACTCGTCAAGCTCTTTTGGTCGCATCCTGTCAGCGAGTGGTTGGTTGGCAAGCATTAATGTCTATTTATGCAAAGGTAGTAAAAACATGTTCTTATTTTTATACATTTGAGGAGATAACTAATAACCTGAACATGTTAAAGTATCTTTTATCTTTTTTAATAATTCTACTCAATCTATCGGGCTGCAGTGTCAGATCTGATAAAAAAAGTTCCGGTTTAACTGAAGGACAGGGTATTGTATCTCCTAACGGAATGGTCGTCTCAGATCACCCGCTGGCCTCGCGAACAGGAGTGGAGATCCTTAAAAAAGGGGGAAATGCCATCGATGCTGCTATAGCCACAGAGCTTGCGCTAGCTGTTTGTTATCCTGAAGCAGGAAACATCGGGGGCGGAGGGTTCATGGTTATCAGGACAAAAGATGGCAAGGCAGATGCCATCGATTTCAGAGAAAAGGCGCCCGGGAATGCATCCAGAGATATGTACCTCGATAAAACTGGATTTGTGAAAGAAGGCTTGAGTACTGAAACACAACTTGGAACCGGAGTACCGGGAACTGTTGACGGACTGTTAAATGCCCATGCAAAATATGGGAAACTCCCATTTAAGGATATTATTAAACCTGCTATATATATTGCTGCAAATGGATTTCCACTTTCTCTTGCTCAGGCAAACTCACTTAACCGCAACAGAAAGATTTTCATCGAAAGAAATAACTTTAAAACAGCTTTTGTCAGGGATTCTTTGTGGAAAGAGGGTGATATCCTTAAACAACCAGACCTTGCCGAAACCCTTTCGCGTATAAGTGATTACGGACGGGATGGATTTTACTCAGGAAGGACAGCCGAACTGATAATCAGGGAGATGAAAAGAGGCAATGGTATTGTAACTGCGAAAGATCTTGCGGATTATAAATCTGTGTGGCGGGAACCACTTACAGGAGAATACAGAGGCTATAGGATCATCACAGTATCTCCTCCTTCAAGTGGTGGTGTCACTCTGCTACAGCTTCTTGGAATAACAGAGAACTTTGCCATAAAGGATCTGGGTTTACATACTGCACCGTCAATACATTTACTGGTTGAGGCTGAAAGAAGGGCTTTTGCTGATAGATCAGAATTCCTTGGCGATCCTGACTTTGTCGAGGTTCCGGTGAAGGAATTGCTTTCTTCTCAATATCTCTCCAACATGATGAAAAGTTTTGACAATAAGAGAGCTTCATTGTCTTCAGTAATCGGGCATGGTTCACCTATGACTTATGAAAGCGAGCAAACTACTCATTATTCTGTTGTCGATTCAATGGGTAATGCAGTATCAACCACAACCACTCTTAATAATACTTTCGGCAACAGCATTGTTGTTGAAGGTGCAGGCTTTCTGCTTAATAATCAGATGGATGATTTTTCTTCCAAACCAGGATTCCCAAATATGTACGGACTTGTCGGGGGTGAGTCAAATTCAATACAACCTGGTAAAAGAATGCTTAGTTCAATGACACCAACAATTGTTGAGAAAGATGGCAAATTGTTCCTCGTTCTTGGTTCCCCTGGAGGTTCAACAATTCCAACAACAGTATTTCAGGTTATTATAAATATTCTCGATTTTGGAATGAATGTACAGGAAGCAGTCAATTATGGAAGATTCCATCATCAATGGCTTCCGGATTATATTAGCTATGAAAAAAGATCAATTGATAGTGTTACTCTGAAGAAACTTGTATCAATGGGACATGTCCTAAAACCCAGATCTTCAATAGGTCTCGTTAATGCTATACTTATCATGCCTGATGGAAAAAAAGCTGGGGGAGCAGACCCGAGAGGGTATAATGTCGCTTCCGGCTTCTGATAGTTTTGAAGTTAAATAATTTTTACTAAATTGCCTTCAATTTATTTTCATTAAAAAAAATTAATTAATACTTTTAACAAACCAATTATTGGATTTTAGACTCAAATCATATATTTTGTTTAATTAAGTTACAGTATTTGAATATTTTCAAATATTTTATCAATTATGAAAAAGCCTCTCAAGATTGTACTCATCATCGTAGTTGTTATTCTTGCTCTGCCAGTCTTTAACCTGGTTCGCTGGGCCTTCCAGACAAAGAAGCCGATGAATATCATAATTCTCGATAAGACTGTACCAACTCTGGAAAGAGATCATCACAGATCGCTTGTATGGATTCTTACAAATGAGAGATTTGTCAAAAGAGACAAGATCAGTTTTTCTTATACAAAGGATTATTTCGGCTTCTTCCCAACCCGTCCGATACGTGATGGAGGATGGAATTCAGTTCCTCTTAAGTTTCAGGATGTATTCACTATGGTTGATAAATATGATGCATTATATTTTGCCGATACATACGGAGTCTACTATAACGAATGGTTCAAGGGAATAAGCCAGAGCAGGCGATCGAGAAAAATTTACGGGGGATTAAATAATTCGGATTATATTCACTTTGTCGAGATGCAGAGAAAAAACAAATTGTGCATTCTTGAATATAATTCTTTTGATTATCCTACAGCAGAACTTGAAAGATATAAAACAAAACTTTTGCTGGGGATTGAAAATGCCGGCTGGACAGGAAAATATTTTGCCTCACTTGATACAGCAGCAAAATCAAGTAGTGAATTTCCGATATGGATGACAATGATGTACAGGAAAGAATACCATAAACCCTGGACATTTACCAAACCGGGTATTGTTTTCGTGAGAGACAGGGATATAGTAGTTCTGGAAGAAGGAACACATCTGAAATCTGCATTGCCCTTTATAAAAACAGATTCCACTTACCGTTCAAAATACGGAATTAAAGATAATGTAGCATTTCAAGGCTGGTTTGATTTCATAGATCCACAGAAAACCAAAGTGATCTCAACTTTTAATCTCGAAACGACCGACCTTGGTGATACCCTTCTTTCACTTAACTTCCTTTCTAAACAGTTTCCTGCAGTTATCACAGATACAACTAATCAGAGAACATATTATTTTGCAGGTGATTTTGCCACCAACAATGTTCCTATATGGATCTCAAGATTCAAAGGGATCGAAAAGCTGAAAGGTATCTTGTATTCAGATAAACCGGATGACAGCAGGAATTTCTTCTGGTTTTATTACAAGCCATTAGTTAATGGTATTTTCAGCGATTACTATAAAACGCTGAAAACAAAATAGAGATAAAGCAAATTACAAAATATTGCGGGGCTGAAAAAGCCCCTTTTTTATGAAAATCACAATTATCCAGCCTGAAACTGTCTGGGAAGATAAGGCAGCCAACATCAGAAAGATTGAAAAGATCATCCGTAGTCATTTCGGGAAAACAGATATTGCAGTACTTCCTGAAATGTTCACTACAGGATTTACCTTGAATGCAGATCCTCTTGCGGAAGAATTAAATGGCGAAACCCGCAAATGGATGGCAAATCTCTCGACGGAAGGTAATTTGGCCATTTGTGGTAGCCTGATAATAAAATCCAATAACAAATTCTATAATTATTTTTCATTTATAACACCTCAGAAGGAGGATTTCTTTTATATCAAACGGCATCTCTTCAGCCTGGGCAGCGAAAATGAGATATTTACTAGCGGGACCAAAAGAGAGGTTTTTAAATATAAAGAGTTCCGGTTCCTTCCTTTAATATGCTATGACCTGAGGTTCCCCGTATGGAGCAGAAACCGTGGAGATTACGATGTTCTGATCTGTGTAGCCAGCTGGCCTGATGTAAGAAGAGAAGCCTGGAACAGCCTCCTTAAAGCCAGAGCAATCGAAAATCAGTGCTACTTGGCAGGTGTAAATAATACCGGGAAAGATAAAACCGGATACAAATATGCTGGTGATTCTGTCGTACTGGACCCTCTCGGAAATGTTCTGGGAAGGGTGAATGAATATGAAGAAGGTTCAGCGACAATAGAAATTTCATTGACAGAATTGCAGAATTTTCGCAAGAAACTCCCTTTTCTGAAAGATGCCGATGATTTTACAATTCATGTTTAGCATCGGCCTTCGAGCCCTTTTTCAACGCCTCATATAAAACGTCGACCGTGTGCTTTGCCGCCACTCCCGTTCCATCCTTAATATGGTGCCGGCAACTCGTTCCGGAAGCTACAATTACAGAATTTTCATTTCTTTTTCTTATTTCGGGGAAGAGTACAAGCTCACCGATCTTGTTGGAAAGTTCATAATGCTCTTTTTCATAACCGAATGAACCGGCCATACCACAGCATCCCGACCGTATTTCTCTGACTGTAAAGTTTTGGGGTATTGACAGGGCTTCAATGGAAGAGGCCGATGAAGCTATAGCCTTTTGCTGGCAGTGTGTATGCAAAAGTAGCTCCTTCCGGGCATCCGTAAAATCTTCCCTGGTTATTCTGCCTGCCCTGAATTCTCTTGATATAAATTCATCTATCAGGTAACAGTTTACTGAAAGTTTAATGGCTATCTCTCTGACATCTGACCCTGCCAGATCGGGATATTCATCTCTGAACCCTAGTATTCCGGACGGCTCAATCCCAACCAATGGTAAATTCTCATCTATTATTTCACTGTACATCAATATGTTCTTCCTGATAGTTTTCTTTGCCACCCTTAGCATCCCTTTTGAAATAAATGTTCTGCCGCTGACTTCATTTCTGACTACAATTACTTTATAATTAAGGGCGCAAAGAAGCTTAATTGCATTAATACCAGTTTCAGTATCGTTATAGTCCGAGAACTCATCTATGAACAGACAAACCTGTCCTGTTGGGCTTTTGGGATTAGTTTTTTCGAGGTTTTTGCTGATCCATTTCCTAAGGGTTATATCATGTATAAGTGGAATAGATCTGTTCTGGGCAAATCCGGAAATTTTCTTAAAAGCAGATGAGAAAAGCTTATTTCCTGCGAAGAAATTAAACAAAGTCGGAAAAATCGATCCGGCTTTGTTAATTACATGAATGTAGGCTATCATTTTGGTTCTTAAGGAAATACCATGTTTGTCATTCCAGTGTTGCATAAACTCTGATTTCATTTTAGCTATGTCAACGCCTGACGGACACTCTGATTTGCACCCTTTACATGAAAGGCATAAATCAAGAACTTCAAATATCTCTTCATGATTCCAGCGGTCGGGTACTCCTTTGCTGAGGAATTCCCTGAGTACATTTGCCCGTCCTCTTGTACTATGTTTCTCATCACGGGTAGCCATGAAACTTGGGCACATCACTCCGCCAATTAAAGCAGATTTTCTGCAATCACCTGATCCATTGCAGCTTTCAGCGGCTCTGATTATTCCGTCAGTCTGTGAGAAGTCGAAGAATGTCTCAAGTGAAGGAGTAATTTGACCGGGTGAATACCTTAAAAATGTATTCATCGGCTGAGTATCAATGATCTTACCCCGATTGAGGACATTCTCAGGATCCCAGGTATGTTTGACCTTTTTTAAGAGCTCAAAGTTTCTTTCACCAATAACAACAGGTAAGAACTCACCTCTCAGACGTCCATCACCATGTTCACCGCTCATCGAACCCCGGTACTTTTTAACAAGCTTCGCTGTTTCAAACCCCAGCGTCCTGAAAAGCCGAATATCTTTTTCATCTTTAAGGTTTAACAGGGGTCTTATATGGAGCTCACCTGTACCTATATGGGCATGATAAACAGCCTCTTTACCATATGAGGAAAGCAATTTCTCAATATCTTCCATATAATCAGGCAGATTATTGACACCGATCGCAGTATCCTCAATGAGTGATACAGGTTTTGTATCTCCTCTCATATTAGTCAGGACACCCAGGCCTGCTTTTCGCAATTCCCAGACCTTGGGGATATCTTTCCCTTTTACAACAGGATAAGCATATCCGAACCCTTTTTCCTTTAATTCATTTACCATACCGGCAATTGCAGTCTCAAGCAATTCAGCTGTTTCTTTGACAAATTCCACAATTATTATTGCTCCCGGTTTCCCTTCCAGGAAGAACCTGTTATTGCGCTGGCTTAGATTATGCTCGGTAAGATTCAGAATTCTGTCATCCATCAGTTCAACTGCAGAAGGACCATATTTCAGAGTAATAAGATTTGCTCTGAAAGAATCGTTTCTTTGGTTCAGATGAATGCATACAAGTGCTTTATTTACAGGTGGTAATTGAACAAGGTTTAATTTGATTTCTGTAACAATTGACAGGGTGCCCTCTGAACCCGCCAGCAGGTCTGTAAAATTGAAATTCCTTTCGGATCCATCAGAAAAGATCCTGGAATTCAACAACAGATCCAGTGCATAGCCGGTGTTTCTTCTTGGAATCATCGGGTCGGGGAACTCATTCAGAATGCTCTTTCTGTTTTCGGGGTCAGAAAGTATCTCTTTAATATTTCTGTAGATTTTCCCTTCAAGAGTCTCATTCCTGCATTTAAGTTCAAATGTTTCCTTGTCGACTGTTCCAAAGATCGCCTCGCTTCCGTCACTTAAAATTGTCTTTAATTCTAAGGTATGATCTCTTGTAGAATGGTAAACGACAGAATGCAGACCGCATGCATTGTTTCCAACCATCCCTCCGATGTTGCACCTGTTTGAAGTGGAAGTTTCGGGACCGAAGAACAAACCATATTCCCTGAGACTCATATTTAGTTCATCGAGGACAACTCCCGGTTCTACTATTACCCATTTCTCTGCAACGTTAATCTCAAGGATCTTATTCATATATCTTGAGATATCCAGAACTATGCCGCTTGTAACTACCTGACCCGCAAGTGAAGTACCTGCAGCTCTTACGGTGACTGAAATTTTTTCTGCTGAAGCAAAAGCCAGTACCTTTTTAATATCTGCTGAACACTTTGGCCATATTACTGCAACAGGGATTTCCCGGTATACTGATGCATCCGTCGAATAGATGGTCTTTGTTATAAGATCATGCTTAAGCTCTCCATCCAGACTCTGACCAAGCAGGTTCAATCTGGAAATAATATTTTCCATATGATACTGACTATTTTGAATTCGCTAAAATAACAAGGATTTGGTTATATCCGAAATACCCTCCCGATAATTATCGGGACCGAAATCTGAACCGAGCCGAAGGCGAGCTCGACGAAGTCAAATCCGAATTTTTTTACAATATCCCGTTTCCTGATATTAATCATGTTATTGAAAATTGTGTAATAGATTTTTTTTTCCGTACATTTATGAAGTAAAAAACAAATAATTAAAATATTGATATACAATGGAATTACTCGAACGAATCAAATTAAATGCCAAAAAACTTAATAAGAGAATTGTTCTTCCGGAAGGAACAGAAGAAAGAACGATTCAGGCAGCAGATATAGCAATAAAGGAGGAGTTGGCTCAGATTATTTTGATAGGAAATCCTGATGAGATAAATGACCTGGCGTCAAAAAAGGGTTTGACAAACCTGGGAAAAGCGAAAATTGTTGATCCAAAATCTCACGGGATGAAGGATCACTACATTGATCTGATGGTTGAGTTACGTAAGCATAAAGGATTGACCAGGGAAGAAGCTTCAAAGCTGATCGAAGATCCCCTGTACCTTGGTGTACTGATGATTAAGAACGGAGATGCTGATGGTGAGGTTACCGGAGCAGATCATGCCACCGGTGATGTTCTGAGGCCCGCATTTCATTACGTAAAGACAGCACCCGGCATCTCAGTCGTATCAGGAGCATTTATTATGATATTGCCCGATAAAAGTTTTGGAGAAAACGGAGTTCTGATTTATGCTGACGGGGCAGTTCATCCAAATCCTACAGAAAAGGAACTGGCTGAAATTGCAATTGCTACTGCTCATACTGCCAGAGCAATCTGTGGTTTTGAACCAAGAATTGCTATGCTTAGTTTCTCTACAAAAGGAAGTGCAGCTCATGAACTGGTTGACAAGGTTGTAAATGCAACCAGGATAGCAAAAGAAATGGATCCGAACCTTCTGATCGATGGAGAGCTGCAAGCAGACGCTGCTCTTATTGAAGCAATTGGTCAGAAAAAAGCGCCGGGCAGCAAGATAGCAGGAAAAGCCAATGTGTTGATTTTTCCTAACCTCGATTGCGGTAACATTGCCTACAAACTTACTCAGCGTCTGGCTCATGCCGAGGCTATTGGTCCTGTGCTTCAGGGTATGGCTGCTCCGATTAATGATCTTTCGAGGGGGTGCTCAGTAAGCGATATTGTAAGTTTAATAGCGATTACAGCTAACCAGGCAGGTGGAATAAAGAAGTAAAAACAAATTTTAAACTCCAAATAATATCATAAGTATGTCAGAAAGCGTTGAACAACTGGAAGATTATGCATTAAATAAAGATACCAGGCCAAAAACCCTTTTTTCAAGAGTTGGAATAGTGGGTGCCGGCACAGTAGGTCAAAATATCGCGCGCATGGTGAGCTCAAAAGGACTTGATGTGGTGTTCCTCGATCTCTCTCAGCACAGGGTCGATCAGGCATTCGAGGAACTGGCAAGAGAACTTGATCGTATAATTGAAAGATGGGGAATGACCAATTCCGAAAAAATGGCAATATTGTCAAGGATCAGGGGAACAACCGATTATAATAAATTTAAGGGTTGTGACATTGTAATTGAAGCTGTAAAATCAACTACCCGTGAACATAGCCACGATGTGCGTGCTAAAATCTTGCAGAATATAGAATTATATGTTGACCGGAATACAATAATTGCTACAAATTCCTCAACTCAGGTAATAACAGAACTTACTGCAGATCTGACATATAAAGATCGCTGTGTGAGCTTTCATTTTCTTACTCCGGAAGCTGATGCAAGAGTGGTTGAAATTGTCAAGGGGCTTCATACTTCGCAAACTGCTTATGAAAATACAATTAAGTTTGCCAATTTAATTGGGAAGAAAGTAATACCTGTCAAGGAGTCACCAGGATTGATCAGCACAAGATTAATGGTTCCGTTAATTAATGAAGCATGTGAAATTCTAATGCAGGGAATGGGAAAAATGGAGGATATTGACCTGACAATGAAGGTGGGCTTTGGTCTGCCGCTTGGACCATTTGAAATGGCTGACAAGATTGGTCTGGATAAGATACTCAGATGGTGCGAAAACCTCTATGATGAATTTGGAGATCTGAAATACAAATCTTCACCATTGTTAAAAACTCTTGTGAGAGCTAATCAGTGGGGAAGGAGAACAGGGAAAGGTTTTTATGAATATAATAAAGACGGCATTAAAATTCTTAAAAACGCAATTCTTGAGGAGTAGACCTGATCTGACAGTAATCGTATTATAATTAAATAACAATTTGATAATGAAAATATTAGTTCTTAATTGTGGTAGTTCATCTATAAAATATCAACTTTTCGACATGACCACCACTGTTGTTCTGGCAAAAGGTATAGTCGAAAAAATAGGCCTGAAAGGGTCATTTCTTAAAAATGAGAGGTTCGACGGAGATAAAGTGAAACTCGAAGGTGAGATTCTTGATCATCAGAGTGGTATAGAATATATTCTCGGAATGATGATAAGTAAAAAAAGAGGAGTGATAAAAGAGCTGACTGAAATTGACGCTGTTGGTCACCGTCTGGTTCATGGGGGTGAGACATTCAAAGGTAGCTGTTATCTTGATGATGCAACGATAAAGGGAGTTGAGGATTGTTCCGATCTGGCTCCTCTTCATAACCCGGCTAACCTGAAAGGGATCTATGCAATGAAAGCACTCCTTCCTAAAGTTCCTCAGGTGGGTGTTTTCGATACTTCATTTCATCAGACAATGCCGGATTATACATTTATGTATGCAATCCCATATTCTTTATACAAGAAGTACGGCATCAGACGGTACGGTTTTCATGGAACAAGTCACAGTTATGTAGCAAAAAGAGCTTGTGAAGTCCTGAAAGTTGACTTTGCATCAAAAAAAATAATCACCTGTCATCTTGGTAATGGAGCCTCTATTACTGCCATAAAAGATGGTAAATCCTTAGACACTTCAATGGGCCTTACACCTGTTGAAGGTCTTATTATGGGCACCAGATCAGGTGATATCGACGGTGGAGTGGTAACCTTTATAATGGATAAAGAGGAAATAGATTTTTCTTCACTCAATACCCTGATCAATAAACACAGCGGAATGTTAGGTGTCTCCGGAGTATCATCCGATATGAGAGAAATTGAAACTGCCGCGGCAGAAGGTAATGAACGTGCTATTCTGGCTCTTAAGATGTATGATTACCGGATAAAAAAATATATCGGAGCTTACGCCGCAGCAATGGGTGGAGTTGATATAGTGGTCTTTACAGGGGGAATTGGCGAGAATGCTTGCGAAACAAGAGCAAATATCTGTACCGACCTTGAGTTTCTCGGTGTTGAATTTGACACCGACAAGAACAAGGGAGTCAGGGGCAAAGAAGCGGTTATAAGTAAAAATGGATCAAAGACAACTATTATTGTCATCCCAACAAATGAAGAGTTCGTTATTGCTTCAGATACAAAAGCTATTGTTGAAAAAATGAAAACTCAGCAGTGAAACTAATTTAAATATTTATGATCTTAAGAAAACTGGAAGACTTAAGAGGAATAGTTGCAAATGAGCCAATAAGGAAGCTTGTACTCGCAGCTGCTCAGGACCAGGATTCTCTCAGTGCAGTACTGAGAGCCTGGAAAGATAATATTGTGGAGCCTATACTCATTGGCGACAAAGAGGCAATTCAGAATATTTCATTAGCCAATGGTTATAACATCGAGGGTCTGAGAATAATACATGAACCAACGACTGAACTGGCAGTTGAAATGGCTGTAAAACTGGCCAGTACCAAGCAGGCCGATATTTTAATGAAGGGAAAGGTCGGAACCTCAACATTGCTTAAATGTGTTCTAAATAAAGAGTGGGGACTAAGGACCGGTCATTTGTTGTCTCATTTTGCATTATTTGAAGTAGAGACATATCATAAACTTATCGCAGTCACTGATGTGGCGATGAATATTGCCCCGAATTTGCAGGACAAAATCGCGATAGTCAACAATTCCATATCATGTCTTCATAAATTAGGAATTGCCATACCTAAGGTTGCTGTTCTGGGTGCTGTAGAAATGGTGAACGAAAATATGGAAGCTACCCTTCATGCTGCCCTGCTTTCGAAGATGTACCAGAGAGATCAGATTAAGGGTTGTATTATTGATGGTCCGCTGGCTTTCGATAATGCGGTAAGTCTTGAAAGTGCCCAGCATAAAGGAATCAGGAGTGAGGTTGCCGGAGAAACGGATCTTTTATTAATGCCTGACATTGAAGTAGGAAATGTTCTCTATAAGTCATTGGTTTTCTTTGCTAAAGCCAAGGTAGCTGCAGTGATACTTGGGGCTCAGGTTCCAATAGTTCTTACCTCCAGGTCAGATACAGAGCAGGCTAAATTCGATAGCATACTTTTGGCCGCTGCCGCCAGCAAAAAGAATTAATATGATCACTTCCCTCGATCAAATGGTTGAGAAGGTTCTTTCTCTGAAAAGAAAGTTCCGGATAGCTGTTGCATGGGCCCATGATTCAAATACGTTTCGTGCAATTCAAATTGCTGTGGCCAATGGAATTGTCGAGGCTATTATGATTGGAAATACCAGGGCGATCGTTAATCTCTGCAATTCCCTGTCGATAAACAAGAATTCTTTTAAAATTATTGATTCTGAAAATGAGGTTATTGCCTCCCAAAACGCTGTTGAACTGGTAAAATCAGGAGATGCTGATATCGTGATGAAAGGACTGGTGGGAACTGATAAGTTTTTGAAAGCTGTGATGGATAAGGAAAATGGTCTGATGCTCCCTGGAGCTACCCTTACATATGTCGGTGCCATGCAGATACCATCTTATCATAAATTACTTTTCATAACTGATCCTGCAGTTATCCCTTTCCCGAATCTTGATCAGAAAATAGCAATGGCTGAATATGCTGTAAGCATGGCCCGCGATTTTGGGATTGAAAAGCCCAAAGTCGCATTAATAGGAGCTTCTGAGAAGATGAGCCGTCATTTTGAAAATTCTGTAGATTATGCCATTATGTGTAAAATGGCTGAACGGGGAGAGATTAAAAACTGCATAATGGATGGGCCTCTTGATATATTTCTTGCTTGCAATAAAGCGAGTGTGGCAATTAAAGGTATTAGTACTCCTGTAAACGGAGATGCCGATATTCTTCTTTTTCCCAACCTGGAATCATCAAATCCGTTTTACAAAGGATTAATGCTTTTTGGAAATGGTGAACTTGGAGGTCTCATTAGAGGCACCAGCAGGCCTGTTATTGTAATGTCACGCAGCGAAAGCGAAAAGTCAAAATACTATTGCATAGCCCTTGCGTGTCTAATGGCTTAGATTTTTTTCTTAATATGCCTATAAGTAAAATACTCTGTATTTATGATGAAACGATTAATTCTGGCAATTAACCCTGGTTCCACTTCTACAAAATTCGGAGTATTTGAGGAGGAAGATCTTATATTCGAAAAAAGCCTCCGTCACAGCCCTGACGAGTTAAAAGGATTTATTAAAATAACCGATCAGTTTACTTTCAGGAAAGAGCTTATAATGAAGGAGCTCATCGACAGGAAAACCGATTTCAATGCTATCGCTGCGGTAGTTGGAAGAGGTGGATTGGTAAAACCAATTGAATCAGGCATATATCTTGTGAACGACGAACTAAAGAAAGATCTGAGGTCAGCACCACTGGGAGAGCATGCAAGCAATCTTGGCGGATTGATCGCTGATGACATTGCATCTTCACTGTGTTGCGCCAAAGCCTTTATTGTTGATCCGGTTGTGGTAGACGAACTGCAACCGGTTGCCAGGTTATCGGGCCATCCCGAATTACCCCGGTTATCAATTTTTCACGCCCTGAACCAGAAAGCCGTTGGACGTTCCTATGCTTCTTCGATTGACAGGAGATACGAAGAACTGAACCTTATCATTGCTCATATGGGAGGCGGAATTAGTGTAGGTGCTCATTGTAAAGGGAAAGTTATCGATGTGAATAATGCCTTTGGAGGTGATGGTCCATTCTCACCCGAAAGATCAGGTGGATTGCCTTCAAATCAGCTCGTTGACCTTTGTTTCAGTGGGAAGTATCAGAAATGCGATGTTAAATCGATGCTTATCGGCAAAGGAGGAATGGTGGCATATCTTGGGACAAATAATTTTAAAGAGGTGTGTGAAATGGCTGATCAGGGAGACGAAAAGGCAATCCTTGTCAGAGATGCTGCATCGTATAAGGTCGGTAAGGAAATAGGAGCAATGGCAGCTGTACTTAAAGGGAAGGTAGATGCAATTATACTGACAGGGGGCATGGCATACCAGGAGACAAATATCAGGAACATAAGCTCAATGGTCGAAACGATTGCCAGGGTAGTCGTATTTCCAGGAGAAGATGAACTCAAAGCCCTTGCATATAACGGATTGCTGGCCTTGAGAGGGGAAATTGAAATCAAAACGTATGTGTAACAGAAGATCCTGAGTTTTATGGTGTTGTCAATGCAACTGGAATAATCTTTCCATTATAGTATCGGCTTCCATTTAAAGCAAAATCACCTATCAATTTACCCATTTCTTTGGCATTCACAGGTGCTTTATTGCCAGGGAAGGCTTTTTCGAGCATTTCAGTCTGCACACTTCCAAGCGCAAGACAATTTACACTGATTCTGTTCTCCCTGAATTCACCTGCTAAACATTCAGATATGCATGCCAGCGCCGCTTTTGATGCACTGTAAAAGGACAGACCCTGAAACTTTATACTCCCCTGAAATCCACCCATACTTGATATATTTACAATATGCGCACCTTTATTCATCAGGGGATACAGGGTTTTGATGATTAACACCGGAGCAAAAAAGTTGACTTCCATCATCTCTCGTGCCTGTTCATCAGACGTTTCGAGGAAACTTTTTGAATAAAGGTTGCCTGCATTATTTATAAGAATGTCAATAGTATCGAAGACAGTGACAACGTTTTTTTTAAAAGTTTCGGGTGCAAGGTGTAATTTGCTGAAATCGGCTACCAGATACTTAATATTATTCCCTTCTGCTTCATCCGTAACCTTTGCCAGTGAAATTTGATTTCTTCCAGTAATCAGCAGATTGTTACCTTTATCCTTTGCCAGGTAAATAGCAACTTGTTTGCCTATCCCGTTGGATCCTCCTGTAACAATTATATTCATTTGTTGTTTTATATATTATTGAGATGTTTTTTTCGTTTATTTGTAAGTTTGCGGCTCAAAGTTACAATTTGTTGGAATGGATATGAAGTATTTTAAAACAGATTATTTTGGTTATAAAAGGAAAGTGTTGATTTTATATCTTCTGACTTTCATATTTTCAGCTATTTCAGGCCAGGAATCTTCCAGGGAGGAGGCACCCCCGCTAAAGGAGAGACTTTTCTTTGGAGGGAATTTTTCTCTTCAGCTTGGGACTTATACGAATATTGAAGTATCTCCTGTAATTGGGTTTTGGTTGCGTCCCAGAATTGCTGTTGCCGTGGGACCTGACTATAATTATTATAAAGATCCTTATCAAAATACCAATATTTATGGGGGAAGAGCATATGCTCAGTTCGTGGTATTACGCGATCTTAATAAGTTCCTTCCATTAGGCAGCGGTACAGGCATCTTTTTGCATCTTGAAGATGAGGTCCTGAGTCTCGACTCGTTTACATGGAAAAATATTACTACCTCTCCTAAACGATTCGCAATTAATACAGGACTTGCCGGGGTTGGTCTTAGTCAGCAAATCGGTCGCAGGGCAGCTGTTAACTTTATGGTCCTGTGGGCAATATATGAATCTGATCCTGATTTATCTTCCAAAATATATTCCAATCCTGAAATAAGGATAGGTTTTGTATTTTAATCTGGCCACTTTTTTTATTTATCTGGTCAGCATTCCATAAAAACATTTTGGAGATCTGCATTTTGTGCTAATTTTGCACCCTTTATCAAATAAATAATTAAACACAGGTAATGAAGATTGACGTGAATAAAATGGTTTCCATGATTTATGAATTGAGGGAAGCAAATTCTGACGGGAAGGTTTTAGAACTACTGCCTGAAAGTAAACCACTAAATTTTATTTTTGGCTCAGGAAAGCTCTTGCCGGCATTTGAGGCAAACATCTTATCGCTCGGAAACGGAGATACTTTCAGATTTAATCTGAGAGCGGAACAGGCATATGGTGAACGAAGGGAAGAAATGATAATTGACGTACCACTTTCTGTATTTGAAAACGAGGGGAAGGTAGATGAAGGAATATGCAGGGTAGGAAATGAGGTTCCTATGGTAGATGGCTCGGGAAATTCTTTTTCGGGTATCATTAATGAAATATCTTCGGATTTCGTCAGGATGGATTTCAACCACCCTATGGCGGGAGTGGATTTATACTTCACTGGCAAAATACTTGAGGTACGTGATGCTTCAAGTGAGGAGCTTTCAGCTTTAAACTCTTCGTGCTCGGGTTGTCAGAGCCATAATCATTCTGAATGTGGAGGATCCTGCAGTTAGTAAATCCGGTAATTTATTTTCATATTTACCGAAAGAAGTAAAGTATCCTATATAAAACCCTCTATGAAAAAAATCTGGAAGCTCTTTCCATATTTCCTTATCGGTGTTATAACTATAACTCTGATCCTGCTTGTTCTGAAAGCAAATAACATTCTCGATATCCATCCGGTTTTTTTGGCAATATTCAGAATAGCCTCCGTTCTGTTGTTGTTTGTACATGCCATCCGTAAAAAGTCACTTACCACATGGATACTGGTCAGTATGGTTGCAGGTGCGGAATTTGGATATGATGTTCCATCCGTTGCAAAAAATTTGCAGGTGTTGAGCGATATATTTCTGAGACTTATCAAAACCATTATTGCACCGTTGCTATTTTCGACCCTGGTTGTAGGTATTGCAGGCCATGCGGATATCAAGCAAATTGGAAGGATGGGCTGGAAATCGCTGCTATATTTTGAAATCGTTTCAACAATAGCCTTATTCATAGGACTATTGGCAATTAATATTGGCAAAGCAGGTGTAGGTGTCGTATTGCCTCCAAATCCTGCAGCTCCTCCTATTACCGGAATAAAAGCTCAGACAACCAGTGAATTTATCCTTCATATATTTCCTGAGAACGTTGCCAGAGCAATTTTTGAAGGACAGATACTGCAGATTGTAGTTTTCAGCATCATTTTTGGGATTGCAGTTGCCATGTTAAAGGAAAAGTACAGAACCCCAATGATAAGGTTTAGTGAAAGCCTTGCCGAGACAATGTTCAAATTCACAAATATAGTCATGTACTATGCCCCGATAGCTGTATTTGCTGCAATTGCTTACACTGTAGGGCACATGGGTCTGGACGTCCTTTACAATCTCTTTAAGCTTCTGGCGACCTTATATGTGGCATTGATCATATTTCTTGGATTCGTGCTGGTTCCTGTCGCATTATTGTTCAGAATACCATTGAGACCATTTGTCAGAGCTGTCTCGAAACCTGCAACAATAGCTTTCGCAACTTCAAATTCAGAGTCGGCATTACCATCTGCAATGGAGTGCATGGAAAAATTTGGCATACCAAGAAAAATAGTTGCTTTCGTTATTCCAACCGGTTATAGCTTTAATCTTGACGGTACGACTTTGTATCTTTCCCTGGCTTCAGTTTTTGTAGCCCAGGCAGCCGGAATAGATCTTCCAATTGGTAAACAGCTTATTATTTGCTTTACACTGATGCTCACAAGTAAAGGAGTAGCAGGTGTTTCAAGAGCCTCACTGGTTATTTTACTTGGGACTGCTGTAAGTTTTGGCCTTCCTGTTGAACCTATTTTTATAATACTTGGTATAGATGTCCTGATGGATATGGCACGGACTGCTGTGAATGTTATCGGGAACTGTCTTGCAACTGCTGTAATTGCGCGATGGGAGAAAGAATTCGATGAAAATGCCGCAAGGCATTTCGTTATAGAGTAGCAGATTATTCTGATTATACAAACGTACCTCCAGTCCGCTCGAAAAAAGAAATAACCCAATCCACTGATCCCCTTCCTTTAACCTCAGGGAAAGATTCCTGATAACTACTGGGGATTGTTTTAGTAACTTTAAAGAGGTTAAGGGGCCCGAATCTTACGGAAAAGGGCAGGAGTGACTCAAAAATTCAATTCTCAGTAAGATATGAAATTTCAGTACATGTCATTAATATGATGCCGTGACGAAAATTACACAAATCACGTAAATTACATTTGTAACGTCTGGTTACATTACTAAATTGGTCATTTGTAAACAGAAAATAGCGATTATTAATTTACAAAGTTAAACTATTATACTATTAGTTCCATAAACACTATAAATCATACAAATTCAATAGTTTAACTATAGTTATATGACTTTAAAAGTGTGGAGAATAGTGCAAAACAAAGGTTAAGCAGCAAATATAAATTTAGAAATAGCATATATTAGCCTGTATACCAGATATATATCGATCTAAACTAACCAAATACTTGAGAAAGATCAGTATTATAACATGCAAATAATCAATAATATACAATTTTTTATACGCTGCTAAGTTTTTCGGTCTTCAATTGTATTTACATATGTAACTGCATAAAATCACAGATGTAATTATTTAATTATTTACATTTGTAATATGAAAGTTGAATAGATGAAAACAAGAATTTTAGAATTTCTAAAAGCAGAAAATAAATCCTCAGCTCAGTTTGCTGAAGAAATAGGTGTTCAGCCTTCAAGTATTTCTCATATAATATCGGGAAGGAATAATCCAAGCCTTGATTTTGTCATGAAAATGCTGGATAAATACCCTTCACTTTCGACTGACTGGCTGCTATTCGGAAAAGGGCAGATGTACAGAGATCCCCAGTTAAATGATTTGTTCAGATCTGATACTAATGATCTGAATTATTATAATCCGGTGAGTGACAAGGAGAAATCAGGGCTGCTGGCAGTTGAGCCTCTGAAAACATCTGATACTCAAAAGGAGCAAAATGATGAATCCGGGTCAGATAAAACAAAAAGGATAATCTTTTTTTTCGGGAACGGAACCTTTAAGGAGTATTTACCAGGTTAGCATATTAATTCTTTAAAATCACAGCCAATATTCCTCTTCATTCGTTTTCAATGATTTTCATTAAGAGTATCTTTGTACAAATTTCTTTGCAATGGTAAAAATCATTCACGATTTTCAAATAATTGATAATAAGCAACTTAATAATGATTATTTTATATTGGAATTATTGTCGGTGTTGAAACTTCCCGAAATATATCCCGGACAGTTTGTGCAGGTAAGGATTGATGAAAGCCACGATACATTTCTAAGAAGACCATTCTCTGTTCATGATGTGAATTACAAGACTAATTCGATAAAGCTTTTGATTCAAATTAAAGGAAATGGTTCCAAAACACTTTCTTGTCTCAGGAGAGGAGATTCTCTTAACTTAATATTCCCGCTTGGAAATCCATTTTCACTTCCTCAAAAAGATGACAAATCGTTACTTATTGGCGGCGGATGTGGAGTTGCTCCATTGATGTACCTTGCTAAATATTTAAAGTCAAATAATTGCATATTTGATGTTCTTATGGGTTTCAGAAATAAAGACCGTATAATTGAATATGATGAATACAGGAGACTTGGCAACGTATATATTACTACAGAAGATGGCTCGCAGGGAGAAAAAGGTTTTGTAACACAGCATTCTCTTTTGAATAATGGCAATTATAGTCGGATCTACTGTTGTGGCCCGGATTCCATGATGAAAGCCGTGGCTGATTATGCAAAATCGCATAAGATTCATTGTGAGGTTTCGCTTGAAAACCTTATGGCATGCGGAATTGGCGTTTGTCTGTGCTGCATTGTAAATACTACAAGAGGGAACGTCTGCAGTTGTACCGAAGGACCCGTTTTCAATATAAATGAATTAAAATGGTAAATCTTAACCTCAATATAGGAAGCCTTAATCTGAAGAATCCTGTATTAACTGCATCAGGTACATTTGGCTATGGTTCAGAATTTGATGATTTTTTTCAGGTTGGGAGACTTGGTGGCATTATCCTGAAAGGAACTACCCTCGAACCTAGAGAGGGCAATCCCTATCCCCGCATGGCTGAAACACCATCTGGTATGCTCAATTCAGTCGGACTTCAGAATAAGGGAATAGATTATTTTGAGCAGTATATTTATCCGGTTGTATCTTCATATAATACAAATGTGATTATTAATGTAAATGGCAATCTGGTAGAAGAATATGTTGCACTGGCTGAAAGGCTCGATAAACTCAACAGGATACCTGCAATTGAATTGAATATTTCCTGCCCTAATGTAAAAATGGGAGGTATGGTTTTCGGTACTAACCCAAAATCAGCCAGAGAGGTGACCAGGGCCGTAAGAAAAGCATTCAAAAAAACTCTCATTGTCAAGTTATCTCCAAATGTTACCGATATAGTCGAGTTTGCCAAAATTGTTGAAGAGGAAGGAGCTGATTCAATATCTCTTATAAATACACTTCTGGGTATGGCGATTGATACTGTAAGTCTTAAACCTTCTCTTTCCACTATTACCGGCGGTCTTTCCGGGCCTGCAGTGAAGCCTGTCGCACTCAGAATGGTCTGGCAGGTAGCTAAGGCAGTAAAAATACCGGTTATCGGAATCGGGGGCATCATGAAGGCCAATGATGCAATTGAATTCTTTCTGGCTGGAGCCTCCGCAGTTCAGGTTGGTACTGCTTCCTTTATCGATCCTCAGGCTGCAATAAAAATTCTTGAAGGTATTGAGAAATTCCTTGTCGAAAGAGGCTTTTCCGATATCAGGGAATTAGTCGGTTATGTAAATCAGAAGTAAGATAACTGGTCTGGCTGTCTCATTATTTCTCTGTTTCTTTATTTCCTTTTTATAGCAGAATTAGTTTAACTTTGCTTTATATTTGTAATCTTATTATGGCAAATAGTTAATATCTATTACTAAAATTATAAAAAGATGTCCGAAAATTTACAAATTGATAATCTCGACAGGAAAATACTTGATATTATTACCAAGAACGCAAGAATACCTTATCTCGAAGTGGCGAGGGAATGTGGCGTATCGGGCGCAGCAATTCACCAGCGAGTACAGCGGTTGATAAGGATCGGGGTAATAAAAGGTTCTGAGTTTAAGGTGGATCCTGTAATGGTCGGTTTCAGAACCTGCGCTTATATTGGCGTTTTCCTGGATCATCCTGGTCATTACCGCGAGGTAATAAATAAATTTAAGGGGATACCTGAAATAATTGAATGTCATTATACCACTGGTAATTATTCATTGTTCATAAAAGTTTATACAAATGACAATGAGCACTTAAGAATAATACTGACAGATAAGATCCAGACAATTCCCGGGATCATAAGAACAGAAACACTTATTTCTCTTGAGGAATCTATCAACCGTCAGATACCTGTGCTGTCAAAATAGAAAATACATTTTTGTTTTTGTCGAAAAGATTTAAGGTTTGTTAATATGTCATTACTTTTCATATTATAATAGGCCATATCTTCGATTTTATTTTCTACATATTTATGAAAAATTTTGATAGAATATTTATTAAGGGAACCAGTAGGACACCGGAGATTGATTTCAATCAACTTACTGGCGAATTGGTTCTGAATGGCAGGTCTATACCGGAAAATGCTGTCAAATTATATGAACCTCTTCTGGAATGGACCAGTGAATATATTAAAGAACCATATAAGAATACAAATTTCCACCTGAAACTTGAATATTTCAACTCCTCTTCCCTGATTTGGATCATCACGTTGATAAAGTTGTTAAGCAAAATAAACAAGAAAGGATCAACGCTTCTCATCAATCTGTACTTTGAGAATGACGATTTTGATTTTGAGAATAAAGAAGTTTTCAAAGATCTTATACATTCTATATTTGATAATATCCAGGAACCAAAAGTTATTGTCGGCATTAAGATTAATGGTACTGACAGTGATGGCAAGGTTGTGGACGAGGAAACAATATTTGTTTAATTTCATGGAGTTTTGAATTGGCAAATGAGATTCTATTAAATCAACCTCTGCAGATCACATGTAAGAATAATAATGAACAGTTGTTTAGGATTGATCAAAATGTTGATATATAGCTGATTAAAGTTAATAACTTAATGCTCTTTCTAGATTGTTACTTCAGAGAGTTACCTATTTTTACATTGTGCTTTGTGAACGAATTTAAATAACAGCAAGAAAGTTTTGTTAAAATGATTATACAATCAGGTAGTACTGCCGAATGAAAAAAACATTTTCTATTCTGCTTTTATTCTTCCTTGCTTTAGAAGCTATAGCTCCTACCCAAAAGTTTCTTTTCATTTCAGAAGCTGACTTTATTAATCCGTTCGATAAACTTATTTTTGCGGTTGGTATGGTAGAGGTGAAGGGAGATACATTAGCGTACAACGAAGTTGAAAAAGCGGCTGGATTTTTTCAGATACGCCCAATCCGGCTTGAGGATTATAATAAACGTACGGGAAACCACTATACCATGCAAGACATGTTCAATTTTGAAATATCAAAGAAAGTCTTTATTTATTATGCGTCACAAATCGGACCATATGACTTGGAGAAAATAGCCAGAAACTGGAATGGTTCTGGTGTTAAGACTATTCTTTACTGGAAGAAGATAAAAGCGTTTTTATAAAATTTTTAAAGAATCAATCTGAAGAAGACGGATTCTTTTGTGCGTAGAAATATGTAAGACCTTTAAACTCAGTAATATCCAAAACTTTAAATCTGCTCTCTTCAAGAAGCAATATCACAGATTTTTTCGTCATAAACCTCATTGTTTTCTGATCCATAATATTGAAAATCAAATTCAGCAATGGGACCTTTGATTCAATACCCTGGTCTATCAACTCAAGGTGGTACTTTGCAGAATGCTGAGATTTAAAAGAACCGGGGAAAAAATTTCTACGATATTTATGGTCAAAAAAGCATCCTACAAAGCAACTTCCATATGGTAAAATTCCGTACAGAGAGTGTAAAAAGTCCTTTGTTTTTCTAACTCTATTGAGTAGTTTCAGATTTACTATTAATTCGATATCTTTCAGATCCTCAGAATCAAAATAATAATGATGTGAACATGGCAGTACAATCAGGTTTTGATTATTTGACAATCCTAGCCATTCAATATAATCAAAGAAGTTTTCACAACCTTCATCTGAAAGTTTTTCAAATAAGGAATTGTTATTAATAAGTTGAGCAGGGGTACTTTCCTTTTGAAGACTTCTTATAGTGTTTTTGTGTGCAGTAATATATCGGGTAATTGTATCCATTGTCTCCTTAGCAATTATTTGTTGACTTTTTGAACGGCATTCACACTGGTACCTACAAAAATATGCCAAAAGAAATGTAGATGAATTAAGACCGGATTAAGATTGAATTAATAAATGATTAAGATGTAAAGATTTGATCGTTTTACCCCTGATTTTGGTACCATCCTGCCAATTCAAGGTGGGGTAATCTGGCGAGAAATGTTTACCTTTTGTACTGTTCGCTTCAACCGGAAAGAGGAAAAACCGTTTGTGAAATGGACTTTATAGTAAAAAAAGAGGAATCATTTCTAATTCCTCTCTTATTTTGTGATCCAGCTGGGATTCGAACCCAGGACCCCATCCTTAAAAGGGATGTGCTCTACCAACTGAGCTACTGAATCTTCCCTTATTTTTGCGAGTGCAAATGTATACTTTTTTTGTTTTAAAGCAAACAATATTGCCGTTTTTTAATTTCCATTTGCACATTTTAATTCGGAAGATTATTCATATTTTTAAAACTCAGGAAACTTGTCTTTAAGAAATGTATTTTTAGTGAAAGATTTCTTCAGAAACAAGGTTGTGATTATAACCGGCGCTTCATCCGGAATCGGACTGGCAACGGCAATAGAGTTCGCCAAAAGGGGCAGCAAAGTGGTTTTAGCTGCACGTTCAGTAACCAGAATAACCGCTCTGGAAATAGAACTGAGATCACTGAGTTATGATGCCCTGGCAATTCCCACTGATGTAACTTCAGAGGAGGAGTGCAGAAATCTTATAGACAAGACAATCGAAAAATTCGGCAGTATAGATTTCCTGGTAAACAATGCAGGACTATCAATGAAGGCCTTATTTATAGGTACTGACCTGAGAGTTCTTCACAGACTCATGGATGTCAATTTCTGGGGAACCGTTTATTGTACAAAATATGCTTTGCCGTACCTTATCGCTTCAAAAGGATCATTGATAGGTGTATCATCAGTTGCCGGATTTCATGGATTACCTGGCCGGGCAGGCTATTCAGCCTCAAAATTTGCCATCCATGGATTCCTGGAAACAATAAGAATAGAAAACCTTAAAAATGGTCTTCATGTCATGATCATCGCTCCAGGATTTACAGCCACAGAGATACGGAAACATGCCCTTCTTGGCGATGGAAAAGAACAGGGGGAATCACCTCTGAACGAAAACAGTCTGATGTCTCCCGAATATGTTGCAAAATGGATATTGAAAGGGATCATCAGAAGAAGAAGAAATAAGATTCTTACATGGGAGGGGAGACTGACTGCTTTGTTTCAGCGCATTATTCCGAAAACAGTCGACCGGGCTTATTATAACGCTCTTTCCAAAGAACGGAATTCTCCGTTTAAGTAGAATATTCTGCCAGATCAACATTTACTACCTTCCAATTAACTCGATGGAGATTGCTTCACCCTCCTGCGTCGGGTTCGCAATGACACTGCAAACAATTTGTTATTTCCTGTAATGAATTAGGCAGTCATACGTCTACATAGAAAATGTTGATGTTAAACTTAAATTTTATTACCATGAAAAATCTTGTCGGAACAATTGCCTTTCTTCTAATATCAGTCTCACTGAATGCCCAGAAATCAATTGATGCACTGTTTGATAAATATGCAGGGAAAGACGGATTTGTGACCGTTACAATAAGCGGGAATCTCCTGAAAATTGCTGCAAAAGCTGACAATGATAAGGATGGCGGTTCGATGCCAAAGAATCTCTCACAGATAAGGATTCTCGCACAGGAGGATAGTACGCTGAAAGTGGACAACTTCTATACCTCGGTCATAAAAGATCTTGATCTGAAACAATATGAAGAATTTATGCAGGTAAAAAGTCACGGCCAGGATGTAAGAATGCTTGTAAGAACTGAAGGTGACAATTTCAGGGAATTCCTGCTGATAGTGGGAGGGAAAGACAATGCGCTTATCCAGATTCAGGGAAATATGAGTCTCGCGGAAGCAAAGAAATTTGCTGAAGGGGCAAAAAAAGAGCATGGAATGAATCTGGTTAATGGTCATTAATCCTAATCAGACCATATCTTTGCAGTTGGTAATTTCATGAACAAGGATCCGGATGACAAGGCTTCAGTTTAATAACAGCGTGCTCCAGCTCAGCAGGAAGTTATACCAAATTGCATACCGCTTCCTCAATAGCAAAGAGGAAGCGGAGGATGCAGTCCAGGAAGTCTTTATCAAGCTCTGGAATAAAAGGGAAGAGCTCGATAAATACGACAGTATCGAAGCTCTTGCAACAACCACAATAAAGAATCATTGCATAGATCAGCTGAGAAAAATCCGGACAATAGGTCTGGACGACAATAACAAAAGCCTTCAGTATCCATATGGCGATTTGTCACCATATGATAGACTGGAACTCATCGAAACTTCAGAGATTCTGAACAAAATAATAGATAAACTGCCGGAGATTTACAGACAAATTATACTGCAACGTGAAATTGAAGGTTTGAGCTATGAGGAAATTGCACTTAATACTACTCAGAATATCAATACTCTGAGAGTAAATCTATCTCGTGCGAGAGGAATGATCAGGGATGAATTTAAGAAATATAACTATGAACGCAACGGAAATAAGCAAACTGCTCGGAAAATACTATGAAGGGGAGACCTCACTCGAAGAGGAGGTTATCCTTAGGGAGTATTTTGCGGCTGAGAATGTTCCTGAGGAATTTGCTGCTGAAAAGAAAATCTTCAGACATTATTCCCGGTCAGTCGAAATTCCAGAACCTTCAGATGATCTTGAGAAAAGAATAATTTCTGCCCTGGATTCAGAAGAAGCAAAAGGCAGGCTATTCAGGTTAAGCCGGAGAGAGCTGATCAGCTATTCAAGCATTGCCGGTTTGCTTCTGCTGGCAGGATCTTATTTCTTACTCAGCAGGAGTAACCAGCCGGGAGATACCTTCTCAAATCCGGAGCTCGCTTATGCTGAAACGGTAAAAATCCTATATGAGGTCTCCTCAAAGATGAACCATGGAACCGTGCAACTCAGCCAGGTAGGGAAGATTGAGGATGTGGCTGTTAGAAGTTTTTCTGCCATGAGCAGATCCACAGATATAATTGACAGGAATCTGAAAAATCTTGACTACTTTCAGCAGGCTTTCAGAATTGTCAGTTCTCCAATGGATTATTTATTAAACAAGTAATTATCAGTATTATGAAACATATATTATTATCTGCTGCATTTCTCTTTCTGGCCTTAAATGCCAGGTCACAAAGCAATCCCGTTGACGAGCTGTTCGACAGGTACAATGGGAAAGAGGGATTTACGACCGTTTACATCTCCAGTAAAATGCTGGGTATGTTCTCAAGTCAGGATCAAAAGGATCAGAAAGATCAAAAGGATCAAAAGGATCAGGATATTAATAATCTCATAAACCGGCTAAAATCCATCCGGATCCTTTCAGTTGAAGATACCACCCTTAACAGGAAAATAAATTTCTATAATGAATTGAGCAAAAAAATTGACTTTTCTGTTTATGAGGAACTTATGGTAGTAAAAGAGGGTGGTAACATGACAAAATTTCTGATCAGGGAAAGCGGGAATACCGTAGCCGAGCTTCTTATGATTACAGGGGGACCAGGCGGCAATACCCTGATTTCGATCCGGGGCGATCTGGATCTGAAAACCATTTCCGGACTTTCAAAGAAAATGGGGATTCAGCAACTGGAAGGTCTGGAGAATATTGACACTAAGCAGGGAAAGAAGAAATAGATTGAATCAGAATGAAACAGATGGAAATAAATCGCCATGATGCGGGAGTTTTAGAAAATATCTCATCAATTTAAATAAACTGTTTGTCAAAAGGCTGTACCATTAAGTGTGCCTCAGAATAAGTCAGGTAAATATTTTTTTTATATTTGTGTTATATATTAATCCTGAACTTAATACCTATACTATGAACAACTTAATTATCAGGCGTTTAAAGACTGTATTGGTCTTTCTACTTACTATTACTTCTGTTTCCCTGGCGCAGTTTCAGAATCCTGATTTTCTTAGAAGCGGCAAGGATGATGCCGGGAAAATTGTAAAAGCTTACGCAGCACCATGGGCAAATGCTTTTGGAGCAGCTCTTAACGGTGGCTGGTATAATACAGCAAAACCTCATAAATTTGGTGGTTTCGATATCACAGGCAATATAAGCGTCGGAATGGTCCCAGCCTCCGCGGAAACTTTTAAGATCAGTGATTTAAAGCTTTCATCCGCAATTTCACCAGGTACGGGTACATCGCCAACAATTGCAGGTCCGAACAACGATGGTCCATCATTAGACTATACCGTATCTGGTATTAAACTGGCCTCTTTTACACTGCCTCCAGGAACTTCCTATAAACTATTACCTGCCCCTATAATCCAGGCCGGTATTGGTCTGCCACTGGGTACAGAAGTGAAAGTCAGGTACATGCCAAAAGTGGGTATAAAAGACGGGGATATTTCATTATGGGGTGTTGGCCTGATGCACAGCATAATGCAATATATTCCTGGTCACAAGCTGATCCCTGTATTGGATGTCTCGTTGTTCGGGGGTTATACCAAGCTGGAAGGGAATGTTCATCTTGCACTTAAACCAGATGGTTCAGTATTACAGAATTATTCTGCGGCATTCCTTACCACCAACCCATTTGATAAACAAAATATCAACATTTCAGTTACAGCCATGAATGTTAATGCAATAGTTTCGGCTAATTTACGTATTATCACATTTTATGGCGGACTGGGATATACCAAGAATTCGACCAAAATCAGCCTGAAAGGCAACTATCCGGTACCGGTTCTTGTTACAACCCCGGTTCCTCATGCTGAATATAATGAAAGCACCTCCAGTGTGCTTAAAGGCTCTGATTTCAAGAATCTGGAAATTAAGGACTTCTCCGGATTACGGGCTAATTTAGGTTTCAGACTAAAGTTTTCAGTTTTCACAATGAATATTGATTACACGAGAGCAATGTATAATGTTGTATCAGCTGGTTTAGGGTTATCATTCAGATAGAGAAGCAGGGGTATTAAAAATCAGTGAAAAAATCCCGGATGAGACTCTCTCTTCCGGGTTTTTTCATTTAAACTGAGTAATTTTGAACAATTAACGGGTTGTTGATTGTTTATGTAAAGCAGGGCAGGAGGTAAGGTTTTTAATGGATAATCAGGTTATATATTCGAAATACAGGGCATTGCTTAAGTCATCAGCTGGAGTGGTAGTGCCTGATGATTACAAAAAGATCCGAAGAGCTCTGGATCTTGTAATAAAAACATGTGAAGGCAAAACCACAATAACCGGCGATTCTCTTGTAATCCACGCTCTGAATGTTGCCAGAATAATAGCAGGCGAGCTGGGACTTGGCACGACTTCAATAATCTGTGCTTTATTACATGATTCGTACAACAACCTTAGCATCTCAAGAGAAGAAGTTAAAAAAGAGTTCGGCGATAAAGTTCCGGAAATACTCGACGGGATTGCTAAAATCTCAGGAATAGATTCAATGCAGTCTTCATACCAGGCTGATAATTTCCGTAAGCTGCTCCTGAGCCTTGCTGAAGATGTAAGGGTTATTCTGATTAAGCTTGTAGAGCGTCTGGAGTATATGCGCAATCTCGATAGAGCTCCTGAAAAAGAGAGACTCCCCCTGGCTTCCGAAACTTATTTTCTTTATTCCCCGCTGGCCCATAGACTCGGTTTCTATAATATCAAGTCTGAAATGGAGGACCTTTCAATAAAGTTCCTGGAACCCGAACAATATGAATTCATTGATTCCAGGATGAAACAAACAGCAGCTTCAAGGAATAGACTAATAAGGGAATTTTCACAGCCTATAAAAGAGAAGCTTGAAAAGCAAGGCTTTAGATTCACCATTAAAAGTCGCACAAAATCAATTCATTCCATAATGCTTAAAATGAAAAAGCAGGGAGTGGAATTTGAAGAAGTATTCGATCTGTTTGCCGTAAGGATAATTATTGACAGCAGACCTGAAAATGAAAAATCCGATTGCTGGCAGGTCTATTCAATTGTTGCTGATCTTTATCAACCTAATCCCAGCAGACTCCGCGACTGGATATCAGTTCCTAAATCAAATGGATATGAGTCGCTCCATACTACTGTCGTGGGGCCCAGGGGAAAATGGGTCGAGGTGCAGATCAGGTCGGTGAGAATGGATGAAGTAGCTGAAAAAGGATTGGCCGCTCATTACCTGTATAAAGGAATGAAGAGCGAACGAGGCCTCGATAGCTGGCTTACAAAAATGAGGGAGATACTGGAATCTTCTGAGAAAGACGATTCTTCGTTTATTGATCAGGTACGCTCCGGATTGTATACCGACGAAATATTTGTATTTACTCCAAAGGGAGATCTAAGGCAACTTCAGGCTGGTTCTACTTTGCTTGATTTCGCTTTCGAGATACATACCGAGGTTGGATCCACCTGTGTTGGGGGAAAGGTAAATGGCAGAAACGTCACCTTAAAACAGGTATTGCATAATGGAGATCACGTTTCTGTTCTCACCTCAAAGAATCAGAAACCCAAGCAGGACTGGCTGTCTTTTGTAATATCTTCCAAGGCTAAAACGAAGATAAAACAGCTGCTCAATGAAGAGAAAACCACTGCTGCGGCAGAAGGCAAAGAGATACTGATGAGAAGGCTGAAGAACTGGAAAATCCCTTATGGTGAAGAAGTTATCAGGAAGCTTCAAACCTCATTCCAGCTAAAGACAGCTCAGGACCTCTATTATATGATTGCAACAGGGAAGATTGACCTTCTTCATATAAAGGATGTTATTCTAAGGAATGAACCTGAAGAAAGCAGTACTGTAATTGCCCCTGTTGCAGAGAAAGAAATTGCGGGTGGCTTAGGAACGCAATATGCAGATTATCTTATAATTGAGGAAAAAGTTGAAGGACTCGATTATAGACTTTCAAAATGCTGCAATCCGGTTTTTGGCGATAAAATATTTGGGTTCGTGACAATTTCAGAGGGAATAAAAATCCATCGTACAAATTGCCCGAATGCGCATTATATGATTGCCAGGTTTCCTTACAGGGTGGTAGTTGCGAGATGGACCGAAGCGAAAAACTTACCATCATTCAGGAGTGCTGTTAAAATTACGGGAATTGAAGATATTGGCATTGTGAATAAAATAGCTGACATAGTAGCCGAAAACAAAGTCAGTCTTCGGAGCTTTAACTATAATATCGACAATGGAATATTTGAAGGAATACTTACAGTAATGGTTCCTAATAATAATGTTCTTCAGGGTATTATAAGAAAGATAATGGGTATTAGAGGAGTGCATAAAGCCATACGGTTCGATAGTGAAAAATCAAATTAGACTGGTGAAAAAACTGCGATTTTATTTTTCAGCTGTCAATACCGTATATCTCTTTTAACTGTCAGCTTTGCCAGCTTTTCAACCTCAAGTGAAGGATATCCGAATTCTTCAACAATTTTCCCCAGGAGGAGGTAGGTGCCGCTTCCTTTGAACGGGTAGTTTTTCAGCGATTGAGAAAAATGCGTTGAATCAAAGAAATTGCCCTCGACATCAATTAAACACCCGAAATTCATCCAGTCCTTTTTGATGGTTTTGATGTATTTTATTGTAACAAGATGGCCAACCATCCTGACTTTCTGCCCGATATGATCTTTCATCTGATTAGCTGTTATCTCTCCGCGGAATCTTGTCTCAAGCATATCAAACCAGGTAAGGCTGATGGGGAATCCGAACAATTCGATTTCATCATAGGCATCTTCAAGTTTTCCCTGTTCAAGTATTGGTAATGAAAAATTTTTGACAGGAGGGGAGAACATAGGCCTGATATACTCCTGTTTCTTGCTGTTCATCATCATATGTACTTCCCAAAGAAGGGTTGCCTTGTTTTTTCCTGTGAACCTGAATGCTCCTGACCTGATGAGAAGGATGACCTGCTCAAGACCGGGGCAAACACGTGCCACAAAATCGGCAAGATCGGTAAATGGTCCGTCACGTCTTATCTCTTCTATTGACTGGGCGAGATTGTCCTGCAAACTCATTATGTGGATGAATCCAAGATAAATATCTGTGCCATAGATCGTTGTTTTATAATTACTTTTGTTGACACAGGGTAACTGGATCGTTGCTCCTGATCTCTTTGCTTCATGAACGTATACCCATGTTCTGTAGAATCCGCCAAAGTTATTGATGACCGCTACCATGAATTCGAGAGGGTAATGTGCTTTGAGCCAGAGACTCTGGAAGCTTTCAACAGCATAGGATGCCGAGTGCGCTTTCGAAAAGGAGTAACCGGCAAATGATTCTATCTGGCGCCAGACTTCCCTGGTGACCTCCTCACTATAGCCTTTTTCGCGGCAGTTGGAGAAGAATCTGTCAATGATCCGCCTCATCTCCTCCTTTGAACGGTGTTTTCCGCTCATTGCCCGCCGCAGGGTATCAGCATCGGAGAGATCAAGTCCGGCAAAGTGATGACAAACCTTCAGCACATCCTCCTGGTACACCATGACACCAAATGTCTCCTCAAGCTGTTCTTTCATTACCGGGTGTAAGTATTTGAACTTGTTTGGATTATGAAACCGGTAAATATACTCACGCATCATCCCTGATCTTGCAACTCCCGGACGTATGATCGAACTGGCAGCAACAAGTGTTGTATAGTTATCGCATTTTAGTTTCTGAAGAAGACCCCGCATCGATGGACTCTCAATATAAAAGCAACCTTTTGTCTCTCCGGTCCTGAGGTATTCTTTGACCTTAAGGTCTTTTTTAAATTCCTGCACGGCATGCACGTCAACATCAATTCCGCGGTTGCGCAATATTATTTCAGCACTTTCACTGATATGGCCTATCCCGCGCTGGCTGAGAATATCGAGCTTTTCAAAACCAATCTCTTCGGCAGTATACATGTCCCACTGTGTGGTCTGCAGACCTTTTGGAGGCATATCGAGCGCCGTATAACAGGTTATCGGTTCTTCGGAAACAAGAACTCCGCCAGCGTGAATACTCCTCATATTGGGGAAGTCGGCAATTTTCAGTCCGGTTGAGAAGATTATGTCGGTAATCTCATTCCGGTTTGAATCAGAAGAAGGGTTCTCAATAAGATTATCAATCTCTTCTTTGGGCAGTCCGTGAACCTTTCCCAGTTCCCTGACAATTGATTTTCCCCTGAAAGTACTCATAGTTCCGAGCAGGGCAGTATGGCAATAACCATATCTCTTGAAGATATAATCGAGAACCTCGTCCCTCTCTTTCCATGAGTAATCTATATCGAAATCGGGCGGACTGGTGCGTTTTGGATTAATAAATCTTTCAAAGTAAAGGTTTAGATCGATAGGATCAACGTTGGTGATTTTCAGACAGTAAGCAACTATGGAATTGGCGCCGCTTCCCCGTCCGACATGATAAAATCCACGTGCCATTGAGTATCTTACAATGTCCCAGGTGATCAGAAAATATGCAGAGAATCCCAGCTTGTCAATTATTTCAAGTTCATGCTTTATTCTTCTTCTGGCTTCGCTGTTTCCTTTTCCATACCTGTAGATCATTCCATCCCAGGCAAGTTTTTCGAGCAGAAGCTTATCGTCATATCTGCTTGCAGAATAGATCTGTTTATTTTTTATGCTTTTAAGGTCAGGCGATATATTGCAGTTTTCAAGCAGATTAGCAGTGTTTTCAATTATTTCAGGATATTCACTGAAAACCTTTGCGAAGAACTTCCGGTCCCTGAAAAGCTCACCGTCTCCGGCGCACTGATATGGCTGGAGATGGCTGAGAAGGATGTTATTATCTACTGCTCTTAAACTTTTGTGGATAGATATATCTTTACGTGATGACAATGTGACCGGCTGGAGAACAACCATCCTGTTCTTTTTTAATCCTGCCGGCATGGTGAGCAGACTATTCGCTTCAACGGGTTTGATCCCAATAAATTCATTGTCATATAATTTACGATCCGGAATTCTGCCCAGTGAATACACTACATAAGAATCGTTGAATTGCGGTGCCGGAAACTCTGCATTAACGCCATTAATATTGTTTTTTGTAAGAAATTCATTCAGCTCTCGTATTCCGCGGTTATTTGCTGCAATGCCTATATATAAAAGATCATTTCCATTTCTGAATTCAATGCCAGTAACAGGTTTAATGTTGTACTTATTTGATTCTGCAACAAATTCAGGCATTGCAGTGGAGTTGTTGATATCAGTAAGAGTTACTGTATCAGCTTCAGCAGCAGCTGCATTCTGCACAAGCTGTTCCACGGACATAGTTCCGTAGCGTAAGCTATAATATGAGTGACAATTTATGTACATTATATAAAAACAGTGGTTTTGTACCCTGCACTCTGGTTTCTTATTCCCCTCCTGGGAGGGGCCAGGGGTGGGTTTTTAAAATATCTTCTATGTCACCAAAACGTAAAATAATTCCATATTCTATAGAGGGTTTTGAGGATTGGATAAAGGAAAACCAACCCACCCCTAACCCCTCCGGAGGAGGGGAATTAGTTCCTCATACCCTGCATCCTGCACCCTAAAACACCCTGTGCCCTGCGCCTCTACCAATAATATCCTCTCAAACGCTCCTCCATCATATTCTGCTCTTTTATGGCGTTTTCAAGCTGTTTCAGGGCCTTTTCTTCTCTTTCGGTAACTGTCATAACCCCTGCAGCTCTTCTTACTGCATAACGTCCGAAACGCTTTCTGAGCTTATCCATTGCCATGTAGAGGCTCACTTTTTCAGGAGTATCATCGAACATATCAAGTTGCTGAACACCTCTGACAAGGTGGCTGAACCTCACGCCGATAAGCCTTATAAGCATACGCCGCTGATACAGCCTGCTGAACAGCTCTTTTGCTATTTCGGTCAGAACATGGTCAAATGATGTGTATGCTATCCGTTTCTGGAGGCTGTGCGTATCAAAGTTTGAGTATCTGATCTTCACCCCAATACAAGATGTGAGCTTTTCCTGTTTTCTCATCTCGAACGCAATTTTTTCTATCATGCTTACCAGCAGCTGATTCAAACGTACCAGGTCGGTGGTATCCTTGTCGAAAGTATGTTCGGTGCTTATCGATTTCTGTTCCGAATAACTGAATACAGGGGTTGAATCGATGCCATTGGCTTTCTTCCATATTTCCAGACCATTTTTGCCCATAAGTTTTTCGAGCATTTCAGCCGGGATATTTCTGAGGGTGAATATTGTTGAAATACCCATCGATCTTAATGTATGATAAGTTTTCTGACCGATCATCGGTATTTTTCTTATTGAAAGAGGATCGAGAAAGGGGAGGATAATCTCTTTTTTTACCTCAATCTCACCATTTGGTTTGGCCTCACCGGTAGCAATTTTTGATACAGTCTTATTGATTGAAAGCCCCATCGATACTGGCAGTCCGGTCTCTTTTATTATATACTGCCGCAGCTCGTGCGACCATTGGGCACACCCCCAGAACCTGTCCATCCCTGTGAGATCAATATAATGCTCATCAACAGATGCCTTCTCATATAACGGCGCTTTCTCAGATATGATGTCTGTAACCATATTGGAATAATTGCTGTACAACTCCATATCGCCCCGTATCACAATTGCATCCGGACACATATTTCTTGCCATCTTCATCGGCATGGCAGAGCTTACTCCGAATTTTCTTGCTTCATAGCTACAACTGGAAACCACCCCGCGGTCGGACATACCGCCTATTATTACCGGTTTCCCGTTCAGCCTGCTGTTCTTTAACCTCTCCACCGATACGAAGAAGGTGTCAAGGTCAAGATGCAGAATGCTTCTTTCTGTGTTTCCGGCGATGATCATATTAAATTAATTAAGAAGTTTGGAGTGTTTGGAGTGCCTAGAGTGCCTAGAGTGCCTAAAGTGCCTAGAGTTATATTCTTTCAACTCTAAGTACTCCAAACTTTAGCTCACTCCAAACTTCTTTTCACTCCAAACTTTTTTTAATTTTCCTTGTATATATAACAATTAAGTTTTACTTTTGATCAATAATTAATCAAATATATGGTTACAATATAATCAAATATTTATATGTACTTCACATCCAACATAAAAATTTTACGAAAGCGGAAGGGCAGGACACAGGATGAAGTTGCCTTTACCCTTAAGCTTAAGCGTTCGACCCTCAGCGGGTATGAGAACGGAGTCGCCCAGCCCGGGATAGAAATATTAATCGCTTTCTCGGGATACTTTAATATTTCAATTGACACTTTGCTGAAAGTGGATATGTCAAAGCTATCCGAGAGTCAGTTGGGCGAACTTGAACGTGGCTATGATGCCTATGTTAAAGGAAGTAATCTCAGGGTGCTAACTACATCTGTCAGCTCAAACCAAAAAGAGAATATTGAACTTGTTCCTGAAAAGGCAAAGGCAGGGTATACTACAGGTTATGCCGATCCTGAATACATAGGTGAGCTTCCGGTGTTCAGCCTGCCTTTCCTTTCCGATAAAAGGAAATACAGAACCTTCCAGTTAAAGGGAGATTCCATGCTTCCCATACCTGACGGCTCATGGGTTACAGGTGAATTCCTTCAGGACTGGATGAATATAATAAGTGGCAATGCCTATATTGTCTTCACTATGAATGATGGAATTGTATTCAAGGTAGTGGAGAATAATATAAAGTCAGATGCGAAACTTGTACTTTATTCCCTGAATCCTCTTTATGAACCCTATGAGGTGCATATCAGTGAAGTTAAGGAGATCTGGAAATTTGTAAACTATATCAGCAGCGAACTCCCCGACCCGGTAGTCCCTGAGAAACAGCTGATGCAGACAGTAGCTGTCATGAAGCACGACCTTGAGAGGTTGAAGAGCAAGATTGGGCGGGAGATTACAGATATCACGGAAGAACGCTCCTGATAAAGAGAAGCTCAACTCGCCTTCGCCCGACCACCAGAGGCTTGTCGCTTACGCTCCAAAGCTTCAGCGACGGAGCGCCGACGGAGCTGCGCTTAGCCGCAATGACGAAGCAAGGCCCCGGGTATTCAGGAGTATTTTATTCTTTTGTAAGCTGAATTATCAGCTGAATAGCTTTTTCATATTCGGATTCCAGCATTTTACCTTTATATAAGGCCCTGCATATCCTGTTTTTATCGAGTATCGCAATTGTATAACTGTCCTTTGGGAATCCCCATAAATTCTGAAGTGTGGCAGCGTAATCAAATAATATGGTTGTATTGAATTTTTTTGCTTTCTTTCCCGCTATGGAACGAATCAAAAAGTCAGGTTTCCAGGTCGACTTGCAATCGACAATACCAAAACCTTTAAATAAATCACCATCGATCCTTTTATCAACATCCTTTGCTTTTTTAACTGCATCATTAAAAGGTTCATTCATATCCTGTTCATCAGGATCAACATAGTTAACCTGCAGAACTTTCCCGGCCCATGAATTCATCGTGAATGCCTTTCCATCAGCATCAGTGAAGCTCCATTCGGGAGCTTTTGTTCCAACAGAAAGCTGAAAACCAGTTTGACCATATATTGAAATGGCAGCGAGGGAGGCGAATAGAAGAGTGAAAATCAGTTTTTTCATATATTCTGTTTTAAAATTATGACGAAATATAGGAATTTTTTATCACAAACTATTTTTAGTTACGATTATACGATTAATCCGGCTAACAATATTACTTTTGCAAACCAATTCAATTCTAATGCAATCTATAAGAAATATAGCAATTATAGCTCACGTTGATCATGGTAAGACTACTCTGGTAGACAGGATAATACAGGAGTGCCAGGTTCTTGATCAGAGGAAGGAACAGGGAGAGCTAATACTTGACTCAAATGACCTTGAAAGGGAGAGAGGCATTACAATTATTTCCAAAAACGTATCGGCAATATATAAAGGTGTCAAAATAAATATAATTGATACACCCGGACATGCAGATTTTGGCGGCGAGGTTGAAAGAGTGTTAAAAATGGCAGATGGAGTACTGCTTCTTGTCGATGCATTGGAAGGTCCGATGCCACAAACAAGGTTCGTCCTGGGAAAAGCTATTGCCCTTGGACTGAAACCTATTGTTGTGGTCAATAAGGTCGATAAGCCAAATTGCCGGCCCGATGAAGTGCAGCACGATATCTTCGAACTAATGTTCAGCCTTGATGCTACTGATGAACAACTCGATTTTGAAACAGTTTTCGGTTCTTCAAAGTATGGATGGATGAGTAGTGACTGGAAAAAACCTGCCGATAATATCAGATATCTTCTCGATACTATATTAAGTGAAATACCGGAAGCTCCCTACCAGACTGGCACTCTTCAGATGCAGATAGCATCGCTTGATTACTCCAATTATGTTGGGCGAATTGCCATTGGCCGTATTTTCAGAGGGGATATTCTTACCCTGAATGATTACACACTCTGTAAAAAAGACGGGACTCTTAAAAAAGTAAGAATTAAGGAACTTTTTACATTCGACGGACTGGGCAGGATAAAAAGAGAAACAATCCGCAGCGGCGATCTGTGCGCTATTGTAGGTCTTGATGACTTTGATATAGGTGATACTATTGCTGATCTGCTGGAACCAGAGCCATTAAAGAGGATCGAAATAGATGAGCCGACGATGAGCATGGTTTTCACTATTAATAATTCACCTTTCTTTGGCAAGGAAGGTAAGTTTGTAACGTCGAGGCATCTTCGCGACAGACTAATAAAAGAGACAGAAAAGAACCTTGCCCTGAAGGTCGAAACAACTTCATCTGAAGATACCTTTAATGTTTACGGCCGCGGTATTCTTCACCTCTCAATTTTAATAGAAACGATGCGAAGGGAAGGTTATGAATTCCAGGTAGGAAAACCCAGGGTGATCTTAAAGACTGAAAATGGCCTGAAACTTGAACCCTATGAGATACTCAGTGTCGATGTTCCAGGTGAGTTTTCCAGCCGCGTCATCGACCTGGTTACGATAAGAAAAGGTGAAATGAGAGTTGTAGAGGGGAAAGGAGATCTGACACATCTGGAATTTGATATGCCTGCCAGATCTCTTATAGGACTCAGAAACAATATGCTTACCTCTACATCGGGTGAAGCAGTGATGCATCACCGGTTCAGGGGTTATGATAAATATAAAGGAGACGATTTCCTTCAAAAGCCAAATGGCTCCATCATATCAATTGACCAGGGGACTGCCAGCGGATACGCTATCGACAGGCTCCAGGACAGGGGAAGATTCTATGTCGATCCCGGAGAGCCGGTTTATAAAGGTCAGGTTATAGGTGAATATACACGCATAGGAGACCTGGAGGTGAATATTACAAAAGGTAAGAAGTTGACGAACATGCGTGCTTCTGGTTCAGACGATAACCTGAAGATAGTACCAAGTCTAAAATTCTCGCTTGAAGAATCAATGGAACAGATAAAGGATGATGAGTATCTTGAAATAACACCATTGAATCTGAGAATGAGAAAGATACCGGTTCAGAGAAATTTTTAGTACCCGGGATGGAATCTGTTACAGAAAAAAGAAGGTTCAGTGAGAGCGAGGATATTGCCAATGCATTATCACATTTTGCAGGTGCAGTTTTATCTGTTGGCGCTCTTATTCTGATGGTTGTCTGGTCCTCCCTCAGAGGAAATGGCTGGTATATTTTAAGCAGTGCTGTTTTCGGTCTTTCAATGGTAATCCTTTATACATCTTCCGCTACGGCACACTGGTTAAAAGAAGGAAACCTGAAAAATATCTTTTTCACACTGGATCAGATAGCTATCTTCATACTGATTGCCGGAACATACACACCACTGAGCCTGATCGCCCTTCACGGAACAACAGGATGGGTTATATTCGGCATTGAATGGGGACTCGCTATCATTGGGATCATAAGGTTGCTGAAAAGAAGGAATAAATTTGAATCAGGTGTCGGTTTTATTGATATACTGATATATATAGGAATGGGGTGGCTGGTTCTGGTGGTATCTGGTACTGTATTGAAAACCGTACCGGTTATGGGCTTTATCTGGATTTTGACAGGTGGTTTATTCTATACTTTCGGAGTGATTTTTTTTAAAATAGCCAGATTCCGGTTTCACCATCTTGTATGGCATTTAATGGTGATCGGAGGTACACTTTCTCATTTTATAGCCATCTTCTTTTACGTTCTGAGATAGCTCATAGCTTTGCCCGCTGCCAGTTTAAATGCCTTCATATTTTCTACTGAAGTTCCTGGCGTGATCTCGCATCCTGCCGAGATTATACATCTTCCACCGGCTTTTTTAAAATCTTCGCTTATTATATTAAGTATATCAATAGTTGTACCATCCTGGATGATGCTTACCGGATCGGCCTTTCCCGAGAGTACCTGATGGGGGGAGAGAAGATCAGAATACCCCTCCATTGAGGGGACAAGATGATCAATATCTATTATATCGGCTCCCGTTGATATCATCTGTGGTAAAATTGCTTCTGTATTTCCGCAAATATGTAGTTTGGCGAGTGCTCCCGACTTGTGTATGTGATCAACAAGCAATTTTTGCCGGTCGAATGGCAAAACGATTATATAATTCAGGTCCGATCTGTGAGCAAAATGCATCTCCAATGCCAATACAATGAGCACCTTCTTTTATCTGCAGTGAAATAAAATCAATTGCACTATCGATAATAATATCCATGGCCTGATCAACAGCTTTCTCTTCAAGGATAAAATCAAGTGAGGCACCTGTGGCACCACGCAGATCAACATATTCTGCTACCGGACCTTCCACCCAGCCAACTATAAAATATTCATTATCAAGTTGTTTTCTGAACTCACCTATCTCTTTTATTCTGCCAAGGCATCTTTTGTTCGTGAGTGGATCATACTTAGTCAGTTTTGAGGCTGTCAAAGCATCGGAGAGGTGACCCCCGGTATCTACAGGAAGAGAATCCTCAGGATATCTGACCTCGATTCCAAATGCAGATGCTTCAGCCCATGGGTCGGACATAACAGTAACCCAATCTATATCAAAATCCCGGGCGCATTTGATCATCGCCATACATTTTGCGAGGGGGTCCGTGCAGAATTCTCTGTATCTTACACCAGCATATTTTGCAGCCCACCTCATTATAATAGGATGAAAAGGTGGCCTGTCGACGGTTTGTCCGTTTAAAAACGCAATTGTACGTTCATATCCTGTCATACGAGATTCAGTGAATAAAATATTATGGTATCCAGCTTAATAATTGTTAAGAAAATCATTTAAAGGCTTCATAGCTTTCAGGACACTTATCGCGTGACTATAATATTCCGGTGATGTCAGCAGCTTATCTGATACATCATTTACTACAAGATAGCTTTTGAATTTCAGAAGCTCAATGTTCGGATTATCAGATGTGTAGCCTCTTGGAGGAGTCTTTAATTTTTCACCAGTTAACTGGCCGAAGTACTTTATGAAGTCCTTTTGATGTATAATCTTCAGGAAATTTGCCGGCTCCTGGTCAATTTTCTCCCTGATTGCCGCCAGCCATGGGGATGGTGGAGTATAAGCTCCGCCGGCAATGAAGCTTTTACCAGGTTCAATATGCAGATAATAACCTGCATATTTATCTCCGTTCTTTTTACCCCCTTTAACAATGAAGGCCCCAAAATTTGCTTTGTAAGGTGATTTATCGTTTGAGAAACGGATATCCCGGTTGATCCTGAAAATAGCTGTTTTTGGCTCAAGCCCCTTTATTATAGGATCAAATTCGACAATTCCGTTAATTACTTCCTGAATGAAGAATTCAAAGTTGTTTCTTGCTTCCTTATAAGTCGATTCATTCCTTTTGAACCAATCCCTGTTGTTGTTTTTGCCAAGATCAGTGAGAAAGCTTACTGTTGTTTTCTTAATTGTCTCCATTTCGCCTGAATTATTGTTAGAAGAAACATCTATTTAAGCAGCATACATTGTCAATATTATTATACAGTTTAATATTGTACACAACAACCAATGCTATATTTTTGTTAATAAGTGTAATTATCAAATATAAGAAAGAAAAAAATATGGTTGAAGTACCAAAACGAAAGATTACCCTTGGAGGATTAAAAAATGCTTTAAAACTGTATAGCTATATCAAACCTTTCCGTGGGGAATATGCCATAGGGATGTTTTTTCTTCTGGGATCAAGCCTTACGAGTCTTGCATTTCCGAAACTACTTGGTGATCTGGTTGACTCCGGAAATAAAGGGAGCTTATTTCATGACCTCAATAAGATCGCTCTTTTACTCGTAGCAACTTTACTATTGCAGGCAGTTTTTTCTTATTTCAGGGTTGTATTGTTCGTTAATGTGACAGAGAAATCCCTTGCGAATCTGCGTCAGACCACATTTAATCATTTGATTAAACTTCCAGTACGGTTTTTTGACAGACACAGGGTGGGGGAGCTGAACAGCAGGATATCTGCAGATATTTCACTACTGCAGGAGACTCTTACATCTACTCTTGCTGAGTTTATCCGGCAAATGATTATCATTATCGGTGGTATAACACTTCTTACTTTAACATCGTGGAAACTAACGTTATTCATGCTCGCAATAATTCCAGGAATGATGCTTCTTGCTGTATTTTTCGGCCGATTTATAAGAAGATTTTCGAAGGAAGTCCAGAGAGAAATAGCTAAATCAAATACTATAGTTGAGGAGACACTTCAGGGAATACAGGGTGTAAAGACCTACACTAATGAGTCTCTTGAGATGAACCGTTACAGAGCTAAAACAAGCGAAATTGCCGCTATCGGAATGAAAGGAGGAAAATATCGCGGGGCGTTTTCTGCCTTTATGATCTTTGGTATGTTCGGCGCCCTGGTAGCAGTTATCTGGAGAGGTTCCTCAATGATGGCTTCAGGCGGAATCGATGCGGGCGAACTTTTTTCATTTGTAATTTATTCAGGATTTATTGGAGGAAATATTGCCGGGGTTGCCAATGTGATAACACAGATGCAGAAGTTTATCGGTGCTACAGAGGAACTTTTTGAGATTTTCAATGAACCTGAAGAACAACTTAATGATGTGATTGAATTATTGCCGGGAGAGCATCTTAATGGCCATATCGAGATAAAGAATCTCAGTTTCCGGTATCCTTCAAGGCCTGAAGAGGATGTATTGACAGATATAAGCATAAAAATAAAAGAGAACCAGCTTGTGGCACTTGTGGGAACCAGCGGAGCCGGCAAATCAACGATTGCCTCCCTTTTGCTCAGACTTCATGAACCAACCAGCGGTGATATATTTTTTGATCAGAAGAGAAGCGGCGAATTTTCCTTATCAGCCTTGAGAAGTCAGATCGCACTTGTACCACAGGATATTTTTCTTTTCGGAGGGACAATACGGGAAAACATCTTATATGGTAAGCCATCGGCATCTGAAGAGGAGATAGTTGAGGCAGCAAAAAAGGCCAACGCCACAGAATTCATTGATCGTTTCCCCGACCGGTTCAATACTGTAGTCGGGGAAAGGGGGACCCAGCTCTCCGGCGGTCAGCGCCAAAGGATAGCCATCGCCAGAGCTGTTTTAAAAAATCCCAGAATTCTTATACTCGATGAAGCGACATCTTCACTCGACTCAGAATCGGAACGGCTTGTGCAGGATGCACTGGAAAAACTTATGGAGGGAAGGACCTCAATTGTAATAGCTCACAGGCTCTCAACTATCAGAAAGGCGGATCAGATACTCGTGATAGACGGTGGTAAAATTGTTGAACAGGGTACTCATGCAGAGCTAATTAAACTCGATGAGGGCATTTACAGGAATATGAGCAAGCTGCAGTTTGCAGAATAGAGTCCAGTCCTACTTCTTCCGTATATCAAACGCCATCAGTACGTTACCATGTCTTTGATATAATACACCCTTATTAATTACGGGATGTGAGAAATGCTGAGCTGTTCCTTTTTGAATTCTGAATGAACTTACCCTTTGCATTTTACCCTGGTTACAGCTCAGGAGGATTTCATCACCTTTCTGTGTATAATAGTACAACATATTATCAGCAGAAATAAGTGCACCGCTTCCAATGCGCAAAGAATCCGAAAGGACACCGGTTGAAACGTTTATCGAAAGTAAAAGAGGTTTTGCTGTGCCGCTGCCGTAAAGGAAGTCACCTATCTTTATAATCCCGCCCATATAGCTGTCAAAGCCTTTATTTCGCCATACTTCCGTGATCTTCGATCCGTCTTCAGACAAGTTGAGCTTTACGCCACAATTTCCATCGCCCTCTGCATAATATATTGAGCCCTTCTCAAAAAGAACAGTGTTACCATGGGTATCTCCATTGCCCGGAGTCCTCTTTTCCAGGGGAAAATTGTCTTGTTCGTGAGACCATAACAGATTCCCGGTCTTAGTGTCAAAACCCATCATATGGTAAGCAGAGAATGTGACAACAATGTTTCTGGCCCGAAGCTCAATAAGCTTCGGGGGATTGTACCCTGAACGTTCGCTGAAACCTTTATTGGACCAAAGGAGAGCGCCGCTAAACCGATCGAGGGCCACTACGTTGTATTCCTTGCCTCCGGGTGTCCAGAATACTTTATTCCCCTCAACCAGCGCAGCCTCAGAGTGTCCATGCAGAGGGAGGATTCCATTAAAGTCCTTTTTCAGGTCCTTTGACCATATAACTTTCCCGTTTTCCTTTCTGAGACAATACAAGTTGCCCATTCCTGTGCCGACATACACCAGGTCATCAACCACCGTTGGGGCTGATCTTGATCCGCGATTAGTCTTTGTCCATTCTCTGCCCAGGGTCGTCTGCCATTTCTTTTCACCTCTCAAATTGAAACAATAAAGAACTGACATGGAATCAGTTTCACCGGTAATGAAAAAGCTTTCATCGGCAAAGACAGGGGAGACGTATCCATTCCCGATGTTTTCAATACTCCAGATTTCTTTCGGACCTTCTGCAGGCCATTCTTTGAGCAGGCTGGTTTCCTGATAAATACCGGTTCGATCCTTACCGCGCCACTCGCTTATTTTTGGTTTATCGGCAAAAGCTGATATAAGAAAGGTAGAAATAAAAAGCAGAATGATTTTCTTCATAATTTTTAAATTAGACTTTTTGGGTCTGACAAAGATAAAGAAATATTCAGGATGGAGGCCGGGTTGATATCCACCGGCTCCTCCAGGTTCTAATAGAGGTCGACCCAGTAATCGGGCTTTTTTATATTGGATGAAGATTGGCAAACAGAGCATGGAATTTGTGAAAAGACCAGTTTGCTGAGTTTTCCGGGGGGATCGTAAACAGGCTCAATGAAATTGTAATTGGTCCCATGGGTCCACATCCTATACAGTTCATCAAAAGTAGGGGTTTTACCGTGCGTAGCAGCATATTCCTCGGGAGAAGCTTCAATTCTTGAACAATAGTACCAACCCCGGTACAGTGGAAGATTAAGTTCAATTATGCTTTCTCTGAAAGTTATATATTTCCTTTTTTGCGTCACGGCCGATACCTGAAAATATCCTAAAACTGTTTCTTCCGGATTGCTTACATTATGAATATTACCTGTAACTGGAAATGGCTGAAAACCGAAAATATCTCCTCCGCTTTCACTTACTTTCTTCAATTTACGCCAGAATTCATATTCTTTATATGAAATAGAATATTGTTTGGCAAGTATGCTGTATTGAACAGAAAGGCGATCTGACAGATCAGATGCAATAAAGCAAATTGGCTGGTTTCTGCTAAGATTCATCTGATCCGGCAGATAAGAATTAATCAAAACTTCAGATGAGTTTTGTTTTTTCCAGCAGAATTGCTGCCAGTCTTTAACAGGCAGAATCTCACTCTCGCTGATATAATCAAATCTTTTGGGATTAGGCAAACTGTACTTCCAGGTTTCTTCATATTCCCATCTGAAATTCCCGGTACTTTCAACACCGGGCTCAAAACCAATATAAATACTTATACCCTGATGAATTTCACTCTGGCTGCCTGTAAATCCCATATTCTTTTCAAAATAGATAGTATCAATCTTGGAAACAGGTAACATTTCGCAGAAGTCTGATTTATATTCCTTTCCATCACGAGTATGTATATTCAGGGTATATGTGCTGCCTGTTTTTCCGATAAATTGTGTGCTATCCGAACTGTATACCCCATTGTGATTGTTGATAAATTTGGTCACCTTACCGTTTTCATCGAAAATGGATACTGTTGCATCTGGCACCATTATCGGACCTCTGTTTAATTTCCGGTAGGTCCAGGACAATTTTATCTTATATGACTTATTCTCATTTGTGATAAGGCCCTCTACAACAAGCATTGGATCATACTCTGAAAGCTCCGGAATATATGGATCGATACAGGTTGTAAGCAAAATCACTGTTAAGAGGAAAATAAAAGATTTTGGTTGGAACATTTTATTTAATAAACCAGGGTATTTCTCTTTATAAAGCTATCCAAATTAAAGGATTAGAACTATTAAAAAAAGTTAAATAACTCATTTTGACTGGTGTAACAAAACTTAGGAGAACAAAATACTGGCATTTTCACACAGCCTTTTAAGCCGATGGTCTCGAAAATCTAATGTATCTTTAAAGCTCAATCTTAGGCTATGAAGAAATACTTAATATATTCTGTATTATATATTATAATGAATATCAGTCTGTTATCATGTAATACCGGAAGAGATAATAGAGCTGGATTAATTAAAGTAAGACCGTTGAAAGATACAGTAGGTTTCGCTCAATATTCATGGCAGATGGATAGCCTGATGGCGAGGATGGATCGAAAGGGATGGAGGCGAATTAAAGGTTTGCCATGGAAGCTGGCAATTTGTCCTCACGACGATTATACGTATGTCGGAACTCTGTATCCCGAAATACTTGGTAACATCAAGGCACCCAACATAATACTTATTGGAGTTGCTCACCGTGCAGCTCAGCTTGGAATTGAAGACTCTCTAGTCTTTGATTCATATAGTTACTGGAGCGGACCCTGGAAAAAGGTGCCTGTTTCACCGCTTCGCGATGAGCTTCTTGGTATGCTTCAAAAGAAATATGCAATTATAAATGATACCCTGCATAAAGTTGAACATTCGGTTGAATCAATGATTCCATTTCTTCAGTATTTCAACAAAAACATATCCATTGTTCCTATACTTGTGCCAGCAATGAGTCCCGACAGAATGCAGGAATGTGGCAAGGCTCTGGCTGACGCGATAAAGACTGTTATGGCAAGACATAACTGGAAATGGGGAAAAGATTACGCAATTGTTGTTACCACAGATGCAGTGCATTACGGGAATGAAGATTGGGGTGGCATCGATAGAGCTTACTTTGGGTGTGATCAGAAGGGTAATAGAAAAGCCAGAGAACATGAGTATGGTATTATAGACAGTTGCCTGAATGGTTTTATTAAACCTGAAAATTTCAGGTTATTCAGTGATATGACCTTGAATGCCGCTAATTTCCGTGAATATAAATGGACCTGGTGCGGAAGGTATTGTGTTCCTGTAGCGCTTTATACAGCTTTTTATCTTAACGGCGCGAAACCGATCAGAGGTGAGGTTGTCGGTTATTCAACGAGTATAACAAATTTACATATTCCTGTCGACGATCTCAGGATGGGACGAACAGCAATTGCTACCGAATGCCACTGGGTGGGATATGCAGCGGTTGGGTATAGGTAAAAAGGTTCAGGGTTCAGGGTTCAGGGTTCAGGGTTCAGGGTTCAGGGTTCAGGGTTCAGGGTTCAGGGTTCAGGGTTCAGGGTCCAGGGTTCAGGGTTCAGGGTTCAGGGTTCAAGGCTATTGGTTAAGTAATTGGCATTAAATAATTTGGATATTTTTATTGTTTCCTATAATTAATATTATGTTAAATAGGAAATAAATATATTCATTCAAATTCAGTAAGTTTCCCTCCTTTCACTGCAAGCGCAAAAAAAGGCGAAGTCAGAAGACCTCGCCAGGCAATAAGTTGTGTATTGATGCAGAAAATTATTTTCCTCCAAGTTTTTTTACGATCTCATCGTATTTGGCTTGATACTCCGGCTTCGTTACTCTGAGTCTGAAATAGAGCTCTTTCAGATTTTTGAGTGCATCAACATCATCAGGTTTAAGTGAATTTGCTTTTTCGAAAAATGGAATTGCATTAACGAACACCGCGTTAGCCTCTACTACAGCGGCATTATATTTAGTAGCATCCATTATTTCATTGGCTTTGGTAACCATTTCAACAGCCTTATTATAATAGCATACTCCCAGGTTGAACTGTGTATCGAAAAGATCTGGTTTTAATTCAACAGATTTTGTAAGGCATGCAATTGCATCATCATATTTTTCCTGTTTCATATAGAGAACACCTTCAGCCCAATGAAGCGAGAAATTGTTTGGATCTTTGCTCTTCGCCATATTAATGTATGAAAAGGCTTCAGGCAGCCTGTTGCACTTCATATAGTGGTCAACAAGCTGAAGAATAACGTCCTGATTATCAGGATATACTTTAAACGCATCTTTAAGAACTGCTTCCCCGTTCACAGTGTCTTTTAAGGCAATATATGATTGATATTCAAGGAAATAAGGCATTGTTTTTTCATATTTCATTTCAGTACATTTCTTGAAATATGGAATTGCCCTGGCATACAGTTTACCATTATATGCAGCAAGACCAGCATTAAAATAGATACCTGAATCTATAACACCGACATAAACGTCACTTGAAGCAACTTTGATATTTGATTCAAATGATTTCAACGCTCCTTCGAAGTCCTGTGCCTCGAATTTCTTAACTCCCTCCTGAATAAAATCATTACCGAGGTTAAGATAGGTACTGTTAAGACTTAACTGCTTCTTCATTGAACCCTTTGGGTCCAGTTCCAGTGCTTTTTGATAAGCTGCATAAGCCTCATCAAGAGGATTTGCGTACAGCGACTTGAATTTTGGATTTTCAGATTTGAAGACTTCCTGACACAGTTTACCCTTAGCCGCCCAGGTCTTTGGATTATTCATTGATTTTTCATTTGTCAATGCTATATCCAGGGCTTCTTTAGCTTTGTCAAGCGCACCCTGATCCATAAAACTGGTCGCGGAGGTGACTTTGCCCATTTGGGCCCAGGCTCCTGCTGAAATAGAAATTGCCATTATTAGTACAAGAAACTTTTTCATGTTTTAAATATTAGTTGTCGTAAATAATTTTTTGCCAAATTTATAATATTACTTATTAATCTTCAAATTCTTTGCCATTTTCCTCAGGATCCGGAACATTTTCTACAACATAATTATTATTAGCTGCTTCTTCATCCTCATTTACCAGTACACATGCTACTGACGCAATTGAATCTACCTCCTTGAGATTGATAAGTCTGACACCCTGGGTTGCTCTTCCCATTACCCTTAATGCTTTGACAGGAATCCTGAGGATATTTCCGTATTGGGTAATGATCATAAGATCGTGATTATCTGTAACATCCTTCAAAGCAATTAAATAACCTGTTTTATCTGTAACGTTTATGGTTTTGACACCTTTGCCTCCCCTGTTTGTGATCCTGTATCCATCAATATCTGAACGTTTACCATAGCCTTTTTCAGATACAACGAGGACATCTTTCTCCTTATTCTCAACGGTTATCATGCCAACAACGAAATCCTTTTCACTTGCTAGTCTTATACCTCTTACTCCGGAGGCAGTCCGACCCATTGGTCTGACACCTGCTTCCGGGAACCGGATTGCCTTGCCCGATTTCAGAGCCATCATGATCTGATGATTTCCATTAGTCATTCTGGCTTCGAGGAGCTCATCACCCTCTCTGACCGTAATTGCATTTACACCATTGGCTCTTGGTCTTGAATATGCTTCCAGTGAGGTTTTCTTGATTATACCTTTAGTAGAGCAGAGAACAATAAAGTTGTTGTTTATGTAATCAGCATCATTCAGATTCTTTACATTTATAAATGCCCTAACATTATCATCAGGTTCAATGCTCAGCAGGTTCTGAATTGCTCTTCCCTTGGAAACTTTTGAACCTTCAGGGATTGCATATACTTTAAGCCAGAAGCATTTTCCTTTCCTGGTGAAGAATAACATCGTATTATGCATTGTCGCAATATATAGATGTTCAATAAAATCCTCATCCCGCGTAGTACTTCCTTTTGACCCGACCCCGCCCCGGTTCTGCCTGCGGAATTCAGTAAGAGGCGTTCTTTTGATATATCCCATATGTGAGATTGTAATTACCATCTCTTCATCGGCGTAGAAATCCTCCGGATTGAATTCCTCGGCATTTGGAACTATTTCAGTCCTTCTGGCATCACCATATTTATCCCTGATCTCGATAAGTTCTTCTTTAATTATTTTCATCTGAAGATCATAACTTGCCAGAACGCTTTTTAAATATTCGATAAGTTTCAAAATATCAGCATATTCCGAGCGAAGTTTATCCTGCTCCAGTCCGGTAAGCTGTCTCAGCCTCATTTCAACGATGGCTCTTGATTGAATATCAGAGAGTCCGAAACGTTCCATAAGTCTCTCCCTGGCCATTTCAGGGGTTTGCGATGATTTAATTATTGCAATAACTTCATCAATATTGTCACTGGCAATAATAAGGCCTTCCAGTATATGGGCTCTTTTCTCAGCCTGATCAAGGTCGAACTTTGTTCTTCTGAGAATAATTTCATGACGGTGCTTCACAAAATTATCAATCAGATCTTTGGTATTGAGTGTTCTGGGCCGTCCTTTTACTAGCGCTATATTATTGACGCTGAATGAGGTCTGAAGCGACGAAAACTTATAAAGATTATTCAGAACAACATTGGCGGTTGCCTCTTTTTTAAGAATTATAACAATTCTCATTCCGTTCCGGTCCGATTCATCATTTATATATGAAATCCCTTCGAGCTTCTTTTCATTTATGAGGTCAGCAATTTTTCTGATCATCTCAGCCTTATTGACCATATAAGGCAACTCATTAACAATGATGCATTCTCTTCCAGTATGAGTTAGTTCAATTTCTGTTTTTGCTCTGACGACAATTCTTCCCCTTCCGGTTTCCAGTGCATCCCTGATGCCAAGGTTGCCATAAATTATTCCTCCGGTTGGAAAATCGGGACCCTTGATATGCTCAAGAAGTTCATCGGTGGTAATATCCTTGTTCTCAATAAATGCAACAGTTGCATTTATTATTTCTGTCAGATTATGTGGTGGCATATTTGTAGCCATACCCACAGCTATTCCTGAGGCACCGTTTACCAGGAGATTCGGAATCCTGGTTGGAAGCACAGAAGGTTCCTCAAGTGAATCATCAAAGTTAAGATGAAAATCTACCGTATTCTTTTCAATATCCGCCAGGGTTTCTTCTGCAATCCTGGTCAATCTTGCCTCTGTATAACGCATTGCTGCCGGTGAATCTCCATCAACTGAGCCAAAGTTGCCCTGTCCATCCACCAGTGGATACCGCAATGACCACTCCTGTGCCATTCTGACCATTGCATCATATACTGAAGTATCGCCATGAGGGTGGTATTTACCAAGCACCTCTCCCACTATTCTGGCCGATTTTTTATATGGTTTGTTTGCAAGTACTCCAAGCTCCGACATTCCATAAAGAACTCTGCGATGAACAGGCTTCAATCCATCCCTTACATCCGGCAATGCCCTCGACACTATCACCGACATTGAATAATCGATATAGGCCGATTTCATTTCCTCTTCAATATTTACCTTTATTACTCTCTCCCTTTCTGACATAACAGATTATTAATTAAATACTTACAAAATGATGCATCAATTTCTAAATTGAAATACGAAAATAGTGATAATTTACCTATTTATGAGTTAATAACCAGGCTAATTTTTAACATAATATGTTCATAATTGGGCATGATAATTGCCATATAGATATTTGCTATAAAGTAACTTTGAAAACACAATTATCTGTACTTTTGTCAAATATTTACTGACATTATGACTTGAGAGTAGAAAAATACTGAAATGAATTAAAAAATGATTATGGATTCACAATTTTCACAACGAGTTAAAGATATACTCAGCTATAGCAAGGAAGAAGCTATACGACTGGGGAACAGTCATATAAGCCCTGAACATCTTTTTTTGGGAATATTAAGAGACGGAGAGGGAGTTGCTGTAGACATGCTTATCAATTCAGGAGTTGACCTGCTTGTTTTAAAAGGATCGATTGAAAAGAGCATCAAGGTCGAAAATCCGGTTCCTGTTGCAGATCATACTGTTATTCCTTTGCTGAGGAGTACCGAAAGGATACTAAAGTTGGTATATCTGGAGGCTAAAGCGTTAAAAAGCAGCACAATAGATACAGAACATTTATTGCTGGCAATCCTGAAAGATGAGAACACACTTGTCACAAGGTTCCTTTCAGAACTGGATGTCGACTACCAGTCTGTCAGGCGTATGATGGAGAATGAATCTCAAACCCCGAAAGCTGATTTTCCCAGAGAGGATGATGATGAAGGACAGAGCTTTGGTAGCCAGGGTAAAGGACAAGGACAAAATCCTCCTTCCTCTAAGTCATCCTCAGAAACTCCCGTGCTCGATAATTTTGGAATAGACCTTACTAAGGCAGCGGAAGAGGGACGTCTTGATCCAATTGTTGGACGGGAAAGAGAAATCGAACGGCTTGCACAGATTCTTTCGAGACGCAAAAAGAATAATCCGGTGCTTATAGGTGAACCTGGAGTAGGGAAATCGGCTATTGCAGAGGGACTTGCACTCAGGATAATTAAAAAGAATGTGTCGCGGGTACTATTTAACAAGCGGGTGGTCGCACTCGATCTTGCTTCAATTGTTGCCGGAACAAAATACAGAGGCCAGTTTGAGGAGAGAATGAAGGCCATCCTTAATGAATTATCAAAGAATGATAGTATTATACTGTTCATAGATGAGATACACACTATAGTAGGAGCTGGAGGTGCAACCGGATCACTTGATGCTGCCAATATGCTGAAACCGGCCCTGGCCAGGGGTGAAATACAATGCATCGGTGCGACTACCCTTGATGAATACAGACAACACATTGAGAAGGACGGAGCCCTTGAGCGGAGATTTCAGAAGGTTATAGTTGAACCTACTTCCGTGGATGAAACTATTCATATTCTTCATAATATCAAGGAGAGATATGAAGAGCACCACAATGTAACTTATACTGATGCTGCCATTGATGCCTGCGTCAAACTTACTGCCCGGTATATTTCTGACAGACATCTGCCTGACAAGGCAATTGATGCCCTTGATGAATCAGGTTCCCGGGTTCATATTTCAAATATTGTTGTTCCTGAAAGGATACTGACACTTGAAAGCCAGCTGGAGGATACCAAAAAAGAAAAAATTGCTGCTGTTAAAAATCAGAATTTTGAAAAAGCTGCAAGCTTTCGTGACAGAGAAAAGGATCTTCTTGATATGATAGAACAGGAAAAGAAAAAATGGGAAAAAGAACTATCTATAAACCGTGAGATCGTTGATGAAAACAAAGTGGCTGAGGTTGTGGCGATGATGACTGGTGTTCCAGTTCAGAGGATTGCTCAAACCGAAGGAACACGGCTGCTGAATATGGCGGAAGAACTAAGAGGCAGTGTGGTCGGACAGGATGAGGCCATAAAAAAAGTTGTAAAGGCCATCCAGAGAAACCGTGCCGGACTGAAAGATCCTAACAAGCCGATTGGTACATTTATTTTCCTTGGTCCCACCGGCGTCGGAAAAACACAACTGGCAAAGGTCCTTGCAAAGTTCTTATTTGATACAACAGATAATCTTGTAAGAATTGACATGAGTGAATACATGGAGAAATTCTCTGTTTCACGCCTCGTCGGAGCACCTCCAGGTTATGTAGGATATGAAGAAGGAGGTCAGCTGACTGAAAAGGTAAGGAGAAAACCCTACTCGGTTGTTCTACTTGATGAAATTGAAAAAGCGCATCCTGATGTTTTTCATATTCTTCTTCAGGTATTGGATGAGGGACAACTGACAGACAGTCTCGGCCGGCGGGTTGACTTCAAAAACACAATTGTAATTTTGACGTCAAATATCGGAACAAGGCAGATCTCTGAGTTTGGTCATGGAGTCGGTTTTGACACGTCTCATAAGAAAGCTACACGTGATGAGCAGACAAAAAGTATTCTCCAAAAGGCACTTCAGAAAACATTTGCTCCCGAATTCCTTAACAGAGTCGATGATGTGGTGATGTTCAATTCTCTTACCAAGGAGGATATAAACAAAATCATTGATATAGAACTCAAAGGGCTTTATGACAGGGTCAAATCCCTTGGGTATCAGCTAAAGATCTCAACTGCTGCCAGGGATTTTATTGCAGAAAGAGGATTTGATGCCAATTATGGTGCTAGGCCATTAAAAAGAGCAATACAAAAATACCTCGAGGATCCGATGGCTGAGGTAATGATAAAGGCCTCACCCGGTGAAGGAGATCTAGTAAATGTCGGATTTAATGCCGCCAAACAGGAGATAAAAATAAAGATACATAAGAAGAAAGCCGGGTTGCCGGCTGAAGATTCTGCGAAAATATCGGAGAACTAAAGCGTTAGGCCTTCGCTAAAGCTTCGGACTACGATGCAGCCTTTAGTCGTCAACTTAAGAGAAGGATAATATGGGAAGTTTCCCCTCCCTTTTGAAGGAGGGGTGGCCGGGGCAGTTGAATCTAAGTTATTTGCACAAAATTTCTCCCCGGCCGGGGTGGTTGATTTCTTTATTTTATTTTACACTTTATATTCATCAATAACAAATACCTCTTTAACAGAAAGACCCATTAGTCCTTCAGAACCTCTTTCAGGGACAGATCCTCTTTAGGGTATTTGAAGAGTTAGATAGGGAAAGTTTTCAATAACGAAATAGAATAGACGTGAGAATATAATCAACCACCCCGGCCGCAAAAAAGCTTTTGCACTAAATGAGCCATTTGTCTGTTGCGGCCACCCCTCCTTGAAAAGGAGGGAAACTTAAAATACTGAATATCTGATATATACAATGTTTATTTCTCGACAAAGTTATCGATTAATTCTTTTACTTTCGCATTTAGTCCTTCGCTAAAGTTTTGGACTGCTATGCAGGAAGACCGTATAGATCAAACTCCTCAGCCTGAGTGATGCGGATATTGTAAAAGCTTCCTATATTAAGATTGTGCTTAAGCGGTATCAGCACTTCCTGGTCAACCTCCGGACTATCAAATTCTGTGCGTCCAATAAAATAATCCCCTTCCCTCCTGTCTATTATCACCTTATAGACATTGCCTACCTTCGATGCATTAAGTCCGGCTGAAATGTTCTGTTGTATTTCCATAAGTTCAGAAACTCTTGCTTCTTTGACTTCCTGAGGTACATCATCGGGATAACTGCTGAATGCGTAGGTATCTTCCTCGTGAGAATATGCAAAAACACCCAGTCTGTCGAATTTGTATTCAGAAATAAACTTTTTCAGTGATTCAAAATCTGAAATTGTCTCTCCCGGATGACCTGCAATAAGTGTTGTTCTGATTGCCACACCGGGTATTTCTTTTCTGAATTTTGTGAGCAAAAGCTCTGTCTCTCGCCTGTCGTGCTTCCTTTTCATTGTACTCAGCATATTATCAGTAATATGCTGGATAGGGATATCGATATAACGACATATTTTGGGGTTCTTTCTGATAACCTGAAATAACTCCATCGGGAAATCAGATGGGTAAAGATAATGTAACCTTATCCACTCAATTGACTCTATTTTAACGAGTTCGGTAAGAAGTTCCGGCAATTTCCGTGATTTATACAGGTCAAGACCATAATAACTCAGGTCCTGGGCAATCAGGATAAGTTCTTTGACTCCATCTTTTGCCAGTAAAGTTGCCTCTTCAACAAGCGATTCTATTGATCGTGATATGCATTTTCCCCTGATCAGGGGTATTGCGCAGAATGCACATGTTCTGTCGCACCCTTCAGATACTTTGAGATACGCATAGTGTCGGGGACCAGTTAAAGTTCTCTCAGAAAGGAGATCCTCTTTGTATTCGACACCCAGCTCAGTGAGAATATCTTTAAAGTTGTTAACGCCAAAATATTTGCTTACTTCAGGGATCTCATCCTTTAATGCATCCATATACCTTTCAGAAAGACAGCCCATTACGTAAAGGTTATCAACCTTTCCTGCTTCTTTGGCCCTGACATAACGCAAAATAGTGTCAACACTTTCTTCTTTTGCATCATTTATAAACCCACACGAATTAATAATTACAGTCGAAGCTGAAGCATCATCTGAGTCATGAACAAGCTTGTAACCACCCGAATGCAATTGTTTCATAAGTTTTTCGGAATCTACGATGTTCTTTGAACATCCGAGTGTTACAATTTTGATTTTTTTATTTCGCATTGAATTACTAATCACCGGCTGAATAACGAATCGACAAATTCAAAACGGTCAAAAACCAGCAGATCCTCTAATTTTTCACCAATGCCAATGAATTTAACCGGTATTTTGAACTGGTCGGAAATGCCTATGACCACACCGCCCTTTGCAGTGCCATCGAGCTTTGTAATAGCCATTGCTGTTATCTCTGCGGCGGCAGTAAACTGTTTTGCCTGCTCGAAAGCATTCTGGCCTGTCGAACCATCGAGAACCAGCAATACCTCATGAGGGGCATTGGAGATTACTTTTTCCATTACCCTTTTGATCTTCGACAGCTCATTCATGAGATTTAGTTTATTATGAAGCCGCCCTGCTGTATCAATTATCACGACTTCGCACTGATTAGCGACAGCTGACTTTATTGTATCGTATGCAACTGAAGCCGGATCGGATCCCATCTGTTGTCTGATTAAAGGAACCTCCACTCTGTCGGCCCAGATCTGTAGCTGTTCAATTGCTGCAGCCCTGAATGTGTCTGCAGCGCCCAGTATCACTTTCCGGCCAGCTTTTTTGTACTGATATGCAAGTTTAGCAATCGTTGTGGTTTTGCCAACACCGTTTACTCCAACAACCATTATGACATAAGGGATATTTGGCAAGGGAGATGTAAAATCTATAAATGTTCCTGATTTGTTTTCCTCAAGAAGATTTGCAATTTCTTCCTTCAATATGAAATTCAGTTCGTTTGTGTTCAGGTATTTATCTTTCGCTGCCCTCGCTTCAATCTTTTTTATTATACGTAAAGTCGTTTCAACTCCAACGTCAGATGAGACAAGAACTTCTTCAAGGTTATCGAGAACCTCTTCATCCACTCTCGATTTCCCTGCAACAGCTCTCGAAAGCTTGAGAAAAACATTCTCCTTGGTTTTCTCAAGACCTTTATTGAGGTTTTCCTTTTTGTCTTTATTCAGAAATCCGAGAAGAGCCATTGGTGATCACTTTATATTTGATATGATTTATAAAAAAAGCTCTCTTCAGGTAAGAAGAAAGCTCTGATATTTTTATTCGTTTCAAAGAGTTTACTTCTTTGTAAAGAAGTCTTTGATGTGGTCGTTATGAACGATCTCTTCTTTAAACAGGTAAGCCCCGGACTTATCCGATTTAATCATTTTAATGCACTTGGAAAATGATTTACCCGCTCCTGTTTTTAATGCTGCAACAACTTTCTTTGCCATGGTATTATCCTTTTACTTTATTTCCCTGTGAAGTGTGTGTTTCTTTAAAAACGGATTGTATTTCATCCTTTCAAGACGGTCAGGGGTGTTCTTCCTGTTCTTTGTTGTAATGTATCTGGAAGCACCCGGCAATCCGCTCTCCTTGTGCTCGGTACATTCAAGAATGACCTGTTGTCTGTTTCCTTTAGCCTTCTTTGCCATTTTCTTTCCTTATTAATAATTCACAATGTAACCTTTTTCTTTTGCCTTTTTAAGGGTGCTGGTCAACCCATTTTTATTGATCAGACGGATACCGGCAGCAGATATTTTAAGTGAAATCCACCTCTTCTCTTCCGGGAGGAAATATTTCTTATTGAAAAGATTCGGAAGAAATTTTCTCTTAGTCCTTCTCTTTGAATGCGAAACATTGTTTCCTATCATCGCCTTCTTCCCTGTTACCTGACAAACTTTTGACATCTCTTACAATTTTATTTCTTAGCAATTTTAGTCTTGTAAAATCGAAGCGCAAAATACGTGATTTTTATCTGATTAACCAAATAATTATCTCACTTTTTTTTGTCAGCAAAATAAAACGCAGTTTATTTGTTGATAATCTGCTGCCTGAGCAGATTCAGAGCTGCATATGAAAACCTTCTGATGTTAATAACTCTGTCATTCCCGTAAATGAGTTTTTCAGATATAACCCGGCTTCTGTCAGCAACAGCAATCCACACAAGGCCGACAGGTTTTTCGGAGGTACCTCCGTCCGGACCTGCAATGCCTGTTGTGGCGACAGCAAAATCAGTATTAAATAGCTTTCTGACTCCTTCAGCCATTAATTCCACGGTCTCTTTACTGACTGCGCCATGTGAAGCGAGGATGTCCTGGGGAACTCCAAGCAGCTGGGTCTTGACAGAATTGGCATAAGCAATTACAGATCCCATGAAATACACCGAACTTCCGGGTACAGTTGTGATAAGATGTGAAATCTCTCCCCCAGTACAACTTTCAGCCACAGAAAGCGATGCACCTCTTTCTGCAAGAAGCCTTCCTGTTGCCATTTCGAGCGATTCTTCATTCTCCCCGTATATATATTCCGGAATGATGACGTATAATTTTTTTACCTGATCTTCGATTACATCTGATAATTGACGTCCACTATCTCCTGTAGCCGTAAGCCTGAGCTTTATTACCCCAAAGGAAGGCAGGTAAGCCAGTTTAATAAATTCAGGAAGCTCTTTTTCAAAACCGGTCAGTTTCTCTGCCAGTCTTGATTCTGATGTCCCATATGTCATTATGTTCCTGTGAATTATGGTCTGGCTTCGGAACCGCCGCTGAAGCTCAGGGATGACATGCTCTTTCATGATATGTTTCATCTCATGCGGGACTCCGGGCATTGAAATAAATATTGTTTCCTCCTTTTCAAACCACATTCCAGGTGCAGTACCGACGTCATTGGTCAGAACCCGGCAGGATTCGGGAACCTCTGCCTGCTTTCTGTTGCTCAGGTTCATAGGCCAGTTGCGGCGTTTCATCATCTGTTCAATTCCCCTGAATACCTCTTCATTGAACGCCAGTCTGGTCTCGAAAAACTGGCAGAGAGTCTGTTTTGTAATGTCATCGCTGGTTGGCCCCAGGCCTCCTGTGATAAGCACAACATCGGTCTTGCCTGTTTTTTCTGCGAGAGTTCTGATAATTGCGTCCTTATTATCTGAGATTGATGTGATTTGCACTACCATGAATCCGATACTACTCAATTCAGCTCCTATCCACGCTGAATTTGTGTCGATCGTCTGTCCTATCAGCAATTCATCTCCTATTGTTATAATTTCTGCATTCATTTTTTTTCGATGTAAAAAGGAATACAAAAATATATTTTGTAAGTTCATCTGCCAATTAAAACGTGGGAAATGAATAAAACACTGGTAATAAAAGCTGTGGAAGATTTTGTAAAAAAGAGTTTAGATGAATTTGACAGTGGTCATGACTGGTGGCATCTACACAGGGTTAGAAACCTGTCACTTCAGATACAGCAGGAAGAAATCGCAGGTGATCGTTTTATTATTGAGATCTCAGCGCTTCTCCATGATATTGATGACAAAAAATTCAGGAAGAGCGGTAATCCGGGTGCGGAAATAATAATTACAGATCTGCTTCATCAGTCAGGAGTTGAGGATAGTATTATTCTTGAAGTAATCGGGATAAATAAACACATCTCCTTCAGTTCCGGAGTTGAAATTGAGAATAAGTCACCTGAGTTTTCAATAGTACAGGATGCCGACAGACTAGACGCGATTGGAGCAATTGGTATAGCAAGGGCATTTAATTATGGGGGATTTAAAAACAATGCAATATATGTTCCTGAGGTTTTCGGACAAAAGCATAATCCATCGACTATTGCACATTTTTATGATAAACTGTTGTTGCTCAGTGGAATGATGAATACTTCAACAGGCAGTAAATTGGCGGAGGAGCGGCATAAATTCCTTGAGATTTTCCTTGAGCAGTTTTACAAAGAATGGGATGCAGCTTATTGATTCTGCAGGCAAAATTGCCTTATATATTCAATCGCTTCTCTTTTTCCGAGCTTCACAGCATTGCTCCAATCTTCGCAGGCACCTCTTAAATCATTCATTTTATGCCTGGCAGTACCTCTGTTTAAAATTGCATCTGCATCTTTAGGATTAAAATCCAGAACTGTATTATAATCCTCTATGGCACCGCTATAATTTCCGAGGCATGATTTTGCCAGAGCTCTGTTAAAATATCCATCTGCTTCACGATCATTGATAACTAAAGCCTGGTCATAATCTGTAATTGCACTTTTGTATCTGGCCAGGTGAAATTTCGCTCTTCCCCTTCCAATATATGCTTTCCCATCATAAGGGTAATCATAAATAACTGTGTTATAGTCTCTTATTGCTTTTTTATACTCACCAAGTTCATCATATAAAAATCCTCTACTAAGATAGGCGTCTATGAAAAATGGATTTATAGATATTGTCTTTTTATAATCCGCGAGCGCACCTGATAAGTCTCCAAGCTCTTCTTTTACCTGGCCTCTATTATAATATGCTTCTCCATCCTTTGGGTTGATTTCGAGTGCAGTTGAATAGTCGGATATTGCTCCAGTTTTATCTTCAAGGACATATTTTGTATGTCCTCTGCTGAAGTATGCCTCTGCTTTTTTTGGGTTAATTTCTATTACTTTGTTGAAATCAGCAAGGGCCCCGGCATAGTCAAGGAGAGAGTATTTAATATTCCCTCTTTGGGAAAATGCTTCTTCGAAATCAGGTTTAATTTCGATTGCAGTGTCAAGATCCCTTATTGCCCCTTCACTGTCTCCAAAGGAGTTTTTCTTTAGTCCCCTCTCTTTATAAGCTTCCGCATCTTTGGGATTAACCTTAATGGTCGAATCTAATCTATCAATAGCTTTAGTATACGTTTCAAGATTCTTCTCTGTTATATCTCTGAAAATGGATCCTTCGGCACTGGATGGATTGATCTCAAGAGCCTTTTCATAATCAGATTTAGCACCGGGGAGATTACCCATCTGATCTCTTGCAGCTCCCCGGCTGACATAAGCCATTTCATTTTTGGGGTTGATCTCTATCGCCTTGTCAAAGTCTGCTATAGCTCTTTTGGAATAACCCAGTGACAGAAGGGCAAGGCCTCTGTTATAATATGCTTCGGACAGACCAGGCATCAAATCTATGACCTTACTATAGTCTGCGATAGCACCTTCCAAATCGCCAAGGTAATATTTCGCAAGAGCACGGTAATTGTAAGTCGCGGCATCTTCAGGATTGAATTCCAGTGCTTTGTTAAAATCAACTAATGCTCCGGTGTAATTTATAAGCTTCAGTTTGACCAGTCCTCTATTATAGTAGCCACCAACTACTTTGGGATTAATCTCAATCGACTTGTCGAAATCATCGATTGCCCCTGTGTAATCAAGAATTTCGCTTTTTGCAAATCCTCTGTTAAGATATGCTTCTGAAAACTCGGGTTTAAGTTTTATAGCAACACTATAATCTGCTATAGCCTCCTGAATATTACCCAGATAATATTTTGCAAGTCCTCTGTTATTGTAAGTAGCGGCATTGCCTGATTTTTGCTCTATTACCTTATCATAATCGGTAATTGCCCCGGTGTAATCACCAAGTTTATACTTTGCAAGTCCTCTGTTTGAGTAGGCTGTTGCATCGGTAGGATTACTCTCTAATGCTTTGGTCAGGTCTTCAATGGCGCCGGTGTAGTCTCTGACTTTGTATTTGCTAATGCCACTTTTAAGTAATTCATCAGGTGTCTGCCCATGGCAAAATTGCCCTAAAATCAAAACCGCGAATAAAAATAAAATTGATTTCATTTTTTGTCTGAATCTTTCAGCTGAAGAGTATATCACCAGCAGTCGCGATGCTATTAGTATTTAGTTTAATCCAAAATATGATCGTGCCATAAATTTAGAAAATAAATTGGTTTTAAGCTTAATAGTTTAATAATCCATCTAAAAGTATCCTCAAAAAGGGTACCAAAAATTTAATGATGCGTAGAGGTGGGGATATTTTAAAAATGTTATTTTTGCTCCGGATTTAGATAAAACATGCGGGAGTAGCTCAGTGGTAGAGCATCAGCTTCCCAAGCTGAGGGTCGCGGGTTCGACCCCCGTTTCCCGCTCACTGTAAATGAAGAGAGTGTCTCAAAAGGGTACCCTCTTTTATTTATTTAGAATTATGTTCATTTCTTTTGCTCCTCCAAAAGAACCGAGGAAGGCTTTAGCCTGACGAGCTCGACGAAGTCAAATGAACCAAAGAAAAGGAGTCCGGAAAAGACAACCTTGCCCTTTTTGTCCGCCCGCTACACAAGGCCGTAATGGCGCCACCAAAAAGGGCAAGGTTCGCACCTTTTCCGGTTTGCCCACGCACGTAGACGGGTTTAAGTTGTTGATAATTAGTGAAAAGGAGGGGGATGCCTCCCCCTCCCAAGAACCTCAGGTTATGTAACTTGAGGTATGCAAAAAATAGATAGATCAAAAGTAGTCTTTAAAGACTATAGTCCCAACCAAATTTTACTTCTTCCACCCTCTTTGGAAGAGATGATAGATGCAAACCATCCGGTTAGAGTTGTAAATCAAGTCATTAACAGTATTGATCTTGATGTGCTTTTAAAGAAGTATAAAGGAGGAGGCTCTTCGAGTTATCATCCCCGGCTCATGCTGAAAATATTGGTTTATGGATATCTTACCAATCAATACTCAAGCAGGAAGCTGGAACAAGTGGTATCCCAGAATATACACTTTATGTGGTTAAGCGCGATGAGTTATCCTGATCATAACACGATCAACCGCTTCCGCAGTGACAGGCTTAAAGGGGTATTGAGAGAAGTCTTCAGCCAGGTTGTTTTACTGTTGGTTAATAGTGGGATAATAATACTGAAAGAAGCTTACCTTGATGGCACCAAGATAGAAGCCAATGCCAACCGGTATACCTTTGTTTGGGGACGGAGCATAATAAAAAGCAAGGAAAGAATCAGAAAACAGCTTGATGAATTATGGGCATATGCAGAATCAGTGGCCAGAGAAGAGCTTGAGAATAATGAGCCTGAGGGTTTTGAAAAGATCGATCAGGACTCAGTCACAAGAACAATAGAGAGTATTGACAATGCACTAAAGGGCAAGCCTGTAAATAAGGAAGTGAGGCAGAAACTGAACTATGCCCGCAAGAACTGGCCTGAGAATCTTAAGAAATATGAAGAGCAGGAAAAGACTCTTGGTAATCGAAATAGTTATTCAAAAACCGATTAAAGATTGGACATCTGAAAAAATCTTATTTGGGAATTAAAGTATTGCAAATGAACGACATATGGACACTTGTTCGTTGGCCATAAATATCAATTACCTTGAGAATGATAAAGATTTCAAAACAGTTTTCAAATCGCTTTTTAAAAATCAAGATAGATCATTAAAAACGAAAAATTAAAAAGGCAGCCACTGACACGGTCAGTTTAGTTAATTGCTTTCAATTGTAATTATACAGAAAAGCGGCAAGCAACCCCATTCATTCACCGCTGAACTTCTCGAGTCGTGCTAGAAGTTTCGATTATATAAAGTATGAGAAACGTATAAACCTCGTCAGGGACAGAGTCAAATTTATTTTTGTGTATCGGCGAAATAAGTCAAAATTTAATTAGCGACATATCCCACCCAAATAGCACTTTATGGACTTGTTCATCAGTTTACAATGACGATACATCACATAAAACAGGAGATGCCACCTCTTTATCTGATTCAAAGCAAATAAATAGGTCCTAAAATATAAGTTATAAGATACACAAGAGTCTAACAAACATGAACTAATTATCCATAATAACTTTCCTGTTCAATTCTTAATTACTACTTAAGTATTTATCCAGAAAATCAGGGGTACTCAAATCAATTTGCGACCCTTTCCCTCCAGAAGTGATGATTGATGGCGAAACTACATATATCTTGAATTTGTACCAAATTATTTGAGTTGTGTAAGCTGCTCCTGCATAATCCGTTACAGACACATACATACGATAAGTACTTGGATTAGTTGAATATTGATACCAATAATTTTTTGTTAGATAATTTGAATATCCCCCGGGTACAGTGGCCCAATAACTTGTTGTAGATGATGGACTAAAATAGGCCAGTATTATGCATGAATCCATTCTGCCTTTTGAAATATTTGTCATTTGAAAAGTTACATTTGAAATTAACGTCTGTTGACCGTATGTATATAATACTACATCGGCATTGCCAGCAACTCCTTGAGGACCTATAGCGCCTGTAGCACCTGTAGCACCTGTAGCACCTGTAGCACCTGTAGCACCTGTATCTCCCTTAGGACCTGTAGGTCCAGGTTTCGTGCAGGAAATAAGACCAGCAAGAACAAATAGCAAAGCTAAATTTCTTAGTTTGATAATAGTTGTTTTCATAATTAAAGATTTTAGTAAATAATAAAGATTAGAAACTAAAAAGTAACTCGGATTATGAAAATTTTTCATAATGTATATGTGAATTTTAAGGATAGCAATTCACATTTAAATTTGTCAACCAAATTCTTAAACAAAGTTCTGCTATCTGAATGACAAAGTCAATTTTTTTTTATCCCAGCAGCTTTATTTTCAAAACTGCTTATTCCAAAGACAGATGCTCAGGTTGTTGCATTTCATTCTGAAAAGATGTATTGTTATTGGGGATGGGATATAAAGATTGGTTCACAAATCATCAAGACTGACAGTATTCCTAATCTTAAACCCTGGGAAGACACAGTTTTCCCTATTAACGGAAAAAATCACAATAGGCTCAAAAACAAGAACATGTGGTAGTAATGGGATTGATTATTATGAAATTAAAGAATTTACCGCGATTAAATAAATATCAACAACAAACAAAAGGCCATAATGGTAACCGATTTGTGTTTAACTCCAAATATTAATGTTAAGATGAGAAAGACAAAGATATTATTTACTCTAATTATTCTTGGCAGCCTCTTTATCTTATTAAGTTGTAAAAAAGATACTTTTTCAAATGGCGGATATTACTCAGGTTCTTTTAGTAATAAGGGACAGCGTACATTCACAGCACTTGTTATAAATGGAAGTAGCTACTCAGAAGTTCCGTCAGGTGGTGCATATAATCAAAAGTTTCCATGTGTAACTAAACGGACGTATAAAATAAAAAAACGCATAATTTCTTTTAACGCAATTGTTCTGCCAGCAGTTCCAGATTGCCAATGTGGAGAGTTTACTGGTGTTAAATTTGATTGCCTTCTAAATGGAGACTATACACTAATTCAGGCTGGGGAGAAAATTGTATTTCAAAGAGAAACTGGAAACGATTTGCAAATCTATGATTTAACTATAGTGAAATCCAAATAACGGGAGTTACACCGATTTTCCCTCAGCCTCTTCGACTCTCTGTCTTTTAGTCTTCCTTTGAGCCTCCCAAGGGAGTTGAACCCTCGACCTGCTCATTACGAGTGAGCTGCTCTACCACTGAGCTAAGGAGGCATAAATTTTCGCAAATATAGTAAAAAGCTTTAAAGCCTTCCATTCATTCCAGCTTTTCCAGCCTGTTCAGTAATGTAGGGTGAGAATAATGGAAAAAGACATAAACCGGATGAGGCATCATATTAGAAAGGTTTTTTACCGAGAGTTTCTTTAATGCTTCTGCCAAAAAAACAGGCTGATAATTCTCTTTCGCGAATTTGTCGGCCTGAAACTCATTTTTCCTCGAGATGAAATTTGTTATCAACCCGATCACAAGTGAAAGAGGACTGTAAAGGATTCCGAATACAATAAGTCCGATGTGAAAACTTGTGTCCTTTGCCCCCATTGCCCTAGAAAGCATGGGATTATTGACTACCAGCGAAAATAAAAATAACATCAATCCTGTAATTAATACTGAGGAAATGAGACTCATGATAATATGTTTTTTCTTGTAATGTCCAATCTCGTGAGCCAGAACGGCTACAATCTGTTCCTCTGAGAGATCCTTTAAAAGTGTATCGTAGAGGACAATCCGTTTCTTCGGACCAAAGCCCGAGAAATATGCATTTGCTTTTGTACTTCGCTTTGAACCGTCTATAACATAAACATTTCGCAGCCGGAACCCTGTTTTTAAAGCAATCGCTTCAATCTTTTCCCTGAGGCTGCCAGCCTCAAGAGGAGTCTGTTTATTGAATAAGGGGACAATCAGCTCGGAATAGAAGAGATTCATAAAAACAGAGAAGAGTGTTATTAAACCCCAGGCATACAGCCAGAAACCTTCACCTGTTTTGTAATAAAACCAGGTAATCAGGCCCAGTACCGGTACCCCGATCAGAAGAGCAATAAACCACGATTTAATATGATCCGTTACAAAAGTTCTTACTGTCATCTTATTAAATCCGTATTTCTTCTCAATTACAAATGCATCATACCAGCTGAATGGTATATTAATCATGTCGGAAGCGAATAATATTATCCCGAAAAATATTAATGAAATTATTACCGGATGTGTGGTGATGTTTCTTACCATCCCATCAAGTACTGCAAATCCTCCTGACAAGATCATCAGGATTATTATACTGGTGTTAAATGTTGATGACCAAAATGATAACCGGTTATTATCTTTCTGGTAAAGTTGAGTTTTCCTGTATTCTTCCTCATCACAAATTCCCTTTAGTTTATCCGGTAGTGAAACGGACCACATTTTTGAATTAAGATATTCAAGAAATCTCTCAGTGGCAAAGCCAGTCACCGGAATAATAATGATGAGGAAGAATATGATATTGTGCATTTTACAGTAGACTTAAAAAAAAGAAGCAGGGCGCCTGTTTAAAAGTGTGGAATAAATATGTCTCGCTGCATTTCCTCGTGCTAAAAGGATAGACGCCCTGCGAAGTTGTAAATATAATAAATATTTTTAAGTTAACATACCACCACAAACATGAATTGTTTGTCCTGTAACGTAAGATGACAGATTGCAGGCAAGATATAAAGCTGTATTTGCAACATCATCCGGTGTTCCGCCACGCCTCAAAGGAATTTTGTTAATCCATTCATTTTTAACATCTTCAGGAAGTTTATCTGTCATTTCGGTTAATATAAAACCAGGAGCAATTGCATTTACCCTGATGCTTCTTGATCCGACTTCTTTTGCAATACTTTTTGTAAAGCCTATAATTCCTGCTTTGGAAGCTGAGTAATTACTCTGCCCCCCGTTACCGGAGACCCCAACCACGGAACTCATATTAATGATCGAACCGCCCTTTTGCTTAAGCATTGGTTGAAGAACTGCTTTTGTCAGATTGAAAACAGACTTGAGGTTGACAGAAATTACAGCATCCCATTGCTCTTCCGACATTCTCATGAGCAATGTATCTTTTGTAATACCTGCATTATTAACCAGGATATCAATTTTGGTGAAATCCTTTAAAATATCATTGATTATTTTCTGCGAATCTTCAAAACTGGCAACATTGAATACATATCCTTTTGCCTTTACTCCAAGAGATTCTATCTGTTTTATTGTTGAATTGAACTCTTCGTCATCAAAAATATTTGTGACAGCAATATCTGCTCCTTCAAGAGCAAATTTCAGAGCTATTGCCTTGCCTATTCCACGCGACGCTCCGGTAATCAGAGCTGTTTTTCCTTCAAGAAGTTTCATAATATCATAAAATTAGTTTTGTGCAAAAATAGCAGAAAATTTTGCAGTCGTATAATCAGTCTTATTATGTGAAGTGACAGCTAATCCCACATACAGTTCGTCTGGCAAAACCAGAGTGAAAGTTGAATATAACTTCCAGTCTTTATTATCATTGCTAAAGTAAGACTCAAAGACATTCCCAATCCGTTTAAGACGTATCCAGGTATTTGGATATGCAACATTAAACTTAGTACCTGCAGTCTGGGGATCCGGATAAATAGCTTTCATTTCGGTTCCTTTTGCCGGTCTGTACTGAAATTCACAACCTCCGTTGTTCTTATTACGGGCACTATTATCCGGAAATACCTGGTAATAAACATGCTGACTGCTGTCACTCAGGTCGGCTCGCGCCATTAATCCGGCCTTGGTATACTTGTTTGCCAGAGTAAGACCTAAAACCTGGACACTCAGATCGAAATCTCCTTTCACCTTTTTATAACCGAAATGGAATTCATCGTGCCTGCCCCAGATATCTCCGCCTCCTGCAACAATTTTGATCTCATTTTCAGTCACTGTCGAAGTTCCCTTTATGGTCTTCGCCCCAATATCAGTAAATGTTAAGCCAGAGTATGCAGTTGGCTTCTGTGCAAAAGATATCAGGGAAAAACTGAATAATGTCAATATCACAATTACTGTCCGAAACAGTATGTTTTTTAATTTCATCTTTTATCTATTTTAATATTAATAATCTCATCTTTTCAAGTTTCCTAAGAAACACCCCCCTGCCCCCCTCAAGGGGGGAATTTATTTTTATAATCTCTTGCCTTGTTTCTTATTTCTTATTTCTTATTTCTTATTTCTTCAGCAGACCTGCTACTGTATCCCCAATATCAGCCGGTGACTTCACAACATGAATTCCACATTCTTTCATAATTTCCATCTTTGCAGCAGCTGTGTCTGCTTTTCCTCCGATAATTGCACCGGCATGACCCATACGGCGGCCTTTAGGGGCTGTCTGTCCTGCGATAAAACCTACAACAGGTTTAGTTCCGTTTGCTTTAATCCATTCAGCAGCTTCAGTCTCCATATTTCCACCAATCTCTCCGATAACAATTATGGCATCAGTTTCGCGATCATTCATCAGCAGTTTGACAGCATCCAGAGTGGATGTACCGACAATAGGATCCCCCCCGATTCCGATGCATGTAGATTGACCGAGTCCAAGTCTGGTCACCTGATCAACGGCTTCGTAGGTGAGTGTACCCGATCTTGAAATAATACCCACCCTTCCCTTTTTATGAATAAATCCCGGCATGATGCCGGCTTTTGCTTCCCCTGGGGTTATTATACCAGGACAGTTAGGTCCGATCAGCCTGCAATCGTAGGATTTTATGTAGTTTTTAACCTTAACCATATCAGATACAGGTATTCCCTCTGTAATTGCAACAATGAGTTTTATACCTCCTTCTGCTGCCTCCATAATTGCATCGGCTGCATATGCCGGCGGAACAAAAATTACCGTCACATTTGCACCAGTCGAACGGACTGCATCCCGCACCGTGTTGAATACAGGCAGGTCAAGATGCATCTGCCCGCCTTTCCCGGGGGTCACCCCTCCCACCACTTTAGTTCCATATTCTATCATCTGCGTGGCATGGAAGGTACCTTCACTTCCTGTGAATCCCTGCACTATCACTTTAGAATCCTTGTTCAATAAAACGCTCATAAATGACTGATATTTAAATATATAATAGATATGATATAAAATTAAACTGACTGTTGCTTTGGTTCAAAAATACAATAATTATTAATGGCTTTTAGTTATCTTTACATATAAATATCAATTTTTTATGGCGTACATAGAACCGGTTCTATACATTGGTATTTCACAGTCTTTTTTTGCCGGATTGCTGATTTCCACAAAAAAACCATACACCACAGGAAACAGATTAATGGGCGCCTGGTTATTTCTTATTTGCCTTGAACTTATTTTCGCACTTATAAACAGTAAAGTTCTCGAGATGTATTCTTTCCCGTTTATTACTTTCACTTATGGTCCGCTCCTGCTGTTATATGTGAAGTTTATGACAAAACCTGACAAGAAATTTAACTGGCTCGCTCTGCTTCATTTTTTACCATTCGTTGCTTTTCTGACAGTTTCTGTAATATTCAGAACGAAGCCACTGGTAAGAGACTTGCGAAGCTTTTTCAAACCCGATGAATTGATTTCTCTCAGAATAATATACAGTATGAGTTTTTTTCTTTCAATTACAATTTACAGTACACTGGCATTCATTGAGATAAAACGTCACCAGGAAAATCTGAAGAATCTTGTCTCCTATACTTCAGGAGTGTTAACTCTAAACTGGCTCAAGGTAATTTCAATAAGCTTTTATGCTGCCTATTTTATTCTCTTCATACTTGGAGGTCTTAACATGATTGGCAACTTTATACCTTTTGACCCATATTTTACCATTTTTGGCTTCATCACTGTCTTTTCTTTTGCTTATAGCTTCTACGGAATTAAACAGCCAGAGATCTTTGGTAACTCTGTAAAAACAAATGGTGATTTCAAAAGGGAGACAGAAAAATACACCAAGAGCGGACTTCGGGCAAACCAGGCAGAAGATTACCTTAAAAGGCTTCTTTCCTATGTTGAAAATAATAAACCCTACCTTGAACGCGATTTGACTATCCACCAACTTTCAAGTACGACCGGTATACCCCGCCATCATATTACCCAGGTACTTAATGAAAAATACAAAAGGAACTTCTTTACTTTCATTAATGAATACCGCATTAAAGAAGTTATTGAAAGGTTTTCCGATCCAAAGTACAATAATTATACTATCCTTGCTATTGCATTTGATGCAGGTTTCAATTCAAAGACTACATTTAATTCCATCTTTAAGAGCCAGACAGGAATGACACCTAGCCAGTATCGGGAACAGAAGACCGGCATATCAAAATAAGAAGTGCTTTCTCAGCGGGACGAACTTATATCCTGAAGTTATATGGTACCAGATTAGCGGATGAGACTTATATACTTTTTCCATGCTTTTACTTTGCATGAAAAAAGACCATGAAGGTAAAATTCATAACTCTGGTATATTTAATTCTTCTCACAAGTAAAATCGTTTCCGGACAGGACAGTATTCAAAATCCTTACGCAATCAGCAAAGAAAAACTCACAACAATTAATGGTTTTATACGCGCAGGCGCATATTATGATATTAACCGGAAAAATAATTATCCGTACCTCTCAAGTGGTTTTTCGGATTTTGGGTTGAAGGTTGAATCAGGTAACTCTTCTACATACAAAGCATTCGCGGATGTCAGGTTCCGCTATGGTACGGAATTTCAAAAAACTGTAAGTACCATTAACATTCGTGAGGCTTTTGTTTCATTCAGCGGGAAACAATGGAATATATCGATGGGCCAGAAGATCCTGAAGTGGGGCCGGGCTGATTTTACAAATCCGACTTCAAGATTAAATCCCCAGAATCTGATATCACGGTCGCCCGATCGCGAGGATATGGATATGGGCAATATCCTTGGAGCAGTAAGCTGGTTCCCTTCAGGAATAATTAATATACAGGCTGTTATTGTGCCGTTTTACAGACCATCAGTGCTGATTATCGATCCTGTGCCGTTACCCGAGAATACAACTATAAGCAGAATCGGCGGTTTAATTGCGGATCAACAGCTTTTGAGTTATGGATTCAGGACTGATATCCATTTTAGAGGAATTGACTGGGGCATTTCATGGTTTGATGGTTATGATCCTATGCCCGGAATATCGCTTACAAGCTTCAGTCTTGATTTAACAGGGCCTGTCCCGGTCGCCACCACTCAGCTCACTTTCAGACCTTATAAAACGAAGGTAATAGGATTAGATTTTGAATCATCAATAGGTACAGTTGGCATTAGAGGAGAGGCTGCCTGGTCAATACCTTATCTTTCGTATAAAACGAATGAGTATATTCCCTCGGAGGAGCTAAAGTGGGTTGCTGGTCTCGACTGGTCACCCGGTAACTTGCGGATCACCGGGGAGTATTCTGGTAAATATATTCCCAATTTTATTGCTTCAGTTGCAACACCATTAATAGGAACAGAACCCGACTATTCTATGCTATCCGGGATGCTGACAATACCGGGATTTGACATCACAGATTATGTGCGCCAACAGGTGGGAGCCTTCAACAGACTTTATAATTATCAGTTAAGGAAATACTACAATTCTGCAGGGCTCAGAATTGAAACCGACCTGCTTTATGGCCGTATCCTGCCTTCAATATATACAATGTACAATTTCACTTCTGAAGATTTATTATTCATACCTGAAATCAGGTACAAACCAACAGATGGTCTGACAATTGTTGCAGGTGCTGAGTTCTTCTCAGGAAAAAAGGGATCAATGTACGATATCGTGCATGATTTTATGAACACTATCTACGTAGCATTAAAAGTTGACTTCTGAAAATATGACAAATTTCATAATAAAATATCGATGGATTATTGTTTCTCTCTGTCTGATTCTTGGTGCAGGATTTGGAGTATTGGTCCCGCTTAGTACCACTGATCCTGAGATCAGAAATTATGTACCAAAAGTTATGCCGTCGAGGATAGCCACTGATAAGATCGAAGAAGTATTTGGCGTACAGGATATGATTGTGATATTGTTTTCTGATAGTTTAATTCTTGAAGAAAAAGATCTTAAACAAATAAAAGATATTGACAGGGGTATTTCAAGACTAAACGGAGTTTCAGGCAGGATCTCTCCGTTCACAATTAAAAGCATTAAGGGTCAGGATGGTATGATGTTAGCAGAATCTTTAATAAAAAAATATCCCTCAGACACTGCAGATATCAGGGAACTCGGAAAGTCAATTCTTAATAACAGATTTGCCCGTGATATTGTTGTTTCTTCAGATTTGTCAGCTGCTACAATTACAGCGACAATCAGTAATGCGGAAGCTGAGACCGTAACTTTGCATAAGATAGATTCTGTTATAGCATCTCATCCGGGGAAAGCAAAAGTGATGGTTGGTGGATTGCCATATATCCGACAGCATATCATGAAGGACGTAAGAAAAGACGGTGTTTTCCTTGTACCGGTGGCATTAATAATTATGCTACTGATACTTAAATTTACTCTTGGTGACTGGAGAAGTGTTCTTATGCCGTTTATGGTAGTTGTTTTATCCACATTGATCAGTATGGGATTGTTCCCGCTTTTCGGGTGGAAAATATCAATACTCAGCCTTCTGGTGCCAATTATTATAGTAGCAGTAGCTAATAATTATGGCATTTATCTGGTTGCAAGACACCAGGAAATGAGCCTCACCTGGACTGGTAATCAGCAGGAAATGCTCAGAAACCTGACAGGTTCGCTCAATATGCCAATTCTTTTCAGCGGACTCACAACAATAGCAGGTATCCTGGGATTACTTACACATTCTATTATTCCGGCTAGGCAGGTAGGGATACTTGCTGCCGCAGGAGTTACAATTGCCATGGCAATGAGCCTGACATTCATTCCTGCATTAATATATATGAAAGGTTCAGGTCTCAGAAAAGCCAAACCAGGACCGGTCCGGAAAGGATTTTTTGAAAAATTTCTGATCAGGCTTTCAGGAATAATAGTTCATCATCCGCGAAGGATCTTAATTATTGGAGCTGCATTGACATTGATGATTTCCGTGGGAATTTTCTTTCTGCGGATCGAAACAAACCAGGAGAATTATTTCCCAAAAGGACACCCTATAAGGTTAGTATCAGGTATTATAAACAGCAAATTCGGAGGATCCCAGACTATATCAGTTATGGTGGATGGCGATATTAAAGATCCGGTCGTTATGCAAAAAATTGATAATCTCACCACCCAGCTTGAAAAGATGGAAGGTGTAGGGAAAGTATTTTCTATTTCGCAGGTTGTAAGAGAAATGAGTAAAGCAATTTATTCAACCGGGGAAACGGAGTACGATAACATTCCGGCATCAAGAAATGCTATAGCCCAGTTGTTTGAGCTTTACAATATGAGCGGCGATCAGAATGATTTCAAACAGCTCATGAACCTTGAGAATTCGAAAGCTCACATATTAATAAAGCTATCCAGACCGGAGAACAGGATTATTATTAATGTCAGGGAGAAGATCAGGGAGCTGACAACTGACTTTCCCGCCAAAGTAATTGTGGGGGGTTATGCAATTATTATGGCAGACTTTGCCGGATCAATAATCAAGGGACAGGGTGCCTCACTGATTTTTGCACTGCTTACGGTTTTATTTCTCATGGCTATCATATTCAAATCCTTTAAGGGAGGATTGACTGGATCTATCCCTCTGGCAGCCTCAATCCTGATTCTATTTGGATTCATGGGCATTAGCGGAATAGCACTTGATTCGGCGACAGCGCTTTTGTCATCTATAATGATAGGTGTTGGTGTCGATTTTACTATACAATATATGTGGTGTTTTAACATTCAACTTCGAAAAGGCTTATCATATGAGGACGCCACTTTAACCACCCTTGCAACAATAGGACGAAGTATATTAATAAATGCTTTTAGCGTAATGGCAGGATTTTCTGCACTTATGCTATCTGGTTTTACATCTATAAGGTTTTTCGGCTACCTTGTTTTCGTCTCAATAGGTTCATGCCTTATCGGGGCAATTGTAATAATCCCTGCCTTTCTCATCACATTCAAGCCACGGTTTATATCAATGGATTTAAATAACAGAAAAAGAAGAAGATATGAAAAAAGGAATAATGCTATTACTATTACTCCTGCCGCTTTTACCGGCAGAAGCTCAGCTTCCTGACGCAAGTCAGATAATGAACAGGAGCCGCGATCTTACATTAATGGGCTCCATGAGCTCCAATATTTCCCTGACTATCACAGAGAAGAATGGTTCTGTCCGTAAAAGATTAATATCAATGATCTCCAAAAGTTATCCGGATGGCACAGAGAAAAGAGTCATTAAGTTCATTGAACCTGCAGATGTGAAAGGGACCGGTATGCTGATCATAGATAACAAAAATGGTCCGGATGAGATGTGGATCTACCTTCCGGCGTTGAAAAGAACCAGAAGAATCGTGAGTTCCGAAAAGGGAAAAAGCTTTATGAGTTCTGAATTTTCCAATTCAGACATGAGCTCCCCGGCCCTTTCAGATTTCACCTATAAGCATCTTATTTCCTCAGGAGAGAGTGGACAATGGATAATTGAAAGTACTCCCGTGAACAATGAGAAAGCAGATGAGTATGGTTTTTTTAAGAAGATATCATATTTCAATTCAGCTAACTGGCTACTTAAAAAGATGGAATACTATGATTTTGATAACAAGCTTTATAAAACAATGACAGTTAAAAGTATACAGCCGCTTAATGAAAGTAAATATTTAATAAAGAACATGGTTGTTTTCAATAATATTACCGGTAGAAGCTCCGAGATATTTTTTGATAAAATTGTTACGGATATGAAGATTGATGATTCTGTCTTCAGCTTGCAAAATCTGGAAAGATAAAGGTGTCGGGCTTCTGGTATCGGGCATCAGGCAGTCAAATTCCCCTTTTGCTTTGTCCATCGAAGCTTTAGTGCAGAAAGGAAGGTGAACAGGGGGTATAGCCGTCATCTTAAGGATTAGGAATCTGGGAAATAGGGAGGAATTTTAGCTGAAAACTGAATATAAAGTTCAGAAAATAAGTCTGTTACATTTCCCCTCCTTTTGAAGCTAATCTTTATACACATTTTCCATATAAACATTAATAGAGATTAAGTTCAAAGCTTAGTGATATTATTGGTTAATTTCTTTTCTAAACCGAATTTTCATTCACCAATGCAATCGAGCCACGAATGTGGCGGAATGTTAATAACCCCCAGCGCCAGCTGGGGGTGAAAGGCTACGCTCTTGTCAAAAACCCCGTGAGGGGTGACATATTTTTGGTTCTGATTCTTCCTTTTCTTAAATTAGTGTTTTCTCGCTGTAGTACTAACTTAATATTTGCTAAAATGTCAAGCTATCGTCAGTTACTTTATCACAATGTCTTCAGGACAAAGGACAGCCTTCCCACCATTAATCAGGATCACGCTGGTGAGCTGTATGCCTATATTACCGGCATAATCAAAAACAAGAACAGTCACCTGTATCGAATAAATGGAGTTGAGAATCATGTACATCTAATATCTGATCTTCATCCGTCAATAGCACTAGCAGATTTTATGAGAGAGATCAAAGCTTCTTCTTCATCCTGGATGAAAAGCAGTGGTCTTTTTCCCTCGTTTAATAACTGGGCGGAAGGTTATGGATCTTTTACTTGTTCCTACAGGGATAAGGTAAAACTCATAGACTATATTAAGAATCAAAAGGTACATCATGGGAATGAGTCGTTTGAGGATGAGTACAGGATCCTTTTGGAAGAGTCAGGTATAACAATTGATGAGAGATATTTCCCCTGATCCTTATATTAAGCTCCTTCGGAGCTACCATCAGTGTGTGTGCCGTACCCCCAGCTGGCGCTGGGGGTTATTCATATTTTTGCTCTTTCAGAGCAATCCGTACTGTATATCACAGCAAGGATCCCTCATATGGCCGTTCTATATATTTTACGAAAATCAAAAACAATAATCATAAATATTCTTTAAAAGATGTGATGAGAGGTTAGCTTTTAAAGGAGGGGAAACTGTAAGCACTGATTATCTGATGCTTACAAAGTTTATCTCTCTGCACCGTCATCCCAGATTCCTTAGGTTGACGGCTATGGACCAGGGGATGTAAAAGATATTTCATAGATTTGCAGTCTATGAATACTACCATTATTCTCTGGCTTATTTCTGAAATTATTTTTACCAACTTTAGCTGGCCTGACAATAATCCCACACCAGTTTCTCAACTTCAAAACCGCAATGGAATCGATCTTATTATAAGTAATATACGAAACAAAACTGGTTATATTCAGGTCAATGTGTTCGATTCAGAAACCGGATATCCCGGTAAGGCACAATTCAAATTTACGCTCTCAAAAGATACCATAGTTTCAGGAAAGCTCAGGATGTTCATACCTTTATTTAAACCAGGTTCCTTCGGAATAACTGTTCTTGATGATGAAAACAAGAATGAGAAAATGGATTTCGTTTTTGGAATAAAGCCCAGGGAGGGGTTCGGATTCTCTAATAATCCGAAGGTACCTGCACGCAAGCCGCCACCTTTCACTGATACCAGAATAAATTATTTTGGAGGCATTAAAGAGGTTGTCATATATATGAAATATATCTAATGATAAGAACCGGAGAGACGATATGTGCCCCAGCAACATCGGGTGGTGGAGCAATTGCTGTGATACGGGTTAGCGGTAAGCAAAGCATAGAAATCTGTGAGAAAATATTCTTTCCTTCTGATAGAAATGCCAGGCTTGAAGATCTTCCGGGTTACTCGGTTGTCTATGGTGATATAAGATCTGCCGGTGAGATTATTGACGATGTTCTTGTTACTGTTTTCAGAGAGCCTCTCTCCTACACCGGAGAAAATTCTGTCGAAATTTCCTGTCATGCCTCTCCCTATATCCGCAGAAAAATTCTGGAACTGCTTATCTTGAATGGTGCTGTCTCTGCATTCCCGGGGGAGTTCACCCAGAGAGCATTTCTGAACGGAAAGATGGACCTTTTACAGGCGGAGGCGGTTGCTGATGTCATAGCGTCATCAGCTCGTGAATCGCACAGAGTTGCAATCAATCAGATGCGAGGAGGGTTTTCCTCTGAGATAAGCAAGCTGAGATCAGAATTGCTCCATTTTGCATCACTCATGGAACTCGAACTTGATTTCAGCGAAGAGGACGTAATATTTGCTGACAGAAGGGAAGTCAAAGCTTTGGCTGATAAGATTAAATCTCTTTCAGACGAGCTGGCAGCTTCTTTCAGGATTGGAAATGTGATTAAAAACGGGATCCCTGTTGTAATAGTCGGAAAGCCTAATTCTGGGAAATCCACACTTCTGAATGCCCTTCTGAAGGAAGAAAAAGCAATAGTATCTGAGGTCCCGGGAACGACCAGGGATGTGGTTGAAGATTCCATTGTAATTGACGGTATTGAATACCGGTTTATTGATACTGCAGGTTTACGTGAGACATCAGATATAATTGAGAATCTGGGCATTAAGAAAACACATAAAAAGATAGCAGAGGCGGAAGTAATACTTTTGATTGACGAGGTTAATGACTCACCGGAATTAATAAATGCTCGTGCAGATGCGATAAGGGAAATGATTGATAAAGCAGGAAAAAGATTAATGATCCTTATCAATAAAACAGATCTGGCGAAGCCTGAAACGATGAATATACTGGCTAAAGGAATAAAGCTCAAGGATAATGATGAGCTCCTGTTCATTTCCGCAAAAGAAGAGATCGGACTCGATGATCTGCGGTTGAAACTTGGTGAAGTTGTTGAAAAGGAAAGGTTGAATTCAGATAGCGTAATAGTCACAAATATAAGACATTATGAAGCGCTTATTCATGTGTCTGAGAGCCTTGATCGTGTCATAAAGGGACTTGCAGATATTGTACCTGAGGATCTGTTAGCAATAGATATCAGACAGGCTATTCACTACCTTGGAGAGATAACAGGTGAGATAACCAGTGATGAGATACTGGGGAATATCTTCAGGAATTTCTGTATCGGAAAATGAATTCCGGCCTGAAATGGTCAGGGCTTTTGGCTTTACCTCTGATCTTCTGATAACGCAATTGTTAGTTATTGCAAAGTAATCGCGGCCAATGCTGAACCACGACCTGAAGTCATTTTATTATAAAATAGTTTTTGTATTTTGCTTTCTGAAGTCACCGGTTTTAGGTTACTTTGCAGCGATATCCGGCCCGTAGCTCAGCTGGCAGAGCACGTGACTCTTAATCATGGGGTCGAGGGTTCGATTCCCTCCGGGCCGACAAATGAAACTGAGTTTTTGCAGTCTTAGCAGCGGCAGCAGCGGAAATTGTTATTACATTGGCAATGAGTTCCATGGCATATTGATCGATGCCGGAATCTCTGCGACTTCTATCCGCAAGTTCCTGAAGAATATGAATATCTCCATGCAGACCATTATGGGTGTGCTGATAACCCATAATCATATCGATCACATAAAAGGACTGGAAGTACTCACCAGGAAGAACAATCTGCCCGCATTCACTACCGGCAATATTTGGAAAAGCATTCTTTCACCACACGTAAAAATCACAGGAGATTGCATCCGGGAAATCCCGTTGCAGGAGAGATTCCATATTGCAGGTTTTGATATTATCGCATTCCCGGTTTGCCACGATGCTCCTGAGACAATTGGCTTTCAGATAAGTTCAGGATGTAAGAAAATAACTATTGTTACTGATCTCGGACATATCTGCGACATTTCTGCTCCCTTTATAAAGGAAACTAATATACTTGTTATCGAGTCAAATTACGACGAGGAGATGCTAAGTTCCGGCAACTATCCGCACTTTCTGAAAAAACGAATAAGATCAGATCACGGACATTTAAGTAATCATCAGTCATCAGATTTTTTAGCTGAAGCTATTAATGATAATCTAACTCATATATTTCTTGCTCATCTGAGTAAAAACAATAATACCCCGGAAAAGGCACTTCAGACATTGCATCAGTCCTTTTTAGAAAAAGGCATTAAGCTGGGTGATCAGCAGCGGATATCGGTTCTGAACAGGACTGAACCGACTCAAATGATCACACTTGACGACTAATGCAGAATGTCAATGCAGAAAAGTCACATCTCCTACCTTTGTGAAATACTTACCGTCAGCAAACTGGCCGGTCACCTTCCAGACATAAACGCCTTGATTTGCCAGATTTCCGTTGGCAAAATATCCATCCCATCCTTTATAGAGGTCTGAGCTTTCATAAATTAAAACTCCCCAGCGGTTATATATCTGCAGTTTGTAGTCAATTACATTTATAAAAAAAGGTCTGAATATCTGATCGTCTAATTGATTTTCACTCCAGTAACCTCCTGTGGGTCCCGAAAGGTTCCATTTGAAGGCATTCGGGAATTTTATTTCACCGGTTTTGTATTCGACCCTAACCGGAGTTTTATATTTCAATGAATCAATACAGCCATCTTTTGAAGATACTGTTAAGATCACATTGTAAATCCCCTCAGACTCATACTTATGCCATGGATTTTCTTCAATTGAGGTATTATTATCACCAAAATCCCATAACCAGGAAACGCCGTATTTCGAAAAATTAGTGAACACCACCACCTGAGAATTATTTATCACTTCTGTCGGGTATATATTGAAAATTGCCGTTGGATTCTGATAAACTGTTATTAATCCGGTATGTGTTGACTCTCCCGAGTAATTGCTTACCGTGAGCCTGACAATATAATCACCGGGAATGTGGTAAGTATGGGATGGGTTTTTTATTGAAGAAAATGTCTTGTCTCCGAAATCCCACATGTATGACTCTCCGGAAATGCTCTTGTTTATAAACTGAACGTTGAGTGGAGAACAGCCAACCGTATCAGATTCGAATAAGGCCACGGGTAACGGAGGCATTATGACTTTAATATGAATTGTGTCTGTGCCAGAACACCCGAATCTGTCTGGCAATGTCTGATACTTTATGATATGGATCCCCACACCTGCTATAGCAGGGTCAAATTCTTTATCCTTTACCCCATCACCTGCCCAGGTTCCTCCAGGCGGAGATGCAATTAAAAGGATCGGGGGCGAGTTAGCAAAAAGTGTATTTACAGGATATATTTTTGCCGTTGGAGGAGGCATAACTGTAACAGTAATCTGATCTTCAGAAGTACACTTATTTGAGTCGGTGATTTTATATTTTATTATATGATTTCCGACCCCTGCCCGCGAAGGGGTAAAACCGTTGTTTAATACTCCATCACCTGACCATGTTCCACCCGGATCGTGTGCATGTAAAGTGACAATATCATGATATAAACACAAAGTATCTAGTGGTGTTATAGTCGCATCAGGATAGGGAACAATAAGTATAATAGCGGTAGTGATTACAGGTGGATGGTCTCCGTTTACAGGATCTGCCGGAGGACCTGGAATATTAGGATCATCATATGGGTTACAATAATTCCAGTTGCGCAATGTCACCTGGAAATGCTGGCCAATTAATTTATCATTGGCAACATTTATGATGTCGGAGTAAACACCTGAGCCTGTTACAGGTCCTGGAAGAGTTATAATTGGTCCTGAATAAGGATACACTCTGGAAGTACCGCTAACTGTTACAGGAATTCCTGTCATTGTGATATCAGTCCCATAGATCCATTGCACCCACCGTGTAAATAGATTAGGTACATCCTTCTCCTGGGGCGGGACACAATTAAATTGCGTCAGATCCTGAAACCGGACATTCGCACTATTACCGAAACAAATGGGGTAAACCAACGGATTTATATGCAATTTCCCGCCATTATGATCATCATTATCCCATACTGTAACTATTTGTTGCTGAGTGGATGAGGTGCAGATAACCCCGTTTACCACCAGGGTGGCTTTTGGCCGGTAATTACACTTATCCCCGGTTGAAAGATAGCTATGATTTGCAGTAGCCTGAAAAGTGCCAGTCGCTGTACTTGAAGTTGGAACGAACTGGGAATTACCATCATCCCAGTCAAATTGAATCTGAACTTTGGTACCTGCATTATTTACCCCCATGTAACTTACCTGCCAGTTTACCGTTACAGGCGAACAAAGTTTATCGGGTATAATTGTGTTAGCTTTAGATAATATTGTACAATCCTGCCCCGAAAGGCTAAGTGAGAATATAAGGAAATAGACAAAAATGAGCAAATATTTCATTTTGAATAAAATATATCTCCTTATTTATTAGTTTAGAAAATCTAATAAACCATGCTTTCACACAACATTTTTTATACGAAAATATCATACCTGAAGTTACATTATTTTGCATTTCTTATTTCAACTCAGCATTTCTTAATCTTAACGAATTGGTGATAACCGATACTGAGCTGAAGCTCATAGCTAATGCTGCTATCATCGGAGAAAGCAGTATCCCGAAAACCGGATAAAGCACTCCTGCTGCCACAGGTATACCCAAAGCATTGTACCCAAGGGCAAAAAAGAGATTCTCCCTGACATTCCGCATTACTTTCTGGCTCAATAGCCTTGCCCTGGCAATACCTTTAAGATCTCCTTTAACTAGCGTTATTCCTGCACTTTCGATCGCCACATCAGTTCCTGTTCCCATGGCAATGCCGATATCCGCCTGGGCCAGTGCCGGAGCATCATTTATGCCATCTCCTGCCATTGCCACTTTTTTACCTTCAGCCTGCAGGCGTTTAATCTCCTCCAGCTTATCTCCGGGAAGCATTTGCGATTTGTATCCATCGAGGTTCAAGGTTCTGCTCACTGCTCCTGCCGTCTCCTCATTGTCCCCAGTGAACATTATAACCTTTAATCCTTCTTTCTGCAAATTTTGAATAGCCTCTTTACCTGATTCTTTTATTTTGTCTGAAATTACTATGAAGCCAATCACCTTATCGACTTCAGACAAATATGATACTGTTTTACCCGATTTCTGCTCTGTTTCAACTTGCTTCGCTACTTCGACAGAAATATTTGCCCTGAATTGCTCCATAAGCTTTTCGTTACCCAGGGCTAGTTTTTTGTTATAAAGCATTCCGGTGACTCCTTTACCTGTAATTGCTTCAAAATCAGAGACAGGCAGGATTTTTATCTTTCGTTCTGAACCATAACGAAGAGTCGCCTGTGCAAGTGGATGCTCGCTGCTGCTATTGAGTGATATTATTTTTTGAAGTATTTCTTCCTCTGAATTAATTGGTGAAGAACTGATGACTTTTTCCACAGATGGTTTTCCTTCAGTTACAGTTCCAGTTTTATCGATAATGACCACATCTATATTGCTCATTTTCTGAAGCGATTCCGCATTTTTAATAAGAATTCCGGATTGTGCCCCTTTTCCTACTCCGACCATTACCGCCATAGGTGTGGCCAGACCAAGAGCGCATGGACAAGCTATTATAAGCACAGCGATGGCATTTACAAGTGCGTATACATAAGCATGTTCCGTACCATATACCGCCCATGCTATGAAGGTAATGACCGATATACCAACAACGATCGGCACGAAATAACCAGAGATCTTGTCAGCCAGGTTTTGAATTGGTGCTTTTGATCTGCTTGCTGAATTGACCATTTCGATAATATGTGACAACAAAGTTTCCGAGCCTACTTTTTCAGCTATCATAACAAAGGTCTTGTTTCCGTTTATGGTACCTGAACTTACCTTATCCCCTGCCCTTTTATCAACGGGAACAGGCTCCCCGGTGATCATGGACTCATCTACAGTGGATTCTCCTTCCATAATTCTTCCGTCAACCGGTATTTTTTCTCCTGGTTTCACCCGAATAAGGTCGCCTTTCAGAATTTGGTCTATAGCAACAGTCAATTCTTCGCCATCAATAATTTTTGTTGCGTTATTTGGCGCCAGTTTTAATAACGCCCTTATTGCCCCGTTTGTCTTTCCATGAGCCCTTGCTTCCAGTACTTGTCCCAGTAATACGAGGGTAAGTATGACTGTTGTTGCTTCAAAATAGACATAAATTGTACCGGCATGTGATCTGAACTGATCAGGAAAAATGCCTGGAAAAACAAGTGCAACGACACTAAAAATCCATGCCACACCCGAACCTATACCAATAAGTGTGAACATATTAAGATTCCAGCTAATAACAGAATGCCAGGCACGTTCAAAGAACATCCAGGCAGCATAAAATACAACAGGTACTGACAGGACGAGCTGCACCCAGTTCCAGTACCTCCAGGGCATCATTGTCACCAAAGGATTATTATGGATCATTTCTGACATGGCAATCAGAAATACCGGTACTGTAAAAATAGTCGAGATTTTAAGTTTGAACAGTAGTTTTTTATAGGTTTTGTCCTCCTCCTGCTCATGCGAAGAGGGCTGTTCAACCAGGTCCATGCCGCAAACGGGACAATTGCCAGGTTTATCGTATGTCTTTTCTCCCTCACAATGCATAGGACAATAAAAGATACCTGACCCTTTACCCTCCGGCTTTGAATTAGCATTTTCTTTATTTTTTATATGCGAATGCGATATATCCCCCGGCATTGAAATACTATAATTACCACCGCTGTTCTTTAAAGCTTCCTGAAACTTTTCCAATGGAATATGTGATTTCATTTCGATAATTGCTTCTGCATTCTGCAGATCCACAGAAACCTTAACTACCCCTTCCACATTCTTAAGAGCTTCTTCTACATGAGTCCTGCAACCATTACAACTCATACCGAAAATTGAATATTTATGTGTCATTTTTAGAAAAATGGATTTTATTGTGTTACAATATTACACTTGTTCCATAACAAAACAAAAGTGGCGGGTTTAAGTTCCCACCACCTAATGAACAAATATAAATTAGTTTAAAATAACCGGCTACTTTTTAGCGACCTTCAATGATGCTGACCAGTCACATATCATTGTGATTTCATCTTTGGATACTACAAAGCCAGGATTCTTATCCTTGAATGATTTCGGGGGCATCTTGCCCTCAGTCACCATTTTGCACATATCAGCTGATTTTGCAGCTTCCTGAACGGCCGTATAACTAGCCCATTTAGAAATGTTAACTTTCGACAGGGCCATTTTGTTTCCTGGTTCGGTGTGACAATTCACACATGATTTCTTTGCAATTGCTACTATATTATCTGGAATCGGCTTCGACATCTGGACGGACTGTGCAGAAACCGTATTCAGAAATACAGCAAACGAGAAAACACATGCAATTGCTACTTTCAGCAGAATGAGTTTTTTCATTTTTTTCTGATTTAAATTTGAAATAGTACTATTGTAATACAAAATTACATTTCCCTGAAATTTCGTGTTTACATTATTTTGGAAAAATGTTATATAATTCACACCAGGGCTTGTGAGATATTATTCAGTTTTCGTATTGTTTTCCCTGTCCGGCTAATTTTTATGGATTCAATACAAAACAATCAATTTTATAAATTGTTTAATAATAATAAAAGTAACAATGAACAAGAAGTTCCTGTTATTTGCTCAGGCATAATCTGTCATTAATAAGAAATAAAATGAAAATCATTCTTGTTTTTGTTTCTTCGTTAGATGGTAAGGTAACCAAATGGGATGACCCTTTCGTAAGGAAATGGTCGTCAAAAGCTGACCAGAATTACTTTAGCAAATTATGGAAGGAGTCCAGCCTTATTGTTTTGGGAAGTAATACATTTGATGCCGATCAAATAAATCCTTTGCCAGATCATCTTATTATTGTTATGACACATAGACCAGCTGATTATAAAAAATTTGAGTCATCAGGTCAGGTTGAATTTTCAGATAAATCCCCTTCAGAACTGGTTGCTCATTATGAAAAGGAAGGTTTTGAACAAATGGTCGTTGTCGGAGGTCCGCATATAGCCACTTCATTTTTAAAAGAACATCTGATAGATGAACTATGGCTGACTATTGAGCCCAAAATATTTGGGATCGGTGCTTGTTTTGTAACCAGCGAACAGCTTGATATAGATTTGCAGTTAATCGACATTAGAAAGGCAAACGAGCAGGGTACCCTGATTACCAAATATGCCGTCCTCAGGAAGTAAGGGTGAAATTATGGTGCAGGATTTTAAACAATAGTGTTGTATGATTTGTTAAAAAATCAAGGTTGGGTATCTATTGGTCTAATACATTTTGTCATGAAAGGTATAGCGAAGGCGAAGAAGTCAATTGTAACACCACTTGGAAAGTTGAATTATTATAGTTTGAATGACCTCAATAAAGATGGTTATCATATTGAGAGGTTTCCTTTTGCCATCAGGATACTTCTTGAAAATATTGTACGCAATTCAGGAAGAACAGGATTTACTGAGGTTCATCTTAATAATATCTTAAACTGGAAACCTGATCCGCTACAGAAGGAGATACCCTTTTTACCTGCCAGGGTATTAATGCAGGATTTTACCGGAGTACCAGCAATAGTGGATATAGCTTCGATAAGATCTGAAGCTGCCCGGCGGAAGATAAATTCTGGCCTCATAAATCCGCAGATCCCTGTCGACCTGATAATTGACCATTCTGTTCAGGTTGATTTCTTCGGAACAACCAATGCATATAAGCAGAATGTAGAACTTGAATATGAGAGGAATTCAGAGAGATACTCCCTGCTAAAGTGGGCCAGATCATCATTCGAAAACTTCAATGTCCTGCCTCCGGGTATGGGTATTTGTCACCAGGTTAATCTTGAATATCTGGCAAAAGTGGCTACAGTAAGAGAGGGAATAATTTTTCCTGATACACTGGTAGGAACCGATTCGCATACTCCGATGGTGAATGGAATAGGTGTTTTGGGGTGGGGAGTTGGCGGCATTGAGGCAGAAGCAGTTATGCTTGGTCAGCCTATATATATTATGCTGCCGGAGGTGATCGGATTAAAGCTGACCGGAAGATTAAAGGATGGTTGTACGGCAACTGATCTGGTATTATCCGTTGCTGAACTGTTGCGAAAGAAAGGTGTCGTTGACAAATTTGTTGAAGTATTCGGGGAAGGTCTAAATAATCTGACAATTCCTGACAGGGCAACCATTTCAAATATGTCTCCTGAGTTTGGATGCACCGTTACATATTTTCCACCTGATGAGAAAACCCTGGAATACTTAAGGATTACCGGAAGATCCGAAGATCATATTAAAACTGTTGAAAAATATCTGAAATCAAATATGTTATGGCGTCAGAATGAGGAGACTATTAAATATTCGGAGATACTCCAGCTGGATCTTGGTGGAATAGAACCATTAATTGCCGGTCCGAAACGCCCGCAGGACAAGATACCTCTTTCCGAAGCAAAAAAAAGATTTATCGATATTTTGAAAAACAGTTATAAGAGAGAATATATCGACCTGGATGAAAGGGTTGAAGGGGAAGTCAGGGACGGTCTTAAATCTGCAAAAATTAAAGTGAACAATTCCGAATTCATGTTAAGCGATGGATCGGTTGTTATTGCAGCTATTACCAGTTGTACCAACACATCAAATCCAGCTGTGATGGTCGGTGCCGGATTGCTTGCCAGGAAAGCTGTGGAAAGAGGTCTTACAACGAGACCGTGGGTAAAGACCAGCCTTGCCCCCGGATCTAAAGTAGTTTCTGATTACCTGGAAAAAGCGGGATTGACTCCTTTCCTTGAAGCCCTGGGATTCCATACAGTCGGTTATGGATGTACAACCTGCATCGGAAACAGCGGACCATTGCCTGACCATATTAACAAAGCAGTACTCGAAAACCAGCTTATTGTCGCATCAGTGCTCTCCGGTAACAGAAATTTTGAAGCCAGGATACACCCTGTTGTTAATATGAATTTTCTTGCTTCCCCTCCCCTTGTGGTTGCCTTTGCCCTTACAGGCAGAATTGATATTGACATGGAGCATGAGCCTCTGGGTTTAGATCCCAATCTTGAACCGGTATTTCTTAAAGATTTATGGCCTGCGGATCAGGAAATCCAGTCTGTGATTAACAAGGTTGTCCGCGCCGGAGATTTTGTTGATAATTATAATACAATATTTGAAGGAGATGAAAGCTGGAATGCGCTTAAGTCTGTAAATAGCACCACATATAAATGGGACAAAGGATCGACTTACCTGCAAGAAGCCCCGTTCTTTAAAGACATTTCACCAGCACCTGATGAGATCGATGATATTAAGGCTGCAAGAGTACTTTTGAAACTTGGTGATTCAATAACTACGGATCATATTTCTCCGGCAGGATATATTTCTGAAAGTTCTCCTGCTGGTAAGTATCTCATATCAAAAGGAGTCAGTAAAGATGATTTTAATTCATATGGCTCGCGAAGGGGGAATCATGAAGTCATGGTAAGAGGAACCTTCTCAAATCTCAGATTGAAAAATGAACTGGCAGGTAAAGATGGAGGATGGACAGTTTTCCACGATAATGGTGAACTGATGACTATATATGATGCTGCGATGAAATACCAGGTTGCAAAAACTCCTTTAATAATAATTGCCGGGAAGGAATATGGCAGCGGATCTTCACGCGACTGGGCGGCGAAGGGCGTTTCATTACTGGGGGTAAGGGCTATAGTAGCAGAAAGTTTTGAGAGAATTCATAGAAGTAATCTTGTAGGGACAGGCATTCTGCCTCTTCAGTTTAAGAAAGGTGAGAACAGACTTTCCCTCAGTTTAAAAGGGGATGAGAAGTACGAGATATTAAGCAAGGGTCTCACTCCAAATAGTGAGATAAAAGTGCATGTAACCAGAGGTGATGGGTCCGGATTTGATTTCATGGCAATTGCCAGACTGGATTCGGAAATCGAGATAGATTACTACAGGAATAAGGGAATATTACAATATGTTCTGCGAAACTTTCTGAAACAGAATCTTCACTGACCGGGTTTCTTCATCCTTGTCATTTCTTCCGGCACGACCCATTCATCAAACTGCTGTTCTGTAACAAAACCTGACTCTATGGCAGCTTTTTTCAAGGTAATCTTTTCAGAGTATGCTTTTTTAGCAATTGCAGCTGCTTTTTCATAACCGATATGAGGATTCAATGCCGTAACCAGCATCAGAGAGTTATTAAGATTGACCCTGATACGTTCCAGGTTTGGTTCAATTCCGGCAACACAATTATAGTTAAATGAATTGCAGGCATCAGCAAGCAGTGAAAGTGACTGCAACAGAGCTGCTATCATCACAGGCTTGTAAACATTCAGTTCGAAATGGCCATTTGAACCTGCGACAGAAATGGTTGTGTCGTTACCCATAATCTGTGCACAAACCATTGTCAATGCTTCGGTCTGAGTTGGATTAGTTTTCCCTGGCATAATGGAGGATCCGGGTTCGTTGGCCGGAATAATTATTTCGCCAATTCCTGAGCGTGGTCCTGAAGCCGACATTCTTATGTCATTGGCAATTTTCATAAGACTGATTGCTATCTGTTTGACAGCCCCATGAGTCTCAACTATTGCATCATTTGCAGCCAGGGCTTCGAACTTGTTTTCAGCGGAAACAAATGGTAAACCGGTCAGACCGGCAATCACTGATGCCATTTCAAGATCATACCCTTCACGCGCATTTAGGCCAGTTCCAACTGCAGTTGCACCTATAGCCAGTTCTGAAAGGTGGTCAAGGGTGTTTTTCAAGGCGCTAATTCCATGATCCAGCTGGGATACATACCCTGAAAACTCCTGTCCCATTGTTAGTGGAGTGGCATCCATCATGTGGGTCCTTCCTATTTTTACCACACCAGTCATTTCAGTTGATCGGGTGAATAGAGTGTTTTTTAATTTTACAACAGCAGGGATAGTCTCCTCAACGATCTTTATATATGCCGATATATGCATCGCTGCCGGGAACGTATCATTGGATGACTGTGACATATTTACATCATCGTTCGGATGAATATATGATTTACCATCTCCCAGCTTATTACCGAGCAATACATGTGAGCGATTTGAAATTACTTCATTGCAGTTCATATTTGTATGAGTTCCGGAACCTGTTTGCCAAATAACAAGAGGAAAATGGTCGTCAAGTTGGCCGGACAGGATTTCATCACATACCTGTGAGATAATCTTCATCTTATCTGCTGGCAGAAGACCTGATTTATGATTAGTAATTGCAGCAGCTTTCTTAATAAGTGCCAGAGCGTGGATGATTTCAACAGGCATAGATGCTGGCGGCCCGATTTGAAAATTCATAAGCGACCTTTGAGTCTGTGCTCCCCAGTACTTATCCGCAGGTACCTGTACCTCACCAAGTGTGTCTTTCTCAATTCGGTATTCCATAACTATATATTATTCATTTACAACAAATTCAAATATCTGATTGTTCAGTTTAAATTACACGAACTTATTCTCTGCTACTTTTTTCACTATTTTTACCGCCTGATAATTCGGTTATATGGATATTCTGTTTACAGATGCTCTCAAGCTGAAAGGTCCAAATGCATACAATGTGATGCTGAAACCAACTGGCCCTGTATGTAACCTCAATTGCAAATATTGCTACTATCTCGAAAAGAAAAAGCTCTATCCTGCGAAGAATAATTTTATAATGTCAGATGAAGTACTTGAAAGCTTTATTAAGCAATACATTGAAACCCAGCAGGAGGTTGTTACTTTTACATGGCAGGGAGGTGAGCCAACCCTTTGCGGTATAGACTATTTCAGGAAAGCCCTTGAATTACAAAAGAAATATTCATCAGGTAAAACTATAGAGAATTCATTTCAGACGAACGGCACAAGACTCAATGCGGATTGGTGTAAGTTCTTTGCTGACAATAAAATGCTCGTTGGAATTTCCATTGATGGCCCTGAGCATAACCACGATCATTACCGCAAGACTGCTTCGGGAGGCGGTACATTTAAGAGAGTGATGAAAGGTATTGAGCTTTTTCATAAACATAAAGTCGAATTCAATACACTCAGCTGTGTAAATGATTATAATGTTCATTTTGCTACAGAAACTTACCGGTTCCTGAAAAATATTGGGAGCGGTTTTATACAATTTCTTCCGGTAATTGAGCGCGAGGCGATGAACATAAAATCTAATCTGCTGAATCTTGTTGCGAACGATTACTCTGATGCCGCAAGAGTAACAGAATGGTCTGTCAGTAGCCTGGAATTTGGAAAGTTCCTGGTCACCATATTTGATGAGTGGGTCAGGAATGATGTGGCACGTTATTTTGTTCAGATTTTCGATTCCGTCCTTGCCAATTATTGTGGAGTGATGCCTGGCATATGCGTTTTTGCGGAGACTTGTGGAGATGCCCTGGTAATGGAACATAACGGGGATCTGTTTGCCTGTGACCATTTTGTATATCCTGACTATTTTCTTGGTAATATATTGGAATCACCAATGATTGACCTTGTTAAATCTCAGAGGCAATTTGATTTTGGTATTGACAAAAGAAACAAGTTACCTGGATATTGTCTTAGATGCAATGTGCTTTATGCCTGTCACGGTGAATGTCCGAAACACCGGTTCATGATGACTCCGGATGGTAAACCAGGACTGAATTATTTATGTGAGGGGTATAAGATCTTTTTTAATCATGTTGAACCATATATGGAATACATGGCAAAAGAGCTTAAAAATAAGAGAGCTCCGGCAAATGTCATGAACTGGATAAAAAATAAAGAAAACCAGGTTATTAAGCCGGCTATTCCGGAAAGAAATGATCCCTGTCCGTGTGGAAGCGGCAGAAAGTTTAAAAATTGTTGTGCGGGGAAGCCTATTTATATGAAGTAAAGCTATTTCTTGAGGCTGGCTTTTGTGAACAGATAGTCGGGTATCTGAACGTTGAACTCAATTTTATCAATAAGGAATTCTGTCCCCTGCCCTCCTGGTTATTGTCCGATCCTCAGCTAAAACAAGTTATTAAATGCCTTAGCAACTGCAAAAGCAGCAGCTGCTGCTGCAATGCCGATAAGGGTAACTTTCAATGCACCTTTTACCGGAGGTTGTCCGGTCACTTTGCTCTTGAAATATCCGAAAATGAAGAGGCATATTATTGTGAGAAGAGCTGAGATCATCAGCCCGTCGAAAGGAGTTGGAGTGAAAAAATAGGCAGTAAGAGGAATCAAACCTCCGACAATATAGGATATACCGATAGTAGCAGCGCTGTTCCTTGCCCTGTTAACATCAGGTTTTTCAAGTCCGAGTTCATATTTCATCATGAAATCAACCCATTTATCCTTGTCCTTTGCCATTTCATCAGCAATAATATTCTGATAATGTTCACTCAGACCATATTCTGCAAAAACCTGTTTTACCTCCATCTTTTCTTTCTCGGGAACTACTTCCACCTCCTCATATTCACGTTCCAGTTCTGACTGAAAATGTTCCTGTTCCGTTTTTCCTGCCAGGTAACCTCCAAGCCCCATCGCTATGCTGCCCGCAACTATCTCCGCGATACCTGCGGTGATAACGACAGTATTGCTTTGAACAGCACCGCTCAATCCCGCAGCAAGAGCAAACGGGACAGTCAATCCGTCAGACATTCCGATAACAATATCAGTGATGAAAGCCGAACTTGCAAGATGTTCTTCTTTGTGTAAACCTTTTTCAATTGTCAGATCTGCCATATAGATTTTATATAATTTACTACCTTAAAAATATCTCTTTATTAACATTTCTCCAACCCGAAATCCGAGATCCTTCTAACTTCTAATTACAATCGGTTTTTGAGACATTTGGTCTTGTAGCTATCGCACTGATACCTGGAAGGGAGGCAAATGCGTCAATAATGCTACTTGAAATTATCAGCAATATCTTAAGAAGAAAGAATTTCTTCATAATACTGCATTTTACGAATCTAATATCTTCCTTTTCCTGTTGGTATATTCTTCTTCTGTAAGAATACCTTTTTGTTTCAATTCATATAATTTCTCAATTTCAGTAGCTAAATCTGTCTTGCTATATTGTTGACCTATAATAGCTTTTGCCAGCTCAGAAGCCTGATTCGTTATCTGTTGCTTTTTGTATTCTTCCTGCATATTTGTTATTGAATCTTTGAGCTTCCCAGGGTTCGCAACTGAATTATAAGTTGTGGAACCGATTTCAGCTGCAGTCTGAATTTCAACACTTCCGTATCCAAGCATTTTCCCCAAGAAAGACTGCCGGTAAGAGACATTGTTAATTTTATCCAGAGGACTTTCTTTAGTGTTATTAGAAAATACTCCAAACTCATCTATAACTCTTAAATTTGTAACCACCCATAGATTGTTTTTCCTTTTCACAATTTCGTAAATAAAGTACAATATTGAAATTAAGGGAACTATTAACGCATAATTACCTATCCAAATGCCAAATATTGTGCAGATCAGCATGATCAGGAACGGTCCGGCTAAGGTTAACCAGTGTAGTCTGGTTATCAGGATTATCTTCTCATCCTTTTTTAATTGTGTCTTCATTTCTGATTCAAAATTTATTCTCTAACTACTTTTTGTTATAAGGGGCTATAACTTTTTTCAAAAGAGAAACTGTAGCTTTGATACCTTCATCTTCGCTTAATTTGCTCCCTTCATATTCTGCATCGATATACCCTTTGTATTTTGCATCTGAGATTATCTTCATCATTTTCACATAATCAATTTTAGTCTCATTTCCTTCAGCGTCAAAATCATTTGTTTTACCACTGACTCCCTTTGCAAAGGGCATCATATCTGCCACTCCCTGATAACGATCGTATTCATAAAAATTACCCAGATCGGGTAAAGTGCCGCAGTTGGGTTTGTTAATTGCTTTCATTATGTCAGAGAGCCATTTTCCATTTGAAGAAAATCCACCATGATTCTCCACAACAACATTGATTCTATATTTTGAGGCATAATCTGATAATTTTCCTAAGCCATCAATTGCAGCTGCCTGAACCTGTTCCATAGTTCCTCTGCCGGCTGCATTGACCCTGATAGAATGACACCCCAGAAACTTTGCTGCCTTAACCCATTTATAATGATTTTCTATAGCTCTGGTTCTTACTTTTAAAGAAGTATCAGCCAGATTCCCTTCGCCATCGACCATTATAAGCAAACTTTTAACCTTGTACTTTTTACATTCATTTTTAAGCTTTGTAAGATATTCGGTATCTTCAGCTTTATCTTTAAAAAATGTCGAGACATATTCCACGGCATCAAGACCATATGTTGTTCTGGCAATTTTTGGAAAATCGAGATTAGTGATTGTTCCTTTTTGCAATGCGCGATGTAGTGACCACTCAGCCAGCGATATTTTATAGACCTGTTTTTGAGCCAACGAATTACTTTCAATTAATCCGGCGAACAGGCAAACAATTAAAAAGGATTTGATTTTCATTCTTACAGGTTTATTAAATACTCAAGTTGCGAATTAATATTTTAGTTCAAATATAATGTATTCTCCTTAGATATCTTCTAAACCCATCCCCCCTCCCCCTTCCCTTAAGGTTAAGGGAAGGGGGTGTAAACCAATGATTATTAATTAAATCTCCCTTCCCTTATGCTTAAGGGAAGGGTTGGGGATGGGGTAAGAAATATTTAAGGGAAGAGAGGTCTTAGTCCAAATTATAATAAATTTTAAAACTGGCAACTTAAGTTAATTAATTGAAGCTAGTGTTATTTTGTCCAGTCATCATTTTATAAAGTTTTCAGCTGTTCCCCTAAAGTTAAATAATAGTTTTGAAATTGAGGATCAGTATAGCAAAAAGGTACCCATAATCTGTTAATCCCAATAAATAATTTGGTTAATTTTGCGTTTTATTTAAATATAACACTTATAACTATGAAAAAGTCAATTCCATTATTTCTGATTAGTTTATTAATGTTGAATTTCTCTGTCATTGCTCAGACAACCTCTTCATCTCAACCACAGAAAAAATTTGTGATCCATACAGATCTTGGCGATATGAAGGGTATTTTGTACAATGAAACACCTAAGCACCGTGATAACTTTGTTAAGCTGGCAAAATCAGGATTCTATGATGGGACACTTTTTCACCGTGTTATTCCCGGATTTATGATTCAGGGAGGAGATCCCGGCTCCAAAGGAGCACAACCAGGACAGCAACTGGGCGCCGGTGGTCCCGGATATACTGTTCCCGCAGAGTTTAATGCCAGTTTAAAGCATAAGAGAGGCGCTCTGGCAGCAGCACGTCTCGGTGATGCACAGAATCCTCAGAAAGCTTCCTCGGGATCACAGTTCTATATTGTGGAACCTGTAAATGGTGCCCATTCACTCGACAATCAATATACAGTATTCGGCGAAGTCACAGAAGGACTTGATGTTATAACAAAAATAGCATCTGTTCAGAAAGACAAGGCAAATCGTCCGCTCACCGATATTAAAATGACGGTACGGATTGTCGAATGATGGCTATTTCATCCGGAAAATCAACGAATCAATAGTATAGGAGGCAAAAACTCCCAATCCGCCATTGACATTTGTATAGACCGGTGATGGTTCCGTAAAGGGATCTTCACCGGAAACATAATTATTAGTCGATTTATAATAATTATAGTACGGTTTGTCAATAATAAAACCTGATCAGGATTAAAAGCCGCCAGTTTACGATCGGGTGCAGCAGGCTCTTTTCCTTCTTTAACTATGACAGTCGCCCTGGGCTGCAGGTTTGTTCCGGCAATCCTTCCGGTAATTGTATATATGCCGGGGGAAAGTACCTGGTTATTATCCAGTGAAGCCGGCCAGATGATTTTTCCATCATAGAAGAAGGGAAAACATTAATTCTCCGGTTCCAAATTACAAAGATGTTGTACGAGTTCCATACGATGAACTTGAAATTCTTCAGTTTAAATTGTAACCAATTATCTGTTCGAGGGCAATTCTGAAATATCTCCCTGGAATGATATAGTGCTTCGGTTATCGCTCGTAATTGTGAGGGTTGCGTTTCCTTCGGACCCTGCCTGTAATGATAGTCTGAAATAGTCATTATCTGTTTTCACAGCGGCGTCTATCTGGAAGATCTTCGCTTTTTTTATAACGGAAAATTTTTCAGGTTTTGCTTTAAATTTCAAACCGGTATCGGCGCCGTATCCGACACCGCTGTAGGCGTTACCATAGAATGGCATATAGCTGTCAATAAGGTCAGGTTGAAATTTCACTGTGTAATATCCCGGTGTCAGGTTGAGGGCTGGTCCGCCTGATGGCAGGGCTGTCACTGCAGTGAAGATAAATTCTCTGGCGGTGATGATCGCCTCTCTTTTCTTCTGATTTTCGATTTTCAGTTCCTCTCTTATTTCCTTCTTGTCGGCAGTCTGTGTATATGCTGTGGTCGTTGCAGTAGCAACCAGAAGGACCAGCATTGAAATTCTTGTTTTCATATCCAAACGCTTTGACTCAGGAATTATTACAAAAAGAGTGCCGTGTTTCTCCAAACTTTGTTATTTATGGTGTCATTGCGAGCCCGACGCAGGAGGGCGAAGCAACCTCCCACGTGTTACCTGGAATGTAGTTTATGAGATAATTCCCGACGCAGGAGGGTGTTGCTTCGTCGCTCCGCTCCTCGCAATGACCAAACCTATGATGAAGTTGTCAAAAAATGTATCATTGCGAGCCCGACGAAGGAGGGCGAAGCAATCCCTATTGTGTTACCGGAAGGAAGTAAAGTGGCGAACATATTATATTCATTTAAAGTAATCCTGGAACAAGCCATTAGTATTAGCACCTGCCATTTTTATAAAGTTTTAATACTAATTGATTAGTCCAGAACATACTGTCCTTATCGTTTATTTGGGCCAGATTCTTTTAGAGTTTTCTTCAAGTAATGTTTTAATATGTTCAAGCATATCTAAGACTCCAGTTGACGCCTGATCGTAGCTTGAATATCTAGTCTGAGCATAAGCTTTGAAATTCCGTCCCTGAACTGCTTCGTTAATCACTTGATCCCAATTTGGTGCCATATGATCAAAGTAATTTTTTGTATGACTTCGAACTGCTTTTGCTGGAAACCCAACATCTTGACTTTTTTTTGAAACCTCGAATATTCTTAATAGAACTTCATCAGTTATGGTATTAATACCATTCCAACTTTTTCTTGGAAGAGGACTAGGTAAGCCATTATTCGTGGGATCTAAAGTATTTCTTATAATATCTCTACCTAATTTTACTTCTTCAATGAGAGTGTCAAGAATTGCAACTCCTAACATACAATAATTCTTTCTTTTTCTTAGTTCATCCACCTTGCCAAATAGAAAGTAAGTGACTGCTGCGACAGTAAAAGGAGCAAAGATAGTCTCAGCAAATTTCTGGATCCAACTCGGATCGTTATTACATACCATGTGCATAGTTAAATTATTAAGAGTTTGTAAATATTATTAAGTAATTGTCTATTTTGTAATTAGTTACTGCTAACTTGTTTTTAGCGTTAATACATTTATAATATCAAATTATTTTCCTTTTCTATAATCCCAAAAAGCACCAGGAATTTTCTCATCAAACTCCATCCCCCACCCCCACCCACGGCACCGTAAAATAAAACACCGACCCTGCCCCCTGGTAAGAGTTAAACCAGATCTTTCCGCCGAGCAGCTCCACATATGCCTTTGAAATCGACAACCCCAGACCTGTGCCTTCGTACACCCTGGTGTTGCTGCTGTCGCCCTGGAAGAAGCTTTTGAAGATCATGGGGTAGTGTTCACCGGGTATGCCTATCCCGGTGTCGGAAACGAAGAACTCGAGCTCATCATGTTTGACCGAATAACCGAAGCTCACCTCCCCCTCCTTTGTGAATTTCATGGCGTTGCCAACAAGGTTTATCAGCACCTGCGATAGCTTATATCCATCAGTCATCACTTCGGCACGGGTGTCATCAAGCTCTGTAACATAGCCGAGCGAGATGATCTTTGCATGCGCCTTTTCCCTGAACCGCTCGTAGATCTTCCGGAGCACTGCATTAATGTTGACCTTTTCCTTTTTGATCCTTACATTGCCAGCCTCCAGGCTCGACATTTCAACAATATCATCAAAGATCTCCAGAAGATGATCGCTGCTCCTTGTGATTATGTTCCTGATCTCATCTCGGTCGCCTGAATAACTGTCAGGATCGTTTATAAAGGCCGAGAACCCGACTATAGCATTCAGCGGTGTCCTTATCTCATGCGAGATATTATGGAGAAACGCGCTCTTCAGCCTGTCGCTCTCCTCCGCCCTCTCCTTTGCATCCTCAAGCTTGTCCAGGTATCTCTTACGGTCATTGATGTCGAAAAGAATACCGAAAGCGCCGATCACCCTGCCGGTATCCCCGTCTGTAAGCGGAAGCGAGGAATCCTGTATCCATTTTTTCTCCCCGCCCCTGAGCCTGATCAGTACCTCTGCCTTGTAGCTTTTTAATTCTCCATTCTTAAAATTCCCGCGTGTCTCTGCTGAATCGGACGAAATACCTGGTTTCAACGGAACAACCTGTTCTATCATATCAAGAAAGACCTTCTCTGTGAATTCTTCTGCCGGTACGCCTGTCAGGCTGGCAATACCCCTCCCGATGGTAAGATAATACCCTTCCCCCGGCTTCTCACCGAATATCAGCTGAAACGGAACTCCGTCAGCATTCTCTATTGCATCACAATAGAGAGCTCCGGAATTAATAAGGTGTTTATAAACGCCCCTTTCGGAGTCCGGGACCGGATTATCACAGGTGTCAGGATTTAACATGACTCATAGAATTATTTATTTCATTTTATCATCTGTAACCAGCAATAAACATGAGCCTTACCATCTCCCTTTTCAGGAACCGGTAAAGCATATTTACTGCTCTTTATAAATTAATTCTCTCTTTATAAAAAGCTAAAACAAGGGTTTAATACCGATAGGGGTGAAATTGTTACCCCTCTTTTATAACTTTTCTTTTGTTTTTTTAAAAATGATTACATTTGATTCTGTTTTACTAAACAAAGCATCAGGTAATTCACAGTGCAAGAGTATACCGATAAAGAAATAATTGAATGTCTGAAGAGCCGGCAGAGTTACGTTGTGCGATGGCTGTCTGACAGGTATATGCCAATGATAAGACTGATGGTCCACCAGGGTGGCGGAACTCTCGATGATGCTAAGGATATCTTCCAGGATGGGTTGATGGTAATGCTTGAGAAAATCGATAATGATGATTTTGTACTGACATGTAAATTCCAGACCTACCTCTATTGTGTCTGCGAAAACCTATGGAATAAGATTGTGACCAAACGACAGGCTGCAGCTAATTATTTACATCGCAGAGTGGAGGAGAATAATCATATCGATTTTACTGAACAGCATGATGAAGATCTTTATGATAAAATATTTCATGACGTTTTTGTCACCCTTGAACCCCAGTGCCAGAAAATTCTTAAACTCTACTGGAAAGAGATCCCTCCTAAAGAGATTGCACGGAAGCTCGGTGTGACCTACGGTTATGTGAGAAAGAAAAAATGTGAGGGACAAACGGAGCTGATAAAAAGGGTAAAGGAACATCCGGATTATATGGATATAATGGAGGAGAGGATGACTATTAAAGATAAGGTGTTCTGAGTAAGTTGCAAGGTTCAGGGTGCGGGTGCAGGGTGTTCCGGGGAGGGAAGATTGTCTTGAGATAGAATGAATAATGAGTAAAAAAAGGAAAAGGTAAATTGAACAATACCGAGAAAAATATGGCTGGGAGAAGTGACCGGGAAACTGGGGGGATTTCATGGAAGGACCTGGAGAATGACCTGGTTATGGACAGCGGGGATGCTGCTTTGTTTCAATCCTTCGGGAATTATATGAGAGGAGTAAATGATCTTGAGGAGGTCAGAAATGATCCTGAACTTGAGAATGTCAGGAGTGAGGTAGGGACAATAATATCGGACTTTGCAGATAAAAAATTTAAACGCACATATGACAGGGATTTTATTAAAGCCAGTCTGGGTGATGATGATTCGTTGAAAAAAGCTGCTGAGGAGATAAAAGAGATTAAATTCGAGATACACAGAAGCAATGTCAATGATCTGACAGCCGAATGGGTGAAGGAGTGGCATGAGAACAGGAAGAAAAGCATAACCGATCCGAGATCAAAAGAGAGAAGGGATTTTATTTTATCTTCACTTGAATCTGAAACTGTTGTGGCTGAAACCAACGAACCGGAAACAGATCAGGTTCAGAAAAGCAGCAAAGGAATAAAACGGTCACAGCTGATACGCTATATCTCTCTTGCAGCAGCAGCTGTACTTGTTCTATTTGTCGTCGTAAGGGCCCTTATCCCCTCTTACGATCCTGAAAAACTTTACAATTCCTATTTTGCTCCGTTTGATATGGTCTCCCCCATGACGCGTGTCGCCGGAACAAATTCAGAGGATAAATTCTCACAAGCCGTCGAAAAATACCGGACAGGTGACTACCTGTCAGCTAAAGCCTCATTCACAGAGCTGCTTTCGGGCGACTCCGCTTCCTTAGCTTCCCGTTTTCTGCTGGGTCTCTCATGCCTGGCGATGGATGAGTATGATAATGCTGTCTTTCAGCTTGAGAATGTAACAAAGCAATCTTCCACCTATCGAAAAGAGGCCACCTGGTACCTTGGACTGGCATATTTAAAGAAAGGTGAAAAAGAGAGAGCTGCAGGCTGTTTCGGATCACTTGCCCAATCCCCGGGCTACTATAATGAGCGTGCCAGAGAGATCCTGCGGCGTCTGAAATAAAGATAGATCAGAACCGAGCCCGCAATAAGGGAAATAATCGGAACTGTCAATTTTCTGTCTCGTTTTTGAATCACTCCTGAATTATCACCCAGCACCTCGTATGCCGCCCAGTAATAGGGTTTACTGAAAACCGGAGGACTTGACCTTATATATTCCATTTTCGCAAGGCGCATCGCTTCATCTTTGTTCTTTCCCTCCGACAGATAATAGTAGAACCGCGTTATTATCCTTGCGCTTGTTTCATCATTGACCTCCCATGCGGTCTTGATCACTGATGATGCTCCGGCAAGTATAAATCCCCTGGCAAGGCTCATTATACCCTCACCGTGATACAGTACTCCTGTTCCTGAATTGCAGGCGCTGAGAACAACCATAGGTGAATTTATCCTGCTTAAGCTGATCTCATAATTGTACAATTTTCCGCTATTCTGACTCTCCTTCTCCCCATTAAATAAAAGATACGAATACCGCGAGTCGGTGCTGTCAGACAATGAATGCATGGCCAGATGAATAATTCCCGGATTATTGAGCATCGACATGAAATTTGATTTTGTAGCTGATGAACCTGTAAATTTTGTGCCAGGGAAAAGATCCATTATTGCGTCAATTTCTTTTCCGGCGCCGATGAGCCTGTTCGGGGGATCATTTGCCAATCCTGTTGCAGAATAATCAGGCGAGAAGGCAAAAACATTTGGGGCAGAATCTGCGGGCGGAGTTTCACTTCGGATCAGTGAAGAAGCATACCTGAAAGAGATTGCATAATCATTGATGAGGAAGGGAAGTCCCTCATAATCTGTCCTGCCGGGAGCCGCTTTTTCATTCAGAAATGCATCGAATGGCAGCATCCCGATCTCTTCATCGGGTATAATTACAACTCTCTTTCCGTGTAAAAATGATTTTGCCGGCTCGATCAGATTCACATAAAAATAGTTGAGGGATGATAAATATGCCCCGAAATTTCCGTGCGGGGCTGAAGAAGCTTCAGGAAAATTCATTCCGGCAGTTATCTCCACGTTTTTTGTGAAAGAAGAATCGAGGTCATTCTCTGCAAAATCAAGCCTGTTCCTTGTAAGAATGAAAATATAGAGCTTTCTTTTGCCGGCGCTGTACTGATTCGATAACATATAATCCAGAACCACCTCATGCCTGCTTAACCGTTTTTGGATCTCCTGGGTGGAGAGAGGTTCGGTCTTCTGCAGCAATGCGGCATACATGGGATACCTGTTGTCAATAATTTCTGCAATCCTTTCGTTTTCCCTGCTGAATTCAAAGAGGGCATCCTTCCAGAAGGTGATCTTTTTATTGTCCGGCTTATTTTTCCGTGTTTCTTCCAGTATAAGATTGTTATATGCAGCTATATTGCCCGAGAGCTGCTCACGATTTTTTCGAAGGGAATCAGGGATACCTGCTGTAAAAGAAAGTTCATTTTCCGATATCTCATTACGCAAAACGGCTGCTTTGGCTTTTTTAGCAATATCGTACATCTTCATAAGAGCTGATCTGTCGCCGGTAATATCGTACAGATCCCTGGCAAGCTGAACTGCGGCAACATAGGTCTCCTTTTCATTTTCGGTGAGATAGATGCGGCTCTCTTCTGTCAGGAAGCTGTTGCGGATCCTGTCGATAAGCTGCATGGCAAGTTCTATGGTCTCCAATCCCTTTTCTGCCGACCTTAGCTTCAATAAGGACGATTTTTGCTGACCGGAGTAGAGACGGAGAGCAGTGGCTTTGCTTTTCAGGTTATCGAGAAGACGGATATTGAAGATGGCTGAATCAATTGAGGGATTTGAAAAAATATCGGTATCGTTAAAATCTTTTACAACAGCAACAAGGGATCGCTGGTAATAAAAGAGGGCCGAATCAACAGCGCTTTGATTGAGATAATGATCCCCGATAAGCTTATCAGCAAGTGAGACAAATGTGTGTTTTGCTCCATAGTTTTTCAAACAAATTGAGAGCGCTTTCCTGAGGATATCCAGAGACTCTTTGTTCTTACCTGTTGATCTCAGGTACAAACCAAAGTCTAAGTATGCATCTATCAGCCTGTAATACCCTTCACCAAACTCCTTTTTAAAATCTGAGATGCTCAAAAGGTAATACTCTTCAGCTTTATTTACAGCTCCTGTCCTGGCGAATGTCTTTGCCAGATTCAGGTTGACAAGAGCCAATCCCGAAAGGTTATTTTCGACCTTAAGTCTGGCGCTCTTTTCAAAATATTCCCGCGCCGTTGAATACTTTTTTAGTTCATAGTATGCAATCCCTATGTTAAGATATGCAGAGGACAAACTTTGAAGATTGGTTTTGTCGGTAGAAGAACCTCCTTCCTGAAACATTCTTATTGCTTTTTCGAGATATTCAATTGCAGTGTTATAAGATTTCAGTATAATAAAAACTGATGCTTTATTAACATATATAATAGGCAGGTAACTAAATCTCTGATTATTTTCAAAAATGTATTTTTCGGCTTTACTAAAGTATTGTAGAGCAATCTCATAATTACCTTTCGTTTTGTTAATTAAACCAAGATTATTGCAAATTGCGACCTGGTAAGCTTCAGGAATACGGCTTTTTGTGGGATCGATTGAAAGTAGTGTATTTTCAGCATTGACAAGATCTCCTGAATTATATAATCCTGAAAACTTGTTCATAAGGAGATCTAAGTCCGTATTCTGTGCTCTGGAATAATTAATATATGAAAGTAAAAAAAGAAAACATAACGTTGTAACGATCCTCTTCATAATGGCAAGATAATAAGAACATCAATTGCCGCATGTTTATTTATAAAAATATATGTTACGGATCAAAATAATAAAAGAGCGCTGTTATTTAAGCAGCGCTCTTTTTTATCAGACTAAAGTCGGACCTTTTCAGGGTTTTGGAATAATAATTATTGTCTCGTCACCGTTTGCTTCGCCTTCCCCGCCTCTAACATTATTCAATGCCGGGATGGTCAGGATTTCATTCTCGGTCAGTTTTGAGATTAACAGATCAAAATTTCTTGTTGCGCTGTTTGTTTTTGCTGCGTTTTTCATTGTAAAAAGATTTAGGTTAATATTTAATTAGAATTGGTTTATTTTTTGGCATTTAATACCAATAAGGTAAGAATTGTTACCCTTCCGATTTTGAAAAAAAATTGAACAGCTGCAATAATCTATTAATATACAGTTATTTACATTGTGAAAAAATTCTTATTCCGGGAATTATATGGCAGGATAAATCGGGATCTCCGGTCTTTTATGAACAGGGAGGGGTAACAAATTTGCCCTGATTGGTATATAACCATGTTTTAAGGAAGTCAATTTGAAATATTTTTATTTAACAGGGTCCGGATCTTACCTTATTCTAATTCAGAAAAAATGTAGAGTATGGCTGCAAAATACTATCTGGCTAAAAGGCCACAGATAAATGACAGGCACCCGGTTCACCATGAGAGTTGTCCGTTTCTGAATGAGAATGAAGACAATATCTATCTCGGGAGCTTCAATTCGGGTGAACAGGCCCTGCACGAAGGCGAGAAATACTATCCGATGACGGCTTGCTGCCGTTTCTGTTTAAAAGAACACATTGGAAACAAGGAGGTCTCACTGATTGAAGAATCAGTCGCCATGGCGATCGCTACGGCGGTTGATCTGGTGTCACAGGAACATGTCACTGATATCTATTATTTGCTAAATTAAATTATCAAATATTATTTTTCGAGAATATTCTTCAGGTTTTTTAATCCGGTCTGCAGATCATCACCCAGCATCTTTTCCATATTCATGAACACGAGCATAAGATTCATTGGGTATTTCATACTGCTTGAAAAACTCCATATTACCCTGGTTTGATTATCTGCCAGAGATACTGTTTTCATCCTGGCATCTGACAGATTCTCAAAGGGCTTTATGAAATGAAGTTCATAATCAATACTTTCACCATCAATAATTCTTTTTATTGTCTGTTCTCCTTTCCCGACCTGCTTATTCTGACTGTCCCAGGCCGAAACAAATCCTTCAGTACCGTCTGTCCCCCGATATTCTTTTTTCATATCAGGATCCATGTTTGCCCACTTGCTGAAGTTGTCCTGATTCTTTAAGAGTTTTATGTAATCAAATACTACCTGTTTAGGTTTAAGAATAACTATTTCCCTTTCAATTGTATATTTCTTTTTAAGAAACAATCCAACGATCAGGATCAGAGCGATTATTGCCACGAGTGCCAGCAGGATAATCAAAAGGATTTTCATGACTCAGTTTATTAGATTTATAATAATCTTAAACACCATTGTCTGTCGATTGTTCAAGAACTTTAACATTAGAGTCACTAGTGTTCTTCAATATATTGCTTCAGCTCCTTATGCCATTCATCGGGATCAAGAGTTTTTGGAATCGTATTATCGTCAAAGAGAAGGTCAATTAAGTATCTTGGCTTCTTTCCGCCGATAAACATCGATTTGGTACACGAGACACAGTAAACCACAACATTATTCTCCGGCATATCATTTGCCCTTTTTATCATCTGTATTTTAACTTTTTCAGTCGGGATCTCGCCGTAAAAACTATCACCACAACAGATACTGTTTGTCCGGGTATTCTTTGGCTCAACTACTCTAATATTCATTTTGTCAAGCACTTTCCTGACTGCTTTGTGCACAATTTCATTTTCACGTACAGGGCAGGCATCAAGTATGGACATACTTTTTCCCTGATAATCCGGGAATATGAAGAAATCGTTATTCGCAAGTATTTCCCATAAAGAAATTGTTGAACAATTCTTATAGTCCCTGCCAAACCGTTTATCACAGCCAGGGCAGACGTTTATTACTGTAGTTTTGTTTTTGAAATCCGGCTCATGCTGGCAGCATGTCAACAGTGAACCGGTAATCTCAAGATTCTCACAAAGGTTACGGTGTATCTTATCGGCTAACTCCGGCTTATATAACATTAATGCGCAACCAGGTGCGAAGACCATTTTCTTTTGCTTCATTCAAGGAACATTAATTATCTGTTTAACAGGAAGAAATGAACGGGCTAGCTCATCACTGTCCTTGTACTTTGTCCTCAAACCATTTAATCTCTTATGCAGATCAGCTTTTACCTGGGCATAGGCCGGATCGTTATAAACATTTTTCAACTCCAGGGGATCTGACTTTATATCATATAGTTCCCATTCATCAATATCATAATAATAGTGAATGAGTTTATACCTTTCAGTGCTTATCCCATAATGTCTTTTTACTGAATGAGAACCAGGATATTCATAATAATGATAGTAATGCTCCTTCCTCCAGTCTGCAGGTGTATTACCTTTTAAAATGCTTACCATACTTTCACCCTGCATGTCAGTCGGAACCTTAATACCTGCCATATCAAGAAAAGTTTCAGCCAGATCGAGGTTTGATACAAGATCGTTATTAATGCTTCCGGGTTTTGTAACTCCGGGCCATTCAATAATCAGAGGAGTCCTGTATGATTGCTCGAACATCCATCGTTTATCGAACCACCCGTGTTCACCCAGGTAAAAACCCTGATCTGATGCATAAATAACGATGGTATTCTTATCAAGGCCGGTTTTCTTCAGAAAATCAAGCACCTCCCCAACACTCTTGTCAATTGCTGCAATGCAGGCAAGATAATCCTGCAGGTAGCGCTGATATTTAAATCTGGTCAGGTCATCACCTGCAGGTTGAGATTTATAGAATTTTCTGATTATTGGATTATATACTGAATCCCATTCTGTGAGTTGCAGAGGTGAAAGGCGATTCAGACCGGTAGTTTTCATTCTGCTGCGATCTTTATACATTTTTAGATCCTCTTCAATTCTCATAGTTCTGGCAATTGTCATATCCTGGGTCTTCTCGGCGGTGCCGCGATTTTCATAATTATCAAATAGTGTAGGGGGTTCCGGAAATATGGTGTTTTTATAAAGAGTCAGTTCCTGGGGACCAGGTTGCCACTCCCTGTGGGGGGCCTTGTGGTGCATCATAAGCATAAATGGTTTACCTGCTTTCTGCGCCTCCTTCAGCCATTCAAGACTCTTTGTCGTAATTATGTCAGTTACATAACCATCAACCTTATACCTGCCCTTCTCATTTATGAAATCCGGATTATAGTAGAATCCCTGACCGGGAAGAATATCCCAATGATCGAAACCTGTGGGATCAGACATAAGGTGCCATTTTCCGATCATAGCTGTCTGGTAGCCTGCTTTCTGCAGCAGTTTTGGAAATGTTTGCTGAGAACCGTCAAATGGCTTCTGACCCTCATTTGCAAGAAATCCATTAAGATGGCTGTACTTACCTGTCAGTATTACAGCTCTGCAAGGCCCGGATATTGAATTTGTGACCAGACACCTGTTAAAACGCATGCCGTTTTGCGCGATCCTGTCAATATTAGGGGTTGGAGCATAGTCTTTCAATGGACCACCATAGGCGCTTATCGCCTGGTAAGCGTGGTCGTCACTCATTATGTATATGATATTCGGTCGTCTGGGTGGTTGCTGTGCAGTTAAATGTCCTGCAATCATTGAGGCAATGCCAAAACTAAATGCAATTTTAGGATTTATCATAATAATCTATTTTGATCCTCCTGCTTTCCTTCGATTTGTACCGGGATTTTTTGTTATGTCATCGCCAAGATCTTTCCTGGCTTTTTCAGCAATGATTAATAGATCCCTTACTATCTCCGGGTTGTATTCGGCCACATTGTATCTCTCCCCCGGATCCCGGCGGAGATCATACAGTTCATTCTGCCTGATCTCAATGTTAACTGTTTTCCCGGGCCATCCGTCTTTTCCGGGTGCAACACCAACATATGATATACCTCTGTGAGGAAGCACAAGTTTCCAGTAATCCTTCTGTACTCCCTCCAGGCTGTTGGCCTGGTAATAATAATAGAAATTGTGCCTGGGAGTTGCTTCAAAATCTCCGAGGAGGAGCGGCAGAATACTTACCCCATCAATTATTTTATCAGGCAGAGGTGCACCGGTAATATTTGCAAGGGTTGGAAGGATATCTAAAGCGCATGCTAATTTATTGCATATTTCGCCGGCAGGTATTACACCAGGCCATCTCATGATACAAGGAACACGTTGCCCCCCTTCCCATGAAGTACCTTTGCCCTCTCTTAATCCGCCAGTGGTACCTGCATGATTTCCGAAGTTGAGCCAGGGACCATTATCGCTGGTGAAGATGATAAGAGTATTTTTGTCAAGTCCATTTTTTTCCAGAGTTTTCATGATCTCACCAACTGACCAGTCTATTTCCATCATTACATCACCATAAAGCCCCTGTTTGCTTTTCCCTCTGAATTTTTCCGATACGCCAAGCGGAATATGTACCATAGTCTGGGGAAAATAAAGGAAAAAATGATCCTTTTTATGTTGTTCGATGAATCTCACAGCTTTTTCAGTATAGGATGTGGTGATCTTATCCATATCTGTCAACGACCTGACCTCACCAACTTTTTCATTTCCTTCAATCAGAGGCAGAACCGGGTAGCGCATCTTAACACTGGTGGTATCTTTGAGTCGAATTGGAACTCCATCAAAATCCACAGGCCACATATCATTTGAATATGGAATACCAAAATATTCATCGAATCCATGCTGAAGCGGCAAAAACTCTTTTAAATGTCCCAGATGCCATTTGCCAATGATTGAAGTATGGTAACCCTTTGTCTTTAACATTTCAGCAATCGTAGTCTCTTCAGAGCTTATACCCACTTTAGCCCATGGCATCAATGCTCCTGATATTCCAATACGGTTCGGATAACAACCTGTAAGCAATCCTGCTCTTGAGGCACTGCTTACTGCCTGTGGACTGTAGTACCAGGTGAACTGTATCCCCTGGTTGGCGAGCCTGTTCAGATTTGGAGTATCGTACTTGCTGGCTCCCGTCCTTCCTATATCACCGTAGCCCATGTCATCCATGAGGATAAGAACGATATTTGGGGTCCGTTGCCTGAATGAATCAGCTTTCTGAGCCATTGAAGAAACTGAGACCAATGAGCCAATTCCGAGGCTGAATGCGGATTTTAGGCCTATCATAGGTTAAGAGATAATTAGTTACTGTTCCATTTTGGATTGGGTTCCATCATTTTTTATTTTCTGAAGCAATTCGGTTAACTCTTTCACAATTAAAGGATTTTGTTCTGCGACATTATTCTTTTCACCCAGATCCGTCTTAAGATTATAGAGTTGTGGGAACGGATCATTTCCTGTTTCCGTATTAGTATTGATCTGCAATTTTACCCCCTGACCAGGCTCGATGAACTTCCAGTCTCCTTTAATAATTGTCAATCTTCCTGAATGTTCGACCAGCCACTCCCTGCCGGTTTTTGACAAACCAAGTAAAGTTTTCATATAATTCCGGCTATCAGGTCCTTCCCCATTTGAAAGTGTTTGTCCGGTAAGGGATGCAAAAGATGCTAAAAGGTCTATCTGGCTGAAAAGTGCATCTGAAATTCCTGGAATAATATTCCCGGTCCATCTTACTATAAAGGCTACTCTTGTTCCCCCGTCAAACAGGCTGTATTTGCCTCCTCTGAGAGGACCTGCCGGTTTATGATCCCCGAGCTTCTGTACAGCTTCATCTTTATAACCATCGTCGACAACCGGCCCATTATCACTTGTAACAATAATAATTGTATTTGATGTCAGACCAAGGTTTTCAATTGTTTTCATTATTTCGCCAACCGACCAGTCAAATTCAAGGATAGCATCTCCTCTTGGCCCCATCCCGCTTTTTCCTACAAATCTTTGATTAGGCACCCTGGGAACATGAATATCATGTGTTGCAAAATAAAGAAAGAAAGGTTTATTTTTGTTCTGCTCTATAAATTTTACCGCTTTACCTGTTATTACATCCGCAATATCTTCGTCAACCCATAGTGCTGATTTACCCCCGGTCATAAAACCTATCCGGCTGATGCCATTTACAATAGTCATATCGTGGCCATGACTAGGGTGCATTTTCAGTAGCTCGGGATTCTCTTTTCCGGTAGGTTCATTGCCGATTTTTGCGGTATAACTTACTTTGATAGGGTCGTTGGGATCAAGTCCGACTACCCTTCTGTTTTCGACAAATACGCAGGGTACACGGTCACCTGTAGCAGGGATAATGAAGTTATAATCAAATCCTATATCCCCGGGTCCGTAACTTATTTCACCGTTCCAGTCAGGTCCACCTTGCGGACCCAGTCCCAGGTGCCATTTTCCTACAACACCTGTTGTATAACCTGCTTTTTTCAGTATGGTTGCCATTGTTGCCCTGCCTGGCTGGATAATTGCAGAGGCATCGCCTGGCAGAACACCGGTACCCTTTTTACGCCATGCATATTCACCAGTTAAAAGCGAATATCTTGAGGGTGTGCTTGTTGCAGAAGTACAGTGAGCATTGGTAAAACGAAGTCCCTGGCTGGCAATTCTCTCTATATTCGGTGTTCTGATCGTTTTTCCTTGATATGGGCTTACATCGCCATACCCCAGATCGTCGGCATAGATTATAATTATGTTAGGTTTTTGAGTTGATTGAGTATAGGAAGTCTGTAAGAATGCCATAGAAGCTGCACAGAAACCAAAAACAGATTTATAGTCTATCATGTTATCTTAATTTATTTTTATTTCTGACTAACTTCTGACGCAAAAGGAAAATCCTTTGATGGTATATGTGCCTGTTTCACTATTCCTTCCATCTTTTTTACTATTTCAGGATTAGCTTTCGAAATATTATTTGTCTCACCAATATCATTTGATAGGTCATAAAGTTCCATCATTCCATTGGGATCTTTGTCAACATTAAGCTTAACAGCTTTCCAGTTACCCATCCGAACTGCTATTTTTCCACCCTGTTCATGGAACTCCCAGTAGAGATAGTCATGCTGTTTTTGTGCTTTTCCAAGTAACTCGGGGAGAAATGATATTCCATCAATATTTTTTGGGCTTTCAGTTCCGATAATTTCGGCAAACGTAGGCATAATGTCCCAGAAAGCAGAGATATTATTACTTTTAGACCCGGGTTTAACCTTGCCCGGCCATTTTACCATCATTGGTGTCCGGATACCTCCTTCATACAGATCACGTTTATAACCCCTGAGTGGACCATTGCTGTCAAAATAATCAGGATCGGCACCTCCTTCCAGGTGCGGACCATTATCTGATGCGAAAATTACAATTGTATTTTTATCGAGGTTTAGCTCTTTAAGCTTTTTCATAAGGCTGCCGACATAATCATCAAGCTCCGTCAGCATTGCCGCAAATGCGGCATGTGATTCAGGCTGGGATTCATATGGACCAAGACGGAAAGTTGGACCTGAATCAACACCTTTAAAAGATTTTTCAGGATCAAATTTACCATGGAACATTTTCATATATTCTTCCCTGGCAGAGAGTTCTGCATGTGGAAGTGTAGTAGCATAATAAAGAAAAAAAGTTTTTTCTCTGCTGGAATCAAGAAAGTTCAATGCTGCTTTATGAATGAGATCAGCGCTATATGCACCTTTTTTTCCATACCCATTTTCCGGAAGAAGAATTTTCTCCTTATTATGCCAGAGGTGATCCGGATAATAATTATGTGCCAGACTCTGACAATTAAAACCAAAAAACTCATCAAATCCCTGACTGTTAGGATCACCCTCTGTTCCGACAAACCCCAATCCCCATTTTCCGAAAGCCCCGGTAGTATATCCTCTGGTTTTGAGCATTTCTGCAATTGTATATGCATCTGCTCGTAACGGCCACTGGCCTTCAGGCTCCCAGCCTTTATTTCCCCGTATGAATGTATGGCCGGTATGAAGGCCCGTCATGAGGCTTGATCTCGATGGTGCACTGACCGTACAACCCGTGTAGTGTTGTGTGAACAACATTCCTTCGGATGCAAGCCTGTCGATATTGGGTGTTTTGAATTTCTGTTGCCCATAGCAACTCAGATCCCCATACCCCAGATCATCAGCGAGAATGTAAATAATATTCGGAAGCTTTTCTGGTTTACTGGCATGCGCACCAGATATCAAAGTGCCTGACAGGCATAATGTAACCGGAATATTAATTTTCATTTATTGAAGACGTTAAGAATTCATTCACCAATTAGGTTGCCATAAAAGTATTAAAATTTTGTTAAAATTCACTTTTTAGGGTCATGCCCGCATAACATAAAGATTGAATATCAAATACAATTAATTATATTGCATTCCATGTGAAATCTAAAACCAGTTTTATGAAAATCAGCACTTGTAAATTTCTTTTAATAATGAGCCTGATCACATTAATAGTCAACAATGTGAACAGTCAGGCATTAGGCTGGCGGGGACCATCGCGGTCAGGCATATACAATGAAACAGGACTATTAAAATCATGGCCTCAGAACGGTCCCTCCCTCTTATGGGAAATAACCGGATTTGGCACCGGGTTTTCCAGCGTTACTGTCACTGATGATGCTATTTATATAACAGGGAAAAAAGGTGAAAAGGATTTTTTAACTTCATATACCCAGGATGGTAAGAAAAACTGGGAAGTTTCATATGGTACTGCTTCGAAGAGCAACTATCCTGACAGCCGTTGTACACCAACATATTCTAACGGAAAGATTTTTGTTGTAAGTGGGCAGGGTGATATGGTATGTGTCGGGAAAGATGGAAAAATTATCTGGTCGGTAAATTATTTTCAGAAATATGGCGGGAAAATCCCAATGTTTGGTATTTCAGAATCACCTTTAGTAGTTGATAATAAGGTAATTGGTACACCGGAAGGGAAAAAAGTATCAGTTGTTGCTCTTAATGTTGAAAATGGTAGTCTGGTATGGCAGGCTCCGTCAATTAATGAAGGTACACAATATGTCAATCCGCTGCTAATTGAAGATAAGGGAATGAAAATAATAGTTGCTGTAACAGAAGGTTATATAATTGGTGTCAATTCAGCCGATGGTAAGCTCCTTTGGAAGTTTAACTACGAGGCTGCCAATGCTGAACCAACGGGTGACCGGAATCACGTTAATACTCCCATTTATCGCGATGGATTCCTTTTTGAAGGTAATGGTTACGGACAGGTTGGTGTGAAGCTGAAGCTGAACCAGGACGGAACTGAACCATCAGTTGTCTGGAAAAACCCGGAGATTAATCCTCATGTTGGAGGTATGCTGCTATTAGGCGACTATATCTACAGCTCCACTCATGACAGTAACTCGAAAGGAAGATGGATCTGTGTTGACTGGGCGACCGGGAAAACTATGTGGACTGCTGACTGGCATAATAAAGGTTCAATTATTTCGGCTGACGGTATGTTGTATATACTTGAAGAGAAACAAGGATATTTAGGACTTGTCAATCCCTCCGGGGAAAAGCTGGATGTTGTCAGTTCATTTCGAATTACTAAGGGGGAAGGCCCATACTGGGCTCATCCTGTAATAGATAAAGGAAGGTTATTTGTAAGACACGGAGATTATTTAGCTGTCTTTTCTATCAGAGCCAGGTAATTCCTAAATTATGTTAAATATTTCTTTTTGAGTTTAGAAATATGTACTTATTACAACTATTGTCCATTTCGTGTGCAACATTTTTCTATCTTGCAAAACTTAAATTAAAACGAAAAAACATGAAAAACTCTTTAATCAAGTCTATCATCTTATCGGTACTTATAACAGTTACTGTTAGCGCTTCTTACGGACAGGTTTCCGGCTGGCGTGGACCAGACAGGACCGGCATCTACAATGAAACCGGATTGCTGAAAGAATGGCCTGCAGCAGGACCCGCTCTTTTATGGGAAGTAACAGGGATCGGAAAAGGGTATTCCAGTGCAACCGTTACCAAAGATGCAGTTTATATTACAGGCAGCAAAGGCGAAAAGGATGTGCTCACTGCTTTTGATCAGAAGGGAAAGAAGTTGTGGGAAGCAGAATACGGAAACATGACTCCAAAGGTAAGCATGCCTGAAAGCCGTTGCACTCCTACTTATTCAAATGGCAAAATATTTGTTATTAGTGGTCAGGGTGTTCTCTCTTGTTTTAATACCTCAGGTAAAATGGTCTGGAGTGTAAATTATTATGAGAAATACAGTGCACCTCTACCAAGATTCGGGATATCTGAATCACCTGTAGTTGTAGATAATAAAGTCATTGCCAGTCCCGGAGGAAATAAGGCATCTATTGTGGCATTCAATGTCGATAACGGAAATGTTGTGTGGGAAACTCCCCCATTTAACGAAAGTACACAATACACAAACCCCCTGCTTCTTGAAGTGAATAAGATGAAAATAATTATAACTCATACTTTCACATATATAATTGGGGTGAATACTGCCGATGGGAAATTACTCTGGAAATTCGATTTCGGCTCGGTGAACGATGACCAGAAAGCCGGGAAGAATTATATCAATACTCCCATCTACCGCGATGGTTACGTTTTTGCAGCGAATGGTTACAAGCAGACTTCAGCAAAGATAAAGATTAATTCTGCAGGCAGTGACCCGACCCTCGAGTGGAAGAATCCGGATATCAATCCCCATGTTGGCGGAATGTTGTTGCTTGGAAATTATATCTATGGCTCAACCCATGACAATAATTCTAAAGGAAGATGGATTTGTGTGGACTGGAATACCGGTAAGACAATGTGGATTACCGACTGGAAAAATAAAGGATCAGTCATTTCTGCAGAGGGGCTGCTTTATATATATGAGGAGAAGGATGGTAATCTGGCGCTTGTAAGACCTTCCGGTGAAAAACTTGATATAATCAGTTCGTTTCAGATTACTAAAGGCGATGGTCCCTACTGGTCACATCTGGTTATAGATAAAGGCAGGTTGTTCGCCAGGCACGGAGATTATATGGCAGTGTATTCTATAAAGGCAAAATAAAATAAAAGGGACTGTTGAAAAAGTCCACCACCTCCCCCCGACTTGCCGTCGGGGTACTCCTCCTCTGAAGAGGAGGAGAAATATATGGTATTGAATATCAATACTTTCCCCTCCTTTTCAAAGGAGGGGTGTCGTGCCCGTAAGGGCATGACGGGGTGGTTAAAGTGACTTTTTCAACACCCCCTAAGTGAAACAATAAATGACATTTAATAAAACACACACAATAATTATAGCATCAGCTGCAATCTTGTTTGCAGCTGCTTTTTCCTGGTGGATCTTTGCCACACCATCATACAAGGTTGTTAATCGTATTCCCGGGATGGATAACAGACCTGAGCGCAAGCCAATGTCTGACTCTGTTATAATCGGAGAATTCTTTGATACCCTCAAATCCATTGATGAGGTAATTGCCGGCGAATGGCCCAGATTCCGGGGAACAGATTATGATAATATAAATAAGGACGCCACCCCCCTTGCTGAAACATGGGATACAACCGGCCCTCCCATTGTCTGGCAAACTACTCTGGGTGAGGGGTATGCCGGTCCGGCCATAAAGAACGGACGCGTATATATTCTCGATTATAATGAAAAGAAAAAAGCAGATATGCTTCGCTGCTTTTCGCTGAAGTCGGGAACTGAATTGTGGAGAAGATGGTATAATGTAGACCTTAAGCGAAATCACGGATATTCAAGGACGATCCCTGCTGTAACTGATAAGTACGTTGTTACTATCGGACCAAGGTCGCATGTGATGTGCGTTGATCCCTTAAACGGAAAACTACTCTGGACCATCGATCTTGAAAAAGAGTACGGTATTCCCGGCAGGGAAAAAGGCCGTGTGACTCCAGATTTTTATGCCGGCCAGTGTCCCCTGATTGACAATGATATAGCAATAATTGCTCCCGGGGCAAAAGCTCTTATGATCGGTGTCGAATGTAAAACAGGGAAAGTTATCTGGAAAACGCCCAACCCGGATTCTCTCAGGATGTCACACACATCCATAATTCCTATGATCATTCACGGGAAGAAAATGTACGTATACAATGCGCTGGGAGGTGTATGTGGTATATCTGCCGATGGAGACGACAGGGGAAAGGTTTTATGGAAGACCCTTGACTGGAGCCCAAATATTGTTGTCTCCTCACCAATATACCTTGGAAATGATGAAATGGCTGTATTTGGCAGCTATGGATCGGGAGGTGCAAGGATCAAGATCATTAAGAATGATTCTGGTTTTACAACCGCTGTCAGTGAACAACATAAATCTCCCGAAGGAATTGCATGCGAGCAGCAAACTCCAATATTGTTGGGGGATTACCTGTGGGACGTGTTGCCCGAAAACGCCGGTGCTCTCAAGAAACAACTTGTCTGTTATCACAAATCTAATCTCCTCAAGGCAGTATGGTCAAGTGGAAAAGAAAGCCGGTTTGGCAAAGGATTAGGTCCATATATTATCAGCCAGAATTTATTATACCTTCTTGATGATGAAGGTACACTTTACCTTTATAAGATTGAAACTAACAAAGCAACTCTTGTTACAAGCCATAAGATACTTGACGCAATTGAAGCCTGGGGCCCGATGGCCATCGCAGGTAAATACCTGATTATGAGAGATACACGGAATCTATTATGCCTCGATATAAGTCTTAAAAAATAGTACTATGAATAAGAGATGGTCAACTATTCTTGTTATTGCAATAATCCTGGTTTTCATAGGATATATGGTATTTGATCTGAGCCTGAAAAAGGAAAATGTCTCTGTAAATACAGCCCCGGTTGACTCTTTTGGATTTACTGATCAGTGGATGGTCTCAAGAGTTTTTGAACCTGGTCAGGGACAACTTAATGCAGTAGCTGTATCTGATAATAGCATTATTCTTGCCGGAGAATCCTTTGTATCTGGCTATAATCCGGACCTCAATGTTATCTGGACTTTGAAAACCGGGAAACCAATAACATCTGTTTCGGTTACAGAGGATACGGTTTTTGCATCCACAATGGAAACTGTGCTGGTTATAACCGGTAAAGGTACACTTGTTTCAGAATGGGGTCCAATTGAGGATAGTTCAATTATTACTTCAATATCCTCAAATAGAAAATATGTTGCGATTTGTGATGCGCAGAACAAGAGGGTGACTATTCTCGATAAAAAAGGAACTGTCGTAAAAATGATCGGTCTTTCCGGAGAACCCTTTATTGTACCAAGTCCTTATTTTGATGTAGCACTTACTGCGGATAACAGAATATATGTTGCAAACCCTGGTAACAGAAGAATTGAAGAGAGAAATGCCGATGGAACAATTATCAGGTTTTTTGGAACACCCGGTATGGCTCCTGCTGCCTTCTGCGGTTGCTGCAATCCAGCACATTTTGCCATTATCCCGGGAGGATTTGTCACAGCAGAAAAAGGGATAAACAGGATCAAACTACTTAATGAGAAAGGAGAATTTACCGAATTGGTCTCATCTAAGAATAATTTTATGGCTCCTATCCCACTCGATATTGCTTCAGTTGATGGAAAGACTATTTATGCAGCTAACCCGGCAGATAGTAAATTATATGTTTTTAAAAGGAAATAACAAGACAAAAGATAAAAGTTTTAAATGAACAGATCTGAATTTTTTAGAAAATTAATAAGGTACATTTTATTCTTCATACTTGCGGGCATAGTGTTATTTCTGGGAAAGAAGGTTGTCACCGGTAGCAGTTGTTCATCCTGTCCTGGTAGTGGCATATGCAAAGGTGAAAGTGATTGTTCAATATATTTACCCAAATAGAAATGGACAAGAAGAAAAACATAAATCAGACGCGACGCGATTTTGTGCGTAATGCAGGAAGGCTGATTCTTGCAGCTCCTGTACTGGTACTTCCTGTTATCCTGGTAAAGAAGACAACAGTATCACAATATCTCTGGCAGGTCGATCCTTATAAATGCACCCAGTGCGGTCAGTGCAAAACAAACTGTGTACTCACACCCTCAGCATCAAAGTGCACAAATGGTTTTCCTAAATGCGGCTATTGCGATCTTTGTCCGGGATATCTCCGCCAGGGCACAAAAACAATAAATACCGGTGCGGAGAATCAACTATGTCCAACCGGTGCTATTAAGCGAAAGTTTATTGAAGAGCCTTACTTTGAATATATTATTGATGAAGCACTCTGCGACGGATGTGCAAAGTGTGTAAAAGGATGTGCTGATTTTGGGAATGGATCACTTTACATGCAGATACGACATAATATTTGTGTAAACTGCAATTCCTGCAGGATAGCGAGGACTTGTCCGTCAAACGCAATAATACGGGTGCCTGCAAACCAGCCATATTTGTATAAGGAATTAAAAGGTGGTTGATAAGATAAGACAAGACAAAAGACAAAAGTTGAAGAATTTGAAGAAATATATTCCGTATGTGATCCTGGTGCTATTATTTATCTGGCATTCAATACTTTTTGCACAGCAGCGATTTCCCAGGCCTGAGTTTGAATCAGGTTATACCTTTCCCACCCACCAGCTCCTGAATCAACGCGGACCAATGTGGGAGTATATGGATGTGGCGGTGCTGATCGGTGCTTTGCTGGTTACTTCGTATATGGCAATCAGCAGGAGATCTCGTCAGGGAATTGTTTGGGTCTCACTGTTTTCTCTTGCCTACTTCGGGTTTTACAGACAAGGTTGCATTTGTGCAGTCGGATCAGTTCAGAATATTGCGCTCTCGCTCTTCAATGACAATTATGCAATGCCTTTATCAGCTTTGTTATTCTTTATTATTCCGCTGATTTTTGCTTTGTCGTTCGGCCGGGTATTTTGTGCAGGGGTCTGCCCTCTCGGGGCTATTCAGGAACTTACAGGATTCAGAATGGTGAAGATAAATCCTAATGTTGAATCGGTGCTGGCAACAATACCGTTTGTTTATCTTGGTCTAGCTATTCTGTCTGCCTCAACAGGAAGTCAGTTCATTATTTGCCGTTTTGACCCTTTCGTCGGTATTTTCCGGCTCGATGCTCCCTACACGATGATAATTTTTGGTGCACTTCTTTTAATAGTTGGAATTTTCGTCAACAGACCTTATTGCAGGTATCTCTGTCCTTATGGTGTTCTTCAGAGTATTTTCTCGCGCTTTTCGGTCAGGCACCTGAAGATCTCACCGGCGGAATGTAAAATTTGTCGGCTTTGCGAATCAGGTTGTCCATATAATGCGATCCTTCAACCAGATCCTATTAAGAAAGGAGAAAACGCTGAGACTTCACGAAAAGGATCTCTGGGTTACCTGTTGTTAATTCCGGTAATTGCTGCAGCCTTCGCCGTCTTGCTTTACAACTTTGCTCCTTCATTCTCAGTTGTAAACGATAAGGTTAAACTTGCGCGAGAAATAAGACTTCAAAATGAAAAAGGAATAAAAGCTGTTTCAAAAGCTGCAATTGCATACCAGGAATCTGGCAAGAGTGAAAAGGAGCTGTTTGATGAAGAACAGTTTATTATTAACAGGTTTAGAAAAGGTGCACCATGGGTGGGCATATTCCTAGGTCTTTCGCTTGGTATTGGTTTGTATGCCCCGACTGTCAGGAAGCTGAGGACAGAGTACGAACCTGACCGGGGAAGATGTGTCAGCTGCGGGAAGTGCCTTGCATTTTGTCCTGTTAAGGTAAAAACTTGAAGAAATGATTTACACGGAAAAAGATGTCAGAATTTTTAAGGGTATTAGCCTGGTATCAGGGATATTCACCCTGGTAATAGCCTTTACCATGATCTTCAGCCTTATACAGCTGAAAACGATTAATCCTCTCGATAATCCAGCTTTGCTGTCGGTAAAGGAACAATTTGACAAGAGTCCGGATAGCAGGGAAAAGGCTGAGCAGGTCAGGGCAATGGACCTGATGGCCAGGAAAGCATACTTTTCTTCCCGATGGGAGGTTGAAACAGGTTCATACCTGATGCTTGCGGGAGCGGTTATTTTTATATTATTCCAGCGGCTCATTACCGCGAGTGAAAAACCACCACGTAACCTGTACCCTGATAAACCTGATATAAACAAGGAGAAAAGCAAATATCAGAAATATCTTATCACAGCAGCTGGTGGAGTTACTGTTTTGGCTGTTGTTTCATCATTTGTTCTGAGAACGAACCTTCCCTCGGCCAGGAACTCTTTATCGACCGCCAAAGGGGCAGAACCATCGGTGTCTGTTGAAAAATCGGGTAAACCAGATGATGTCAACTATCCTTTCTTCAGAGGTGCAGGAAGTAATGGTATTGCTGCGGGTTCGGGATTTCCTACTGAATGGAACGGCGCTACCAACAAGAATATTAAATGGAAATTAGCTGTCCCAAAACACGGAAAAAATTCTCCGGTAATATGGGGTGATAATCTTTTCCTGACCGGAGCCGAGGGAGGAAGTTGTGAGATATATTGCATAAACAAGAATACCGGTAAGATAAACTGGACAGGCTCCGGAACCGATTTCCCGGGATCTTCCAAGGAAGTGCCCGAATCTGACGCTGAAGCCGGAATGGCAGTCCCGACTGCCGCTGTCAGTAATGACGGGGTATCTGCAATATTCGGAAATGGCAATCTGATTTGTTATTCCCTTGACGGAAAATTCAAATGGGGAAAAAGTATTGGAATACCTGCAAATACTTATGGATATGCTTCTTCTCTATTAATTTATAATGGAATCGTGATTGTCCAGTTTGACAGTGATACAAAAATCTCTATATCAGGTTTTGATATGAAAAATGGGGACCGGAAATGGGAGACGATCCGAAAGGGGCGCCCAGTTTGGTCCTCACCTGTTCTGGCAACCTTTGATAATCAGGCACAGATAATAATTAACGGAAATCCTGATGTATCATCCTTTGATCCGGCTACAGGTAAAGAGTTATGGAGTCTGCCCGGAGTAACCAATGATGTCGTACCTTCACTGGCAGTGAACAGCAAAATGGTTTTTGCTGTTACAGATTATGCCAAACTGGTGGCGATGAAACCAGGTCAGAATGGATCAAAAGTATGGGACGATAATACTTATACACCTGAGGCCTCAAGTCCCGTCGCCACTGATAAGTATCTTTATGTTACAACCGGCAATGGTGATGCTGCATGTTACAACGCTGAAAAAGGTGATACTCTCTGGTCTCATTATTTTGAGAATCCATTTTATGCGTCACCCATTGTCTGCGACAATAAAGTATGGATGCTTGACCGGAATGGTACGATGCATATTGTTGAGGAAGGGAGTAAATTAAAAATTATCTCATCCTCACCACTGGGAGAAAAATCAGATTGTACACCGGCATTCTCCGAAAAGAAAATCTACGTGAGAGGGAAAGACAATCTTTATTGCATCGGTGTGGATTGATGAAATTAGTCTGTAATATATTATTCTTTATTTTTTCATATTACAATCTGGCAGGACAATCTGCTGATTGGCCTGTTTACAGAGGAAAACCTGATCTTACAGGGAAATCCGACTTCGAGATCTCTTCGGCTCCGAAACTATTATGGAGCCTTCCTACAGGTGCAGGAACAAAATCTTCACCAGTGATCAGCGAAGGAGTGATCTATTTTGGGAATAACAAAGGAGCTCTTCATGCAATTGGCCGGGAGGGGAAGATAAAATGGAAATATGAAAGCAAGAGCTCTATAGAAGCACCTCCTCTGATCTTCGGGAATAAGGTTATTTTTGGCACGTCAGAAGGCTCACTTGTTGCTCTGGATAAAGTTACCGGGAAGCTGATCTGGTCATATAAAACAGATGCTCAGATTGCAGGTTCTGCCAATTTTTGGACCATCGGAAACAAAACCGGTGTTGTTGTAGGAAGCTATGATTATTGCCTGCATTGTGTAAATCCATTAACAGGAAAACAAATGTGGAAGGTCGAGACCGGAAACTTTATTAACGGAGCACCTTCTGTTTCTGCCAATAAAATTGCCTTCGGGGGATGTGATGGATTCCTGAGAATTATTGATGCCTCCACAGGTAAACAAATTGACTCAGCAGAGATAGGTGTATATATTGCCTCCGCTCCTGCCATCGTATCTGAAAAAGCCTTTTTCGGCGATTATGATGGGAATATGTACTGTGTTGATATTTCGACCGGGAAAGTTTTATGGAAAGCAGGGGCTTCAGGTGAATCAGGTTCTATTCTTGCTGTTCCTGCTGTGAATACTGCTTCGGTGATTGTTGGAAATGAAGATAAATATTTATACTGCTATAATGCAGCTGACGGAAAACTTAAATGGAAATTCAGGACTAACGGGTCCGTGAGTGGTTCGGCGGTACTGGCCGGCGAGAAAGTCTTATTCACGAGCAATGATGGAAATATTTATTTGCTGAAGCAGTCAGATGGTACTAAATTATGGAATTTCAACGCAGGATCACCGGTAAGCAGTTCTCCGGCTGTTGTACAGGGTTATTTCATAATATTAACCGACGATGGCAGGGTGTTATCATTTGGGACTAAATAAAGCAAATAACATATTTTGATCATTTTTGTTATACCTAAAAATAGATTAAGATTAAACAGAAATGAATATTGTATATCTGATAACCGGATCCGGCGGCTCGTTTTATTGTGGAAATTGTTACCGTGATATGTTGTACATTAAGGCTATACGCAAAGTTCCCGGTATAAAAGCAAGCGCTATACCCTTATATCTTCCACCCGATACATCTGGTCTTGATGCAGATTTTGACAAGAACGTCTTCTTCGGAGCAATTTCAATGTATATAAGGGAGAAATTCCCCTTCTTCAGAAAAATGCCTGCATCACTTGATAAAATACTCAATGCAGCTCCAATGTTGAAAATTGCTGCACGTCAGGCCGGTACAACCCGTACCGAAGGACTTGAGAATCTGACATTAAATATGATCAAAGGGGATAATGCAATGCGTGAACATGAGGTGGACAGACTTGTAAGTTATCTCCTTAAAGATTCCACACCTGACGCTATACATCTTTCCAATGCCCTGATTATAGGACTGGCAAGCCAACTGAAAAAAAGGTTAAATTGCAAAATTATATGTTCGCTTCAGAATGAGGATGACTGGATCAATGAGATGGTGGAACCCTACCAGTCGAGAGCATGGAAAATGATAGCAGAAGAGTCTGTACATGTTGACGCATTTGTCTCTCCCAGCAAGTACTACAAAGATTTATTCATCGATAAAACCGGGCTCAGGGGAAATAATATTTATGTGGTGCCTTCCGGAATTGAATCACCCCGGGAATTTGAAGCGACAAAAAATAATCATTCACCTGCACTTGGTTATTATTGCAGAATAAATTACCAGAATGGTTTTGATAAACTTGTTGATGCATTTATTGACATCAAATTGCTTGATAAAATAACGGAACTCACGCTTCATGTTAGCGGTGGCTTTACGGGAGATGATCAACCTTTCATTAATAAACAACTTAAGAAATTAAAAAAACATGGTCTTAAAAACTATGTGAAGATATATGATGAATTTCAGGGTCCCCCTAAGGAGGAATTCTTCAGCAATATTGACATTATGAGTGTCCCGGTTAGAAAATATGATGCTTATGGCTTATATATCCTTGAGGCAAATGCTGCCGGTGTAGCGGTTGTTCAGCCAGCCACAGGTGCATTTCCCGAGATACTCGAAAAAACAGGAGGTGGAATTCTTTATTCTCCAGACAACAAAGACGAACTGGTTGCAGGTATCATAAAATTATTTGATAATAAAAAGTTAATGCAAAGTCTCGGTGAAACCGGAAGAATTAAAGTGAAAGAAGAACTAACTCTTGAAAATATGTCGGTCGGATTATCAAAGGTGTATGAAACAGTTTTACACCCTGCTGCTTCACGGCTGTACTCCTGAAGGGGGCCAAAGATGTACCCTGAATTTAGGGGTAAGAACAAAATAAAATGAAACTTTCCTCATAATGCTGCACATCAACAACATATCAAAATCATTTCACCAGAGAGGCCTGGTACTGGATAACCTTTCACTCATAGTTAAGGAAGGAGACTCTGTTGCCGTAACCGGACCTTCCGGTTCAGGAAAGACAACCCTGATGAATATAATCGGATTACTTGACAAGCCCGATTCTGGCGATGTTCTTTTTAATGGGATCTCAATACTCTCCTACACCAGTGATGAATCGGCCCACTACAGAAACAGAAATATCGGATTTGTATTTCAGGATCATTTACTTCTTCCCCACCTGACTGTAAAGGAAAATATTTTCCTCCCGGTTCTTGCATTTAAAACTTTAAAAAATGAAATTGAAGAAAAGGAGGAGCGCATTTTATCACTGATGAAATCAATAGGTATTACAAACCTGTCCGATAAATATCCCTTTCAGATCTCGGGAGGTGAAGCACAAAGGGTAACTCTTGTGCGAGCTCTGGTAAATAAGCCTTCAGTGCTTCTGGCTGACGAGCCTACAGGTTCGCTTGACTCAAAAAATGCAGAGACACTCGGAAATCTTCTTCTTGATGTTAATACAGAACTTGGGATAAGCCTTATTCTGGCGACGCATTCTTTAGGTCTTGCGGAAAAAATGAGGGTACACCTCAGACTGCAGGATGGAAAACTAATCGAATAATAGAAATGCACATTTGGCATAAATGAAGCCTGGAACTATCAATCTTATATTAAGGTCTGTTATATACTACAGAAGATCAGCTCTTTATCAGGTAGCTATAGTATTCATTCTTGCAGCGGTTATTACTGGTTCATTACTTACAGGATATTCAGTAAGACAAAGTCTTAAAAACTCAGCCACTGAACATCTTGGAAATACCGATCTGTTAATAAGTTCAGGGCAGAGGTATTTTGATGCGACACTTTCTTTCAAAATAATTCTGCACACGGGCGAAAACTGTGTATCCGTTCTTGAAGCCAACGGCTATTCTCAGAACTTTGCGACTGGTTCAACCTCTTTAAATACAAAAATATGGGGCATCACCCCCGGATTTTTCGAGTATCATGGAAATGATTCCATACTGATACCTGCAGGAACTGTCGCTATAAATCAGAATCTTGCCAGGCAACTCAGCATAAAAGCCGGAGATGACATTATTGTTCACTATAAAGAGATTACACCTTTTCCCCCTAATGCGCCATTTGCACCGGAGAATTCTGATGCAGGTTCAAAAGTATTTAAAGTCTCAAAAATACTGAAACCCGAACAATCAGGGAATTTTTCCCTGGGAATAAGCCAGATAGTACCGATGAATGTATTTATTAACTTATCTGATATGACAGTTCCAGGGTCTTCTCAGAAAGCGAACAGGATACTGGTTGAAAATAAAAAGAATATTCCTCCTCCTGTCCTGCAAAGAATTCTTATGAATTCGGTTTCAGCTTCAGATATTGGCCTTTCGGTACGAAAGAACACAACTTCCGATGCCACGGAAATAATTTCGGAGAGGATATTTATTGACCAGGAAATAATCGATGAGGTTAGCCATGTCCTGCCTTCAGCACGGCCAGTAATAACGTACCTTGCGAACAGCATCCGGAAAAATGATAAAACAACACCATACTCTTTTGTTTCGGCTCTGCCCCAGGATCTTTATCCCGGAGTTTTGACGGGCAATAATATTGTAATTAATGAATGGCTGGCAGAAGATCTGAATGCCTCCGTCAATGATACCTTAACTTTGACCTGGTTTTCTCCTGCTTCAAACGGAACACTGGTAGAAAAGAGCGAAAAGTTTTTTATCAGGAATGTAGTTAAGATTGATAGCATTTGGAATGATCCTTCTCTCATGCCTGAATTTCCGGGTATTGCCGGAAGGGCTTCATGTTCAGCCTGGGACGCTGGCGTCCCGGTTAATTTGAAGACTATTCGTAAAAAGGATGAAGAATACTGGAATAAATATAAGGGTACTCCCAAAGCATTCATCAGCTATTCAAAAGGTAAGGAGTTATGGGGTAGTAATTTTGGCCCTGCGACTGCCATAAGGTTTCCGGCTTCTATATCCGGAAGCGAAATAGAAAAATCTCTTGAAGGTGCTTTTGTCCCTGAGAAAACAGGGTTTTCAATAAATGATATCCGCGCCGATGCGCTCAGAGCTGCCAGCGAAAGTGTTGATTTCAGCACATTGTTCCTGAGCCTTGGACTTTTTATTATTGTTTCGTGCATTATTCTTCTTGCGCTTTCTGTTTCCCTGTTTTTTGATTCGAGAAAAAATCAGATTTTTACTTTTTTCGCATTAGGTTTTTCTGACAAATGGATAGTAAGATTACTCTTTCTTGAGACATCTGCAATTGCGATGGCGGGTGCTATCCCCGGAGTATTTGCAGGTGGACTGATCAACTTCCTTATAATTACAGCCCTTAATTCCGTCTGGTCGGGAGCAGTTCAGACAAACACCCTGGGTACATACATGGATTCACTTCCTATGATATCGGGATTTTTAATTACTGCATTTATATCTGTGATACTTCTCAGAATAAAGGCGGGAAATTTTCTTAGAAATCTGAAGAAATCAGAAACCGGGTTATATAAAGGACATTCAAAAAAGAGAAATGCAATTCTGTTGTTCATCTCTTTATCGGTTACATTATTAATAATTGCCTCCTCATTACTTTATAGAAATATTTCTGTCTCACTATTTTTTGCGGGAGGAGCTACTTTATTTATTACACTTATCCTGGGTGTTCGTCAGTTTTTCATCGGCGGATTCAAAAAGAATAATTATAAACTTTCCGACCGGAATTCTCTCTCGCGATTGTACTATTCCTTTAATCCCTCCCATGCAGTTACTCCGGTAATTTTCATTGCAGCCGGCATCTTTGCAGTATTTATAACAGGTGTCAACAAACAGAATATCAGCGACAAGATGAAAGCACCATCTGGTGGAACAGGCGGATTTTTGTTGTGGTGCGAATCAGCTGTTCCCGTAAAGTACAACCTGAACGATCCGTCGGGACGAAAAGAATTTGGGCTTGAGGAAGCAAATATCAAAGATATTGCATTTGTACAGGCAAAAAGATCCCAGGGCGACGATGCAAGCTGTCTTAACCTTAACCATATAGTTGCTCCTCCGCTACTGGGTATTGATCCATCTCAGTTCATAAGCAAAGGTTCATTTTCGTTCTCAACTACAATGAGAGTAACTGGTACCGTTAATCCATGGGAGCTTTTAAAAAAGTCAGGAAACAATAGCACTATCTATGGCATAGCTGACCAGACTGTTCTTCAATGGGGCTTGAAAATTGGTGTTGGTGACACCATTAAATTGAAATCTGAAAGCGGGCAACCAATAAACATTATCATTGCTGCAGGTTTGAAATCTTCAGTTTTTCAGGGATATGTTATTATCGGAGCCGACAACTTCGATAAATTCTACCCCTCTGTTCCCGGAAGCACAGTCTTTCTTGCTTCGGGCAATCCTGACTTAATTGACACCTACCAGAACATCCTTAAAGACAGATTCTCAAATTATGGTTTTGCTGTTATGCCGGCATTTGAACGCCTTGCATCATTTTTTCAGGTCACCAATACTTATCTTTCTGTTTTTACTGTTCTAGGTGCATTTGGCATGGTGCTTGGAGTAGCAGGCATGGGTTTTATCCTTTTACGTAACTATAACCATAGGAAAAGGGAGTTTTCTCTCATGATAGCGACTGGGTATTCTCTGAGATGGATTAGAGGAATGATAATAACAGAACAGCTAGAGATAATATCTGCCGGCATTTTAACTGGCATTTTATCTGCACTGTCTGCAACACTACCATCAATAACAGGTGGATCTGACGTGCCCTGGATATTTCTTCTGGTAATGATTATCCTGGTGTTCCTGACAGGAATTATTGCTCTTATGACTTCAGTGCAGGTAGTAAAAAATGATTCTTTAATAACCAGCCTGAGAAAAGAATAGTACTATTATTTCTTCCCTACAGCAATAAGATATTTCTGAGTTCTGAAATATATCATCCCGTCTGTAATAGAGGCTGCAGTCATACAGTTATCATCAAGAGGTATCTCCCGTAGAAGTTTGAATTCATTTCCGTCCTGGAAAATATAAACAGTCCCGGCTTCATCAGCAATATATATTTTACCGTCTGAGGCAACTGGCGATGCATAAAAGCTCCTTGACCTCCCGAGTTTGCCGGAAAATATTTCGTTACCGGTAGCAGGATCCATGGATGACACTGTACCATTCCAGCCTATGTTATACAGATGATTACGATATAGGAGCATAGACTGAATATAAGAACCTCCCCTTGGCTTACTCCACTTCACATATTGATTCGATGTTTCCTGTCCGGCAAGTGTTATATCTCCGGTTGCATTTGCGCTTACTGCAATAACAGGAGAAGATTTTCCGTGAGAACTGTTCAGATAAATCATATCCTTGCCGATTATAGGAGTAGGAATCGGAATATCACCACCGCCTGACATTCTCCAGATCTCTTTCCCATCGGTAAAATTATACCCTCCCATATGTTTGAATCCGTTGACAGCAACATATGTTTTGCCATTATATTTATAAATATTGGGAGTGCACCAACCCGGGTAATCATCCCTGGTGGTTTTCCATAATTCTTTCCCGGTTTTAACATCAAAAGCACCAAGGAAAGAGTTTTCAAGAACATCACACTGGATTATTACCACTCCATTATATATTATGGGGGAACTGGCGAATTCCCACTGTGCATCCTTCATTGTGAAAAACACTGACTTCAGTACGCCGAAATTTTTCTCCCACTGGAGATTGCCTTTTAAATCATAACAATAAAGACCTTCTGATCCAAAAAAAGCCACAACATAATTTCCATCTGTTGCAACTGAAGTATTTGCATGAGTAGATTTGGGATGTCGCTTCATGGCAGGAATGCCGGTATGAGCAATCTTTTCCCAGAGGGTTTTACCATTGTTTTTATCAAGGCATATGACTTTCCATACATGTTCAGTTGAATCACTGACAGATACTACACCAATTGGCGTGCCCGGATTGAAACCGGCTTCACCGCTCTTACCGATAGCTGTCGTTATGAACAATCGATCTCCCCATATTACCGGACTTGATATGCCAAGACCTGGAATCTCAATCTTCCATTTTACATTGAACATTGTTCCTATGTTAAAAGTATCAGGCAGGTTTGCGTTATCAAGAATCCCGGAGGACATTATTCCCCGGTAGGCAGGCCACTGCCGGTCAGGACTCACCTGGGCTGGGAGATTTAGAAGCAGAAAATACAAAAAAACCATAGAGGCTGATAAGTGTTTCATTCTTTAAAAATTACATTTTAATATTTATAATCATTTGTTCTTTTTAAAGGTACAAAAATAATAGATGTTGAATATGATTTTGCATTTAAAGTACTTTAATCCTTGCCGTTTGAACATAATAGAAGGAGTCTATGTTATATTTGTTTCATTATTACTAGACATTAAATTCGAATCTATTCATGAAACCAGAATCAAAAAGAAGCAAACTCAGAGTTTACATTCCTCTTGCACTGGTAATTATTATTGTGTTGACAGGTGCCTGGTACTGGTACCGGGATTATACAATGTACATTACTACAGATGACGCACATATTGACGCAGATAATGTGAGTGTGAGTTCCAAAATAATCGGAAGGATCTCCAATATTTATGCTAACGAAGGTGATCCAGTCAGACAGGGCTGGCTGCTGGCAAACCTTGATAGTTCAGATTTGCTAGCCCAGAGAAATCAGGCTATTGCCTTCAGAGCCCAATCGGTTGCCAATTTAGCCCAATCTGAGTCTAAATACAATTCTGATCAGATGAGCCTCAGGGTTCTTGAAATCGGCCTTGAAAAGGCTAAAGATGATATGGTGAGAGCAAAGAATCAGTCAGATGGAGGCGTTATTACTACTGAACAGTTCGACCATGTAAAGAAAGCATTTGAAACCGCATCTGCTCAGCTTGAAGCGGCCAGGGCACAGTTGGTGGTCTCAAAATCAATGATTTCCAGTGCCTCCGCAGCAGTGGAAACGGCCAATGCTCAGGTTAAAGTACTTGATACTCAGCTTAAGAATACAAGACTCTATGCTCCTGCTAATGGAATTATTGCACGACGGTGGCTTCTTCCGGGTGATATAGTACAGCCAGGCCAGTCAGTTTTTACTCTCACAATAAATAAAAACCTCTGGGTTGTTGCATTTCTTGAGGAGACCAAAACTTCTGCTGTACATGTCGGACAGAGTGTAAGATTCGCAATTGATGCATTCCCGGGAGTCACATTTAATGGGAAAGTATTCCTTGTAGGTTCTGCCACTGCATCTGTTTTCTCATTAATACCTGCAAATAATGCTTCGGGTAACTTTACAAAAGTTACCCAGCGTATTCCTGTAAGGATATCAATCGACAGTGCTGATAGTAACAAAGAAATCTCTTCTTATAATATTGTTTCAGGTATGTCTGTTGAGGTCAAGATAATCAAGAAATGAAATGGAAAGAAGCAGGACACCATCTCACAGGATGCGGAGTCTGATAAGGAACAGCAATTCATCATTTCATCCTAAACACGAGTCTTATAAATGGTTTTTGCTGGCAAATATCATGCTTGGGACTTTTATGGCTGTTCTTGATGCTACCATTGTAAATGTTAGTTTGCCGAAAATAATGGCCTCTTTTGGGGTTGGCCTCGATAAAATTGAATGGGTAATTACTGCATATATGCTGGCCATGGCTGTTGCACTTCCGACTTCAGGATGGCTGGCAGATAAATTCGGCTATAAACGACTCTATTTCATTGGATTATTCCTTTTTACCTTCGGATCGATGTTATGTGGAAGATCTTCTGATGAAAATATGCTGATAGTATCAAGAGTAATTCAGGGTTTTGGAGCAGGTACAATTCAACCTCTGGGTATGGCTATAATAACCCGTGAATTTCCACCTAACCAGCGAGGCATCGCTCTTGGGTTCTGGGGCATTTCAGCAGCAGCTTCTGTATCGTTCGGACCACTTATTGGCGGGTTCCTTATAGACCGTTTCAGCTGGCCATTGATTTTTGACGTGAACGTACCTATTGGCATCTTAGCTATGTTGTTTACTATTATAATTCAGAGCGAATATAAAAACCTGAAAACAAGAAAGTTTGATGTTGTCGGTTTCATTTCTGTAACTATTTTTCTGCCACTCACTCTTTATACCCTCTCTCAGGGGAATGCAGTAACTAATTCTGAAGGCTGGCATGCTCCCTTTATTCTTGCTTTTGCCGCTATCTCTTTGATTGCGCTTGCGGTTTTTATAACCGCAGAACTCACCGTCAGGGAGCCCCTTCTCGATCTGAGGCTTCTTCTGAATCATAATTTCGGAATTGCCAACATAATTCTGGTGATTTTTAGTCTGGGAATGTTTGGAAGTACTTTCCTTTTACCTATGTATCTTCAAAATTCATTAGGATACACAGCTCTTCAGGCGGGTTCAGTTTTTCTCCCTGTAGGAATCATTCAGGGTATTACCGCACCTGTATCCGGCAAACTTTCAGATAAGATAAGTCCTAAACTCCCTCTTTTTGTTGGTGTAGTACTCTTTGCTTTTAGTTTCTATCTTAACTCAAACCTCTCCTGGCTGACAGAACAAAAATACATAATGGCATCTCTATACCTCAGGGGATTGGCAATGGGATTAATGTTTACTGCTTTGACAACTGTATCTCTATTAGAAATACCACGGGAGAAAATGGCTCAGGCTTCAGCAATTACCAATTCAATACGGCAACTTGGAGGTAGTCTTGGTGTTGCGCTGTTAGCTACAATGCTGACCACCAGGATCAGTTATCACAGTCAGGTATTCGGTGCCGCCATTAAACCAAACTCTGAAGTATATCAGCAAACTATTAACAAAATAAAATATCACCTTCAATCCGAAGCTGGAAGTTCGCCATCAAGTACCTCGAGACAGAGTCAGGCAGTACTAATGTCTAATCTTTCTAAACAGGCTTATATTCAAGGGGTTAATGATGATTTTCTTCTTGCAGGAATTGTGACACTTATTGGAGGAATTCCTATATTCTTTCTTCATACAAAGAAATCAAAAATTCAAAATTTTCCGGTAAATGAATAAACTAATAATCAACAGATCAATTTTTCATTCTATTTTCTTGTTGCTGTTTCTAACCAGGACGATATCAGGACAGGTTGTTTCAGATGCGAATGAAAAGCTGCCATCAGATTCCTTGTCCCTCAAAGGCATCATCCATCGGATAATAACAAACCATCCGTCAGTAAAGGCAGCTGAGGAAGCAATAAATAATGCCAACGCAAGGATAGGCCTGGCAAAAACCGGTTATTATCCGGTTGCAGATATTGCGGCAAATTACTCCAACCTGCAACCTGTTACCAAGATATCAATACCAGATCTGGGAACTTTTCAGCTTTATCCTTCTAATAATTATTCTGCATCAGTAAACTACAGCCAGGTTGTCTTCGACTTCGGACGGACAAGACAGAATATTGGGCTTGAAAATGAAAACAAAGCCGTCAGTGAACAGGCACTGGAGCAGGTCAAGCAAAAAATGTCACTCTATGCTGTGAATAATTTTTATAGCCTTGATTATCTTCAGGCTGCTATAAGAATCAAGGACGAACAGCTGGATGCATTGAATGAGCACCTCCATTATGTCGAAAAAATGTTTGCCACAGGTTCAGCTACTGAATATCAGGTTCTTGCAACAAAGGTCAAAATATCAACAGTTGAAAGTCAGAAAGTTGATCTGATAGCAGCTCTTGAAGCACAACAGGCATCTCTGAATTCTTTGCTGGGTAATAAACAGTCAACGCAACCCGTGGTTCAAAATGAACTTTCAGTTGATATCCCGACAATGTCAAAAGACTCAATCGTTTCGTTTGCGTTTCGGAACAGGGATGAAGTACTGATAAATGAGAAGAAGACTTCTCTTGCCGAGCTAAGATATGGAATGACAAAATTGCAGAATAAGCCGTTGTTAAGCCTGATTGCAACAGCAGGTGCAAAGAACGGCTATCTGCCCGATCTTGATAAACCAATACCAAATTATGTTGTTGGTCTTGGACTCAGGATCCCGATTTTCGACGGAACGAAGAACAAGTACAATCTTGCGCAGGCTCAATCGGCAATCACATCACTTTCATATGAGTCTGAACTTACCAGAAGAAATATTTCGGATGAATTATATGAGGCCGAGGCATATATGGTTGCAGCTCAAAAGAAGATTGCACAGTTTGAACTTCAGCTGGTTCAGGCTATGAAGGCTTACTCACTTGCAGAAACAAGCTTTAAGTCAGGTGTAATCACTAACCTCGACCTGCTTGATGCCAATACTGCAGTATCAGAAAGTAAATTAATGCTTCTTAAGGCCAGGATTGATTATGCTGCAAGTATCTATAAGCTAAAAGCCGCATTGGGTGAGAGACTATATTAAGGTTATGTCATTTAAAGTAGCTTCATCTTGAAATCGAGCAATCTATCAGCCCCAGGTCCACTTCATGCTTTTCAGACGGCTCCACTGAATTCAGAATAACCTGTGCAGCGCCAAGTGCAGTGGAATTGCTGATCTCGGAAGTGTATACTTTTATATGAGGATAAGAACTTGCCAGAAGCTTGACAAACAAATCATTTTTTGAAAACCCACCTGTAATGTAAAGGTTTTGTAAATTCTCATTACCAGATTCTACAAGGTTAATAGATTCAACAGTAAGATCAACTAGTTCTATCATAAGCTGGTGATATGCTTCCACGAAATGATCAAACTCAAAGAGATCAGGTTCTTCCTTTAATTGTCTTGAACCTTCTTCATCTTTGAGGAACACTTTGCTATGACTGAACTTTGTGCTTAGCTTATTAAACAATTTCATATCAGGCTTTATCAGCTTAAAGCTTTCTTCCTGAATTTTAAAGTAACTACTCATAAGCTTTACTGCAGTCTCATGCAGATTCCCAAGAAAAAGTCTTGAAGATTTAACCGGCTGCATATTGATGCTCATATAGCACAGACAGTCCATCGAAAGCTGTTCTGAACTAAGCTTTTCAGTATTAAAAGGATTCATGTTAATACACCATGTCCCGGTTGAAGCAAGCAAAAAATTTCCACGGTCTGCTGAAAAATATGGAGCAAGTGAAGCTGAACTGTCATGAATACCAATTCCGACCTTTATCTTCTTTCCGTCGATATCCACTTCATTAAGAGTTCCGACGGGAACAGGTTCAGGAACAGGTAATCCTTCGTCTCTCACCCATTGGTGATACCTCATTTTATCAAAATCCCAGAGAGCAGTGTGACAACCTATTGAGGTATGTTCAGAATAGATTTTTTGAGTCAGCAAATAAGAAAGATATTGCGGAAAATGAAGGATATATTTTGTTTTAGAAAAGATTTCCGGTTTAGTTGTCTTAATCCAAAGTGCCTGTAATCCTGAATTAAGCATTCCTAATGCAGGTGATGCTGTATTTCTGCAAAATTCATCCCTGCCACCATATTTACTGTATATTTTTTCGGGAATACTTTCATCTATCGGTTTAAGGTAATTATAAACCGGAGTAAGTCTTCTTCCATGAGAATCGATATAAACTAGTGTTGCACCGTAAGTAGCGAAATTTATAGCTGTAAGGTCCCATCTATCTGACCGGATTAATCCGTTGATAGTTTTTTTGATCCATTTTTCAATCAGATCTATATCATCACATTCAAATCCATCATCATCCTTGTCCTGGGAAAATTTCTCCTCGTTCTCTGAAACCAATTTGAGATCATAATTAAACAACAGGATCTTTTTGTTGGTTTTGCCGATGTCAAATACAGCTATGACTTTTTCTTTCATATTTGGAAATGCCTACCTCTTTAGCAAAACGTTCTTCTCGTATTTCATTATTTCATTAATGTATTCCTGGCCAGTGGGTACATCATTTTTCAGACAGTAATAATCATATACTGCACCAAATGGCATGGTTTTGAGCATCTCCAAAAGTGCCAGTCTTTCAAAGTTTTTACCCTCTTCCTCAAATTTCACAAGAGTATTGAAGGGCTCCAGCATTGCATACATGAAGGCCATTTGTGCAGAACGTGTGCCGATGACGTATGCTCCTATCCGGTTGAGGCTGGCATCAAAAAAATCAAGTCCAATGTTTACCCGTTTTAGGGCACCAGCACGCACAATCTCCTGAGCTATAAGCATGAGTTCATCATTAATTGTCAGGACATGGTCACTATCCCACCTGACACCCCGGGTAAGATGTAGTAGCAGTTCATCAACAAACTGAAGTAAAGATGAGATCTTATCTCCCACCTGTTCAGTAGGATGGAAATGCCCGTTATCGAGGGTTACAAGCTTATTGTTTTTGATGGCATAACCAAGATAGAAATCATATGATCCGACAACCATCGATTCCGATCCAATACCGAAAAGTTTACTTTCAATTGAATCTTTCAGATACTTTTTGGGATACTCAATTTCAAAGATTTCGTCAAGTGATTTTTTAAGAAGCTTCCGTAAAGCAAACCTGTCAACAGGTGTGTCTTTTGAGCCATCCGGGATCCAGATATTGTGAACAGAAGGCGTCCCCAGCTGCTTTCCCATTTCGGCTGCAATTTCACGGCATCTTTTTGTATGTTCTACCCAGAAATGTCTGATTTTTCTGTTTTTACTTGAAAGGGTATAGCCCTCGTCTGCAAAAGGGTGTGAAAAGCAAGTACAGTTAAAATCAAGGCCAATACCTCTCTCCTTCGCCCAGTTGATCCATCCCTTATAGTGTTTTACCTCTATCTTATCGCGATCGACAAGTTTACCGTCAAATTCACCATATATAGCATGAAGGTTTAGTCTTTGCTTCCCGGGCAGAAGTGACATTACTTTATCCAGGTCGGCTCTCATCTGCTCTATTGTTTTAGCTTTGCCTGGAAAGTTTCCGGTTGCCTGTATCCCACCTCCACCGAGCACTGCTCCGGCTTTCTCAAATCCGCCAACATCATCGGTCTGCCAGCAATGAAGACTGATATTAACATTATCAAGCTGATCAAGAACTTTATCTGTGTTAATTCCTATTGCAGCATATTGTTCTTTGGCAAGCTGGTATGATTTCTCTATAAATGCCTTTTTCATATTATTGGGTTTTGTTTCTGATATTAATTTAGTTTTTCTTTCGGACTGGCTTACCCCCCTGCCCCCCTGAAGGGGGGTGAATCCCACTGATCAATCTGATTTGTAGGATTCCCCCCTTGAGGGGGGCAGGGGGGTGTGGTTACTCCATAAAAAACACCTGCTCAAGCGAAACCGTCACCGGCGAATTATCCGGATTTGTTTCCATTATATCGGCCATGTATTTCCACCATTTCTTCACGATCTCCGTGCTTCCAAGATCCTGGGATGAACTTTCTCCCGATTGCTCCTGGTATGCAAATAGTGTATTTGTCTCTTCATCAAGAAAAATAGAATAGTTACCTATTCCCTCATTTTTCAGTAATCTGACGAGTTCCGGCCAGATTTCACCATGTCGCTTTCTATATTCTTCCTTGAATCCGGGAAGCATTTTCATCTTGAAACCAAATCTTTTCATTTTACATATTATTAGCCTAATTTAACAATAAAAGTGGAGAGAATCAGGACAGCTATTCCGGCTATAAGTACAATGATTGTCTTTTGCCTGACTCCCTTCCATTCATTCAGAAATATCCCCCATATGTTACTTATGGCAATATTTAAGGCCATCAGTATACTCCATCCAAAAACAGCCATACTTGGCGGTAGTTTGCTTGAACCCATCCCGAAAAAATGGAATTGAAGGAACCAGAGCAATCCTGCAAGGAAAGTAAAGAACAGGTTATTTATCAGGACACTTCCGGGAACAGTGTAATAATCTTTGTAGGTTTTATTCTTTATGTTCAGATAACCGCAGTAAACCAGATTGGTTATAAATCCTCCAAACAAGATGAATATGAGCGACGGGTTTTTAAGAAATAATGGATCTGTACCATGTTTAAGAGCAATATCTTCAATAGGTTTAGCTGAAGCAAATCCAAAATTGAAACAGGCGCTCATAACTCCTGCAAAAATTGCAATAAATATCCCCTTTCTAAGAGCAAACTCTCTTACTGCTGCCTTTTTCTCCTCTTCAGACATTTCCTTGCTCTTCAACGATCCTGCATAACCTATAATTATAATCCCTGCTATAGTGATTGCAACACCAACTATTGTGAGTACTCCTGATGTAGAACCGAATAAGTTATCTCCTGCTACTATTGGAGGAATGAGGGTACCAAAAGCAGCACACAGTCCAAGCGCTATACTTTGTCCAAGGGCTATTCCCAGATATCTTATACTGAGTCCGAAAGTAAGACCTCCAAATCCCCAGAGCATACCAAAAAACACTGCCATTAGTTTTGCTTTTGAAGGAGCTTCTTCAATTATTGGTAGAAGCTCTCCCTTCGGCACGAAAATAATTGCAAACACCACTGGCGCTATTATCCAGGCAGCGACACCCTGGCTAAGCCAGTAAGATTCCCAGGCCCAAATCTTCACTTTCTTAAATGGAACATAGAAACTTGCTGCACCAATACTTCCCAGCGCAATCAAAAAAATAGCTGCAATTGGATTCATGTCAGGATTATAAGATTATTAGGTCTGAAAGTTTACTAATTATTGAAAAATAAAAATAATTATTTTCTCGCATAAGTGACCGAAAAACACACAATTTTATCAACTTTGTAATACATGTTTAATTAAAAGCATAAATTCAGAAACCACTTCATATTTAATAAGCTAATTATGAGATCACTAACTTTTTTATTAATCATGGCAATCGTTACATCGAATTCCTTTGGACAGGGTCTAACCTTGAAAGATCTGACAGTAGAACATAAGAAAAACCCGATCGGTATAGATTTACAGCAACCGAGGTTCTCATGGAAGATTGAAGGTAGTACCCGTAAACTTATACAAACTGCTTACTCAATCAGGGTGGCCAGTGACGAAAAATTTGGAGGCAGCAAAATTTTATGGGAGTCAGGGAAAGTCATATCTGATCAATCAGTACTGGTCCCCTACAACGGGCCGGCATTAAAGTCAGGGTTCAGATATTTCTGGCAGGTTAAGATCTGGGATAATTATAAGAATGAATCTAAATGGAGCCAGGCTGCTTTCTGGGAGGCGGGTTTGATGTCACCATCGGGATGGAAAGCTAAATGGATAGAGCTGGAAGGCGATACTTTAAGATATTCACCTTCACCTCATTTTCGAAAGGAATTTACCTTAAACAAGCCTGTTTCGAAAGCGAGAGTTTATGTTACTTCCCATGGATTTTATGAACTTCATCTAAACGGAAAAAAGGTTGGTGACCAGGTACTTACTCCGGGTTGGACAGTGTATCCGAAAAGACTTCAGTATCAGGTTTATGATGTTACTGACCAGGTAGTGACCGGGAAGAATGCTATTGGAGCTGTACTTGGTGATGGCTGGTACAGGGGCACTCTTGCATGGGATAATAACTGGGCTGTTTATGGAAAGAGACTTGGTCTTCTTCTGCAGTTACAAATAACTTTTACCGACGGGACAGAATCACTGATCGCAACCGATGGAACATGGAAAGGTTTCAATGATGGTGCGATAAGAATGAACGATATCTATAATGGGGAAACTTATGATGCACGTAAAAAGGTGACAGGCTGGAACCTTCCAGGGTTTGATGAAAAAAACTGGATAAATGTAAAAACCGGCAACTACAAATATGAAAATCTGATAGCCTCAGAGGGATCTCCTGTCAGAAAGATCGAGGAAATAAGACCGGTTAAAATTATAAAGACACCAAAAGGGAGTCTCGTGGTCGACATGGGGCAGAATATGGTTGGATGGCTGAGGATAAAAGTGAAAGGTGAAAAAGGAACTGTAGTAACACTCAGACATGCAGAAGTTTTAGATAAGTTCGGGGAATTTTATACAGAGAATCTACGCGCTGCAAAATGCCAGCTTACTTACACTCTGGCTGGAATCGGGGAAGAAACCTATGAACCAAGGTTTACGTTTATGGGATTCAGGTTCGTTGAGGTCAAAGGATTCCCTGGAGAACTCACATTAGATAAAATAACAGGAGTTGTTGTGCATTCGGATATTGCACCGACCGGAAGTTTTGAATGTTCTAATCCATTGCTTAATCAGTTGCAGCATAACATTGTATGGGGACAGAAGGGAAATTTTGTTGATGTACCTACCGATTGTCCACAGAGAGATGAACGGCTTGGATGGACCGGAGATGCTCAGGCATTTTGCCGTACGGCAGCATTTAATATGGATGTCTCCTCATTTTTCACCAAGTGGCTGAAGGATGTTGCAGCCGATCAAAAACCGGGAGGAGAAGTTCCTGACGTAATTCCGGATATTTTGAACAAACAGGGAGCTCTTACTGCTCAACCATCTGCCGGCTGGGGTGATGTGGCTGTGATTGTACCCTGGACAATGTACCTTGTATATGGCGACAAACAAATACTCTCAAATCAATATCCCAGCATGAAAGCCTGGGTGGAATATATCAGGAAAATCGCAGGTGACTCTTATATATGGAAAGGTGGCAGCAAATATGGTGACTGGTTGTTCTATCATCCTCCTGTCAACAATCATCCGGAACCCGATGGATACACTCAGCCTGATTTCATAGCAACTGCATTTTATGCGTATTCATCAAAGCTTCTTTCACAGGCTGCCCGGGATCTTGGGAAAACAGAAGATGAAAAGTTTTACCAGGATTTGTTCAATAAGATCAAAAATGTTTTTATAAATGAGTATGTTACACCGGCCGGTCGGGTAGGAACAAACTCACAGACCTCCTATGTCCTTGCCCTTATGTTCGATCTGCTGCCGGATCAGCTCAGACAATCTGCAGCACAGTTCCTGGTGAATGATATCAAAAGCCGACGAAATCACCTTTCAACAGGTTTCCTCGGTACTTCTCACCTATGTCATGTCCTTTCCAGGTTTGGGTACAATGATGTTGCTTATGATCTTCTGCTTCAGGAAACATATCCATCATGGCTTTATCCGGTAAAGATGGGTGCCACCACTATCTGGGAGCGCTGGGACGGACAGAAGACTGACAGTACATTTCAGGATCCCGGGATGAATTCATTTAACCATTATGCATATGGTGCAATAGGCGACTGGATGTACAGGGTATCTGCCGGCATAGAAACAATGAATGCAGGTTACAAGAATATTTTAATTCAACCTCATCCCACACGCAGATTAAATTATGTAAAAGCTTCATTTGAGAGTTCTTATGGGTCTATTTCATCGGGTTGGGAAAGAAGAGGTGATAAAATAATCATTAACGTCAGAATCCCGGCAAACACATCCGCCACCATTGTTTTGCCAGCCAGTGATATCTCAAAAGTTCAGGAAAACGGGAAGTCGCTGGAAGGAAATTCCGATTTTTCAAATATCAGATCATCCGATAACAGAATACTTCTTGAAGCAGGATCAGGAGATTATACTTTTGATATAACACAATAAAAGAATTAGGCATAGAAAGCATACTTAGGTTTAGAAGGTTTTATTTTGAATTCCCTGTATATCTGACATTTGCAGTTTTGGTGTTAGTTACGGCCCGATTCCCGTTTTTCTGGGATACAGTTCAGCTGGCGTCTCTGCATGCTAATTTTTTCTTTGATTCAAATTTCAGCAGCATAATTTTACCCAACGATATTGATAGTGGTCATATTCCCTCCCTGGGAATATATATTGCGTTAGCATGGAAACTATTTGGCAGAACGCTTTTCATCAGCCATATGGTCATGTTGCCATTTGTTCTTGGAATTGTCTTTCAGTCTCTTAAACTTGTTTCAAAGCTATTTTCTGAAAAATGGCAGTTAGCCGCTGTGGTATTACTTCTGGCAGACTCTACGCTTCTTGCACAATGCACCCTGGTGTCACCTGACGTATTTGTTATCTTTTTTTTCATGATGGCGTTGAATAGTATTTTCGGCCGGAACAGGCTGATGCTTGGGATTGCACTGGCAGGATTAACCCTGTCAAGCATGCGTGGAATGATGTGTGTTGCAGGGCTCTTCATTTCAGAGATACTCATCTTCTTTATTGAAACGAGACCTTCAATATCAGTCAGAAAATCGGGAGAAGTAGTCAGATCGCTTTTAAAAATCTCCGTTTCTTATCTTCCTGCAATAATCGTTGCAGGTTTATTTCTGGGGTGGCATTATTATAAAACTGGTTGGATCGGTTACCATAAAAATATGCCCTGGTATACGCTTTATCAACCGGTTGGGTTGAGGGGCGCCTTCTACAATACATTAATTCTTGGCTGGAGATTAATAGATTTCGGACGACTGTTTATATGGATTGGGGGTGCATATTGCCTGTGGCATTTTTACAGGTACAGGCCTGTTGTATCACGAACCTTGAAAACAATAATAATCATAACAATTTTGATATTTCTTTCTATTGCACATGCAGTGATTTTACACAAGGGTCTTGCCGGACACCGGTATCTTCTACCTGTTTATTTAACCTTCACACTATTAGTGACATTTTATCTTTTTGAAGTAACGGAAACCGGATACCTCAAAAAACTATTCTTCTGGTTGATGCTTGCAGGAATATTGAGTGGAAATTTCTGGGTTTACCCCGACAAGATAGCCAAGGGATGGGATGCCACACTTGCATATCTCCCATATTTCCCATTACGAGAAAAGATGATGGACTATATGGAATCTGAGGGCATAAAGCCGGATGAAACAGGAACAGCATTTCCCAACCTGCGGAAACTCGATAATATAGATTTGAATGGAAATATGCAGACTTTTGCAGAACTAAACTTAAAAACCAATAATTACGTTTTCTACTCTAATGTCTATAATGACTTTACTAAATATGAAATAATGGAGCTCAGGAATAAATGGAAAATTGTAAAGGAACTCAGGTTTCTCCAGGTTAAAGTAATACTATATAAATCCCCAACAGAGTAATTCTTCTTTTTTGTCAGATATTTGCCGACAAATAATTATAATTTTACCGGCTTTAACCATATTATGAGTTTTATAGGAAATCATCTTGGGGAATTCGCAGCGCTGGCTACAGCTTTTTTCTGGACTTTCTCTGCATTATTTTTCGAATCGGCAAGCCGAAAAGTCGGCTCACTCTCAGTTAATATAATCAGACTTGTTATCGGGCTTGCCTTTCTAAGTGTTTTCAATCTTATCAGGAGAGGTATGATTCTACCAACAGATGCCAGCCTCTATAACTGGACATGGTTAATTCTATCGGGCCTTGTAGGATTTGTCTTTGGTGATCTCTTCCTTTTTAAATCCTACACAATCATTGGTTCAAGGTTCTCGATGCTGATTATGACCCTTGTTCCACCGATTACAACCTTTTTCAGCTGGATCATTCTTGGTGAAAAGCTTAAACTGCTGCATTTCGCTGGAATGGCTCTTACATTTTCAGGAATTGCAATTGCAATATTCAACGAACCCGTGAAAGGGGAAAAATTATCAATTAAGCTCGCGCCCAAAGGGATTCTGTTTGCTTTGGGCGGTGCTTTGGGTCAGGCGCTTGGATTAGTACTGAGTAAATTAGGAATGGGTAATTATGATCCTTTTGCAGCCACACAGATTCGAGTGATTGCAGGAGTAATCGGATTTGGGGTACTGGTTACTGTTTTATCGAGATGGAGGAATGTTTTATGGGCAACCGCAAGCAGGTCAGGAATGCCATCGATTACCCTTGGAGCCCTTTTCGGACCATTTCTTGGAGTCTCATTTTCCCTGATTGCCGTAAAATACACAGAGGCCGGAATTGCTTCAACTATAATGGCCCTCGTACCCGTTCTGATCATTGCACCGGCTGTTTTACTGTACAGGCAAAAGGTAACAATTCCGGAAATAATTGGTGCAATAATAAGCGTGGGCGGAGTAGCAGTATTTTTTCTATAACTTTTGCCTATGAAACCTGAGGATTTAAAGGAAAGAAATCTCGAACGGGAATTTGTACTTGTGGCATCCAGGAGTAGTGGACCGGGTGGACAAAATGTCAATAAGGTCAGTACAAAAGTTGAACTGAGGTTTGGTATATTTTCTACTTCGCTTTTTACAGAAAGAGAGAAAGAACTGATATTAATGAAGCTGAAAAATAAGATCAATAAGGAGGGTGAATTGATACTGGTTTCCCAGTCGGAACGTTCTCAGTTGCTTAATAAAGAAGCAGTTGTCAGAAAATTCTATGAGCTGGTCTCAGAATCCCTTACTATTCCAATAAAGAGAAGGCCTACAAAACCGACACAATCTTCCAGAAGAAAAAGGCTCGAGGAGAAGAAGAGCCATGGCTTGTTAAAAAAGTCGAGGCAGAAATCAGATGGTTAGGCCTTTCCTCAAACTTGCTTCAGCTTCCATTTGCCCTGTCTGAAAACTATAAAGGCAATTATTGTCATAATTGATTCAGCAATTACAATAGCCCAGAATACACCTTTTTCATTCATACCTGATTTAATTGCAAGGAACCATGCAAGAGGTATCTCGATAAACCAGAATGCAAAGATGTTTATCTTCAAAGGTGTAGAGGTATCGCCTGCACCATTGAAAGAATTCACCAGAACCATTCCGAATCCATAGGAGATAAACCCTATACTTACTATTCTCAAACACTCTGTTCCCCCCTTTAGTACTGCGGGTTCATGAATGAAAAGTTCGATAAAGGGTGATGGAATAATCACCAGAACAGCACCTATTGCTCCAAGAAGAATCATATTTGCCCAACCTGTTATCATGACTGCCCGTTCTGCACGGTCGGGCTTTTTGGCTCCAAGGTTCTGACCTACCAGAGTTGCGGCTGCGTTACTTATTCCCCACGAAGGCATGAGTATAAAACTTACTATCCTGATCGCAATTGTATAGCCTGCTACAACTTCACTCCCAAAGACAGAGATTATTCTTACCAGAGCAATCCAGCTGGTTGTTCCTATTAAGTTCTGACCTATACTTCCAAAAGAGAGTTTAAGTATCTTGCCTACAACCCTGAAATCGATTCTTAAATGGTTGAATGAAAGACGAATACGTTTATTTCCATAAAACAGCAGATAAAACTGATACAGCACTGCAATACCACGACCGGCAGTTGTTGCGACAGCAGCACCTGTCACGCCCAGTTGAGGAAAAGGACCCAGTCCGAAAATAAGGCAGGGATCAAGAAAAATATTTATAATGTTGCCAATCCAGAGAACCCTCATTGCAATTGCTGCATCACCAGCACTTCTGAAAATTGCGTTTATAATGAAGATGAGCATAATTACCACGTTACCTGCAAGCATAACCTTTGTGTAACCCGACATCAGCCTTACAATTGGATCTGTAGCTCCCATAAGTCCCAGAAGTTTTTCCGAATACAATGCACCGGGTATTCCGATTAATATTGATACTACAATCCCTGTAAGAATTGCCTGGAATGCAACCTTTGAGGCCGAATCCGGATTTTTCTCTCCAATCCTTCTGGAGACCATTGATGTAGTTGCAGTGGCAAGTCCGATTGATATTGCATATACAATTGTTATCATTGATTCTGTGAGGCCAACGGTTGCTACAGCGTCTGCTCCCAGTTTGGATACAAAATAGATATCTACAATTACAAATACAGACTCCATAATCATTTCCAATACAGCAGGTATTGATAAAAGCAGAATTGCCCGGCTCAGCTTCCCCTCTGTGAAGTCCTGCTCTGTACCTGAAACGGATTCCTTGACATAACTAAAAAATAGCCTCAGCCTTGCTTTGAATCTGGTTCCTTTCTTAAGGTCAATATTTTGAAAATTCTGAATCATTATTATCCTGAACTTATTAATATTCTATTCTCCCACTCTCCCATTCTCATCAATTACGATCACAGGAAATTCAACTCTATAGTAAAAACGTAAATCTTTACTACTTTCTTCCTACGCAAGTTTTGTTTGATGAAAAATAAAATTTCTGAAGGAATACAAACAGCCCTTAGCACAGAATTATGACTGTACCGGAAGAGTAAAACGGATTTGATCAAAACGTTTCATCGGACTGTAATTTAATTTCATTCAAATATATAGAATATTTTTAATCTGAGGAAAAAGATTTATTATTTATTTTTTCCGGAATTCTTTCCATTGCCCTTTCTGTCATGGCTGCAATTGTGAGCGATGGATTGACACCGGGATTGGATGATATGGCAGATCCGTCACAAACGTACATATTATCATAGCCAAATACTTTCTGATCTTTATCAATAACTCCTTCAGATATTGAGTTGCCGATTACTGAACCTCCGAGAATATGGGCGGTTGTAGGTATCCCGGTTATGGCTTCAGTTATCATGACGAAAGGTTTCCCATTTATAAGAGAAGATACCTGTTCTGCAAGTCGCTTTGATTCAGTCATGAATGCTGTAGGGGCAGCTCCCTCGGAAATTTGTGTTCTGAGGCCAAATATTCCCCGTTTTAGTCTCAGAGTACTGTTTATATGCTGCATAAAAAGGAGTATCACTGATTGTTTTGCAAAGTCATTTGTGAAGTAAATATGTAACCATGAAAATGGATGTCGTAGAAGATGATATAATAGTTTTCTCATTCTTATAAAAACATTTTTTCCGTGAGTAAGAGGAACAGCAAGCAGTTTCCAGAAACCTGATCCACTTCCGTATCTGACTGGTTCAAGGTGTGAATTTTCATTCGGAGGAAAGATTGAACCAATGGCAATTCCCTTTGAAAAGTCTTTTGTGTTATCTCTCGAATCAATAAGGACCAGGCTTTCATTATTTGTTCTTACGCAATCGCCAACTTTATTGCTTAGGTTGGGGAGATATTTCTTTCTCATATCCAACATCAGACGAACTGTTCCAAGAACCCCTCCTGCAAGGATGACTCCGGTAGTAAGAACTTTTTTCCTGTGTGAGAAGAATTTTGATGATGTCTTTTTGTAGATCAGTTGATAACCCGGTCTCCCATCAGCAGTAGTAATTGGAATGATTGACTTTACAAAATGTTCTGGTAATATATGAGCTCCTCTTTTTTCAGCCAGAAAGAGATAGTTTTTATCCAGTGAATTTTTCGCATTATGTCTGCACCCGGTCATGCATCCTCCGCAAAATGAACATCCTTCTCGTTGAGGTCCCTCACCGTTGAAATATGGATCCGGTACTTTCATTTGCGGCTCGCCAAAGAAAACAGATGCTCTTACGGGTTCAAATAGTTTATCTTTCCCAAGCTGTATTGCAAGTTCACGAAGCGTAATATCAGAATCATATAATTCAGGATTAAGAGTTGCACCAAGCATTTTTTCAGCTGTCTCATAATGGGGGAATAACTCCTTTTCCCAATCGGCAAGGCCTGCCCAGTTTCCTGAATTAAAGAACTCTTTTCGGGGTCTTGGAAGAGTATTTGCATAAACCAATGAACCTCCACCCACTCCCACGCCGCTCAATATACAAACATGTCTGAAGAAGGTCATTTTGAAAAAGCCAAAGAATCTGATGGAAGGAAGCCACATCCATTTCCGAAGATTCCAGTTTGATTTTGGAAAATCTTCAGAAGTAAAACTCCTTCCCTTTTCAATTACAAGGACATTATATCCCTTTTCAGTTAGCCTCAGTGCAGAGATACTCCCGCCGAAACCGGATCCAATAATTATGTAGTCATATTTTTTGTCAGGTAATTGAATTGTATTCATTATTAATCACGGAATAAAATAAATTATCAGAAGATTCTGAGCGAAGTGATGAATCTTACGCTTTTAATCAATCATTAATTATAAAAAATCTTTCTTGCTTTGTAACAAATTCAAATTATTATCGTTAGACATCAATTAGTAATTACCGGATTATTTCTGGGAAAGCTATTATTGTTTTTGGCATTGGAACAAAAGTATTCCAAAATTGTTTTAAATATTTATGTAGATGCAAAATATTATTTGTTTGGTGAAATAAAAAAAATGGATTAGCATATAAAAAAAAATACAATTCAGAATGAATATCAATAAACAATGTATTGTGCTGTATACAAATAAATTACAAAGGGTAAAATCAAGTCTCGAATAATCAATTGTTAATAAAATGAAATATATGTTAATATTTCCAACAATGATAAGATACAATGTATTTATAGATTTAATATTTTCGTCCAAACTTTATAATTAATTATTAATTTAAAAACAATTAAAAACAAAAGGTGAAATTATCATCTGATTATGAACGCTAACAGTAATGAGGTTATGGCCCTCCACGCTGAGGGCCGACTCACAGGTTGTTCTTCTGATGAAGAGCCTGGCGCGAAAACCACGATTTTTTCGCAAAATGAAATCCCAATTCAGGGAGTTAGCAAACGAAGTGCGGAATTTATCTACCGCTTCTTCCCTCAGGTAACTACCGACTCATGGAATGATTGGAAATGGCAACTTCGAAATTCAATTACGACTATCGAGGAGTTGCAGAAAATCATGAAATTATCCGACAAGGAAATTTTGGCTATCAACAATTTGAAAGGCCGTCTTCCGCTTCGGATTACACCTTATTTTGCTTCATTAATCTATGACAGTAACTACTCTCACCCGCTGAGACGTAATGTAATACCTGTTATTGAGGAACTGCTGCAACATGTTAATGAACAGGAAGATCCTCTACATGAGCAATCTTTCTCACCAGTAAAGGGAATAGTTCACAGATACCCCGACAGGATTCTGTTCACTGTTACTCAGGTCTGTTCATCTTATTGCAGGTACTGTACACGTTCCCATTCCGTAGGTAAGCTCGATAAGCTTGGAAAACAGGATTTTGAAAAGGCTTTCAACTATATCAGGAATCATAAGGAGGTTCGCGATGTTCTGATCAGCGGAGGAGATCCGCTTACTCTCTCAGATGAAATACTGGATTATATTCTTTCGAATATTAGAAGTATTGAACACGTAGAGATGATCCGTATCGGCTCGAGAGTTCCTGTGGTTCTGCCTCAGAGAATAACTGATAAACTGATTGGCATTCTGAGAAAATATCATCCACTATTTATAAGCCTTCATTTTTCACATCCTCTTGAAATTACAGATGAATGTGCCAAAGCATGTACCAAACTTGCTGACGGAGGTTTTCCTCTGGGAAGTCAGACGGTATTGCTCAAAGGTATAAATGATAATGTTCCGACCATGAAAGAGCTGATGCACAGACTTCTGAGAATAAGGGTAAGACCTTATTATCTATATCAGTGCGACCTTATTCCTGGTTCAGGGCATTTCAGAACATCGGTTAAAAAAGGTCTGGAGATCATACAAGGATTGAGAGGATTTACTAGTGGTTATGCAGTACCTACTTTTGTTGTTGATGCTCCTGGTGGTGGAGGTAAAATTCCTCTCCTTCCAAACTATGTAGTTGAGCATACAGCAGAGAAAATTGTCCTGCGTAACTATAAGGGTATTTTATGTGAATACCCCGAAAAATAAATTATAAATGAAGATTGGTTTGACGTATGACCTGCGGTCATGGTATATTGACCGCGGTTATTCTATGGAGGATACTGCTGAATTCGATAAACAAGAGACAGTTGATGCATTGGATGCAGCTCTTGTACAAATGGGCCATACAACTGAACAGATCGGAAACGCATTTCAGATCATTGAAGCTCTTGCATCTGGCAAACGCTGGGACCTGGTTTTCAATATTGCTGAAGGGCTTTATGGAGATGGCAGAGAATCGGTAATTCCTGCCATCCTCGATCAGTACAAAATTCCATATGTTTTTAGCGGGCCTGTAATTATGGGCCTTTCCCTGAATAAACATCTGACAAAGCTTATTGTCAAATCAGCTGGTGTTCCGGTAAGCCCCGGAATGCTGATTTCAGGTCTTGAGGATATAGATAAATGCGATCTCCAATATCCACTATTTGTAAAACCTGTCTCCGAAGGGACCGGCAAAGGCATTACCGAAAAAAGTCTTGTGCATTCCTCAGCCGAGCTGAGAAACATGGCTGAATGGATACTGACAAGATTTAACCAGCCTGCGCTCGTTGAAGAGTACCTGCCCGGAAGAGAGTTTACAGTTGGCATTGTCGGATCAGGAGAATCTGCAGAAGTCATTGGTGGAATGGAAGTAATATGTTCTGACAATCTTCCTTATTCAGTAGAGGTAAAGGAGAATTACCAGCAATATTGCAAATATAAAGTCCTCGACAAGGATATTGAAGAGGAATGCAAAAAAGTTGCATTAGATGCCTGGAAAGGACTTGGAGCTGTTGATGCCGGAAGAGTTGACCTTAAAGCAGATAAAAACGGAAAGATCTGTTTTATTGAAGCTAATCCCCTTGCCGGTCTTAACCCGGTTCATTCAGATTTGCCGATACTTGCCAGAATGTACGGAATTGAGTACCAGAAACTGATGGAAATGATAATAAAATCTGCAAGAAAAAGGCTTAATTTGTAATATGAAGAAAAGAAGATGTTGTATACTGTACAATCAACCAAATGAAGGTGCGCTTGCAGATGAGCTTGATGTTCTGGATCAGGTTGACTTTATAGAAACACATCTTAAGGAACTTGGAATTGAGACCAGCAGGAAGGGAATTACTGCCTCATTTATGCTGGAAATAGCGGATCTTGCCACCAATAAACCTGATTTCGTTTTCAATCTTGTCGAATCGATCAATAATAAGGGGGAATTAAGTTATTTCATTCCCGCTATGCTCAATCTGCATTCTATCCTCTATTCGGGAAATCCACTGGAAGCTATCTTTACTACCACAAGTAAAATTCTCACAGGAAGGATTTTAAAGAGTTCGGGAATTGGAAGTCCGAGAGCTTTTTTGCCATCTCAGCATAAGCTTCTTAGTCCGGGAAAAAGGTATATTGTAAAGCCGATATGGGAGGATGGCTCTCTTGGCATTTCAGAGGAATCTGTTTTTATATTCAATGATAAAATCAGGCTGAAACTGAAAAAACTTGATGATACTCACTGGTTCATTGAGGAATTCATAGATGGAAGGGAATTCAATATAAGCGTACTGGCTGATAAAAATGGTCCGGAGATATTACCTCCTGCAGAGATAATGTTCTATAATTATTCGGGGAACAAGCCGAGAATAGTCGATTTTAAGGCGAAGTGGGAAATGGAGAGTTTTGAGTACGTAAATACTGTAAGAGAGTTTCCCGGAAATGACCTCAATCCGATCCTTAGGAAAAAACTTATGGATACAGCTTTAAAATGCTGGCATGTTTTCGGACTGAGAGGGTATGCCAGAATAGACATGAGAACGGATGAAGAGGATAATCCCTTCGTTATTGAAATCAATGCAAATCCCTGTATATCACCTGATGGTGGTTTTGTTGCAGCTACCAAAGAAGCAGGACTGCAATTCAACAAAGTATTAGAGAGGATAATTTCCGATCTCAATAATTCATAATATGGTGACCGTTTCAAGGGGTATCCGTGCAGAAGACCTGCAGGGTATTGAAGATATTCTGAGATCCACAGGATTTTTTTATGAATTTGAAATAGAAATTGCAAAAGCTTTGGCTGAAGAGACTTTAATTTCCAATGAAGATGAAAGTGCCTATTGCTGGATGAAAATTCATAATAAAAATGGGCTGGTAGCTTTTGCCAATTATGTCAGAAATCCTTTCTCAGTTCATTCCTGGGATCTATACTGGATTGCGGTCCACCATAATTCACAACATAAAAAACTTGGATCAATTTTGCTCAAAGCTGTAGAGGATGACGTAAGAGACTCCGGAGGAAAAATTCTATGGCTAGATACTTCCGGTCGTCCCCTTTATGCCCCTACTGAAAATTTTTACAGAAAAAACGGTTATGCTCTACAAGCAAGTCTCAAAGATTTTTACGCTCCCGGAGATCCAAAACAGGTCTACTCAAAGATACTTTAGCGATTATAGTTTTTTTACCCCCTGGTATGGGGACAGATACATATTTCAAATCAAATTTGCATTGTAGTAGTCAGGATTCCCGGTAACCTCCTCCCCCAGCCAGTCGGGTTTTTCGAATTCTTCAGATTCCGACAAAAGCTCTATTTCAGCAATAATAAGGCCTTCATTTTTCCCATGAAAGACATCAACCTCGAATATGTGACCACCTGAAGGAACATAATATCTTGTCTTGTCTATCGTTCCAGGCAGACAAATTTTAAATAGTTCCTCTGCCTCTTTCAAAGGAATTTCATACTCCCACTCATTCCTCGAAAATTCTCCCTCCCTGGCACTCGATTTAAATGTTAATAATGCTTTCCTATCAAAAATCCTCAACCTGATTGTACGAAAAGGATCAGTTGAGAAATAAGACTGCCTAATAATGATCTTCTTAACGGCAAGATGTTCAAAACCACTTTTGACTAAAAATTTCCGTTCTGTTTCAATTGCCATCTTTCCAGCAGCTGTTTAATTACCTGACCATACAACTTATTCACCATAAAATTAGTCATTATAAAGCGCTTTAAAAGAGAATTGCAGTATTCGTTTATCAAATATTGGGTTTCTTTAGTGTAAAATATTTTAAAGGAGTTTATTTAATTCATATTTTTATAACACCTGTCAGATAGATAAGTAATAAAATATCAAAAGTTATGAAAACAAAACTACTGCTTACTTTACTTTTATCTTGTTTCTTTTATCTTTTGTCATCACAAGTGCCTCAGGGTTTTAATTACCAGGCAATTGCCAGAGATGTGAACGGAAGTCCTCTCATCAATAAAACTCTAAAAGTTAAGCTTGCAATATTAAAAGATACAACAGGTTTTTATGCTTACGGTACAGGTACCTACCTATGGGAAGAGGAGCAGACTAACATTAAGACCAATGCTTTCGGATTATTTACCCTTGTTTTTGGTGACCAATCAGCTATCAAGACAGGTGGTACGGCTGTCAGTTTCAGTGCTATAGACTGGGCCAAAGGTCCTCTTTATATTGGAGTAAAAATTGCTTATCCGACAGATTATAAGACACTTGGGACTGCAAAACTCTGGACTGTCCCTTATGCAATGGTATCAGACAGCAGCAAGGCTTTGTTAAAAGGTTCCAAGTTAGCTGTTGTGAGTGCAAATGACCTGGCTACTGATGCATTATTTGAGGTAAAAAGGAAGGATGGTCAGACTGTATTTGCAGTTTATCCTGAAGCTGTAAATATTTACGTCCCAAGAGGAGCAAAAGGAACTAAAGGTGGTTTTGCAATTGGTGGTTTTGAGGGTGCAAAGCTGGCACCACAGGATTATTTCAGAGTTACTCCCGACAGTGTAAGGATTTATATCGATAATAACCCGCCGGTGGGAAAGGGAAATACAAAGGGTGGTTTTGCAATTGGAGGTTTTGATGCCGCAAAAGGATTTCTCCCTAATTACTTCATGAATATTACTGGTGCAAATGCAGTAAATACAGTTGACTCAGCATCACAAATATTATGGTACCCAAATAAACAAGCTTTTCTGGCCGGTAAGATCACTATAGTTTCTCCAGACAGTGTGGGTACCAATTCGACTGCCCTGGGGTATAAGTCAAGAGCGATTGGCAACTACTCCCAGGCATTTGGATACAGAACAACAGCACGAGGAGACTATTCCACAGCAATCGGGAAACTTTCAGTAGCTGGTGCAAGAGTCGCAGGCGTGAGTACTGCCTCTAACGCATTTGCGTTCGGCAATGGATCAAAAGCCCTTGGCAGTGATTCATATGCATTGGGATCTGGTGCTGAAGCAACAGGACTAAGATCCTTTGCCTTCGGTTCAGTTGGTGTTGATTCTACAGGTGCTGTGACCTCTACTCCTACCAGAGCTTCTGGCAATTATTCAACTGCCATGGGCATGGGAGCACAGGCACAGAGTTTTGGAACTATGGCACTTGGAGTGGGCTCTATCGCCTTTGGTAATTCCTCTGCCACATTAGGTTATTACAGTAATGCGTCAGGTAATTACTCTCTTGCTCTGGGTTATAAAGCTACTACCTCAACAACAGGAATATATGCAAATGCAATCGGCTATTACTCATCGGCAACTAATTACTATTCCAATGCGTTCGGATATTTTGCATCAGCAAAAGGGTATGGCGCATTAAGTCTTGGTTATAATAGTGCCGCAGTTGGAAACTATGCAACGGCACTGGGTTATAATTCACAGGCAACAGGTGATAAATCCATGGCTTTGGGGTCTCAATATACTTATACTATACGAAGACCACTAATTAACAGACTTACTGGACTGATCACCTGGATATTTACAAATGTTAACAAAACCAATACCGCAACAGGAACATATTCTATTGCAATAGGTAACGGTAATACTTCACAGGGTGGCGGGATTGCAATCGGATCTAATAACTCTGCAATGGCTCTTGGATCTGTTGCTCTCGGTCATACCAACTGGGCCGACACGTCATATTCATTTGCGGCAGGATATGGAAACTACTCTTATGGATTCAATGCCTTTGCACTTGGAGAAAACGTGACGGCCCAAAGTGCAAATAGTTTTGTTGTCGGAACATACAATACGATTGCCGGGGATAAATACAACTGGATCGATACTGATCCGTTATTTGTCATTGGAAATGGTGAATCCGGCGCAACTCATGATGCCTTCAAAGTACTTAAAAACGGAGCAACTTATATTTATCCTGTCGATGCAAATGTCGGCCTGTACAACTATTGCACAAATCCGACAAGGACAGGAGCTACTTATGGACAATACAATTACGTAACCAACAGCACTGCCAGTACAGGCACCCAATATGGCGGATATTTTTCCAGTTACCAGTATGGCACCGGAGTTAACTATGGATTGAGGTCGTATGCATACGGCGGCTCCGGAAATGCCACTGCTGTTTACAGCGGATTCTTTAGTGGTTCTCACGGCGGAACCGGAACTTATTATGGCTTGTATGCCGACGCGGTATCAGGAGTAGCAAAAGATGTAGCAGAATATATATATGATACCTATGGGAATACTTCTCCTGCGGACGTAGTGGTCGCCGATATAAATACAAAGGAAAGTATAATTAAATCCAGTAAACCTTTTCAGACCGGTATCCTAGGAGTAATATCAACTAAACCTCATACTACTATGGGTTTGGACCTGGTATTGGATACTGCAACACAGCAGACCAAGAAAGGTGTGAATGCAGCAAGACTTGCGCTGACAGGACGTGTCCCGGTTAATGTTTGCAGAGAAAACGGAGATATTGTTCCGGGAGATTATCTCACATCCTCGTCAACACCTGGTACTGCGATGAAATGGACCCTTCTTGATGTTAATGCTGCAACAGATTTTGCCGATCTGAAGAGAATACTTGCAGAAAATGAGCGAAGACGTAATACAATAATCGGAAAAGCAGTTGAAAGTTTTAGCGGCTCCGGAACGGGAAAAATAATGGTTCTTATTTCCTTGCAGTAGAGAAACACTTTGCAGCGGTTTAAAAAAACAGCATCTTTGTCTGCTGAAAATTAACGTTCATTAAATATTTTATATGTTTTGTGTAAAATATTAGGCTTTTATTGATTTATTTAATAAATTTATTAGCTCATAGAGTTTCTTCATAGGTTGTTAGGGTTTTTAAGAGGTGTGAGGGGCTGTTGAAAGGTACAACAGCCCCTCTTTTTATTATTTTGGCAACCGCATTACCATCTCGGTTAAGAGATTTATCTTTGAAAAGATTGATGCAATAATATGGATATAAAAATTGAAGAAAGCTGGAAGCTCCGGTTGAGCAATGAATTTCAGAAAAGCTATTTTCTGAAACTTACCGATTTTATCAGAGATGAATACAGAACAAAAACAATATATCCTCCGGGCGGACTGATTTTCAATGCCTTCAATCTTTGCCCCTTTGACAGGGTCAAAGCAGTCATAATAGGTCAGGACCCATACCATGGACCCGGTCAGGCACACGGGTTATGCTTTTCTGTGAAGAAAGGCATCGAATTTCCACCCAGCCTTTTAAATATTTTCAAGGAAATAGAATCTGACCTGGGAATAATAAAACCTGAGTCGGGAAACCTCGAAAGGTGGGCAAAGCAGGGTGTGTTATTGCTTAATGCAACACTAACAGTAAGAGCACATCAGGCCGGTTCCCATCAGAGAAAAGGATGGGAAGAATTTACCGATGCCGTAATAAACATTCTGAATGTTGAAAAGAAAAATCTTGTCTTCTTTTTATGGGGAGCTTATGCACAGCAGAAGGGAGAAACGATTGATGTAAATAAGCATCTTGTTCTGAAATCTGTCCACCCCTCTCCTCTTTCAGCTTCACGAGGCTTTTTTGGGAACAAGCATTTCAGTAACTGTAATAACTACCTGGCAGAACACGGTATTGAACCTGTTGACTGGAGGTAGGTTGCTTCCCCAGCCCTTTATAAGTCAATCTTTTCTAAGGCCTTACTTATCGTATCTTCCAGCTCCTTGTACTCTTCGAATCCGACGGATAACCTGATCATTCCTGGTTCAGGATACTTCGCTCCCCAGACTGCTTCAATCGGCATAAGAATAGTATCCGGATCCCCCAGAGTTGGTATGAGCTTTATTTTATCAGAGACATTTCTTATGAAGGTATCCCTTCTTTTCCTCTTTTCCCCGGCATCCTTACCGGCAAGATCAATAGTAATCATAGCTCCAAATCCCTTTCCTTGAAAAACTTTTACTGCCTCCGAATGAGTAATGTGACTTGATAGGCCCGGGTAAAATACCTTTTCTACCAACGGATTCTTACTAAGCATACCCGACAGTTTCAACGCGTTTTCGCACTGTCTGGTGAACCTTAACCCAAATGTCCGGATCTGAGTCTGAAGTCTGTAGGCATCATCAGGGGAGAGCATATGACCTACCGATTTTCTGTACTCAATAGCTGATTGCATAATGCTTTTGTCATTGCCACAGAGTACACCTGCTGTAAGATTGCCATGTCCCGAGAAATACTTGGTAGCACTATGGACAACAATATCCGCACCCTGCTCCAAAGGTTTGAATAGCAATGGTGTGGAAAACGTATTATCCACAATTACCTTTGAACCATGTTTTTTCGCTATTTCTATTATCTTGATAACATCTGTGACAATGAGCAGGGGATTTGAAATAGTTTCTACATAAACAAATTCAGGTTTAAGTGACTGCAAAACAATCGCAAAGTCAGACAAGTTATATTTGCCGCTAACAGGAATGAAAATCTCGATTTGCAGACCTCTTCGTTTTTTTAAGATTGAATCTGTGTAGGATATTGTTCCGCCATAAATCTCAGAGAAAAACAACCATGGAAGGGTCTCTTTTCCATTTTGAAATACTGAGACAGCTGTATCAATGGCAGACATGCCTGATTGAGTAAGCAACGCCCAATTGCACTTTTCCAGTTTCATTATTTCTTCTTCAGCAGAAATAACAGTCGGATTCCGGTATCTCGAGTATATATAGAGATCGGGCTCTCTTTCATTCTCTGACTCTCTTTTAAAAGCAGCAGAGGTGGTTTCAGCATCATAAAGCTCAAATCCGGAATCTCTATAGACGGGAATCCGTGAACTATTTATAACTTTCTTTTTCATTTTGAGATATCAGTAAGAGTTTTCACAATTAAAGTTCAATATTAGTAAAAAAAAGTAAGAGGCCTGGCAGCCTCTTACTAAACACTAACTAACCTAACCTAACTAACCTAAACCTAACCAAATTTAGAGTTCATACGAACAATTATATCCTAAAAACAAACGCTGAACAAAAATGTTCAGCGCTATGCTGTTTTTTTTTGGGGGGAAACGGATTTATTATTCCAGTTCGGAATCAAGTACACAATTTTTAATTACTAGTTTCGGCGGAACATCACTTTGTTTCCATATTTCGTACGTAGCTTTCATCGTGCTCAGATATTGCAGATATGCATAATTTTGTATTGTATCTGTTTTGTATCTTACACCATTAATATATGCGGAGATATTGGCTATCGGATAGGCCCTGGTAAATCTATGATACTCCGAAACCGAATTTGCGTTCACTGACCCAAAGTTAAATGTACTATCATATGTATTGACAGTAACGTTTGTCATGTTTGATGTTGTAATATTCCTTATCCTGATATCTGTGGGTCCATAGGGAGCCTTAGACACTTTCTTGCATGAGAATGCAATAAAAAAGATTAAAGCGAATATAATCAGCTTCTTCATGTCAGGTAAATTAGTTAAGGTTCAATTAATCTGACCTGAAATTTAACAAAATAGTTGCAAAGGTTTAAATTTTGTTGAGAGAATTTGATGGTACCCATCCTTTGTTTCCGTCAGATAACCTGATTTCATTCCATCCTCCTACCTCGTCTTCAATAGTCACCTTTGTTCCTTCATGAAGCACAAACAGGTCTTTACCGCTATTATCTGGTGAACTTTTGCCATTTACAAGTGGGCTGAATATTATAGCTTTGGGATTATTATAAATCAGGTTTTTGTTTCTAATTGAAAAAGAAACTGAGGAAAAACTTAACATAAACAGGAAAATAGCAAGCCAGAATCCAATCACCTTTCTGTTGTACCTTGCGGAATAAATATACAGTGATAAGAAACAAAGGAAGAGGGCAAAAGATATCATGCTGATTTTAGCCCATGAATTGGTCGAAAGGGTAAGAGACAGGAAATTGTACCATCTGACAAAGAAAAGATCCGGAATTTCTACAAATTTATCAACAACCAGGGTTCGTGCGATCTGAAGATTGTACTGTATATCTTCATCTGCTGGCTTAAGAAGCAGAGCTCTCTCATAAAAAAGAATCGCTTCCGGAATGTTGTTTATTTTAAAAGCTGCATTACCGATATTATAATCAAGACTCGCTGACCGTATTCCTGTTGAATAAACAGATTTCCATTCCTCAAGTGCCTCTTTGTACTTTCCTGAAGAATAAAGATTGGCTCCGATATTGAATTTTTCTGCCGGTGATTCCTGACCAGATAGCCTGACAGGAGGAATTGCAATAAAAACGATAAGAAATATTTTAAACATTAGTTTCATTGGCTATCCTATTGTGTTTTCAACTGTTCTGATGAATTTCAAAGCTCCATCATAAATCTCCGAAGCCTCCGTACCTGAGGAGGATGGTGAGAATCTCGCAAATTCACATTTATCGAGTATAACAGAGAGACTATCGATAGGTTCATCTGCAATCCCTTTCGCTTTCAATAATTCAATGACATTATTTCTGGTAAGTTCTGAGATCGGTATACTAAGTTTATCGCTCAGATAGCCCCAGATAGCCTTAAGTATCTCTTCATAGAAACCATCGTTAACAGCATCTGATTTCAGGAATAAGTGAGCTGTCTGCAAACGTTTTCCGGCAATTTTTGCAGCTTTACGATTACGGACAATTGACAGGTCGGAGTTGCGCCGTACCTGTTCACGTCTGAAAAAAAGTACACCAAAGAATAATATAAGAGCAAAACCATAAAAAGTCTTAAATGCACGTTTTGATACAAGGATCTGATCAGACTTTTTAAGATTATCGGTTTCTGTCTTCAAAAACCTGATATCTTTCCCGACATATTTCACATCTTCTTTTGACACACCTCCATAAATTGTAACAGGTGCTCCCTGGTCTGAACCCTTTCTCGCATAAAACTTATATTCTTTTGTGGAGAGTGTCTCATATTGCCTTCTTGTGGAATTGAAGTAACTGTATTTAACAGAAGGTATAGTAAAATCGCCATAATGCCTTGGTATTAAAAGGTATTCAAATGTCTTCTGACCTGCAGACCCTTTTGAATTATTAGTAATATTATCTATGATTTTCGGATCGTATACTTCAATATCAGGAGAGAGCCTTAGAACAGGAGATGCAGCCACTTTTAGATTGCCATTCCCTTTTATTATTATCTTGAAATTAAGAGCATCATTTACATTAATAGTGTCTTTGCTTACGGAGGCACCAATATCTATATTACCTACGATTCCTGAAAAGTTATCAGGCTTTGTTCCGGGAAGAGGCCTGACATTTATTTTAACTGGAAGACTTGCAATTACCTTTGGAACTGACTGATAGGAATTGAAGAAACTGTTGAATATATCATCACTCTGTCCTGACCTTTGTTGTACCAGAGCTGTTATCTCCACCGGATCAATGGTTATTTCACCTGTTATCTGAGGAAATAGCAGGAATTGCTGTACAATCCCGGTTCCATAGATCACTCCGTTTACATTTTCACGCTGAAGAGAGGTAAGTTGTGGTGTTTCAAGATTTTCCTTTAAAAATCCGTTGAAAGAGGGAAATTTGACCTCATTCAATCCTGAAAGGTCCACCCTGCTATATAGCTTGACCGATGCAACTATATGCTCTCCAAGATAAGCTTCATTCCTGTCAAGAATTAACCGGATAAAAAGATCAGATCCGGTACTTGCATTTACACCGGCGGATGGGTTATTTGAAGTTGCAGGCTGTGCGGCTCCATTTTTAAGTACCTCTATTTTTAATGAATCAGTTTTATAATCTTTGCTCTTATATCTGAAAGTTGCAGGGGGAATTACAAACTTGCCCGGATTCATTGCCTGGAGATAATAAACGTAACTATAAGAGATATCCTGCGAAATCTTCCCATTAATTATCTGGGTGCTCGAGCTATATGATGTCTGTGGCCCCATGAGCTTGTAGAAACCATCAAATGCGGGACCAGAAAACTCACCACCTCCCGAATTAACAGTATATATTACATTGAACTGTTCTCCGGCAGTGACCACTCTGGGATATTCTGCTTTAATAAATATATCCTGTCCCGACAGAGACTGAGCCATTAATAAGCCAATAATATATAACTGTTTTATTTTCATTACCAATTGTGTTACCAGTTTATCCGGGTTCTCACTTTTTCCTTCGCGGCTTTGGCTAATTTAACCTTTTCCTGAACATCTTTTTCATCATTTGCCAGTGCATTGAGAAGACGCTGGGCATCCTCCTTTGATATTTTTTGTTGCTGTTGTTGTTTATCGTTCTGATTCTGATCCTGCTTTTTATCCTGATTCTTGTTCTGGTCTTTATTCTGATCTTTTTTCTGATCTTCTTTTTTATTGTCCTTTTTGTTTTCCTTGTCTTTCTGATCCTTTTGCTGTTGTTGCTTCTGTTGTCTTAAAAGATCCTGGGCATATGCCAGATTATATTTTGCTTCTTTATTTCCAGGGTTAAGTTTAAGGGAGTTCTTATAAGCTTCAATGCTTTCCTCAATTTTCTTATTGTTCAACAGAGAATTTCCAAGGTTATAAAGGCTTGCGGATTTCTTATTTTTATCGGTAAGAGCAGCAGAGTTATCCAGGAACTCCTTTCCGGCTTCATCATATTTATTCTGTTTATAGAGGGCATCGCCTAGGTTAAATCCTGCATCTGTTGACAACTTGTTCTTGTCAATCGCCTTCCTGTAGGATAACTCTGCTTCAGTAAACTTATTGTCTTTATATTTTACATTGCCCTGTCGGATAAATTTCTTTTCATCCTGGCCATAAACAATGCTAAAAAAGCTTGTCAGCATTATTATGATCAAGAATGAAATGAAATTTTCTGTTTTATTTTTCGTGAGCATATTATTGTCTGTTTGTTATACTTTGACTTTGAAAATACGAAGATTTGAAAATCTTCTGTTCTTACGGTCCATAATCATAAAATCAATCAGAAGAAAAAAGAGAGCAGCACCTGCAAATATCTGAAACTGATCATTATACTCAGTAAACATTTTACCTTCAAGTTCCTGTTTTTTTAGTTTTTTGATCTCGTTATAGATCTCATCCAGACCGGTGCTTGAATTGCTTGCTTTCACATAGCGGCCGTTTCCAGCCATTGCAATCTCTTTGAGAATGTTCTCATCAAGTTTTGTAATAACCGTATTCCCATCGGGATCCTTCAGATAGTCTTTCCTCCCGTTTGAGGTTATAACGATAGGCACTCCTTCCGATGAACCTATTCCTATGGTATAAATTATTATTCCGGCTGAAGCGGCTTCCTTGGCTTTGGCTACCGGGTCATCTTCATGATTTTCTCCATCTGTAATTATAACCAGGGCCTTGCTTCTTCCGGTGCCAGGGCTGAATGATCGCATACCAAGATCAATTGCTGATCCGATGGCTGTTCCCTGCTGCGGTACCATATCAGGGCCGATTGTGGAAAGAAACATTTTGGCAGAAATATAATCTGTAGTAACAGGTATTTGAGTATACGCATTACCGGCAAAGATGATAAGGCCAATCTTATCATTATCAAGATTTTCAACAAGTCTGGAGATAGCCTGTTTCGCACGTTCCAGCCTGCTTGGCTGAATATCTTCAGCCAGCATTGAATTACTGACATCAAGGGCTATTATAACCTCCACTCCCTGTCGTTTTACCTCTTTAAGTTTTGAACCGAACTGTGGACGTGCAAGCATTATTATTGCAAGAAACAAAAATGCGAGCTGGAAAATAAATTTTATTGCTGGTCTTGTTTTAGACAACTCAGGGATAAGTTTTTTTACCATCTCAGCTTTGCCAAAACGCAGCATCGCCCTTCTCTTTCTGTACTCATTGAGTATCCATAACAAGACAATCGCCGGCAGCAAAAGCAGGAGGTACAAATACTCGGGATTGGCAAATCTGAATAACTGCATATAACTTTTATGTCAGGTTTTTTAACAATGTGTTTCTAAAAACTATTTCAAGCAATATAAGACAAAAGGCGATGATTGCCGGAATTAAGTATTTCTCCTCTTTCAATTTGAATTGCTTTACATCCATTCTTGACTTTTCAAGTTTGTCAATTTCAGTATATACTTTAGCAAGACTTTCATTATCAGTGGCTCTAAAGTATTTGCCATCAGTCATCCCTGCAATCTCCTTTAGTATTGCTTCATCTATTTCAACTGGCATATCCTGGTACTGAATCCCGAATGGAGTCTGCACGGGATATGGTGCAACACCCTGAGTTCCAACTCCAATGGTATAAACTCGAATGCCATACGTTTTTGCAATTTCAGCAGCTGTTACGGGCGCAATTATTCCTCTGTTGTTTACACCATCGGTCAGAAGAATTATAACCTTGCTCTTGGCATCCGAATCCTTTATCCTGTTGATAGCTGTTGCCAGACCTTCACCAATAGCCGTTCCGTCTTCAATCATTCCGCATTTGATTTCGCGAAGAAGGTTGATCAGAACTGCATGGTCAGTAGTAATTGGACATTGGGTAAAACTTTCTCCGCTGAAAACTACCAGTCCCATACGATCGTAGGGTCTGCCTGAGATGAACTCAGTGGCGATATTTTTCGAGGCTTCAAGCCTGTCGGGTTTAAAATCCCTCGAAAGCATACTTCCTGAGATATCAAGTGTAAGAATGATATCAATTCCTTCAGTCGAAACATCCTGGAAATTATCGGTTGACTGAGGTCTGGCAAGGACAACAGCAAGCAAACCAACAGTGGCTACGCGAAGAGCAAAAAGAATGTGCCGCAGATAATGTCTGAATGTCCTGCGGGATTTTTGGAATGGTTGTAATCCTGAAACACGAAGAGATGCCACGGCCCTTTGCTGCCTGAAAATGTAAAATCCTGTCATGAGAGGAACAATGAGCAGCAATAAAAGAAAAGCCGGTTGTGCAAATTCAGTTCCTTTCATTTCTGTACAGTATTGGATCCAACTTTTTTCTCAACAACTTCCTGGACCGGTTCTGGTTTGGTCTCTTCCACAAATTGCCATATATAATCAAATTGCAATTCATTTTCCGAAGGTCCGGGTTTGAATTTTGCAAATTTTACCAGGTCAGCACCTGTCAGAACAGTCTTTATCTTACTGTAAGACTCATTTTCTTTAAACCCCGCTTTTTTGAGCTCCGCAAGAGTTTCAATTGTAGTAAGTTCCAGGGAATAAATATTATACCTGTTTTCAAGGTATAATCTGGCTATTTCCGTAAGTCTTGTATAGTAAGCTTTAAGCTCCCCTTTTTCCCATAGCTTTTCTCCCTTGAGCTGCTCCAGTTGCCTGAATGCAATAACATGTGCAGGATCTGGTATAACCTCAGGAACTACACCTGTTTTTTTCATTCGCATTTTTTTCATGTATCTTATTAAATACCAGATCCCTGCAGAGGCCACCACAATAAGCAGCAACCATGGTAAGATTTCCCCGGCTGTCAGAGGTGCTTTATAAGGTTTCACAATATCAAATATTTTAGATACCGTATCGGGAGGAACAATTTTCACGCGCATCACCTCAAGCTGTGAGTAATCTGAATAAAATCGTTTTATCCCATTTGCCTCTTTCATTTCAGCATATACTGGCAAAAGCTGATATTTACCGGAATCAAATGAGGTAATAAGATATTTTTGAACAAGTCTTACTCTGCCGTCTTTAAGAAATGAGGTATCGACTATCGGACCCCTTATGATCTCCAGGTTTTTCTTCAGAGTATCTCTAAATATCGGGATATCAAGAATATATCTAACTGGTTTATAGACTGTTATAGTAAAATATATCTGATCGCCAATAAATATCCTTGAGGTGTCAAATGCCGCAGTGACTTTAATATCCTGTGCATTTGTCGCAGAATGGGTTATACCTATATATAATAGTATGAGAGCAAGTTTCCTCATTATAGTCACCTTGTTTTGAATAGTTTCATTAGAGGCTTAACATAGTCTTCATCAGAACTGATCAGTGAGGAGTCAACTCCGCATCTTTTAAAAATATTCTTAATAAGGTAAATATGATAATCCCACCATTTTTCATATTCTCCTCTCGTGATTACTGAGGATGTGTCAATCCATTTTTCAATTCCTGATTCAGCATCCCGTATTTTTATCAGTCCAACATCAGGGATAGACTTTTCGACAGGATCATAGATTTTAAGAGCCACTACATCGTGCTTGTTTGAAGCAATTCTAAGAGCATTTTCAAAATCCGGCACTATAAAATCTGAGATGACAAATGCAGTGCATCTTTTTTTAATAGCGTTTGTCAGATATCTGAGAGGTTCACTAAGGTTTGTCAGATTGCTTTCCGGCTTAAAATCAAGAAGTTCCCTGATTATTCTCAGAATGTGTTTTCGTCCCTTGAGGGGAGGTATGAATTTTTCAACTCTGTCGGTAAAAAAGATCACTCCGATTTTATCATTGTTAAAAATGGCTGAAAATGAAAGAACTGCTGCAATCTCTGTCATTATATCGCGCTTGAAGGCCGAAGTTGTACCGAAACTACCTGACCCGCTTACATCCATTAATAACATAACTGTAAGTTCCCTTTCCTCCTCATATACTTTAACATAGGGATGGTTAAAACGGGCGGTTACATTCCAGTCAATGCTACGGATATCATCTCCATACTGGTATTCGCGTACTTCACTAAAAGCAATCCCGCGTCCTTTGAATGCACTATGATACTCACCGGCAAAAATATGTTTACTTAAGCCCCTTGTCTTTATTTCTATTCTTCGAACCTTTTTTAATAGTTCTGTTGCTTCCACCTCGATTATTCATTAGGTTTAATGGTAATATTGAAAGTATAATCCTCCTCTCTCAATTCAATCAAATATTTCTTACCATTTTTTGTTTCTGTCCATTGATCATTTCCTGTCCTGGTATAGAGTCCGTCACATTCTTTTAATTTTTTAGTTTTGAGACTCTTGTCACATACAAGTCTGACACTTTTACACACTGATTTTCCAGTTAAAAAGAAGAGCAGGGTTTGAGTTTCATCAGTATCAACATACTTCAGGTACTTGAATGTGGTATTATTCACAAAATTCTGATATGACATATCTTTCTTATTTTCAGTCATATATTTTCGTATTTCCTGTTCACTGTAGCCAATAAGGTTTTGACCATTCAGGTTCACGCTTATCAGAAACAGCAGGGTTGATAAAACTTCAATGATCTTCATTAAATTGGTTTTAAGGAACTTCTGTGATATTCAAGATTTCGGATATAATGTTATCCTGATTGACATTTTCTGCTTCAGCCTCATATGTAAGTCCGATCCTGTGGCGCATTACATCGTTACAAACAGCTCTTACATCCTCGGGTATCACATATCCACGTCTTTTTATAAATGCGAGCGCTTTGGATGCAAGTGCAAGATTTATGGAGGCGCGCGGAGACGCACCATAAGAAATCATTGTGCTGAATTGCGGTAAACCAAACTTTTCAGGATTGCGGCTGGCAAACACAATATTCAGGATATAATTCTCTATTTTTTCATCCATATAAACTTCTCTTACAGTATCTCTTGCCCTGATGATGTCAGCAATTTTAAGAACTGTGTTTGCAGAAGGAAATACTTTACCAAGATTCTCTCGAACAATACTTTTTTCTTCCTCTATTGTAGGATAACTAATCAAAACTTTAAGCATGAACCTGTCCACCTGCGCCTCCGGAAGAGGATATGTTCCTTCCTGTTCAATCGGGTTCTGCGTGGCAAGAACAAGGAATGGTTCCTCAAGTTTGTATGTCGTTTCACCGATCGTGATCTGGCGTTCCTGCATCGCTTCAAGAAGAGCACTCTGCACTTTTGCCGGTGACCGGTTTATCTCATCGGCAAGTATGAAATTTGCAAATACGGGTCCCTTCTTCACAATAAATTCCTCCTTTTTCTGGCTATATATCATTGTACCAACCAGATCAGCCGGAAGAAGATCGGGGGTGAACTGGATCCTGCTGAATTTTGCGTCTATAATTGATGCCAGCGATTTAATTGCCAGGGTTTTAGCCAGACCTGGAACGCCTTCAAGAAGCAGGTGCCCGTTTGAAAGAAGGCCAATCAGCAAGCTATCCACAAGATGCTTTTGCCCGACAATCACTTTATTCATTTCCATCCTGATAATGTCAACAAAAGCACTCTCTTTTTCAATTTTTTCATTCAGAAGTCTGATGTCTGTAGTTTGCTCCATTGTCGAATATTTAAAAGTGACAAAGATAATAAATTGAGCCTGATAAACTTCGTTATCTGATGCTCTTAAATAATTGATGCAAAAAAAGCTCCTAATTCTGAAAGAAGGTGTTAACGGTTGTTAAAGTATTGTTAAAAAGAATTGCGGATTGCGAATTCCGGATTGTGGAATGAGAAAAATTTTCATTTTTCTTCTTAATCCGAAATCCGCAATTATCAGAGAGGGTTCCAGCTAAAATTACTTCTTGCCGAGCTTCTAAATACAAGGATCAGCAACACAGGAACGAATGAGCTGTTTATTGCATATGGAAAGATAATTATAAGTGGAAGAAAAATAACTGACAGGAAGAATACAATCCGGAACCATATTTCGCCTGTTTTTCTCAGGATAAGACATAAAAGGCAGATAATTATTATCGGATTGAACCAAATCATATTAGCATTCATTTTCATCTGTAAATGGTCTGTAAAGAAATTGAAGAAAATCATCAGAACAGACAGCAGAGAGAATATAGAAAAAAGCAAAATGTCTAATATATTTATAACCTTTTTTCTTCGGTAAACTGCAGAAAGAAAAACAATTATAATAAATAGTATGGTAAAAAGAAATATAGGTGCTGTATAGAACTTTGCCTTTAAAGCCGGAGGATCAAATTCCAGAAGTACCTCAGAATTGCTAAGAAGGGGAACCATCTTGCGATTCCGATCTATTACTGCCTGGGTAAGATTTTTCTGCAGATACATCGGAAGAAACATCATATCACGGAATGATGCTTTTGCTTCTCCGGGTGTACCCATAATAAGGTCTACTCCCATCTTAAGCCAGGGATAAATTTTCTGATACTCACTCACCATTTCTCTGAAAGTACGCTTTTTGTCAAATCCATCGGGAGGATAAATCAGTTTTGATCCAACAGCTTTTTCAATGAGGTCTCTTATTCTGGTCGAACAATCGTCATAGAAAAAATCATACCGGTAAGATCGATTTTCAGGCAGAAGATTCTTCTGAATAAGTGAAAGCAAAATCTGCTTTTCGGAGGATACAAGATTTATCTTTTGTGAAAACACAGATCTCTTTTCGTACATATACTCAACCATAAAACTCTGATATTCTGATGTATCAAGAAGGTAGTTAAGTCGTCCCTTTGCAAACTTCCAGACAAAATTCGGAGTGTTGAAGTCAAACACTCCCCAATTATAGACCAGATCTGTCTTTTGATCCGGAATTATTACCCTCAGTGCACTATGACCATATATTGAATATGTTGCTTCACCCGGGTTAATGGTAAGAAGATAAATACTGGTATCCTGAACCAACTTTGCAGGCAGCGCATTGCCAAAAGGGAGAACCATAAGAAGTAACCTCAATAACGTTTTTTTCATCTGAAGACATTTTATGTAAACGTAAGAGATTTTTATGAAAATGAAGAAAAAAAAGCAGTAGATTTGATTAGTAAAATGTATTCCGAAAAAGCAGAAATCATGTTATCATTATTAAAAAAAATATTTTCCCCTTTTGTCATAATCTTTGCGTTTACTGCTTTATTGAATAGTCAGAATATCCCTAAGGCACTTATTACTCCGCCAAGAGAATTTTCAGTAATGCCATTCTGGTTTTGGAATGACACACTTAAAGATAAAGAAATCATCCGTCAGATTGCAGATTTTGAGGCACATGGAGTATATGGATTTGTAATTCATCCCCGTATTGGATTACCTGAAAGCATTGGATGGTTATCGCCCCAGATGATTCATTTCATGAGAGTAGCTATTGAAGAAGCGTCACGGAGGAAGATGTATGTTGTTTTGTATGATGAGGGAATGTATCCATCAGGGTCTTCCAGCGGCCAGGTTGTTGAAAGAAATCCAAACCATGCAGCTCATGGCCTGGCTAAAATCGATCTTAAACCTGGGGAAAACATTCAATTACAGGAGGGATCAGAACTTATCAAAGTTGTTGACAGACCTGACGGAAACCGTGCTGCGATAATCGAGAAGCCATCCGGTGGAAACATCAGGGGAATACATTATATTGGTGAGGGAACAGGGAAGCTGAGTGAAGAATCCCCTCCTGCAGGGGATATCCTTAATCCTGATGCGGTCACAAGTTTCATGGAACTTGTATATGACCGATATGCAAAGGAGTTCGGGACATATTTTGGAAGCACAATCCTTGGTATTTTCACCGACGAACCCTCACCTCTCGGACGCGGAGGAACAAGAGGTATCATTCCGGGTAATAAGAATTTGCTGGATCAGATCAACCGGATCCTCGGATATGATTTCAGACCATTTCTTGCCGACCTTTGGTTTACAGACGGGAAAGAGTGGAAAAAACACAGGGAAGATTATAACCGTGCCATAAATATTTGTCTTGAAGAGAACTATTATAAACGTCTGTCCGAATGGTGCAATAATCACGGAATTTCGTTGATGGGTCATCCTGCAGGATCAATGGACATCGGTAGCGAAAGGTATTTTCAGGTACCGGGGCAGGACCTTGTCTGGCGCTATGTTGAGCCGGGAACAAAAGCGCTTGATGGTCAGCACTCTACCATGGCGAAATGTGCGTCGAGTGCCATGGTGCACCTCGGATACAGACGCAATTCGAATGAGCTGTATGGAGCGTATGGTCATAATCTTACCTGGGATGAGATGCTGTGGCTTGCCAACTGGTGTTTTGTAAGGGGACAGAATTTTCTTATACCACATGCATTTTTCTATTCAGTCAGAGGACCCCGATTTGACGAGCGGCCACCGGATGTTGGGCCAAATGCAAAATGGTGGCCTGATTATAAATCTTATGCAGATGCAAGCAGTCGATTAAGCTGGATAAACACAGATTGCAGGCAACTTTGCAATGTTGCCATTCTGGCTGATGCAACCTTCCTGCCTTCTGATGCTGCAAAAGGATGCTTCAGGAATCAGGTTGACTTCAATTATCTTGAACTGAGGTTATTGACTGATAAAGCTATTATTGAAAAAGATGGAATTCATATCACCGGAATGATATATAATGCCGTAATACTCGATAGTCTTACCTCGCTGCCGGAAACTCTCGCTCCTATATTAAAAAGAATAAGCGGCTACCACAAACTAATTATAAACAGCTCCTCGTCATATGCAGCCAGATTTCCTGAAGCACAATTTTATAAAAACGAAGAAGAACTTAAAAATGAAATAAATAAAATAGTAAAGTCTGAAATTACGCTGAACCCTGCTTCACAAAATATCAGGTTCAGACATGTTCTTAAGGGAGACTACCATTACTTTATTCTTTTTAATGAAGAGAATAGTGTGGTATCGACAACTATTACGACTCAGATTAAAACCCCCGGTAAATGGTTTAATCCATATACAGCAGAAACAATTGATGTAGTACCAGACCAGAAAGTCATTTTTAAACCTTATGAACTTAAGGTATTGATTTTTAATAACTAATAATTACTGACTCTGTCATGGAAAGACTTGATGCAATCTGGATGTACATAGTCCGGACTTTAATGTATTTACCCGGAATAATACTCGGACTGACGGTTCATGAATATTGTCATGCCCTTGTTGCTCACTGGTGCGGTGACAATACTTCAAAAGACCAGGGCAGGGTTTCGCTTAATCCACTTAAACATATTGATCCTTACGGATTTATAATGCTTATAGTTGCCGGTTTTGGATGGGCAAAACCAGTTCATTTTAATGAACAAAACCTTCGAAATCCGAAAACTGATGTGATAAAGATTGCACTTGCAGGACCGTTGTCAAACGCATTGATTGCGATGGTACTGTCTCTGGGACTGGCTTTGACAACAGAACCGGCCACAATAGCCTCATATAATAAAACGGTTTTGATTTTTATTAATGTTCTTCGTTATGCCATATATATTAACTGGGGGTTATTTGTGTTCAATCTTATTCCACTTCCTCCACTCGATGGTTCACATCTTCTATTCTATCCATTCAGAAAGTACCCATCTATCTATGAGGCGATTTATAAATACGGAAGCCTCCTGCTCTTTGGACTTATAATCTTCAGTATAATATCAAAAACCAATCTGATTCCTATTGCAAGGATTATGGAGTACCTATACTACGGCTTTTTGAATCTTATCGGATACAGATAATAATTTTGAGATTACTGTTTTCTGCTTTTAACCTGGTTTTAAAAAGAATTAGTATATTTATTAATCAAAATACAACAATAGCGGATGAGATACATTTTCTTAATTATATCGATAGGTTTCCTTTCAGCACTTCAGGCAGATAAATACCAGGTGCTCAGGATTGAAATGGTCAATAACCAGATCGTCAAGAGAGGTATCAGAAATCCGCTGACAATTAAAGCAATGGAAAAAGTTCCGAGGCATTTATTCGTCCCTCCGGAATATATCGATCGTGCCTATGAGGATAATCCTCTGCCAATCGGATACGGTCAGACAATTTCTCAACCATTTATAGTTGCATATATGACTGAAATTGCCAGGCCTGCAAAATGGAATAAGGTTCTTGAAATTGGCACCGGATCGGGTTACCAGGCAGCAATTCTTGCAGAAATTGTTGATACTGTTTATACAATAGAAATATTGCCTGAACTGGCAAAACAGGCGACATTAAGACTGGCCAAAATGGGATACAAAAATATTGTTACCAAACAGGGTGACGGATACAATGGCTGGAAAGAACATGCGCCTTTTAATATAATAATTGTTACCGCTGCTGACGATCATATTCCGCAACCTCTAATTGATCAGCTTGCTGAAAATGGAAGACTTGTGATGCCTATCGGGTCGCCATCATCGGCTCAACAGCTTGTACTGGCAACGAAGAAAAACGGAAAGATAGATAAGCGAAAACTTACAATGGTAAAGTTTGTTCCCTTATTGCGTGGTGATTTTTGAAAGAAAGAAAAACATAATTAATATGGAATATTACATTTCGCAAAAGATTAAGGAGGAATGGGGTAAGAAACCTTGTGAACATCCCTCATTTGAAAAGGTCTATTACACGGGTGCCTTTCTTACTGTCTATTGCTGCACAACCTGCGGTATGGAATTTACAATTGCACAAAAGATGGAAATTGATGAGAAAAGAAAGACAACAGAATAATTACTAAACATAAAAACTATTATAATCCATGGATCATACCAGAACTACTACAGCATTTGAAATAAAAGGTTGTGAAATAACCAGAAATCTTGGGGTTGTCAGGGGTATTCTTGTCCGCTCCAGATCGATTTTCGGGTCTATCGGAGCCGGCCTTCAGACAATAATTGGAGGGAATATTACTATTTTGACTGAACTCTGTGAAAAGACCAGAGATGATGCATTCAATACAATGGTTCAACAGGCTGAACACCTTGGTGCAAATGCAATAATCGGAATACGTTATGAATCGACCGAGATTTTCCAGGGAGTTACAGAAGTACTGTGTTATGGAACTGCTGTATATGTAGAAACTAAAAAATAAAGTAGAGAAGCCTCAAAAGGTCACCTTTGGAACCAACCAAACGTTAGTCAACCGAATTTCCATATTGGCCAACCGGATTCTGACAATGGTCAATATTGTTTATTTAACTCAAAAATTTATTCTAATTTTATTTTTATTAAACACCTCTAAATGTTTGCTAAAAGAACTTTAAAGTTGGCATATCGGATTCTGATTCTGGTTTCTGCTATTGCCGTATTATCCTCTTGTTCACATAAAATTCACAAAAAAAGTTCATTAACCAGGTATGATTATTGTCCCACTTATGACAGGACCCCTTACGTGAACTGGAAAAGGCCACTTTTTAAAGCATACAGATAAAATTATTTGACCTGGTAAATACTTTTTGTTTATATGGTTACAAATATAGGTTCAGAGTATCTTAACGACTGACCTTGTAGGTGAAAATATGCAAACGGACAAAAAAAAAGAGTTAGGAAATTTCTAACTCTCTGATTCTCTTTGTGATTCCGGCGCGACTCGAACGCGCGACCCACAGCTTAGAAGGCTGTTGCTCTATCCAACTGAGCTACGGAACCATTTTCAGGATGCAAAAATACATTAATTTTCAAATTCTACAACCAGCTTATTATTGAATAGCTTACAAATCGGATGTAGCCGGGCAAAACTGAAATATCTGAGTTGTCAAGAATTATATTGGGCTCTGTAATCCCTGGGTGAAATACCGACTGATTTTCTGAATTGCTTATTGAAGTTGGAGATACTTGCAAAACCGCAGTTAAGTGCTATATCATGAACCTGATAATCTGTTTCGCGCAGGAGGTAGCAAGCTTCATTAGTTCTTACCTGGTTAACATATTCGACAAATCCTGCTCCGCTATTCTTCGCAAAGTACCTGCTGAAAGCAAAAGGGCTCATTTTTGCAATCTTACTAATTTCCTTCAGTGTAATTTGCCGGTTAAAGTTTTCTCTGATAAAAGTATATACATCCGTCATTCTTTTATTTCCTCTTTCATCAAAAGCAATCTTATAATTCTCGGAGCAAAGAGGTCTTCGTTTCTCGGCGTTGCACATCATTTTCAACACTATAAAAAATTCAATCATCTTATCGATCCCTTTAAAGTTGACCATATTAATAAGATGACTTTCGGCAACTTTAGCATCCTGAACGGAAAAGGCTATACCTCTTTCTGCCTCAACGAATAGCTCATTTACAGAACCCAATTCATATTGATTTAAAAATCCTTCTCCGAAAGAATCTTTGGTAAAATGCACTGCAATGCCATGGTTTTCAGGAAGGTTACCTTCAACCTTGTAATGATTCCAGCAGTGAGGGATATTACCTGCAACGAATGTCATATCATACTGATCAAATAGTTCAACATTATCTCCAATAATGCGGGTTCCATAGCTTTTTGTATTCAAGGTCAATTCGAAATCAGGGTGAAAATGCCAGAATCCGTTTACATCATTAAGATATTCGGCCCTGAATCCTCCATTTTCACCATGCGGTATCTTTTCCAATTCAGCTAACATATATCCTGATTTTATGTAGGTATTAAATCAAAATTAAGCAATATTTTACCATTGTGCGGCAGTAGTTTACAAATTCTTTATTTTTTTTTGGAAGATATTAATTTATTGTGTAAATTTGAAACAGCTCATACAATTATAAGAGGAGATGAGCGAGGGTTGGGATGTGAAAATCACAGGATTGTATTGCAGACATTGACTTTCACATTTGGAATCTTCGGTATAGCGCCAGCTAACCAGATTCCTTCCTTTTATCAGACAGTAGACACAGGGATTATCTCATAAATAAAGCCCGCTCCTGATTTTCACAACCACCCTTTCTCCTCTTATTTTTTTTATACCCTTTTATTAAAAAATAAGCTATATTTGAATCCCTTTAAGGGGGGGTGAAAAATTGGGGTCCTTTCTTAAAATATTTGAGTATATATGAAAACTTACATCAGGAGAAGGGAAGCAAATGATGAACTGGTAGTGGTTTATGGTAGCTGGGGGACAGACGAAAATGTCTTTGTTCCTCTCTGCAATGATGAATTTGATTTTATACTTTTTTATAATTACTCTGCCGACGAAGCTCTGGTTCTACCTGAAATGAAAACTTATAAAAGGATCACTCTCATAGGTTGGTCACTGGGAGTATGGGCTGCAGAGTATCTGTCACCCAAGACAGGCATTAAACCAGATATCACGATTGCAGTAAACGGGACTCCTATTCCCGCGGATGATCAGTTTGGCATTCCGCTTAACATATTTGAAGGAACACTTAACAATATTACCGAATTGAACATGGAGAAATTTTATCTTCGGATGTTCGGAGATAAGCGAACCTATAGGCTCAATCGCGACAGACTACCTCGCAGGACAGTTAAATCTCTGCACGATGAACTCAGATGGCTCTATAATAGAATGATGGAACAAAAAGAACCCGGATTTACATGGAATTATGCCATCACCAGTGAATTTGACAGGGTGTTTCCTGCAAAAAACCTGAAGAGCTACTGGGAAAAAGAAGAAATGACGAAACACATTATCCTGCCACTTCCACATTACTTTTTCCATAAATGGGAATCATACACCGATTTCATCCGCTTCGTTCTCGAATATGGGCAGAAGAAAAGGAAACGTGCGGAAATGATCAGAAATAAATAGAAATAAATGGGAATAAGAGCAGTAAATGCTATAGATCTTTTATCAGAATATTTGAGTCAGATTTTGCTATACACTTATCAAATTTTGTAAGCATCAAATTTACTTTCTCGAATTCCTTGCTTTTTAAAAGGATCGCCTGATCCTTGCCTTTTCTGTCGAGCCTCGACAGAACAAGACTCACTGAAACAGAATTAATATCAATTGCAGGCTGAAATAACCGCTCCTTTTCATCATTTCCATGGAGAATAGATATCAGGTTTACTTCACTCAGATCCTGAATTATATCCCGAACCAGCCTGACCGGTATATTTAGTTTCTGAGATATTGATTCAGAGCTCAGGGGTTTGTCACCGCGTACAAAATTTTTAACAACAAGATTCATAATCATTATGGTTAGAGCCCTTTTCTGGTAATTACTTATATTCAATGCGGCTGATTCCAATTCATAACGGGAAACATTTTGATTTGCAAAAGAGATCTCTGCACCGAGCAAAACTACTAGCCAGCTGCTCTGTAACAATATAATAAACAATGGAATAGCAGCAAAGCTGCCATAAATTGTGCTCAATTTAGATATTCCGAACTGCAAATCGAGGTAGATCCATTGTATAAGCTGGAGAATCGTACCTGCAATAATTCCAGCAACTGCGGCAGATCTAAGTTTCACCTTTGTATTTGGCATAACTATAAAAAGAAGGGTCAGCGTAAACCACCAGAGAATGTATGGTGAAAACTGTATCAGGAATGAAATAACAGGTTTAAAAAATGAAAGAATGGGTGCTTTTGAAATATAATCCGGAAGCAGCGTACTCACGAATACAGTCACACTACCTGAAAGAATTACCAGAACAGGTGCAATAAGCATAATTGTCAGATAATCCGTAAATTTTCTAAACCAGGGACGTGGGGTTCTTATCTGCCAGATATGATTAAATGAACTTTCAATACGATTCAATAATGACATTACTGACCAGAATAAAACTATTACACCGACACCCGCAATATACCCGCCTCTTGTCTCCTGAACAGCACTCTGTGCAACTGAAAGAATTCGTTCGATAAGATCTTTGTCCTGAACAGCAGCTTTTTCAATTATAGTTTGCTGAAGATTCTGATCAAGGCCAAATCCCTTTGCGAGTGCAAAGGCGATAGCTGCCACCGGTATAACAGACAACAGGGAATAAAATGTCAGCGCAGATGCTCTTAACTGGACATTATTATTTGCGAATCCCCGGGCTGCAAGTATCACAATTCTGATCTGCTTAATCAGTATAGAATGGTGCCTGGATAACTCCGAAAGTGGAGTGTGCCAAATGTAATCATTTAGTCTTTTTAGATTGTCGATCGCCCATGTTACAGGATTGACCATATAAATAATGATTATTTTTAATGTGATTATCTGTCAGGTCTCTGAAAATCAAAGATACGAAATAGGATAATATAAATAGTTGTAATTTTGGTCCGTAGATTGTTACCAGGGATGAAGATAGATACTTTTGAATTTGTAACCGGTGCCAGGAATGCTTATGGAATAGTTGTAATAATAGATGTATTCCGTGCTTTCTCTGTTGCTTGTTATGCATTCGATTCAGGAGCATCTCAATATATTGCAGTTTGCGATATAAAATCAGCATTTGAACTTCAGAAAAAAAACAGAAACTCTGTTCTTATCGGAGAGCGAAGTGAAAGGAAGATTGAGGGATTTGATTTTGGCAACAGTCCGACAGAATTATTACAGGCAGATCTTTCAGGCGCCACAGTAATACATACAACCACTGCAGGGACGGAAGGTCTTGTCAATGCAACAAATGCTTCTGTACTGCTTACGGGCAGCCTGGTGAATGCAGGGGCTATTGTAAAGTATATCAAATCGTTTAAACCAGAACAGGTTTCCCTTGTTGCAATGGGTTACAGGGCAACCATGTCTGCAGAAGAAGATTTACTTTGTGCCAGGCTTCTTACTGAAAGGCTCAGGGGAAGTAAACCTGATCTTTCAAAGGAATTATCCGATCTTAAAGCAGGTGCCGGGAACAGATTCTTTGATCCATCAAATATTGACTTCTCTCCTCCTACCGACTTTTTTTTGTGTACAATGATTGACAGATTTAATTTTGTACTCAGGGCTGAACGCAGATTTGATGGTCATATCGGTTTGTTTAAAACGGATATTTAAATGGATATCAGCAAAATAAAGAAACCGACCCTGCTTCTGGATGAATCAAAATGCAGAAGAAACATCAGAACAATGGCTGAAAAAGCAAAGTCATCCGGTGTAATTTTCAGGCCTCATTTTAAGACACATCAATCAATAGAAATCGGCAGATGGTTTCGTGAGGAAGGAGTTAAATCTATAACTGTATCCTCCGTAACGATGGCGAAGCATTTTGCAGCAGACAAATGGGAAGATATAACAGTTGCCTTTCCTGTTAATTTACGGGAATCTGATGAAATAGAAAAACTTTCGATGTCGGTTAATCTGAATATACTGATTTCAAATTCTGACCAGGCAGAATTTTTTAGAAACCGGTCGAAGTTAAAGGCAGGATACTTTATTAAGATTGACACAGGAAATCGTCGCAGCGGAATTGAATGGAATGACCAAAACCAGATACAGCGAATACATGATCTGATTTCCAGCAACAATAGCCTTCGCTTCCTTGGATATCTGACACATTCCGGGCATACATACAAAGCTAAATCTAAGAAGGATATTGTTGATATTTATAACGATACATTAGAAAAGCTCTCTTCATTAAGAGCATTTTATCCTGAAAAAACACTGCTCTCAACAGGTGATACCCCATCGTGCAGCCTGATGGAAACCTTCACAGGATTTGATGAGATACGACCCGGTAATTTTGTCTTCTATGACCTCATGCAAAATTTACTCGGCTCATGCAGTTTTGATAAAATTGCGGTTGCTGTTGCCTGCCCGGTGGTTGAAAAAAACCTCAAACGGAGAGAGATAATTATTTATGGTGGCGGAGTGCACTTGTCAAAAGAATCAACAGTAACAGGCAACAATAAGAAAGTCTTTGGTAAAGCTGTATTACTGAAAGAGGATGGATGGGAGACAGTTTCAGAGTACGATTACATCCGGTCCCTTTCCCAGGAACATGGAATAATAGAATCATCCGATGAGCTTTTTAAGAGTGTAAATGTCGGTGATTTGTTAGCCATCATTCCGGCCCACTCCTGTCTTACAACTGATCTTCTGAGGGAAATCAGGACTTTAGATGATAGAGTTATTCAAGACTTTTCGCCGAAATAGTTCCACAAATCAGAATATCGGTATTATAGGTCTTCTTTTGTGTATCTCGCGGTAAGTGCAGAATAAACATATTTTATAGAATCCAAATAATGTAAGTGAGACATTTGCCGCATCAAGTCTGATCTCCATCTTGTCGCGGTAATTAATATAGATTCCTGCCAGGATCCTTGTAAGTCTCAGATCATTAAGCCTGTTGTAAATTCTTAACATTGTCACCGCGGAAGAAAAGGCTCTTTTGTCGGTTACAATATCATAAAGATGACTCAGGTTTTCGATGCCAAGTTTTGTCTTATTGATAAACTCCCTGTTAGATTCAACTCCCTCATGAACCAGAGGGTTGTCAATATGTAATACCTCAATTCCAGCTTTTTTAAGCTGATATCCGAGCAGTGTATCTTCGTGACCATACTGTTTAAGTTCTTCATTGAACCTGAGTTTTGAAAAAACTGACTTTTCAATCAGAACGTTAAATGTAGAGAAACCGGTATGCGGATGTTTATTTCTTTCGGCTGCCTTCCTTTGCTCTCTTCTTCTGCCATATTTCCATCTAAGAATTTTATCAGGATCACCCGGAGGAGTTTCACTATAACTTGATCCCCCGCAAATTACCCTGGCTGTATTGATCATTGGCAGCCACTTCAGGAGGTAAGCTTCTGCAGTTCCTTTAAGAGCAACATCTGCATCAATGAAAAGAAGATAATCACCCTTAGCCTCAAGAGCAAGTTTGTTTCGGATTGCTGCTCTTCCTATATTCATCTCTGACGAAACCACACGGACACTGTCTCCCTCAAGCTGAAGGTACTTATTATGATATTCGGGAGAAGAACCATCATCACCTATCAATATTTCACAAAATTCAGGAACCCTTTCAAGACCATCCTTCATACTATGAACCAGGGCAACAATATCATAATCATATACCGGTATAAGTATCGAAATCATCATATAATCAAATGTTCAGCGTTTAAACATCAAAAATACAACATATTTCTCAATATACAACCCTGCAAAATTTGGCAGAGAAATTGCATTCACTAATTTTGTACGATCACTCTATATCCAAAGTTAGTATGAGGAGACTCTTTTTTATTGTCCTTCTTCCATTGTTATCGGTACTCGGTATAAGCCAGGTAAAAAAAGGATATGAAATTTCAGTGAATATCACCGGACTTTCTGATTCCACAATATATCTTGCGTATCACCTTGGTGATAAACAATACCTGAAGGATTCTCTGAAAGTAGACAAATCCGGACATGCACTTTTTACCGGTAGCGAATCACTTCCAAAAGGGATCTACATGATCGTTCTGCCGGGAAGAAAGTATTTCGAAATGCTTATTTCAGATGATCAGGCTTTTTCAGTCAACTGCACCTTTCCTGATTTCTTCAATACTCTGAAATTCTCCGGTTCTGACGAAAATAGTGCATTTGTTGATTATCAGAGAACATGGATTAAAATGCAGGATGAAATGAAGAGAATAGAGACAAGGCTCACTAATAACAAAACAAACAAAGATTCAATAAGCATAATTATGGTGGCCAGAAAGGAAAAGGAAGCTAAAATGAAGACCTACCTGAACAGTGTGATAGATAAAAACCCCGGATCACTCCTGGCTCTGTTGATAAAAGCCATGTTGCCTGTTGAAGTCCCGGCGATTGTTCTTCCCCCGAATACTATAAACGCAGATTCGGTAAAATGGATAAGATCTTATCTCTATAATAAGGATCACTTTTTCGACAATATTGATCTGTCTGATGAAAGGTTACTGCGCACTCCTATTCTGCAGGGAAAACTCGATCAGTTCTTCACCAATGTGGTAATTCAGCTCTCAGATTCCATAAACCTGGAGATTGACAAAGTATTAAAAAAATGCAATGGAAATAGTAAAGTATTCCAGTTTGTGGCAGTCTGGCTATTCAACCACTTCAGAGAAAGCGAGATCATGGGACATGATGCAGTAATGGTAAAACTTGCAGATGACATCTATTTATCCGGAAAAGCTGACTGGACAACCAAAGAGTGGCGTGATAATCTTAAAAATGAAGTGGACAGGATACGCCCGAACCTCATTGGTGTAAAGGGTCATGATCTGGTAATGGAGACATATGCCGGTACGAAAACCTCCCTTTATGACGTTAATAAAGAATTTACAATACTCTATTTCTGGGAACCTGACTGCGGACATTGTCAGGAAGCAACACCAAAACTAAAAGCATATTATGACAAGGCAAAAAATAACGGGATAGAAGTATTTACAGTTTGTACCACTGCTGACAGAACCAAATGGGAAAAATACATAAAGGATAATAACCTGACCTGGATAAACGGCTGGGATCCAAAAAGGGTGACAAATTTTGACTACTACTATAATATACAGTCTACACCTACGGTGTACATTCTCGACAAGAATAAAGTGATTATAGCAAAGAAACTTCCGGTTGAGACTATTGAATCTTTTATTGAAAACTGGAGAAAGTACAAGAAATAATTACTCCGTGGAACCGGAAAGCCAGGTGATGAGATCATATATAGAGCTGAACTTTTCTTTCACCTTCTCCCCTTCGAGTATCCACTGGTTGCCTCCATACCCTGAAATAACTTCAATGTTTATATTTGAATCTTTGTCAGAGACAGCATATCCGGCCCTGTTTAATGCTTTTTCAGTCCATAGCCTGGAAATCCCGGCTCCGTTTACATTAATATTTCCTTTGAATTCATTTCTGAATGAAAAGCTTCCGTCAACCTGACTAAACTTCACTAGTGAGTCTTTAAAAAGTACATTGAATGCACCATTTATTATCAGATCTTCTGGTGCACCCACATTGAAGGAGTCTTTAAGGATCAGCCATATTTTATCAGCTTCACTAATGGCAATATTAAGATCGTGCGTTGAAAAAATAATGGTCTTTCCCCGTTTCTTTGAGAGGTCATGTAAAAGATGAACTATTTCATATTTGCTTCTTATATCAAGGAATGCAGTAGGTTCATCCATTACCAGCAGATCAGTGTCCTGCGCAAGTACCCTTGCAATCATTGCCCTTTGGCGCTCACCATCAGAAAGTTCAGTTACGTACCTGTTCACGAACAACTGCATGCCGACTTTCTCTATAGCATCCATAATAATGTTGTGATCTTCAGATTTAAGTTTACCCAGCCAGTCAGTATGTGGATATCTTCCCAAAGATACAAGATCATATACTTTCATATTGGCGACCCTTACAGGTTCTGTGGAAATGTACCCGATATTCCGTGCAAAATCAATCCTCGAGTAGCTTTCCATTGCTCTACCCTGGATAATTACTTTTCCACCCAGTGCACCATGCAATCCTGTTATAGTGCGCAATAGCGTACTCTTTCCAATGCCATTCTGTCCAATAACAGCAATAAGTTCACCTTTATAAGCTGAGGCACTGAGAGGTGGCAGAAGAATAATTCTTTCTTTTCCTGATGTATAACCAATCAGCAATGAATCAAAAGAGAGTATTTCCTTCTTCGCTGCCATCAGAAAGTTCCTGAATATTTTCGGTTTCGAAGTATCACCCAAATAACTACAGGAATTCCGACAAGTGATGTCACCGAGTTTACCGGCAGCACACTTTCGGATCCCGGAAGTTGTGAAATCATGTCACTTAAAAGCATTACACTACCACCTAATAATATTGTTGCCGGAATAAGCACTTTATGGTCGGATGTCCTGAAAATAATTCTGGCTATATGCGGTACGGCAATTCCGATAAATCCGATAGGACCGCAAAAAGCAGTTACGCTTCCGGCAAGAATGCTTGTTCCTGCAAAAATAACCAGGCGGGCAAACCGCACATTAAGCCCTATGCTGGTGGCATAATTTTCGCCTATCAGTAATGCATTAAGCATTTTGACAGAAAAGATATTAAGCAGAACACCAGCCCCGACAGAGATCATCAAAACCTGTAATTGCTGTGATGTGAGGTTTCCGAGACTGCCCATAGTCCAGATAACATAGGCCTTCAGCATTGTCTCATTGCTGAAATATTGCATTATGCTTACAACAGCGGATATCCCGCTCGAAAGCATGATACCCAGGATCAATACCGTAAGTATATCCCTGACTCTGACAGATATGAACATAATGATCATCATTACAACTCCTGCTCCAACCCAGGAAGCTGCAACAAGCGCCCAGTTACCCAGCCCCTGAATACTTCCCGGAGACATCTGGGCTGAGAATCCGAGAACAACAAAAGCCACTCCCAGACTGGCGCCGGAGCTTATTCCCAGCACATAAGGGCCGGCCATGGGATTTCTGAAAACAGTCTGCATTTGGAGGCCACTCAGTGATAGCGCTATGCCGACAGTAAGGGCGGTTATTGCTTTAGGAATTCTGAATTTATAAATGATGGTTTCAAGACCTTTATCGGTTGATCCAAAAATTGCGTTCAGCACATCCGCCGGCTTGAAACTCACTGAACCGAAAAATATATCGAGTGTAAACAGTATAACTGCCAGCAAGAAAAGACCGGTGAATATCAGCTTATTCTGATTTCCGTTCCAACCTCTTGTCCGATCTGCCATATTACTATCCTGATTAAGCTTCGATTATTCGATTTTTCTGTAATAATATAATTTATAATCCGGGAAAAGGTCCGGGTGAAGAATTGAAGCGATATCTTTTAAAATGATCTGCGGATTAATGCTTCCGCTCTCCCAGTAGTCATTACCTCCCTTTGCCGTTATTCTGTTGTTATTATTGTAGACATTACCTTTTTTGAAAGAAGGAAGTTCTCCCAGCCGGCTATCGATAGCCGTAATCTCCTTCATAGAATTTACACTGCTTGTATTTAACCAGAAATCGGCTTTCAAAGCTTTCAGATAAACATTTTCAATACCATAAGGCATTGAAATCTCTGACTGTGTCTCCTTCCAGATATAATCACCACCCGCATCCGAAATAAGCCGGCTGATATAAGAGTTGCCCGGTGAAATGAACCATGTGTCTTTGAAGGGTAAACCCAGAAATACTGCAGGCCTTTTTTTGATATTCCTCTCAATTAAGGCTTTAAGGCTGTTATACTTGTCAGATACAGAAGTAAAGATGCTGTCTGCCTCCTTTTCTTTTCTGTACAATACCCCGAAAACTTTGATCCATTCAGCCTTTCCCAGCGGATCAGTTTCAAGGTAATCTGCATTGAACATGATTTTTATACCTAGTTCTTTCAATTTATTCAGATAACCAGCTGATTCACTGCCAACTCCGTAAACCATCACCAGCTCAGGGGCAATTCGTATTACCAACTCCTTATTCAGGTTGTCCTCATATCCCACATCAGCAATTTTATGCTCTTCCACCAATCCTATAAGTTTTCTGTCATATAGGAAATCAGAACCGGAAATACCGGTAACTGATCTTTCTTCATTGAGCGCTGATATCATTGCCAGATGAGTGGTCGACATACAGATTATATTTTTTACAGGGACCCGTACAACCTTTGCAGGATCAGCCCCCGGAGGAATCTTTATCCCCTCAGGCAACAGAAAATACGATTCGCTGATATTCTCTGCTCCCTGCCAGGGATTCTTAATTGTGAGAATCTTATATTCCGCGGATTTCTTAATATCAAACCGTTCGGCATATTTAATATAAGTCCGGTTTTCTTCCGTTTCACTTTTAGCTTTTGACCTTGAATTGGTTGTACAGGCAGTCAGCACTATAATAAGCAACAGCGAATTGGGCAGGAGACTTAGTGCCATTTATCTGTTTATTAAAACTTTATGGGTCTCAGCAATTCCCTCAGAGCGCAGTTCAATAAAATATATTCCCGGTTGGAATTCAGAAACATCAATACTTGCTTCCCCGGGGAATCTTCCCTTTATTCTGTCCGTTTTCAATACCGCACCTGTCTGATCCATTATCCTAATTAAGACATCACCTGCGATTTTGCCGGAAGAAAGAATGATCCAACCTGAGGCCGGGTTCGGATATACATTAAACTCAGCCAATTTTAACTTGTTCTCTGTTACTTTATTAAGAACTGATGTAGCGGTCCTGATTACTTTAACATCCAGTGAAACAGACATCGGAAAACTTGGATGCTGAAGAAAAGGTTTCCATGTCACCCCGTTATTAAACCAGGCTGTGTTTTTTGCCGCCAGCACCCTGTCGGGAGACTGGAAAACTGCGAACTGTCTTGCCTCTGTCAAAGCCCGGCTGCTATACCATATTTTCCAGCCAATGTAGAAATTTGCATTCACAGGCACAGTTTTGTTAAAGTCAAGCTTTATCTGAAAGGAGTCTTTCGCCTGGGTAAAAAATATTCTTTGTGAAGCCAGAACTGCTCCCGGAACCGGACCGTCGTCAAATACATACACTCTTACTGAATCGGCCGTTGAAATGGAATTTACTACTGCTGTATTCAGCCAGACCTCGCTGATCTCATGACCAGAGGTACTCTTAAAATATTCAGCATACATCACCAGGCTATCGCTGTTATATCCTGTTGCATAACCCTGACCTGTTACCGGATATTTGATGATAATTCTTTTTTCTGAAGTTCCAAGATTTGAAAGTGTGTCTGAGGTAAGCAAATTCTGGGCATAAGGATCGCGTCCATTCAGCTGTAATGCCCCGGATACTGCAGGATCTAACCATCCTTTTACCTGCTGCCAGAGAATTGAAGAAAAATTGTAGCTGAAGCTGAGTTTTGCAAAATAATCATTAACCGACCTGCCGCAAACAGCTTCCCCTCCGGTTAGGATGCCAACCACTCTTTTATTCTGATCAAATAATGGCCCGCCTGAAGATCCTCCCTCGGTTGTACCTTTTTCCCATTGCAGGATCTGCCAGGAAGAATTTGGAGGCATATTCGTGAATGTAGCTGTTACAGGAGAATTTACATCAATCGATATTTTTTTCACATCTCCCATGGGATGATGTATGGCTGCGGTACCCGACGGAACGGCGCCGGAGACATCCCAACCGGCCAGATATGGCCTGTAAACAAATGGAGGGAAGGTCAATAATTCAACAATTGAGAAATCAACTGTCACATTGGTAGATCTTAGTGTCGATCCTGTGAGTGAATGTGCAACGCTTCCATCCGGACCCTTACACCAGGGACTTTCATATCCAAAAACGAAAACAGTTTTATCTGCATCATTCTGATCAACTATACAATGGTTTGCAGTCATAAATAATGCCCGGTTCTGCTGATTGGTGTTATTCAGAAATACTCCTGAGCAGAGTTCAATACCCCTTACAATGATCCGGCAGACTGAACGCTTTTCTGCCTGATAGGCAGCACCATCAGGGCAATTAATATCTATGTTACATGGCTGGGATAAACCATATCGATTATCCTTTCCCTCATCAGGTCCGAATATGCCAAGATAGTCATGTGCAACCTGCGAAATTCCTAAAGTCTTTTCCCAGACACTGCCCGCAGGAATATGGTATTCCAGAACAATTTCTTCTCCGGGAACAGGCATGGTCGGTAATATCCCGGAAGGAGAATTGTTCTCGCTGGTAAAAGCGCCTCTTATCGTTTTTTTTGAACTGTCATAAATGTATACATACGCCCCTTGCGGAATATTGAAAGGTTCAAGAATGAGATTAAGAGATTTTGCCCCTTTTGATCTTATGCCCAGAACCCATACCAGTTCATTGCTTCCATTATGGAATGAACCCGAATTTCCCGGATTAAGAGTCAAAGGTACCGGAACAGCAAATTGGAAACTTACATCCTTTGGCTGATTCAGGCCAGCCATTCTGTCCAGCAACTGGCTATCTAATTTGATATCATACCATGAATCTATTTTAAAACCTGATATTGAACCGGTGACAGACTCGAGCTGCCCTTTTGCAAAGGAGACTGCAAAGAAAAAAAGAATCAGTGATATTTTACTGGTTTTAATCATTCCTGAGGGTACGTTAGCATGAGTATGCAGACAAAAGTAGTTCATTTGAATTGTTATTTGAAACAAAATGAACCGGGAATTATATCTGAACTGCAGGAATCAATAAGCTTACCCCTGGAATTTAGCTGCAGAACAAAACCCTTCTGCTGATAATCCATAGCATTAGTAAAAAACACCCGTTGATTTCGCGGATCGACTCCAAGTTTATAAATACTTCTTGTCCCGGCAGTTTTAAAAGGTATTACCGGCAATGCTGCAGATTGAATGCTCATCTTCCAGAGTCCATTATCGATAAAGTAGAGTGAATCTTTTGTTCCATTGATTTGAAGACCAGAGGGATATGACTCTTTTGAAGCAAAGATAAAATGCTTTTCGATCGTGTTGGTTTCTGTGTTTATTGCGTCAAGTTCTGCAAGAGTTTGTCCTGTATAACCACCAGAACAAAGTACCCAAAGTTTATTGTTTTTATCGAGAACCATACTTTCGGGTTCAGGAGCCACCGGAATAGAATCGATCACTTTATCGTTAGTTGTATTTATTACCATGATATCCTTACCCGAAGACCATGCGGCTACAAACGCTTTATCCCGATACAATACCATGGCCTCCGATGTCCGCCTCAGATTTATGGAACCCGATACGGTATTCTTCTGAAGGTCAATAATTGACAAAGAATTTGAATAAAGGCTGCTGACATATGCTTTTGCATTATTAATCAGTAAGATATTCCTGGGGGAGACAAAACCCTGGATCGTTTTAATAACTTTTATTGTATTCTTATTAACTACCTCAATGTTGCCTGAATTGTTAACAACAATATAACCATTATCGCCTGAAATCACCATCGAGAATGGAACATCACCAAGTATTCGATTGTTAGCCTCATAAAAAATATCATTAAATATTTGGCCTTTCCCGTAAGAATAGAATGAAAGCGAACCGTTGCCTTTCATAAAATTTCCTTCATTTAAAACAAATACTCCATCACCTCTGACAGACTCTTCAACCAAAGTAAGGTCAGTTGCAGGACCTGTTTTCTCACATGAGATAATAATTGAGAACAGGGAAAGTATCAAAACCAGTGATCCCGGGTTTTTCATTTTTATATGCTTAATTTATAGATTATAGATAAAAGATACGTCCTCCCTGGCATTGGATACCAGGCAATAGCCTGATAATTAACATTAAACAGATTCTCAACCTTTAAATTGAAGTCAAAGGTGCCTCTGCCTGATCCAAGCTTTAATCCCGTAGTCAGATTGTTGAGTAAATACCCTGAAAGATATTGTGAGTTATCAGTTGAAGTATATCTGCTGCCGGTATAAATGGTCATCCAGAACAGATAATAGTTCTCGTGTTCAGCTCTTAAACTTGTACTAAACTGATGTTCTGGAGTATACACAAGTTGTTTGCCTGTAATACTTTCACCTCCGGCCGATCTGGTCACATAAGCCCGGTTCCAGCTGTATTTTGTAATGGACCTGACCTTTATAAAATTGTTTTTATACAAGAGATTGATGCTTCCTTCAATGCCGCCTGAATTAGCTTTTTCAATATTTTCCGGCGACCAGATACTTGATGGTCCGGGGGTCCATTTAATCATGTTATCAATAGAGATCATGTACATTGATAGTTGAGATTTTATTTCTATTGAAGGAGAAACAGTGCTGCTCATTTCATATGTCAGTTCTCCGGTATAGCTATACTCATTCTTGAGCAAGGTATTCCCACCGGGATTCCAGTACATATCATTTAGTGTCGGAACCCTTGAGTTATGTGAAAAATTAATCTTTATGTACTGTTCCTTACCGGTTATCAGCTTGTAATCTAAGCCAGTAGAGAAATCGGGGATCAGGAGGCTGTTATCTTTTACAGTTTCTTTTAACAAAGCAGAATAGCCCAGCTTTTCGCCGAATTGTCGACTGAGTGAAACCGAGATACCTGTCAGATTGCGTGATTTAATCCCGCTATAATTCACAGAGTTCACAATGCTGAGTTCATTATTTAATAAAATACCTATCCTGGTTTTCTCTTTTATTACTTTATCGAAGCCACTTTTAAAGATTATGGTATTAGCTGTATTCTTGGAATCTATTGACAATTGCGGATTCTTATAGTTCAGCTTTTCAGAAAACCATGAAAGAGATGCGTTATAATCTGATGCTTCTTTGTACATGTTATAAGTGATCATTGTCCTCAGAGACTCATCCTTTTGCTTTTCCCCGTTTTCGGGTTGCTGATTCACAATTGGGACAGGTATGTTACGGTCAGCATTTTGGTACCAGATCCTTGCTGAAACCACGCTCCGGTCTTTGCGGAAATAAAACTCCTGCATAAAAGAATTCTCATATACGGCTGCATTTTTTCTTCGTTCCTTCACAGGATCATTTGAGCTGAATGTATTGAGATATAAGAAATTATTCCTGGCAGACTGAAACAGGGCCTTTGTTGATGACTGGAAATTCTTATTTCCGGAATTCACTTTAAGAAGGCCGGAATATCTTCCATAACTTCCCGCGCTCACATCTGCGAGAAGGCGGGTCGCTTCTTTCCATTGAGGTTTGGTTTCAAAATTTACTATACCTCCGATTCCCCCGCTGTTCAATGCCAGGGATGATCCTCCGTAATGAATATTAATGTCATCAATGAATCCGGCAGGGAGGAGCGAAAGATCTGTCTGACCAAGCATCGGCGAATTGATGTTTACTCCGTTCCAGGCGAGCTGTGTATATCCTGCGCCAGTTCCCCGCAATGAGATTGTAGCTATCCCTCCGGCGCCATAAGTTTTTACAAAAATTGGAGTATTTTCTGTAAGAACATCAGATATATTATCATGACTATAATCTTTGAGAAGAGATGAATCGATGATTGCAGTATTATTACCTGAGGCTGAAAGAAAAGGGTGGCCATTCACAATTACTTCACCAATTTTAATTGTATCTGAAAGGGATTTTATCTGTCCGGCAGATGCCAGGGAAAACATTGATCCGATAAGAAAAAACAACATTTTCAATATTGGATCCTTGCCAGATAAGATACTCATTCTTCCCGTAATCATTTTCAGATGATTAAATATTTCTAATCAAACTGCCATTCTCGGCCGGAAAGAAAGATGAGGGGGAATCATTTGATGATTCTGCGCTTTTCTTCCCGAAAGCTTTGAACGCACAGTTTTGTCTGGCAGGTCTTCTGACTTATCCCGGTTTTGAAGCCTTCCCATCCTTCCAAATGGATCTGAACAGTGGCAGGTTTTCAAAAACCATGATCGTTTTCACGACCGGGCATCACAGCAGCGGGTACTGTCACGGATTTACACCGTATTCCCTTTTCATTGCAATTTATTTATTGCAACACCATGACAATGCAAATATAAACAATTAAGCTACGTTAAGATTAAATCAAATCTAATTATCTATTAACAGGTGTTAATAATTATTTGACTTTCCGAAGTATCTGCTCTCCTATTCCGATCCGGTAACCCTCCGAGCGGTAAATAATATTGCGACTCTTATTGACGATTATTATGTAGGGAAAACGTATGTCTGAAACGGGAGTATTATCTATAACTTTCCTCAAAATCGATGAGCCTCCATCAATTCCGAATATGGAATTCTTTGGAAGGTTGCTTACAGACTGACCTGCAAATGAATTCTTATTTTCCATCTGAGTTGTAAGAAAAACAAAATGTCCGCCCCAGTTATCAAGTTCTGTTTTCAAGAGCGGCAGATCATTGAAAATATGCTTTGTGGGCTCTTTATCCGGTTCTATCCATGATATTACTATCCCATTTGTATTCAATGAATCGAGGCTGATCTGCCGGTTATCATCTGAAACTATCTTAGCATTTAAATCAATGGATCCAAGGATCTCAGCAGTGGGAACATCTTTCTTCGGTTCGATCCTTACAATCTTATGCTCATTTTCAGAAAGGTCAAAAAATGAGATGGTTGAGAGTATTCTGCTGTCATCAACCCTGTTGCCGGTAACAAGCATATAATGTCCTGTTGCAAGTGCCAGCTCATCCCTGAAATCAGTCACTCTTTTATTGTAATCATATTCCAGGGTATTGTACCTTCCGTTTTCAAAGCGAGCCAGGGTAAAGTGTATATAGTATTCAGGTACAGGGTTTTTTTCATTGGAAACCAGCTTTATATAACCTTTTTTCGGTTCCGGTTTTAAATAATCAGGAAAGAAAACATCATTCCACCTGCCTTCAAAAAAGTACTGCGGCAAATTACTGGCAGGTTCAAGACGTGAAGGGATCCCAAGCGCCCTGCAAATAGCTACAAAGCATATATCCCTTGAAAATGAATCGGATACTTTCAGTTCAAAGACACCTATTGGTGTAATGGGCGTCTTGTAATAGTTCTCGTTATCAGCAAGTTTTATGTTATCATTCAGGAATCTGATTATTGCAGCAGGATCTTTTTCTCCGTCAATTATAAGTTTCTCTGGCAGTTTTTTCAGGAAATATCCCCTCCATGATACGATGATTTCATTTGCGATCCGGGGGTTCAGAACATACTTATTATAAAACTCGCTGCTTATATTTTTTTCTGATCCGTTATTGGGCTTTGCATTTTTCAGGTGATCTGAAAGTGCATTTTCAGAGATATCCCGGAGGTCTTTATCAGCAATAACCTGAAGAAGGGCAATAGCCAAAGATCTCTCAGAAGGCATCGATTTCTCCAGAAAAGAAGCAACAGTCCCATAGTTCCCCATGCTCCTGAGTATGATATCCTTCAGGATAACGGAGTCGACTCCAAGTTTCAAAGCAAGCATCTTTGCTTCATCAGGTTTCATCCAGGTATCAATATATTTCTGACGGATTGCATTTTCGGCCTCAACACGTTTGTTGTTCTCTGCAATAAGACTGGCATCAGGTCCTTTGAAAGGTGTTCTCACTACAGGTACGCCGAGGTCAAGGTCAATCAGATCATTATTTCCGACTTTCCGGTCGATTTTTATATAAAAAGTATCTTTATCGTTTACTGAAACTTTTTGAAAGTTAAATGCATCTCCTTTTCTTGCCCATATCAGAAGGTCACCCAGTCCGGTTTCAAATCTGCTTATCCCTTGACTATCAGTTGGAACAACAGCCAGTGGATAAAATTCTGCATAGTTGTACAGCTGATATTCGACAGATGCCCCCGGGATGGGTAAATTCTGATGATCCAGCACTTTAACATAGATCATTTTTGTCACGGTATACTTTGAGAGATTATTTACTTCAGTGTAATTCCTGGTTATAACAATAGCATTTTCATTGCCGGAAGATGCCCCGAAAGATTTGGTATGGATCAGCATTGCCCTTCGCGCCGGTTCAGTAAACCACCCTCTGTCGAGTACAGGTTCGGGTTCACATGCTCCCATAAAAAACCACTTTCCATTAATCCAGACTTCAACCCATGCATGGTTATCGTCACTGTGAGCCCATCGGGGTGTATATACCTGGCGGGCTGGTATGCCTGCGGTTCGAAGGGCTGCAACGGTGAATGTCGATTCTTCTCCGCATCTCCCCCGTGCTGACAGAATTGTACTAATCGGACCAGATGTTCTGATATCAGCCGGCATATAAGTGACTTTCTCATGGCACCAGTGATTGATTTCAAGCGCAGCTGCTTCTGCATCCAAACCGTTAACTCTTTTTTTAATTTCATCATAATATGATATTCTGAAAGAATCAAGGTTCTCATTATTAACTCTGAACGGAAGCACATAATGAAGAAATATATCTTCAGGAATAGTATTGCCCCATGAGGTTTCTTTGCAAGCTTTCAGAGCAACATCTGTGTTTGCCAGAAAAAAATCACCTGTATAATCAGCCAGATCATTAAGTGGTGAATAGGCAAAGAGAAATTTAAGGGCTTCAACCTGCCCTGGTGAAAGTTTCCTGGAAAAAATAGAGAACAATTCCGATTTCCTGTTAATTGCAAGTTTTTCCCTTTCAGAAAAATCAGATTCAACTTTTGACAGATATACCTTATTATTGATAAGGTGTTTGTCAGTACAGCTAGATAAAAGAAATAATATGCATATTATCAAGGTCTCAACAGGCTTCTGCATAGCGGTTTTCTATAGTGATCCACACGATTTTCTGACGACCAGCTCAGGAGAGATATTTACCTGGCGTTTATATTTGCTGTGTCCATTATTCTTTACTTCCGTCCAGATCATATTCGCCACTTTAAGTGCCATACCGGAAAGGGGCTTCTTCAGACAGGTTACCGGGGAGTGCAGAAGATCAAAGCCAATACCCTCTTCCATTGAAAAAAGTGCCAGATCCTGAGGTACCCTTATTTTCTTCTTCTGAAGGGCACACATAACGGGATAAACTAATTCTGAGTGAAGCATGACCACAATATCTATCCTGTAAGGCGGACGCAGATAATTATCTAAAAATGCTGAATCAAAATCTTCTGAATTAAGAGGCACCCTTATTTCTTCAATAAGGGGTTTATTCATTCCTGGATGATTGCTGAGAGATTTTTTTATTTCGTTAATCAGATCATTGTCAGGCCCGGCAGATTTTCGTCCGGTAAGGATCAGGACATTCTTGTAACCCAGTTTTTCAATATGTTCAGTCATAAGCTCTGCGCCGGCTGATGTATCAGTTGTTACTGTATTCAGACGAAGAGGATTTAGACTTTTTTCAAGTAAAACTAACGGATAATCATTAGCTCTCAAAGTTCTGATCGTAAAATCGTCTGCAGCTTCACCTACAAGGATTAATCCGCTATAAAACTTTCTGAAAGCTCCAATAAGCCTGTTATATCGCTGATCGTCCGGATCTTTCGTCATAATGGAAAATCCGATACCGATGCTTGAAAATGCTTTCTGAAGATATGGCGCAATTTCATAAATGAATGGATCGTGAAGAGATGGTACGATCATTCCTATTATTCCAGGTGTCTCTTCAACAGGAGCTACTTTATCTTTTTCCTGTTTCTGTGGATCAAAAAAGCCCATTTGACGAGCTAGTGAAAGTACCCGCTCCTGCGTGTCTTTTCTTATGCCGTGCTGGTCCGCTTTATTATTAAGGACCAATGAGACCAAAGTACTGGAAACACCAAGCCTGTTGGCTAAATCTTTATTTTTAAATTTTTTCCCCATTTCCCTGATGATTGGAAGCTTAAATGTAATAATTTTTTTAAACGATGTTAATCACTGTGTAAGAATTAACACTTTATAACATTTGAGAAAACAGGTTGCAATAAAATATGCCAGGCGAAGTCTCCAGACCTTGCTTTTTAATTTACGTCGGGGTTGTTGAAAAAGTCACTTTAACCACCCCGTCATGCCCTTTCGGGCATGACACCCCTCCTTTGAAAAGGAGGGGAAAGTATTGAATATAAATACTTTAAATTTGGGGGTGTAGAAAAAGTCAAAATTGGTTGTTAATAACTCTTTTAAATAGGTGAAAAAAGATTCATTTTATCTTCTCCTCGTCCATTAATTAGCTTTAAATTAGATATATACAAAATATCTATGGCAAAAGTTGTATTTAAAAAGGATAAAAGTAACCAGCTGATGCTGCTTCCGCCGGATTTAGGTAGCTTAATACCAGAAAATCATTTAGTTAGGGTAGTGGATAGAGTTCTTAATGAGCTTCAGTTATCACCTCTGTTTGACACCTATAAAGGAGGAGGGACAAGCAGTTACTCACCAAGAATGCTTTTAAAGGTAATTACGTATGCCTATATAGAAAAACTTTATACCTCCAGACCAATCGCAAAAGCATTAAAAGAGAACATCTACTTTATGTGGCTAAGTGGAATGAGTACCCCAGATTTTACCACAATCAATAACTTCAAGTCCAAAAGACTCAAGGAATCAGTGGATGATGTTTTCGGTTCAGTTATTGAGGTTTTGATAAAGGGAGGGTATGTAAAAGCAGAAAACCTATTTATTGATGGCACTAAAATAGAAGCTAATGCAAACAAATACAGTTATATATGGAAGAAAAATGTTGTAAGGAATGAATCTTTGGTAAAAGAAAAAGTAAAAAAACTTTTGTCGCACATTGAAAATCTTCAGAAGGCTGAAGATGCTGAGTATGGATCCCATGATCTTGAAGAGTATGAAGGTAGAATATCAGCGGAGCAAATTGATGATTTAGTATCTAAGATAAACCTGAAAATCTCAAAGTGGGCAAAATCAAAAAAACCAACCCAAAAAATAACACAGCTTAAAAATGAAGCATCAAAGCTTAAGAAGTACCAGGGACAGAAGGAAAAGCTTGGAGACCGTAACAGTTGTTCAAAAACAGACAGTGATGCAACATTTTTTAGAATGAAGGAGGATCATTATGGTAGTCAATTAAAACCCGGATACAATGTTCAGATTGCGACGGAGAATCAGTTCATACTTGGTTATGGAGTTTACCAGAAGGCCGCAGATACATCTGTATTTATTCCATTTATTGAAAGACTAAAAAATGAATTAAACATCACGATAAGGAATATCATAACTGATGCTGGTTATGGAAGTGAAGAAAATTATGATTATGTAACGAAAAACAATATTGGTAACTATATAAAGTACAACAACTTTGATCATGAGAAAACAAAGGGATATAGAGAAAATGATTATTTATCTGATCGATTTATTTATGACAAGAAAAATAATCAGTATGTATGTCCTTCGGGTCAAAAATTAGATTTTGCATTAGTCAAGAAGACTATAACTGATAATGGCTACCGATCTGAACGAATGGTTTATAGGGCAGGGCATTGTGAGGGATGTAAACATAGAGAAAAGTGTTGTAAGGGCCAAAAAAACAGAAATTTAGAGGTAAGTCCCAAACTTATTGAGTACAAAAATATTGTTCGGCAAAACTTAAATTCCACAAAAGGTCAAAATTTAAGATCCCAAAGAGGTGTAGATGTCGAAAGTGTTTTTGGTCAAATAAAACATAATAAACAATTTAGAAGATTTTATACCAGAGGTCTCAAAAATGTTAGCACAGAATGGGGAATTATAAGTATAGCACACAATATAAAGAAAATGGCCAACTAGCCATCCTCTTTTTATATCATATTTTTAAAATCTATAGAGCCTCTATAATCAATTTACATGCTCCAAAACGAGCAGTATACACTTAAAATATTTTTGCTAAAAAGTAAATATAACCAATGATTAAAAATTTAGTCACATTTACTTTTTTGAAATATCTCTTTTCTACACCC
>CAWEYU010000004.1:0-457341 GCA_963813405.1 uncultured Bacteroidales bacterium
TTGTCACACTTTTTGCTTTTGCCTCTTCACCCAAGATAGATTTGTAATGGGTCATACCGCGATCGCGCCAGTGTCCGCCACCAACTTTGTAACTGGGGATAAATTCACGGCTCCGATCAAACTTGTACCGCGACACTCGTAATGTTCAATAAAATTTGTACCATGACGGCAAAAAGTGCGCCATACCCTCCTTGCACCGTGACAGTTTCGCGGCAAAAGTACCAGGACCCTGCCCGGATGCTTCGTCGGGTAACACAACCTCCCCATATTGCCGGGCCGTTAGCTTGCACACGGGACTCATCCTTAGAAAATAATACCTTTGACTAATCTATGACTAATCCATACTTTCTAGTTTTCTTCTTATCCTATAAATGGCTGAATAAAATTAATTTTAAAGCTGAGAAATCAGATTTACTCTTCGTAATGTATTCCATTCTCTTTCTTGCATTTATCCCTCATTTCTTATGGATCATGTGGTTACTTAAAGACCTAGATATCATTTCTTTCAAATTAAAGATCCCAGGATATATATTTGGACCTTCTTTCGCTCTTCTTTTTTGGCTTATTAACCATTTGATATTTTCAATTAAGGACAGATATAAGATAATTGTAACCAAAATTGAAAATCAAAATCAACTATCGAGAGTAGCGTCTAGTATTTTATTGGTTTCCTACTTTTTGATCCCAGTATTCCTTCAATTTTTAAAAATCCAGCGATAAATTGATTATAAAAATTGTGCGACAAGCTAACTCGGACGGTTTAATTAAGTGCCTTCCACCAACCCATGACAGATTTGTAATCAGCCCCAAATCTATGCTCGAAAACTCTCTTCCATTTATAAAATTCTGTGGCACCCGGACAGTTTCGTCTCCCGGGACAGCATCTTTGGGTTGGCGGGCCGACGCTCAGGTGCCTTGTTTTTTGCTCGTCACCGAGACTATTTCGTCATGACACGAAACTTCACTGCCGTCTATCTGGACTTGTTACCATTTCACAATTTCACCGTGACACTTGGCTTCTCGTCCACCTACCGGGACTGGCAAAAAACAAGTCACCGCGACACAGACGGCACCTAATTAAACCGCCGGGCCGTTAGCTTGCATTGACCCAAAACTTTTGCCGAGACAATTATATCTTGACATGACAACTCCAGCCCACTTATCGGGACTACTCCACCTAGAAAACTATCTAGTGACGAGATAACGCTTTTCTCTCAGGATGGATTAACAAATACCTCTTATAAAAACAAACAACATTTGAGTTCAAACTCAGATGTGTAGATTAGAGAGGACAAAATGTCGATAATATACCTGATAGTATATATTCTTTTTGCAATAATTCTATAAACAATTGACTTTTGTACTAGAGTATTTTATAAAAATTTGAAAATGAAAAAGTCAGTTGTTTTTTTTATCCATATTGTTTTTTGGATAATAATGTTTGGATTCTTATTTTCAAGTAGGTTTATGAATGATTATTTATATAATCCATCTAATCCATTATCGACCAAACTTATTAAGATTCTTCCATACATTTTTGACGTCACTCCTTTGTACTTTTATATTGGATATTTCGGAATAGCACAACTCATTAGAGATAGACGATTAGCTATTCGTATTGCTTTCGTTATTGCAATTTTGTTTTTCATATTATTTCTGGTTTCTAGAAATGTCTTAGCATTTGGTATAATGGCATTTTCACAAATATTTTTATGGGGAACAATTGGATGCCTATTCAGCATCTTTATCGACTGGTTTCAAAAAAGAGACAAAATCCTCATGCTGGAAAAACAAAATGCTGAAAGCAATTTAGCTCTGCTAAGAACCCAGATAAACCCACATTTTTTATTTAATACTCTTCATAATATCGATGCGCTAATAATGGATAACCAGGACAAAGCATCAAAGGCACTGATAAAACTGTCCGATATTATGCGGTATATGCTGCAGGAAAGTCAGTTAAATCATGTTTCATTAAAAAAAGAATTAGACTACATTGAAAACTATATTTCTCTAGAAAGATTAAGGATCAAAAATCCTGATTTCGTAAAATTTTCAATAAATGGCGATTATGAGGGAATTAATGTCGCTCCAATGCTTTTTCTTCCATTTATTGAAAACGCTTTTAAGCATTCAGTTGATTCGGACCGTGAAAATGGAGTAATAATTTTATTTAATATTAATAAAACCATCATTACTTTCAGTTGTGATAATGAATACGATAATACAGATTCCGAAAGAGATAATACTCATGGGATAGGTTTAGAAACTGTAAAGAAAAGACTTGAATTGATATATCCGGGAAAGCATAAGTTGAAGATCAATAAAAATGATTCATCTTTTAACGTTGAGTTAAAAATTGAAGCAAATGAAAATTAATTGCATTGTAATAGAAGACGAACCGCTAGCATTAAAAAAAGTATCTGGGTATATCAATAGGATTGATTATTTAAATCTTTTGTCAGTATTTAGTAATGCTATTGATGCGATTGGATTTTTGAAAACTAATGCCACTGATTTAATCTTCCTTGATATCAGAATGAAAAAACTCACTGGAATTCAATTTCTGGAATCATTAAAATCAAAACCTAAAATAATAATCACCTCCGCCTATGATGAATATGCTTTAAAGGGTTATGAATTAAATGTTTCTGACTATCTTTTAAAACCTTTTACATTTGATAGATTTGTAAAATCAGTAGAGAAAGTATACGTTGATATAATCGATAAAAATCTAGAGCAAAAACCTGAATATATTTTTGTAAAAACTGAACACAGGATCGAAAAGGTGGATCTAAAAAATGTTCTCTATATACAAGGTATGAAGGATTATCTTCAAATAGTCTCTGAAAAAAAGAAGATAATGACTTTACAATCATTCAAAAACATACTCGAATTCTTGCCTACAAAAGATTTTGTTAGAGTTCATAATTCTTATATAGTCTCGATTGACAAGATTGATAGTATTGAAAGAAACCGAATTAAAATTGGAGAAAAATTCATCCCTATAACAGACAGTTATAAGGAAGGTTTTTATAAATTGTTAAATGATAAAAAGTATTTGACATAAATTGATTAAAAAACGCAAGCTAACACGGACGGTTTAATTAATTGGCTTCGGCAGCCCGGACAAATCTGTAATGCATTATAATGTCTATGCGAGTAAGATCATCTCAACTTATTAAATTTTGTGGCACCTTGACTGATCCTGCTGCCGAGACAAAGTCAATAGGGCTGCTGGCCTTCGCGCCGTTGTCATGGTTTTTGCATCGCCATCTGGACAATTTTATCATGACGTGACTACTTCGTACCATCTACCGGGACTCACCCATCTGGACAACTTTATCGTGACACGGAAATCCTGCCCACTTACCGGGACTTTGCAAAAACGCATGCCAACCCCGACACAGACGGCAACTCCCTATACCACCGAGCCGTTATAGCAAATGCCTGGTTCAATAAAATCAATTTTCCCGTGACCACTTCTCAATAAACCGCGATCACACATTTGGCACATTTGCTTTTGCGCGACACTAAAACAAACCCACATGCAAAAGCAAAAGAGCCAAATCCTCTCGCTCCATAGAAGCGATATATGTTATATAACTTAATAGATTTTCTGACAGGAATATTTATATTTGAAATTAACAAGTAAGTATTACCATAATAGATTTTCAACAAAATGAAAAGAAAATTTACAACTGCCATATTAACTGGACTCTTGTTCTTTCTTATGACAGGACAGGTATTTCCACAAACACTTAATGCACAGAATAAAGCTTCAACAGGGTCACTTCACTATGCTGATTCATTAAAAAAAATAGCTCGTTCCAAAACGGAGACGGATTTTGCTGTACCATCATTTACACTTTTAAGAAAAGCAATTACCTCTTCGGATTCAGATACAGGATTGCAAATAATAACAAGTTTAACCAACGCTTTGAGTAGCCTTCAACCCAAAGAGTCACCATATAGTATTGTAATTAACATAAACGATGATCCCACTTCCCGAATAGCCTTCAACTGGTTTACTAACGCTGGGATAACTGGAGGTAAAGTTCAGATAATTCCTGGTATAATGAAAAGTTCAACTCAGTATACAAAACCCTTGAAAACAGTATTCGCAAAAGTAGATCCTATTAATAACCTGAATTATTCCAACGCTTCAAATAGTTTGTTAACACTTACTGGAATCCCTGACAATTCCAAAAAAAGCTATATGAGTAATAAAGTAATTGTGACAGGTCTAAAACCCAATACAACTTACTCCTTCAGGGTAGGCAATGAAGGAAACTGGAGTAATATTGGAACCTTTAAAACTGCCCCAAGAAATAAAAAAGAGTTTTCGTTTATTTATACTACAGACCCGCAAGCAAATACAAATGCGATGTTTGACATATCTCAGAAAACAACGCATGCCGCCCATAATATGTACCCTGGAGCATCTTTCTGGATTTGTTGCGGTGATCATGTTCAATCATCAGGAAGTTCCAATTCCGAATGGGAATGGGAACAGTTTTTTCTAACACAGCAGGACATTTTGCTACATATTCCTTTTGCTCCAGTCCTTGGAAACCATGACAAATCTGCAAACCGAAATTTTACGTCTCATTTTAATACGGATTCTACTGATTTTGATTTTGCATTATCAACAACTCCAGGAAGTGTATATTCTTTCGTTTATAGTAACACTCTCTTTCTGGCTCTTAGTTTTGAGGATTATAATAAACCCGGATATCTTGAAGCACTTGCGAAGTGGATAAAAAATCAAGTTGTTATTCACCCTGATGTAAAATGGAGAATTGTTTATTATCATAAGACTATTTACACAGGTTCGACCAGTCATCAAGATGATTCTGACAGTAAAGTAGTTCGCGACAGAATTGCGCCATTGTTTGACAGTCTCAAAATAGATCTTGCCCTTCAGGGGCATGATCATATTTATGAAGTCATTGGACCTGTTAAAAATAAAACTCTTATACCGGGATCCGTTAGTAACCAACTTCAAGTCCCATCTGATGTACGAGAAAATGTTACAGGAAAATTAAATGGAGTGTTTGATGTAAGCAAAGGCACATTATATTTTCTTAATAATTCTGCCGGACGTAAAAAATACGAACCGCTCAATAAAATCAGAATGGATACAGTTGAGAACAAACTCGGTATCAAGAATTACTTCGGGTTATTCACTGGTAGATTCGGTCAGACAGGTCAACCAACTTATAGTAACATTAAGGTAACAAAAGACACAATTACAATAGCAACTTACGAGGTATCTAATGAAGGTACCGCATCATTATTTGATAAAATTAAACTCGTTAAGTAACTAGATTCAAATATAGAAAATCATTTTATTAATCGATCATGTAAGGATACCTGTAATCAGTGGCTGGAATCAATGTCTCTTTTATTGTTCTTGGACTAACCCACCTGATTAAATTAAGATAGCTTCCGGCTTTATCATTAGTACCTGATGCACGAGCACCACCAAAAGGTTGTTGACCTACCATGGCTCCAGTGGGTTTATCGTTTATATAAAAATTTCCGGCTGCATATCGTAAAGCTCTGCATGCCTGGATCATTGCAAATTTATCATTACTGAATATTGATCCTGTCAGTCCATAAGGTGATGTTGTATCACAGACTTTCAGTGTCTCTTCAAATTTGTCATCGTCATATACAAAGATTGTCATAACAGGACCAAATATTTCCTCCTCCATTGTTATAAAATGGGCATCAGAGGTTACGATAATAGTCGGTTCAATGAAGTAACCTTTTGACTTATCACCTCTCCCCCCAGTAATGATTTCAACTAACTTGGACAATCTTGCTGTCTCAATATAAGTCATAATTGTATCAAAAGAGTTTTCATCAATCACTGCATTAACGAAGTTTTTAAAATCTCTTACATCACCAATTTTTATTTCGCTACTCATTTTTAGTAGAATTTTACGGGTTTCTACCCAAAGTGATTTTGGAATATATGCTCTTGATGCAGCAGAACATTTCTGTCCCTGATATTCAAATGCTCCCATAATAATTGCGGTAGCAAGCTCAACCGGGTTAGCTGAGTTATGAGCAAAAATAAAATCTTTTCCACCAGTCTCTCCAACAAGCTTAGGATATGAACGATATTTATGAAGATTCCCAGATACCGTCTTCCAAAGAGTGTTAAAAGTTGAATTGGAACCCGTAAAATGAATTCCTGCAAGATCTTTATGATTCAATACAACACTACTTATCAAAGAACCGGATCCGGGAACAAAATTAATTACGCCATCAGGCAATCCTGCTTCCTTTAATATATTCATTAAATAGTAGTTGGAAAGAAGAGATGTTGTTGCCGGCTTCCAGACTGTAGTATTTCCCATCATTGCAACACTGGTGTTAAGATTAGATGCAATGGCTGTAAAGTTGAAAGGAGAAATTGTGTAAATAAACCCTTCAAGAGGTCTGTATTCAAGCCTGTTAATGGTCTGGTTATCAGATGCAGGCTGTTCTCCGTATATTACAGATGCGAAATATGTATTAAACCGTAGATAGTCAATTACCTCACAGGCTGCATCTATTTCAGCCTGGTAAGCATTCTTCCCCTGTCCGAGCATCGTGGCAGCATTAATTAAAAACCTGTATTTCTTAGATATGAGCTCTGCAGCCTTGTTCATTATTGCAGCCCGTTCCATCCATGAAAGAGTCAACCAGCGTTCCTTGATCTCAAGTGCTGCGCTGATTGCCATGTTTACCTCCTTTTCACTAGCCATATGATATGTTGCAAGCACATGACTATGATCAGTTGGCATTACTATTATGCCGGTTTTACCAGTTCTTATCTCTTTTCCCCCTATAATAAGAGGATGTCTATAATAATGCTGCTTTGTCTCTCCATCTCCTTCTCAAGAAATATTCTCTCAGGACTACCTGGTAAATACTTAAGAATGGGTTCATTTGCTGGTTCCCTGAAATTGTAGATTGCATTATTCATAATGATAAATTATATTGCGATAAGCAGTATTTTGGATATTGGATGTAAAAATAGATAACAGAATTGTTATTAATCCTGCTAAATATCATGTAGTCACTATCTCAGTTAAACATTTAATTAAAAGAAAGTTTTCTCAAAATCATCTATTTTGCAAGCACATTTAAAAGCCACACAGGCTGAAGCTCGACCCAAAGCTTTTAAAAGAGCTTGCAAAAAATAGCTTCATCATGAATGATATATGACTGATTATATTCTAATAATACCGTGACTCTAAGCGTCGCACTTGCTATAACACGCTAAAGTAATTTACTTGTCACGGTATTTGCACAACCCACCTGGACAGCACACCAATAGATTAAATATCCCAATCATATATTAACTTTTGCCTACCGTGACTGATGCAAATACACGCGCCATACCAGCTTGCTACCGGGACAGTTCCCGGGCCTAACGGGACAAATGACAGGCCGGTTAGCTGCGCTGGTAACGTAAACTACTTCAACTGCCGGGCCGTCAGACTGTCTAAAAACCTGTTGTATTTGTTGATAAGTATGAAGCTGGTGATTCTTCAAAAAACTATGTGTTTTGTACCTTAACTACATGATCCCGATAGCCATCGGGATCATACAAGGACAAAGCAGAGATCAGATCAATCTTTTCCCGATTTCCCTGGACCGTTCCATTGACCCGGATAATGAAGTGAGGATGATAGACCTTTTTGTCGATAGCCTTTCTATAAAAGATTATGGATTCAGAACGGATTTTATCGATCCCGATAGCTATCGGGATGGTCGCCCGGCTCCCGATAGCTATCGGGATCATCCTTCGGATTTACTTAAACTCTTCATTTACGGGTACATGAATAAGATCCGGTATTCAAGGGATCTGGAAAAAGAATGCAGACGCAACATAGAAGTGATGTGGCTTTTAAAGTGTCTCAGACCGGATCATAACACAATCTCCAATTTCCGTAGAGACAATCCGAAAGCTATAAAGAAGGTCTTCAGAGTGACAGTTCAGATTGCCAGGCATTTTGACCTGATAGGTGGCAAACTGGTAGCTGGCGACAGTACTAAACTCAGGGCGCAAAACAGCAAAAAGAATAATTATAACCAGTCGAAGATAGACAGGCATGTTGCTTATATAGATAATAAGCTCGATGAGTATACCAGGGCACTCGAAGAAAACGATGGCGACAACAAGCAGAACATCATTGATGAGATAGCAAAGCAGCAAAAAAGGAAAGAGCAGTATAAGGAGATCGAAAAAGAACTTAGAAAAAGTGGGGAACCTCAGGTATCGACCACTGATCCTGAAAGCCGTCAGATAATGGTTCGCAATAACATAACTGAAGTAGCCTATAGTGTCCAGACTACAGTAGATGAAAAGCATAACATACCAATCGATTACAAGGTAACTAACCAGAATGATAGTAAGGCGATGGGTAATATGGTTCGTAGGGCAAAGAGCATTCTGGGTACCAATGAATTCACAGCACTATATGATAAAGGATACCATACAGGATCAGAGCTTAAGATTGCACAGGATCTGGGAATTGAAGCTATAGTAGCAATACCGGCGATTCCATCAACAAGTCAGGCTCCGAACCCGGATTATAATTTTGAGCGTTTTAAATATGATCAGCAGACCGATACTTATATCTGTCCACAGGGAGAAGTACTCCGAAGTAACGGAACGTGGTACAAGGAACACAACAGGCGCGATAATGTCATCATTTTTAAACAATATAAAACTCGATCCTGCAAATTATGCCAGGCACACTCGCAATGCACCAGTTCAAAGGACGGGAGAGTTTTGTCAAGAAGCACATTTGCAGAGTATTACGAAAACAATCGTAAAATTTATCAGGAGAAGGAACACCTTTATAAGAGACGTCAGACGATAGTTGAACATCCTTTTGGAACAATAAAACGACAATGGGGATACTACTATGTCCTAACCAAAACAGGAATAAAAAGGGCTAGTGCAGATGTAGGATTTATGCTTGTTGCATATAATCTCAGACGCATTGGTAATATATTGACCAGGGATCAGCTGAGGGAGTATCTGAGGATACTTATTCCGTTGTTTTTTGGTAAAAAAGACCACCCAGGACTGATTAGGAGCCTTTTGAGACTACTCATTTTCCGGGTACCAGTTTTTGCTGCTAAATTTGAAGGAGCTCTCGTGCTGGCGTAAATCAGATCAAGATCCTCAGATTTAAAAAGGTTATTAGACAGACTCCCGTTATGCTTAATTTGAAACGACATCGCACTATTATTAGCAAGACAATTAAATATTTAATACCTTTGATAGTATCATTTGATACTATCACTAATTAAATTGACTTGAAACCTCCTTATCAAATAACCAGCAAGATTCTAGAGTCTGTAGCTTCCATTTCTGAAAAAATCGGAGAGATAAACTCTGCTTACCTTTATAAACCTCCTGCAGAATTAAGAAAGAAAAATAAAATCAAGACTATCCATTCATCGCTAGAGATCGAAGGAAATTCACTCTCAATTGAGCAAATTACTGCCATACTTGAAAACAAAAGAATCATTGCTCCTGCAAAAGACATTCTTGAAGTAAAAAACGCAATATTAGTCTACGATAAATTGAATGATTTTAAGCTTTACAGTTTGACTTCTTTTTGTAAAGCCCATGCCATTCTAATGCAGGGACTTGTTGATAGCCCAGGCAAACTCCGAACCAAACCTGTTGGGATACTAAAAAATTCCTTTGTGGCTCATGTAGCGCCTCCCGGACATATGGTTAAATCATTATTAAAGGATCTATTTGACTACTTAAAAAAAGATAAAGATTTACTCTTGATTAAAAGTTGCGTCTTCCACTACGAAACTGAATTTATTCATCCCTTCAGGGATGGTAATGGCAGAATGGGTAGGCTCTGGCAAACGATAATACTAAAAGAATATTCACCAGTTTTTGAGTTCCTCCCCGTAGAAACTCTGATTAAAGAAAGACAATCAGAATATTATAATGTTCTAGGACAATCAGATAATCAGGGTAATTCCACATCTTTTGTCGAGTTTATGCTTCAACTGATCAATGATTCTCTTGAGGAATTACTAAATACACAAAACATCAACCTGACTGGCCCTGACAGGATAATGCTGTTTAAAGAAATATACCGATTAAACCCATTCTCGAGACAAAAATATATGAGACATTTTAAAGACATCTCATCCGCTACTGCAAGCCGTGATCTAAAAGAAGCGGTTGACAAAAAAATCCTCATAAAAATCGGCGACAAAAGAATGACACGATATAGATTCAAACACCCAAACTAAGCCAAATATGGTCAGTTGTGGTAAGTTTTTTGTCACAATATTTGCCGGGGACCTAAAGGCCACCTGGACAAATATGTAAGTGGTTTATTGGCCCGAACGCTCTTTTTTCTTTTGATCAGATCTTCTTAACGTGACAAATTACTGCTCTCCAATTGCCGTGCAACGCGACACAGATCTTGCTCTATAACCTCGCTCCCATGACTGCAAAAATTGCTTATTAGCGGCTGACAATGATAAAACAACATATTCCTATTCGCTTCAGAAAATGTTCAATAGAAAAACCTGACCTGTTCTGAAAGGGACTTATTATAATGTTATCAAATTATTGTTTAACTTGTTTACAAATATTTGGACATAACATAATTAGCCTTTTTTCATCTTTCTTAAATTCAATAAGCTCATGTATACATTTGAATTGAGTGATAAATTCTTGTCAAATGAAGAAAAAGCAATTTTCAAGCATTATCTTGATTACTATCATGTTGATGATGGTATTTGGGAGGTTTTTACTTGCCTCTTCAAGTCAGGAGTGAAAGGGACAATTCCTCTTTTATTGAAAGTTTACGAAGACTCAAAACTTTGTGGAGCGACTATACTTATTAAATGTTCCAAATATGGACGATCTCTGTTCAATAATAAATTCTTATCAGGAATAATTGACCTTACCAGAATACCTTTTTATTTGTGGATCAAGTTCGGCTGTTGCATGGATATGATGTCAAACCCCGGATTTGTCAGTGATCCTGAAAAATCCAATGATATCCTTTCTGCCATGTCACTATTTTTAAAAACCAACAGTTTTCTTACAATAATCTATGACTATTCCGATAAATCTTATCTGTATCCGAGCGCAACTATATTACCATCTCTGCCTCATGCACTTATTGATACATCTAAAATGACATCTATCAATGAGTACATGTGTAGCCATAAAAGTATCAAACGTAAAATAAATATCTTCAGGAATAATGGAGGAAAATTTGAGCTAGTAAATAATGTCCTAGATGAACAAGATATCGCTTCAGTCAGAAAGTGTTTCATTTCAACAGCCGAGAAAAGTATTTTCTATCTTCCATATCAGGACCTGTATCTTAATTCTGCGTTAATCACAAGCGGAACAAAAATTGACAACGTTTATTATTTTATGATGAGATTGAATGGTGAATTCCTTGGGTACCAAGCAGCTATTAAAACAGGAACCTGTTTAAACGCCTTACATGGTGCATTTAATCGTGAACGTAAAACCACTTATCATGCTTATGATATACTTTTTGTGGAAATGACCAAATTTGCAATCGAGAATGGCCTTAAAACAATAGATTTCGGTTCAGTTCTCAATATAACGAAGCAGAGAATGGTCAATAATACAATCCCTATGTCATATTTCATGTTAAGTAAATCTTCTTTTGTTCAATGGTTTTTCTATAGACTACTGAAATTAACTAAAATACAGGGCGATGAGCAAATGAGATTCAACGTAGAAAACACACCCAGCGAACTAGGTTGTTCCTAAAATGATCAGCATAATAATCTATATTTGAAACCAATACTGACCCCACAGATGACAAAAAAAACGAAACGCTAACACGGTCAATATAGTTTCGTAATAGTTGCCAATTTTTTCAGAACTAACCATAACAACTCAAAAGCGAGGTTTTTAAATCGCGACAAATCCTGCTACGCCACCACGATTGGTACCTGTGACAATTTCGTAAAACTAGACTACATTTTTAGCAATAACACTTACTTAGTAAAGAATGAAGTACACAATACTGATTTTATTTTACTTTATATCAGTTGACCTTTTTTCTCAAACAGAAGGATACATTATTGATATTAACACAAATAATCCTGTTCCATTTGCAAATATCTGGGTTGAAAACGAAAATATAGGAACAACATCGGATAAAGAAGGCGTTTTTCATTTTAAGGATGATCAAAACAATAAGTATTTGATAATAACTTCTATTGGTTATGAAAAGCTAAGAGTTAAAATAGATAGTTCAAATCTTAAAATTTTTCTGGTACCATTAACTTACATGATTCCCGAAGTATTAGTTACTCCAATTAAGAAAAAAGAATTAAAAGTTAATACCTATAGAAAATCACAGGTACATCAATATACGGCTCCAACCACTCCTCAGATCTTAGCCAGATTCTTTCCATTCCAGAATGATTATCGAAATTTTCGATTTATTAAGGCTATCAGAATTGAAACACTGAGCAAAACTGAATCGATTATTAATTTAAGATTTTTCAAAGTCAAACAGGATGGCAAGCCAGGAAATGATCTTTTAAATAGCAATTTAATCATCAATGTCAGAAAAGGTAAGCGAAGTACTTTGGTCACGAATTTTAAAAATACTCAAATTCAATTTCCAACTGATGGATTATTCATAGCAGTTGAATATATTATTGTTAAAGAAAACGAATACGAATATGAGTATTTTGATAAGGAATCAAAAAAAATACAAAAAGTACTCGGCTATATGCCAATGATAGGCACTATTAAAACAGGGACCTCTTCAAATAGCTGGGTTTTTAGAAATGGAAAATGGGAAAAAGACTTAGGTAAATCCAGTGACGAAATGACAGATGAAACCAAGAATTATTTTATTGCAATGGAGTTAACTCTATCTAATTAATTTATGATTGAAGACAAAAAATACACCTTTTTGGCTAAAAAATACTGAAGTTTCAAGATTAAGAATTCAATCGTTTTAAAATCATCATAATAGCCTCTATATGACAGGTTTGTCATAACGAGACAAATGCGTATAGCGTGACAGTTTTAAAATTAAAACTAACCATAACAACGCTGGTATAGGCAGTAAGTTTGTCACAATTTTTGCACCACACCTTGACAACTTTATGGTGAAACAAAAATCTCGTCCGTTTACAAGTATCGTGATTCCGGCTCTGGACAGATCCATGCTAAAGAGACAATTAAATCTTTCGCCGGTCCCGATAGCTATCGGGACGGGACTGCCCGGTGCTGTCGTCGGGTAACACAACCCTGTCCCCTTCCGCTTGCGGAACGAGGATGCTCGTCACGCAAGCGTGACGGCACAGGCTGGCTCCTCCTTCGGTCGCCATAGGCTTGCCGAAGGCGATGCGCTAAAACTCCGCACCGCGGAGTTTATTAACGCTCGGTCCTCTTTATTGCCGTGCCGTCAGACTGTCTAAAAACCTGTTGTATTTGTTTATAAGTATGAAGCTGGTGATTCTTCAAAAAACTATGTGTTTTGTACCTTAACTACATGATCCCGATAGCCATCGGGATCATACAAGGACAAGACAGAACCCAGATCAATCTTTTTCCTGTCTCTTTGGATCAATCCATCGACCCCGAAAATGAAGTGCGTATGATAGACCTGTTTGTCGATAGCCTTTCTATAAAAGATTATGGATTCAGAACGGATTTTATCGAGAATGGTCGCCCTGCATATCATCCTTCGGATTTACTTAAACTCTTCATTTACGGGTACATGAATAAGGTCCGGTATTCAAGGGATCTGGAAAAAGAATGCAGACGCAACATAGAAGTGATGTGGCTTTTAAAATGTCTCAAACCGGATCATAACACAATTGCCAATTTCCGCAGAGACAATCCTAAAGCCATTAAGAAAGTATTCAGGGCCACTGTTCAGATTGCAAAACATTTTGATCTGATTGGTGGACAACTTATTGCTGGAGACAGCACCAAGCTCAGGGCACAAAACAGCAAGAAGAATAATTACAACCAGGCTAAGATTGACCGGCATATCGCCTATATAGACAACAAGCTTGAGGAGTATACCAGGGCCCTGGCTGAAAACGATGGAGATAATCAGAGGCAGATAGAGGATGAGATTAAGAAACAACAGAAAAGGAAGGACCAATACAGGGATATTGAGAAACAGATTAAAGAAAGTGGAGAAGCTCAGGTCTCTACATCTGATCCGGAGAGCCGGCAGATAATGATCCGGAATAATATCACTGAAGTAGCTTATACTGCCCAGACAAGTGTTGACGCAAAGAATAACATTCCCATCGATTACAAGGTGACAAACCAGAACGACACCAAAGCAATGGGAAACATGGTTCGAAGAGCTAAGAGCATTCTCGGGACAAATGAATTCACTGCCCTATATGACAAGGGATTTCATACAGGTTCAGAGTTGAAAATTGCACAGGAGTTAGGAGTTGAAACAATTGTTGCAATACCTGATATTCCTTCTACAAGCCAGGCTCCAAACCATGATTATAATTATGAGCATTTCAGTTACGATGAACTATCGGATACTTACACCTGTCCTCAGGGAGAGATACTCAGGACCAACGGCTCGTGGTACAAGGAACTGACAAGCGCAAAAAATATAATCCTGTTTAAACAATATAAAACTCCCTCTTGCAAATTATGCAAAGCACGCTCAGAATGCACAAGATCTAAGACTGCCAGACTTATTCACCGTAGCGAATATGCACATTACTACGAGGAGAACCGGAAAAACATTCATGAGAAAGAGCAGCTGTATAAACGCCGTCAGACTATCGTGGAACATCCTTATGGAACGATTAAACGACAATGGGGATTCAGTTATATTCTCACCAAGAAGGGGATAAGCCGTGCAAGCGCCGATGTGGGATTTATGTTTATTGCATATAATTTAAGACGCATTGGTAATATCTTGACCAGAGATCAGCTGAGGGAGTATCTGAGGATACTTTTATCTTCATTTTCTGGGATTTTGAGCCACCTGGGACAGTTTTTAGTGAGATCAGAGCATATGTTTTCAGTGAAAGACACTTTTAAGGCTAAAAACCGCATACCGCTTAAACACGCTTATAATTGATTTAAAAGTGGAAATAGAATAGGTTTTTAGACAGACTCCCGTTATGGGCAAGCCGTCGTACATATCTTTAGAATTCCTACTTGGTAAAAGAAAATAGACCTGTAACATCAATAACCTACATCGTGACCTTAATCCTCTGTTCACTTACAAGAACTTTACACTATATCAAAAATTCTTGAATTCTTTTAATTAAAGCATTGGCAAACTTAAACCTTTCCTGGCAATTTTCATCTAAAGGAAATTCGCAATTCAAGACGCCCAACCATTGACCGAAAAGTAGACTAAAATGATACTAAAACAAACCAAAACAGGGACAGCTGCCCTGACTCTTGCCATCTTCATTCCGGCTCCTTTGGCAGCTTTACACTCCACACCCATCCCAAAACAGGATAATAAACCCAATATTGTCTTCATTCTGGCTGACGATTATGGACTTGATGGAGTAGGTTGCTATAATTCTGATCGATTTAAAGGTAAGACACCGAACCTTGACCGACTCGCTGAGACAGGTATCCGATTCACTCGCTGCTACTCAATGCCTCTAAGTGGGCCATCGCGGTGTGCAATAATGACTGGTCGCTACGGATTTCGCACAGGTGGTTTGACAAACCAGTCTGCTAATCAACCCTCTTTCAAAAACGAGCCGTCGCTTGCTCGTACACTTAAGCTGTCCGGTTATACTACAGGAATGGCTGGTAAATGGCGCCAAATGGGAGATACACCCGGAGACTGGGGCTTTGACGAATGGCTCACTGACCCTAGTGCTGCCGGGTGGTATTGGAAGACAGAATACATGAAAAATGGACAACTTGTCAAAACAAACCAACCAGTATACTGTCCGGATGTCTGCTTTAACTTCGCAGTGGATTTCTTCAAACGTCACCGTGAACAACCGTTCTACTTTTATTATCCGACTCATCTAATACATGGCCCAATCCTGAATACGCCTAATAGCAGGTTTGGCACAAATGACTTCTATGAAGACAATGTAGCTTATCTTGACAAACAGATTGGTCAGCTCGTCGCAGAACTCAAGAAACTTGGCTTACTTGAGAAAACGTTAATAGTTTTCAGTGGCGACAATGGTACAGCTAGGTTTGGTGTCGATCAATCTTATCTCAACGGTCGCAAGATTAATGGACAGAAAGGTTCGATGCTTGAAGGTGGCAGCCGAGTACCCCTTATTGCTAACTGGAAGGGTACCATACCTGCAGGCAAGGTCCTCAATGACCTGGTAGACTTCAGCGATTTCTTTGCAACATTCGTTGAAATAGCCGATGCGAAAATGCCAAAAGATGTTGCATTTGACAGTCAAAGTTTCGCACCTCAATTGCTTGGTGAAAAAGGCAATCCCCGAGAGTGGATCTTCGTCCAGCTTGGCGCCAAGTGGTATATCAGGGACAAGGACTTCAAACTCACTCAGAATGGAGAGCTGTTCGACATGAGTGACGCTCCGTTTATAGAGAGGCCTATCTCTATTAACCTAAATGATAAAACCGCCATCGAAGTCAAGAACCGTCTGCAAACGGCTCTCGATAAACTTAATCCTTCCGGTGGGTTGAGAGAAAATGTACTTGAAAATGGAAAACTGAAAAAGAAGAAAACCAATAAAGAAGGCAAACCAAACAAAAATAATAAGCCAAGAAAGCAAAGGAACAAAACTTTTACAACCGATTCACCCTATACTGAAATGCAAAAAGTATTTCTGCAACAAGATATTTAAATAGATAATCACTGACTTATATTTAGATAACTAACTAGTGCGGGGAAAGGTTCCCGGCCAGCCCATAACACGGACAAAAAAGGTAAGTTGTCCAGCCTTCGCTAAAGCTACGGCTGGCACTGTTATCACACTTTTTGCTTTTACTCCTGCTCTTTTGATAAATTAGTAAACCTGGATAAATCCGGACCGCGCAGCTACACACAATAAAAATTCTAAACCGTGACTATTAACTGGCGCCCATTCCACATTGTACCGCGAGACACGTATAGCTCAATTAACATACAATACTGGGGCAAAAAACAAGGCACCGCGACCCTTCGCTACCGCTCTGGGCAGGCTCCGACGGCAACTAATTAAATCGCCGTGCTGTTATAGTTAATTGAAACATTCTCTGCAAGTTGGACAATTTCTTAAGCAACTAACCATAACAGAAAAAGCCGATCTGTCAAATTGGAATCTTCAAATAAAATTGACTTCGGGAATAATCCTGAACAAATTTGACTTTTAATCATCTGTATTTTAATTAATCAAAAATCTCTAAAATGAATAATTCAATTGGCACACTTCTTACTTTAACTGGGGCGGCTGTAGCTATTGTATTTGGTCTTATATACCTATTCAGATCTAAATTTATGGGTTACCATAGAATGGCAGTACAAAAAGATTGGAACGAGTTGAGTAATGAAATGCAGACTTTAATACTTGCTCTTATGCGGACAGTAGGTGGTGGATTTCTATCAGTTTCAATAGCCGTAATTATTTTGCAACTGGAATTCAATAAAAGCCAGAATCATAAGATTGCATTGGCAATATTAATTGTTGGTAGTATATTGACTCTTGGGACCTTGTATGCTACCATATTGGTTAGAACCAAAACAAAGGGACGTCCTCCAACAATTGCTGCACTTTTGCTATTAATATTGCTGTTGATGGGATATTTTTTCAATATTATAGGATAATAATAAGGGGGAATAATAAATACGACTAACCATAAAAACAAGTTATGGTTAATTAATTGCATGGTTGCATCTTAGACAATTTCGTGAACAACTAACCATAACAGAAATAGAGGAAAAATATTTACATTTAATACATATCTTGTAAAATGGAGGAAAAGATGAAGCACTTTGAAACGAAATGGAAATCACAAGATGGACTTGATGTTTTTGCACAAGGATGGAGCCCTGATACCGGTTCTCCAAGAGCAGTGGTTTGCCTCGTACATGGCATAGGAGAGCACACTTTACGTTATGTAAATGTCGCTGAGGCCTTGACAAAAGAAAGGTATGTTTTATTCGGAGCCGACTTACGTGGACATGGTAAGTCTGAAGGACCGCGTGGACATTTTCCATCCATCGAAGCAGTTCTTAAGGATATTGACTTACTCCTTGAACAAGCACGTAAGCGTTATCCAGGCCTGCCTCTGATTCTCTATGGTCATAGTTTGGGTGGGATTCTTGTTTTACACTATGGTCTGAAACATAAACCGGATATAAAAGGTGTCATTGCTACCAGCCCAAGCTTGCATACTGCACTGGAAGAACAACCGGTTAAGATTATGGCAGCTAAAGTAATGGGCTCTTTAATGCCTCGTGTGACTCTCCCCAGCGGTTTGAATGTAAACGCAATTTCTCACGACAGGGAAGTAGTAAAGTTATATAACAACGATCCTCTTGTACACAATAAGATATCATTGGGGTTTGGCAAAATTATGTTAAGCGTAAATCAATGGACTCTTGAGCACGCTGACGAGTTTTCGCTTCCACTATTATTGATGCATGGTAAAGCCGATTCAATAGCTTACTCATCCAGTAGTATTGAATTTGCTTCAAAACTTAATGAGAAATACAAACTTGTTTTATGGGAGGGTGCATATCACGAATTGCATAATGAACCTGAAAAAGCTGAAGTATTTAAGACAATGACTGGCTGGATAAATGAACAATTAATTAAATAATCAGATTCCCTTATATTCAATATTGATACAAGCCTAAGTTTATTAAATAAATAACAACTAACTATAACACGGACGGTATAATTAATAAGCTCGTCACAGTTTTTGCTTTCCTGCCTGACGGCAGGCAGGGTTTTTGCATACCACCTAGACAACTTTATAGTGACATGGCAAATCCTGCTCATTTATCGGGACCACACCATTTGGACAGTTTTATCGTGACAAATAAATCATTCCCACTTACCGGGACTTTGCAAAAACTCAAGCCAACGCTGACCCTTCGCTACCGCTCTGGGCAGGCTCCGATGGCAACTAATTAAACCACCGGGCCGTTAGCCGTAAGCGTCAGTGTGAGAGATAGATAGTGATTACCTAAAATAAACCCATGAAAGATAAAGTCAGACTCGATAGTGAACTCCCAGAAGCAACCTCCGTTTGGAATTGGAAATATCATCATACAGGTATTCCAACGAAAGTTATCATGCCAGGTGAAAAGTATTTACCACAATTCAAATTTTATGTATCCGGATTCAGCACTAGCCCTTTTGGAATTGAATGGATGAGATTTGAAAAGGATAGTCCCATCAGTAAACTCATTCAGTCTGTCCCTCATATTGCATTTGAAGTTAAAAATATTGATTCTGAAATTAAAAAACATAACCTTAAAATCCTCACGGCACCAAATGCGACTACTGATGGGATCAGAGTAGCAATGATTGAACATAACGGAGCTCCAGTAGAACTCATTGAATTCAAAAAATAACGCCTTCGGCTGACACGGACAATAAAGGTCATTTGCTTGTCACGCGAAAATAAATGAAGAATCTATTTTTATCGATACTGCTTCTGATCTTAATTTCCTTTGTCGGCGCATCTCAGGTCAGCCAAAAGGCTGATACTTTACAAGGTTTGGACACTATCTTTTTTCCTGACAATCCTGACCCAAATGTTCGAGTTGTAGATCAAATCATGCCAGAATTTCCCGGAGGTCCAGATTCATTAATTGCGTTCGCAAAAAAACACATTACTTATCCCCTTTCTTTAATCAAAGACAGCATAGAAGGTGAAGTAGTCATTCGATTTAGCGTTGATGAAAAGGGCATCGCTGGTGATGTTGGATTCATAAGGACCTTGCATCCTGAATTAGAAAAACAATGCATTGAAATGGTAAGAGATTTGCCCCGATTTAAACCTGGGACTATGCTTAAAAGATCAAAAAAAGGATTGTACTGGGGACCCGCTAAAGTAGGGTTTATGATGCCTATATATTTCACCACGACAAATAAAAACCCGAATAATAGAAAATTAGTTATCACCCCTTAGATTAATAATTTACTAAGGCTATCACGGACAATAAAGGTAAGTTGTCCAGCCTTCGCTACTTCCTTCGCTAAAGCTACGGAGGTCAAAGAAAGCTACGGCTGGCACTGTTGTCATGCCGTAAGCGTTCATTTATAGGTAGTTGCCAGACGGATAACTACTCCAAAATTCACTCTTCTTGACAATTTACCTTGACACGTAATTCTTCAATATTTTACCGGGATTAAACGAACGCTAACTCAAAAGATCAGATGTCAGTGAAAATAAAACGACTCGTTTGTGATTTTTAAGCTTGATCTGTTACTAATTGAATAAAATGTGATCACAGATTGATTTATTTACCAAATAGTAACAGTATGACAGATGACAGATAATAGACAAAAGGACCAATTCCTGGATATTTTAGAGAAAAATATTGGGATTATTATAAAGATTGCGCGAGCATATTCAAAGACAATCCATGATAAAGAGGACTTGATTAATGACATCACTCTAGAACTTTGGAAATCATTTGGACGATTCAAAGGTGACTCAAAAATATCGACTTGGATTTATCGCATTGCTTTAAATACATCAATGAACTATAAACGTAAAAGAGAAAAAGACAGATTGTTTTTCCTGGACGATTTAAAACAAATTGAAAATCAAAGTTGGTTAATTGAGCAACCTGACTCATCACATTCTGAAATTCTATATCAATGCATTGATGAGTTAAATCACCTCAATAAAGCAATAATTCTGCTTTATCTTGACGGCAATTCACATGATGAAATATCTGACGTAACCGGAATTTCAAAGACAAATGTCGGGACACGGATTAGCCGGATAAAAGAACAAATAAAGGATTTAGCAACTACAAAAACTTAACAATTATGGAATTAGTAGAATTACAAAATATTTGGCAGGAATACGATAAAAAAATATCTGAGAATACTCGTCTTAACAAAGAAATACTTAGGTTAATGTTACTTTCAAAACCCCAGAAAAGATTAAACTGGATTAAAATTAAAGCAGGATTAAATATCTTTTCTCCAATTCTGTTTGTAATGTTATTGTTAGTTCTGGATGTTCAGTTTAGTTCAACAATCAATTTTTATATCGGGTTAGGATTATTTTTGCCCGTATATGCGATTACATATATCTGGGATATCAGGTATTTCAAATTGATTCGTGCGATTGACTTCTCAATACCGGTTTTATCTATAAAAAAAGTAATTGCAGAACTGGAAAAGTATAAGATTAAAACGACACGGTTACGATACCTGTTAATGCCCTTTGCTATGATAGGATTTCTATTAATGATTATACGTAAATTTACATTTAGCTTTAATCTGGTATCAATTATTCCACTGCTTCTGATAATCCTTGTTTTTATCTTATCGATGTATTTTACGTTTAAATATTCAATTTATGAGCGATTTAGAAAGCTAAATAAAGAGATTAGCGACATAGAACAGCTTGAAAAAGAGTAAATGACAGCGCTATAAACAAACTTATCCTCATGACTCAAAAAAATCTAAACGAAACGCTAACAACGGATGGTATTGGTAATTGGCTTCGCCGAGCTCGTCGCACTAAAGAATTTTTGATTATATCTCTAGTATCGGTCAGAAAATTATGATTAATTTTGAAAAATCAGCTTTTGACATGACAATATTAGAATGAAGAAGTATGCAAATTATTTGATTCTGCCCGAATTCAGTCTTATTCTTGAATGCTGCAAAGGACCAGCATTAGTTGAAGATGCTATCTATATGAAAAAGACTGAATTGTCTGATAATATGTATAATCCAAATTATAATATTCTTGTTGATTTTCGAGAATTTGAGACTTTCCTGGATTCAAAAATAAATGAATCGGTTACAAACTTCTATAATTTTCTTAAAGGTCTTGATAGAAATAGTAAAATAGCTTTTCTTACAACAGTTCCGCATCAAGTAGTTATCAGTTTGATATTGAAGGAATTATGCACTGTCTTGAAGTCTGTCAAAATCGAAGTTTTTTCAACCGTAGAAGCTGCAATAAGATATCTTGGAATTCCAATTGAAAACTTCGATCTGATTAATAATAAAATTTTTGAATTAAATAAAAACGCCGTCTAACACGGACGGTTGGGGTAATAAACTTGTCACGCCTGCCTGCCGGCAGGCAGGATTTTTGCAGGTCACCTTGACAGTTTTATCGTGATAAATAACCAGTTCAAACGTCTAAAAACTACCGCGACTTCCGGCTCTGGACAAATAAGTTTACAAATGACACTTATTCCATTCGCCGGGACCGGCAAATACACAATACAAATAAAGGACCTTTTGTAAACCTCATTAAATTATCTAAAAAATTGGAATACTTTTTGTTGTTAATAAATTAACACTTTAATACCGCTTAACCATGGAAAAATATTTTCTCCTCTGTTTCTCTTTCCTTATTATATTATCATGCAAAAAAGAGGACTCAAATCCAACTCAATTATTACAAAATATTAATATGGAAGTTGTCAACTCTTCAACCTGGGCCAATTTTGGTAACGGAACTGGTTTTACTGCTACGATGTCAAATGAGGAATCATTTTCTCCCGTCTATTCCCTGAAAATTTCCAGAACAAACATTGATACTGCAAAAATTTGGTATTGGTACCAAAAATATTCTGGCAAAATACCTGTTGGTCTTGATTTAACTTTAAAAGCTAAAATAAAAGGGTTGAACCTTTCCGGAAATGGCGCATCAATTGCGATTCGTTGTGATGGAGCAACTCCAGATTTACAGTTCGAAACAACACAATCTGTTGTAAACATTAACGGCACTTTTGATTGGACAACCTATACAGTTTCCCTCTCCAATGTCAAAAGTAATGTAACAAGTATATATGTATTTCTTATCTATCTTCCAAAAACAACCGGGACAGTATATTTTGATGATGTTACCTTGACATATAAATGAATGTCGCCTAAGCCAGGTAAGGCTTACGCACCCTATTGCCGTTAGGTGTAAGGGGAAGGTGCACAGGTGATTATTTTCTGCAATATTGGCACAAAAATTGTATTATTAATGAGATACTTCTATTTTCCTACCAACTACTTGACTTATGAAAAAATTTGTATTACTCTTAAGTATCGGGTTAATAATTTTTAGTTGTAAGAAGGTCCCAATTGATTTTAATTCGATAGCAAATGATAATTTAATCTATCCAAATTTCGATTTGCACAAATCATCCTGGATTAAACTTGATTCTTTGTATCACTCCTCCCTCATAGACATTCATTTTTATAATGAAAATGTAGGGATTACAACAAGTTTTTTGGGTCCTGTGTTCGTAACTAAAGATGGAGGTACAACCTGGAGAACGATAAGCAGATCAGCGGAAAACTCATTTACCAGAGTATATGCATTAGGTGAAAATACGTTTTTAGCGCTGGCAAGATCTGGAGTATTTAAGTCAAACAATAGTGGACTTACCTGGGACAAATTAAATTTTCCTTCAGATCTTACCTATGAGATTTGGTTCAAAGATTTTAACATAGGATTTATATCAAGTGTATTGGGGCTATACAGGACAACTGATGGTGGAGAAAGCTGGGTAAAAGTATCGTCTGTAATAAAGCCATTAAATATGCAATTTACCAGTGAAAATATTGGATATTTAAGTTGGGGATATACTTCCTATCCTGATTTTGGCCCTGGACCAGCATTTAGCAATGGTGAAATTTTGCGAACTTTGGATCGTGGAAAATCATGGAACTCAACTAAGATTAAAACGAAGGAGATTACAGGTTTATCATTTATAAGCGACAAAATTGGATTCTTTACAACCTATGATGGTGAGTTATATAAAACGATGGATGGTGGAGAATCAAGTGCCAAAATAGAAACCCCATTAGTTGGTCTACGGAATATTTATTTCATCAATGAGCAACAAGGGTATTTACTTGCAAGGGATGGATTGTATAGTACAACTGATGGGGGTAAGACTTTTAATAGTGAGTATTCAATAAGCGAAGATATTCGAATCTATAGATTTTACTTTCCAACACCCGATGTGGGATTTTCCTATGATAGTCATGGATTTGTACTAAAAAGAATTCAGGTCAAATAATAAGAATTTAAAATATCCCTACACCTGATACAGTCAGTTGGAGTAATAGCCACCTTCCGAAATGCTTTTACCATCTTGGTGATCTATCTCTCGAATCTATTTAAAGAATCTTTGCCTCAAACCTTCACAGGTCTTTAAATAAAATATTCTTTATCAAGACTAAGATTATAATTCCAATATATTAATTAAATACCCTATGAAAAATATTCTAGTGCTATTATTAGTTGTTTCGACTTTATCTTGTGTACATGAACAAAAGGTCATAAAATCAAACAAGAAAAATATCAAAGTTCTTGTTAACGGACATCAAACTGATTGGGGAATTTCACCTGAATTAAATCCTGACAGATTAAAGGTCTATTGTTTCAAAGAAAAAAATGAAGTAATATTTCAAACTGATACTGATACAACTTCTTTTTATATCGGAAATAAAGACACAATAAGATTTAAGGTAATTCTTGGATCTAAAGACACTGCCAATACTGAGATTATTGGCATAAAAGAATTACCCAATCAACTTACAAGAGATGAAAAAGTGTATTGGCTTAGTCAGGTATGGTCAGAAACTAAATACAATTTTGTAAATATTGACAAAATTAAATTCAATTTAGATAGCCTTTATAAATCATTTATTCCTAAAGTATTAGCTACGCGTAACGATTTTGAATACTTTAAATTTTTACAACAGTTTATGGCAGGTCTACATGATGGTCATAGCGAAGTAAATTGGCGAATATCACCTTATGCTGATTATATCCCGATGACTCTGAAGAATTTTGACAAGAAAGTATATATTACATCTGTCAGGAAGATTCCTGAATTTGATTCAACGTGGGTTGGTGCGGAGATAATCAAAATAGATGATATTCAGACATCTGAGTACCTCGAGGCAAGAGTATTCCCTTATATATCTGCTTCAACCGAACAACATCTTTGGATGCAAGGAAACTCCAAACTGATGTATGACTTAATAGAACAACCTTTTAATGCAACAATAAAAAAACTTGATGGCACAATCGAAAAGATTAAGATCCAACGAAATGGAGAAGCAACTCGAACACCCAATGAGCAATATTGGGGGACAAACGACACTTACTCGCGAAACATTGTCGACTTAAAATGGCTGGAAAATAATATTGCATTAGTTAGCTTCAATCGGTTTACACCAGAAGAAGAATCCATTAAACAATTTGACAAAGTTGCCAGGGAACTTTATGAAGCAAAAGGAGTAATTATTGATCTTCGAAAAAATGGTGGCGGCTCTACTCTTGTTGCCTGGCATTTACAGAAATACCTTACTAAAGAAAACCATTTCCTGAACTATGCGTGGGAAACACGAATAAATGATGGAGTTCGGAAAGCAAACGGAAACTGGCAAGATGAGTATAAAAATTATTTCTTAAATAAAGCATATCGCTTTGAAAAACCTCAAATTGTAAATATTTCAGATACTCTCAAGAGGATTAAATGTCCAACTGTTATATTGATTGGACTTTATACTTTTTCAGCCGCTGAAGACTTTCTGGTTAATATTTTTGAGGTACCCGATCGGCCAAAATTAATTGGCGAAGAAACTGGAGGTTCGACAGGTTCTCCATTAGTTTTACCTGGATTCCCGGGAGGTGGATTTGCGAGAATATGTACGAGACGAATTTGTTACCCTATAAGCGAAACAAGATTTGTAAATAGTGGAGTCAAACCTGACATTGAAGTAAGACAAACCATTGAAGATTATCTCAAAGGGAAAGATGTAGTCCTTGAAAGGGCAGTAAAAGAATTAAATAAATAGCGAGTTTTCGGACATTATCAATTCCTACAATTAATTCAACAAACTTTGAAATTGAGAATGAAAAAATCAGATAATTACCTGATTAAACATTTTTATATTTCTTATTGTTTTAAAGTAGTAACAATTTTAGAACCTTAAGATTATGAGAAAAATAGTTGTTTTATCATTTATTACATTAGATGGAGTAATGCAAGCACCTGGTGGACCTGAGGAAGATACATCGGGCGGCTTCAAATATGGAGGTTGGGTTGCACCTTACTTTGACGATGTTAGTAATAAGGTCATGGAAAAACAGATGAAACCTGCAGACCTTCTTTTGGGTAGAAAAACATTTGAGATTTTTGCCTCCTACTGGCCTGAGCACGCAAACTTTTGGCCAGGTATCAATGATGTTACAAAATACGTCATGTCCAGGACCATGGAAAAGTCAGACCCGATAGCTATCGGGTGGAGAAACTCAGTATTCATCAAAAGTTTGTCAGATATTGAAAAGCTCAAAAATTCAAACGGTTCTGACATTCAAGTTCACGGCAGCGGTGAGCTTATTCAACTGCTGCTTAAGAATGATTTTGTGGACGAACTATGGCTCAAAATTTACCCCTTGACTCTTGGTAAAGGGAAAAAGTTGTTTGACAATGGTGCAATTCCGGCTGCATTTACATTAATTGAGAATACTGTTACACCAAGTGGAGTAATTATTGCCAATTACAAACGAGCTGGAAAAGTCAAAACAGGTACTGTTGGAGCTTAAGGAATAATAAGATGAGAAAACTAATTGCAGCGATCAATATGACTCTTGACGGGTTTTGCGATCACAAGGCAATGATTGCAGATGATGAATTACATCAGCATTATAATGAGCTATTAAGTCACGCTGGTGCCATTATATATGGAAGGATAACATACCAACTTATGGAAAGCTACTGGCCAACTGTAGTAATAAATCCAACTGGGAACAAACCAATGGATGAATTTGCTGTGTTAATACAAAACATTCCCAAAATTGTTTTTTCCCACACGCTGACTAATGTTGAATGGGAAAATGCAAGGTTGGCAAAGGGAGGCATTAAAGAAGAAGTTTTAGAACTCAAACAACAGCCAGGTAAAGACATCTTCGTTGGGAGCCCGAGTTTAATTGTAGCCTTAATGAAACTCAATTTAATTGATGAATACCAACTTTGTGTTCATCCGGTTATAATAGGAAGCGGTTTACCATTATTTAAAAACATAAACAATAGAGTTATCCTTAAACTCTTAAAAATAAAAACTTTGGGCTCTGGATCAATAGCAATTTACTATGAGCCGACAATAGAATGATTTGGACCCAACTGTTCTGTTAATTTGCAATAAATTATATGCTTATGGTTCAGGAAAAGAAGACATATCGACTAAAAATTTTAATAGTTGACGACAGCAACCAAATAAGGTTTGTACTTGGTGCTATGCTCGAAATTTATAGCAGTGAAATCATTTTTGCTAAGGATGGAAAGGAAGCTGTTAGCGTAATTGAGAATAACCCTGATATAGATTTAATTTTAATGGATGTCTATATGCATAACATGGATGGTTTTGAAGCGAGCAGGAGAATCAGGCAAATAAATAAAAAAGTTATCATTTTTGTAATGACAGCTACTGCAATATCTGAGTTAATTGAAGATTTCTCAGGAACTTTTATTAATGATTACTTTCCAAAGCCCTTCAACAGTGAATATCTGGACCAACTAATTGTAAAACATTTCGATAAAAACACTTAACCGATTGGAAAAATTGCAGCCTGACTTCTTGCTATTGCGTTATTGGCTATAAAATAGTCCTATTTCACTTTTTGTCTGTTTGACATTAATCATTCCTAAACATAACTTTATAAACACCAGGTTGCACAACTAATATATTAGGTATATCTTTAGTATGGATAGACATTTATACGTTGATTTATTAGTTTCTCTAAGATAACCTAACTTAAATTAGATGCTAAAAAACTATCTTAAGTCAGCCCTGCGATTTTTGAAGCAAAACAAGGTATTTGCAGGCATAAACGCTTTAGGGCTGTCTATAGCTCTTACCGCTTCATTTATTATGTTGCTTTATGTTGTCAATGAGTTGAGTTACGATCATTGTCATAAAAACAGGGCAAGGGTTTTCAAAGCACTTAATTACCTGATTGATTTTAAAAGAACTGATTCAGGAACACCTTACGTTCTCGCATCTGCATTAAAGGAGGAATTCCCGCAGGTAGAGAAAGCAATCAGAACAAGGCCCGTGATTGGTTTCAGGCTAAAGTTGAAAGATGAATTTATAAATGTCAATGGCGCGGTTGGAAGCGATTCAGATGTTTTTGACATATTCACTCTCCCGTTAATCTTCGGTGATCCAAATCAAAAGCTTCTCGAAGATCAAAACTCCATAGTTTTAAGCCGGTACCTGTCAGAAAAGTTTTTTCCGGGTCAGAATCCGGTCGGAAAAGAAATCGTCGGATTTGTAAATAACGAAGAACATGTCTTCATCGTAAATGGAGTATTCGAAAACATCCCGGAGAATTCCACTTTCAGAGCTCAGTGTTTCATAAACAGCAGATGGACTCTTGCCTCAATTAACAGCACTTTCAAAGTTACTAATGCAGACAAGAACTGGAGTTTTCCATTCTGGAATACATGGGTTTTACTATCCAGAGATTGTAATGTTAAATCACTTGAGTTGCAGTTCAGGGCATTTGAAATTAAAAATATCAGTGAAAAACCTGCTAATAATTATTCTCTTCAGAATTTATCGGACGTTTATTTGCATTCAGATAAAGTTGTTAATACCAGGCTCAAAGGCAGCCTAAAGAGTATCAGATTATATTCAGTGATAGCATTACTTATTGTGCTTGTCGCAACTTTTAACTACATTATTTTGTCGACTGCCGTATCTATATACAGAACCAAAGAAATTGGGATACGAAAAACTTATGGTGCCAGCAATAAAAAAATCAAGAATCAATTATTGACAGAATCCTTCCTTCTGGCTTTACTTGTTTTGCCGGTTGCTCTTCTATTGACATGGCTATCACTTCCTTATGCCGGAAAGCTTTTCCAGACCCAGCTTCATATTATCAGCTCAAACATAATAATATACATCGTGGTCTATCTGTCGCTGACTTTAATTATCGGTTTCATCTCGGGAATATATACTTCATATTATCTATCGGGTTTAAAGGTCATGGATATTCTGAGAAATACTTTATACTCCGGGAAAAGAAAACTGTTTTTCCGTTCTGCCCTGATTGTTGTTCAGCTGATCATTTTCTGCTCATTTGTTTCAAGTACTCTGATAATCCGTTCACAATATCAATACGAACTGAAAAAAGATTTAGGCTATTACAATCATGATATTGTAGTAATTGACCTGGGCAGAGATTTTAAAGGGTATTCGGCTTATCTCAACAGCATTAAAACGAATCCGAATGTGATTCTCGCTGCAGGAACAATGGAAGGTCTTCCTATGCAGAGTTCAGGAACTTTTATTGTTCCAAATTTTGAGGATAATAATATTAAAGTACAGGTAGAAGGCATGTCTGTGGATTACAATTTTTTGAAAACAATGGGTATTTCTGTGATCAAAGGCCGTGACTTCTCTGAAGAGTTTGGCAGCGATCTTACACAGTCTTGCATCCTGAATGAAACTGCTGTAAAAAAACTTGGCATAACCGATCCTGTTGGAAAATTGATTGGGAAGAGCGTTATAATTGGCCTCGTAAAAGATTTCAACCTTCATTCCCTGCATACGGAAATTCCTCCCTTGGAAATACACATGACTGATCGGTATATCCAGCAGGTTGCAGTACACTATAAACCAGGAACACTTGGCAATATACTCCCCATGCTTAAAGCGGAATGGAAAAAAGCTGCTCCGGAAAGACCTTTCTATTACACCACAATAGAAGATCTCATTAAAAGCATTTATTCCTCTGAGAAAAACTTAAGTAACATCGTTTCCATTTTTGCCCTTTTTACAATGCTGATTGCCGGTATAGGATTATTCGGTCTTGCCTTGTTCGTCATTAAAACTCAAACTAAAGAAATAGGAATCAAAAAAGTATTCGGCAGTTCAGCAAGGTCAATTGTCATTTCATACCAGCTCAGAAACTTCATGCTTGCATTAATGGCTGCTGCATTCTCTGTTCCGGCAACGCTGTACTTTATGACAAACTGGTTAAAAAACTATTCTTATAAAACTCCTATCTACTGGTGGATATTTGCAATATCTTCTATAGTTGCAACAATTGTAGTACTCTTAACTGTTTCTATTCATGCCTACAAAGCATCTCGAACCAATCCTGTAAAGGCTCTCAGATATGAATGATGTTCCAATCTCCCCTTAACATTACCCTGACAGAAAGTACCGACGATCAAGTATATTTATTTAACATTACACAAAGAGTTATTTAACTCATTTTTAACTCAATACTTGCGACTTATAATCTTATTTTATGTTTAACATGACAACTTCATAATTAACTATAAAAGGTCTTCCTTTCCTTTACCTGAAGAGATGAGACTATTTGAGAAATATTTTGATCTTGATGAATTAGTCTTTGAAAATAGAAATCAAGATTACGGGGCATATATTTTACGAAAAGCATATAACAAATCTGTTATTATTTCACTCTTGGCTGGTGTGATAATTGTTTGCTCAATAATAATTATTCCTTTTACAATCTGGAAAACCAAAATCCATAGTATTGGTAATTTTAAAGGGGAGAGATACTCTTTGTTGCAAGTGGACCATTTTGAACTTCCCAGGCAAGAGTTCACTATTCCAGCTATAAATCCACCACCTGGAATGGCAGAACCAGACCTCAAATACATTGCACCAGTTGTTGTGGATACAGCTCAACAGATTGACAAATTGCAAATATCTGACACTGAAAAAAATGACCTAAAACGCCCGGAAGATTCCCTTAAACTAGATGCAAATAACAGAGAAAATGATTTAATATTTGGTGAGGACGAAAATGGTATTGCAGGATATTACACAATACTTCAAACCCAACCATCCTTTAAAGGTGGTGATAAAGAAAAATTCGGGGAATGGGTAAGGAGAAATACAAACTACCCTAAAATTGCACAGGATAGTGGAATTTATGGGAAGGTCACGTTGTCTTTTATAATTGAGAAAGACGGTTCCGTAGATAATGTCAAAATGTTAAAGGGTATTGGAAGTATTGTTGATGACGAAGCAATAAGAGCAATTAAATCTTCTCCCAGATGGACCCCTGGGACATCTAATGGAAGGCCAGTAAGAGTCAGATATTCAATTTCACTTCTTTTTCGTCCAATGCGCTAATAAAGTGTCCCGTTAGCTGCAAGGATAACATAGATTCTGGTACCTTCGTTATAGATTTGAGAAATTCATCGTGATTTAAAAAATGCTTATAATAAATCTTGTTATGAAAAAAATCATTTCTACCCTAATCCTGCTTGTATTTCTTATCAGTTGTGAAAAAGATGTAAATGAACCTTTCATCAGAGACGAAACTTTAAAACCCTATATTAAGCAACTTATTATACCAAGCACAAAAAAGCCTTATACTGGCAGTTACTATATTCATGTTTCTTTTCATGATGAATCATATTCCGTAAACAAAGATATGACTTTCTCCTCTTTGAATCAGAGTATGCATGTCAATAGGACACCTAGAAACAATGGCTTAGGTATGTCCATACAAGAAGTCATATTTAGAGATCCGGAACTAAAAGAAGAATTGAATATCGCTTTCTGCTTTAATAATGACTCTGATACAACATTCAATATTTGTTATGCAGATTATTATTTTTCAAATCATTGGTATAATGATCCCGGAGCTAATATATTTTACACTACACCTGTCGAGAACTCTGATAATAAGTATTATCTGTATATGGGGATAGACACTCCTGATAGCTATTTCAAAATTACTTATATTGGGAATAATCGGATAAACGGCGAATACTTCTGCCACTGGCTAAACTGTTGCGGAGGTGGTAAACTCTTTTTTCTTAAAGGGGATTTTTCAATTCCGGATATAAGGTAGTTTACTAATAATTGAACTTATATCCGTTCAGCTAACACTGACAATACTAAAGGTAAGTTGCTTGCCACACTTTTTGCTCCCGATAGCTCCCGATAGCTCCCGATAGCTATCGGGACGTGACTGCCAGGTGCTTGTGTCGGGTCACACATCATCTCTTTATTGCCGGGCCGTTAGGTTTCCTTATCCTGATAACCGAACCTTATAATATATCTGGACCAAAAAGCATGAAAACTATCTGGCCTTCTATTTAGGCACAATATTTGATGCTTTACTCAAAATAACTAATACTAAACCACCTACAAATGAAAAAGTTATGTCTCATGGTATTCTCAATGACTTTTTGTTTAATTTCGGTTTCTGCGCAGATTGACAAAAAGAATCCATTAATTGTTATTAATGGTAAAATCAGTAATATCAAATTGAATTCAATAAGTCCAAATGAAGTAGAATCAATATCTGTTTCAAAACTTCCGTCATCTAAAGATAAAGAAGCGTTTGGTGTCCTGGCAGAAAATGGTGTTATATCCATCAATACAAAAGATTACATACAAACTGATAGTAAAAAAGATCTGCCATCTAAACCATTAGTACTGGTAGATGGGATAGTATATACAAACAGCCTTGACTCAATAAATGTCCAGGAAATTGAATCTGTAGATGTTATAAAGGGGATAGCAGCTACAAAACTATATGGTAAAGCTGGCGAAAATGGTGTCATTCTTATAAAAACAAAAATAAAATGGCAATAGGTTTAAATAAATGAAGAATAACCGCCAAACGTCAGCTGCAACTTTTTAGTCACCTGCATGCAAATGTTTTTAAGATCCTTCTCTATATTTATTCCATACTGCTTCTTATTTACTTTTGATTATGTTTTGTTAAACGGCATGAAATTTGCATTAAATATTTAAACTAACAACCTAATAATCACAAGTATCAAATGAAAAGGACATTGTGCATTTCGTTTTTCCTGATGATTACTTCTCTGACATGTATATCGGGACAAGAGACAAAACCAAAACTAAATCAGAATTGGTCTGTTTCATTATCATTTGCGCCCATAACGACATTCTATTACTACCATGGCGCTCAGAATGAATACCTGGATTACTATTCAAAAGGGGTTATGGAAATTATTTATCCCAAGGGTTCCAACTTAAGGATAGATTTTAAATTTAATAATAGATTATCGTTCAGCTCTGGATTAAATTTTAAAGTCGTTAACGATAAGTATTCAACAATAAGCATCGGAGAATTCTCGGCTCGTTCTGAAAAATCCACTGATGATAAGTATATTCTTGAAATCCCCATTCAGATTAATTATCAGATTATAAAATCACCCAAATTTTTTAATCCCTATCTTAAAACCGGATTTAGAAATTCCTATTTCAAACGATTTTATATTGGGGAATATACATTATGGGACTATTCAGGGACTACAAATGGGAAAATTGATAATAAGGATAGTAAGTATATCATGTTTTATGAATTAGGAGCTGGGACATTTCTTAACCTATCAAGATCAATTTCTTTTATAATCGAATCAAACCTGACTTATTCAATATCTGGATTTGGTTATTTCGAACTTCAAGGAGGATTAAGATATTCATTCAAGTAAAAGCAGCAGCTGACACGGACAATTAAGGTAAGTTGTCCAGCCTTCGCTCCGCTACGTTGGGCAAAGCGCGTATCTGCCCGCCCGGGATTCAAAAAGCTTTATGACTTTGATTTTTAGCAGATTCTATATACAAGGCAGGTCCTCATATTCAGACCAAATGAACAAAATTATCATTAAAAATGTTAAGAATAAAAAGTGAGAATTTAATGAGCGTTACTGCTTTCCAATCGGGATTTATGCTGACATAACAGACAGGAAAAATGAGAAAACTGATAATGTGGAATTTAATAACCCTTGACGGTTACTTTGAAGGAAATCAAAACTGGGACTTAACTTTTCATAATGTTGTTTGGGGACAAGAACTTGAAAAACTAAGCGTTGAGCAATTACATTCAGCAGGCTACCTTGTTTTTGGACGTGTAACCTATGAAGGCATGGCAGCATATTGGACTAAGGCAGAAGGAGAAATTGCCGACCTTATGAACAGAATTCCCAAACTTGTTTTCTCTAAAACACTAAAATTTGCAGATTGGAACAACACGAATCTAATAAGTGAAAATGCTACTGACGAAATCAAGAGACTTAAAGTGAAAGGTGGTAAAGATTTGTATGTTTTCGGTAGTGCAAACCTTTCGGAGACTTTTATAAGTGACAATCTTTTTGACGAATACCGAATTTTAATTGCACCAGTTATTTTAGGTAGTGGACGACCACTTTTCAGACAAGGTATTTCTCCTAAAAATTTATCTCTCGTTTCGACACATCAACTATTAACAGGCGGAGTGATTTTGAAATATACGAAATGAAATCAGCTATTTATAGGACAGCCATAAACAAAAGATTATCTGTTGGTTTTTAATAAAAAAGGAGGCTTACCATGTCAAATATTATTGATTTTGAAAATGTATCCTTAGCGGGCTTAGAGTCATCACCTGTATCGAAATCACTTGCTGGTTTACGCGCTAACGAATCAAGGTATTTTAAGAACAAATACAATCATGATTTTACTGTTAGCCCAGCATCCAAAAGCAAAGATGTACTTGAATATGTAAATAATATTCTTCTGATTGAACGGGATATTAAGATTTCATCCAAACCTCTTGAAACATCAAATTTCATAGTTGAGGACTTAAAATTTACGTACATATTCTATGAGAGCGGACTTTCAGTCAACGTTATGTATTCACTTACCAATCCTAAAAAAAGAGCAGTGGGCTTTAAGCTTTCTGAAGGTATGGAAGTACCAGAAGAGCTGGATGAGAAATTCAAGTTCGCAAAACAAAAATCAAAACTTGCAGGAATAATTCGTGGTTCTTTTTTTGTAATTAAGGGGGAATATTAAGACTATTGAATTATCATTTGACCGACTTACGCCGAAAAAAGACAGTTTTAAAATTGGCCCGAAATGCTGACACGGACAAAAATGGTTATTTATTTGTTACATTTTTTGCAATAGACAATAATATTTAGGACTCTAAACTTTACTTTTTGGGATTAATGTACTTTTTAAGATCATTTACATAAGATTCAAATGCCTTAACTCCTTTTTCAGTTATTGACACAAAGGTTTTTGGATAATTATTTTTAAAGGTTTTCTCAACTTTAATATATCCTGCCTCCTGAAGATTCTTTATCTGTATACTGATATTACCGGATGCGGCCTTTGTTTCTTCTTTAATATGCGCAAACTCAACTTTCTCGGAATAAATAAGCATAGAGATGATCGCCAACCGTAATTGCGAGTGTAATAGAGGATCTAAATCATTGTACATATTACTGGACTTTAGCTGATTTTAAAGAATATCCTGGTATTAAATAACCGCAGATTATCGCCGCAAAGACAATTAATGATATGTATTCATTTGATACAAATGTTGCAGCTAAACTGAATATAAAAAATGCCATACCTCCAATTATAACAGGCCTATACTTAATAAGCAGCCCTGATGTGGTGGTTGCTATGCCTGCGATTAACAACATTATCGGTGGCGGATTTATTTCCAATTTTATACATAGAATTGTTGCAATAAAAAAGGAAGCCGCAGTTACTGTCCAAAGATTTTTGAAATAACTTTCTAAATAGCTGAATACCTTCTTGTCCTTGTTTAATTTGCGTTCCATAAAAAACATGATTATAAACCCGATTAAAAGAAACACAGCCCAATTACACAAACTTAATAACCCCATTGATTTAAATGCTTCTCTGCTGTATAAAATCTTTATGATTATGAAATTAGAAAAGCTGGCAATTGCTAATACCCAGCCCCAAAGGAGAAATACTTTTGCAGTTTCTCTATAATTCAACTTAAAGTTAGCAATAGCTTTATTGATGATACTAAAGCTCTCTTCCGGTGTCAAGTTAATATTTTCCATATTTTTAGTTGTTAATTATTTTATATAGGCACAAATATAATCTAGTTAATTTAATTAACCTAATAATTTTTGCTTTTTTTTAAGTTCCCATTTTAACTAACACTGTATCATGATATTGAACATTGGACTAAAGTGAAGAAAAATGTCAACTAGCCATAAAACGGACGGTATAATTAATAAGCTCTTACATAATTATACCGCCAGGCCGTCAGATTCCAACAATATTGCCTTCAGAAATTATTATGCGAGATAAAAGATTTATAGCTGAACATCGAGGCGGCTTACTCACCAAAGCGAAAAGCTTAAAAATATATTGAAATAATAGGTTTTCTCGTACCATGACTGTTTTGCAATATCTGGACGACTTACAAATCAAAAATACTAACTGTAACATGGTCAGTTGTGGTAATAAACTCATCACTACCACATCTGCCGTGCCGATATATGCAATCCCAGGCTACCACCACTTATAATTCCCATATGAAATTGAGTGACATTTCAAATATCCGGTTATTAAATCAACAGATTGCTGCACCAAAATTTAAAAGTGTCATAGACATAGCAAATTGGATGGGTGCTATCCAAGCTCAAGATTTTTCTATGTTAAAATGGGCTGTTGGAATCAGACTGATCAACTCTACCGACAAAATGATTGAATCTGCAATCGGAAGCGGGGAAATCTTAAGGACACATCTGTTAAGACCTACTTTGCATCTGGTTTCAGCAAAGAATATTCGTTGGTTACTTAATCTAACTGCACCTGGAATTATGACCAGATTGAAATCAAGGCAAAAAGAACTGGATCTTACAGAATCTCTTTTAAAGAAATGCTATTACATTATCCGGGATTCATTAAAGGGAGAAAATCACCTGACCAGGGAAGAGTTAGTAGCAATCCTTGCTAAAGCCAAAGTTCCTGTTGAGAATCAAAGAGCATATCATATATTAGTCAAATCTGAATTAAACGGGATAATTTGCAGCGGAAGGATAAAAGGTGGGAAACAAACATATGCATTATTAGATGAGAGGGTACCAACGACCAAAGATTTAACAAAAGAGGAAGCGTTAAAAAAAATTGCTGAAATATATTTTTCAAGTCGTGGCCCTGCTACATTACAAGATTTTATTTGGTGGTCGGGATTGTCAATCACCGATTCAAAAAACGCTTTGGAAATCGCCAAACCTGATTTAGCTTCAGAAAAAATAGATTCAGAAATTTACTGGCTTTCAAATTCCATCGATTATTCCAAAAATGAGAATACCTCTACATTCTTATTGCCTGCATTTGACGAATTCTTAATTAGTTACAAAGACAGAACAGCTTCAGTACCTTTATTATATCAAAAGAAAACTATCTCAGATAATGGTATATTCTGGCCAATAATTGTAATCAACGGACAAGTAAGGGGCTTATGGAAACGAACTATTAAAAAAGATAAAGTAATCATTGAGACCAACCTTTTTGAACCTGTTAATAAATCGATAAAGAATCAAATTAAGAAGCAAAGTGAATCATTTGGACTATTTTTAGACAAAAAGATAGAGACAAATTTGATAATCAGATGACAATTGACACATGGGGTAGCACATAACAAGGACGATAAATATTTTATAATTTTGTACAACACATAAAACTTTACCATGACAAATAATTCAATGCTTAAAAACGATCTCAATCCGACTTTGCTGATAATAGATGTCCAAAACAGGTATATCTCTTTTATACCGGAAAGGGATAAAGAACTGGCCTTTTTCTTTATCAACCTTTTAATTGATCTTTTTCGGAAACATGACCTGCCAATTATCCGTATTTATCACTATAACGAAGAAAACGGACCTAAACCAAATACTGAAGAGTTTGAATATCCTGAAGCAATTAAAATTAAAACAGAAGATACTCAAATAATCAAAACCTACTCAGATAGCTTTAACAAAACCAATCTAAATGAGGTTCTCAAAGAAAAAGGGAGTAATGTGTTATTTCTTTGTGGACTAAGTGCAGTTGGTTGTGTGCTGGCAACTAAAACTGGTGCTCAAAACAATGATTACAAAGCTTTTATTATCAAAGATGCTATCATGAGTCACAATTCTGATTACACAAAGAACGTAGAAGTAATGTTTGATGCCATCAGTTATGATGCAGTAGAACTGATAATACAAAAGTGTTAAGATTAGAATGCAAAGTTAAATAACAACTGCATTTGGGCTATCATTACAGACATTAATCTACTGACAAAATTAAATCCAGGTGCTGTAAACCGTTATAATTAAGATGGCCGTTAATTCAATGACTTCAATAGCCTGATACAACTGATTTAACGAATGCCTCAAAATCTTCCATTATATTTATACACTGAATATCAATCCCTTAAATTAACTTAATATGAAAACTATTCGTCTCCTTGCTGGATTACTTCTATTAGTATCGGGAGTTTTACATGTCATTGTATATTTTCAAGCTCCCGATAACCCGGGAAGTATTGGAATTTTAGGATTTGGAATAATTTATTGTTTAACGGGCCTGCTCCTTTTCAACAGTAAGAGATACCCTATTTATCCTGGTATATTTGTACCACTAATTGGTATGACACTATCGTTAATAAAATTTGGCGTTCCGGACTTAATATCAATGTCAGCATTATTTAAGTTATTAGAAATAATTGCCGTGATTTGTTGTTTGATAGTCTTATTAAAAGGAGCAAAAAAACAATAGTATATCCTTTCTCGGTTTAGAATCCTGACATTGAAAAAAAGCCTGAGTATAACACGGAAAATATGGGTATCCGAATAAATAGTCTATTCAAATAGGTTATTAGACAAACTCCCGTTATGTGGCATGTTTGCTGTAACACTAGTATATTTACCGTCTAAAAGATAAATAAAATGGAACAAACTGCAGATACTGATGGCAAATCCCATGATTACTCTCCAAAGGACGAACAAAAAATAATACCTGAAACAAGTACGCCGGTAATAGATACAGAGAACATAGCTAAAATACTACCTGCTGAAAAGACTCAGACACAACATACAAATTCCATCCATTCTCCTCGGAAAAAGGTCAAAACTTATTTATTTGAATTTTTAATGCTCTTCCTTGCCGTCTTCTGCGGTTTTATTGCCGATAACCTGCGTGAGAAATTGTCGGAACATCAGCGGGAAAAGATCTTCATAAACTCAATTGTTGAAGATATCAAATCTGATACTTTAGAATCAGATAAGATAATCGACAGATTGAAATCAATGAAGGTCGGGCTTGACAGTGTCTTATCAGAATTATCGTCTTCGAAAGTAGTGGTGAACTCGAACAATTTGTACCGGCTTTGGTCCCAAAACATGGGGCTTGAAGTTTTTGTTTCAAATGACCGCACAATACAACAACTTAAAAGCAATGGCGAACTTAGACTTATAAGAAATATCGCAGTTTCTGACAGAATTATGAAATATGATCAAACCTTAAAAAGATATTACACACAATCTAATCTGATGTATGGTGCAATGTCAAATATGACTTATTACAGTCACATTTTTGATTTCATTAGGCTTAATAAAAATCACAATCTTCCGATACCCCTGACAGAAGAGGGTAAGAAATCTATAAATCTGGCATATGGAAACCTGGATTTATGGAACAGGGGATTAGGTGGATTGATAAGCTGGTTGGAGAATGTAAATGAAGAGGGCAAGAGCATGATCATATTTATTAAGAAAGAATACCATCTCAATTGATTTGAAAACAACACGAAGGTATAACACGGACAATGATGGTAAGTTGTCCAGCCTTCGCTACCTCCTTTGCTAAAGCTACGGAGGTCAAAGAAAGCTACGGCTGGCACTGTTGTCAGAGTTTTTGCTCCCCATAATTTAGTAATTCTTGATAGATCGAAATAGATACTGATTAATCTTCGGCATTAACATTAACTTTAATAGGCATGGCATCAGGACTACGCCACTTCCAGGCAAACCAGACGATAAGCGAGGTACATGTTATTTCAATTACTGAGAAGAAGACATAGTACATGGTTGGCACTGCAGCAAAAAGAGTTAAGACCAGGGATACAGTCATAATTGTTCCGGCGACAATGCTAGCCAAACGATTTGATCGATACTTCAATATTCGAGAGAAGAGAACCATTGTGATTGGTATCATCATGAATATGGAGGCTCCCAATAGAAACCCCTCAGTCAATTGTATCGTTCCATGCTTAACGGGATCCATCAATGTAACAACGTCTCCGTAAGTATAAGTAAGCATTGCAAATAACCAAAGTGCTGACAGTCTGGTTTTCATATCTTGTGTTTTATTCATATCTTAAGTATTTATGAATTTTAAAACAGTAATTATTATTTACTATAAACATCCAATTTAATTCTTTATAATACATAAACCTTTCCTGGAGGTTTAAGTTCATACTTGCGCCAAATATTGGTCAGATGACTGACTTCGCATTAATTTTTAAAAACGGCTCTTTCTCCGACGGTTTAATTAATTGGCTTTCGCCTCCGGCAAGGGCAGGCTCGCTAGCGCCTTGCCTGCCTACCCTGCCTACCGGCAGGCAGGCGGCAGGTAGGTTTTTTGCTCCCGATCCGATTGCTCATTTTTTAAGTTCTTTATAACGGGAGAACTTCGCAACTACTTTTCTCCACCTGTACCGCATACCAAATAAACGCCAGATAAAAGCTTCAAAAAATACGATGCTACCATAAAGAAATATATAGTCTTTTAAAATCTTCAAGTGTTTTCTTATCTATAACATGTAATTTAGACTTTTCAATGAATAATAAAAAGCATCAATAAGAATATGGTATGCCCTCACTATCGGTTGACAAGTTTGTTCTGTTTAGCATTTCTTTTTTTACCAGCACAGGTTTGTAATAGCCAGCAAAATAGTACAGATAAACATGGAAACCTGTTTTTAATGGTAAACAATAAAGTTGATTCATTATTAGAAAACGATTTTCTATTGATGAATGCACGTATTTTTATTAATAAATTTCAAAGAGCAAAGGGCAATCCATATTTTGAAACGAATAATGATGCTCCTGGCAAGCTTGTTCTGGGCAAAAGGGAGTATAATAACATCCAGCTCATTTATGATATTTGTGATCAAAAATTATTCTTTATTGCTGATAATATCAGTAATAAAGGTGCCATCCTTGAGTTGAATAACCAGATTATTACAAAATTTTATTTAGATAATAAAATTTTTGTTAGCTGTTGTGAATTACCATTATTTTCTCAATCAGGATTTTACGAGGAAATATTTTTGGGGAAACATATAAAGGTTTATGCAAAATGGAGTAAAATATTTACTCCCGTTATTTCCGATAATAATATTGGCGAATTCGGTTTTCAAAAAAGAAGGTTGCTTTTTGATATAAATGGGAAGAAGGCTGATGTTTCTTCCAAACATAGTTTTTTGAAAATATTTGCAGGGGAAAGAAATGAAATAAATTCTTATATAAAAAGGAATAAAATTCACTTATCCAGCTCAAACAACATTGATTTGATAAAGCTTTTTAAATATACTGATTCTCTTTTACAATAGATCATCTTAAATTCAACAAATATTTATTATTAATAATGGTTGTAATACAATGTTTTACAGATGCATTTTAGTCTTCATAATTTTCCATTTAATCTATAGTGTAAAATCTCAGGCACAAAGCGATTCTACAAAAATAAACTATTCCGGATCAAATGTTGCTTTCTCAGAATTTGTGAAAGAAATAGAAAGTACCAGCAATATCAAATTTTACTACGACCCACAGTGGGTTGATTCCTTGTTTGTTTCAGCACATTTCAACAATATCTCAATTGGCCAGGCACTCAGGCAAATATTAAAAAGCCATAATCTGAATTACTATTCAGACAGCAGGGGAAATATCATTATTACGAAATCGGATATACAATCTGAATTGATCGAAAAATGGATTGATACGGATAGTATAAACAGGAACATCCATTTTAGTAATGATTCCGCTGAAAATACTATTAACAAATATGTAGATAAAGATGATAAGAACAGAATAGAAGAAATCACTTTTGGAATAAAAAACAATAATAATGGAACCGCCACAATTACAGGATATATAAGAGATCAGGAAACGGGAGAACCTTTAATTGGAGCAAGTATTTTTGTTGAAGGGTTGATCTTGGGTACCTCGTCAGATATTAAAGGGTATTATATATTAAGCATCAAATGTGGAACACATATAATAGGCTATAAAACTTTGGGTATGACCACTATCTATAAAAAGGTAAACCTTTATTCAGATGGACAGATAAATATAAATTTGCCCATAGATTTTGTTGCAATAAAAGAAGTTGTAATAACCGAAAATAAATACAATAATGTAAAAGTTAACCAGATAGGGCTCGAAAAGCTCTCAGTGAAAGAAATTAAAGAACTTCCTTATGCGATGGGCGAAAGAGATATATTAAAAGCAATTCTTTTCTTACCGGGGATACAAACTGTTGGCGAAGCATCTGCAGGGATTAATGTCAGAGGCGGGGCAGCAGATCAAAATTTATTTATCATGAATAATGTTCCAATATTCAATACATCGCACATGCTGGGTATGTTCTCGGCTTTCAATGCTGATTTGATTAAGGATTTCAAACTTTATAAAAGCAATATTCCTATTGAATTCGGAGGACGGATCTCTTCAGTATTTGAAATTAGTTCAAAACAAGGAAATCAAAATGATTTTTCTTTGAAAGGAGGCATTAGTCCGATAACAGGAAGACTTTTATTTGAGGGTCCTTTGATTAAAGACAAGAGTTCCTTTATTATTGGAATTCGCAGTACCTACGCAAACTGGCTGTTGCGCCGGATAGATAATCCTGATATAAAAAACAGCAATATCTATTTTGATGATATTACAGCAAATTTAACTCATGAGATAAATAAAAATAACCAGATAAGTTTATTCGGGAATTTTAGTATCGATAACTATACTTTAGCAAGCAACATAAACTATAAGTATTCAAATGTTGGAACATCATTAAATTGGAAACATATTTTTAATGAAAAGTTATATTCCAATTCTTTAGCAGTTTATAGTAGTTATTCCTTTAAGGAAACTAACAAACTGCTATCGGATTATAAATACAGTTATAAACATCAGTTAAAATATTTCGAAATAAACCAGTCATATACTTATTTGCCAGTTTCGAATCACGAACTGAAGTTTGGGTTCAATTCAATTTTGTATCAAATGAATCCGGGTGCATTTAATCCTATAGATAGTCTGTCGGGTTATCAGGAAAAGACTTTTGAAAAAGAAAAGGCTTTGGAATCTACCATATATTTAGGCGATACATATGAAATAAGCCCTAAACTTAGTGCTTCAGGAGGCCTTCGATTTAGTCTTTACGACTACCTTGGCAAAAAAACGGTTTTCACCTATCTTGAAAACCAACCTTTATCAGATCAATCAGTAGTTGATACAACATTCTATTCAAATTTTAAAACAATAAAAAGTTTTACAGGCATAGATGTTAGATTTTCGTTAAGATATCTGATAAATGATAATAATTCTATAAAAGCGGGATATAGTCATAACAACCAGTACCTGTTTATGCTTTCAAACACAACCTCGATTTCACCAACGGATAAATGGAAGCTTTGTGATCCTTTTTCAAAACCAATTGTTGGCGATCAGTACAATATTGGATATTATCGTAGTTTTAATAAGAACAACTACGATGCCTCGGTTGAAGTTTATTATAAGGAGAATAAAAATGTTTCTGATTATAAAAACGGGGCGGATTTAGCAAAAAATGAATATATAGAAAGAGATATTTTATCAGGATTTGGAAGGGATTACGGTTTAGAATTAATGATAAAGAAAAACAATGGTAAATTAACAGGATGGGTCAATTATTTTTATTCCCGGAGCGAGTTTAGATTTAATGGTAATACTGCATCGGAAACAATTAATAGAGGAAATTACTATCCTTCAAGTTATAATAAACCCCATAATATTAATCTTGTTGTTAATTATCGCAACTTAAGACGAATAAGTATTTCTGCAAATTTTGTTTATAGCACAGGAAGGCCTTACACCGGTCCTACATTTCAATATGCTTTGAACGATCATGTAATTCTTAATTATTCTGACAGGAACCAGTTGCGGGTACCCGATTATTACAGGGTTGATCTGTCATTTAATCTCGACGGTAACTTATTAAGGAAAAAGATTGCACATTCTTACTGGTCGGTAACAATTTATAATTTAACTGGAAGAAAAAATGCATATTCAGTATTCTCTGAAGTCAAAGATGGTAAAATAAAAACCTATATGGTTTCCATTTATAGTGTACCAGTTTTTTCAGTATCATATAATATTAAACTGGGTAATTATTTTAGCAATTAACAAAATTTAAAATCAGTTCAGGAAATTATGCAAATAAATAAAAATCTTGTAGTAACACTTATTTCTATTGCATTTATCATGCAAAGTTGTATTTATGAATTCAACACCATAACAGGTAATTATGAAAACTATCTGGTTATATATGGTATGATTACTACGGAAAACGGACCCCATGAAATAACCATCAGAAAAAGTTACAGTCTGGTTAACCATGGTTCCAGTCTGGTTGTCGGCGCTAAAGTCTCATTATCAGATGATAAAGGAACCACAATCCCCTTAGCGGAAGACAGCATTGGTACATATCTTACTCCCAAGACTTTTGCAGGACAAATTGGTACAAAATATAAACTAAATATCGAATTGCAGGAAGGTAAACAGTACGAATCAGAATATGTTGAATTGCTTGACGTTCCGGATATTTCTGAGTTAAGCGTAGAATCTATAACCATACCTGCAACTGCAACTACTGATGCAGATGAAGGTTATCAATTTTATATCAGTACAGAACCAGGAAACAGTGAACAGAAATATTTTAAGTGGGAAATTATTGAGGACGCTGAATATCATCTGGCGTTTATTTTTTATTCTTATTGGGATGGAGATTCCTTAACTGATGTTAATATTTCTAATAAATGTTATATTCAAAACCATTTGAAGAATATTTCTATTGCAACCGCCAACAATTTTCAAAAAAATTGTCTTACAAATTACGCTTTTTGTTTTAGCCCCCTATCATGGAAGTTAAAATACGGATATGGTTTAAATGTAAGACAATATGCTCTTTCCGAATTTTCTTACAATTTCTGGAAAGGTGCGCTTGAAAACAACCTTCCTGATCCAATAAATAGCAAACAGCCTTACCAGCTTACCGGCAATTTTAGATGTATCAGCAATCCCAACGAACCTGTTTACGGTATATTTGAGGCATCTGCTGTAAAAGTAAAAGGTATTCAAGTTAATAATTTAATTTTCAATGTTGATGCTCACCGAGAAATTCCAGTTTGTAATTACGCACGCGTGTCTATTATTTCAACTGATGCTCTAAGAGGAAAGTATCCGGGATACATTGGGATTCCTGAGATCCCGCCACCGCCGCTACCCTGGCTTGGTTATGTGTTAGTGACCGATAAAAACTGCATCTTTTGCGAAAGTACCGGAGGAACATCAGTCAGACCGGAATATTGGGGAAAAATTAAATAATAGATCATGAGAGAATTTAATTCCAGGCTTTTTATATATACTCTAGAGTGTATAATCATCTTAGCTGCTTCAGAAGTTGCATGCTTTTCTCAAATTTATAGCTCTGCTATTAAAGAAAAATTTAACTTTTCAGAAGACTATATCCTTAACGAAAAAATATATCTGCATTCTGACAGGAGTGCATATGTTACCGGAGAAAACGTATTATTTAAAGCTTATTATTTTATAAACGGAACCTTTAAAAAGGATTCTCTAAGCAAAATTATTTATGTCGATTTAGTTGATAATAATGGCCAAACTCAGACGACCGGGAGATTTACAATTGAAAATTGTATTGCAATCGGTAATCTCTCAATACCCCAAGACCTTACTTCTGGTTATTATACAATTTATGCCTATACCAAATGGATGATGAATTTTGACAAAGATTACTTTTTCAGCAAGAAAATCTATATTATAAATCCAAATAGTGAGCTGAAAATATTAAAAAATAATGATTCAAATAATGAAAATATCCTGTTGCAGTTTTATACAGAAGGAGGATATCTGAATGTCAGTGCAAACAATAAAATATCAGTTAAAGCAACAGATAATTTTGGAGATATCCTTGAAAAAAGAATGAAAATACTGGATCAAAATAATAATCTCATAGCTGAGTTTCAAACTCCCGGATATTTTGATTTTAAACCTGAACAGAATAAAGAATATAAAGCCATAATCGCAAAAAATGACAATAGTCAACTTGTTTTCAGATTGCCAGGAACCTCTAATTTTGGTATTAATGCTTCTGTTAATCAATCTATTGAAGGGGACTTAATAATTGAACTCGGGTTAACTGATGAAAAAAACCCTGATAATAAGGATTTAAAGATACTTATACAAAATAATGGATTAATTTACAAGCAAATTGATTTTAAATTTTTCAATAATAAATATCATGCTAATATTCTAAAAAGAGAATTATTGCAAGGTTTTAATTTGCTTTATATTAAAAACAAAAAGAACCAGATAATTTATAAAAATGCCTTTATAAATAAATTAAATGATAAATTTCAGATTGAAACCTTGTTTAATAAAAAGATATATCATGCCAGAGAAAAGGTTGATATTAAGATAAAAACAAATAATATAGAAAAAGCTCATCTGTCAGTTTCAGTCGCAAAATCTGATTTATTAAATAAGGATAGTGTTAATATATCTGACTATATAGCTGAAGGTTTTAAAATACATCGATGGAAAGCAAACGCTGCTGTGAATGACAGTTCCAATATTTTCGATACTATTCCAAATTCACCGGGAATAGTTTATCTCCCTGAAACATCAGGATTTCTAATTTCCGGAACGATTCTTTCGACACAAACGAATAAACCAATTCCAAACGTTAACATTTATCTCTCCACCTTGTCAAATCATATTGATGTTCAGAATTTTATAACCAATAATGATGGGAAATTCTATTTTTTAATGAATGAAAAAGTTATAAACAGTGAGTTGGTAATCCAACCTGCAGAAAAATCCTTAAAGAATTTTAAAGTGATTTTTGATAAAGAATCTGCATCTGAGTACCCACCAGATGCTATAAATATACTTAGAGAAAATAGATTTAATAAAAAGTTTTTTGAAGAATTGGTGATAAACTATCAGATTGAAAAACAATATTATCCAAATCCTCCGGCGAATAGTAAAATTATGAATTCGACTACTGTATTCTATGGGAAAGCTGATTCGGCGTACCGTTTTCAAAAATTTATTGATCTCCCATCATTTGAAGAATATTTCGTTGAGATTTTTGGTCAGACAAAAATTGTTAAGGGGGAAAATGGCAAGCAAATTAAACTTAGTTACTCAGGCAACGGAATAGAACTGAACCAGTTTCCATTATTACTTGTTGATGGGATACCAATTTTTGATGCTGATAAATTCCTTTCAATTTCTCCTTCGGAAATTGATAAAGTCGAAATTATAAATGACAACTATGTTTTAGGAAAATTTATATATGGTGGGATAATTCACCTCTACACAAAAAAGAAGAATTTTGCAAGCCTGATTGATACTAAAAATCTATCATTTTATAAATTCAGAGGTTTTACAGAAAATAATATGTTCAGGGAATTAAAATATATTGATGAAATTCCTCTTGAATCGAGAAAAGCTGACTTTAGAAACACACTTTATTGGAACCCTGAGATAATAACCGGTGAAAACGGTGAAGCACATTTTTCTTTTTATACTTCCGATGAAAAGGGAAAATTTCTAATAACAATTGAAGGTGTAGGAGAAAATGGAGAAACCGGCAGTAAGCAAATGGTTTTGGCGGTTGAATAAGATAGCATTCTCATTATAATTGCTTAATAGCTCTAAGTCAAAATTGTATTATCTTCAACAAAGATTAACCCGTTAACCTAAACTGATAATGAAATGAATTACAGGAATAGAAATGAAAGGTTCACTAGTAATGACTTAATTCTCGCGCCAATTAAAAGAAGATTTGCGGCATTCCTTATTGATTGGGTGTGTATAATAATGATTTATTTTTGTGTTTTAGCAATATTTAGTCTGTTCAATATTAATGATTGGAAGATTAATGTAAAAAGCATTTTTGAAGTTGAAATTGAAACGAACGTTGACAACTCTTATTTCATTATTTTTTTAAAAATTCTTTTCGGCTTTTTACCAGTTCTTTATTTTACTATTCTGTTTTACTGTTTTAAAGGACAAACAATCGGGAAAATTTTTCTTAAGATTAAGGTTGTATCACTATATCATGAAAAATTGGGATTTTGGCATTGCTTTGAGCGAAGTTTAGGCTATTTTACATCTGCCCTTGAATTTGGTTTTGGATTTATACAAGCGATTTGGAATCCAAACAGGATGGCACTTCATGATAAAATTGGTGAGACAATTGTTATAAGTCTTCCTCGTAAGAAGCATAAATCAAAATAAGATTTTTCGTCCTAAGACAAGTAACGAATTCATTCATACTATTCTACACAGGTTACTTGAATAGACGTGAGGGTTGTTTGACAAGGATATTACTTGCATTCGTAGGATTAGTTACAATCCTTATTGGTTTATTAGGCTTTCTCGCTATATCTCAGGAAACCGAAATAACATTATTTTGGAAAGCAATAAGAATTTGTGCCATTGATAATATAATAATTGGAATTATAGCATTTTATGCCTGTATATAGAGGTCAAAATTAACATATCAGCAGAAAATAAAAATTTAACAGCTTATAGCATGGACAATATAGGGCATTTCTGCTCAGAATGAGACTTTGTTTATTTTTCCAGATATTCTGAAAATCTTTGATCAATATGCTGATTGAACCATTTATCAACAACAGATTTCTTAAACCGCCATTCCTTCCCCAGTTTTGCAGCCGGAATCTTTCCATTTTGAGCCCATGTATATATTGTCTGAGGTCGTAGCTTTAAATACTTTGCTACTTCTTCTAATGTCATTATTTCATCCATTCTCTACTTCCTCCGGAAAGTCAATGTCACAGTTGTATCAGTTTTAGAAAGCTTATTTAAAAGGTTTATTAGTGCTGTGTCTTTAATTTCTGATTTTATATTATCCTGTATTTGGTTTTCAGATTTGATTTCACTATTTGAATTTTGGGGTTTGGTGAGTTGCTGAACAGAATAAATTATTGCAGTATAAAAATTGCCCTCATATTTTCTGAAAAGTTTAAACTCCTCAGTCTTATTACATAAAAAGGGACGAAGGTTCCATGCTATTTGAATTCCGACAAATGCCAATATTATTATCCATATTCTGAAAACATTAACCCCAATATGTGGGTATATATTTTTTTTATCACAAGCAAATTTTAACGCGTCGACCATTAGTTTCATTCCGAAGATTCCGGAGAAAATAAATATTGCAACGTGTAAAAGTTGCAGGAAATGATAATTTCCACCAGTTATCTGAAATAATATAACAATGGGAGCAAATGAAATAGCAATAGCAGAGGAAAGCACAAATCCGCTCAAGATAATAAAGACCATCTGTCTCAAAGTCATTTTGGATCCCAGAACTTGCTGGATAACATAAAAGGATGGGAAACAGATTAGAATAGCACTAAAAAAAAGGAATGTCACCTTCAATCCTGCAACAATTGATTGCAGGAAACTATGATAACTTCCCATAACAATTCCGTAAAGAAATCCAAAGACACAAATAATTAGCACCTGGTTCAAGATTAGTCTTCGCGATTGATCGTTATTTCGTTCTTCAAAATATGACTCCGTGTTTTGAAATATTTTGAAAACTTCTATTAATCCACTTGTCCTTTCCATAGTAAAAGAGATTAGTGAGACTATAAAGTTACTAAATAGTTTAATTATTATTAATGTTTTTTATTGTTTATTATTGTTTATTACTAATTAGCCCTGTAATACTTGAATTATTTAAAATTGATCCATTTTACATTATAAAACAACCTTTTATTAAACGTCGGGCAGGTAAGGGGGAATTTTTCCGGTAAAAAATCTGAGGATCACTTTGGTACAAATTTTGTATATATTAGCTTAAACACTGACCAATGAAAAGGATCATAGTCTTAATCAGCATCTTTTTCGTTTTTCAAACTTGTACAAAAAATGACAGCGACAAGTTAAAATGTGATTGTTCACAAGGTTTCCCTGAACCCGATACAATATATTGTCCCGGGCAATTATGCCAAAGTGATAGCTGCATGACTTATTTCAGCATTTGGAAGGAATTATTTCTAAATAGAAATCAAATGTCTCAGGAGTATTTTGACAATCATATAACTTTATGCAGTACTACAATTCATAAATGGGCTGAAGGGAGATCGTTTGAAATATTTTATAAGGTTAAAATTGAATGGGCTGAATATAGATTATTAGATAAATTTATAATCTATATTGAAAGTAATTTATATCCTGGATTAAATGTCCCAAGGAATGTCCTTCTGTCTAAAAGTCAGATTGAAACTGTGTTAAATGGCAATTATTTCAGTTCACAATCAAGCATAATTACTCCTGTAAATGAATTAAAATATTCCTCTGCGGAAGATGCGATGAAGGCATTAATAAATGCATCTGACGTAGATACTTTTTGTTTAGGTTCTGTTTCTTTTCCACAAAGATCACTTAATAAGTATACTGTTGGACATCCTTATTTTAATGCCTCCGGAGTACTTAATATGAAAGAAAATAAATGTATTGAAGGTTCTATTGACCTGATTACTGGAGAGACTCGAATTAGTCAGGATATTTGCTATATTTTATTCTGTTTTTTAAAAGGTACTCAAATAACCAGACCTGATGGTTCGTCAAAAACCATTGAAAACATTAAAATTGGCGATAGTATACTGTCATTTAATTCAAATACAATGAATATCGAAGAAGACATTGTGCAAAAAATAGATTCAGTCGTCCATAATGATATCGTTACGATATCTTTCAGCGACATGACAACAAATAAAAACACTTTTGACCATCCATATTATGTAAAAAGAAAGGGTTGGTGTTCATTAAAACCAGATGAAACCTTGAAAAAATATAATATTAAAACATCTCAACTTCAAATTGGTGATACTTGTTTCAAATATTATGACAACCAGTTAAAAGAAGTGTATATAAAATCAATCTCAGAAAAATTTCAGACCTCAATGACCTACAATATCAGTAGCCTGAAAAAGAATCATAGTTTTTTTGCAAATGGAATCCTGGTGTCAAATGAAAGCTATTGAAATATCATGCTAAATAAGAAACTTTATTCAAACGGGCAACCAGTCTATGAAATGACAGGTGATAAGATTGAATATCAGGAAGAATTTGGAAATAACAAGATTATTAAGAAAAAGTAAGAATCCAGGCATCCATACCTCCATACCAAAAATTTTACAATTAATCTCATCATCGACATTTCCTAAAGAACCACTATTCAATGGGGAATTACAAGAGGCCGTCTCATAACAATAATTGAGACGGCTTTTTTATTTGATTTTCATTTAGCAAGATCAGATTCTGATGATTTAAAAGTGTTTTGGAGAAAAGTATATTAAAAATAGGGTTTCCCCTTAGTTTCTGGCTGCCAGTTTGCCAAGATTATGCGCCAGGGAGAGTAAACCAGTTTCGATTTCTACCTTTTCAAGACCTCTGAGCAAAAATTTCCTATAATTTCTATTTCCTTTTATTATTCCAAAAACAGCTTCCACATCAACGGGCCTCTGACTTCGGTATTTTATTCCACGTTCACTGGTAAGCCTTTCTCTTATGATTGATTTATAGTGATTTAGTCGCTGATTTATCTCTATTACTCTGTTTCCTTTGCTCTTATTACAAGCACCTCTCATTGGACACCCATTACAGTTTTGTGCCTGGTAGAACCGTTTGATTTGTCTGAACCCATTATCTGTGATTCTTATCTTTTCTTTGATAAAGTTCATTTTCTGACCCATTGGGCAGGTATAACTATCCTCATTTTCATTATACGGCAAATTTTCAGATCTGAAGGGATCCTCTTTCCACTTTTTACTCTGCTCCTTATGGAAGTACTGGTATTTTACGAACGCCTCTACATCATTGTTTTCCAGATACTCATAGTTTTCTTCAGATCCATATCCGGCATCAGCTACAAGAGTATCAGGCATCTTACCCAGGTTTTCTTTTAAAGATTCCATATGGGACTCAAGTGTGGTAGTGTCATTGGTAGTTTGATGGATGGTGTATCCTAAAATATACTGGTTCTCAGTACTTATCTGCCAGTTATACCCGGGCTTTAGCTGTCCATTGAGCATGTGATCTTCTTTCATCCTCATGAAGGTAGCATCAGGATCGGTTTTTGAGTAACTATTTCGATTACCAAGAGTCTTTTCCTGCTCTTCATATTTCTTAAGATTCTCAGGCCAGTTCTTGCGGGCATAGTTCAGTTTCTGCCTCACTTCCTTATTTACAGGCTTGCCCTTTAGCGCATTGTCAATACTCTCTATTGTTCTTGTGACTGAGTCCTGATCGATCTTTTCAAAACCCTCAGGCTCATTATTCTCAAGCTCTTCTCTGGCCACTGATTCTGCATATGCCCATAATTCATCAAGCTGTTTTCTGATTCTTTCCTTGCTTTTTATTATGCTCCGTCCCCAAACAAAGGTATACCGGTTGGCATTGGCTTCTATCTTGGTGCCATCAAGGTAAGCTTCTTTCAGTGTTATTATCCCACTATTAACCAACAGTAAAACAACCTGGCTGAAGACTTCTCTCAATACCCCTTTAAGCCTGTCACTGCGGAAGCGGTTGATCGTGTTATGATCAGGATAACTCATCGCGCTTAACCACATAAAGTGTATATTTTGGGATACCGCTTGTTCCAGCTTCCTGCTTGAGTATTGATTGGTAAGATATCCATAAACCAATATTTTCAGCATGAGCCGGGGATGATAACTAGAAGAACCTCCTCCTTTATACTTCTTTAAAAGCACATCAAGATCAATACTGTTAATGACTTGATTTACAACTCTAACCGGATGGTTTGCATCTATCATCTCTTCCAAAGAGGGTGGAAGAAGTAAAATTTGGTTGGGACTATAGTCTTTAAAGACTACTTTTGATCTATCTATTTTTTGCATACCTCAAGTTACATAACCTGAGGTTCTTGGGAGGGGGAGGCATCCCCCTTCTTTTCACTAGTTATCAACAACTTAAACCCGTCTACGTGCGTGGGCAAACCGGAAAAGGTGCGAACCTCGCCCTTTTTGGTGGCGCCATTACGGCCTTGTGTAGCGGGCGGACAAAAAGGGCGAGGTTGTCTTTTCCGGACTCCTTTTCTTTGGTTCATTTCTTTTGGAGGAGCAAAAGAAATGAACATAATTCTAAATAAATAAAAGAGGGTACCCTTTTGAGACACCCTCTTGTGATCCCGGAGAGACTCGAACTCTCAACCAACAGAACCGGAATCTGTCATTCTATCCATTGAACTACGGGACCATATCGATCCGGCAAAAATATAACCAAATGCCCGGTTTTACAACTTATTGATCATTTTTTACCCGACATCAATATGCTGAACCGCTATCAACAATGAAATCTGACAAAGATTTTCTATTTTCGCACTCCGGTAAATGCATAAAAACGATCAAGAAAAACGCAAAATGGATTACAATTTCAGGGATATAGAAAAGAAATGGCAACAGTACTGGGAGGAAAACAAGACATTCAAAACTCCTGATGATCTGACAAATCCAAATAAATGCTATGTCCTCGACATGTTCCCGTACCCTTCAGGCGCCGGTTTGCATGTTGGTCATCCCGAGGGATACACTGCTACAGATATTTTCAGCAGGTACAAAAGGATGAAAGGATTTAATGTTCTCCACCCCATGGGATGGGACGCATTTGGGCTCCCTGCAGAACAGTACGCAATCCAGACCGGCACACACCCATCCATAACAACAAACCAGAACTGCAATACCTTCCGAAGACAAATAAAAGAACTGGGATTGAGTTATGACTGGGATCGCGAAATAAATACAACCGATCCAAAATACTTCAGATGGACTCAGTGGATATTCATTAAACTTTATAACACCTGGTTTGATGAAGCGCTTCAAAAAGGCAGGCCAGTCTCTGAATTAAAAATACCTGAAAGAATATCACGATCCGGCAGCAAAGCAGTAAGAGAATATATTGATTCGATGCGGCTTGCCTATTATGATAGCGCACAGGTCTGGTGGTGCCCGAGCTGCAGAATCGTTTGTTCGAACGAGGAGGTCCTGTCAGATGGTACTCACGAGAAATGCGGAAACAAGGTCGAGAGAAAGTATCTGAAGCAATGGATGCTAAGAATACAACTCTATGCAGAGAGACTACTCAAAGGTATCGACAATCTTGATTGGCCGGAAGGAATAAAGGATATGCAGCGCAACTGGATAGGCCGTTCTACTGGCGCTGAAGTCGACTTTAAACTTGAAGGACTGGACGATAAACTTACAGTATTCACAACGCGGCCTGATACTCTGTTCGGAGCAACTTATATGGTAATCGCACCCGAGCACAACCTGATTGAAAAAATCACTACTCCGGAAATGGGGAAGTCAGTCAATGACTATATAAAAGACTCTTCCCTGAAATCTGATCTCGACAGAACTGATCTTTCCAAGGAAAAAACAGGTGTCTTTACAGGCAGGTTTGCTATAAACCCTGTAAACCTGAAAAAAATTCCGGTCTGGGTAGCAGATTATGTTCTCACCGGCTATGGAACAGGTGCTATAATGGCTGTTCCTGCACACGATACAAGAGATTTTGAGTTTGCTCTGAAATTCAATCTGCCAATTACCTGTATCCAGGATCCTGATGTCGCTGACCCGGAGAAGAAGAAACGGATCATTGCAGGGAAAGAATGCTGGACAGAGGATGGCAAATATATAAATTCATCCGATAAGCAGACAGATATTGATATAAATGGACTGAATAAAGAGGCCGGTATATCCAAAATCACAAAATGGCTGGAGTCAGGGGCTATCGGAAAAGCTAAAGTAAATTATAAAATACGTGACTGGCTTTTCAGCAGGCAGAGATACTGGGGAGAACCTTTCCCAGTAATTCACTGGGAGGATGGAGAGATAACCATTGTTGACGAAAAAGAATTGCCGGTCGAACTGCCTGAAATGGAAAAATATCTTCCTGGTGAAACGGGAGAATCACCTCTTTCAAATGCAACGGAATGGCTCAATGTGAAGGACAGATCGGGACGAAAAGGGAGGCGTGAGACAAATACCATGCCCCAGTGGGCTGGCTCATGCTGGTACTATCTCCGTTTTATCGATCCGAAAAACGATAATATGATATTTGATCCGGCAAAAGAAAAGTACTGGATGCCTGTTGACCTTTATATAGGAGGTGCCGAACATGCTGTGCTCCATCTGCTGTATAGCCGGTTCTGGCACAAGGTCCTGTTCGATCTGGGTATTGTATCTGCTGACGAACCTTATAAGAGACTCTTCAACCAGGGTATGATCCTCGCTTTTGCCTACGAAACTGAAACGGGTGCAAAGGTTGCCAGCGATCTTGTTGAGGAAAAAGAGGGAAAATTCTTTCATAAGGAGACCCATGCAGAACTCAGGCAGATTGTGGCCAAAATGTCGAAGACTCTGAAGAATGTTATCAATCCCGACGATGTAACATCAAAATATGGCGCTGATTCACTCAGACTTTACGAGATGTTCATGGGACCTCTCGATGTAACAAAACCATGGGACGACAAAGGTGTAAAAGGAGTCTTCGGATTCCTCTCAAGAGCATTCAGGTTCATTTCTAATCCTGAAAACATCTCTGCCGGTGAAGAAGATCCTGAAGTACTTAAAAGTCTCCATCAGACAATCAAAAAGGTTCAGAATGATATTGAAACACTGAGATTCAATACAGCTATCTCAGCAATGATGATATTTATGAATCTTGCTATCAAAAAAGGTAGTATCACCCACAACAGCGCTTTGACTTTTACAAGGATCCTTTCACCATTTGCACCTCATCTTGCTGAAGAGCTTTGGAAGCTTCTGGGAAACAACAATACAATTGCCTGCGAACCCTGGCCGTCATTTAATGAAGACTATCTAAAGGAGGATGTATTTGAATACCCTGTTTCCTTTAACGGCAAGATGCGTTTTAAGATTTGGCTGCCGGTCAGCATGGACAAAGATGAGATCATAAGGAATATACTTGCAGACGAGAGAACGGTAAAATGGCTTGGAGGAAAAGAACCAGCTAATATTATTTTTGTACCCAAAAGGATTGTAAACATTGTCACAAAATAATCATACCAAGGCTTTGAGTTTCTCCTTCAGAATTATTTCGTTTTCATATTTTCGGGTTATAAAGAGTTGCCTTCTGGTTCTTTCAATTCTATTCATTATCTCATGCGATAATCTGACCAAAAAAGAGCCTGAAAATATATTACCGGTGATCGATTCAACTACCAAAAAAGCTCCTGTAAATCCAAATTTAATGTTTGGTATACCAGCTGATTCATATAAAATTATTTCGGGTAAAATCAGACCAAATGGATTTCTGCCGGACCTGCTGTCTAAGTACGGAATCGACCAGCAGAAAATTGATATACTCATCAGGAATTCTTCCAGAGTATTTGATGTCAGAAAAATGAGAGCACGCCATAATTATACAATTCTTTCTGATAAAGACAGCATCGGAAAAGCAAAATACTTTATTTATGAGCATGATCCCTCTGAATTTTACATCTTCAGTTTCAACGATTCTCTGAACATTACACCTTACAGGCAGAAGATTACTTCTGTGATAAAATATTCTTCAGGAACAATTAAAACGTCACTCTGGGATGCAATGATAGAAGAGGGGCTGGATCCGGAGCTTTCTGTGGCTCTGTCAGATATCTATGCATGGACCGTTGATTTCTTCGGTTTACAGAAAGGAGATTGGTTCAAGGTCATTTATGAGGAGAAACATATAGGTACTAATTCATTTGGGATAGGCAGAATTTACGGGGCCGAGTTTAACTGTTCCGGAAGTAAAATCTATGCCATACCAATGATACAGAATGAAACAGAAAGCTTTTATGATACTACGGGCAACAGTCTGAGAAAAGCATTTCTTAAGGCTCCGTTAAGATTCTCAAGAATAAGTTCAGGATTTTCTTCGGGAAGAATGCATCCTATCCTCAGGATAGTCAGACCACACTACGGTGTTGATTATGCAGCCCCTATAGGCACTCCCGTCCAGTCCATTGGTGATGGGAAAGTTATTTCAGCAGGGATAGAAGATGAATCTGGCAGAATTGTCAAAATAAAACACAATAGTGTTTATACGACCGCTTATATGCATCTCAGTAGTTTTGGCAAGGATATTTATACCGGTGCGATGGTAAAGCAGGGAGATATTGTAGGATATGTTGGAAGCAGCGGGCTATCAACAGGCCCTCATCTTGATTTCAGGTTTTTCAAGAATGGTTATCCGGTCGATCCTCTTAAAGTTGATGCTCCTGCAGTTGAGCCGGTACTTCCGGAGAATATGGAGAAATTTAAGAAAATCAGAATGGTTGTCTTATCCCTCCTCGGGAGTTTCAACTGAAAATTCGGGAAGTTTAACCACCAGATCTTCAATTATTTTCGGATAATGCTGATATTCAAGATCATGAATCTTTTTTGCAAGAGAATCGGGAGTATCTGAAGCATCCACCTTACAGCGAACCTGGAAAATAATGTCGCCTTTGTCATAGGATTCATTTACATAATGAATTGAGATCCCTGACTGCTTATCATGATTTTTGATGACGGCTTTGTGTACATTTTCCCCGTACATTCCTTTGCCACCATAACCAGGGAGTAACGCAGGGTGAATATTAATTATTCTGTCATGATACTTTTCAAGTATGATATCAGGGACGAGCCATAAAAATCCTGCCAGCACTATAAAATCAATTTTATAAAGCAACAGATATCTGAGTACTTTCCCTGAAACATAAAATTCTTTACGGTCGAAAAAGACAGACCGTATGTTATGCTTCGCAGCCCTTTCTAAAACCAATGAATCACGTTTATTTGAAAGCACAAGAGCAACTTTTGCTGTATTTCTGGTCGAAAAGTAGGTAATAATATTTTCAGCGTTGGTACCTGAGCCGCTTGCAAAAATTGCTATATTCTTCATATTAAGATAATTAGGTTATTGTGAAGCACAGTTCAGTTTCACTATTTTAGGTGTCTATTCTACTATATATCAATTTATTAGACTATGGTCGAAATAAAAAAACATCAATTCTCTTGAAAAATAAAGTACAAATATATTTCTTTGTGCTGTCTAAAATTATTATTAATTAAAAATTATTATTATGTCTGACATTGCCACAAGAGTAAAAGAGATTATAGTTGACAAACTTGGCGTTGACGAATCAGAAGTAACTCCGGAAGCTAGTTTTACAAATGATCTGGGGGCTGACTCTCTTGACACTGTTGAATTGATCATGGAGTTTGAAAAAGAATTCAACATCGGTATTCCTGATGACCAGGCCGAAAGTATCAGTACTGTTGGCGAAGCCATCAAGTACATTGAGGAAAATGCAAAATAGTTTTGCATAGATAAAAATCCATTTATGAGAAGAGTTGTAGTAACAGGTATTGGAGCATTGACTCCGCTTGGGAATAACTTACATGCATTTTGGGATGGTCTGAGGAATGGAGTGAGCGGATCTGGAATGATAACCCGGTTCGATACAACGAAATTCAAAACAAAATTTGCATGTGAAGTAAAAGGCTACGACTCAAGCAATTATTTTGACAGGAAGGAAGCCAATAAGCTCGACCTTTATGCCCAATTCGCTCTTATTGCAACAGATGAGGCAATTGTCGATTCGGCATTAAACCTTGAGAAGACCAATAAGGAGAGAGTAGGTGTCATCTGGGCATCAGGGATAGGTGGCCTTGAGACCTTCTTTCAGGCCATTAAATCGTATGTTCAGGGGGATGGCAGCCCAAGATTCAGCCCCTTCTTTATTCCTAAGATGATAGCCGACATCGCAGCCGGATCCATATCCATTAAATATGGATTTATGGGGCCAAATTTTGCCACTGTATCTGCATGTGCTTCATCAACAAATGCCATAATCGATGCTATCAGCTATATCAAGCTCGGCAAAGCCGATATTTTTATAGCCGGTGGCTCGGAGGCAGCTATTAATGAACCAGGGATAGGAGGATTCAACGCTTTGCAGGCTCTCTCTACAAATAATGGTGAGTTCCAGTCAGCTTCAAGACCTTTTGATCTTACAAGAGATGGATTTGTGATGGGAGAAGGAGCAGGCGCCCTGGTAATCGAAGATTATGAACATGCCAAAGCCAGGGGTGCAAAAATATATGCAGAATTCATCGGAGTTGGAATGACAGCTGATGCTTTCCATCTTACAGCACCTCATCCGGAAGGTCTTGGCGCCAGTAATGTCATGAAGCTGGCCGTAAGTGATGCCGGGTTAAAGCCGAATGACATAGATTACATAAATGTTCATGGTACAGCTACACCTCTCGGAGATATCTCCGAAACAAAAGCAATCGCTACCGTTTTCGGCGAACATGCCTATGAACTTAACATTAGTGGCACAAAATCCATGACAGGCCATCTTCTGGGTGCAGCAGGAGCAGTTGAGGCCATTGCAACCATAATGGCGATAGTCAACGATGTCGTTCCTCCTACCATCAACTTTAAGACCCCCGATACTGCTATTGATCAGAAACTAAATCTGACCCTGAACAAAGCTCAGAGCAGAAAAATAAATTATGCTCTTAGCAATACCTTTGGATTTGGCGGTCATAACGCATCTGTTGTTATTAAAAAAGCAGAGATTTAGTGTCTCTTTTCCGTAAAAGAAAAAACGGTACGTATATCCTCAATAAACGGGAATTCTCATCCCGTCTGAAAGTAATTTTAGGCTTCAAACCTGGCAATCTGCTTTTATACGAAGTGGCATTCATACATCGCTCAGCATCGTTCACCATCGACGACGGGCAAAGAATAAATAATGAAAGACTCGAATTTCTTGGCGACTCCGTTCTGGACGTGATCCTTTCCGACTTTCTTTTTGAAAAATATCCCGAGGCTTCTGAAGGATTCATGACCAAAATACGGTCGAGAATTGTAAACAGGGAGATCCTTAACCAGCTGGCATTCTCAATGGAAATTAACAAGTTGCTCGTCAGCAATGTCAGTTCCGGACATAATACGAAGCACCTCTACGGCGACGCTCTTGAGGCTCTTATCGGAGCTGTTTTTCTTGATAAGGGATTCAAAAAAAGCAAACGCTTTTTTATTAAGAATGTCCTTGAAAAATATCTCGACCTTAAAACTATCGTAAATACGGAAAATGACTACAAAAGCCTTGTATTCGAATGGGTACAAAAGAAAAAGAGAAATCTTGTGTTTACATATAATGAAGAATATGATTTTGATTTAAAAAAATCTGTTTTTACTACAATTCTTTGCATCGACAGGGCAGAATTCGGGAAAGGACAGGGTGCCTCAAAAAAGGAGGCTGAACAGGAAGCCTCCCGTCAGGCCTGGGAAAAGCTTAAAGATATTTCGATTGAATTTGAATCATTTGGATAATATTTTTTTAACTTTAGGAAATTAAGGTTGTAAAGAGTAAGGGGATGTCTAAGATTACCAGGATAAAACTCGATGATAAAACAAATGAGGAATATACGATCCTTGGTATTGTATCTGCTGAAGCTGATTATAAAATCTCACAGTTGCTTAATAAAAAACTTAAACTGGCCCTCAAAAACTACAAGACACTTGAGATACCTGGTGAAAATGGAATGAATCTTTGCTTCAGCAGGTATTCCTGTTCTGCCGGATTTCCGGAAATAACCTATAATCTCATTTCAAACCGATCCGAAAAAAATTATCTTCTGAAAACATTTAAGAACATAGATTACATTTTTCAGATATGTTATAGTGATAATAAATATGATATTGACCTGTTGACTAAAACTTTGAGGGAAATAGAAAAGATAACTGCAGTTTTTAACCTCAACCCTGCAGAAATAAGGGATAAGAATCTGGTTTACCTAACCCTATAGGATATGGAAAATCTTAATTACAATTTGTCCGAACAGGAATTTTCAAAAGGCAGAAAAATCTTGTTATGGGGTTTTTCTTTGCTTTTCTTCATAGCAGGACTTGGAGTTATCTATATTAATGTTGTGATGCGCGATGAAACAATTAACCTGTCAGTATCATCAGTCCCATTTGCCATCAGTATTTTTGTTGCTGTGATAGCATCATTAGCCACTTTCAGCAAAAAGGATCATTATTTCAATATTGATAATGAAAAAATGGAGTTCAAATTTGGAATTCTAAATCCTGTAAAAAAATCATTTCTCTGGAATGATATCTCTGAGATCAACTTTCCACGCAGACAGAAAAAAGTAAAACTTATGTTTAGAGACAATACATCCTATGTTATCAATCTTACATGGATTGAAAAGAAAAAATCAAGTCATATAAGAAAACATATTTTCTACGGGGCAAGTGAAAAACACATTAAAACAATTAAAAGCCAGACTCTTTCTGCGACTTAAAATAAGAAGAGCCGCCCTGGCGAGCGGCTCAATCTTTTGATAACCCTAAAACTAACCTAACCTATGAAAAAAACCTCTATATCTTTTAAAACAAATATCGTGCCAAACACAGTACAAATATAAGCACTGTTTTAATACAAAAAAATTCATTTCTTCTAATTGATTGAAAATTAACATTTATTTAATGAAATGTTAATTTTTTTTTATCTCCAGGGAGGTTTCCCATGTTTTGAACTTTAAATAACAGACATCTGGTGTTAAAGAAAGTTAAAGAGTGTTAAATTAATCCGGATAGAAGTAATTTTGCGCACATATGAAGCGGAAGATTATAGTATTACTTGCGATTTTCTTTTTTCTGTCTGTTTCCGGACTTATTTTTATTCAGTTGTACTGGATTCGTAATGCTATCAATATAACTGATCAGCAGTTCCGATATCAGGCAAATAAGGCACTTGAAGCTGTTGTGCTCAACCTTGAAGAAAAGGAACTTATTAACAAGATCCTTGAAGAGGTTGATCCATCTTCCTCCGATTCAGTCACGGCAATAGTACCTGCAAATTCCCCGATAGCCAGGAAATTGCAGGGATATCAGCCCAATTATGAATTATTTGAACTGTATGGGCTCAATGATCCTTATCAGCCAATAGTTGTAAATAAATCGGGACAGAAAATAATTATTTCCGCTGAGGATCAATCCCCTTTCCCATCCGAAGAGACTCCGGAACAACCTTCGCAAAGCCTTCGTGCCGGAATTACCGGACGTGTTACAAATAAAATCGTGTTTCTTGAGAATATAATGGAAAAAATTTTCAGGGAAACACCTGATATCAGGAAGAGGGTAAGTCTTGAAAATGTCAATATTCAGCTAAGAGCAGCTCTTGATAATGTTGCAATTCATTTGAATTATGAGTTTGCAATAAGATCAGGCCGTACTATAATTATTAAAACCCCCGGATTCAACGACAGGATAGGGACTAATAAATTTATGCGTCAGCTCTTCCCTAACGATCCTGTACCAGCTCAAAATCAAATAGTAATGTATTTCCTGCAGGAAAAACAATATAAATTTGAGAAAATTGGAAGCCTTGGATTTTTATCAATGATTTTTACTGCTCTGCTCCTGGTCCTTTCAACAGGTACTTTTATTGTGATATTCAGGCAGAAAAAGATCTCCGAAATCAGAAGCGATTTCATCAATAATATGACTCATGAGCTTAAAACTCCTATTGCAACAATTTCTCTTGCATCGCAGATGCTTGGAGACAAAAGCATTCCTGCCGATAAAAAGGATATCGATAATCTTGCAAAGGTTGTATCTGATGAAAGCACCAGATTAAAGTATCATGTGGAAAAGGTCCTTCAGATGGCAATCTTTGAAAAAGTTAAGCTAAAACTTACTCTTGCTGAAACTGATGTTCATAGCATTATTAACAGAGCAATTGATAATTTCAGGCTTCAGGTAAACAACAATCATGGTTCTATTCTGACAGATTTTCAGGCAGAAAATGCTATGGCAAAACTTGATGAGGTGCATTTCTTAAATGCCTTGTCAAATCTTATAGACAATGGTATAAAATATTCAAAAGAGAAACCGGAGATCACCATTTCAACAAGAAACAATAAGAAAGGAATCCTGATATCTGTGGAAGATAAAGGAATTGGAATCAGAAAGGAGGATTTAAAAAGGATATTTGATAAATTTTATCGTGTCCCATCCGGCAATCTCCATAATGTCAAAGGTTTCGGTCTCGGATTAAGCTATGTAAAGAAAGTAATTGAAGATCATAACGGAACAATTAAGGCAGAAAGCCAACCCGGCAAAGGAACAATATTTACAGTTTTTATTCCAAAAACAAGCAGAACATGAAAGTCAAAAAAATACTTCTTGCTGAGGATGACAATAACCTGGGATCTCTTCTCAGGAATTATCTTATAGCAAAAAAATATGATGCTACACTTTCTCTCAATGGAAAAGAGGCACTTGAATCATTTCAGAAAGATACATTCAACATTTGTATTATTGATATAATGATGCCTGAGATGGACGGTCTGACTCTTGCAAAAGAGATCAGAAAAACAGACCCTAAAATGCCGATCATTTTTCTTACCGCCAGAAATCAGAAAGAGGATATCATTGAAGGATTCATAACTGGTGCTGATGATTATATTACAAAACCATTTTCTATGGAGGAGCTTCTTTACAGGATAGAAGCTATTCTCAGAAGAGTCGATGACCTGGTGGTTCACACAAGGGAGGCACATTATTCCATAGGTGAATATTCATTTGATACTTTAAAACAACTGCTCACCCTAAACGATCATACCATAAAGCTTACCACCAAGGAATCGGAGCTTCTTGAATTACTGTGCAGGCACAAGAATGAGATACTTGAAAGAAACTATGCTCTTAAGGCAATCTGGATAGACGATAACTATTTTAATGCCAGAAGCATGGATGTATATATAACCAAACTTCGCAAATATCTCAAAAAGGACCCGTCTGTTAAGATCCTTAATGTTCATGGTAAAGGATATAAGCTATTGATCTGATAAAGAAGGTCAAGCCCCATGATTTATGAAAATACCCCGTACAACTGGAGTTGTACGGGGTAATGATTTAGGTTAGATGGTTGGGTTATAATTATATTGTCTATCCTGTTCCCGATTAACAGGTAGCTAAATTAGTAATTTTTTCTAATTATCAAGAAAAAGTTAAAAAAATCTTAAGATGTTCGCCAACCACAAGCCTGATTGATCAGTCAAGCTTCAGCACGGCAAGAAAAGCCTGCTGCGGAACCTCAACATTTCCAATCTGTCTCATTCTCTTCTTACCTTTTTTCTGTTTCTCAAGTAATTTCCGCTTTCGTGTTATATCTCCACCATAACATTTTGCAGTTACATCCTTTCTTACCGCTTTAACAGTCTCCCTGGCTATAATTTTTGCACCTATAGCTGCCTGTATTGCTATTTCAAATTGCTGACGCGGTATAAGATCCTTCAGTTTGACACACATTTTGCGGCCAAATTCATATGCATGACCCCGATAAATGAGGGTTGATAGTGCGTCAACCATTTCTCCGTTGAGAAGTATGTCAAGTCTGACAAGATCAGCTTTCTGATATGCAGTATAATAATAATCAAATGAAGCATAACCTTTTGAGATGCTCTTTAGCTTATCATAAAAATCAAAGACTATTTCTGCAAGCGGCAATTCGAATGTAATTTCAACCCTGTCCCTTGTAAGATAAACCTGATTCTTAAGAACACCGCGTTTGTCGATGCATAACGTCATAATAGAACCAACATACTCCGAGAGAGTGATCACTTGTGCTATTATATATGGTTCCTCAATTCTTTCGATATAGTTTACTGCAGGAAGACCTGAGGGATTATGTACATCTATCTCTTCTCCCTTTGTGGTAAAAACTTTATAGGAAACGTTTGGTACAGTTGTTATTACATCCATATCAAATTCCCTGTCGAGTCTTTCCTGAATTATTTCCATATGAAGTAATCCCAGAAACCCACACCTGAAACCAAATCCAAGTGCAGCTGATGATTCAGGTATAAATGAAAGGGATGCATCATTCAGCTGAAGTTTTTCAATTGAGGATCTGAGATCTTCATATTCATCAGCATCGACTGGGTAAATCCCCGCAAAAACCATTGGCTTAACATCTTCAAATCCCTCGATAGCTTTGTCACATGGATTTTTTACATGGGTAATAGTGTCTCCTACCTTAACTTCAGAGGAGTTTTTAATACCTGATATTATATATCCTACATCACCTGCACCCATATAATTTCTTGGATCCTGTTTAAGTTTCAGGACACCAATTTCGTCAGCATCATATTCCCTGTCGGTACTTACGAATTTGACACGGTCACCTTTTCTTATTGAGCCATTGACAATTTTGAAATAGGCTATTATGCCACGGAAGGAATTAAAGATTGAATCAAAGATCAGCGCCTGCAATGGTGCTTCCGGGTCACCTGCCGGAGCAGGGATTTTTACAACTATATCATTAAGTATCCTGTCTACTCCCATGCCAGTCTTTGCACTAGCCTCTATTATGTCCTCGCGCTTGCATCCCACTAGATCTACAATCTGATCTTTAACCTCTTCAGGCATAGCGCTGGCCATATCCATTTTATTCAGAACCGGAATGATCTCGAGGTCATGCTCAAGAGCTTTATATAAGTTAGAGATTGTCTGAGCCTGTATTCCCTGGGTGGCATCGATTACAAGTAAGGCACCTTCACATGCAGCAATTGATCTCGACACTTCATAAGAAAAGTCGACATGCCCCGGTGTGTCGATCAGATTTAAATAGTACTTTTTACCATCCTGATAATATTCCATCTGGATAGCATGACTTTTAATTGTTATTCCCCGCTCTCTTTCAAGATCCATATTATCGAGGACCTGATCCTGGAATTGCCTGTCGGTCAGAGTATGGGTCTTCTCAAGTAATCTGTCGGCCAGTGTGCTTTTACCATGGTCGATATGAGCTATAATGCAGAAATTACGGATGTTATGCATCAGTCGGGCTTGGGTATATTCAGGTGCAAATATATAAATATCGTGTTTAATTAGAAACAGCAGAGCCAGGTCTGAAACCTGGCTCCACATTATAATTATACTTTATTGAAGAATGTAGATATTACATCATACCTGGCATTCCGCCGCCCATACCTTGTGGCGGACCTGCAGGGTGTTCTTCTTTTTCATCCACAACAACGGCTTCGGTCGTAAGGAACATGCCTGCCACAGAGGCGGCATTTTCAAGTGCAATTCTTGCAACTTTAACCGGATCAATAACACCTGATTCAAACAGATTTTCGAAATTATCAGTCTGTGCATTATAGCCGAAATCATTTTTACCAGATTTAACTGTCTGAACTACAACTGCTCCCTCTTTACCTGAATTGACAGCTATCTGACGCAACGGTTCTTCAATTGCCCTTTTAACTATTTCGATGCCTATTGTCTGGTCTTCATTTTCGCCTTTTAATCCTTCGAGTGTTTTAATAGCGCGGATATAGGCAACTCCACCACCGGGGACAATGCCTTCCTCAATTGCAGCGCGTGTGGCATGCAGTGAGTCATCAACACGGTCTTTCTTTTCTTTCATTTCAACTTCTGAAGCTGCTCCAATATAGAGGACTGCAACTCCACCTGACAATTTAGCAAGACGTTCCTGAAGTTTTTCCTTATCATAGTCAGAGGTTGTTGTTGTTATCTGCTGTTTGATCTGGTTAACTCTGGCTTTGATCTGATCTTTATCACCGGAGCCATTTACAATAGTTGTATCCTCTTTATCTATTGTCACCTTCTCAGCTCTTCCAAGCAGATCAAGTGTGGTATGCTCAAGCTTAAGACCTTTTTCCTCTGAGATTACTGTTCCGCCAGTAAGTATTGCTATATCTTCAAGCATTTCTTTCCTTCTGTCACCAAAACCTGGAGCTTTAACGGCACAAACCTTTAATGATCCACGAAGACGGTTTACAACCAGGGTTGCAAGAGCTTCACCTTCAATATCTTCAGCAATAATAAGAAGAGGATGGCCAGTCTGGGCTGTAGCTTCGAGAACCGGAAGCATATCCTTCATTGTTGAGATTTTCTTATCATGAATAAGAATATAAGGAGTGTCAAGATCGGCCTCCATCTTTTCAGCATTTGTAACAAAATATGCGGAAATATATCCACGATCGAACTGCATACCTTCAACAACTTCAACAGTTGTTGATGTTCCTTTGGCTTCCTCAACGGTTATCACACCCTCCTTTTTAACTTTGCTCATAGCCTCAGCTATAAGTTTTCCGATCTCCTCGTCATCATTTGCAGATATTCTGGCAACCTGCTCTATTTTACTCAGATCATCGCCAATAACTTTTGCCTGTGAGGCAAGGCTTTTTACTACCCTGGCAACCGCTTTATCAATTCCTCTTTTTACGTCCATCGGGTTTGCACCGGCAGTAATGTTCTTAAGACCAACTGTTATAATCGCCTGTGCAAGAACTGTTGCAGTTGTTGTACCGTCACCTGCCTGATCGCCGGTTTTTGAAGCAACTTCTTTCACCATCTGTGCACCCATGTTTTTATAAGGATCCGAAAGCTCTATATCTTTGGCAACGGTAACACCGTCTTTCGTTACCTGTGGTGCACCATATTTTTTCTCAAGTACGACATAACGACCCTTTGGGCCCAATGTTACTTTTACTGCATCAGCTAACTGATCTACACCTTCCTTCAGAAGGGCACGCGCATCGATATTGAATTTAATCTCTTTTGACATATCGTTGATTTTTAATTGGTTTAATAAATTATAAAATGAACAGAATATCAGATTGTGAAATCAGCAGATAGTCTTCACCATTTATAGTAAGTTCCTGTCCTGAATATTTACCATAGAGAACAACATCCCCTTTTTTTACTTCTATTTCTTCGTCTTTCTTTGGACCTCCTACCAGAATGATCGTTCCCTGACGGGGTTTTTCCTTCGCTGATTCAGGTATAATAATACCGCTTGCAGTTTTTGCTTCAGCTTCGGCCGGTTTTACTAAAACCTTACCTGCTAATACTTTACCTTTAAATTGTGCCATTTTTATAAGTGTTAAACGTTAAACATCATTTTTCTGACTTCTCTTAACATATATTATGCCAAATGAAAAAGAATGTCATTTTGCTGTTTCATGCGACAAATTATCTGCTAATCTTTTAATTGTGGTTTTTGCTGATTGATATAGTTATATTGTTTTCCCCTGAAATACAAACTGTTACAAAAATATAAAAAAGCGTCAGCATATGACAAACTGACACTTTAATATTCAGTACCCTGCTAATAACATTATTTCTTTGGTTGTTGCTGACCACTCGGCGGAGTCGTAGTTGCTGGATTTCCGGCAGATGGATTTGATGTTGCCGGATTTGTTGCTGAAGGCGCAGTTGAGACCGGATTAGCCGTCGGAAGAGTGGGAACGGCATTAGGATCAACTGTGTTATCGATTTGTTGCTGAATTCTTGATCTCTGTTGTTCACCCCCGCGTGGGATTGAAGCTGTAGCCACAACACTTAACAACAGGATTGCAGCTGCCAGTGTCCATGTTGATTTCTCAAGAAAGTCCGCAGTTTTTCTGATACCCATTGTCTGACCGGCAGAAGTAAAATTAGCCGCAAGTCCGCCTCCTTTTGAGTTCTGTACAAGAACAATTAATATCTGCAGGAAACAGGCTATTATCACTATAACCGAAACGAAAATATATATTCCCATCTTCTCTCTATTTTATTAACTCTTTTATTTTTTCAATTTGAGTCGCAAAGTAACTACTTTTTTCCGGAAATTTCAAACTTAATTTTTCATAAATATCAATAGCCCGGGAATAATAGCCCTGGTTTACATAAATTTTAGCAAGTGTTTCGGTAATAAAGCCTCCCGTTTCCTCAGTAAAGGCTTTTGAGATATCTTCCAGAGGAGTTGCTGATATATCTCTTACCGGTTCAATTCGGGGATTGGCAATAATGAACTTATCGATAAGTTCTGCCTGCAAGCGTTTTCTTGAAAGTTTTTCTTCAACTGCCGGCTGACTTCCCGGGAGAGTGCTTTCCTCAGACTCAGGTGCTTTGCCCGCCTGCAAATCAAGTTCAAGAAGATCATCCTTACCCGGCACATATATCGATGGATCCATATATACAATTTTCTCATCCGGATGCTCATCATCATTATCCAGAAAAAAAACTATGTTGCCGGAATCATCCTCATCAGATTCTTCATTTACAAGCAATGACTTTGTTGGATCGCCGGAAGAATAAAATTCATTAATAAGCTCCTCGCTGTTTCTTGCGGATTCAATCACTGTCTGCTGATTGTCAACTGTCTGTTGATTGTCCTCAGAAAATGATTCATTTGAACTAACGTTTAGATTTTGCTCCGGATGTTCAGGATCTCTTTGAGCTTCTTTGTTTAAAAGATGATACAGCACTTCTCTGTCAGCAACATATATTGCTGATTGTTTAAGCTGGCTTTCAAACCTGACATCTGAAATATTATGAAGCCCTTTTAAAAGCAAAAGATGGGCACTCTGAAAATAAGGGAATAAATCGAGCAGTTCCTTCACCTCTCCCAACATCTGACGGTCAACCGAGCCCGTATTATTAATAATCCTGTTAAAATCGTTTCTGTTCATCGGTTCTACCAGTTAACAAAGGCCTGATTGAAAATTTCTTCTACAAGCAAATTGATGATCTTATCTGAAAGTTCCTTTTCGACCTGGCTCAGATCCAGGTTACTGTCATAATCCTGGTATTGTGAGAACGTTTGTTCAAAACTTAGATCGGGTTCTACTGAATTGGTGAATTTTACCTTAACTGATATTGTAAATCTGTTCATTGCAGCAGTAGCATCAGCAGAGACTGTGAGTGGTCTGGTGTTATAATCGGTGATCTGACCTTCAAAACTTACATCTCCTGTGCTGTTTACAAGGCTAAGGTTGGTTTGCGCTTTACATTTATCGATAAGGGCATCTGTAAGAGATTGGCTCAGACCCGGCTGTACAAGGCTTGCCCTGTTCAGAAAATATTGAATATTGATAGTTTTCACTTTGGGTGATATGCTGGCTCCGGAAAAAGTATAGGATATTTTGCATCCAGTTGCCGAAAACAGAATTAAGCCTGCAGACAAAATAATGAATAAATATTTTGATGCCAGGGATTTTGCTTTACAATCCGATACCATATTCCTTTATTTTTCTGTAAAGAGTCCTTTCAGAAATGCCGAGCTCTTTTGCAGCTATTTTCCTCTTATGATTATGTTTTTCAAGAGCTTTAATAATAAGTTCCATTTCATTGCCTGAAAGAGAAAGTGATTCTTCAACAACCTCTTCAGTATCCTGAATGTCATTTCTCGCCGGTCGGGCAGAATAGTTAATTACCGGATCCTCAGGAAGGTTATTTATGCGTTCCTCCACCTTTGGCTCCCCAAAAAGATTTTTGATTACCCTTGAATTATTTTCATGGATATCAAGAACACTGCCGCCTTTCTGAATAATATCAAGAACCAGTTTTTTAAGATCGTTCATGTCACTTTTCATATCGAAAAGTATCTTATAAAGGATTTCCCTTTCATTGCCAAACGATTTCTCATCCGGTTTTCTGAAAACAGCCGGCAGCTTTATGGCCTGAAAATCCGGAAGGTAGTTTTTTAGATTTTCTGCAATAATCTCTCTTTCACTTTCTATAATAGAGATCTGCTCGGTTATATTTTTAAGCTGGCGAACATTTCCGGGCCAGGAGTAAGTGAGAAGCATATTTTGCGCCTCCTTATTGAGCCTGATCGGAGGCATACGATACTTTTCAGCAAAATCCGAGGCGAATTTCCGGAAGAGGAGCAGAATATCCTCACCACGGTCTCGCAGTGGCGGAACCGTAATGGGAACCGTATTAAGCCGGTAAAACAGGTCTTCCCTGAATTTGCCATTATCTATAACATGGGTAACTTCAACATTGCTGGCAGCTATAACCCTCACATTCGTTTTCTGTACTTTGGAAGAGCCTACCCTTATAAATTCGCCGGTTTCAAGAACGCGTAATAACCTGACCTGGGTTGATAGCGGTAATTCTGCAACTTCATCAAGGAATATTGTACCCCCGTCAGCTACTTCAAAATACCCTTTTCTACTGTCTGTAGCACCGGTAAATGCACCCTTTTCGTGGCCAAAAAGCTCAGAATCAATGGTTCCTTCGGGTATTGCTCCGCAGTTTACGGCAATGTATGGTCCGTGTTTACGAGCACTGAAATTATGAATAACCTGCGGAAAAACCTCTTTGCCGGTCCCACTCTCTCCGGTTAACAGAACTGAAAGATCTGTCGGAGCTACCTGAACAGCTATATCTATGGCTCTGTTCAGACCTATGTAATTACCAATAATCCCAAACCGTTGCTTTATATTAAGCAGATCTTTCATTTCTAAAATAATAATCTGCAAATTTAAGTTTTTTTTAAAACATTGGGAAATTCATTTTTCGTAAATTTGCCGGATGAATGTATTTACACGATTGCATTTTACCGGCATTATTCCGGCAAGATATGCTTCTTCAAGGTTCCCCGGAAAACCGCTTACCCTTATAGGTGACAGATCCATGATCCAGCGGGTTTATGAACAGGCATCTAAATCACTCGATAACGTTTATGTTGCAACGGATGACGAAAGAATCATTAAAGCTGTTAACAAATTTGGCGGTAAGGCAATAATGACTTCCACTGAACATGCAAGCGGAACAGATCGTTGTTCTGAGGCAGTATCAATAATTGAGGCTGAAACAAAGACTAAAACTGATGTGGTTATTAATATACAGGGTGATGAACCATTTATTAAACCCGAACAAATTGATCTTCTGGTGTCGTCATTTGAGGATGAGACTGTTGAGATAGCAACTCTGATCTGCAAAGCTGAAACAACCGAGGATATTTTCAGCCCAAATCAGATTAAAGTTGTCGTTTCCGTTAATGGTGATGCCTTGTATTTCAGCAGAGCACAAATACCTTATCTCAGGGATGTAGAATTAAAGGATTGGCATTTAAAACACAATTTTTACAAACATCTGGGAATCTACGGATTTAAAAAAAATACTCTCAAAGAGATTACATTATTAAGCAGGAGTTCACTTGAAATTGCTGAGTCGCTTGAGCAAAACAGGTGGCTTGAGAATGGATACAAGATACGTACCGCCCTCACTAAATGGGATAGTGTAGGAATTGATACGCCTGATGATATAGAGAGAACAAAGACATTTTTAGAAGATTTTAACTGAATAAAGAAAGTTTAGCACAATTTTTGTTGCAACATATTCCAAATAATGCGGATGAAACATTTTCTACTCATTTTTTTTATTTCAATCCTGCCGATAAGCCTCTTTTCCCAAAGGGATACTTTGAGTTTTCCATTATCAACTGACCCGAAGGAATTATTAAGAGATGCTATTGATATAAATGTCAGCATTTATCCTGTCCCCGTTAGGGAAAATACCTTTACAGTAAAGAGTGACAAAGAGATATCTTCAATAAAAGTAACCAACATTATCGGACAGGATATTTTCAGGATTAAGTATAGTGTTCCTCAATTCCTTTCTAAGATCATACTTGAAAATCCCAGGCGTGGAATGTACATGGTTGTAATCTTTTTCAATGACAATACACGGATTGTCAAGAAGGTTATGATAGAAGGTGCTTACTAGGATAATTGCTAAAGGATAAAGATAAGAGGTATAACCAGTATTTGCAGTAACTGTCTTACTGCAAAATTCCATAAAACATTTTTCAGATTTGTTAAACAAAAGAAAGTTTTGTTTGTTTTTATTTTGCAGAGGGTTAAGAAAAGGATAATCAAAAAACTAAATGATGGAAGAAGGATCGACAATCTATTCAATTAAGGATCTTGAGAATTTCTCTGGTATTAAAGCGCATACTATACGAATATGGGAGAAGAGATATAAGATACTTGAGCCTGCCAGAAAGGATTCCAATATCAGAATGTATAATGAGGCAGAATTGAAAAAGATTCTGAATGTTGCCTATCTTAACAGGAATGGCTATAAGATCTCTAAAATAGCTGTACTTGATGACGATGATCTGACAGGGCAGGTAATGATAGTCAGTAGCCGCCATGATGATCCGAATCTGAACTTTCAGCCTGGTAAAGTTCTTATGTCGGCATTAAGATTCAGTGAAGATCAGTTTAAAGAAGCCCTGATGCCATTTATTAAAAAATATGGAATTGAGGAGGCCTTTATTAAATTCCTTCATCCCTTGCTCGTGAAGTCAAGGATATTGTGGCAGACTGGCAGCCTTTCCCGGGCTCAGGAACAGTTTGTAAGAAATACTATTAAACAAATACTTATAATAGAAGATAATCTTATTGTTTCAGAAAAGGGTAATTCTCTTCCCATTGTTGCCATGATCAATACAACTGATAATTTCTCCGACAATAACTTTCTATTTTATAAATTTGCCCTCAGGAAAAGAAGATTTGAGGTAATTTTTACAGGAGATATACTCCCGTCCTCAGAAGTAATTGAGATGCACAGGATAAAACCTTTTAAATTTCTTGTTGTTAACTCGGGGGCATTTGATTATGCAAAAAAGAAAATAGAATATTTTAACTCAATCGGTAAATCTCTCCAGATCAAGAAGATAATCTTCACCGACTACCCGGGGCAGGCAGATAAGAAAATTCCTGAAAAGATTATAATCACAAGTAATCCTGACGATTTTGTGAAGAAAATTGCCTTACTGAAATAATGAGCTTTTGAGACACCCTCATTATATTTTAACCTTCCTCTGTCATATCAAGAAAATATCTCTTCTCTTCATTAAGGTCAATTTGAGAATTCTTATTCTCAATCTGAGAAATCTTTTTCAGAACAGACCTGGCAAACTCAGTTCTACCAGATTTCGAATCAGATAAAAACCTGTGATTTTTTGCTTTTATCAGATTCTGTACCTCTCTCCACAGATTCTTCGTGTCAGGATCGAAGTAACAATCAGAAAAGAGATTCCAGATATAATCAATTGCCGTTGCTGAGGGATGAAGCATGTCTTCAGCGTAGAATCTGTAATCGCGAAGATCGTCCATAATAAGCTCATATGCAGGAAAATAGCCACTTACTATTTTATGTTTCAAAAGGTTTTCCACAGCAAGAAACAGGATCGATTTGCTGACCTGATTTCCATGAGGACTATCTTTCCAGTGCCTTACCGGGCTGATAGTAAAAATCACACGAATATGAGAATTAAAGGAATGGAGTCTGCTGAGGATATCATTCCAGGCTGAAGTGATTTGATCGACTGACAGAATTTCCCTTGAGAATTGTGAAGATGGTATTTTATGACAATTGGACACGATTTTACCAGTTTCTTTAAAACGGTAGATCCGTGCAGTGCCAAAAGTTATGAAAAGGAAACGTGCCTGCTTGAGAAAACCGGCTGCGTTTTCTGTTGCAGAATTAATCTTAGCGAGAATTTGTTTTGGATCCTCTGATGAGAAATCGGTATAGTGCGAAAAACTAAGATTTACATCATTATATTTATAAAGGTCTTTCTCACTGAATATTTTGTTTTCAAGGATAATATCGATTGTGTTACCCACAGACACAGGGTTGTATACAACACCTGCCGGATTTATAAGAACCTTCATTTTGCTTTCACTCATTTTACCTCCTATTTCAGAAGCGAAACATGATCCGATAAACATAACCGGAGTGCTATAGCTTATCCTGTCTGCTGAAGGATCAATGGTGAAGGTTGTTCTGAGATTCATTGTTATTATAAATATTCAGATCTGTTTTTCAATCCACTTTTCAATGTAGGTTAAAACATCTTCTTTAAATGTTTCATTATGAAGTTCATGGTATCCCCCATCCCAGATCTTTAGTTCAGCCATTTTTGTCTTTGCTGCAAAATCAATGCTGCCCTGGGGTGATGTAATCTGATCGTCAGAGCCATGCATAAGAAGAAGAGGGACTTTCAGGTCTCCGGCATGCTCAAGTGAATAATGTGCTGCATTGACTGCGCTGAAGAAGAGTCCCACTGATATCTTGTCGTGATTCAGCGGATCGGCTATGTAATCATCGATAACCTTCTTGTCGTGAGAAATGAACTTTACGACAAGGCCCGAGGGCTGAGTGAGGGACGGTAACAGATTTTTCATTATCCCTGCAAGTAATTGTTTTATTCTGTCGGGTGCAGTAGAAAGACGCAACCATGGAGAAGTTACAATGGCACCTTTGATACCGGGATTTTTGCGTAGGATGTATTGCAGGACAATTCCTCCTCCAAGACTATGTCCATAAATAAATACAGGTACCCCGGGAAAGGTCTTTTTATACTCGGAAATAAGAAAGTCGAGCATTTCGTCAGCGAGTGAATAACTAATTATGTGGCCCCTTTTTCCATCAGATCTCCCGTGACCGGGCAGGTCCACCCCTGCAAACCCATATCCATTTTCACATAACCTGTCAATCCAATAAGAGTATCTGCCGATATGCTCACCGATCCCATGTACCAGTATTATACCTGCCTGTATACTGTCTCCGGGACTTTTAATTATGCCGCGTAATATCTTTCTGTTGCTGAGTCTGATCTGAAAATCCATTTCCTTTTTTATATAAAAGTACAAAAGATGCTCAAATAAATCAGGTCATTTCAGTGAAATTATACACAAATAGATTAAGATAAGATTAAGATAAAATTAAGAATTCTTAATGTTTTGTTAGAATACAATTTATAATAAATTTATTAAAATCCGAATAATTCCGTTGTAAATAACTGTTTTACTGGTTTTTATAATTTACCATTATTTAGAATGGTCTTAGAATATAACGATTTTAAGATATTAAGATTTGCATATCTTTATATATCTGTCTACCTTTGTTTCAACAACCAATAAATACTAAGAATCATGACAGCACATGAATTTAACAACAGCCTTATCGGAATGAAGCCTAACCTCCAGAGGTTTGCAATGAGTCTTACTTCCGATCGTGACAGTGCTCTTGATCTGGTTCAGGATACCTACCTGAAAGCCATAACATACAAAGATAAGTTCGTGGATTATACAAATCTGAAAGCATGGGTATTTACAATAATGAAAAACACTTTCATAAATAACTACAGGCGTAATGTAAAAGAGAATACTCTTATTGATGGCACTCAGGATCTTTATTACCTGAACATGCCACATGATAAGGGCTTTGTTTCACCTGAATCTACTTATGCTGAAGCGGAAATTGAAAAGGCTATTGATTCACTGAGCGACGAATTCAGGATACCATTCAGGATGCACATTGACGGATTCAAATATAAGGAGATTGCAGATAAACTTGATCTTAAGATCGGTACTGTTAAAAGCAGAATATTCTTTACACGTCAGAAACTAATGCTGATACTGAAAGATTACAGCATATAAAAACAATGTCTGATTATATGATTGAACATGAAGCAGGGCGGGATTAACCCCGCCCTGTATCTATTTATTCTTCTTTCTGAATACTCTGATCAACAATCCGGTAACCACGAATAGTATGAAAAAACCTGTCACAATCCATGCCCATCTATTAGTAACTTTTGACTCTGCCCACATTTCATATGGCTCTGTAAAGAAATAATCAGATTTTACAGGCCATAGCAGCGCTTCAGTCTTATCAATGAAACCGTTGGTACCGATAACTTTCCCCGGCATAACAATTCTCACAGAATAATCCTTGAAATTGGTTGATAAAATTCTGGTCACAATTGCTATTGATGTATCTGCTTCAGTCTTGTATATGATTGCATTTTTTTCTCCGATCATTTCCTTTAATATAACACCATTCGCCCATAAGCTGTCGAATTTATTATCATACTTTGCAATTATTTTCAAAAATTCATCTTCCCGTGCCTTGAGAGACTCACTGGAAAGATCATTTCCGGGTTTACCCGCAATCAGTCTTGAAAACTCATATACCCATTCTGAGACCAGACTTTTCTCAAGCCAGAGGTCTGTTTTCTTTTTTAAAGTATCTTCAAGTGCTCTATATTTAAGACTATCCGCGCTCCTAAGTTTTTCGGAAGTGATGTTTTCAGGAGAATAAAAGTATTCCAGTTCCTCGTGATTCAGAAAATCTTTAACCGGATATCCATGTGACATTATTTTATCAATTGCTTCACTGAACCGGTACTCTGTATTGAACCACCTGAATCTTTTATTAAATGCCGATTCCCTTTTGAATTCTTTATTGGCACCTTTATTGGTAAGGTAACTATTATTGATCTCTTCAACATTCCTGAATAACTTTTCCGCTGTTTTTATCCAGGTTGTATCGCTTTTAACACCAATCACAATTGTATCCTTGATGACCCATGTACTGTCAAAAGGTACTTGCTGATCCGACAGTTTAAATAAATTCTTGCTGTTCCTCATTTCTATCTTTCTTGTAACTGATCCGTCAGGATGAACAATATTGGTCACAGTAGTCTTCGGTTCATCACATGAAAAACCTATTAGTAATACAACTAATAAAACTGTTTTAAGGGTTTTCATTCTCATGATTTCAGATATTTGAGTTATTTTTTATTTATCTCCTTCATACGATTTTCGACATATTTTTTAAGCTGCGGATCATTTTCGATAAGATCGATAATATCTTTGTATTTAACCTGCAGCTTATTGACAGACTTAATCATTTCATCAATTTCCTCTTTTGAGACCGGAAGTTCCTCACCAGATAGTTTCCTTCCTGTGATCTTATAGATCAGCATCTTACTGGTAATTTCATCTTTAAGACTGGTCATTACTGAATTCCCGTTCTCGATCTTTTGAGAGGAAAGGTCATTAATTCTTTTCAGGATTATGGCCTGTTGAAAACCAAAAAACAGGACTATAACCATTGTGACAGCAATCATCGACCTTCTTACCCATCCTACATAAACCCACCCGAAAAGAAAGTCAATTACCAGGTCCGTAAAGCTGACTCTGGATTTTTCTTCCTGTAGCTTTCTTATAACCTTTTCTGAAACTGTTTCCGGATCATTCAACACCGGTTTTGAATTTCTAAGTATATTCAAAACACTCTCATATTTACTTTTATCATCTTTCATCGCTAAAGGTATTTTTCAATCATTTCCCCTATTCTCTTTCTCGCATAATGCAGGTTTGCCTTAACATTTGTCCTGCTCATTCCGGTTATCCTGGAAACCTCTTCGCCGGACATCTCTTCGAGATCGCTCAGGACAAAAACTGCTCTCTGTTTAGGACTGAGTCGTTCTGAAAGCACGTTAATTAACTGCGCAATCTCTTTATTTTCAAAACCTGAGGAGGAATTTTCTGCAATTTTATTTGAGATTACACCCCAGGTTGTTTCATCCACGATGATCTCAGGTTTTCTCTTCCGCATTCGAAGCTGGTCATAACATTTATTTACTGCTATCCTGTACATCCATGTCATAAAGCTTTCAGCTGTTTTGATCTTATTGATTGTTTTCCATATCGTTATCATTGTTTCTTGTACTATGTCCTTTGCTTCTTCTTCATCTCCCAGTATTCTTAATGCCACCGAAAAAGTGAATGGTGAAATCAGCTCCACAAGTCTTTTGAAATCAGGCAGACTTCCGTTTCTGCAATTTTCAATAATCTCTTTCTCTATTAATATCGGTTGCGCCATCTGTATTATAGACGTGAATGGAGATGAAAGGTAAAAAACATCTGCTGATTTTCCTCGTCTTTAATTTCCCTCCTTGTTTAGGTTAGGGATTAGTTCATATGTTTTATGACCTCTCTGATTTAGTTCCCCTCCCTGGAGGGAATACGCATTAACTTAAGCTTTTTCCCATCAACTTTGAGGACTTTGCATGGTAAATTCCCCCCTTGAGGGGGGCAGGGGGGTGTTGATTCTTTATTAGACGACCTTTCCTCCACACAGTACTCCAGTATTCTCAGAACATCGTTCAGACCTTGTTTTATGTCTTTGTCCAGAAATCTAACTATTTTAATTCTATTTAATTCCACTTCTTTCGTCGCTGATTTCTGGTCATATTGAGATGGTTACACCCCCCTGCCCCCCTCAAGGGGGGAATTCGTCAAGTATTCCCCTCAAGAGGGGAATTCGTTACTTAGTCCCTCCTGTTTTGAGCTCTAAAAACCGCTCAAAACAGGAATAAATTATTGAAATAATAAGCTTATCTTAATTTTTAGGTCTTTTTCGCACAAAACAGGAAAGGTAAAAAAAACGAGTAACCTATTTAAAAGGAATTTTAATAAAGGTTTATTCAGGCCGGAAATTTGTAGCAATTGCTACATTTTTCATAAAAGGATGATATTTACGTCTGGCAATGGGTGTACCGTTGAAAAGCCTTTTAAAATCTTCCGGGGAAAGATTGATCCAGTCATTTCTGTTCATTCGTGCAATTTCGTCGGACAGCTGAAATTCCGGATTTTTATTCTCACTGGCATTTTTATTCCATGGGCAGACCTCCTGGCATTTGTCACAACCATAAACTCGTCGGCCCAGTTTTGGAATTATTTCCTCAGGAATTGGTCCCCTGCTTTCGATCGTAAGGTTTGCAACACATTTTCGTGCGTCAATTGTCCTGTTTTCGTTTATTGCCTGCGTAGGGCAAAGATCAATACATAACCTGCAATTGCCGCAATACTCATCTTTTAAAGGTGCATCATATTCAAGTTCAATATTGATTATCAGTGTCCCTATGAAGAAGAAGGATCCGATCTCCTTGTTTATAACAATCGAATGTTTACCCTGCCAGCCCAGACCGGCTTCACTTGCCCATGCTTTCTCCAGAAGCGGTGCAGAGTCTGAAAATGCTCGTCCCTCAGTGCCCGGTTTGATCTTCCTGATAAAAGCGAGAAGTTTATGAAGTTTTTTTGTGATAACATCCTGATAACTTAAGCCATAAGCATACCTGGAGATGACAGGAACATCCGGTTCAGATTGTCTTTTATCTGTATAATAATTAAGTCCGGTTACAATAAGGGATTTTGCCCCGTTAACCAGGAATTCCGGATCTATTCGCTTATTAATATTTTTTGCGAGATAGCTCATTTCCCCATTCATACCGGAAGAACACCACGTCTGAAGAACCTGTTTCCGTTCCTCAAGTGATCTTGACGGAGCAATGCCGCAAAGATCAAATCCAAGGCTACGGGCTTTTTCCTTTATCCTGAAAGAAAGTGTTCTGTCGGATGAATTGGTCATATTATTTGTACTACAGAAATCCGAGTTCAAGTTTAGCAGCTTCGCTCAGCATGCTCTTGTCCCAGCGGGGCTTAAATGTTAGTTTCAGTTCGCAATCCTTTACTCCTCTCGTACCGGCAACTTTATATTTAACCTCCTCAACCAGCTCTTCAGCCATCGGACAATTCGGAGCTGTAAGAGTCATTGTTATATGTGCAATATGATCATCATCAAGGTATACCTCATATATGAGCCCAAGGTCATAAATATTGACAGGTATTTCAGGATCAAATATTGATTTCAGGACATCCACAATCCTGGTTTCTATCTCGAGCAATTCATTTGGATCCATTGGATTTTACCATTTAAAATAAAATTCAGTCTATTTATCTTTTACACCCCCCCCTCCCCCCTCAAGGGGGGAATTTTTACTTTTGTCTTTTAACTTTTGTCTTTTGTCTTTAAGTCATACGCCATGGCATACAGTTTCATTTGCTTTACCATTGAAAGAAGTCCGTTTGATCTTGTAGGTGAAAGATTTTGTCTCAGTCCGATCTTATCAATGAAAAAGAGGTCGGAATCAATAATCTCTTTTGGTGTTCGTCCGGACAGTACCTTTATTAACAGAGAGACGATACCCCGTGTAATTATTGCATCACTGTCGGCTGTAAATGTAATTACATTCCCATCAAATTCGGGATGAAGCCAGACTTTTGACTGACAACCTTCTATCAGGAAATTTTTAGTTTTATAGTGCGGATCGATGACTGGCAATTCTTTTCCAAGTTCAATCAAAAAATTGTACTTATCCATCCAGTCATCATAGACTGAGAATTCATCAACAATACTATTCTGAATCTTATCCAGTTCCATTTTCCCGGTTATGAAAACATATCAATTACCTTTCCGATACCTTCCACCAGCAAATCTATTTCCTCCTTTGTATTATAAAAGCACATAGAAGCGCGAATTGTACCGTCAATGCCGAACCTGCTCATAACCGGCTGTGCACAGTGTGTGCCGGTTCTGACAGCAATACCCATTTTATCCAGTATCATACCGGCATCGTACTGGTGAATATTGTTAAGAAGGAATGATAATATCGATATCTTATTTTTCGCTGTGCCGAATATTTTAAGATCATTTATAGCTGATAGTTTTTCTGTCGCATATGATAAGAGCTGCTGCTCCATTTCGGCAATATTCTCCCTGCCGACATCACTAACGTATTCAAGTGCCCTGCCAAGGCCTATTGCTCCGACATAGTTCGAAGTGCCGGCCTCGAATTTAAAAGGGAGCTCATTATAGGTTGTTTTTTCGAAGGTGACTTTATCTACCATGTCACCTCCTCCCTGATACGGAGGCAGCTCGTCGAGATATTTTTCTTTTCCGTACAGAATGCCAATGCCTGTCGGACCATATATCTTGTGCCCTGAAAAAACATAGAAATCACAGTCCATTTTTTTGACATCTGTAACACCATGCTGGATTCCCTGTGCCCCGTCGATAAGTACCGGAATATCCGCTGAGTGAGCAGCATCAATTATTTTTTTAACAGGAAGTACAGTACCAAGTGCATTTGAAACCTGTGAAACGGAGACAAGTTTTGTCTTTGGATTGAGCAATTTAAGATATTCCTCAAAAATTATTTCACCGGTATCATTTATTGGAATAACCCTGAGAATTGAGTCTTTCCTCTGGCACATCATCTGCCAGGGTACAATGTTTGCATGATGTTCAAGCTCGCTGACAATAATTTCATCTCCCGGCTTAATATATCTTTCCCCAAAAGAAAATGCCACAGCATTAATTGATGCAGTTGTTCCGGGTGTAAATATTATTTCCTCACGTTTTGCGGCATTAATAAAGGACCTGACTATTCCTCTGGCATTTTCATATTGTTCAGAAGACATGTCGCTCAGAAAGTGAATACCCCTGTGTATGTTGGCATTGTAGTTAAGGTAAACATCATTCAAAGCATCAATCACACACTGAGGCTTCTGGGTGGTGGCACCGTTATCGAAATAAACGAGCTTTCTGTTATAAATAAGTTTCTGTAACAGTGGAAAATCAGCCCGTATATCATTTATAGTTTTCAACCGTGTCAGTTTAACCACATTTCACCAAACAGCTGGCGCAACGGGAAAGTTCACCTTTAAGACGCTGCATTACAAGGTTGTCCATCCGTTCACGCAAAGGTTCGATTTTGATATTCTGAATTACTTCATGGGCAAAACCAAACATCAGCATCAGGCGTGCTTCGCGTTTTTCAATACCTCTTGACTGAAGATAAAACAATGCATTTTCATCAAGCTGACCAACAGTAGCGCCATGGCTGCATTTAACATCATTCGCATAGATTTCAAGCTGGGGTTTAGTATCCATCTTTGCATCGTCAGTCATGAGAATATTATTATTTCTCTGGTAAGCCACTGTTCCCTGTGCATTAGGTTTTACATGAATGCGGCCATTGAAAGCTCCTGTGGACATTTCATCCATGACACCTTTAAACAGCTGATTGCTTGTACAGTTAGGAGCATCATGGACTACGTTTACAAAATTATCTATATGTTGAAATTTATCCGCAAGATATAAACCAGAGGATAAGCTTTCAGCGCCTTCACCTGCAAGATGATGATGTGTGCTGTTTCTAATCAACCCTCCGTGCAGGGTTATATTATTTGATGAAGCATATGAGTTCCTTTCCTGATGAATAAAAGTGTGAGTAATCTTGCATGAATTATTGTGCTCATTTTGAACTCTGATAATTTCAAAATGAGAGTTTTCACCCACAAAGACCTCAGTAACCGCATTTGTCAGGAATTTTTGGGGTGTCATTGCATGATCACAGATTATGAGAGTAATCTCTGCGTTCGGCTCTACGATTATCAGGTTTCTGTGCTGGTTGAACATGTCGACATCTGAATGCACAAGGTCCACTACCTGAACAGGTTTACTGAGAACAACATTTTTAGGAACGTAAATGAATACTCCGTCAGACGCCATTGCCGTGTTAAGATGTACCAGTCCGTCTGAATAACCATTTGCATATTCCCCGTAATGCTTTTCGATCAGGGAACTGAACTTTTTGGAGGCTTCATTCAGACTTCCAATCCATACCCCACTCGGAAGCTGTCTTAATCTGTCATTTATAGTAGGATAAAATCCATTCAGTAGTACAAGACCATGAGTATCCAGATCCTTTATATCACATCTGAATTCCTCAGCTTTTACAAAATCTTCCGGGACCGGCATGAAATAGTTCTTATAATCATGATTAAAGAAGAGATCCAGGTTCGTGTATTTATAAGCCTCGTTCTTTCTTGTAGGAATTCCGAGAGCTCTATATTTAATAATAGCCTCTTCCCTGAATGAATTTATAAAAGGAGATGACATATCGGTAATCCTGCCAATATTCTCCTTGTAAAGATCAGAGTATTTTGCACTTATTTCTGACTTGATGTCCATGTAAGTTCGTTTTTTTCAACCTCTTTTTTAATCCAGTCGTATCCTTTTTCCTCAAGCTCAAAAGCAAGCTCTTTGCCGGCCGTTTTAACAATTTTACCATCGTACAATACATGAACAACATCAGGGATTATGAAGTCGAGCAATCGCTGATAATGGGTAATTATGATAGCCGAATTATCAGGTTTTTTGAGCCGGTTCACACCGTTGGCTACAATACGAAGTGCGTCAATATCCAGGCCTGAGTCTGTTTCATCGAGAATTGCAAGTTTTGGCTCAAGCATAGCCATCTGGAATATCTCATTTTTTTTCTTTTCTCCACCTGAAAATCCTTCATTAACAGATCTGTTTGCCAGTTTGGAATCGATCTCGACCAGCTCCTTTTTTTCACGCATCATTTTCAGAAAATCGGAAGCTGAAACAGGCTCCAGTCCATTATGTTTACGATGTTCATTAACAGCTGTTTTCATAAAGTTGACCATGCTGACGCCCGGTATTTCAATAGGATACTGAAATCCAAGAAAAATACCTTCCTTGGACCTTTCCTCAGGCGACATTTCGAGAAGGTTCTTGCCGTAGTAAGTAATAGTTCCTTCCGTTACTTCTGCAAACTCCCTTCCCGCAAGGACTGCAGCAAGAGTACTTTTTCCGGAACCATTGGGGCCCATAATGGCATGAATCTCTCCCTCTTTTATTTCAAGACTGATCCCCTTCAGAATTTCTTTACCCTCAATTACTGCTTTAAGATTTTTTATACTTAGCATGATAACATATTTTCTAACCAACACTACCTTCAAGGCTTAACTGTAAAAGCTTCTGTGCCTCAACTGCAAATTCCATTGGAAGCTTATTCAATACTTCTTTTGCATATCCATTAACAATCAGGCCAACAGCATCTTCTGTGGATATACCTCGCTGATTGCAATAAAATATCTGATCCTCTCCTATTTTTGATGTTGTGGCTTCATGTTCAACTATTGCCGTTGAATTATCAACTTCAATGTAAGGAAATGTATGGGCACCACATTTCTCACCCAGAAGAAGTGAGTCACATTGTGAATAATTTCTCGCATTTGAGGCATTCTTGAGAATCTTAACAAGACCTCTGTAACTGTTCTGACCCATCCCGGCAGATATGCCTTTTGAAACAATTGTGCTCTTTGTATTCTTCCCTATGTGAGTCATTTTAGTTCCTGTATCAGCCTGCTGGTGATTATTTGTAACAGCTACTGAATAAAATTCACCTGTGGAATTATCTCCCCGCAAGATACAGGATGGATATTTCCATGTAATTGCCGAACCTGTCTCAATCTGTGTCCACGATATTTTCGAGTTTTCTCCTTTGCACATTCCGCGTTTTGTAACAAAATTGAAAATTCCTCCTTTCCCATCTTTATCTCCCGGATACCAGTTCTGAACTGTGGAATATTTTACTTCAGCGTTTTTTTCGGCAACGATCTCAACTATTGCTGCATGAAGCTGATTTTCATCTCTTTGAGGTGCAGTGCATCCTTCAAGGTAGCTTACATAACTCTCCTCATCAGCAATCAGGAGAGTTCTTTCAAACTGACCTGTATTGGCCGAATTAATTCTGAAATATGTCGATAGCTCCATCGGACATGTAATACCTTTTGGAATATAACAGAAAGAGCCATCACTGAAAACCGCTGAATTTAATGTGGCGAAAAAATTATCTGTATAGGGAACTACCGAACCCATGTAACGCTTAACAAGATCGGGGTATTCCTGAACAGCTTCGCTGAATGAACAGAATATGATCCCCATCTCAGCAAGAGTTTCCTTGAATGTAGTTTTAACGGACACACTGTCCATCACGGCATCAACTGCCACACCTGTCAGTCGCTTTTGTTCTTCCAGCGGTATCCCGAGTTTATCAAAGGTCCTCCTGAGTTCGGGATCAAGATCATCGATACTTTCCGGGGCAACCTTCTGCCTCGGGGCAGCATAATAGATAATATCCTGGTAATTGATCTCCGGGATAACCAGATTTGGCCAGGTTGGCATCTTCATGGTCAACCAGTGCCGGTAAGATTTCAGACGAAATTCAAGAAGCCATTCAGGTTCCTTTTTCTTCGCTGAAATTATTCTTATAACATCCTCGTTCAGCCCCTTTGCTATCTTCTCTGTATCGATGTCTGAGAAGAAACCGTACTTATATTCACCTGATGTTACCTCATTTATTATAATATCATCGTTTTTCTTTGCCATAATAATTTAAATCGATAGAATGCCCGACTATTCATTAACAATCAAGAATGCATTTTGTCTTTCTGTTAATTAGATTTAATCTAAATAAACATGCAAAAATAATTAAAATTAGGTTTATTGAAAAATTATTAAATCATAATTGCCGGGAAACGGTTAATATTTTTTAAGAAATTATGCTAACGAATGAATTCAACATATCAGAAAAAATCGCTTCATTTGCTCCCTTAAAACAAAAATATGAAAAAATTATCCCTGGTTATGGCCCTCATACTTTCGCCTGTTATTCTTATGGCTGCAGATGGAAAAGTTCCATCGTTAGGTCCAATACGTTTTGAATTCATAATCTTTGCCCTTATTCTGGTCGGGGTTGCTTTATTCCATAAACAAACCTTTAAAGTTGCTGTAATAGGAGTATCCGTCCTTATCGTGTTTAAATTCATTTTTGTCTCTCAGTTTAATATGATTGAGCACCTTTTCGGTTCAAATGGTTTCAGTGCTCAGATAATGGATAAGGATCTCCGTCAGGGAGAGTGGGGTATCCTTTTGAATCTGCTTGGATTATTGCTGGGGTTTGCTGTTCTGGCGAAAACTTTTGAAGAGTCGGGTGTTCCCGACAATCTTCCAAAATATCTTCCCAATGACTGGAAAGGAGGGTTCATGTTACTGGTATTTGTTTGTGTGATCTCCTCATTTCTTGATAACATTGCAGCAGCCCTCATTGGTGGAACCATAGCTATTGTTGTATTCAAAAACAAGGTTCACATCGGTTACATAGCGGCTATTGTTGCTGCAAGTAATGCGGGTGGAAGCGGAAGTGTAGTTGGCGATACCACCACAACAATGATGTGGATTGATGGTGTAAGTCCTCTGAATGTACTTCATGCATTCGTTGCAGCTGGAGTGGCATTATTGTTCTTTGCGTGGTTTGCGTCACATCAGCAGGACAAATACCAGAGAATTCAACAGGAAGCAAATCCTGATGTTAAAATCGACTGGGGTAAACTACTTATTGTTTTACTTATACTGGTTGGGGCTATAATTTCTAATTTCCTTTACGATATGCCTGCCCTTGGAGTGTGGATTGCGATTCTCATTGGTGCAACCTTCAGGCCGATCCCCTGGAAAGAGGTTCCGGGATCTATCAAAGGGACAATTTTTCTGCTTTGCCTCGTATTAAGTGCTTCTTTGATGCCTGTTGAGGATTTGCCGGATGCATCATGGATTACTGCCTTTATCCTTGGATTTGTCTCCGCTGTTTTTGATAATATTCCTCTGACAAAACTTTGTCTTGACCAGGGCCATTTTGATTGGGGAATGCTGGCATATACTGTTGGTTTCGGAGGGTCTATGATCTGGTTCGGTTCATCAGCCGGAGTAGCAATTACAAATAAATTTCCGGAAGCCCGTAACGTTGGTAAATGGCTTAAAAGTGGCTGGCACGTTTCGGTAGCATACGTTCTTGGTTTCTTCGCCCTGTTATTTTTGATGGGATGGGAACCAGCCGATAATAAGGAACACAAGATAAAAAACTGTCCGGTTCCCGGGTGTCCGATGGCAAATAAACCTGCCGAAAATAATATTCACGGGTTAATCAGATTTAATGAACTGAAATAGGTTACAAATTCTATTTGCTTGCCCTGTACTCTTTCATGATTGTCTGGAAGAGATCCTTTACAGTTGTTATTTTTGTTGCCCGGAATGCATTAGTTCCTGCAAAAGCATATCCTCCTTCAAAGTTACCCTTTAGGGCATTTATAAGGGCAATAATTATACAATAAGGACTTTTGGATATATCGCATGTCTTAATACATTTAAACGGACATTTTTTAGGTTGCTTTTTCCCATCCCTGACTTTTTCAATAAAGTGGCTCAGGATGGCTCTACCAGGCATACCAACGGGGCTTTTTATTATTTCAATATCCATTTCTTCTGCATCGATATAGCTCTGCTTAAATGCCTGGGAAGCGTCACATTCTTCTGTAGTCACAAATCTTGTTGCCATTTGAACACCTGCGGCACCGAGCTCGAGAATATTATGAATATCTTCTCCCGTATATATGCCTCCGGCAGCAATTAGTGGTATTGTCTGGTTATATTTCTCCTCAAATGGCTTCAGCTCTTTTACGATTTCTGGTACAAGCTTTTCCAGACAATAATCTTTATCTTCCAGCTGCTCCGGTTTAAAACCCAGATGTCCTCCTGCTTTAGGTCCTTCAACAATAACCGCATCAGGTAAATAGTCGTAATTAGTTTTCCACTTCTCACAAATAATTTTAGCGGCTCTGGCAGAAGATACAATAGGAACAAGCTTGGTAGTGCTCTCTTTCTTTAAAAATGAAGGTAGGTCCAGTGGAAGACCTGCACCTGCAATAATTATGTCGACCTTTTCAGAAATTGCAGTCCTGATCATATCCGAGAAATTGGTCATGGCAACCATAACATTCACACCTATCACACCCATTGTTTTTTCTCTGGCTTTCCGGATCTCCTCCTTAAGTCCGTAAATACTTGCTTCAAGAAAGTTACCAGGGAAATCCTTATATAAAAGTCCCAGTCCGGCGCTTGATATAACTCCCACACCTCCTTCATTGGCAACTGCGGAAGCAAGTCCCGACAAAGAGATCCCAACACCCATCCCACCCTGAATAATTGGTATTGCAATTTCAAGGTTCCCGATTCTTAAAGATTTCATCTTTCCCTTTTTGATAATTGATAAAGGTAGACTTTTTATAATCGTAACAGGTATAAAATGAATAATTAACATAAATTATTAGAATAATTTTAGTCGAACAACGGGTCATTGCGAGGAGCGAAGCGACGAAGCAATCTCATTGAGCTAGCAGGAATCAGATTTATTAGGTTCCAGGTAACACGCTGGGGGTTGCTTCGCCCTCCTTCGTCGGGCTCGCAATGACAACGCAAAAGAGAAAGGTTCTCGAACAACGGGTCATTGCGAGGAGCGAAGCGACGAAGCAATCTCATTAGTGATTGTGGGAGGTTTAATTTATTAACTTTTGATATATAAAAAGTCTTAACTTTAGAATAAATTTTTAAGCATTTATGAAAAAAATCATTTTATCACCAATAATTCTCCTTGCATTTTCACTGTCCCTTACTGCGCAGAATGACAAAGAGATAAAAGCTGAATTAAAACATGTAACGGTCTATCCCGACCGGGCACAGCTGATTCACGACTCTTCCTTTGATCTGACCACAGGAAAAACCCTTCTAAAACTCAAAGGCCTTTCACCATATATTGATGCACAAAGCATTCAGGTTAAAGGGATCGGAGAGTTCACCATCTTATCCGTAAACCTCCAGAATAATTTTCTTCAGAATCTCGAAGACTCTCCCGAGGTAAAAAATATCAGAAGCCAGATTGAGTCTTTACTGGCAAAGGTTGAAGAGGAAAAGGCAGCCCTAAAAACTCTTCAGGAAAAAGAAGATTTTCTTATTGCCAACAGGGCTGTTCTGGTCAAGGAGACCAACTTCTCAATCGACCAGTTCAAAACCATGATAGACCTGTATACCAGTAACGTGGATCAGATAAACGTTTCCGTTCTGAAAAAGAACAGGCTCATAAAGGATTATGAAAAACAAATTGCTACCCTTCAGCAACAGATAGCTGAAAAGCTTGGAAGACAGCTATTGCCCTCAGGCGAAATCTCGGTTACTGTTACATCTGAAAAGCCGGGCCCGGGGAAACTCTCATTCAGCTATGTTGTTTCAAATGCAGGCTGGTACCCTTCATATGATATAAGGGTAGATGAGATAAACAAACCGGTAGTGATTTTTTATAAAGCAAATGTATATCAGAATACCGGTGTTGCCTGGAAGGATGTTCAGTTGAGCTTCTCCAATGCAACTCCATGGGTAGCGGGTAATGCGCCTGTTCTTAATCCCTGGTTTATAGATTTTTATAAACCCTTCACAACGATGACCATTCGGGGGACCAGCTCATTGGCAATGAAAAGTGATGCAGCTCCGCTGATTGCCCGGGAGATGGCACCTGAAAGTAAACCGGCAATGAAAGAGGTAGCAGCAGCTCCTGTTATGGTTGAAAAGAAGGTGGGTGAAATGAGCGTTACTTTCGATGTTTCAGTGCCTAATTCAATACCCTCAGACGGTAAGGCTCAGATAATTGAGATCCAGAGAACTACAACCCCGGCCGACTATAAGTATATAACAATTCCAAAATTATCCCAGAGCGCTTACCTCACCGGTAACATTACCGACTGGGCCAAACAGAGTCTCTTATCAGGCGAGGCTACTCTCTATTTTGAAAACAGCTTTGTGGGCAAATCCTATCTGAATGTTAATCAGCTGACAGATACACTGGTCATTTCCCTTGGAACTGATAACAGCATTCTGGTAAAGAGAGAGAAAAGGAAAGATTTCACAAGCAGGAAGGTGATCGGGTCAAATAAAACAGAGACTTACTCATTTCTGCTGACAGTCAGAAACAACAAAGCTAATCCCATAAAGATTACCGTGAATGACCAGATACCTGTATCTTCAAACAGCAGCATTGTTGTTGAGGCAACTGAGCTCTCCGGAGGCTCTCTTAATACAGAAACAGGAGCTGTTAAATGGGATGTCGACCTTAAACCACAGGAGAAGAAGGAACTTATTCTTTCCTATTCGGTGAAATACCCTAAGAATCAGAATATCATACTCGAATAACGAACAAAAGGCTTTATGAAAATAATCGGTAACCTTATCTGGCTCCTCTTCGGAGGAATTATTATAGCAATTGAATATTTCGTTGGAAGCATCATTCTGATGATAACCATTGTGGGGATTCCTTTCGGCATTCAGACACTGAAAATGGCATCAATGGCAATATGGCCATTTGGCCGCACGACCCGGGTTGATGTAAGAGCGTCAGGCTGTTTATATATATTAATGAATGTAATATGGTTGCTCTTCGGAGGTCTCTGGATCGCCCTGACGCATGCTTTTTTCGGACTTCTTCTTTGTATCACTATTATAGGTATCCCCTTCGGTATGCAGCATTTTAAACTTACTGCAATAGCATTGAGCCCTTTCGGAAGAGACATTGTTTATAACTGAAAGTGGTTTCGCTTGCAAAAGATAAGAGACAAAAGATAAAAGTTCCTTTTCAGGATTCCCCCCTTGAGGGGGGCAGGGGGGTGTTCTTCCTGGAAAAGACAAAAGATAAAAGTAAAAAGATAAAAGTCAGAAGTAAAAAATTGAAGTATGTCTGATCCGGAAAATAAAACCCCGATAAATGAACTGGGGAAATTTGGTCTTATAGAGCATCTGACTAAGAAGTCAAAACCAGGGAATAAATCCACTGTACTGGGTATTGGTGATGATTCAGCCGTTATAGATAATGGCAATCTTCTTACTTTAGTTTCTGCGGATCTTCTTCTGGAAGGTATTCACTTCAACCTGACCTATACACCTCTGAAGCATCTTGGATATAAAGCTGTTATCAGAGGCATCTCGGATATTTATGCGATGAATGGAAAGCCCCGTCAGATAATGGTTTCGGTTGGTTTAAGTACAAGATTTACTGTTGAGAATCTTGAAGAACTCTACGGGGGTATTTATCTTGCATGTAAAAAGTATGGAGCTGATCTTGCAGGTGGTGACACGACGAGCTCTCTCACAGGTCTGACGATAGGAATAACTGCTGTTGGTGCAGTTGAAAAGGATAAATTGGTAAAAAGGGCGGGAGCAAAACCAAATGACCTCATTTGTGTAACCGGAGATTTTGGTGCATCTTATATTGGATTACAGTTGCTTGAAAGAGAAAAAAAACTATTCAGGAATAATAAGGGCATCCAGCCTGATCTTTCTGGATATGAATATGTTATTGGGAGACAATTAAAACCGGAATTTCCATCTGAAACCCTTGATGATCTCAGAAAAAACGGAATATTGCCCTCTTCGATGATAGATATCTCTGACGGACTTGCCTCCGACCTGTTGCATATCTGCAAATCGTCAGAGACAGGTTGCCGGATTTTTCCTGATAAAATCCCTGTCGACCAGGAAACCTTCAGACTTTCTGAAGAATTCAGTATAGATCCTGTAACTGCTGCTTTGAACGGAGGAGAGGATTATGAACTATTGTTCACCATTCCGCTTGATATGTTTGAGAAAATCAAACTCATTCCCAATATAAAAATTATTGGGCACATGTCTGAATCCGAAAATGGAAGGATGTTAGTTTCAGAAACCGGGTCAGAGATTGAGCTCATCGCTCAGGGATGGAAATAGATATTTTACCGCGGCCCCCTTATTATTCCCCTTTCCGATTTCCTGATAAACTCCAAAATCTGGTCCCTGTCAGAGGATGATTTGAATTCTTTTTCAATATATTCAAGAGCCTGCGATATATTCATATTGCTCTGATATATTGCCCTGTAAATATTATGAATTTCATCTATCCGTTCTTTCTCAAATCCACGTCTTGTCAGCCCGACTGTATTTAATCCCATAAAACTCAGTGGATCTCTATCGGCCTTTATAAAGGGAGGTACATCTGTTCTCACCTTTGAACCGCCACCAACAATAACATGGGCTCCTATATGAGTAAACTGGTGAACCATTGTACCGCCGCTAAGAATTGCCCAGTCGTCCACCTTAACTTCACCTGCCATTCCACATGAATTTCCAATAATACAGGAATTGCCGATGTTACAATCATGGCCGATATGAGCATAAGCCATCAGGAGACAATTATTTCCCACAACGGTTTTTCCCACAGCAGCAGTACCACGGTTCACTGTAACGCCTTCTCTTAAGGTGGTACCATCTCCAATTTCTGCAGTTGATTCTTCTCCCCTGAACTTAAGATCCTGTGGAATTCCTGATAAGACAGATGATGGAAATATTTTGCAGTTTTTACCAATTCGTGCTCCATCAAGAATGGTTGAATTGGGACCAACCCAGGTACCATCACCTATATTCACATCGGCTGCAATGTATGCGAACGGTTCAACTGTTACATTTTCACCTATCCTTGCTTCCGGATGTACGAAAGCTAAATTTGAGATCATTGACTTCTATTTATTTTTAATAATCTGAGCTGTAAGTTCGCCTTCGACTACCAGCTTGCTACCAACAAATGCCTGTCCAAACATTGTTACTATTCCTCTTCTGATAATATCAGCCAGTTCCATCTTAAGTATAACTGTATCGCCGGGAACCACTTTCTGTTTGAATTTCACCTTATCGATTTTTAAGAAGTAGGTAGAATATTTTTCAGGGTCCTCTATGGTATTAAGAACAAGTACACCTCCAACCTGGGCCAGCGCTTCAACCAGGAGCACCCCTGGCATAACTGCCTCGTCAACAAAATGACCCTGAAAGAAAGCTTCATCAGCTGTTACATTCTTTATACCGACAACCGAAGCCTCATCAATGAAAATTATTTTATCAACCAGAAGGAAAGGATATCTGTGAGGAAGTTTTTTCTTTATATCTTCAATACTGTATACAGGTGGTTCTGCTGGATCATATAAGGGAATTTCTCTTTTTGAATGTGCTTTTTTAATCTCCTGTCTTACAATTTTTGCAAGGCGTGTATTTGCAAAATGACCCGGTCGTGTGGCTACGACCTTTCCTTTGATAGGCTGGCCAACCAACGCAAGGTCTCCAATTATATCAAGAAGTTTATGACGAGCAGGTTCATTTGGATAACGAAGCTCGGTATTATTCAGTACACCAGCCTTATGACTCGTAATTCCCGGACGATTGAATAATTTTGCAATCCGGTCAATCTCTTCCTGGTCTACCTCCTTCTCAAGAATAACAACCGCATTGTCGAGATCACCTCCTTTTATAAGTCCCATTTTATAAAGGGGTTCAAGCTCATGAAAGAAAACGAATGTGCGGCTTCTGGATATCTCATCCTCAAAATCATCAATAGAATCGAGAATCGCATACTGGTTGCCGAGAATTTTTGAGTTATAGTCAATCAGGACATTAATACTGAAGTGGTCATCAGGATACAGAATCAGGTCAACACCATGTTCCTCATCTGAAAAGGTGATCTTCTGTTTAACAATATAATAGTTTCTATCTTCCTTCTGTTCTATTATCCCCGATTCTTTAATTGCTTCAACAAATCTCGAGGATCCTCCTCCCATTATTGGAGCTTCAGGGCCGTTAAGCTCAATAAACGCATTGTCAACTTTCATTCCATAAAAAGCTGCAAGAACATGTTCAATTGTTGCTACTGATGCATTATTCTGTACAAGAGTTGTTCCCCTTGAAGTTTCAGTTACGTGTTCGGCCAGAGCATCAATTACAGGTTTACCCGGAAGATCAACCCTGCAGAATTTATAACCATGATTTGCCGGGGCAGGCTTAAATGTAATAGTGACACTTATTCCAGTATGCAGTCCTTTACCTGTCAGGCTAATTTCCTTCGCAAGTGTTCTTTGCTTTTCAATCATTGATCAGTTTGTTAGGTTTAAGACAGGTACAAAAAAAAGAAAAAAATTCGAACAATCCATTAAATTGTAACATAACTTATGATATACCGACTAAATCAATTTCGACCGCGAATTAAAATTACTTCCTTTTCATCGATTCAAGCTCTCTTTCCAAAGCACGAATTTTTCTTTCGAGTTCGGGTAAATTATTAAAAGTTACAGATGATCTGTAAAACTGTCTGTATGGAATAGCCGGAGATCCCTGGAGAATTGTGTTTTCTTCATCAATTCCCTGAGCTATACCACCCTGTGCTCCAACTTTTGTTCCATTTGCAATTTTTATATGGCCACTTATTCCAACCTGTCCGCCGAACATGCAGTTTTTACCTATTTTCGTTGAACCCGCAATACCAGTCTGTGCCGCAATTACCGTGTGCTCACCTATTTCAACATTATGAGCGATCTGGACGAGGTTATCCACTTTAACACCTTTTCTCAGAGTTGTTGAACCCATTGTTGAACGATCGATTGTAACATTAGCGCCTATTTCAACATTATCCTCTATTAATACATTTCCAATTTGAGGGATTTTCTGGTACTCTCCTCCCGACATTGGTGCAAAACCGAATCCGTCACTTCCAATAACTGTTCCGGCATGGATAGTGCAATTATTTCCGACGATACATTCATGATATATCGTCACTCCCGGGTTAATACTGCAGTTACTTCCGATCTTACAGTTGTCTCCGATAAAAACATGAGGAAGAATTATACAGCCATTGCCAATTGTGCAATTTTCACCAATATAAACATATGGGCCGATATAGACATCTCCGCCAACCCTGGCCGATGACTCAATTACGGCAGTCGGGTGAATTCCCTTTTTCCTTGGTTTTCCCTGTTCAACCATTGCAAGCAATGAGGCAAAAGCCACATAAGCATCCGGAACCCTGATTAATGTAGCATTGATCTTTTGGGCAGGGATGAAATTGCTGTTTACAAGTACGATCGTCGACCGGGTAACATAAATGTAATGTTCATATTTGGGATTTGCCAGAAAAGAAAGCGCTCCCTCATGGCCCTCTTCAATTTTAGCCACCGTGTTCACTTTTACATTCGGATCTCCCTCTATTTCTCCTTTTAAAAATTCTGCAATTGTTGCGGCTGTAAATTCCATTGTAATATTCTTTAGTTATCTGCATTCTTTTGGGTAGCAAAGAAAATATTTTATAATTCTTTCTGAAAGGAATTTATGATCAAACATATCGGAGACAGATGATATTTCTGTAATTATGCCGGACTTATTTAAAATTTTGACATCCGGGGCATCAGGTGCGTAAGCCAGGTTTGAAACGTTTCCGGTAAAAACAAAATATTTTGTCATGTCAGAACTGATTTTAAGCAACTCTCCTGTCGTTTTTTTCAAATTATCCACTCTTTTTTCTGAAAATGGGTCATTCTGAAGTTCTATTGCCAGAAGATCCCTGTTCATAAGTCTTTTCGAAAGGTTCGACAGGACTTTGTCGGAGTGATCTGTCCAGTACTTTGCTGATACCAGAATATCATTATCATCGAGTCTGGTAAAATTAGCAGCAACCTGAGCAGGAGTAAAAATGCCTTTATCGCTGAGATCAGATAGACCGATTTCGTTATACAGGAAGAATCTCAGCGCGGGTGTTGCATACAGGTCGTCTCCTGCTGATGCAAGCTCTTTTGCACGTCGGAGCACATTCACCAGCAGACTCTCTGAGGAAAGGACTGTTTTGTGCATGTAAACCTGCCAGTACATAAGTCTCCTGGCAATTATGAATTTCTCGAGAGAATATATCCCTTTTTCATCAATTACAAGCCTGTCATTAACCACGTTCAGCATTCGAATTATTCTGTCGGAACCAACGGAACCTTCAATTACTCCTGTAAAGAAACTGTCCCTCCGCAGATAATCAAGCCTGTCCATATCGACCTGACCTGCAATAAGTTCGTGAAGAAATTTACGTTTGTAATTTCCCCTGAAGATGTCAATTGCCAGAGACAGTTTTCCCTTAAAGTATTCATTCAGTTTACTCATAAGCAACAATGAAAGCTCTTCATGGGATATTCCTGATATAATTGAATTTTCCAGTGCATGGGAAAAAGGGCCATGTCCGGAATCGTGAAGCAGAATAGCAATAAAAGTTGCCTCTTCCTCGTCCAGGCTTATTTCTACGTTTTTGTTTCTTAAGGTCTGAATTGCCTGATCCATAAGGTGTAAGGCGCCCAGGGCATGCTGGAACCTGGTGTGTGTAGCTCCAGGATAAACAAAACTGGTGAGACCGAGCTGTTTAATATTTCTTAACCGCTGAACCCAGGGGTGCTCTATTATATCAAAAACAAAATCACCGGGGATATTGATAAACCCATAAACAGGATCATTAATTATCTTCCTTTTATTTACAAAATAAACCACCTGCGGATTTTTGATCTACAAAAATAGAAATTAGTTTTACAATGTAATAATCACCAGGTCAATTGTGATTTCCTGGGTTGAAATCAACTTAGTAAATGAACATGTTGTATAACATAGCCAATTTAGGTAACATCTGAAATATTTTAAGTCTTTAAAAGGTCAATTGTAATGAAAATTCAATCGCTCGAATATAACTCAGCCCTTTATGAAAATTGAAATTCAGAATCTGAACCACATATATTCAAATGGTAATCATGCTTTGAAGGACATCAATCTTGAATTTGGCACAGGAATGTTTGGCCTCCTGGGTCCGAATGGAGCCGGAAAATCAAGTCTTATGCGCATACTGGTGACCCTGATGAAACCAACTTCAGGTGTTGTAAAAGTAGATGGCATGGATATCCAGAAGCACAGGAAGGAACTCAGAGGCATGCTTGGTTACCTTCCGCAGGATTTCAGATTTTTTACAGCGCTTAAAACATGGGAGTTCCTTGACTATTCAGGTTCGCTGGCAGGATTAAAGAACAGAAAGGAAAGAATAGCCGAGGTTGACAGGTTGCTTGATCAGGTAGGGCTTTTAGAGGCGCGTGACCGGCGGGCAAATAAATTATCGGGCGGCATGAAGCGCCGGCTGGGGATTGCCCAGGCGCTGATAGGCACTCCAAAGATCATAATAGTTGATGAGCCCACCACCGGACTTGATCCCGATGAAAGGATAAAATTCAGAAATGTACTTTCACAGCTTAAGCCAGAACGACGTGATAATCATTCTGTCGACACATATTGTGGGTGACATCTCCTCCACATGCCAGGGAATGGCACTACTGGACAGGGGCGAAATGGTCTACTATGGTTCACCAGAAAACCTTGTAAAGCATGCTGAAGGTCATGTTTTCAGACTTGATCTCACACCTGCTGAATATGAATTTGTAAAGGAGAAGTACAATGTTATTTCCACTTTACCCAATGAAACCGGTTGGGAAGTCCAGGTAGTTTCAGATGATGTCCCTGATTACAATGCAATAAGTATTGAACCAAACATTGAACATGCCTATGTTTACTTTATGGAACATAAATTACATACTACATTAACAGACTGACGTTATAGAAAACTTATGACCTTGTTGCTAAATATAAGAACAGTTGCCAGATATGAGGCAAAAACTCTCAGAAGGAGCTGGTTTTTCCGTCTTTTCTCAATTGCGGCGGTGTTTATTTTTACATTTATGAACATCGGGGTATTCTCACCTATTGGCGATGAGGGATGGGATACGATATCGATCTCTTCCACACTTCCTCTTATTAATCTTTACCTGCTGAATATTGCCCAGGCAGTTGTAGTCATTTTCCTTGCCGCGGATTTTTTGAAACGCGACAAGAAGCTTGACACCAATGAAGTTCTTTATACCAGGTCAATGTCAAATTTTGAATATGTAATCGGAAAGTCATGGGGAATACTTCGGTTGTTCCTTGGTCTGAACCTGATAATTCTAGGCATAGGCCTGGTAATAAACATCATTTCAAAAAGTATGAAAGTAGATATTGCTGCTTACTTTTATTATCTTTTTATCATAAGTATACCAACACTTGTATTCAGCCTGGGACTTGCTTTCACTCTGATGTCTTTATTAAAAAACCAGGCAATAACCTTTCTTATCCTTCTCGGATACGCTGCAATGGATATTTTCTACCTCTACTTCAGAGCCGGATCAATTTTCGATTATATGGCATTTGGACTTCCTGTGTTTAAATCTGAAATGATTGGTTTTGATGATTTAAGTGTTATACTCAATCAAAGATTTATTTATCTCTTCTCCGGACTTGCCTTGATTATGGCTACGATCTTGCTCTTCAAAAGATTGCCGCAATCTAAAATACTCAGGACTCTGACCATAGTTTTCTTCATTGTTTTTCTTGCCGGTTCGGCAGTTTGTGCTTTTAATACTTACACAACTTACAGAAAAGGAGTTACTGATAAAAGAGTAACAATTGAAACAAACAGGCAGTTTGAAAATAAAAAATTTGCCAGTATTACTGATGTTAAAATAGATTTTATCCATAATGGAAATTCATTTGAGGCAACAGCTGCCTTAACAATAGCGAACGACAATAACGAGCCGATAAGTTTATACTATTTTTCTCTTAATCCTTCACTGAAAGTGACAAAAATATCTTCTGGTGGAAGCGATCTGAACTTCAAACGAATAAACCATATTATCCAGATAGACCCGGGGAAGATCCTTAATCCTGGAGAAAATGACAGTATTAAGTTTGTATATTCAGGAAGTATCAATGAATCTTTCTGTTATCCAAATTATAACGATAATATAAGGGATAATCCATATGGAATTGCAATGGTCAAAGTGAATAAGAGGCAGGCTTTCCTCACCGGAGACTATGTGTTGCTTACTCCTGAGACCTATTGGTATCCTGTTGCCGGTTTGAATTACTATCCCTCTAATCCTGCTCAGATTAAAATTGACTTTTCAAATTATACTCTCAGAGTAAAAACGAAGGATAATCTGGTGGCTGTATCGCAGGGTAAAACCATTAAAGAAGATGGATACTGGTTAATTAAACCTAAATTTCCACTGACCGGACTTACTCTTGCAATAGGTAACTATCTGACAGACAAAATTAAGGTTGATTCAGTCGAATATATTTCATACCATTTCCCGGGAAATGATTATTATAAAGAAGATCTGGCATCGCTTAAGGACACCTTGTTGTTGCTCGTTTCGGGTCTAATGAAGGATCTTGAATCAAACTTTTCAACCAAATATCCATTTGAAACGCTTAGCATGCTTGAAGTTCCCGTACAGTTTTATTCTTTTCCCAAGGAGAACACTCAAACACGTGCTGAGGTTCAGCCATCTATGGTGCTCCTGCCCGAAAGACTCTCAACCCTTAACCAGGCCGGGTTCTCCAAGCAGTTTAAACGTCAGAAAAGAAACATGACCCGAAGCGGGCAGGTAATTACTGACAAGGAGCTGCAGGTGAGGATATTCAATAATTTTATGAGAAGCACTTTCATCAGTGGCAGTAGTTTCAGGTTTATAAACGGAGTTGCCGCAAATGCCCCAACAAGGTACATTCTGGGCCCCAGCTTCTATTTTTTTAAGAATAACTTTTACTCTTCAGAATATCCGGTCATCAATGCTATTTTTGAATCGCATCTTCAAAAAGTCAGTACCCCGGGTATGTCCGGTTTGCAGGCTGTTACAGGAGGTCTAAGTGAAAATGACATGGCTAATCTCATTTTGAAAAGGCAGAGCTTTAAAGAGCTGCTGGCAAAAAATCCGGGTGGCGATACTTTGAGAACTGTATTGACTATAAAGGGTGATTATTTCTTTAACCTGATAAGAGCCAGGGCAGGTATAGATCCATTTAAGGAATGGTTTGCAAAATATATTGATGATCACCGGTTTAAAAGAGTCGATATTATGACATTCAATAATGATATTAAAAATAAATTTGGTTTTGAGTTTTACCCTTTCCTGAATGACTGGTTCAGGGAAAAAGAACAGCCCGGATTTCTTTTTAAAAATTTGCAGGCAAACGAAATTATTGTCTCTACCAGGTCAAAATACCAGGTTACATTTACTGCATCAAATCAAGAAACTGTGGGTGGATTATTTAATATATCTTTCCGTACGGGAGGAGCTGGTGGAGCACGGGGAGGAGGAGGCGGAGGCCGTGGAGCCAACGTAGCTTTTACAATGAGTGATCGGGGAGGGGGAACTGGTGGAAGGTTTCAGATCTCATTTCAGGGTCGCGGAATGGAAGCTGCCGATATTTCAAAAATAGTTTACCTGGGACCTCATGAGACAAAGAAAGTTGGCATTGTGCTCGATGCTCAGCCCAGAGCAATGATGGTAAATACTCTTATTGCTAAAAATATCCCGGGAGAAATCACAATGCCTATCGATCAGATTATTAAATCAAAAGAAGCTGCAAAGGAATTCTCAGGAGAAGAAATACTTTCTTCAGATCCTGCCGTTACCGATACATCGGAAATTGTTGTTGACAATGAAGACCCTGGTTTCATAGTGAGTAAACAGAATACGGTTAACAGGCTTAAAAGAATACTTGGAATTCAGAATTTGAAAGGAACTTCCTATCAGCAAATTAATCTTGTAAGAAATATTCCAACCTACTGGCAACCTGTTGTCCAGTCGTCATATTATGGGACATTTATAAAATCAGCTCTCTACACCAGAAGCGGTACCGGCGATAAAACTTTGACCTGGTATACGCTTATCAACAAACCTGGTTATTACGACATTTATTGTTATGTTGGTAAAGCTGTAGAGCGATTGATGATAACAGGTGGAGGTATGGGAAGACAGGCAGGTGGTGGTGGAGGCAGAGGAGGTGGTGGAAGAGCCGGTGGGGGCGGCGGAGGAGGTCAGGGACCTGGGGGACCCGGCCAGGGACAAGGGGGTCAGGGACAAGGCGGTAGAGCGCAAATGGAACAAGCTTATAAAGAATTCCACTACCTGATATATCAGAAGGGCGGAATTGAGAATATTTCTTTTGATTATGAAAACGCTGAGGGTGGCTGGAACAAACTTGGTACATATTACCTTTCAGACGATACTGCGAAAGTCGTTCTGACAAATCAGTCTTCCGGCAGGGTAGTGATCGGAGACGCGGTAAAGTGGGTGAGACAGAGGTGAGAAGGGTGCAGGGTGCAGGGTGCAGGGTGCAGGGTGCAGGGTGCAAGGTGCAGGGTGCAAGGTGCAAGGTGATTCTAACAGGTTCCCCTCCTGGGAGGGGTCAGGGGTGGGTTTCTGAAAGGAGAAAGTTTGAAACTGAATGGCATTGAGACATAAGATTAAAAATAGATATAATTAAACAGACAATGAAAATAAAATTCAGATCCAAAAAATTGATTTTCACTTCAATTTTTCTGCTGGTGAATCTGGTTACCGCCAATGTGTGGGCTCAGAAAGGGCTTACTCTTGAACAGGCTCTCCAGGTTGCTCAATCAAATAGTCCCACGGTAATAAAAATGAGACTTGGACTAGTAAGAAGCCAGGAAAACCTTAATGCACAGAATGCAGCATTAAAATCAAAATTTGCTTTATCTGTGAATCCCATTTCCTTTGCCCAGAACAGGGCTCTGATATCAAGTCTTTCAAAGTACAATACTACGAAGGATATTCAGAGTTCAGGTTCATTTACAATAGTACAGCCTTTTTTACCTACAGATGCGACTATTACCCTGAGCGACAATTTCAGTTATACCAATAACATCCAGAATGCTCTGTTCGGTGCTGCCGGTGTAGCTTTTAATAATGATCTTGGTATTCAGATCAATCAGCCCCTGTTTACATACAACAGGACCAAGCAAAATATTAAAGTACTCCAATTACAGCTTGAAAACTCTCAGCTTTCCTATGCTGTCCAGCTCCTGGCAACAGAAAAAAACGTAACCCAGTCATTTTACGCTGTTTACCAGACGCAGCAGAGTATGGAAATTGCTAACCAGGCCTTTCAGGATATGATGAAAAGCTATGAAATAACAAAGAACAAGGCCAATGCAGGAGTATCAGCCCAGTCAGAAATGTTCCAGGCAGAGCTGAACCTGGCAACAACCAGATCTGACTACGAAAACAAACAGGTTGCGTTTGAAAATGCCAAGGATGATTTTAAAGATCTGATAGGAATGAACCTTTATGAAGATATAACGGTAATTCCGAATATAGAGGTTGACACAACCATTAAGATTGATATAGCCTTTGCAATTGATCAGGGACTGGCAAACAGGATGGAACTCAGGCAAAGACAAATAACTATTGAATCATCACTGCTTGATCTTGTTACGGTGAAAGCACTTAATGAATTCCATGGAAACCTGGCCCTTTCTTTTGGATATAATGGAAATAATAAAAACCTTCCGGATATCTATAAAGATCCAAAAAATAATGAAAATGTCGCTTTGTCTTTTCAAATACCAATATACGACTGGGGACAGGAAAAATCAAGGATTAAAGCACAACAAGCCACCATTGAATCGAACAAGGTTGACCTTGGAGTACAACAGAATGACATAATTCTATCAATCAGGCAGAGCTACCGGAATCTTAAAAACCTGATTAATCAAATACAAATTGCACGTGTTTCCGTCAACAACGCACAACTAACTTTCGACTTAAATCTCGAAAAGTACAAAAACGGCGATCTTACTGGTATGGATCTGAGCATTTATCAGAACCAGCTTTCGCAGAACAAAATCAATTTTACCAATTCCCTGATTTCTTATAAGCTCGAACTTTTAAATCTGAAAATCCTGACACTGTATGATTTTGAAAAGAAACAGCCGGTTACTCCGGTTAAAACATTGAAACAATAAATATTAACCACATATGAAAAAAAGTATATTTATAATAGTAGCAACCGTTTTAGCGGCCATAAGCTGCAGAAACCAGACTCCGAATCTCAGCTCTGATGTTGAAATTCCTGTTTCCGTGCAGGATATTACTCCTAAAGCAATTGAAGAATACGTAAGTACCTCAGGCACTGCTTTCCCGATAGGCGATATTCTTGTGAAATCGGAGATCACTGCCAATTATTTTCTTGAAAAAAATCCACGGACCGGAAGATCATGGCAGCTTAATGACAGGGTAAAACCCGGTGATCTGATAGCCAGGTTAGAAGATCAGGAATACATTAACAGTATTAAGCTTGTAACCGTTCAGCTTAACCTCGAACTCACAGAGAGTGAACTTACTAAGCAGCAATCGCTTTATGCTAAGGGAGGGGTCACTCTATTTGATCTCAAAACTGCTGAGATCAACAGGGCTAATGCCAAGACAGCTTTGGAAACCGCAAACCTTCAGATGGCCAAGACAAGAATTGCTGCACCGATCGAAGGTGTAATAGTTGACTTACCATATTATACCCAGGGTACCAGGGTTAATACAGGTTCAAATATCGTTGAAATAATGGACTACCAGATGATGTACATGAATGTACAATTGCCTGAGAAATACATCTCTGTAATTAAACCCGGACAGGGAGTAAAACTAACGAATTATACCCTTCCAAAAGATACCATAATAGGAAATATAACCCAGCTATCTCCTGCAATTAATCCTGATACCAGAACATTCCCCGGAAATATCCTGATCCATAATCCAAATTTTCTTCTCAGACCGGGTATGTTCGTAAAGTCCGATATTGTCGTCAATCATAAAGACAATGTCATTGTAATTCCTAAAAGTATAATTCTCTCCCGGCAAAGAGGCAAAACAGTTTTTGTTATCGATCGGAGTGGTATGGCTATGGAAAGAATTGTTCATACTGGTCTGGAGAATCTTACTGACGTGGAAATAATTGACGGTCTGATAAGAAATGACCGGGTTGTAATGAGTGGATTTGAAACTCTCAGCAACAGATCGAAGGTTAAAATCATTAAATAAAAAATATGAACAGGATTGCTCAATTTGCCGTAAAATTCCCGGTTACTGTCTTGATGCTTGTACTTGGTATAATCCTGCTCGGGATAATATCTCTGGGAAAATTGGGAACTGACCTGTTTCCTAATCTTAATAATCCCAAGATATACGTTGAACTCACAGCCGGGGAAAAACCACCGGAAGAGATCGAGAAAAACTACGTCGATCAGATTGAATCTCTTTCTATGCGGCAAAATGATGTTATCCAGGTCTCATCCGTTTCTAAAGTAGGCTCGGCCATTATAACTGTGGAGTATAACTGGAACAAAGATATGGATGAAGCATTTCTCGATCTGCAGAAAGCCCTGGCATCATTCAGCCAGAACACCGATCTTACCGAGTTTAATATTTCTCAATATGATCCCAACGCTTCTCCTGTAATGATTGTCGGATTGAGAAACAAGGAAATTTCTGATATGGATGAATTAAGAAAGGTGGCTGAAAACTATATCCGAAATGAACTTGTAAGAATAGAGGGGGTTGCCGATGTTAAATTAACAGGACAGGAAGAAAGTGAAGTTGTAATTGAAACCAACAAATATATACTTGAATCATTCGGCCTGAGTGCTGACGTAATTGCTGTCCAGATAGCAAACTACAATAAGAATGTTTCCGGGGGATCTATTGTTGATCTGGGGCTGAAATATGTGGTTAAAGGGGTAAGTGTTCTTGAAAACCTGTCTGATCTCGAAAATATTATTGTGGGATTCAAACAGGCTACGGCCACGGCCACTGCTGCAGCATCAGGAACAACAGGTACTTCTACTGCCAAAATCCCGGTATACCTTCGAGACGTTGCAACAATAAAATATAAAAATAAAGATCCTCTCAACATAATTACACTTAACGGGGAACGATGTATCGGATTATCGATCTATAAAGAGCCAAAATATAACACTGTCGAGGCTGTTAACAACCTTAACGCTGCCTTTGTTACTCTGACTAAAGCGCTTCCAGGATATGAATTCATTGTTGTCAAGGACCAGGGAAAATATATTGACAATGCGATAGGAGAAGTAAAAAATTCAGGGTTGATTGGGATATTCCTTGCCATGATCGTATTATATGTCTTCCTGCGGAGAATAGGTACAACAATGGTTGTAAGTGTTGCAATTCCCATATCGATTATTGCCACATTCAATCTTATGTATTTCAATCATCTGACATTAAATATCATGACGTTGGGAGGGCTTGCCCTGGGGGCCGGCAGGCTTGTTGATGATGCCATAGTTGTGCTGGAAAATATTACCCGTAACAGAGATGAAGGAATGCCACTGCGCGAAGCCGTGATAGTTGGTACAGGTCAGGTCGGGGGAGCAATTACCGCTTCTACAATCACAACAATAGTTGTATTCCTTCCCATCGTATATTTAAGAGGAGCCTCAGGTGAGATGTTCAAGGATCAGGCCTGGACAGTTGCTTTTGCACTTATATCATCTCTATTTGTGGCTATGCTCGTTATTCCCATGCTTGTAAATACTCTGTTTCGTGAGAAGAATAGACAATCTGTCCAGCTCAGCACTCCTATGCAATTCCGATGGTATCCCAAGTTCCTGTCAAAGGTCCTGGATAAGAGATTGATCGTTATAATTCTGTCAATTGTTTTTATGGGACTTACGGCATTGCTTATTCCACAACTTGGAAGTGAATATATGCCAAAATCAGCTTCATCGGAATTTACAATCGGATTGAAACTCCCTGAAGGGACAAATCTTCAAAGGACCCAAAGCACAATTCAGATGATCGAAGGAACAATCAGAGAGCTTCTGGGTGATAAAATTAAAATGATTTACAGCCAGGCAGGTGGCGACATAAGTACTTCAACCACTCAGACTGCCACTGCTCAAAACGAGAATGTCGCAAACATTAAAATTTTCCTTAAGCCAGAATATGCCAAAGAAACTGAAGAAGCTATTAAATCGGCTGAGAAATACCTGAAGACAGTTCCGGATCTTAATGTAAGCTTTTTACAGGAAGAAACCTCCCTGCAGACAACACTTGGAACAAGCGAGGCACCATTTGTTGTTGAGGTAAAGGGGAAAGATTACTCCGAGATAGAAAAGGTAGTTAACCAGGCAAAAGAAGTCCTTCAGAGTAACGCAGGGTTGTATAATATTACTACTTCGCTTGATCAGGGGACTCCTGAGGTTGAGGTTGCTGTTGACCGGTTTAAGACCAGTTATTATAATGTATCGGTAGATAACGTAATAAACCAGGTAAAAAGCTATTTGTCCGGCGCCGACGCAGGTTCAATGGAAAAAGAAGGTGAGATGAAGTCCATAACTATAAAGCTTGGTGACCTTTCCTTGCATCAGCTTGAGGATCTGCTGATAACTGCAGGTTCGATTAAGGTTCCATTAAGCTCACTGGCTGCTGTTAAAACTGTTATTTCACCCAGGGAAATCACAAGACGTGACCAGAGCAGGACCAGCTATGTATATGCCATGGTTAATAAATCCAAACCTTTTGATAAAATAGTAAAAGATGCTGGAGTTCTGCTTAAATCAGTTGCTTTACCAGCTAACTACAGAATTGCAATTACCGGTGAAGAACTTAAGAGAAAAGAATCAATGTCTAATCTGACATTCGCACTGGTCTTGTCTATTATACTGGTTTTTATGGTTTTGGCTGCTGAATTTGAATCAATTATTCAGCCATTTGTTATTTTACTGACTATTCCCCTTGCAGTAGTCGGTACTATCCTCACTTTCTTCATTTTGGGAAAAACTCTCAACATGATGGCATATATAGGTATAATAATGCTTGGGGGAATTGCAGTAAGCAATGCAATAATACTTATTGACCGCATAAACCAGTTACGTCAGACGGGTTTGAACAAAAAGGACTCAATAATTACCGCAGGATCTCAGAGAATCAGGCCTATTTTGATGACAAGCCTGACAACAATATTTGCTCTCATTCCATTGACCATAGGTATTGGTGAGAGTGCATCTCTCAGATCCCCAATGGCTCTTGCCGTGATCGGAGGACTCGTTACCTCAACAATACTGACACTTATTGTTATACCCTGCGTATACTGGGTTTTTGATTCCTTTAGTGCCATGATCACCAGGAAACAGAGAATATAAACAGTGTATTTATAATGACTAAGACCAGCTAACATGAATTTCATTATAAAAAGAAAAGTCCTGATCTGTATGCTCTTTCTGGGTCTTACTATGCTTGGTTATGTTTCGTATAAAAGACTTCAGATTGAACTATTCCCTAATGCACAGCTCCCGACTCTCATAGTTCAGGTCGCAACCACACTTGAGTTAGATCCAAATTATATAGAAAACCAGGCGATAGTACCTATAGAAGGTACTATAGGTACTCTGGAAGGCATTGAAAAGATTGAATCAAACATTACTTCCCGCTCAGGGACTATAATTTTGTACTACAATCAGAATGCCAACATGAAATTTGCCAACCTGAAGCTTCAGGAGAAGATAAATCTGGTAAAACCTACCCTTCCTCCCGAATTCAGAATTACTGTTGTAAAGATCGACCTGACCCAGATCACAAGTCAGTTTATGGAGCTTCAGGTCAGGGGTGAAGGAGGGATAGACAGGATACGTAATATTACAGACAAGGAAATCACACCAGAGCTTGAAAATATAAATGGCATTGCTGGTGTTTCGGTGTTTGGTGGCCAGCAAAAATCAATTGAAGTCAGGCTCAATGAAAAAGCCTGTAAAGCCTACGGGATCTCAATGGCACAGGTTACAAACCTTCTGAGTAACAATGGCAAGGAAAAGACCTTTGTTGGATCTGTAAAAGACGGAGAAAACAAGCTATTTGTAAATGTGACATCTGATTATACAGACGTCACCGATATAGGAAATATTACAGTAAAGCAAAATGGGTCAATAACTCTCAAAGATATTGCTGAAATATTCTTTGGGGTTAAAGATCAGACTTCCTATAGCCGCGTAAATGGGATGGATGCTGTTACAATTACGCTGGCAAATGATAATCAGGTTAACCTTATCGACCTTTCCCACAAAACACTCGACATGGTTAAAACGCTGAATGAAAACCTGAGATCTGAAGGGGCGAATATTGTTGTTCAGAATAATAATGCAGAACTCATGGAGAACAACCTGAACCAGATAATACACCTGGCTGTTGTTGGCGGTCTCCTTGCAGTACTTATTCTCTGGTTCTTCTTACGGAATTTCAGACTTGTTTTTATAATCGCGCTATCCATTCCGATCTCCGTTTATACAGCCTTTAACCTGTTTTATGCTTACGGCGTCACAATAAACAGTCTTACTCTTGTTGGAATGGCGCTGGCCATAGGTATGCTCGTGGATAACTCGGTTGTTGTTCTGGAAAATATTTACAGGCTGGTAAGCCAGGGAAAGGATATTGATACAGCTGTCAAGCAGGGTACCACCGAAGTGTGGAGATCCATATTTGCTGCAACACTTACTACCATAACAGTCTTCCTGCCCTTTATCTTCTCGGAAAACTTCATGATAAAGATCCTGGGGAAGAATATAGGCGTCTCCATTGTATCGACTCTGGTTATTTCATTGATAGTTGCCCTTCTTTTCATACCAATGGCAACCCATTATTTCCTCCAAATTGCGAAGAAATCCGACCTCGGTATTTTTCAGAAGCTTTCAATTCATAACCGGCTTATCCAGGCCTACTATCTCACCCTTAAAGCCAGTATGAGGAATCCGGCAGGAACCATTATAGGTACACTGGTTGTATTTTTCGCCGCCCTTTTGATAAGTCTGACACTGACAATCAGTTCAACAAAGGAGATAGAAACACCAAGTTTCAGACTTTCTGTAACCATGCCCAGCGGATCGACACTGGATAAAACTGATGCTGTGGTCACAGAAGTAGAACAGAGACTTAATGGAATACCTGAAAAAGAAGATATAGTGAGCAAGGTAGAGGAAGAGAGTGCAACTGTTACGGTAAATCTTCCTAAAGGATGGGATAAGAAAAGCAAAAGGACTCTTCCGGAAATAAAAAATGACATTCTTGAGAAAGTTAAAAACATCAGAACAGCTGAGATAACTATGAATGACATCTCATCTGGAGGAGGGTATACCAGTTCAGCCGGAGGAGGTGGAGCCGTTAATCCCGGTGCGAACTTCCTGAACCTTTTGGGTGTGGGATCAACAAGTGAAAGTGTAATAATAAAAGGCCAGAATTTTGAACAGATGAAATACCTTGCTGATGATATAAAGGCATTTATTCAGAATCTCACAACAATAAGCAGTGTGAATGTTAATGTACAGGACAACCGACCTGAAGTACATTTAAAATTTGATATGGATTACATCGGACGTAACAATTTCACACTGAACAATCTTACTTCATCCCTTTCCACTCTGGGTAGAGAATACTCCTCAGGTGCAACTTTTAAACAGGGAACTGAAACGTATGATATAACTTTAAAATATGCAGATGAAGCAGGTCAGGTTAAAGTTAACACCGACAAGACAATCGAAGACCTTAAACATCTTGAAGTTACAGGAGCCAATTCTAACATAATGGAAATGCAGGAATTATCGAATATTATATTTTCATCAGGAATGGGTAATATTCATAGAGAGAACCAGGAGAAAAAAGTAACTGTCACATATAGCTTCAATTCAGATATAACCAGCTCAAAAGACCTGTTGCAGGGAGCAAGGGCAGAAATCGAATCCATTGTGTCATCAATCAATATTCCTTCCGGAATAGCTGTAGAGGTGGTACATGAATCGGATCCTTTGAAGGATTTCTATTATTTGATCGGGATGGCATTTCTACTTATCTATATGATCCTTGCTTCTGTTTTTGAATCACTGACAACACCGGTAGTACTCATGTTTAGCATACCCCTGGCTGCTCTTGGTTCGCTGATTGCACTTATCCTTACAAACAATTCTCTCCTTAATGCGAATACTCTTATTGGATTTCTTATACTTCTTGGAGTAGTTGTCAACAATGGGATTCTTCTGATCGACTATACAAATATTCTGAGAAAAAGAGGCAACAGACGATCTCGCGCCCTTATGTCTGCTGGAATAGCACGCGTTCGACCTATTCTTATTACAGCCGGAACAACTGTAATTGCCCTGTTCCCTCTAGCAATGGGCAAAGCTGAATTTGTAGCGTCTATCGGAGCCGCATTTGCAATTACTGTTATAGGAGGTCTCACGTTAAGTACATTGCTGACACTTATTTTTATACCAACATTCTACTCAGGACTCGAAAACTCGCTTGAATGGATCTACTCACTTAACTGGAAAACTAAAATTATTCAACTCCTGATTTTTGGGTTACTTATATTTTTAATCTACACACGTATCGATGCATTCCTCTGGAAATTAATTACAACTATATTGTCGCTAATACTTATTCCTGCTGCTACCTGGTTTTTTCTCAATACATTAAGAAAAGCCAGAGAAACAGTCATATCTCCCGATGTACCTATAAATATCTACATTCAGAGTCTCGTTAAAATATATGACAGGGAGAGTCGTCTTTCAAGGGAATGGAAAGCAGGTGCAAAAATCAGGGAAAGGCTTGGCCTTGCCAAAAGCTATACATCCTGGAGTGATATGAACCATCTGACCTGGCAGCTGCCAATCATCGGTTTCATGATCTATTTTACGTACTTCTATCTGAATAGCGGCTTTTTCATTTTCATATTCAGTATTATTATATGGTTTTCATTACTTGGCGCCTGGATCCCTTTCAAAAAGTTATTGACAGGTTTTTCCTCTTCAGGGAGAAAGAAACTCTATTTGGCTATAGTAAAAATAACTGATGTACTTATTTTCTGGTTCGTACCTCTTATTAATATTTATCTCTTTCAGGTAAGATGGCATAATATAGCTGTTATTCTAATACTTGGCAGCCTATGGTTTTTCAGCCTTATAATTTACAAGACAGGAGTTAAAATGACATCTGAAAACATAGATATCTATCGTCTGGAGGGCAGGTTTAAAAATGTACGGAAAAATTTCTATAAGATAGTTGCTGCAATACCATTGATAGGTAAAAAGAAAAAACCATTCAAGGCTTTAAGCTGTGTTTCGCTGAATATCGGGAATGGAATGTTTGGCCTGCTTGGCCCTAACGGTGCAGGTAAAACAACACTAATGCGAATAATTTGCGGTATCCTTGAACAAAGCTATGGCAAGGTCTGGATAAACGGGCTGGACACTCAGAAGAAGAGGGAGGAGCTTCAGGGGCTTATTGGTTATCTTCCACAGGAGTTTGGAAGCTATGAAAATATGACAGCTCATGAATATCTTCATTACCAGGCTATGCTCAAAAATATTATTGATACAAAAATAAGGGAAGAAAGAGTTACCTATGTACTTAATGCTGTACATCTTGAGGACCGGCGTCATGAAAAAATAAGCTCTTATTCAGGTGGGATGAAACAAAGAATGGGTATAGCCCAGATACTTCTTCACCTACCCCGAATACTCGTTGTAGACGAACCAACAGCCGGTCTCGATCCGAGAGAAAGGATCAGGTTCAGAAACCTTCTTGTAGAACTAAGTCGCGAAAGGATAGTCATTTTCTCTACTCATATTATTGAGGACATTTCCAGTTCCTGTAAGCAGGTTGCGGTGCTTAACAAGGGACTGCTTATGTATCTTGGCAAGCCTATTGATATGACAAAGGAAGCTTTCGGACATGTATGGCAATTCAATATTCATGAAAGGGAATTTGCCGGCTTTATTAGTAATCATCTGGTAGTTCACCATATGTCTGAAGGGGTAAATGTTAGAGTAAGATGCATTTCCGACGAGCAGCCCCATGAAGATGCAATCGGTGTAACCCCAAATCTTGAAGACGCTTATCTATGGCTTCTTAGAAAAAAAGTCAGAACTGCTTCCTGATAATAAAAGGTAAAAAATATTACAATGAAAACCATAGGATCATATAATTATTTTATTCTTATTTACAGGATGATAACCTACAATCTGCGCATCATATTCGCAAATAAGTTCATCTGGTTCCTTATCGGATCAATCCTGTTTTATATCGGGCTCTCCTTAATAGATGTCCTGACGAACGACGTTTCTAAAATAGAGGATCAATATGGAATTTTCCTCTTCTCAGGGATACTTCTTGTTTTTTATCCTTCAGTATTTGGTGTACAGAATGACCAGGATGCCCGGACTATTGAAATACTATTCGGAATACCTAACTACAGATACAAAGTCTGGCTCGTAAGAATAGTGCTGATATTTATAATAGCATCCCTCATCATGTTCATTTTTACTTTGTTATCCTCTATTTTTATAGTGAAATTCCGGGTTGCATATATGACTTTACAAGTCATGCTTCCCGTTATTTTCCTTGGAGTAATGGCATTTATGCTCTCAACGGTTATCAGAAATGGAAATGGAACGGCTGTAGTCATGATAGTATTCGGGATACTATTCCTTATACTAAGTGATGCACTTAGCAGAAGCCAGTGGAATGTGTTTTTAAACCCATTTAATATGCCGCGGGATGTAAATGAGACAACCTGGGCAATAATTACTTTGAAAAACAGGATTGTTCTGATCACCGGGACCATCTTATTTCTTTTGGCGGCCTTGTATAATCTGCAGAAGAGGGAGAAGTTCATGTAAGCACCCGCTAAGTGGTCGGACCCCCGACGGGGATCTACTCAAAAGGCTGGTCCTTACTAAAATCCGGTCTATAATTCGCGTAACTCTCCATGTTCTGCACCCACCCGTTTCTGAATCCGAGTCTTTCCATCTCTTCTACAACTGATTCATATTCGTGCCTGTACAAAGTCCGGCCCAGTATAGTATGGCTGCTGACTTCATCTGTAGGATGATATTGCGACATGAGCGAAAGACTGACCCCGGTAGATATTTCACCGATAGCTCTCAGAACTTCCATACTTTCTATTGAATGGCCCGGAAGTACAAGATGTCGTAGTAGTATTCCCTTTTCAGCTGCTCCGGATTCATCGGTGATCAGAATCGATCCTTTCTGGAAATACATCTCCCTTATAGCCTTTAAGGCAACTTCAGGATAGTCAGCTGCATCAGAATATTTACAAGCTAATTCAGGGGAAACATATTTTATGTCGGGAAGATAAACGTCGACCAGACCTGATAAACTTCGCAGTGTCTCAACTTTATCGTAACCATTTGTATTATAAACCGTAACCGGATTTATCCCCCTGGATCTTAAACCTTTGATTATAGCTCTGACCTGAGGAACCACATGTGAGGGTGAAACAAATCCTACTGACCTGATCCCTTTTGAAAGTATTTCTTCAATCCTGTCAAGAACATTTTCAAGATCATCAGAATTATATCCCTTACCGGAACCCCGCCTGCTTATCTCATTGTTCTGGCAGTATATACACCTGAGGTTACAACCTGAAAAGAAAACATTACAAATACCCGACAGGCCACTTATAGCTGGTTCCTCTCCCCTATGGATACATATTGATGAAATATTAAATCCCGAATCGGTCTTGCAGAATCCTCCCGCTCCCCTGAACCTGTTCACCTTGCACTCTCTGGGGCATAACGTGCAACTCCGAAGCAAGTTATTGTCTTCAACGCTATATATCTCCTGCTGAACGTTTTGGTGAATCTTCATATTCATTAATGCTACTAACCGCAAATGTAAGATTAATGTTTGCTTTTTTAAATATTATATCTATCTTTGTCCCCGATTCGAGGCGTTATGGACACCTGGGGGACAAGAGTCCCCTATTTTATTATCAGACATCAGAATATGATTGATAAAGTGAGAATTGAAAATCTGGTAAAGGAGTTCACAAAGGGAACGGGGCTTTTTCTTGTAGCTGTTAAAATAAGCAGTGCAGGCAGGATTACCATCCTTGCTGATAAAAAAGGAGGTATCACAATTGATGAATGCGTTTCGATCAGCAGGTTTATTGAAAGTAATCTGGACCGTGATGAAGAGGATTTTGAACTTCAGGTCTCTTCTCCGGGGCTCAGTACTCCCTTTATTGTAAAAGAACAGTTCTATAACAGTGAGGGAAAAATTGTTGAAGTAACCAGTACAGAAGGGGGAAAGTTTTCCGGTCTTCTGAAAAATGTTACAGATGGGGGATTCGAAATCGAAACAGAGGTTAAAGTTAAGGGAAAGAGCAAAGAGAAAAAAGATCTTTCATTTAATTACGACCAGGTTAAATCTACAAGGGAAGTTGTATCGTTTTAATAATATAAAGAGGTTAACAACAGATGGAAAACATTAATTTGATTGACACCTTTTCGGAATTTAAAGAGCTAAAAAATATTGACCGCCCAACAATGATGAGCGTTCTTGAAGATGTATTCAGGGGTATGCTTGCAAAAAGGTTCGGATCGGCTGATAATTTTGATATAATTGTTAACATTGACAAAGGAGACTTTGAGATCTGGAGAAACAGGGAAGTAGTTGATGATGAAAATTTTGTCGATCCTAATACTCAGATTCCTCTGTCGGAAGCAAAACAAATAGATGCAGATTATGAAGCAGGTGAAGAAGTTTCTGATGAGGTAAAATTTCTGGACTTTGGCAGACGTGCGATTCTTTCTTTAAGACAGAATCTGACCGCCCGTATTCTTGATCTGGAAAAGAATAATATCTATGCAAAATATAAAGACAGAATTGGGGAGATCGTAACCGGGGAAGTCTATCAGGTCTGGAAAAGAGAGATTCTTGTACTTGATGATGACGGCAATGAACTTATATTGCCAAAAAGTGAACAAATACCCTCCGATCACTTCCGGAAAGGAGATTCTATAAGAGCTGTCGTTATCAAGGTAGAGATGAGAAATAATACACCTTTCATAATTCTGAGCCGGACATCTCCTGTCTTCCTTGAAAGACTTTTTGAGCTGGAAGTCCCGGAAATTTTCGACGGTCTTATCACAATCAAGAAGATTGTCAGGGTTCCCGGTGAAAGAGCAAAAGTTGCAGTAGAATCATACGATGAAAGAATTGACCCGGTGGGAGCCTGCGTGGGTATGAAAGGATCAAGGATACATGGAATAGTCAGAGAACTCCGGAATGAGAATATTGATGTTATAAACTTCACCACAAATAATCAGCTTTTCATTCAGAGAGCATTAAGTCCGGCCAAAATCACTTCTATTAAACTGATTGAGGAGACCAAGAGAGCTGAGATTTATCTTAAACCAAATGAGGTGTCACTTGCAATTGGCAAAGGCGGATTAAATATAAAACTCGCAAGCCAGCTTACAGGCTATGAAATAGATGTTTACAGGGAACCAGGAGGTGAAGATGAAGAGGATGTGAATCTTGAGGAATTCTCGGATGAAATTGAAGACTGGATAATCGAGGAACTAAAAGCTATTGGCTGTGATACAGCAAGAAGTGTTTTGAACCTTTCAATAAGCGACCTTGTTAAAAGGACAGACCTTGAAGAGGAAACAGTAAAAGAGGTAATAAACATACTTCGTGCAGAATTTGATTAGTTTACAATAGTTTAGTAAATTATTTTTGACTTCTTTGATTTGAAGTAATAAGGAAAAGTTTTCTATGACAGATGAAATTAAGGCAACAAGGTTAAGTAAGGCAGCCCGCGAATTTAATGTGGGGATCTCCACTATTGTGGAATTCCTGCATAAAAAGGGTATTAATCTTGATCCAAATCCTAACACAAAACTTCCTCCGGAAGCTTACATTTTACTGATAAAAGAATACAGTACAGATATCAATGCAAAGAAGGAATCTGAAAAACTGATTCTGAAAGATCTTCACAGGAAGAAGGAGTCTGTTTCTATAGATGATTTTGCTGAGAAAAGCGAATCAGAAGAATCTGAGGTTGAAGAGGAAATTCTTATCAAAGATGCATCAGGTCTGAAGAAACCTGCAGATATTAAACCTGAAGTTAAGAAACCTGAAGTTAAGCTGGTTGGTAAAATAGATCTTCAGCAAACCCTGAAACCCAAAGTTGAAAAGGCAGAACCCAAAAAAGAGGAGAAGGAAGAAAAGCATATAGAACCTGTTGTTGAAACTGCACCGGAAAAGAAGAAAACCGTAATCTCAGAAAAACCAAAGGAAGAAAAAGAAGCTCCGGAAGATAAAACGAAACAAAACATTGATCTTCATATAGTAGGAAAAATTGATCTCGAGTCTATAACACAAGAGACAAAGGCTGCCAAAAAAGGACCGAAGAAGAAAGATAAAACTTCAAAAGAACCAAAGAAGCAATCTGTAACAGCTGAAAAAGAACCCATCGAAGATAAAGCTGAAAAACCGGTATCTGAGGAACCTGTTATCGAAGAACTTCTCGAAAACATTGAACTTCTTGACCAGGAAGAAGAGCTTATCAAGCTATATAAACCTGAAATTAAAAAGCTCTCCGGGTTAACAGTTGTTGGTAAAATCGACCTTCCGGTTGAGGAAAAGAAAAAAACTTCACCTTATCAGCCTGTAAGAGTTGATGGCAGCACTGATTTCAGGAGGAAGAAGAAAAGGAAGAGAATTTTAAAGGAAAAAGAAGTTGTCCCGGTTGTAAAACAAACCTCTGAGGAAAAGAAAGACAAATCCAAAAAGGTTATCAAGAAGAGACCCATCAGGGCTGAGGTAAATGAGGAAGAGGTTCAGAAGCAGATAAAAGAAACACTTGCACGTCTTACATCAAAAGGGAAATCAAAAGGTTCAAAGTACCGCAGAGACAAAAGAGAAGCAATAAGCCAGAGGCAAAAAGAGGTGGTTGAACAGAAGGAGCTCGATAAAAACATTCTGAAGGTAACTGAATTTGTATCGGTGAATGAGCTTGCCTCCATGATGAGTTTACCGGTTACCGACATCATTTCAACCTGCATGAACCTTGGGCTGTTTGTATCGATTAATCAGCGTCTCGATGCTGAAACGATGGCACTTCTGGCTGATGAATTTGGATATAAAGTCGAGTTTGTGAGCGCTGAACTTCAGGAGGCTGTTAAAGAGGAAGTTGATACTCCGGAAGAACTTCAGGACAGACCACCTATTGTGACGGTAATGGGACATGTTGATCATGGAAAAACAAAACTGCTTGATTATATAAGAAGGACAAATGTTATTGCCGGGGAAGCAGGAGGGATCACTCAGCATATCGGAGCATATGGCGTCAGGCTGGATGATGGCAGACAGATCACCTTTCTTGATACACCGGGACACGAAGCTTTTACTGCAATGCGAGCCCGTGGTGCTCAGATCACTGATATTGCAATTATTGTAGTCGCCGCAGATGATGGTGTTATGCCGCAGACCGTTGAAGCTATAAACCATGCCTCAGCCGCCGGAGTTCCTATTGTATTTGCCATAAACAAAATCGACAAGCCAACTGCAAATTCTGAAAAGATTAAAGAGGAGCTCGCAAACATGAATTATCTTGTGGAAGACTGGGGCGGTAAATTCCAGTCACAGGAAATCTCTGCAAAAAGTGGCGCAGGAATTGGTCTCCTGCTCGACAAGGTTCTTCTTGAGGCTGAAATGCTTGAACTTAAAGCCAATCCTGATAAACCAGCTCTCGGTACAGTAATTGAATCATCACTCGATAAAGGCCGTGGGTATACTGTAACTGTTCTTGTAAAAGCGGGTACACTCCATATAGGAGATGTTGTACTTGCCGGCAGCTGCTTCGGGCACATTAAAGCGATGTACAATGAAAGAGGTAATAAGGTTGATATAGTAGGACCGGCAACCCCTGCCCTGATCCTCGGGCTTAACGGAGCTCCACAGGCAGGCGATAAATTCAATGTAATGCTGAGTGATCGTGAAGCTAAAGATATTGCAACAAAGCGGTCACAGCTTCAGAGAGAACAGGATCTCCGTACGCAGAAACATATAACACTTGATGAGATCGGACGCAGAATTGCTATCGGCAATTTCCAGGAATTGAATATTATTGTAAAAGGTGACGTTGACGGCTCCGTTGAAGCGCTCAGCGATTCGCTCATAAAACTTTCAACTGAAAAAATACAGCTTAATATCATTCATAAGGCTGTTGGACAGATTTCTGAATCAGATATCCTCCTTGCTGCAGCCTCTAACGCAATTATAGTGGGCTTTCAGGTAAGACCTTCATTTAGCGCAAGAAAACTTGCAGAGAAGGAACAGATCGATATTCGGTTATATTCAATCATTTATAATGCCATCGAAGAGATCAAGGCAGCTATGGAGGGAATGCTTATTCCTGAAATGAAGGAGGAAATTGTATGTACCCTTGAAATCCGCGAAACATTTAAGATCACCAAGGTTGGCACGGTAGCCGGATGTTATGTCAAAGAGGGCAAGATCACCCGGAATACAAGAGTAAGAATTATCCGCGACGGGATTGTAATCTATACCGGAGAACTCGGATCACTAAAACGTTTCAAAGATGACGTTAAAGAAGTTGTTGGTGGTTACGAATGTGGTCTTAACATTCATAATTTCAACGACTTAAAAGTCGGAGATATTCTTGAAGGATTCCATGAAGTCGAAGTTAAATCGACTTTGTAACCAGGACCGGCTTAAGCTCCAATAAGAGTCTTATATTTATCAGGAGTAAGGAGATCTTTCGCTTCCGAAGGATTTGAAATCTTAATTTTTACCATCCACCCTTTTCCGTAAGGATCTTTATTCACCGCCTCGGGAGTATCTTCAATAGCCGGGTTCATTTCAAGAATCTCGCCACCCACAGGCATGAACATATCAGAAACGGTCTTAACTGCTTCGATAGTACCGAATACTTCTTCTCTTTTGAGTGTTTCACCTACTGTTTCGATCTCAACAAAAACAACATCACCAAGTTCACCCTGTGCAAAATCGGTAATTCCAACATAGCCCGTTTCACCTTCAATACGAAGCCACTCATGATCTTTTGTGTACAATAAATTTGACGGAATGTTCATAGCTGAGATTGTTTTAGAGAATAATTAATTTAAATTTTTGCTCTCATTTAAGCATGATAAAAATAAGGCTTTTTTTGTACATAAGAATCAGGTATAAAACATTTTTCCCAAAAGAAAATTTTTGTTTATTGCACAAGGGTGAACTTCAGGCTGAATCCAAAGTTAGTATTGGCAGTAGGAAAAGTATTTGCCACAAACGGGTTATTCCTTGTATGATCAACAAATATTGAAAGATTAAATCTGTCGCTCAGTATATAGTCGGCAGTAGCTCCGATAGTAAATACTTTCTGGCCAACGACAGGCTGGTTCACATCTTCTACAAGCTTCCTTGCAAGAGTTTTATTATCTCTTATGGAAAGATCCAGTCTCACATTAAGATCGCTCTTCAGAGCTCTCTGGGTACCGCCGGTACGAATATTTATCTGAACATTGTCAAATCTGTAACCTGCACCCACAACAAGTTCATCAGTCCTTGCATCCGCAATCTGGTTGCTGGTCAGGTTAAGAGAAACTGTTCTTGCCTTTTTCCATTCCACCCTGGTAGTCAGACTATTCTTCCAGTTCAGATCAATGTTTATTAAAGGACTGAACTGTTCATTTATTGTAACGACGTTCATTTCATATTCTGAAAGAAAATTATGCTGGATATCCCTTATGTAACTTAACCCTGAGGCATCAGGAGAAAAGTTGAGATTGGTTATAAACGAGCCGATGGAATAGGTACTTCGGTACCCATGTGAGATATTCACAGATCTGAAAACCCTCTGAACAAATGCAAACCGTGATAATCCGTCAAAATTAATTCTCCAGTTTGGCATCATGTGTAATGCTGACGGGAATGCATCAAGGGTGATCTTTTTTGGATCTGACTTTGTATATGCAGCTACAAAGGCCGGGATTAAGACCTCTCGCGAAGTTTCTCCATAACCATTTTTATAGAGCCCCTCGGCAGGTAAACCAGTTTCGGGATCTATATCAGGGTTATAAGAAGGATTCATTTTCTTCCTGTCAGCGGCTCTCCTTTCAGAAATAATTACAGTATTTCGCTTGAAAGCTTCGAAGGTGGGCGACACATAATCATTAGTCTTCGAAATTTTCTCAAAAGCAGTTCCCCATGATATGATTGAAATAGTAAAATTACCTGATATAAGCCGGTTTCTTAAACTATCGGGAAAGTTACCTTTGTGATCTGCAATATAATAAGCGCTCACTGACTCATTGTACCGCCTGTCGGCTGTCAGGTCTATCCTCAACCCCGGGAATGGTTCGACAATGCTTCTGAGGTTGATTGTACGATTTGTACTGTAGGTTGCTGGTGTATTCAGGAGGGTATCTGTGGAAAGCCATCCCCTGGTTACAGCTTTATCAAAAAAGTTTTTATCGTTGTAGCCAAGAATAAAAGGCCAGCCGGGTGCAGTTATATCGTTATAGTTCTCCATGCCAAGATACCTTGTCTTGGGCATATATCCCGGCAATATCTGTCCATCCGTTGAAGTATATGTCAGGGTAACGTTACGCACTCCCATTAAAGCCCTCACGAGGTATTGTCCTGTCAGAATAAACGGATTCCTTTTCTTCGGAATTTTCCCTTCAATGAAGATCTTCGCACCATCAACCTGATTATCGGTAGTAAAATTGATCTTATTGTCATTAACAATCTCAAGTTTGCCTTTAACCTCCGCACCTTTGGAATCAACAACTTTAACCGTTACATCTTTTGATTTAAGGTTATGAACTATTGCTCTTGCGACCTTTGCCCTGAAATTAACGTTAGCCCTTGAATATGTTACTATACGATATTCAGGTTTTGATGTCAAAGGGGCATCGGGCCTGGTACTGTTCTCAATATTTTTAAAGAATTTTATTTTATTGTATAAGGTTGTCAGGGTGCCACTGGCAGTAAATGAGAGATCATTATGATTCTTGATTGTATTGCCCAGATTGATCTTCATACTATCGGGGAAGAGTGGACCGGCCAGCCAGGTATAATCTGATCCGTATCGTATATTTGCATTCATCCAGCCAAGCAGTGGAATCTTGTTAACCGGAACATTATAATTTACATTTATAAAATGGTTATAGCTTGTTGTGCGGCCAAAGTTTTTGAGACTGGTAAGAACAGAGTCCCGCCATGTTTTATACTCTGCCGGATACCTTTTCTTATCTGCCCCACCTGATGGTTCGTCAATCCTTGATATATTTGTGGCAGTAAAATCTATCTTAAGCTGCCTGGTAACGTCATATTTAAAATCATAAATCCTGTTCCATTCAAAATCCTTTCTGAACGACGGATTTATTTTCAGATAAGGATTATTGATATTCCTTGTTTTAACTTCATTATAGTATCTGCTCAGATCTGTCCGGAATGAAACACTTTTGGGGAACAGGTAAAAATTAAAGTCTTTAACAAGTCTGAAAAATGAGGAATTCAGGAAATTGACATTTTTAAAAGGTACTATGTTGACCGGTTGACCTTCAAAGTTATAGTTGAATCCTCCTCTGTAATTTTTCTCCAGGTTGATCTCTGTATTAATATTACTCAGGTATATCTCATTGTATGTATAATTAACACTTAGGTTTGCTATATCCCAGAAATGGGGTTTTGGACCTCTTTTTGTAATTCCGGCGTTACTTATTGTAAGTGTTTTTCTTCGTGCAAAATCCTCCGATATCGATTTAATTGAGTCTCTTACAGATTTGTTTTTTGCGGCTCTGAGGGCATCGTTAAAAGGTACATCCGGATCAAGAGGATTATATTCAGGTTTTATTCTTGTCTCAGAATATCCGACATAAACGGGTAGCCTCACCCCTGCTTCATCAGGAAAAAACTTGCCCAGCTCAATTGTAGACGAAAGGTCGTATTTTATTACCTGTTCTTTACTTCTCTCATTTACTTTCTTATCAATACTTCCCCAACCAGGCGTGCTTGTCTGTCCAACGACATCAACTGTGCCAAGATCTGCAAGTTTTGTCTGAAGATGGGCATTGGCTGCCCATCCTCCATTTTCTTTAAAGTCGTTGAGACGAAGTTCATTAACCCAGATTTCGCCCGATTTTGGCAAGCCATCATCCGCACCGGGACGGCGGGTTTTTATCGGATTCCTTACACCAATCATAATGACTTTAATGTTACTCAGATTTGGATTGCCGGATACCGATATACGATTTGTTCCGTTACTATAAATAAAAACATCTGAAACACTCAGGGATGATCCACGTTCGTCCATTTTTTTGTTTCTTGCCAGCTTTGCCTCCTGAAGTATTGAGAGATCTATATTGAAGCTATTCTCCACCGGCCAGACTATCGCTCTCTGATTATCATTGTCTTTATTATAATTTCCCGGGGGAGTAAGCTTAAGAGGCACTTCATATTCATAAAAATTTCCTTTATAATCCGATCCTATCCTGATGAAAAGTGTCAGGTCATTATCCTGGAGAGGTTGTCCAATAATTGCCTCAGCGTGAACTTCCATCCTCAGCCTGCGATATTGCCTGATGTCGAGGTTTACATTCCTGAATGCAGCCCTTGCATCTCCGTCACCGAGATCATGAACCCTGAGTACCATTGACTGCTCATTGAGTTGTCTCAGTTGCGGATTCTGAGGGTCTGTGATCCTTGTAAAGCCAGGAGGAAGAACATAATTCACCGGTTCCTTACCTGCATTCTCCTCTATACTTACTGAGCTGATCTCAAATGAGCCGTCTGCCTGCTCCGGAATGGTAACTCTTTCTCCCCCTTCCATAAATGATATATTGTACTTTCTCCATTCTGCTCTTACAAGGTCGAGTTTTGCAAACCTCATTATAACAGGCTGACTGAAGTTCCTCAGATACATCCTCATGAACCGGATTGATTTGAAGTCTTTTATTGCGCCAACAACTTTTTCATAATCTGTAATTGGAACCTTGAACTGGTACCACTTAACCTTGGATTGTTTTCCATTGGCAAACGTAGCATTATATTCAATCTCGTCTACAATATAATTTGTGCCTACTTTAAGATCCTGCGGACGCATGCTCACTTTGTACTGATAATAGCTTTCAGTTTCACTGAGTGTATTGTCACGGTTAATATCCTCCATATCGGGAAGTGTTGAACCGCTGGTCGGGTAGCTTTCTTTAGACATCTCTGAGGTCGGGGAGTTGCCTTCCTGTCCGTTATAGTTTTTATATCTGTCGAGAATCCCTAATTTTTCTCTGTCATAATCTGACCCCCTGAAATAGTGGAAATCATCACCAGAAGGGTCATTTATTAATTGATTATAGACCTCCGGTTTTACTATAGCCTGTGCTTTCTGGAGATAATTATTGAAAAACGTCTGTTCGTCGGCATCCCCAACTCCATCCAAGCCAACATCCTGATATTTTCTTGATTGCAGGTCATTATCAAAGGCGTGGACAACGGCCTGAACTGTAGGTACTCTTCCCCAGGATGTGGTATCAACGTTCTTGACAACAGGAGAATTCGGCAGCCCGTTTTCAAAGCTCTTACGTGAATCGCGTAAAATATCTTCAGAAATATTTCCAAGATCAAAATAGAAATCACCACCCTGCTGTGTTTCATCTTCCACGAAAGGATCCATTAACCAGAACTTAATGTATTGAATATTAGCCGTTTCAAAATCGCTGGTAAGTACCTCCCGCATCATACCGCCCCATCTGGAATTCGGATTATTAAGTTTCCCGTCGCTGTTCAAACCTGCTGAGTAGAGGCCTGGATCTGTATCATAATTATATTGTCCTTTTTCTTCCGGGTAAAAAGCCACGTTCAGAACGGCAAGATTTGTAGGTATCCCGCTTGGACTTTCCTTGTACGGAAATATTTCATTTTCATATATCTCTCTTACAAAGTGACTCGACTGGGCATCAGGATTTGACTTTATATTGTCCGGGGTTGAGGACCCGTTACGAAGAAATAGAGGATCGATGACATACCAGGCAAATTTTGCCCTGTTAAAACCGCTGGTCAAATTGTTATTGAGCCGTGCTTCCGGGAACATAAGATCCTGTCCCTGAGGCACACTTGCAATGCTCCATGCATTAAATGATTTCAGATCAAGCGGTATTTCACTTGCCTCAAAATCATCAATGTAGGAATTACCTGCTGATGAAATTGCTTTTGAATGACCCGGGATAAGATTGGCAAACTCTCCAAAGAAAGAAATAGCTGATGGGGTTTTGGTGTTTATCAGAGGGAGTTTGTCAATTATTTTTGTAAGAAGTTGTGAATTTGCGCGGTAAGATGTATTTAAACCCCAGATGGTATTAGAGATGGGTTCTTCACCAAAATTGACTTTTTGTGTATATGGTCTTTCATTAAGATGGAGAATGGTACCACCTATATTAAAATTATCCGAGAAGCGGTACTCAAGATGTGTTCCAACCAATGTTTTAGTCTGAAAACCAAAGAACTGGTTACTTTCCAGTGAGACCTGGATAGGAGTCTGTGAGTCAATCAATGCCTGGTTAATAATCCTCACGGTTCCCATATTATAGTCAACAGTATAGTCAGTGTTCTCTTTTAGAGGTACACCGCCTGCGGTAACTTTAACAGCGCCCTGGGGAATGCTTGTGGCGTTAAGCCTGATCTCCGATCCGGATGTAGAAGAGAATTGCCCGGTAAGCTTAAATTTGTCCTTTTCAGCCATCTGGCGTGCAACAGTCTGTGTCGAATCATATAATTCCTGAAATATATACTTTTCGGCCAGCTTTGGATCGGCTATTTGTTTCTTAAGAAAGCTGCCAAATGGTTCAATCACAGGGAACATGATCAGTCCCCGTGCTGAGTTTATAGTCAGGTCTTCAATATAATCAAATACTCCATCAGGCTGCCTGTCAAGCTGCGAGTTCAGATTATCAAGTCCCAGCACCTGAAGCAGAATTTTTTGTGCAAGCACTCCTTCAGGCAGATAGTTAATTGAATTTCCTGTTTTATCATCCTGGTATAATACATGAAGCTCAAAATCTTTCCTTTCAAGCCTTCCGGATCCTACCGAATATATATTTTTCATCATAAGGTTCCAGGTAGGAAGTTTGGGACTGAGAGTGGTACCCTTTATTAGCTTAAGAACAAGTGCCTGGGGTGCGGTAACGCCATCCGTTGAAAATTCACCAACCTTATATATCTGGCCATTCAGTGTATATTCAAATGCAACTGCCAGTACCTCATCTGAATTAAGGGCAGTATTCAGGGATATATACCCGAGATGCTTGTTGAAAGTGAACTCACGATCATTTAGTTTCCGGGCATTTTCTATCTTTTCAAAATCACGACCTATCTGAAATCCGGGATAGAAGCTGCTGAATACATCTGTAACTTTATCAACATCCCTGACTGCGGAATAAGTAGTAATCAATTGATTATATAAGCCATTTGTCACATTGTCAGGATTCGGTCTGGCTCCGGGAGGTTGTTGAAATGATGGTATTTTGTTAAAAATATGATTCACGTTTTCTGCAAGGTCCATGAAAGCTATTATGTTCCTGTTGCTTGCCTCTTCAAACCGGCTGGTCTTATTTGTTATCCATACTTCAATCCTTTCAATATTGACACCTGAGCTTACAATGGGAAGGTTTTTCAGGGCCTCATCGTATGTGTCCCTGAAATATTGTGAAAGGAAGAAATGCCGGTTAGCTTCATAATTGTCAGCAAATATCTCAAAGTTACTTAGTTGTGCTCCACCCTTAACCTGCATTACAGACGACTCCCCTTTCTGCTGGGAAAGGACTGAAGTTACAGTAAGTTTACCAAACTGCATTTCTGTTTTAAGTCCGAACAGGCTGTAACTTCCTGTTATGAGAGTTCCGGTAAGTGGTAAGGTGACATCACCTGCTTCCACCTTTTTAAGTATCTCATCCTCTTTTCCGGCGTACTGAAGCTTTGTGCGGTTTTCAAATTCAAACATTGCATCAGTATTATAGTTGACTCCAAGCTGCAGTTTATCCCCTATAGTACCGGTGACATTCATCTGGATCTTTTCTTTAAAGTCAAATGTTGGTATTTTTCTAAGTTTCTCTGAAAGAGTTGGATTTTCAGTCTTTGAAATATTGATACCAAATATCAGTTCGGCAGATCCCTGCGGAACGATATTAATAGTATTACTTCCAAAAATCTTATCAAAGGTTGCTCCGCCTACTTCTATCTGGGGAATCAGGGAGGATTTGTATCCGGTTTCGTCACCAGCCAGCCGGGATTGCCAGTATTCACGCATAGCCCGGTCAAATTCATATTTCCTGAATTCTTCCGGTGTCATATGAACAGGAGTACGATATTCTAAGGCGCCAACTTTCTGATATACAACATACTCATTTTTTGCCGCATCATAAACTACAGAAGATTTAATATTAGAAGGATTGTCGAGAAATAGCGGAGACTTTTGTTTTGGTTCCCACGGTATTCCTGAATTATCTCTGAGTTTCAGTATTGATTTACGGGATGTATCCTGTTTCTGAGAGTTTTGCACTGAAACCTGACAATTTGCATCAGTGGAGGATAAGAAGATTAAATCTGCGAGTAATAGATACAAAAACAGCAGTAGACTCTTATATGATATCCCTGATCCCAATCCGGCGTATATTCTGATTTACAAACTTTTAAGCGCCCTTTTAATCAGGTCCTCTACAGTCAGGTTTTTTTCATCTCTGATTATCTTTTCGAGGACTTTTGAAACTGCGCTTCTGGCAAACCCCAGCATAACTAAAGCAGATAACGCTTCTTCGCGCTTTGTATTGTTCTCAAAAGTAAATATTTCCCCGGTTTGGGACAGTTTTCCTACTTTGTCTTTTAAATCAACAATTACTCTTTGTGCGGTCTTAAGTCCTATACCCTTGACGCTTTTCAGCAAATTCACATTTGATTCCATAATTGCTTTTTCCACCTCTGCCGGATGAAGAGATGACAACATCATTCTGGCAGTGTTTGCACCGATACCCGATACTGAGATCAGCATCCGGAAAATATCTCTCTCCTCTTTGTCTGCAAATCCGAAAAGCTGATGAGCATCTTCTCTTATCACCTCATGAATAAGGATCTTAAAGTCCGATTTACCATCGAGTTTTGAAAATGTATTTACAGAAATATTTACAAAATATCCAATGCCGCCTGTTTCTATTGAAACAGATGTAGGATTTAGTTCAGTAATAGTACCTTTAATGTAATTTATCATATGGATTGTTCAGCATTAAAAATATCCGGAGGTAGTTCATCAACATGGTCTGACCGGATATCTATATCCTGATGCTTAAGAGGGTTCTTAGATATTTCTTTATATAAGTTCCTGTTCCTTAAGATGTCACAAGCCAGATAGATTGCTGCACGGAATGAACTTTCTGAAGCCTCACCCTTACCCGCAATTGAAAATGCAGTCCCATGAACAGGAGAAGTCCTTACAATGGGAAGTCCGGCTGTAAAATTTACTCCGGTGTCGAATGAGAGCGCTTTAAAGGGAGTAATTCCCTGGTCATGATACATAGCCAGGATTCCATCAAATTTTGCGAAAGAACCAGCACCAAAAAATCCATCGGCGGGGAACGGTCCGAAAGCGAGAATGCCTTCCTGCTGTGCCCTCTGGATTGCAGGAGTGATAGTATCCTCCTCCTCTCTGCCCAGGAGAGTGTTGTCCCCGGCATGCGGGTTAAGTCCCATAACGGCAATTCTTGGTTTTCGTATTGCAAAATCGAGAAGAAGGGAATGGTTCATCAACCTGATCTTTTTCAAAACAGAATCTACTGTGATCATATCGGGAACTTTGCTTAGGGGGACATGCCCTGTTACCATTCCGATTTTAAGACTCTCTCCAATCATAAACATCAGAACATCTTCGGTTTCGAATTTTGATTTCAGATAATCCGTATGACCGGCAAAATGAAATGAATCTGACTGGACATTATGTTTATCAATTGGAGCAGTAACCAGAACATCAATTTTACCCTCTTTTATATCTTCAATTGCCCTTTCAAGAGATATTATGGCGCATTCCCCTCCATGAGGAGTTGACTTTCCAAGTTCTACCCGGACATTATCATCAAGACAATTGATCATATTTGCCCGTTTATGATTTGCCTCTTCTGCAGACCGGATATTATTAAAGCTGAAATTAGTAATATTCAAAGCTTTGCGATGATATGCAGCAACTTTGGGAGATCCATAAACCACAGGAACACACATTTCATTTATCAGTGGGTCCATAAGGGCCTTAATAATTACCTCGTAACCTACACCATTTATATCTCCCTGGGTGATACCAACTATTATTGATTTATTTTCCATATTACTTCAAATATTTTTTGCCCTTATGTTTTGTAGCCAGTCTTTTCAAAAACATTGCAAGAAGTCTCAGTCCCGAAGCCGGGCCCTCCTTTGACCTGTAAAAATCATTCTTTTTCAGTAACCCGGTTCCGGCGATATCAAGATGAATCAGTGGACATTTTGCAAAACTTTCAAGAAATTTTCCGGCTGTTATAGCACCAGCTTCACGTCCTCCAATGTTTTTGATATCCGCAATGTCCGATTTAAGGGCCTCTCCGTACTCATCCCAGAATGGCAGTTCTGCCACGCGTTCATATACTTCCATCCCGCACTCTTCAAGAAGGGAGAAATATTTTCTATCGGCATTACCCATTATGGCAATAGCCTTGTTACCAAAAGTCATTGCAGCTGATCCTGTCAGTGTTGCAATATCGATTATAAGCTCCGGATGATATTTACTGGCATAACTTATGCCGTCAGCCAGAATGAGTCTTCCTTCAGCATCAGTATTGCCAATCTCAACTGTGGTTTTGTTATACATTGTCAGTATATCTCCCTGTGTATAAGCATTTCCGCCAGGACGGTTGTCTGTAGCCGGAACCAGTCCGATAACATGCAGAGGTACTTCATTTCTGGCTATAGTATAAATTACTCCGGCAACAGTTGCGGCACCTGCCATATCGGCTTTCATCTGAGCCATAAATTCCCCGGTTTTGATATTCAGTCCGCCGGTATCATAGATAACTCCCTTACCAACCAGAACCACAGGTTTTTTATTTATTTTTTTTGCAGGGTTCCATTCCAGTATACAGAATACCGGAGGATCAACACTTCCCCTGTTTACAGCAAGAAGTCCACCCATTTTTAAAGCTTCAATTTTACCCTTGTTGAGTACCTCAACACTAAACCCGGCAATCTTACCCATCCTTGAGATCTCTTTTGCCAGAGCAGAAGCATTAAGATGATTAGGCGGATCGTTGATCATATCGCGTGTAAGATACACAGCCTCTGTAGTTTCCAAAAGCCATTTAAGATCAGAATCGTTTATTCCACCATGCAAAAGAAGCCTTTCAGGATAATGCTGTTTATAATCCTTTTCCTCAACCGTTTTATATCTTTTGAAGGAATAGAAGCTTAATAGCAGACCTTCGGTAAAAGACTCTATTGCCCCATTAAATGCTTTGTGAGTAGTAATTACGAGATCCTTATGGTTATTTGATTTAATCAGCTTACACATGGAAAAAGCTGTTTTCCTCAGCTCTTCTTTCTGTCTGAATTCAGGAAGATCATCTTTTATCCTGACAAGGTAAGTTGATTTAAAATATGAATTAATAAAAACATATTCTTCTTTTTCAAGCAAACGCTTCTTTGCATACTCTTTTTCACTTTTGGTAAGTATAAGATTATCCGGAATTTTGTCACTTCCAAGAATATAAACTACTGACTGATCAGGCGATATTTGGGGTATGATTATAACCTCAGGTTTCATAAAACTACAGGTTTAAAAAGAAGGTAAAGTTAATCAAAATATTGAATGTTTTGCTGGCAAAGAGTTACCTTTGCAACTGTCTCCGGAGGATACAAACTGCACCATTTTTCCGGGATTGATTTTATGACAGAACTGAAGTATATCTGCAATAAAGCAATAGATGGAGAGCCTGTTTCGGTTGAGGAAGGACTGGAGTTATATAACAATGCGCCAACCGAAGATCTGATGCTGACCGCTAATGTAATCAGGCAGAAGTTAAATCCGGGAAATGAAGCTGGCTGGATAATTGACCGGAATGTTAACATTACCAATGTTTGCTTTTCCCAGTGCAGTTTCTGCAATTTTTGCAGGAAAAAGAATTCTGAAGATGCTTACGTCACCACCATTAGCCAATATATTCAAAAGATCGATGAGCTTTTTTCTCTTGGAGGAGATCAGTTACTTCTGCAGGGAGGTATGAATCCTGAACTTGGAATAGATTTTTACAGCAACCTTTTCAGTACCCTCAAATCATTATATCCTGCCTTGAAACTTCACGCACTTGGTCCGCCTGAAGTAGTTTACCTTTCCAAAAAAGAAAATCTCACTTATTCTCAGGTTCTGGAAAGGCTTATTGAATCGGGTCTCGATAGTCTTCCGGGTGCTGGCGCAGAAATACTATCAGACCGTGTAAGGAAAATAGCCTCCCCGGGGAAAGCTACTGTAAGAGAATGGCTTGATGTCATGGAGGAGGCTCATATTCTTAACCTGCCTACATCTGCTACAATGATGTTTGGTCATTTGGAAACCAGAAAAGAGAGGATACAACATCTTGTCTATCTCAGGGGTGTGCAGGATAAAAAACCTGCTGGTAGTTATGGCTTTATTGCCTTCATTCCCTGGCCATTCCAGGACAAAGGAACGGTTCTCTCCGAAAAATTTGGTATTAAGAACAGTGTCAACGGACCGGAATATATCCGTTCAATTGCAATCAGCAGGATAATGCTTAATAATATTCAGAACATTCAGTCATCCATACTTACCGTAGGGAAAGAGATAGCGATGCTTTCGCTGCATGCCGGGGCAAATGATATTGGTTCGGTTATGATTGAAGAGAACGTTGTCAGTGCAGCAGGTGGAGGCTATAGATTTGAGATATCAGAAATGCAGTCAATCATCAGAGAGGCTGGATTTATCCCAAGGCGAAGAAATCAAAAATACGAAACGGTACCCCCCTGCCCCCCTGAAGGGGGGTAAAAAAAAGGGGCCTTTTAATCAGCCCCTGTGAATAATATTTTAAAGGAAGATTGTTATTCCTTGCTAACAGTCTCCTTCTTTTCGTCCTCAGGCTCATATTTGGAAGCCTTTTTGAATTCTTTCATTCCCTGACCAATACCTTTCATCAGTTCCGGAATTTTACGACCACCGAAAAGCAGAACCACAACCAGCAGAATAAGCAAAATCTCTGTAAAACCAATCTTTCCCATCGTCTTAAGTATTAAATTTTGTACAAAGTTATAATTACTTTAATAAAATCAAACTTAATATTGGTAAAACTATTTTCTGAATAGCCGCAGGACATCATTACCATTTGCATATAGCAGAAGAGCGACCAGAAGGACCATTCCTGCTATCTGTGCGTATTCCAGGAACTTATCACTTGGTTTCCTGCCTGTTACAACCTCAAAAAGCAGGAACATAACATGGCCGCCATCCAGGGCCGGAATTGGTAAAATATTCATTACTGCAAGAATTATGGAGAGAAATGCTGTAAGATTCCAGAACGACTCCCAGTCCCAGACTCCTGGAAAAATATTTCCTATAGTAATAAATCCTCCCAGAGACTCATATGCCTTGCTATTCTTTGCAAAGATCAGTTTAAACTGTTTCAGATAATCTGAAATAGTTCTGAATCCCTTATTAAGTCCGGCAGGTATAGACTGGAAAAATCCATATCTGATGGTCTTAAACTCAAATTGCTGGTTTGTTGCCGGAGCGCTGATCCCAAGCATACCTTCACTGCTGATTTTGGCCTTCAGATTAAGTTTTTCTCCCTTTCTCAACAGGTCAAGCAATACAGTACTGTCTCTGTTTTCAGATAGATATTTCTTATACTCGTCAAAATATGTGAATTTTCTGTTGTTGACTCCGAGGAGTTCGTCTCCCACCTGAGCTCCGGCAGACCTTGCTGCTGATGTTTTCGCAAATCCGCTTATTATGTAGGGTCCAAATGGCATTCTGACACCAATCTGGCCTTTTTCTTTAAGAATTTTATTAATAAAATCTTTGGGGATATCAATATTTAGTTTTTGACCGTCTCGTTCAACCTGGATTGTTTTTCGCCCATTCAGAACGATATCAGGTGTAATCTGGAAGAAGTTCTCGATGAAAATATTATCTACAGTAAGGATTTTGTCTCCATTTCTTAGTCCAATAGAATATCCTATTGAATCAGTCACTATTCCGTATTTAACATTTGAAGTAGGAAGATATGTTTCACCCCAGGCATAAAGAACCAGAACGTAAATCAAAATTGCTGAAATAAAATTCAGTATGACCCCGCCTGTCATTATAAGCAGCCGTTGCCATGAGGGTTTTGACCTGAATTCGTAGGGCTGGGGAGGTTGTTTCATCTGTTCCTTGTCCATCGATTCATCTATCATTCCTGATATTTTGACGTAACCTCCCAGTGGGAGCCATCCTACACCATATTCAGTCTCACCCCTTTTTATTTTGAAGATAGAGAACCATGGATCGAAAAACAGATAAAATTTTTCGACTCTGGTTTTAAATAGTTTTGCCAGAATGAAGTGCCCGAATTCATGTATAATTACAAGAATTGAAAGGCTCATTATAAACTGCAGGATCTTTATTACTATTGTCATTTTTTTCTATCTAATTTATTAATATAATCGATTGCTGCTCTCCTGCCTGCTGTATCGGTGATTTCAAGAAGATCGATATCAGGGCTGGGTTTGTACGCTGTTTCGTTCATTGCGTATTCAACAATATCCGGCATTTGGAGAAAGCTTATCCTACCTTCAAGAAATGCCTCCACAGCTACTTCATTTGCAGCATTTAAAATACATGGCATATTCCCGCCCTCCTTTAAAGCTGAGAACGCCAGGGCAAGATTACGAAATTTTTTCAGATCAGCCGGCTGAAATGTAAAACTATTATAATCATTCAGATTAAGCCTTGGCAGATCTGAAGTAAATCTGTCTGGACAGGTAAGTGCATAAAGAATTGGTACTCTCATATCAGGTATTCCAAGCTGGGCCTTTACTGAACCATCTTCAAAATGAACGAATGAATGGATGATCGACTGTGGATGAACAATGACTTCAATCTGTGATGGCTTCAGGTCAAAGAGCCATTTTGCTTCAATAACTTCCAGCCCTTTGTTCATCATTGAAGCTGAATCAATAGTTATCTTATTGCCCATGCACCAGTTAGGATGTTTGAGAGCATCTCCTGGTCCGACTGTTTTTAGTTTATTGTAAGAATAGTTCAGGAAAGGACCTCCTGATGCGGTAAGAGTAATTTTTTCAATCTGGTTGCCTGATTCCCCTGCCAGACATTGAAAAATTGCTGAATGTTCAGAATCGACGGGAATTAACCTGCTGCCTGATTTCAGAACTGCATCATGTATCAGATGGCCTGCGACAACAAGTGTCTCTTTGTTTGCCAGCGCAATATCTTTTCCTGAATTGATAGCTGCGATAGTTGGCTTAAGTCCCGAATAGCCGACCATCGAAGCAAGGACAATATCGATATTGTCTCCGGCAACAACCTGTTCCATTGCATCACTGCCGGCATATACCTTAACAGGCAGGTTTCTGAGGCTTTCTTTCAGCTGCTTATAATGAAGGTGGTTAGCAATTACCACTGCATCGGGCAGAAATTTTTTAGCCTGTTGGATTAACAGATCAATATTGTTCCCTGCAGTCAGGACTTCAACGACAAACTCATCAGGGTATCTGGAAATTACATCCAGAGCCTGAGTGCCAATTGAGCCTGTTGCTCCCAATAAAGCGATTCTTTTTGGCATCACTGAATTCACTGATAATTAAAACAGAATATGTTTTTCAGGGTCGAGAGGACTGCCTTTATACCATATCTCAAAATGGAGATGAGGCCCTGTGGTATATAGTTCGCCTGAGTCTCCGACTATCGATATTGCCTCCCCTGCCCTTACAAATTCTCCGATTTCCTTAAGAAGGCTTGAATTATGTTTATAGACAGAAACGAGATTATTCATATGTTGTATTTCTATTACATAACCTGTTTCCATGGTCCATCCTGTAAAAATAACTGTACCGTCGAGTGCTGCTGATACAGTTGATCTTGGCTTTGTTACGATATCCGTCCCAAAGTGTTTTGTCCGCTGATCATATTTACCAGATATGATTCCTTTCACTGGCGGGAAGAAATGCAGACTTGCAAGGCTGGTTGATTCGGTGATCCTGGGGCCCAGGGTCAGGTTGAATTGTTCCTCCTTTTCAACCTTCGTTCTTAATGCCTGATCTTCAGCTGAACTGACAAAGTTTATTGATTTATAGCTTTGGGTTGTATCCCGTCGCGGAATAATTTCACCAGGTTGTTTCCCTGAAATAATAGCATTAAGGTTGGCAAAATATTTATCCCTCAGGGCAATTTCCCGTTCCAGTGAATCAAGTCTTATAGCACTCATAAGAATACTGCGTCTCATCATATTATTGGGATAGCCGGGGATGAATTCCCTGAGATTTGTGAAAGCAATAAGTGATGTAGTGGCCCCGATAATGAAAAGTATCAGAAGTGTTATGAGCAGAAATGCATTGTATCTTGGAAGTCTTATTCTCCAGACTTCTTCAAAGGTGGTATCGTCATATACAGCGAATTTATAAATATCCCGCCAGTTGCGTTTGTTTTTTTCGTTCTTTGCCATTTCTGAGGTAATAATAGCCGGACAAAGATAATAATATCCCGCTAACGACTAACAGCAAACGGCATATGGCTGACGGATTTTAAAAATTGGTCTTTCCTGACCCGATTGCAGTTTAAGCTACCTTAACGGGTTTGTCCTCACTCTGCCACAGTCCGTGTTTTGTACAGACCGCCATTGCAGAGAGGTTCATAGAAACCTCAGGGGCAACAATATAGAAATCGATTTCAAAATGGGCAGGTTTATTGCCATAGACACCAGCGGTATATCTGGCTTCAGCAAGAAGAGTCTCCCTGTTCCAAAGCTGGATCACGCTGATAAAATGATCGGGATCATCGGGATGGACATATTCCTCGCCGAGCTTAACTTTTACTTCAAATTTTTCACCTCGTTTCACCTCATCCGGGCAAAAAACATGAGGCATATGTCTGTCGAGATAATCACGTTTTATCTCTTTATCTTCTTTCTCGATTTCAAGTGCTTTGAATACACGCGGCATGGTATACTTTTTTAGTTAACAGGATCCTTTAAGTTTAATAACAAATCAATATTGAAATATGTTTAAACAAAATTAATATTAAAGTTTAAACCATACCAAAAACAAAAAAATCTAAAATTGTTTTGGTAATTGACTGTTATAAGCTACATTTGCGGCTGAATACTGCGGGGTGGAGCAGTGGTAGCTCGTTGGGCTCATAACCCAAAGGTCGGAGGTTCGAATCCTCCCTCCGCTACAAAGAAAAAGCCTCGGTGCGGATGCACCGGGGTTTTTGTTTTTGGACCGAACCAGGCTTGCCTGAGTGAGGTTCAGAAACAAAAAACCACAGGCCACGCAAAGCGGGGCAAGGCTTTTTCTTTGTTAAGCACCTCCCAGAGGATCGCGAGGAACGAAGTGACGAGCAATCCATTACAACACGAACTCACCCCCAGCCCCTCTCTCCGCCAGCCGGCGGAAAGAGGGGTGACTATGTAAATTCGTTTTTCTTGAATAAAAAGGCAGCTGCAAGGCTTTTAGCTTGTTAAGCATACCCAGGAGGATCACAAGGAACGAAGTCACGAGCAATCCTCTTGGCATTCACCTCTCCCCGTACCCCCCTGAGAGGGAGGGGATTTTCCTAAATATAATTATTGTTTCATGATACGCCTGCAAGGCAGGTTCTCCTGAACTCTTTAAAGTCAGTTCCGGAAAACCAGTTTATTATTAATATTTTCAGCAACCTTTTGCCCCTGGGCAAACCCGGCTTCAATAGATTGCCTATAATGTATGCCTCCGTATAATCGGGACATTCCTGCTTCCCGGCCTGCCTCAATAAAGTTATTAAAATGATGGGCTTTGTATCCCTTGTAGGTATAGGTGTTATCAGTAAAAGTTACCTTGTCACCTAACATTTTTGACAAAATCGTTGCACCAGCCATTGACACGGATGCGTGAGCGGCTGGGTATTCGGGATGAGGCGGTGTAATGATAAGAGGATTCCAATCGTTGTGATTCATGAACTTTTGAATATAGGTCACGGGCCTCATCTGATTATAAGTGTACTTTGCCTTGAAGCATGCTATTGCTGCATCATTTTCAGTAATAAATAATCCGGCAAACAGGTGGGCACCTTCCATTAATGAGACATTCTGGTCGGTCATCACGATTTTCAAAATAGAAACCCAGTGACCACCACCTGTGAGTGTTTTACCGTTGGGGAAATCATCCCAGAATAACCCTGTAGCTCTTTCATCCTCATTTAACTCCCGAGAAACAAGGTATACATCATTGTTCATTTTGTAGAAAGCAGATTGACTTTCGGTTGAAAATGATGGCGGAGGTGGTGGCATTGTATTGTCGATGCTCCCTTTTACGATGGTCCTATCATTCCCAAGATAAGGATTGATTGGTGGAATGAACATAGGTGGTGTTGGTTCCCACACCCCTGTTCCTTTCGGCAAACTATAAGCTTCATTTGCCTTATTATCTCCATCAGTTTTACTCCATTCAATGACTGCAAGGGCAACTTGTGATCCATATTTTTTACCCATCTCAACAGAAACTTCACTGTTACCTTCACTTAGCAAACGTTGTATCCAGACATTTTCAAGTGAGTCTATCCGCAAAATGTCTGACGGATTCTGAGGATAAAAAAATCGGAGCATTTCAGACATGGCAGCATTGGCACTGGCCGGCCAGCATATGTTGTCGGTCCCGGAAAGTGATGTGGACTGTTGATAGCCGTTCAATTGACCGGCAAGCGACCGGTAATTTTTATCTCCAGCCACAATCGATTCATACAGAGCGATACCAATATATGCCAGTTGACGATTATGATGAGAAGGAATTTTACAAGATTGGATAGTTTTCAGATGTACCGTGATCCAGTCATTAATAATTTTACTTCCTCCGGGATTTTCAAGAGCTTCATCCCGATCAGCTGTGAGTACAGGGGATTTCGTATGTAAACTGGCCTGAAGACCAATAAATATAAAAAGGATAATAGCAATTATTTTCATTTTATAAGATGTTAATTAATACTTTGAAACCAATTAGAACCTTTGGAGCAACTCGACTATTTTCATAGGATGACAATATAACACCCCCCCCTCTTAAATTGTTCATCGGTTTAAAAGATTAAAAGATATCAATAGATTCTTTCTCAATATTATAATTTACTCGCGCTCTGTGTTTACCAAGAACAACACCCCATTCAGGATAGCATCATAACAACCCGGTAAGGCTGATAACTCTATCTTATTTATTAATTCTTTGAGTTCAATAATTCTACCAGTATCACTGATTAATTCAAGGTTAGATATTTCAAACCCCTTGTCTACAAAGAAAAATCGTATAAGCTTATACATCAACAACATATAGGCTTATTTTTTTGAAATGGGAAGCATATGGGAAACATTTGCACTTTTTATAAGCCTATGGCCACCTGACTCATAATCAGGGGCTCGCTGGTTCGATCCCAGCTGGGCCCACTTTGAAAATAAGACACTTACAAAAAGTGTCTTTTTTTATGCGCCAGGTTTACGCCAGGTTTTGGACAATATTTGGGGGTTTAAACAACAAAATATGGTCAAGACGGGCGGCTTTTGCACTAAATGCGAAATAAATCCTTTTCTAATCTTTGATGAGGCCCGCTTTAAGCCGATTTCAAAGCTCAGGTGGGTTAATCCTTGTCATATTATCATCATCTTACCGTCTTACAACTATATATCCACTAAAAGGCTTACTTTTCTCAGGTCTTAAAATAAAAAAATAAGTATCTTCAGGAAGAGGATTTTCATTTTCGTCTACTCCGTCCCATTTATTATCATAATTATTGTTCAAGTAAACCCGGACTCCCCACCTATTAAAAATAACAAGTTCTGTTTTTCCAAGTGTCTCAATTCCTCTTATAATGAAATATTCATTCCTTCCATCCTTGTTAGGAGTAATTAATGTAGGAATGATCAGATCATGTACAATAATGTCTATGGTATCTGAGGATGAGGGGCAAACCCCATTGGTCAGTGTCCATGTAAAACTATTTTTATCAAGTGAAAGCTTGCTTACCTGTGTAGCATTATCATTTTTGTTTGCAAATTCCCCTGTTCCTGAAATGATTGTCCATTCTCCTGTTTCTCCATTACCCAAAGCAGTCGCATTTAAAGTTGTTCCGAACAGAAATTCCAGAACCTGATCAGGGCCAGCATTGGCAACAGGCTGCTCTTTGACCTCAACGCTAACCTGGTCAGAGTTTTTACATCCCCATACATCGGTTAGTGTAACAGTTAATACTGAGGTAGTGACGGGCGTAACAATTGGATTAGATATAGCATAGTTATTAACCAGATTGGCAGGGGTCCACCGGAATGATCCTGACCCAATAGCATTCAATTGTATACTCCTTCCTTTGCATACTGCAGTATTCGCTCCTGCATTTACTAAAGGCAGATCATGGAATGTGACTCTGACGATATCAGTGGATGAACACAAAGTACTGGCCTCAGTCCATGCAAAGTCGTAAGATCCAAACTGGGAAACAGTTACTTTTGCATTAGCTGTATTTGAATTGGGACTAAAAATTGCGCTTCCTGGTCCGTTAACCTGTGCCCAGGTACCCGTACCTATACTTGGTGTTGCCACGAGATTAAATTCAAGACCGCAATTTTCCCCTCCTGTCCCTGCATTTGCAACAGGTTGCTGGTAGAATACAACGTTTATCATTGAACTACTTGAACATGCATTGTTTGTTTCTGTCCAGGTAAATGTATAGTTTCCATAATCTGATACTGTAACCGTTGCATTGGGTGAGTACGCATCAGGAATAAAAGTTGCAGTTCCGGGTCCTGTAGTTCTCGTCCATATTCCGGTTCCAAAACTTGGAACTGCACTAAATCTGAAGTTCAGGCCACACTCATTACCACCTGTTCCGGCATTTGCTTCTGGAGCTGCCGGTTTTGTATTGATTATAACATTTGCTGACGCTATGGAGGTACATCCTGATGAATTGGTTACTGTGTAGGTATAGGTTCCCGTTGCAAGTCCTGTTATGGTTGTACTTGTTCCTGTCCCGGCGGTAGTTGTTCCTCCTGGAGTCCTTGTCAATATCCAGGTTCCTGTTGCCGGCAAACCATTTAATACCACGCTTCCTGTTGATACAGCACATGTTGGTTGTGTAACTGTTCCTGCTATGGGTGCAGGTGGTGCTTCCGGTTGTGCATTGATTAAAACAGTTGCTGATGCTGGTGAGATGCATCCTGATGCATTGGTTACTGTATAGGTATAAGTCCCAGCTGCCAATCCTGTAATGGTTGTACTTGTTCCAGTCCCAGTGGTTGTTGTTCCTCCTGGAGTCCTTGTCAATGTCCAGGTTCCTGTTGCCGGTAAACCATTTAATACCACGCTTCCTGTTGATACAGCACATGTTGGTTGTGTAACTGTTCCTGCTATGGGTGCGGTTGGTACTGTGTTCACTGTTGCTATGACAGGTGTTCTTGTTGATGTTATACAGCCATTATCTATTGCATCGACATAATATGTAGTATTTATAGTAATAACTGGTGTGTTGAAACTTATTCCCGTGCCTAATATTACTCCTCCGGTTGCTTCAGAATACCAATTAATTATACCTGCTGAGGAAGCAGCAGTTAAGGTTACTGTTCCACTAGCGCAAACACTGCCTGGTGTAGTACTGGTTATAGTTGGGATTGGATTGACAGTAACCGTTGCTTTCGTTCTTGCAGGACTTGAACAACCTGCTGCATTTAATGCCTCGGCATAATATGTTGTTGCGATTGAAGGAGTAACTGAAAAGTTTGCTCCACTTGCACTTGTACCCAGAAGTGAGCCGCCCGTGCCGGTTGTGTACCACCTTATGGAATTTCCTGATGAGGTCGCGTTCAGGTTTGAAGATGAACCTGCACAAATTGCAGAGGGTGTTGCTGTTACAAAAGCAGGAGCCGTTGGTGAAACATTTATTGTAAGATCGGTTGCATTAGGATTACTTGTAATTACCGGTTTACTCGATACAACTCTAATTCTATAATGCTGACCATTTGTTGTACCAGAAGGAATGATTGCATTGATAGCACCTGATTGTTTGGAATTTAAGGTACCTATAATAACAGGAGAAGAAAAACTACCTGAGGTATCACTAAGTTGTGCTGTAAAAAAATTATTATTGTCAAATTTCGCTCCAGATGTATAACTCACAGTTACAGGTTGACCATCACAAAAAGAAGAGCCATTTACTGTTACATTTGTTATTGATGCATCCATAAAATAAGTCACTGCATAATCGCTGGTAGGGATGCCCTTTGCAAAACCCACTGCTCGAAGTTCAAAGGAAGTCCCTAACTCCTGGTCAGATACAAACCATTTATAATAAATTATCCCATTAGCATCGGGGTTAACGAACCATGGAGGATGAGGGTGGTATGGATCTGGTAAGGGATCGAGATGTGTCAGGGTAAGTCGCACACTGTCATCGTTTTGCCAGCCTGTTCCGGTAATAATCACCCATTCATCCGGCCAGTAGTCATCTTTGTCCGTCGTGATAGTAGCCTTTTGCTCCTGGGCTATAGTACAAAATACTGTAAAAAACAGGAGAAGCAAAATTGAAGTAATATATCGCGTCCTTATTAGAGCTGAAGATGGTAAAATTCTTTTCATACTCGTTAGGATCTAGGTTTTAGAAGGTCTAGATTATTATTAAACTGTTAATAGTTCTAACTCTTGGTTTTCAATATCTTGATCAAAGTTAAACCTTTTTTTTAAGCTATATGTTCAATACTTAAATCGGAATTCACAACATGGTGAGAAAATTGGAAGGCTAGTTGCTCAAAGATTTTCTGCTTTCCTCCCTTCATGCCGGCAACCATCCAGGAAGATGCAGGGCTTTTTCTTTGTTAAGCACTCCTGAGAGGATCAAGCCGAACGAAGTGAGGCTTAATCCTCCACCCTTTTCTTAACCCAACCCCAACCCTTCCCTTAAACAATAAGGGAAGGGTGCTTGAAATTATAACATCCAGGCAGATGCAGGGCTTTTCTTTGTTAAGCACCTCTGAAGAGGATCATGAAATAATCCATCCATTGCTAAAAAAAGTAATCTTTTGATTTTTTAAAGATTTGATTTTAAAAATATTCCTTGTATTACCCCGATGTACGAATTGAATATTCCCATTGCTGATGATTCATTTTCTTAATAATTTCAATTTGAAAATTGGAATAAATAAACTAGATTTCAACGACTAATAAATGACAGGGATTTACCTTCGAATATTAAAGTGAATAAATTAATTATAATTTATAAACTTGTTCAATCACATTTCTGGATATTGCTCTTAATTTGGAAAACATAAGGAATATAATTATATATAGACAAAGCTATGAAAACCAAGTATCTTTTAATTCTGACAGTTTTTTTAGTATGTGTAATACTTTCTTCTTCAAATACTTACTCAAGGGAAGTTAAATCTATTAACGAAAAATGGAATTTTTCAAATGGGATTCAGACTCCGAGAGGACTAGGTTGGGGTGGCTCCCGGAATGGGTCCATGATTGTGAACCTGCCGCATACATGGAACAGTGCCGATTTTATGTCAGACGGGGGTTATCGCAGAGGATATGGTACGTATAGTAAAAATCTTGAAATACCTGTGGATTATAAAGGCAAACGCATATTTGTAAGGTTTGAAGGAGCAGGAAGTGTTGCTAACGTATTTATCAATTCAAACCATCTTGGTGAACACAAGGGTGCTTATACTGCTTTCACATATGAGATAACTGCCTATGTGAACTACGGTGGAACTAACAGTCTTAGTGTAATCTGCGATAATTCGCAGAGATTTGACCTCGCGCCCCAGGGGGGTGATTTTAATATGTATGGGGGCCTTTATCGAGATGTTTGGCTCATAATCACCGATGATGATGCCTGCATCTCCCCGGAATACTTCGGGTCCTCCGGCGTATTTGTCAGTCAACTGCTCGCTTCAGAAAAAAGAGCAGAATTAAGGGCTGAAATATTCCTGTCAACCAAATCAGACTTTAAAGACTGCGAAGTAGTGTTTTCAGTCTTGGGAAAGGAGAATAATGTTGTATCTACACAGACTATTCCCTACATAAATAATAATAAGGTGATTTGCAATATAAGTATTGACAACCCTCATTTATGGAATGGAATAAAAGACCCTTACCTTTATAAAACAGAAACAGTATTGAAGAGAAAAGGGAGAGAGATTGACCGAGTAGAAGAAAATATCGGTATACGTTATTACTATGTTGACTCGAATAAAGGATTCTTCCTTAACGGGGAGCATTTAAAACTGAGAGGAGTCTGCCGTCACCAGGATTGGGACAGCATAGCTTCAGCTCTGACTGAGAAGAACCACTTTGCAGATTTTAGTTTTTTTAGGGAGATGGGAGCAAATGCTTTACGTCTGGCTCATTACCCCCAGGCTCAGTTTATGTTCCGGGAAGCAGACAAGAGAGGATTTATTGTATGGGAAGAAATACCATTCGTTGGTGGCTATATTAAGTCAAAAGATTTTGAAGACAATCTGAAACTTCAGCTTAGTGAACTGATATTACAGAACTATAACCACCCGTCAATTTGCTTTTGGGGAATATTTAATGAGATCACAGGCGACTTTGATTCAATCGTGGCTCAACTGAATGAATTGGCACATAGACTAGATCCATACAGGACGACTGTAGCGGCAACTTACCAGGAAGGAAGTTTCAACTTCATTACTGATGCCATTGCTATGAACAAATACTTTGGCTGGTATTATAACAAAGTGGAAGATTTCGCTACTTATTTTGATAATTGGCATATGAAGAATCCGAATGCAAAAATCGGTTTGAGCGAATATGGCGGGGGCGCCAACACGAATCAACATGTAGATCAATTTGTACCAGAAAATGATCCAAGACCATCTTCCAGGGGACCATGGCATCCGGAAGAGAAACAGACTGCCATTCATATTAGTACTTTGAAAATGATCAACGAAAGAGATTATATCTGGGGATCTTTTGTCTGGAACATGTTCGATTTCGGATCAAACTCTCAAAATGCGGGTGGCTTACCTCACTTGAATGATAAAGGTTTGGTAACTTATGATCGCAAATTCAGAAAAGATGCTTTCTATTTATACAAGGCGAACTGGAATAAAAGTGAAAAAACAACCCATCTCTGTTCGAAAAATTATACAGAACGCAAAGAGAATGTAACAGATATTGTAGCATTTACAACAGCTCCTTCTGCTAAACTATTAATAAATGGAAAGTTAGTTGGGAAAATGGAAACAGATAGATTCGCTACCGTGATCTGGCAAAATATTAAGCTAAGTCCAGGTAAAAATCATGTTGAAATAATTACTTCTGATGGAAATGACTTTGCAGAATGGACCGTTAAAAACTAATATACAAAACTACTCACAGACCTGCATGGATTTATATCATACTCACAGGTTTTTTCAGATTAGATTTTGATGTTTTTAGTATCAAACTGTAAATTTGACATTATTCAAGATAATTATACATCAAGGAATTCAAGAATATTAATAATGTCATCAACTAGTTTGAGGTTAGATATTTCATCTCCCTCCGCTCTCTTCTTAACCCATCCCCAACCCTTCCCTTAAACAATAAGGGAAGGGTGACTAATGATATTGATATCCAGCGCTGCAAGGCTTTTTCTTTGAGCTGTTATTCAAAACGGATTGTGAGCAAGAAAGTATTCTTTTAATACTTCAACTATGGAAAAAGATATCTTATCTATTTAACAGGCCCCAGATACTTATCCAGCCAGGCCAGTGTTTCCTTAATAAATTCAATTCGGGGAGGTATATGATCTGTTTCATAAAGAAGATATTTCTTATGTTCAGCCGGCGTTCCAAGGAGCTCAAACATAGGACGCTGAGATAACTCTGGAGGCAGTATTGCATCATATTTCCCGTTAAGCATAAGTGTCGGAATCCTTACTCTCCCTACGTAATTACAATCATATACTTCAGGGCGTCCAAGTCCGAACAAACCTCCGGCAATAAGAACACTCCCCACTATTCTATCCTCCACCGCAGGGATGATTGCTCCCATATTCCCACCCCAACTCATTCCCATAAATGCCAGTTTCTGACCGTCAATATCTGCCCTGCTTTGAAGGTAATCGATGCTCCTGCTGAAATCTTTTACCTCCTGAATCGTAATTTCTGTAAAAGCATAACTCAGAGATTGTGCCGGGACATTAAGAAGTGCCATTGATTCAGGAGTACCCCTCTCGAAGGTCCCCTTATAGACAGGATACATAACTGCACGTCCGTTCCTTACAAGGAAGGAAAGGAACATCGTGAATTCATAATAGTTTTCAATCCCTTCACTTGACGGCAACCATGTTGAAGCGCTTCCGGGGAAATATATCACAGTCTGGAAAGGAGGTTGCATACCATTGGGAAGAAAGAGATGGGCAAACATTCTTTCTTTCCCGTAAGCTGCATCGAGTGATATCAGCTCGTGAATCCAGCCATCAGGATTTATTTCTCTTTTTTCAATAACAGGATTGAGTTCTACTTTGTCATATGCAAACTGCTCCTTATAGATCCTGAACACCTCATCAGAGACGGGTTTCTCAAGTTTAAAGTCAATCCCGAAATATGGAGTACTAAGACCAAAGATACTTCCTGGTTGGCCTGTTGTATCAGGATAGTAAGCAAGTCTGAAACCGTTCCTTGGTGACCGGTCGAATGAGGGAGCCTGACGTTCGTACTCGAACTCATATGTATTGTCTTCAGAGCTTCCTCCCCTGATTACTCTTCCGTTTTTTGTTTCGTTATAGCACCATTCCCTTACGTTTCCTGGCATATCATATGAACCAAAGGCAGTGATCCCATCGAGCGATCCCACGGCAACAGTTCCTTTTCCTCTGAAATTTGTATATGGCGCAAAGATCCCAAAGCCTCCCAATTGTGGCGCCAGTATAACAGGCGTTAGACCTCCACGTGCTACGTTCCAGTGAAGCGAAGTCGGGAGCGTCATCCCTTTCCAATCGGCATATGCGGCTGCTTCATACCAGCTAACACCTGATGCGGGAAAATCTCCCTGTCCGCTGGGATAGTCACTTCCGGTCCAGGTAGCCGGACCGGGACGTCCTGTCTGGTCAACCATGATCTTCTTAGCTTCTTCCCAGGGAATAACCTTATCGTCTTTTTTGAATTCATACTTCCAGAATTTTCTTTCTCCATACCCGCCGGCATCAAGGAATTGCTTAAACTCCCTGTTTGTTACCTCGTATTTACCAATAAAAAAATCATTTAGTTTACCTGATTCCGTTTCAGTTGAAAGCACTCTGACCATTCCTTCGGGCAGACTGTCTCTTATGTCCAGTTTGCGGTAGACATTACCCCCGGAAATTAGATCAGGATCACCTCCAATATTCCATGTTGAAGCAACTGCAAAAAGGGTATCATATCCTTCTTTTTCAAATTTCCAGCGGAAAATTCCAATCGGTACCCTGAAGCTGTCAAGAGGGGTTACACCAAGGAATATCCATACTGTGTCGGGCCTGGTATATTCCTTTATATAAACTTTTGCTCCCGGTGGATCCGTAATAATATCGATATACCTTGCACATTTCCTAAAGAGCACCTTCAGTGTTGTGTCCTCCCCAAGTATTTTTTCCGCCTCGACTGCAAGCCTGTAGGGAGGACCCAGATTTCGCCAGACATCATTTTCCTTTGTCATTTTTATAATCTCAGGTATTGCTACTTCTCTCGCCCACCTGACTTTTGATTGTTTCTTAACTGAATTATAAATCCAGTATCCGGTCGCTGCCAGAATAATAACGGCGGTTGCAATGATGAAATTTATTAAGACTCTCCCCCTCTTCTTTATTTCCCTTTCAGATTCAATCCTCTGTCCTGTTTCAAAAGCACTACTGATATTTTCATTCCCCAAATTGTCCATAGTCAGCAGAATCTTCACAACCCTGCACAGTTTCTCGATGTGGCCCTCGAGAGGGGGAGTAAGAGCATCCATCCAGTGTACATTGCTCACATAATACTCAAGTTGCTTTGTCATCGGCACATCCTCGAGACGAAGAGGAATTATAGCGAGTTTGTACTGTACGGCTCTGTCTACCTCCTTTATTACCTGTGAGGAATTATTCGAGTTGGAAGAATAGATAAGGACAAAAACCCTGGAGCCTTTTATTCCGTCGATAATTGCCTCTGCAAACGGGAGACCTGGAGTAATATCTCTTGGTGCAATCCAGCAGCGGATACCATTTTGTTCCATTATTGAGCATACGGCATCGGCAGTGATTTTATCTTTGTTTGAATAACTTATAAAAACATCAGTGTTCATGGCTGTTCCTGTTTTTAATTGCTATACTATCAAAGTTAGGTCAATGCATGACAAAATGCAAAATAACTATTCTGCCTTATCAGAAATTATCATTCAGAGTATCTGACAGTTTAATTAATTTGGTTATATCCTTGAAAAGGTTAGATATTTCAAACCTCTTGTCTACATGGAAAAAGCCCTGGTGCGAAAGCGCCGGGGTTTTGAACTCACCCTCGGCAAACAACTGAGTTATTCACATTTTCCTTGAATCCGACCCGCCGAGATGTTTCATTATTACGTTCTCGAGTTCTTCACCCCGCAGGTTTTTGGCAATTATTATTCCATCCCGGTCAAGGAGGAAATTTGCCGGAATAGAAGTGACTGAATATAATTTAGCAGCTTTATTGTTCCAGTACTGAAGATCTGAAACCTGTGTCCAGGTAAGAGAATCAGCTGCAACTGCCTTTGACCACTCATCCCTGGTTCTGTCAAGGGAAACTCCCAATATCTCAAAACCCTGTTCTTTAAACCTTTGGTAAATCTTCACCAAATTGGGGTTTTCCTTACGACATGGGGCACACCAGCCCGCCCAGAAATCGAGAAGCAAAAGTTTAGATCCTGTTTTAGATGACAGTGAAACTGGATTCCCATTCATATCGTTCAGGGTGAAATCTGGCGCTTTTTTCCCAATATCGACTGCTTTTAAAGCCGTATTTCTCTCTTTTATGGTCAATACTTCCCATGTTTTCGACACTTCTGAATTCAATGATTTCAGAATGCCATCTGTTTCTTGTGTGCTTAAAGCTCCAGCTATATTGTAAAATATGTTCGGAACAACAAATGAACCTGGATTATTTTCAATATAATCTTTCTGGACTACCAGTAATTTCCCTGAAATTTCCGACAATTCTTTTGCGTACTTTGATAATCTGGCAGTATCATTATCATTTCTTGCTGACTGATAGTCTTTTATCCCGACTTCATATTTTTCTCTAAGTGGACTTAACTTTGCCAGAAAAGTCAGATATTCATCCTGTGTTTTTGAACCGGTAACATTTACTTTTGCAAGTGAATCAATATGTCCCGATAAGCTGATTTCCGAATTTTCAAGGAAGAAGGCTGTCTTTTCACTTTTGCCGGGAGTTACGAGAAATGTCATTTCAGGGTACTCAATTGCTTTCCCTTCCATGGTGAAAATTCCATTTTTAACGATAGCAGCATTTATACTTACAGGCTGGGAGCCGACAATCTTCATGAGGCTGATTGCAACTCCTTCTGCACCACGTAAATACCCGGTGATTTTATAGTTCCCGTTGCCCTGTAAGTTCTGAAATTCGGGAAATTTCTGTACAGCAGAAAGAAAACGCCAGGTTCCGCCGTGTTTTATTAGAGTGTGTGAGAAGCTGAACTTTTCGCCATTCTCAGTCTGATAACCCTCTGCTTTAGCAGTTGTATCATTTTCAAGTATTACTTTCAGGTTATCCAGGGTAAATGACCTCGGTTTAAATCCTCTGTAAAATGCGATCGATTGGGCTTTGTTACGAACATGGCCAAACTGGTTTGTACTAATAAAATTATCAGCTAGGAACTCCTCCATGAATTTCACATTGTTTTCGAGTTTGGCATTGAAATACTCTTTTTCCAACTGAAGGATTTTTTGTTCCATCAGTGAGTTTGATTTTTTTCGTTCAGGACTGAATTTTTCTTTAGTTGTTTGACCAACCAAATTCAGGCTGGCAAACTGAATCAAGAATAGGATTAACCAAAACTGTTTCATAAGTAATTTATTAATTTAATTCTTTGATATCCAATTAATCATATCTCTGACAGCTCTTATTGAATCAGTATCCCAGAAAATTGAATGTTTGCTGTTCGGATAGATGATCAATTCGGTTCTGGAGTTTAGCAGGTTTCTGTTCAAAAATCTGGATCCCTTTATAGAACTTATTTTATCTTCTCCCCCATGCATAATCAGGGTCGGTACAGTAACTCCGGCAAGCAGGGATTTTTCCCTGCAAATTCCTTGCATCTCAAGAACTTTTAAAAGATAATCCATTCTTATATAATGGACTGATAAACTGTCATTTCTTCGCGTATTAATATATACCTGGTCGCTGCTTGAACTTTCCAGCCTTTTCCCGTCGAGATATACAACAGGTTTTTGGCGGTTGAACAGAAAGGGGTAAATATATGACAGGTTGCTAATGAGTGGTGTGATATCTTCACGAGCAGATAAATTTAATGCGTTCTGTGCAAATGTGGTATTGGTGTGAACCAAAGCGGAAAGTGCTATACAAACATTCAGTAAAACCATTTTAAATGCCTTAAATCCAGATAGAATTTTGTTTGGCATCTCATTGATTTTTTTTGCAAGTTACAGCTATAATTCGGAGATGAAAAAAAAATCATATTGACCCGGGGAGATCGTGGAAGGGATTTTTCTATGGGCTGTAAACCAAGACGGATCATGAAATAATCCTTCCATTTTCAATGCACAAGTGGATGCATTGAAGATTATTTTATTATTTTTTCAGAATCGGCTCCTTTTACTTCCTGGGGGATGGGCCCTTAAATTCGGGAGTGGCAGACATTGTGCAGGCAGCTTTGTCTCCAACCACATCAAATATCATGAATTCAGGGTGTTCTTTTGAGTATGGGGTCCAGAGCACTTTTTTCTTTCCGTTTGGATCACCTGCCTTTGCAAAATTAGTATAGAAGTCGACCATCTTCTGGCTTAACTCCTTGTCGCCTGCCGTAAAGGGTCTCCAGCTATGCCTGAAGGCGTTAAACACATACCATAAGTCAGAGGAATGCCATGCACCATTTTCATCGCCCGGCAGTTGTCGTGAGAAAAGATAGGCATAAGCAGGTTTGCTGCTTTTCTCCGCACGCAGAGCGCAGAAATCTGACACTGCTTTAGTTGCATCATTCATATCATTTGCGGTGAGGCCAAACATATATGGTATATCGGCAATTTGGTTAGCAAGGGCTACAGTAGCAAAAGTGCCGGTTAAGAGATAGTTATCAATAACCGGACCCCACATAACTCGTTTTTTAGTGGTATCAGTGTACTGAGCCGACATTTTCCGAAGCTCCTCGAACGAAAGGGCGCGAATTTCATCCAATGTTGTCTTCCCGAAATAATCCATCATAACCTTGTTGGCCAATTGGGCAGTATCGAGCAATGTGCCAGGTCTCAGGTTACTTAGCCCGCCTCCGCTCATACTTATGGCATGACTGATCATGCTCTTCGACAAAGGGGAAGCGCATAATGATTGTACGCTTCCGGCACCGGCGCTCTGTCCGAAGATGGTTATGTTGCCAGGGTCACCGCCAAACTGCACAATATTATTATGAATCCATTTCATTGCTGCAATCTGGTCAAATAAGCCATAATTACCAGAGACACCATGAGGACTTTCAACCGATAAAAGCGGATGTGAGAAGAATCCCATAGAGCCCAGGCGGTAAGTTACCTGGACCAATATTACACCTCGTGAAGCCCATACCTCTCCCCCGTCCATTTCCGGCTCATAGGCAAAGCCTTCACGATAGCCGCCACCATGTATCCACATAGCTACAGGAAGCTTTTTATCAGTTTTGCCTGCTGCCGGTGTCCATACATTCAGATAGAGACAATCCTCCGTGAACGGAACGCTTCCGCTTGCCCGCCATTCCCTGCCGTAGAAACTCTGCGGATCCCAGGTTGTTTGTGAAGCAGCATCACCATACTTGTCTGCTACCTTCACCCCTTCCCAGGGCACGACAGGCTGAGGCTCTTTCCAGCGTAGTTCTCCAACCGGAGGTGCCGCAAAGGGAATACCTTTATATACAATAATCCCTTTAGTCGGTGTCTGCACACCTTTTACCTTGCCGCCTTCAATTGTTAATACAGGATTTGAATCACTGCATGAGACCAATACCAATGACAGGCATATCAAAATAAAGAAAGATAAATTTTTCATAAAATATCAGAGGTTTTTTATTCGAAGTAATTGAATTAATTATATTACAGGCAATATAATAAAATTTATCGCAGATTATATGCCAATAGTTTTAATCTGTCTTCACTGGACTTAATATCTTTTATACTTTCCCCTTTCACCATCAGTTAACGTTTTTTTATCTTTAAAGCCCAATCAGTGACAGAAGGATTTTGAAAGTCAGGAAAAGAGCCAATAGTCAATGATCCCTGATCATCAGCCCTGACATTCAGCGGTTTCTTCCACTCCCCTTTTACAGGATCATACCATATTAAAGAATATGAACAATTTGAAGTGAATCCTTTAATAGTTGGTTTAGCCGAACCGTTTTCAAAATACAGTAATGCAAAGTCTTTCTCGCGATTCCTCATCATATATGACCATCCGTCCAGCCCATCGTCAAAACTGCCGGCTGCTTTCCTTGGCAGAAGGTCCTCCTGTGCTGGCTCAAGAGCCTGGTATTCTTCACCTTCGGATAAAATAAATTCCCTTAAATGTATCATATAGTTAGCTGATTCATATTTTAAGGCATCCCAAATATGTGGCCGGAAGCCTGCCGGTTCACCGGTAGCCGTTATATCATAAGCTGCCGTTCCATGAACGTGTCCTGATAATCCACCTGAAAGGACAGATCCATACATCATTGCCCTTGAGAAGTAATTGTCGCGGGCAGAATTAACTGCCGGACGCTCTCCATGCGGTTTGTTAAGAGAATGATCCCATCCGGTATAATAAGGTTCAAAATTAATGTCAGGGTAAGCGGGTGTAAGCTTAAACAGAGTATCAAGCATGGCAGAAATACGATGATCACGAGGATTATTACCCACACTGTGCATTGTAAGCCAGGGACAATCCTGACCATGACCGAATTGTGTGTAGGTTGAGTTGTTTATCAGAGTTGTATGAGGCTGTCCAAAAGGCAATGGTCCGTACTTTTTTAAGTGATATGTCAGGGCTTCATTGAATTCATCAGCCGTAAGACTGTAATCTTTTGGAATCCAGTCGAGATGAATACCGCTAAAAAGAATATTATATGCTCCATATCTCGAAATCAGATATTGTATATATCTCGAGTATGATTCATTAAAATCAAAGTATGCTTTCCAGGCAGGGCAGTTATCCCGTCTTACGCTCTCAAGCAATGGAACAAATCCCTGTTCGGAGAGATATTTCATCTTTCTGTCGAGACTTTGAAAATATCCCGGGATTATTCTGTCAAAATCTGCCGATCCTTTGTGAATTTGAGACATCTCGAAAGGTTTGTTCCCACTTTCATCGCGCATATCCTTGGAAGTCAACTGTCCGCCTTTGACAGGATAGCCGAATTTTTCCCAGGCATTCCTTAAATATATTCCGTTTGAGTCAGCATAGGTATTTGCATTTTCGTCCGCTTCCCAGTTTGGGAAACAGGCAATCATACTTACAGAATTAAATCCCTGTCTTTTTCTGTATGAAACAGCATCTTCAAAGCCAATTCCGGGACCTGGTTCATAATTATCTTGTGAGACAGAATTTCTAAAAGGTAATCGCCATGTCGTGCCTGCGAGCCAGGTGTCTCCGATCAGAAAGAACGGAGTCCCATCGGCATACTGAAGGGAATGGCCATTTTTTGAAGGTCTGATAAAACCGTGAAGGTTTGGATTCTTTGTAATCTCAATTTTCGACCATCCGATAGCGTCAAACACACCCTGTTTATTATTAAGTCCGTTATCATCAGGCTGATTCGAAGAACTATGCCAGTGCCATTTGCCGGGTTTTGTTGCAACAACTCTTACCTTGTAAGTATTGCTGCCATCCCAGAAGCCGTAAACACGCTTCGAAAAATCGGGTCCTTCTAACTCTACCCAACAGGTTACATCGGTGTAATAGTTACTGTATTCTTTCTCTGCCAAAAGTGTTATCTCAAACATCTCCCAGGTATGCAGTTTTTTTTCATTACCCCCATTTCTGACACAGGATAATCCCATAATTGAAAAAACACAAAAAATTGACAGAAGAAGCCTTATACAAACTTTATTAATCATAATATAAGTTTTTACTTGAAAATAAATTCTTTGAACATCTGATAAGAGACTTTATATCATTGCACTTAATATTTCGTAATTTATATTATTTTCAACAATTATGAAATTATTTCTAGTTGACCTTACTTTACTATTAAATATTAAAATAACTTTATTTCTAAATACTACTAAGACGAAAAGGCATTCTTTTCCATAAGTGTAAATATTATTGTTTCATGAAATAATTCTGCTCAGAAACCAGATCAACTCTATATCATACTAATTAACCAAAGTAAATCTTGTACAAAATGAAATTAAAAACAGTAATTCTTGCAGTAATAGTCACCCTGATCAGTTGTGCTGCATATTCAAGGATTGAAGACAAACAGAAAACTTTCACTGTTCAGATATCGGATAAGCCGATGACATTTTGCAATCCTCTTAACCTGAGTGTAGGATCGGAAAGAGCCAGAAGGGCCGGAGAACCTGTTGTAGTTCTTTACAAAAATGATTATTATCTTTTTATAACCGGTGGAAGAGGGTATTGGTATTCCAGCAATTTGAGGGATTGGAATTATGTGGATGTTCCTGATTTTCCAAGAAGCTGTCCATCGGTTGCAACTGATGGAGAGACCTTATATGCATGTTCAATGAACGCAAAGGATGTGTTCAAAAGTACGGATCCTAAGAAGGGAGTATGGACAAAGGTTGGTACTTTGGATAGTGATAGATACGGTGATGCCGATATGTTTATAGATGACGATGGCCGGTTTTATATGTACTGGGGTTGGTCACAGATTCTACCCATCCAGGCCGTAGAACTGGATCCGAAAAACGGCTTCAAGGAAAAAGGAAAGTCAGTTATCTGTTTCTTTGGTGACTATGCAAAACATGGTTTTGAGCGTAGAAGGAAAGAAGATGTGATATTCCCCTATTTCACTCACAGACCATATTTCCCTGAAGAATCACCCTGGATAGAGGGACCATGGATGATAAAACACAATGGGAAATACTATTTGCAATATGCCGCAATTGGCCTTGAATTTTTGTCCTACTCACACGGGGTCTATGTTGCTGATAATCCTCTTGGCCCATTTAAATACTCAGAACATAATCCTCTTACATTCAAAACAACCGGATTTGCTCCCGGAGCAGGCCATGGATGCACTTTCCATGATAAAAACGGAAATTTATGGACAATTTGTATGATCCCTGCGTTCTATGGAGGAAGAGGTGGTGGCGAATTAGCTTTATTCCCCACTGCTGTTGACGCTGAGGGTGTAATGCATTCCAATACCGCCTTTGGTGATTATCCTCAATATTATCCGGGAATTAAAGAAAATGCGGTTAATAATAACTTTACAGGCTGGATGCTCTTATCCAACAAGAAATATGTAGAAGTATCTTCTTTTCTTGAAGGTTTTGGAGCTTCAAATGCTGTCGATGAAAATTTTCTGACACACTGGTGTGCAACGACAGGTAGTCCGGGAGAATTTATGACGGTAGATCTTGGAAAGGATTGTGATATATATGCTTTACAGGTCAACTTTGACCAACATGATGCTAAAGTACAAGGTGGAAGAGGCTTTGCACCTGCTCCTGCGCTTTCTCGTTATCAGTCCTATACTGTCAATATTTCAAGCGATAATAAGAGCTGGTCAATGCTAATTGACAAAAGTAATAATGCTGTGGATAACCGGCATGATTACACTGAGCTCTCTAAACCTGTAAAAGCCAGGTACATTAAACTGACAAATGTATTCACCCCTGATAGCGGAAAATTTGCTGTCAAGGATTTGCGGATCTTCGGTAACGCCAACGCAGCAAAAATCACAAAAGCTGATAATGTGACGGTTGTCCGTGACCCGCAAGATCGTCGTGACGCCACTTTATTATGGCAGCCTGTTAAAGGAGCTGAAGGTTATGTTGTTCGTTACGGTATTGAACCCAACAAACTTTACAACAGCTATATGGTTTATGATACTCATACCTTAACCATTCACAGTCTCAATAAGGATCCGGAATATTACTTTAAAGTTGAGGCATTTGACAGTGGAACAGATTATTACAGGGAAAGAACGGAACAGACTATGGGTAGGGGTGCAGAGATAGAACTACTCAAAGATGGGAAAATGCTTGAACGAAAAATGATTAAAGAAGGAAAGGATGAGTATGTTTTTGAAAATATTGTTCCAGGCCAATATACATTCAGACATACATTCGGACCTGTATTATGGAAAGGCGAGTTGACTAACGCCCAATTGGTTGGTTCTGACGCCAGGCCTACAGTAACGGATACTCTTTCCAAACTCGGTACAGGAACAGAAGTTCTGGGCCAGATGGAAATGAAGGTTATCCCCGGAAAGGAAAGCGGGAAATTTGTTATTATAACAAAATATGATAAAAAACCCTAGCTGATTGATTGCGTGGCAGGCTAGCGGAAGTGAGGCCTTTACCATACATAAGTACCTACCGCATAACACACTTTTTTAAGAGAACCATTTTTTACTTCATTGTTTGTTTTCATCCATTTTGGAGCCGACCAGGGATAACCTAATATTTTGATGGCCGGATTGATGGCCATAATTTCTTTCATTACCGAAACTAATTAAATTTAAAATTATACCCCAGTTGTGCATAAAATGGAACCATAGGCTTAGTTTTGAAATCCTGAGTAATAATTTTGCCGGCTTTCAGGTAAATGTCATGTTGTTTAATAGAAACCCCTGTTTGCAGACCGTAATAAAAGTTGCCACCCGTTGCAGGTTCGTACCAGCCATCCACGACACCCGGAAATTGTTCTTTGTATACTAATGAATGCTTGAAATGTGTCACAATCGCTTTATCAAAACCAATTTCACCTGCAATAAACCATTTGCGGCGATAGTATCCAATAATGCCCGACATGTCACTCCCAAAGTTAATCAGTTGGACCAGGTCGTTCTCATACCTGCGGAAAACACCGTTTATTTTGGCACTGAATTGAAAATTATGAAACTCAATTAAACTGATCTGCACTCCGGTTTTAGTTTTAAAATCATCAAAAATCTTATTACCTGATGGAAAGGAGTATTCAATATTTGCTACGACAGGGAATAACCTCGTTTTGAAATGATAGCCATATCCTAATCCATATATAACACCATCTTCCAAACCCAGATTGGCATTTATAATATGTCTGTTTACTTCTCTCATATTTGCCCAGTTGATAGTTTGAGCATTCACTGAGCCAATAGTTGCTGTTGCAGCCAGTATTACTAAGATATAAATATAATTTTTCATTGTTTTTTAATATTATTTTAAAAGTTTAAAGTGAATTAAAATAAGTTAGCATTTTCGGTAATGTCTGATTCGTCCAAGCAGTTTTATTCTTAATAATACCGTCATGTCCAACTCCGGCTATTCTGAATACATCTACAGAGTTATATGCAGCGGATATTTTTTGAGCCCAGGAATCAGGATATGCCTGGTCTTTTTCGCTGTAGAAGAAAAGTACTGGCACATTGAAATTGCTGATACCTTCTGAGAAATCCGGGGAATAAATCTCACCCTCTTCAAAAAGTGCCATATTAATCACAGCTCCACGCCTCCAGATGCTTCCAGGGGAACTGCTTTTACCTTCGGTGATTTCATTTTTACTTGCCATCATGGCCACCTTATAATCCAGTATTTCATGCTGGTCTTCTTTTCCGGTGATGAATTGGTCTAAATACGTAACATCATTAAGCATCTCACCCCATAAGTTAAATGAGCGTGATTTTTTGACAAATTCTTTCATATCATCCCATTTCAATCCACCCGGCTCACAAACAGCCAGTCCTTGTATCGCAGCAGGATACTTACCTGCATAAGCTGTTGCTAACATGGCGCCCCATGAATGCCCTAAAAGAAACACTTTTTGATCCGGGCTTGTTCTGTAATGAGCAATCACACCACTCAAGTCATTATACATCAAATCAATAACTTCTCGTTCCAAATCGATATAGAACTTTCTGGGAAACCTTTGCGAGAGCCCTGAACCTCTTTGGTCGTAGAATACTACCCTGTAACCATGGTCAGCAAGGTCTTTGCAGTTTAAAAGATAACGGTAATCACCACCAGGCCCGCCATGAATGCAGACAATCATCGTACTGGCTGGATTTCCAAATGCCTCTGAATGAAGCATGGCTCCGTTTACAGTAATGGATGGAAGACTCGGATCCTGATCAACCGTTTCAGGAACCAGATTTCCAGGTTCATAAATGTATCTTTCTTTTACACAACCCGTAATTAAGATTACGGAAAAGATGGTTGAAGCCGTCAATAATAATTTAAAATTCATTTTTTTCATTTTTTCTATTTTTATATTGGTTATTATTTGCGATAAAACAGGTTTATGAACTTTCTTCTCATAAGTAGATTAATTTAACTTTTAAGAATCCTGCAGAATCTTCACTATAGGATCATTTAATGAGATCTTTAAATGAAATTAATAACAGGGACAGTAAGATTATGACGCTTACAGCATATATCAGAAGGATCAATACTCTGTTCTTATCTATTTTTATGTGTTTCATCGTAAAGCTTTCAGGAATTTATAACTATGAATTATAATTGGTCGGGATGATCATTGTCTATCTTTACCTTAAAGCAGAGGTCAAAGCAACTTCATTCCCTCTATTTATGTTTGAATGACTGAAACCCTATAGCAACTGAAAAAGTGTTTACATTAGAAATGTTGTATTCAGCCGCTAAGTTTATCTTCCATATGGAATATGCCACGCCAATAAATCCTTGAGTGGATAAAAGACTTTCTTTATTAAGATCGACTTTGGGAGTAGTTTCAGTACCTGTTATAAAGTTTTCTCTGACTCCTAAATAGGGAGATATCCCTGCAATTTTCTTGCTTGCCAGCAAATCAACACTTGCTATGCCAAGATTAAAGTCAGGGACTCCTGTAAGGGCAATATACGATACTCTGACAGCTGCAGCAGGCCTTTTTCTGGTTTCTTCCAGGAATGCATATTTTACATCTCCGCCAATCATGCCATAATTGGAGCCAGGCGCAGTGGTCCATACAACCCCGATGTCTATTTTATCGGAGATACCAAACTTTGACCTGAGATCAATGATCTTTACCTTATCGCCTAAGGGACAGTCCTCGTCAGGATGGGTGAAGGTATTTATCCAGGCCAGATCATGCTGGTCAACAGGAGTTGATGAGCTTTCGATGGTAATAGCAAAATGCTTTTTACCAAGAGTTTCCGCTGATGACATTGATTTTAAGGACGAGATTTCACCCACCTGTCTGGTAAATCTCTTCCACTGATCCTGTGTTAATGACGGATCAATAACCATTGAACACGTTTTAACACCAGGATCGATATGCCAGTACACATTGCTATTATTGGTTTGGCCAAACGATGTTGACGTAAATAAGAACAAGCCAAAAGCAACCACTTCAATAAACCATTTTTTACTTTTCATATTATTAAATTTTTAATTGTTTACTGCAAATGTAGAACGGCACTTTTTGCACAACGACTATTCTTATAAGGCAAGACAATAAAGATGTATATCCTTATAAGGTGATACAGCTAATAGCAATGTTTTCAGGTAGATAGATAGAAATAAAAAGGGAGGGACCTATAAAGATTTTACGAATTCGGAGGGAGTTGTACCGGTTATTTTCTTAAAAGAGTTATTGAACGAGGCTTTTGAATTAAACCCGCAATCCAATGCCAAAGCAAAAAAAGTTTTATTCCTGTTCTCTTCAATGGCAACAATACGTTTAAATTCTTCAACACGATATGAATTAACAAAATCGTAGAAATTCTTTTGAAATCTCTCGTTGATTACCTGAGAAAGATAATTTGGATGAATGTTTATCATGCCAGCCAGCTGGGGCATAGAGATATTCTCATCGAGAAAAAGTCTTTTTTCGACCATTAATTCTTTAAGTTGTTGTTTTATTTCATCTGCCCGCTCTTCCTTAAGACCTGATTTTGAGTAACGTTGTGGGTTATCTTCTGTCAGTCCTTCAATAAGATATCCCTCCGGCAAAGTCATAAATATGTTTCCCTGCCGGAGCCCGAAGAATCCCATAAACATCACAAATAATGAAACGGAAATATAAATAGCCGGGTCTTTCAATGATGATTCAAGTACAAAATTGCCCAGAAATACTACCAGCCAGATTACCAGCATCCCCAATAACAAATTCCTGAGCCAGTGCAGGTTGTTATTTTCATTGGAATTTGAGAGGTTATTTAAAATATTCCGGTGATGTCTCCTTAATAATAAAAAGATAAGAAAAATATAGGAAAACCCTGAAATCAGGACCAGGGGGAAATAAGCCTTTTGCACAATATCCGGATTTTTGATCAGATTTTTTACAAATTCAATTTTCCCCGCTCCCGTGGAAATAAAAAAGTCAAAGTAATAAATAACGAAAAGTATTACAGGCAAAAAATGCAGCAAATATTTTGGTTTCCATTTTGTAAAATAACTGGTCAGTGAACCGGTATAAAGGAATAACATGGGGCCATGGACAAGGGGAAGCGGGTTACCAATTCCAAGCAAATGCGGGTATTGAAGATCAATACCTTTAGTTCGAAAATAGTACAAGAATAAATGCAGCCCAATAATAAACATCCAGAAAGATAGTATCTTATCGGAAAGAGATTTTGACTTCTTCACCAGCAGTAGGAGCTCAAAAAAGAAAGCCAGTGTACCTCCTGCTATAAAAATCATAGCATACAATTATTTTGTCAGTCAATTTTACAAATAAAAAGAACGTATAATTATTAAATCTGACATATATTACTCTCTAAAAAGAAAAAACCCTTCAGCGGACCATGAAACTGCATTACTCATATTTCAGAGCATCAACCGGATTCCGCATCGCAGCTCTCATACTTTGCAGGCTCACAATCAGAACGGCAACAATATAAACGATTGATGATCCGGCAAATAATGTCCATAATGGTACACACAGCTTTTTCAATTTGTTGTATTTTTGAATCAAACTAAACACTTATTTGAAAATGAAAAAATTATTCCTGACTTTGATAATTGTCTGTTTGACTTTTAAAATCTATCCTCAGCTTGGGCTTAATCTTAATAAACCCGAACGGATTGAAGAAATGAAAGACGCCGGATTCGGGATGTTTATCCACTGGGGAGTTGATGTTCAGCTGGGAGGAGTGATCAGCCACCAACTGGTAGGGGCTTCCGAGGATTATATAAACAAATATATCCACGACCTGCCACAAACATTCTACCCGATGGACTGGAACCCTGAAAAGATAGTTATCCTTGCTAAAAATGCCGGAATGAAATACATTGTCCTGACAGCAAAACATCATTCCGGATTTTGTCTGTGGAATACAAAAACAACCAGCTTCAATATAATGAATACTCCCTATAAAAAGGATATTCTGAAAGGATTCGTTGAAGCTTGCAGGAAATGGGGGCTTATGGTGGGTATATATTATTCCCCGGAAGATTTTGTTTTTTGTTTTCAGAATGGAATCAAAGATATTGGCAGAAGACAGGACGGCCATTGGGAAAGAGCTAAACCGATCCAGGATAAGTACAAAACTTATGTTCTTGCTCAATGTACTGAATTAATGAAAAATTATGGCCCGATTGATTTGTTTTTTATCGACAGTGAAATACTGAGGGAAGAAGTAAAACAAAAAGTATGGGATTTACAGCCAAACCTTGTGATTACCCGTGGTGCTATTCCAACGCCTGAGCAGGTAGTACCCGGCGAGTCGAGCACTACATATTGGGAAACAAATATGACAATGGGCAACGAGTGGAACTACAAACCAACAAACGACCACTATAAAACCGGAACTGAACTGATAAATATCCTGATAGAAACTCGGGCAAAAGGTGGTTCCTATCTGCTCAATGTGGGTCCCGATCAATGGGGAAATATCAATGAAGGTCAGATGGGTTTGTTAATGGAATTGGGTGCCTGGAATTTTGTAAATCACGAAGCCATACAAAATGTGCGGTCATGGATCATTTCAAATGAGGGCAATCTCTGGCTCTCGAAAAGCAAAAACGAAAATACCGTGTATGTTTATATAACAGATGAACCAGACTGGGTAAGAGGCGACAGAAAGAAATTTCTTTTGAAGACCGTAAAAGCAACTGCAGGTACAAAAATAAGTGTCCTGGGTCAAACCGGACATATTATTGAATATATGCCGCAAAAAGACGGAATGGCCTATTTTCGCCAGACAACAAATGGACTGGAGTTTGATGTTGTCAGAGCACAGCGTTTGTATACCAACAACAAATGGCCTAACCCCATAGTCGTGAAACTCGAAAATGTGGAACCGGCTTTTACTCCGGCCAGGTTCACAACTTTAAAAGCAGTCAGCAATGAGAATTCGGTTATTTTTAAATCGCGGATAGAAGAGCTGGGTGACTGCAAAGTTTATAAAATAGGATTTGAGTATCGTCCTGTAAACAGATCTGCAGAGAATAATGAACTTTGGAGAGGAACAGGTTTTTATCCAGTTACCTCAAAGGGTGAGTTCGAGATTGAAGTGGACAAGGGAAAAGAGAATATTTTATCAGGCGCTTTTGAATACAGGGTCATTTTAATACAGGATGGCTTCAGGACCCCGGGCCCTGTTCTTACTGTCAGAGATACTGCCTCACCCGAATAATTTTCGGTAAGGGATTTTTGTTTTAAGGTTGAAGGACAAACTTTTAGATATTTATTGAGAAGCAAACAAGACTCTAAAGGTTTTGACCACGCCATTATATTGAAATCGAACAACAGCCGTTCCTGTTTTCGATTCCGCCTGTGTAACAGCCACTTTTACTTGCCGGTTGCTTGCAGACGCCGACACAACCGGTATACCCGTCATATTGGACGGAAGTTTGAAAGTTGTCTCATAAAGATCATAACCGACAATACCATTGGCATTTGTTGATCTGACAGGTGTGGCCGGCAGATCTATTGCTTCTCCGTTGACCTTTATACTTACTGCAGGAGCAACCTGACGAACGATTTTCTTTTTGTCCGAGCTGAATCCAAGACCGATTATATCGCAAAGACCACCAGGTCCGGCACCTTCAACAACAAGAAAAATCGCATGTTTTTTGTCTAAACCGTCAACAAACGATGAGACGTCTGCCGTGAATTTTGAAGTTTCCTGCGAAGAATTTGCGGGTACATTTATTTCACCAATTTTTTTGCCTTTCCATGTATTGTTGTCCCATGGTCCGTCCAGCCAGAGATTGACCTTAAATGCATTTTTTGTCTTTGGTGTAATAAATAGATTAAATGCTGTTCTGTTCCCTGGCCTGGTTCCCGCGAAGGACTTCAAACCATTCTTGTCTTTTTCAAGCCCTCCGAAACCAAAGTACTTGTATCCTATTACGTTACCATTCTCCACATTTGTAATTGGCATGTTATTATCCCATATATCCCACGAATCCTGCTGGCTGCCGGGATTGGAAAGGAAGCATGCGTATCCGGCGGAATAATACTGATAGGGATCGAGGCCATAGATGTTGAAGCCTTCAGAAGTAACTTCGGCTCCGGTGTATTCTTTACCCTGACTGTCCTTTGCAGTCCATATATTATCTTCTGAATATGGATCATATCCCCTGATAACGACTTTCCCTCCTTCTGACACAGGCTTTTCATCCCACTTTATCGAAACCGGAGCTACCATCGGCTGACGTGCAAATCCAAATCCCCGTGGAGCCCTGTGATAGAACACATACCACTGTCCGTTGATAAGCTGGATGCTCCCGTGAGTGTTGTGACCAGAATAGCCTGTCTTCAGCGCAGTGCCGTCCTGGCTGAGTACGGGTCCGCGTGAATCAACCAGAACCCCGCCGCTTTTCCATGGACCAAGCGGAGAGTCGCCATATGCATAACGTAACGCAGAGTTGGTACTGCTCAGTCCATATTCAGGACCTGAATAGCCACTGTAAACCCAAATAAACTTATTCCCAATCTTACGAATAGATGCAGCTTCAAAGAAATTGAATGAACCAGGATCTTCACCCTCATAGACTGCAGGATAGGTTGTCCCCTGCGGATCCCTTACAACACCATATCTGGAACTGGCAGGAATAAAATAACCGATAGCTTCGGTTCCTGGCCTGAGCGAATACATAGTTTTCTGATCCAGCTGCCCTGCTGACGATCTTTGGAATCCCCAGAACCCGTATGCTCTGAATCCTATCTCAAAATCAGGATCCTTAGGGTCAGTTACATAATCAATAAATACCGATGGATCAAATCCCATTATACTTCCAGGAATAGTACCCGTTCCATCCTCATTCATATTGACCGGAGTAAAGGGGCCGTCAGGCCGCTTTCCTTTCGCCACCATTGGTTCCCTGTTCCGGCCACGACTATGCGGGTACAGATAGTACTCTTTTGTACCGTCTTTTCTTTTCACCTCAACGAGATCAGGAGCGTACATAACATCCCATTGACCTGCTATCGGGTATGTAAAAATGGATCCTTCATCACGCCAGTCTGACAAGTCCTCAACAGGTGCCGACCATGCCCTTATATCCGGTCCGCAATAACTTTTAAATCTGACATCGTGCGATCCGATAATATAGATGCGGTATTTCCCCGGTTTATCCGGATCCTCAAAAACTCTCGGTTCGCCATCGGGCAAATGCTCCCATAGCGGAAGATACGGATTACCAGCGGTATGCCTGCTGACTTTGTTTACCGGTTTATCAATTTTTGACTGATTAATCTTCCCTCCGGATTCTTTTACAGAAAACAGGAACATAACCGCAACTAATAATATTACTTGCGGCCTTACTGAAACAATTGCCATTTTCTTCAATTTTGAATATTTTTATTTCAATACGACCAAATATGTCTTAAGGAAAACCTGATTACCTTTACGTCATCAATTCTTAGTCTGCAAGGTTACAAAAATAAGAATTTATTTATTATAATTATCTCATGGAAATAATCTTTCAATCAGTTGAACAATAGTATGTTAGAGATAATCAAAATTGTACTCTTAATCCAATGCCTGGCATCATAGAATGTATTTCATGCGAATCATACTGATCTATGACCGAAAAATTTAAAAATATATACCGGATATCGTCTGCACGGTTGCAGACGTGGGATTACGGATCGAACGGATCATATTATATCACGGTATGCACGTACAACCGGATCTGTTATTTCGGTCGGGTCGAATCAGGGATAATGCATTTATCAGGTTTAGGAAATATTGCACAAAAATGCTGGCAGGAAATCCCTAATCATTTCCCTTTTGTAAAATTGTCAGATTTCGTGGTAATGCCCAACCATGTGCACGGAATAATAACCATAATGAAACCGCATCAGGAATGCGACAGGATCGATAATAACAGGATGGGGGATAACGTTGGAATGGGGGATAACGTTGGAATGGGGGATAACGTTGGAATGGGGGATAACGTTGGAATGGGGGATAACGTAGAGACGCAAAATTTTGCGTCTCTACGAAACCGATTCGGACCACAATCAAAAAACGTTGCATCCATAATCAGGGGTTACAAAATCGGGGTAACAAAATTTGCACGTACAACAAAATCGGATTTTCAATGGCAGGGACGTTTCTGGGACCGTGTGATCAGGGACAGTCCGGAATATATCCGGATTAAAAATTATATCATCAACAATCCGGCCAATTGGCATGAGGATGATTTTTTTTAACGTATTGGTGTTCCGGACGATTAAAAGAAATTGGAACCCAAAAAAATCTGTAGTAAAAGATATGTTCCTAAAATGCCAGATCCAATGAGGTCCAAAATTTTTGTCATGCTATTATTTTAGTTCAATCCCGCCTTTTTTGATAATCAGCCTGTCACCTGAATCATCGACCTCAACAAACATGGGCTGACGTGTTGGCCTTGCATCTTTAGGGTCTACATAATGCATACTGAGCATCAGGTTGCCTTCGAATGTACGGAAAATCATCCCGTGACCTCCGTTGGACTCAAAAAGCAACTCCCTGTCCTGTATCCATGGACCTTTTAATTTACCTGACTTCGAATATGCAGCCATCAGAACATAATCCTTACCCTTCCAGCTCGACCAGATCATACCGAGTTTATCGGTCTTTGTCTTAAAAAGGAAGTTACCGTCTGTCACATATGTTTTCTTTGGATCAGGTTCCTTTTCTGTTATAAAGAGTGCATCGGAACCTTTAAAAAGAGTAAACGGCTTATCCTTTGGAACACCCAGGTCCTTAGGCAGGCGTACGGCTTCAACTGTACCATTCAGGGTCTGGGTCCATTCATGACAGAAGACGAGATAAGGAATACCCCTTTCGATCCATAGCGTACCGTCAAGAGATGGCCAGTCCAGAGGTGTGTGCTGCTGGTTTTGTGTGAAGTCCTTAAATGGTCCCCTCGGTGAGTCTGCAACATAGATCTGCGAAGCCCTGCGCGGATAGTTCTCTCCACGTGCATTCTTACCTATCGGTTTACCATTATCAGAAGTGGTAATGAGATAATACTTCCCTTTATATTTATGCACCTCGGCAGCCCAGCTTGGAGCCTTTCGGTCCCGCCCAGTGATCTGCAGTGAACTTATACACAACAAACCGCTCCGTCCACATCTTCAGATCTTTACTGGCACGTGCCATAACCGTTCCATTTCCGCCTGAACCATACATGTAATATGTTTTATCTGTGTTATCTGCAAAAATGAAGGGATCACTTAAATTTATATTCCCAAGCGCAACAGTAAATTCCGCCTTGAATTCCTGGGCATTACAGATTTTTGTCAGAACAAACAATATTAATACTGATAAGAACTTTTTCATAATAATGTTATTAACTGGCAATAAATTAAGAGAACCTTTGCCTTCTAAAGGTACATTAATATTTCAAAACAATATCGTCCGGGGAAGGGCAATGGACCAGCCTTACTCGTATTTCAATGCATCAACGGGATTCTTCATCGCAGCTCTCATACTTTGCAGGCTCACGGTCAGAATGGCAACAATATAAACGATTGATGATCCGGCAAATAATGTCCATAAAGGCATTGAAGTATGAAAATAAAATCTTGCAATGAAAAGTTTACCTGTTATAAATGCGACAGGCAAGGCAAAAATAAATGCGATAATTAGCCATTTCGTAAAGTTCTTTAACAATAGACGCATAATTGAAAAAACAGTTGCTCCATTAGTCTTCCTGATCCCGATCTCTTTAGTCCGCCTTTCTGCAGTATATGATGCAAGTCCGGATAACCCGAGGCAAGCCAGAATGAGAGCAATAACAAAAGCCAGACCAACCAGATTTGATGTCATTCTTAATCCAGCAAAATCCGGAAGATCGTTGAAAAGAACAGGCTGATATGGGATTTCAGGTTCATAGCGCTTATATATCCTGGCTATTTTTTCCTTTAAAGAAGAAAAACTTCCTGATGAAAACCTGATCAGTAAAGTTTTCCTGTTGTCTCTATTTAATGAGATGATCATTGGAGTAAACGGCCCTCTGAGATCAACACTGTGGAAATCACTGAATATACCAATTATAGTACCTTTCTTCCCCTCAAGAGAAAGTAAATGGCCGACAGGATTTTTAATTTTCATGACGTTCGCTGCAATATCATTGATTACATAGCATGCAGAATCTGCAAGAAATGATTTATCGAAGTACCTTCCTGCTATCATATTGATCTGCACGGTTTTATAATAGTCAAAATCAGTATTGACACACCAGAAATGTAACTTTTCCGAATTATCTTTTCCTTCCCAGTTTACTTCATTTGAGACGCGAGTTCCACGTGTCGGAATACAATTTGTTAAGCTTACCGCTTCTATACCAGGAATTACAAGCAAATCCGCTTTTAAACTTTCTTCATGAGCCTCAAGATTTTTAGTATTATTAAGAATTATCAGTTTATCCCTGTCAAAACCAAGATCGAAATCCTGCATAAACCTGTCCTGAACTTTTATTATCATCATACTTATAATCAAAACAATGGGTATAACGAACTGAAAAACTATGAGGCTCTGCCTGAAGAAACTGTAACTATGACTGGTTAAAATCTTTGCTTTAAGAATTGTAACCGGATCAAATGAAGCCAAGTAAAGTGAAGGAAGCAATCCGGAAACCAATCCTGTAAAGAGAGCAATGATGGCAATAGAAACAATTACTCTTAAATCCGTAAAGCCTAAATGTATATTTGCATCAAACATAGTATTGAAGCCATTTATAGCCAATCTGGCAAAAACAGTAGCACAAAACAGGCTTATCAGGATCAGAATAAATGTTTCACCCAGAAACTGTACTACTATGGTCGATTTTTTTGCACCTGCAACTTTTTTTATTCCCGTCTCGCGATACCTCCTTATATTAAGGGCTATAGCAAGGTTAATAAAATTGAAACATGCAATAAGGAGAATGGCGAAAGCGATGCTCCCAACCATAACCACCCTTTGCATTTCGCTCCAGACCCTTTTCCCACCTGCATAGGAATAGAGAGTCTTTTCTTTAAGAGGAAATAAAAATAGTTCCTGGTTTAAAGTCGATTCCTGGTTTTTTATTAAATCCCTGATCTTGGCTTTGATATTGCTGAGATTTACATTATTCTTTAATAATACCCAGATCTGGTTTGCAGATGATCCGGTTTCATATGCCCAGCTATTAGAGGCCAGAAATTTTGAGAATGGAATTATAAAATCAAATTGCATTAATGACTGAGCAGGAACATTCCTGAATACTCCTGCAATCTTAAATGGCTCCTTTTTGTTGTCATCATTCAGGATCAGCATTTTACCAAGACAGTCTGTCGTGGCAAAAAAATTCTTCGCCATTCGCTCCGAGATCAATACTGAATTGATGTCTGACAAAACATTTGATGACGCAGTAAAAGCAAGAGGAAAAGTAAAAAGAGTGAAAAAGTTTTCGTCAGCGTAAATACCTTTTTCTTTAAATGATTTTTCGCCATTATTAAATGTATAACTACGATCAACAACCCGCGTCACGGATTCAAATTCCGGTACATTCTTTACCAGAACCTCGCTGAGAGATGCCGAGAGCGGTTCTTTGAGAAAGCTGGCTCCATTAAAATAAGTTACGTTGGCTTCGACTTCAAATAAACGGTCATAGTTTTTTTGAAATTTGTCATAACTTATTATATTGACGATGTACAGTAAGGCAATTACTGAGCAGGTAAGACCAAATGTAAGACACAGAAAATTCAGAATGCTGTATGATTTGTTGCGCCATAAATAGCGGACTGTGATTTTCAGAAACCTTCCCATTGGGGTATTTATTAAGTTTTTACTGGCCTTTGAACAAATCTATTGCTGCTGCCGGCAATATTCAAAACTATTATACCTGCATGGAAACTTTGTCTGCAAAATTCAAGTTATTATCGACATAACCCAGAGACGACTATTTTAATAAACTATCTGGTTGCTATTATTAGTGAAGCTTCTTTCAATCCTTCAGCCGTCGCCTTAACGTTTATCTTTCCAGGAGTTGTTTCCGGCCTTATAATTGCCAGACATATTCCCTGGTAGGCTTTCTTCCTAGGTTGCTGAAAACTCGACATATCTGCTGGATTACCGTTCCCTACTCCCGCAACCTTCCCACTACCTGATACTTCAAAGTTTACCATTATATTATCGGCATCCGGAACAATGTTGCCGGCGGCATCTATAATTTCAGTCATAACATAGGATAGATCATTCCTGTCCGCCTTTATATCAGCCCTGTCGGCAACCAGCCTTATTGCGACCGGTTTTCCGGTAGTTTTCAGGATCTGTGATGCTGTTTCTTTGCCATTATCATAACAACGGGCAATAAGGGTGCCAGGTTCATAAGGAACTTCGAAGGTAGCTGTTATGGATTTTTCCTGATCCACACTCTGCTCACCAACAATTTTACCGTTTAACTCAAGCTTAACAAGCTGACTGCGGGTATAAACATGAACCTGAAATTTTTCGCCCTCATGGCTCTTCCAGTTCCAGCTTTTAAGCTCATCGGGGAAACCCCACGGACTTACCATTTCTCTCTTACCTTGAGGTATTGGACGGTGAACAAATATTTCAACTTTGCTTTTCCCCCAGACCACATACTGATAATAGGAAGGGACCTTCCTTGTACCAATAAGGTCAAGATCACCCTGGTAATTGGTATATACCGGCCATGAATCTGCCCTGAAGAATCCACCACCGCCACCTCCAGCCGGTGGACCGGTAACATTTGCTGGTGGACCGGCCGCATTTGCCGGCGGAGTTACTCTGGCTACCGTCCCAGTGTCTCTTATCTGGGCTAAACCGACTGCTGCTTCGCCAAGGTTATCTGTGGCTGTCCAGACAAAATACCCAATGACATAGGGGAGTTTTTTAACGAGTGTCCAGTTCTCCAGTGCTTTGTTTGGATGGGTTTCAGTTCCCATAATTATCCGGTTGGGGTACTTAATATGATCTGACTCGTAGACGGCCCATGCATAATTATATCCAACCACATCAAGAAGGGCCATATGCGGGGCCATATCATTCCAGGTGGGTCTTCCTGAACCCACCATGGCTTCCGTAACCGGACGGGTCGGATCGAGTTTACGTACTTCGGTCGTAAGGTTTTTTGCAATTCTCAGGCCTGTTGTATCAGATGCTTCCCTGATCTCATTACCAATGCTCCAGAAAATAACTGACGGGTGGTTACGGTCACGTTCAATCCACGATTGGATATCTTTTTTCCACCACTCCTTGAAAAATAAAGAGTAGTCCTGTTTCTTTTTACTTCTTTCCCACATGTCAAATATTTCATCAATCACAACCATACCCAGCCGGTCACAGGCATCAAGCAATGCAGGGGATGGTGGATTATGGCTAGTTCTTATGGCATTAAATCCGGCCTTTTTCAATATCTCGATTTTCCGTTCCTCGGCACGGTCGATAGATGCGGCCCCCAGAGGTCCATTGTCGTGATGGTAGCAGCCGCCTATCATGTCGAGATTCTTGCCATTGATCATCAATCCGTTTTGTGCGTCAACTTTAATGCTGCGGATTCCAAATGAAGCATTTCGAATATCCACAGCATTACTATTTTTAATAACTGACACTTTTGCATGGTAAAGATTGGGATTATCAATTGACCAAAGGGCTGGTTTTTCAATTTTTATGTTCTGGACCAATTCCGAAGTTGCATTCGCGGCAAGTGATGAATTGCTTCTGGCTGACCCTGCGAGCTTCCCTGTGGGATCAAACAGCTGCGTCTCAAGAATCAGATTTTCACTCTTACCGCCTGAATTTATAATTGATGTAACAACTTTAACCTCCGCTGAATTTTCAGTAGCGACAGGGGTTGTAATATATATTCCCCCGGACACATTGACATGAACAGGATCTACAATCGTAAGCCAAACATGCCGGTCTATACCAGAACCTGAATACCAGCGGGAATTCAATCCTTCGTTTTTGACGCGGACCGCTACAACATTTGGCTTTCCGGCCGGATTCAGAAATGAAGTAATATCGAAATAGAAAGGAGTATAACCATTAGGATGACTTCCAAGATGTTTACCGTTGAGCCATACGTCAGAATTCATATATACTCCGTCAAATTGCAGGTAAGCAATTTTATTTTTATCTGCTTCATTGATTGTAAAGCTTTTTCTATACCACCCGATACCTCCGACCAGGTAGCCGGAGCTCATTTTGTCAACAGAAGATTTATCAAATGGCCCGATAATGTTATCCCCGTTCTGACCCGGAAGATCCTCTATACTCCAGTCATGAGGGACATCAAGTTTCCTCCAGTTTGAATCATCAAAAGTAGGACTTTCAGCACCGGAAGGATTGTCTTTAATAAATCGCCAGCCCTCGTCAAATGAATTAGTTGCTGTGGCTTTGTCAGGTTTGCCCTGATCAATGGCGGAAGAGCCGAAAATCAATAAGCAAAACAATAACGGGTACATCAGATAGATTTTCTTTTTCATGATGATCGGATTTTTAGTCTCCAAATTCAATTTATGCAAAAACAGGTATTAAATATATGAAATCCCGGTGAATAAATCTATACCTAAAAACAGATGCCGGATAAATCCATCAGTAACATTGAACCTCCGTCAATTTTTTTATTAATCTTTGCATTCACAACTTCATATTACATTCTTTAGCTAACTGAAGAAAAGCAGACGGTAATCGATTAGTACATGACAAGATTTTTTCTTTTTCTTTTTAATTATTTCAGGAATAAAAGAATATTGTTCTTTACGATTTTTATTATAGCCGGATTTGTCGCATTTTTTCTGGCTTCTAAAATCACCTTCGAAGAGGATATTACCAAATCACTTTCGGGAGAAAATGAAAAAATATCAGAAATTCTCAAACAGTCGAAGTTCACCAATCAGATTATCCTGAATATTTTTTCTCCGGATAGTCTTAATGCTGCCAATCCGGAACAATTAGTCTCATTCTCAGATGATTTGATCGATTCGTTGCAAAATAAAAACTTCAGTCAGTTTGTATCCCGGACAGCCTATAAAATGAATGATAGTCTGCTGGAAGATGTCATAAATTCCTTCTACATCAACCTGCCAATATTTCTCAACGAAGACGACTACCGGAAAATTGACAGTTTGTTACTTCCGGAGACTATAGATAAATCATTGGAAAACAATTATAAGACCCTGATTTCTCCTTCAGGTATGGTGCTAAAAAAATTCATTCTTCAGGATCCGGTGGGGATAGCATCATTGGCGTTAGCTAAACTTAAACAATTTCAGGTGGAGGATGGTTATGAAATCTTTGACGGATTCCTGTTTACGAACAACAGGAGAAATTTGTTCCTTTTTATAAATCCGGTTAATCCGGCCAGTGAAACATCCAGGAATGCAACTTTTTTCAGGAAGCTTGATAAATTGTTGAATTCGTTAACAGCCGGATATAACAATAGTATTAAAGCTGAATATTACGGATCAGCAGCTATTGCTGTGGGCAACGCCGAACAGATTAAATATGATGTAGCTTTAACGGTCACTGCAGCAATCATTATTATTTTATTGTTTATCGGATGGTTTTTCAGGAAAGCAGCCATTCCGTTCATCAGCTTTCTTCCTGCTGTTTTTGGTGGCATAGCTGCATTAGCCATATTGTTTGTCTTAATGGGGAAAATGTCGACGGTTGCACTTGGGATTGGATCAGTCTTGCTGGGAATTATTGTCGATTATGCACTTTATATTTATAGTATTTATAAAGTAAAAGGATCCATGGAATTGGTAATCAGAGATATGACTATGCCAATTTTAATCTGCTCCCTGACAACAGCTATTGTTTTTTTCAGTCTGCTGTTTGTAAAATCAGAAGTTTTAAGAGACCTGGGATTATTTGCAGGCCTGAGCATTTTAGGAGCAGCGCTCTTTTCACTGGTTGTCCTTCCCCTTTTAATAAAATTTGATAACTCACCTTCTGAAAAGAAAAGGTCAACATTTATCGACAAAATTGCTGCGTATAAATTCGAGTCAAACCGGATTCTTATTCTATTTATAGTTTTTGTCACTGCGGTTTTTTTCATTTTCTATAAAAATGAAGTCTTTGAAACAGATATGCATAGTATGAATTTTCTTTCACGAAAGATGAAAGAAGCTGAACGAAACCTGAAGAAGATCAATGATGTTACTCTTAACTCTATTTTTATTTTTTCTACAGGTAAAAACCTGAACCAGGCTCTCTCATCAAATGCGAATGTTTCGGAAACACTGGAAAGACTGAAGATTAAAAATATTGTAAAGAAATACTCAAATGTAAGTTCCGTCCTTATCAATGATTCCATTCAGAAACTAAGGATTCAAAAATGGGGGGAATACTGGTCTCCTGAGAAAAGAGAAATACTGCAAAATCTGATAATAAAATCAGGTGAAAAGTACGGCTTTAAAAAAGATGCCTTTGAAAAGTTCTATTTATTACTCAGCTCGAATTTCCAACCTGCGGATATCAGCAAATTCAGTAATATAAGAAATCTGTTCTTAAACGATATGATCACAGAAAATAAGGATTTTTCTATGGTTATGTCGCTGGTGAAAGTAAATGATGAGGACAGGTCTAAAGTTTATTCTGCATTTGCTGATGAAAAGAACTCCATTGTAGTTGACCTGCTTCAAATTACCTCTGATTTTGTAAGTAATATAAAAACGGATTTCGATTTACTGGTAAAACTGTGCTTACTATTTGTCACAATTGCGCTGATTCTTGCTTTTGGAAGGATCGAAACAGGAATCATTGCTTCAATTCCAATGTTTGTAAGCTGGTTATGGACTTTGGGTTTTATGGGAGTATTCGGAATTAAATTCAACATTTTTAATATTATTGTATCAACCTTCGTCTTCGGACTTGGTGTCGACTATAGTATTCTGATGATGCGGGGGCTTCTTTTGGAATATAAATACGGATTAAAGGAATTATCATCTTATAAAGTATCGATATTCCTCTCCTCCTTTACAACTGTTGTCGGAGTTGGAGTATTAATCCTGGCAAGGCATCCTTCACTAAACTCAATAGCCCTTGTATCAGTTATTGGATTAGTTTCCGTTGTTTTTATATCTTATACACTTGAACCGGTTTTATTTAACTGGCTTGTTTCGAAAAATGGACGAAAGCGTGATTTACCAGTCACACTCGCCGATGTATTTATTACAATAGCCGCTCTTTCAACAGGCCTGATCTTTTGTATTCTTTTCACAATTTATATTTCCCTTATTCTTTTATTGCCATTACCTTCAAAAGAAAAGAAAATATTGTTGCACAATGGACTTTTTATATTTACGAAAATATGGGTATTTGGACTAGTCAATATAAAGAAAAAGACTATTAACGAAACCCGGGAAGATTTTAAAAAACCTTCTGTGATTATCTCCAATCATCAGTCGTACTTTGACATACCATTGCTGTTGATGCAAAGTCCGAAGATTATTGTACTTACAGGTGGAATAGACAGTAATAATAAGCTTTATTCACGTTTCATCCGATTCCTTGGCTTTTACTCTTTTTCAGAAGATATTGAGTCACTGACTGAAAAGCTAAGAATAAATATAGAAGAGGGATATTCATTACTGGTTCTTCCTGAAATAGATCTTTCACCTGATTTCCTGACTAATACTTTTCATAAAGAAGCTTTGGTGATTGCTGAAAAACTGAGTCTCGATATAATTCCTGTGATCATTCATGGCTCTGACGATTGCCTGACACGAGGTGAAAATCATTTGAAGAGTGGCAGAATAACTGTTAAAATATTGGCCCGGATTAAATCCACCGATAAGAGCTTTGGGAATACTTTTTATGAACCAGCCGGATCTATTCCATGGCATTTCAAAAATGAATACCAAAAGATGAAATATGAACTTGAGAAACCTCAATACTTCAGGAGAAAGCTGATCGGGAATTATCTATTTAAGGGGCCAGTTCTTGAGTGGAATACCAGGATTAGATTATTCCGGGAAAGGGATTTTGAATTAATCCATAATAACGTGCCGCGCGAAGCTTCAATTACTGATATAGGTTGTGGTTACGGATTGATTTCCTACCTGCTCTGTTTTACATCAGAGAAAAGAAAAATTCTTGGTATTGACCATGATAATGAAAAAATTCAACTTGCGGGCAATTGCATTTCAAAAAACGACAGGATAGATTTTGTTGCTGCTGATATAATAACCTATAGCTATGAACATTCAGATGTTTTCTTATTAAACGATCTAATGAACTACACCACAAAAGATAACCTGATCCTGTTGCTGACCAGCTGTATAGATCATTTGAATCCCGGTGGAATCATAGTTATTTACAAAGAGTACAAAAGGCCATTCATTTTTTCTGGAAATCAAATTAGCGACTTTGCTGCAAAAAATAATTTGAATATGGAAATAATTGACAATTCAAAGGTTAATTCAAGCCAGTTGTACATACTGAGGGAGAAATGATCTTTATGGCTTCTTTTAAATCAGGGAATATTTGATAGTTTTATACTGAGAATTTTACACAACTCATAAAATCCGATCCAATCAAACACTATGAAAACAAAATTTGAATATTTGCACAATCGTGTGTCTGTTAAAATGATATTAATTGGTTTATGGTTATTCGCATATCATTTTACTACATTTTCTCAACAACCCACTAATTACACTTCATTTCACCCTGGTGGTAAGTGGCTTGCTGACGATGGGATACATATCGACTGTCACGGAGGCAACATCATCTATATCGATTCGCTGAAAACTTTCTTCTGGTATGGTGAGCACCGGGGGCAGCCCAGGGGAGCATCATGCTACTCTTCCACCGATCTCTATAACTGGAAAAATGAGGGAGTCGTTATGGAAAAAGGAGATATTCAGATTTTTGAACGACCTAAAGTGGTATATGATGAAAAAAATCGCAAATATGTTATGTGGTTTCATTATGATGGTAACAATTATACTGTTGCTGAACTTGGTGTTGCAGTCAGTGACAAACCGACAGGACCATTTAAACTGAAAGACCACTACCGGCCTAACGGGCATGAATCGCGTGATATTGGAATGTACGTCGATCCCGAAACAAAAAAGGCATATATTGGCTATGCTGCCGATCATACCAATCGCACCATCCGTATGGTAGAATTATCTGCTGATTACCTGAGCACAACAGCTAATGATGTGGATATAGAAGCACATTGTGAAGGTCCGGGCATTCTGAAGAAAAACGGTGTCTTTTTCTTACTGACGAGCCAGTGCTCAGGGTGGACGCCAAATCCAGGTACTTTTTATACCGCAGGTGACATAATGGGACCATATACCAGTCATGGTAGCCCCTTTATCGGTGATGCAGGGAACAACTCCTTCAATTCACAGCCCTGTTATATCTTTAAAATCCCGGGTTACAGTGATGCTTATCTGTATATGGGTGACAGGTGGAATGGCGGTGGCCGTCCGGAATCGGAATATGTCTTTCTGCCGATCACCATTACTGCCGACAATAAAATGGAGCTTCACTGGTACAAGGAATGGGATCTGAGCTTTTTTACTCCGCAGAGAAGGAGACCCGCTCCAGTCAGATAATACAGAATGCCGGAAATTTCAGGATCATCAGTTATAGCCACCGGAATTATTCCTGATAAGCGACGGTCAAGGATAGCTGTTGCGCTTACCTATTTCAGCATGGGGCTTTGCTTTGCTTCATGGGCAAGCCGCATTCCAGATATAAAAACCACCCTGGATCTCAGTGATGGCAGACTGGGATCCATTCTTTTTGCACTGCCAGTCGGTCAGCTTCTCATGATGACTTTTTCGGGAAAGCTCGTGACCCGTTTTGGGAGCCATAAGACAATTCTATTTGCACTTCCCGCTTACACTCTTTGTCTTTTCAACATCGGTCTGGTAAGAGAAGGCTGGCAACTGGCCATTGCACTTTTCATTTTCGGACTTGCGGGTAATCTTTGCAACATTTCAACAAATACACAGGGAGTCTCCGCCGAAAAAATATATGGCCGCCCGATTATGGCTTCATTTCATGGAGTATGGAGCCTTGCGGGATTCACCGGTGCGCTGATCGGATTGCTGATGATCAACCTTAAAGTTGCTGCGGTATATCATTTTATTACAGTTATTGTAATTGTCTGGATAATATTCTACTTCAATCACCGGTATTATGTAAAATTAAAACCAGTTACCAGTGATACTGATTCACCCCGGCGAAGATTTTTTTCAAAACCCGATGCCGTCCTGCTGCAGCTTGGGATAATCTGCTTTTGCAGTATGGCAAGTGAAGGCGCCATGTTTGACTGGAGCGGCGTCTATTTCAAGGATGTAGTACAGGTAAAACCATCCCTGATAATTCTGGGCTATACCTCATTCATGATAATGATGGCTTCCGGTCGTTTTTTAGCTGACAGGATAATTGCGGTTATTGGACGGAAGAAACTTCTTCAGATCTCGGGAATTGTTGTATCCGCAGGGTTATTCACATCTGTCCTGTTTCCTTATCTGGTGCCATGCACAATTGCATTTATGATGGTCGGGCTCGGTGTCTCAAGCATAGTCCCTACTGTGTACAGTACAGCCGGAAAATACGGGAAAGTCCCCCCGGGTATAGCATTGGTTACAGTTTCAAGTGTGGGATTCCTCGGGTTTCTGATGGGTCCGCCTCTGATAGGCCACATCTCAGAGCTATTCGGATTAAGATATTCATTTTGCATTATTGGCTTTTTTGGCATCGGGATATCACTACTTGTCTCCCGGATAAAAGCTTTTAAGATCACTGATCATGAATCAGTGAAATCTGAAGAACCTGCATCTCCTGTCTCTTCATTTGGAGAGTTACCCTGAGACCTAAAACCCTTAGGCGATAACTTAAGGAAAATGAATAATTTTCTCAAGGTTCAGGTCTTTACTGTCAGAGATGGATTGATATATTTACTAAAAGCATTCATTACAAATTCTCTTCCTGGCAGAGACAAAGAAACGAATTCCCCCCTTGAGGGACTAAGTAACGAATTCCCCCCTTGAGGGACTAAGTAACGAATTCCCCCCTTGAGGGGGGCAGGGGGGTGTAACCATCTCAATATGACCAAAAATCAGCGACAAAAGAAGTTGTAATTAAATAGAATTAAAATAGTTAGATTTCTGGACTTAGACATAAAACAAGGTCTGAACGAAGTTTTGAGAATACTGGAGAACTATGTGGAGGAAAGGTCGTCTAAGAAAGAAACAACACCCCCCAGCCCCCCTCAAGGGGGGAATTTATCCAGCGAGGTCCTCAATGTTAATGCAAAAAAAACTTAAGTTAACGCCCATGCCCATAACCGTTAACCTAAGGATCAGGCGCCTCCAAAAGATGATATATACTATTTTTGGGAAGGGCCACGTTTTCTTTTCTTTAGTTTTGCCACTTAATTGAATGTGAAGTTGCATCCGTCCGGAAAAATTGAAAAATCTTTTTATCACTTTAATTTCCTTAAGGATATTAAAGTCCATGGTATTTATCTAAATACGGTCACTAAGTATTTAAATCTCTATCCTTTTATTAAGAAGCCTCATTTGCACGACTTTTATACTATCCTGTTTTTTACCGGCGGAGAAGGGAGTATAAGCATATGTAATGAGGTCCATCTTATTCAGCCGCAAACCATCTACCTTATAGCTCCACACCAGATGCATTCCTTTGAGGGACTTGAAAATACAGAGGGGATAGTTTTCTTCTTCTGCCAGGATTTCTATGTGGAGGAATTCAGTTTTATCAGGTTGCTGAACGTCTTTTCCAACCTTTCCCCCACTGAAAATAATGTCAGCCCCTGTAATAAATTATCGGGTAGTGAGATCACTCCCCTGATCACTCTTATTAACAGTGTACAGCAGGAGTATGAAGTACATACCCCCTCCAACAACTCTGCTGTAATTATCCGGTCGCTTTTGAATATTATGCTCCTGAAACTTTCCGATTCATTCGGGTCATCCTCAGGAAGGACTTCGCATAATGAAAGCACCCTCATTCATTCGTTATCACATTTAATTGAATCTTACTTTATCCAGGAGCATGGTCTGGGATTTTATACCACGGCTTTAAATATAACCGAAAAACATCTCAATGATCTCTGCAACAGGCATTTTAATTGTGGATTAAAAAAGATCCTGATGGACAGACTCATGCAGGAGAGCCGGAGATTGCTTCTTTATTCCGAACTCTCTGTGGCCCAGATTGCATATAAACTGAACTTTGAGGATAATTCCTATTACAACAAGGTTTTCAGGAAGAATACCGGCATTACCCCTAAAAGATTCCGGGAAATGCACAAGAAATTAGTACCATAAAATCTCCGAAACTTACCGTTTCCTCTGATCCTGTGATTTTATTTTTGCAGAGAATAAATCACAAAAATTATGAAGAAAATTATTTATGCATTAATTGCAATTGGACTTTTTGCATCCTGCAAAAAAACAGATACTAAAGTTCCCATTCAGGCCCAGGTTTTTGAAATAAATTCCACAAGTTCGACTTCATGGAAATATTTCAGTTTCTCAAAGAACGATACTATAACTGTAACCGATCCGGCAACATCCACAGAGTGGGATCTGGCATTTCAGCGTTACAGGATCAGGACAAACAGCAGTCTGACCGGCGCCGGACAAGGCAGTGCCGCAAATTCATATCAGAAATTACAAACAGGCTTTGATGCCCTTAAAGTGGTGCCTGACACATCCACATTTACGCCGGATGCTTCGATTCAGATAGCAATACAGCAAGGTTATGCAACCTACGTGGTAAATCCGCAATTATATACCTGGTTCTCCCTTGAACTTGGAGGCGCTAACGGCACCCAGATCGTGCCAACCGATAATGTTTACTTTGTTAAAACGGGCACTGGCAAATATGCCAAAGTGTGGTTCAAAAGCTATTACAACAGTTCGAACCTCTCGGGATACGTCACCTTCGAGTACAAATACCAACCTGACGGATCAAAAAATATTGAATAGTATCATAAAAATTTGTACCTGCCCGGGAGAGGTATTTCCTGACCTTTAATTATGAAATCCAATCTAATTCTGATCCTTTTATTTATTCCTTCTGTAATTCTCTCACAGGAGGCAAATATATCCGGTCGTGTAACCAGCACTGACAGTAGTGCGGTTGCCGGGGCTACCATTCTGATCAAAGGGACGACTGTGGGTACAGTCTCGGACAAAAACGGACAATATGAAATCCGGAAGATCAAAGCAGGTTCCTATTCTATCCGCGTCTCTTTTCTTGGATGCGAGACACAGGAAAAAACCGTTGAGTCTCTTTAATGGAAACATTAACGCGGATTTTATCCTTAAGGAAGCAGATATGGATCTTAATGAGGTGGTTGTTACAGGCACAAAATCAGAAAAATCTTTGAAAGACGTCCCGGTTGTCACCCAGGTCATCAGTGCACGTAAGATGCTGGATCTGGGGATAACGAATGTTCCTGATGCCTTGCAAAATATGGTCCCGGGACTGAATATGAGCCAGTTCGGTACAAGGGCTTCAATAACCCTGCAGGGAATGGATTCCAAGTATGTTTTGTTCCTGATCGATGGAGAAAGGATCGCGGGGGAAGTCAACGGCGATATCGATTACTCGATGCTTAACCTTGAGAATATTGAACGTATTGAAGTGATCAAGGGAGCCTCTTCCTCGCTTTATGGCTCAAATGCCATAGGCGGAGTAATAAATATTATCACCAGAAAGATCACCGACCCCTTTGATGCAAAATTGTACTCACGTTATTCAAAATACAATGAATTATATTCGGGAGGAAGCATAGGTTTGAAAAACGGTATGTTAGGATCACGGACAAGCTTCAATTACAGCCGTACTGATGGCTATGATCTGACCCCGGATACGCCGCATGACTGGACTCAGAATCCTTACAGTTCATTCAATATTAATCAGAAATTTGAGATCACACCAACATCACGGTTGTCGGTTGTGCCATATTTCGGATATTATCAGTTCACGCGGGGAAATGTAAGCGCCCGACCGGCTCATGATCTCTACCAGGATTTAAGCGCAGGGATGAAAGGTCAATATTTTACAGGGAGGCATTCAATCGACTTTTCCTGGTACCGCGATCGTTATAATACCTACAGCATCCTGGAACAACAGGAAAACAAAAAAGATATGACGGCTTATGATATCATCCAGACGTTCAGGATACAGGATAATTTTAAAATCTCGGATCGTAACAGTCTTATAACAGGTGTTGAATACAATTATGAAAATCTTTATTCACAGAGAATTGACGGAAATACAAAAAGTGAAGGGGAGGCAGTGGTTTATGCCCAGGAGGATATTCGTCTTGGCAGCAAATGGAACCTGATTGCCGGGGTGAGGGGAAGCAGTCACAGCAGCTACGGGTTTAATGCCGCTCCCAAGATCTCCGTATTGCTGAAAGAGGGACCCCTGAATTTCAGGGCATCCGCAGGAACAGGGTTTCGTTCACCGGCCTTAAAAGAGCTTTATATGAATTTTGATCATTTTGGCGAGTGGTACATAGTCGGAAATACCAACCTTAAACCGGAATCATCAAGGTACGTATCAGGTTCGGCAGAGTTTTCCAAACCCTGGAACAATTCCTCCGTCACTATTTACAGTAACGAACTCTCGGATATGATCACTGACCGGTGGCTGCCCGATACTGTACAACTGACCCGTCAGTATCAGAATGTCGCAAGCGCCTCGGTTTATGGGATTGACTTTATATCAAAACAAAATATCTTCAAAGGATTGTGGCTGAGTGCTGGTTACAGTTATGTTCATTCACGGGATAATCAGACCGGACTTCAGCTTTATGGCACAACAAAGCATTCAGGAAATATCGCACTTGATTATCAGTTCAGGAGAAAGGAATACTCGTTCAATGCCCAGATCTATTGCAAGCTGATGGGTGAAAAGTTTTATGATCTTACTTCAGATCCTGTACGGGACAGTCCCTATAGCTCGTGGAAGCTTACGATCTCCCAGGAATACAGATGGTTAAGGATCTCGGCGGGATTAGACAATGTATTTAATATTACGATCCCTCATAACCTCGACTTTATATCGCCCGGCAGAAGATTCTTTGTAGGACTGAATATTGATTTCGGAAAAATAAAATAAGAAACAACAAAATATGAAACCAATTCTGATTGCCGGAACAATGATAGTCAACCTCGCGTTGATATCTTATACTCTTTTCATTTTTTCTGAGCGGAGAACGAAGCGAACAGGAAAGAAAGTGCTTACATTCCTCACTCTGGGAGTGATACTGGATATAACTGCAACCATATGCATGATAACAGGCTCTTCCAATTCCCCTTTCACGCTTCACGGAATTCTGGGATACTCCGCCCTTACCGGAATGCTCATCGATACATTTCTTTTATGGAGAGGCAGGTTAAAAAACGGACAAGATAGTCCTGTATCAATATCGTTGCACAACTACTCCCTTTTAGTCTACTGCTGGTGGATTGCGGCATATATCACCGGAGCTCTGGTTGTTATGCTGAAATAGATCTCAGGTCTATAGTGTCAGAGATGAGTTGATGTTTTTACTAAAAGATTTATTACAAATTCTCTTCCTTGCTGAGAAAAAGTAACGAATTCTCCCCTAGAAGGACCAGATACCGAATTCCCCCCTTGAGGGACTAGATGGCGAATTCCCCCCTAGAGGGCATAGCCGTCAAGCTAAGGGAAAGTATAGGAAGTTTCCCCCCGCTAAGGCGGGGCAGGCTCTCCTTTTAAAGCTAATATTTATGCACATCCAAGGATGAATATCAGTGCCAGAAGTTTCCCCTCCTTTTTGAAGGAGGGGTGGCCGGGGCAGTTGAATCTCAGTTACATACACAATATTTCTCCCCGGCCGGGGTGGTTGGTTTCTTCATTTTGTTTACCTTTACCTATATGAATAACAAAAACCTCTTCAATAGAAAGTCCCTTAAATCTTTCAGAGCATCTCTAAGGAACAGATCCGCTTCAGCTGAGGCAACATTATGGGAGATGCTAAAATCAAAAAAACTTGACGGAAGAAAATTTAGAAGACAATTCAGTATTAGTAGTTACATTGTCGATTTCTGTTGTCCTTCTGAAAAACTTATTATCGAACTTGATGGCGATCCTCATGGTGAATATCATAAAATAGAAGAAGATAAGAAAAGGGATAAATATCTGGGGACTTTAGGATTCACTGTTTTAAGGTTCGAAAACAGATTTGTATTTCAGGAACCTGAATATGTAAAGAGTGAAATAAGGAAAGCGTTTAATGCAAAATAGAATAGAGGTGGAAACCTAATCAACCACCCCGGCCGCAAAACAGCTTTGTCATACATTAATCATTTGTCTGTTGCGGCCACCCCTCCTTGAAAAGAGGGGAAACTGAAAATACTGAATATCTGATGTTTACAATGTTTATCTCTCAATAAATTTGTCGATTTATTCTTTTATAATTATCTGGAAAGATAATTGTGGATAAGAATGTCCTCTATTATCAAAACAATTATCCATTCCCGTCTGTTATTAAGTAAACATTTGCTACAATCCTCAACCAATTGTAATGAATACTTAAACAAAAAACGCGATCTGGAATCGCGTGAAAAAAATTAAAACCCGGAGGTATCGAATGGATAATATTAATACAATTAAAACTGACGTACTGATAATTGGAGGCGGCCCGTCAGGATTAGCCGCTGCTATTCACCTTGCCGACCTGTTCAACAAATCAGGCAGGAGCGGGAGGATCCTGTTAATAGAAAAAGGCAAGGCAATCGGCAGCCATATAATCTCAGGCGCAGTGATCAAACCGGAAGTATTTAAGGAACTCCTTCCGGAGACGGATTTTTCTGAAATACCCTTTAACGCTAAAGTAACAAAGGATACTACAATTTTGCTGGGGGAAAAAAGTTCACTTGCCCTCCCCTTTCACATACCTTATATGAGCAACAAGGGCAACTATGTTGCATCACTTGGACAGATCTGCAGATATTTAGCTGTGAAAGCACAGGAAAAGGGCGTGGAGATCTATCCGGGTTTTGCCATTGATGAGATCCTGTACAAAAACGGTAAGGTGTCAGGCGCTAAAACAAAAGATACCGGGCTTGATCATAAAGGCTACGAACTTGAAAATTTCCAGGAGGGCACAAGCATTGAAGCCAGAGTCACCATCTTCGCCGAAGGAACGCGAGGCAGTCTGACAAAAATGCTTATCAGCAAATTTGACCTGAACAGAAACAGTAATGAACAGGTCTACTCTTTAGGCGTTAAGGAACTATGGAGCGTCCCACCAGGTAATATTGAAGCCGGTGAGATATACCATACAATGGGCTACCCTCTTGATAATGATGAATTCGGAGGAGGCTTTATTTATGGCATGAAAGACAATAAAGTAGCTGTCGGACTTGTCGTGGGACTTGACTACAAAGATCCGACTTTCGATACTCATGACGCATTCCAGATATGGAAAACAACTCCATTCGTCTCTAAAATATTAAAAGGCGGCAAGCTGCTGGAATATGGCGCAAAGACTCTCCCTGAGGGTGGTTATTATTCCATCCCGAAACTGTTTGTCGATAATGCATTGATTGTCGGCGACAGCGCAGGTCTCCTGGCCATGCCGGCGCTGAAAGGTGTCCACCTGGCAGTCAAATCCGGAATGCTGGCGGCAAAGGTAGTTGCTGATGCTTTGCAGAAGAATGACACTTCGGAAAAATCTCTTCAGCAGTTTGAGAATCTTATAATGAACAGTACGATTGGCAAAGAGCTGTATCCCGTACGGAATTTCAGACAGGGTTTCTCACGGGGGTTGATAATCGGGGGATTACATTTTGGAACCCAGCTGATAACCGGAGGGGCAGGCTTCTTCGGAAAACTCAGGTCTCATCCTGATTATCAGGCAACTCTGAAGCTGAGTGAACTGAAAAAGAAACCGTTTAAGGAGAGATTCAAAGGGAAGCTTGAGTTCGATAAGGTTCTGACATTTGATAAAGCAACAGATGTTTTTTACTCGGGAGTACAACATGACGAACAACAAGTGGTCCATCTTCATATCAATGACAAAGAGAATTATAATAAAGTAAACCTCGAACAGTACGGAGCACCGGAACAGTTCTATTGTTCATCCGAGGTATATGAAATCCATACCGACAAATCAGGCCATAAAGAACTAAGGATACATGCTGAGAACTGCATGCATTGCAAGACGTGTGATATTAAAGCTCCCGGAGCAGGTATTACCTGGATGGTTCCGAATGGTGGAAATGGTCCGGATTTTCAAAATATGTAATAACAGAAAGAAACTGCAATAATGGCTCTTACAATAATAAGTTTGATAAAACAGGTTCCGCTGCCAAGCGAAATGAGAATGGGTGAAGATGGACTGATGGACCGGACCAGGGCAAAATCAATAATCAATATTGATTGTCAGTTTGGCCTCGAAGCCGGACTTCAGCTCAGGAAACAATTTCCCGATGCAAGACTAATTGTATGCTCAATGGGCCCCAAATCATTCGAGAATTCGCTCAGAACAGCAGTATCGATGGGTTATGATGAAGCATACCTTTTATCCGATCGTAAGCTTGGAGGAAGCGATACTTATGCCACCGGTCTGGCAATTTCCACAATGCTTAAGCATCTGGGCTTTACAAAGGACTCAAAAGATCCCTTCATCATTCTCACCGGCCGGCAAACCAGTGATGGTGATACGGCTCACGTTCCCTCACAGGTGGCCGAAAAAATCGGTATACCCCAGGCTACATTTGTTGAGAGTGCAAAGGCAGATGGCTCCGGAAATATTATTGCCAAAAGGATCATTGAAGGAGGATACCAGCAGCTAAAAGTACCAATCCCCTGCGTCATATCATTGACTCCAACCGGGATCCCTCCGCGCAAACCCTCATTAAGCGGCGCCATCAGGGCAAGGAATTTACAAATTACTACCCTGGGGATTGATGATATCGGACTGGGAACAGAAAAGATCGGCATCGACGGCTCTCCGACAATTGTGGTAAAAGTGGTAAATATGGTGAGCGAACGTCCTCCGATAATTATGTCGGAGGGTCATAATGAAGCTTCACTGGTCGACAGCCTGATCGCCAACTTTAACAAAGGCGGAAATGTATCGGAGAAGAAGGAGAAAGAAGTAAAAAAAGAGATTGAACGTCCCGATTTCCCTGAAAAAGACTTCAGGAATGGAGCAAGGGGAATTCTTACATGGGCTGAGATAACAAATGCTAACATCTCCAGACCTTCAATTGAGCTGCTGACACCGGCCAGAAATCTGGCAAACCAGCTGGGTAACGATACCAAGGTGATGACAGTGATAATGGGTAAAAATGTCTCAGATTTTGCACAGACTTTTATTGAACATGGTTCGGATGAAGTGATCCTGGTTGAAAATGATAAACTCTCTGAATATCTTGTCCTTCCATTTTCATCAGTCTTTGCACAGATCATTAAGGAAAGGAAACCTGAAATTGCTCTTTTTGCTGCAACCACATCGGGAAGGGAGCTGGCTCCAAGGATTGGAATGAAGACCGACAGCGGGGTAACGGCCGATTGCACCGGCCTGTCAATCGGGGAATATATCGACAAAAAAGAAAAAGTCATCTATAAACCCATCCTGGAATCCAGGCGCCCCACTTACGGTGAAAGCAAACTCGCCACAATCCTTGGCTTCGTCTGCCCTCAGATCTCAACGGCAAGACCGGGCACATTTGAAATTCCCGGGCGGGTGGCTGAAAGGAAGGGTATTATTTCAAGTTTCACTCCTGTTTTAAAGGATGAAGATTTTGTTGTTGAAATAATTAAGACAGAAAGAGGTGAAGGAGGATTGCAGAACCTTTTCGATGCTGATATAATTGTTACAGGCGGAAGAGGGGCTACCAGCGACAATCTGGATCTTATAAAAAAACTTACCCTGGCATTGAGAAACCGGGGAATAAATGCAGAATGGGCCAGCAGCCGTCCCGTAGTCGACGACGGGATCGCCGAATACCCCAGACAGGTAGGACAAACCGGGAAAACAATCCGGCCGAAAGTATATATTGCAGTCGGCGTCTCAGGCGCTATTCAGCATATCGCCGGAATGAAAGAATCTGAAATTATTATCGCCATCGACCATAATCCCAAAGCACATATCTTCCATAATGCTGATTTTGGAATTGTGGGAGAATACACCGACATTCTGCCGGAGCTGATTGACAGGGTCAATGCCGGCTTTACATTCGGTATTGAAGCAAAAAAGAATTGAATAACAGATCCCGTTTTAATAGAAATTAAAATCCCATTCTTTAGGGTATATCCAGATCCCGAACGGTTCTGATGTGGATCTGAGAATATTATTGTCTTTGTCGAGGGTCTGAAGATTCACCTTATAAAAGCCAATACTTCCTGTTTTTAAATATCCGGTGGCGGATTGGCCATTTGGTATTTTAGTAACTTCTCCTGTCTGCATTACTCCGTTTGGAACTAATTCACCTGAAACAAATTTATAGGGATAAAACTGGTAGTCCAGCCTGATAAATTTGTCATTTCCATATAAATTGTCGACAGGAGTGTATAATACCTGTTCATTTTCTGCATGCTGATTTCTGACCTGCTTTAATTCGTATCCCGTATCCGGATTGGATATTGAGTATTTAAAGACCCGCAGACTTGTGACCTGCCCATTAACTTCATGTATTCCCTTTTCAATACCGGCAAATCCCTTCCCAACCATCAATACTTTTTTCAGAGAATCACCTTTGTTTCGTTCAGTATAAGATGTTACATCTTTAAAAAACATTTGGGCAGAATCTGGGAAGTAAGCGTGTGCAAAAATATTTTGTATGTTTTCACCATTCTTTAATTGAAGTATCATTCCTTCCGGCTTTTTGTCAATTATAACTGTATAATTTTTGCCGGTAAATACGGGGACAAAAGTATCCCTGCAATACTGAGGATAATTAAAAGTACAGATTGTATAAAACAGATATTCCACCGGGGAAGGAATAACATTGTAATGTCCGATTTCAATGGCCATATGAAATTTGGGTTCTTCCACGGCATCATCATTACTATTTTTATTCGTTGAGCCATAATACATAAGCGGCGAGAAATATATTAGTCCGCCCCCGTTGTACTTAAAATCAATCTCGATCCTGCCATACTGAAGCTGCTTCAGATCTTCCGGAATATCACTTTCCTGGTAAACACCGGCAGTAAATTCCCTGATCAGTGTCTCGCTGTATTCAATATTTTTATAGGAACCTGAATAATTGCTGATCATCCAGTTGACGGAGTCTCTATCTTTTTTACAACTGCCAGCTAGTTCTGCTATTATTAGCAAGAGATATATAAATCGTCTTTCCAATTTCGATTCTAATTCACTTTCCCATACAAACAATTCCAGGAATTTATTTTGACCGGGTAGTCCAGTTCGTTGTATTCATAAACATTTTGCGTTGTACTGCGCGATTCCACTAATCCATTATATGAAATAGTTGTTTCAGAAACAATATTATTCCTGTTGGTATTTTGTCCGGGAGTTCCTTCAGCAGCAAAGATCTGATAAGGATTAAACTTATTATCGTACTCGTAGATCAATGTTTTATATAATCTCATTGCCGGACTCATTGTGTAAAGATCGTTCCTTGTAATATTTCCCCTGTCATCATATTTGTACACATTGTAAGTAGTTAGTTCTCCCTGAGCATTATATTCACTTAACTTTATCATTTGATTATTCTGATACTCATATGTCTGGTAGGAGAAAAGTTCAGGATGTCCGCTATAGATTACGTAAATGGATTTCTTTATCAATCGCGAAGCATCATCGTATTCAAAGTCTGAATATATCCCAACTTTTGCTTTTCTTGGATCTGCCCCACTCGAAGCTCCGGGAACAATAGAGCAGCTCAAAGGGTCAATGGACATAGCCTCTTCCACTTTCTTTAACCTGTTTTGGCCATCGTACAGGTATTTCTCATACTTAAAGGGTTGCATGGATTCATAGAGAAGACAATTACTATTATAGGTCAATCCCTGAATAGTGTAATTACCTGAACTGATCTGGCTGATCAATGTGTTGCTGTAACAAAGATTCTCTGGATTGTTTTCCTTTTTACACGTGGTAAAACATATAACAATAACTACGATTAATAGAGCGGATTTCTTCATAGCGGTTAGATTTACAGATCAAAGTTACACAATTCTGTATATTGTTAATCAGTTAACGTTTAAATTAAATACTACAAAAATCACACCAGAAATTGATTACACTCCTGCAATTCTATGTTTATATTCTGCGAGAGCCTCATCAAGTCGTTGTCTGGAACTTCCGTCTCCGGGTACATTATGCGAAGGATGGATATAGAGCTTTACTCCCCTTTCCGCAAGAATTTCCGCAACGGTTGTGACTGTCATCCAGACACAGGTAATAAAAGCCATAGTTGAGACGGGTCCTATTTTATCCTGATGATTTTTAAGAGGTACCGAAGCATCTTCAAGCGGAGCACATGTGTCAACGACAATATCTGCAATATCAAAAATAGTTTTTCCGCTTGAGTGCCTTGTCTGCTTCCCTTTCGCGTTAGCTGCAGATCCAAAGACGATGACTTTCATCCCCTTTCTTTTTGCTTCCAGGGCAATATCAATATTTACATTGTTAATTCCCGAGTGTGAGAAAAGCCACATGATATCCCGCGTATCAAAATCATACCCTTTCATTATCTCATTTCCATAGCCTTCAACACGTTCGAGAAAGACGAACTGATGGACTCCCATCTCTCCTGTTATACGTGTAAAGAATGTAAGAGGAAGTTCGATCATCGGATGAAAGCCGACAAATCCCCCGATCCTGGGATACATTTCTTCGATTGGTAATGTTGCATGTCCGCATCCGAATGTATGGACCCATCTTTTACATTCAATAGTGTCTGCCATCAGTTCAGCGGATTTCCTTATATTATCCATCTGCGTCTCTTCTATCCGGGACATTACTTCCCTTGCATTTTCAAGCCATTGTTTTGCTAACATAATTTGTTTATTTAGTTTTTAATTTATTTATGATTATTATTGCCAGAGTCGCCAGCGCTGCAAATTCTAAAAACGCGACTGTAGTCAAATTCCTGATCCCATAGTTCTTGGCAATCAAACCCATGGCATAGTTTACGATCATATTGCCCATCAGGCCGAATGACAGAACCAGGCTGAAGGCTGTTCCGGAGAGTTCCTTGAAACGATTCCCGGTAAATCCAAGCATAATAGGAAACCCCCCTGCAAGTCCCGCACCCAGGATGAATAAACTTATTACTGCCATATAAAATACATTCCCGGTTCTTAAGCAAATCAGTCCCGGAAGTATCAGCGCGTAGGATATGAATAATAGTTTCTTCTCTGAAATATTTCTGAATAGACTTCCTGAAATTAAACGCATAACTGCCATACCAGCTACAAAAGATGTAAGGGCATAGAGTGCGTTGCTTTGTTTGACTGCAAATTTTTCGATTATATAGGTGGTCGTCCAGTTATTAATAATTCCTTCAAAACTGCTCTGGAAGAAGAGAAAGAAAGCAATCATGATTAAAACATTATCTTTTAAAAGCTTCAGATTGTGAGCTAAGGGGAATCTCTGATTCTGTTTTGGAGGCGGAAATTTAATGAAGAGAAACAATATACCTGCAGCGAGAGTAATTAGTCCTATTGAAGCCACTATCACCTCGAAATTAAACAGGTTTTTAAGAAGTCCGAGTACAAGGGGCATACATAGTGCGCCAATTCCGAAAAATACCCCGAGCAGACTCAGATTAGCCCCCTTATCCTTATCGCTGATGTCAGACACTACGGCATTAGTGGCGCCATTAACAATCCCTCCACTGAATCCGACCAGGAGAACAAAAATTCTTATAAGGTTTTGTGAAGGTGCATATGCAATCCCTTCAAATCCGGCAAACAACAGCAAGCATGATAAAGTGAGCAAGATCCCGTAACCATACCTGTCAACTATCGGGCCAAAGAGAAGTGATCCGGCAAGTATGCCGAATGGCAAAATAGAAAATAACATGCCGGCAGATTCATCATCCAGTTTTAGTTTTTCACGAAGATCCGGTACTACTGAACCCAAAGTGATCATTGCAATTCCAAATAGAAGCATACCCAGACATGCTGCACCGAAAACGATTTTTCTCTTGTACATTCTTTATTTTTGGCCTGATCTGTTGTTTAGATTTTGTAAAGCAAGGTACCCCGCACCATAAACACCGGCATCGCCCGACAGTGCCGTGGCTTCGATACTTACCTGCTTAATGCTTATCGGTTGTGCCCATCTTGAAGCTTCTGCCTTTATCTCCGGTATTAGCACTTTAGCCGGACCGAAAAGGCCACCGCCAATGATTATTTTTTCGGGATTGAAGAGACTTACAAGATTTGCTATAGCCATTCCCCAGTACAATATGCTCTGGTTAATGATCTTAATTGCAAGCGGATCATTATTTTCAAAAGCTGAAAAAACATCATAAGAGGATATTTTATCTGCAGGTTTGTTTTTCAATTCACCTCTGTAATTTTTATGCTGGCTGAGTAATTCTCTTGCAACTTTTGCAAGACCATCCCCTGAAGCATTATACTCAAAACAGCCGCAGGAACTATATTTATTGTAATAAGGAGTATTTAAAGCCATCCATCCTATCGCGCCGGCAATATCATTACTTCCCCGAAGGATTTCACCATTGACCAGGATTCCTGCACCAATGCCTGTTCCAATGGAAAGAAAAATGGCATTACTGCAACCGCCCGCATTACCCTGCCATCTTTCTCCCAGAATATAACAAGCCCTGTCACTTTCAATAATTACAGGCATATCGCCCGACACTGATTTGACCTCTTTTAAAAGCGGGTAATCATCCCATCCCGGAATATTAGGAGCCCAGACTTTGCCTGTTTTACCATGACTTACACCCGGAACAGATATCCCTATTGATTCAATTTCACACTCCTCTTCAGATGAACTTAAAACTGAAGTGATATATCCGGTAATCAGTTTACCTACTTCATTGCCTTTCCTTTGTTCGAGAAAAACAACCTCTTTCGATAATATAGATCCGGTTTTGCTGAAAACGGCAAATGCTGCTTTTGTAGCGCCAAGATCAATTCCAAGGAGAGCCATTGCAATAAATATAAAATCTATAAATATCCTTAATGTTACCTGAACTATCCATTATCAAACTAATAATCCCTGAATAAATATTTGCTTAATATTAAATTCCTTATCAAAAACAATTATGTCTGCTCTTAATCCCGGTTCAATCTTACCCCTGTCCTCCAGGTTCATCAGCTTTGCCGGATATGAGGATGCCATTCTGAGCGCTTCATCCAGCGGAATATTGATATGGTCAAAGCAGTTTTGCACAGCTTTAAGCATAGTAATGGCAGAACCCGAAAGAGTACCGTCAGGAAGAGTAAATCTGTCTTTTTGCCTTTCGTGTAAGTAAGCCCCCTGATCATTCTCTTCAACAGCATCACTTATAAGGTAAAGTCTTTCTTTCATGATCTTTTTAGCAATGGATATTGTGTTATAATCCACATGTATTCCATCTGCTATAATACTTGCAAAAATGTTTTCTGTCACAAATGTTGCGCCGGGTAATCCCGGATCGCGGTGATGGAACTGCGACATAGCGTTGAACAGATGTGTTGTTGCTGTAATTCCCCAGGTGAATCCATCCACTGCCTCTCTGAAAGTTGCATTGCTATGGCCTGCGCAGACAACAACGCCATATTCTCTCATAAGCAATATAGTTTCATGGTTGCATACTTCCGGTGCCAGGGTGATCATCTTTATAATTCCTGCTCCTTCTTTAAGCAATGATTCGATCTCTTTCCGGTCGGGATGTTTAATATAGTCGATCATATGTGCACCCCTCTTGGCTTTGCTTATATATGGCCCCTCAAGATGAAGTCCAAGTACGGCAGGGTGAGGATTAGATTTGATGGTTTTGATGGCCTCATAGTACACATCTGATGTATTGGTGGGCAAAACGATGAGGAAACCTGTAGTGGCTTCTTTAAGAACACTATCGGTAATAACCTTTAAAGCCTGAGCAGAAGGATCTGCAGAAAACAAGGATCCTCCTGAGCCTGCAATCTGGAGGTCAATTAATCCGGGTGCTATTAAATGGTTGTTACAGTCAATAACTTTTGCATTGTCCGGTAGTGAGTCATTATCGATAATATCTTCAATTCTTTTATTGTCAATAAGTACTGCTCTCCCTGTAATGATCTTGCTGCCTGTATATATTGTACCGTTGGTTAAAACTGTTAACATAAATTATTCTGCCATTTTATCAGAAAATTATAAAAATTGCCTGAAATTCAAAGATAATTAAATACTCAGGACTTCACCACCAGGAAGAAGCAGATCATCTCAGCTTCCAGACTGCAACACCTGCTGTGGGAAGTTCTTTTGTACCAACAAGGAAAGTTGAACCCGATGGAATGTTCAGACTGTATATCCTATCCGAATAATTCACTGCTATTCCAAAACCATCCCGGTATTCGACGGTAATACCTGCCGGATAGTGTTCCACTGGGATATTCAGCTGAGAAAGCAGTTTTATAAGAATGTCTGTTTCAAGCAATCCGTCATTACTGTCCACTCCTACATACGTAACTGTTCCTTTTCCCAGCTTTCTGGAAATTACGGCAGGTTTTCCGGCATAAAAATCGTCCTGAAAAATAGCCCATACTTCTGTTCCCTGCTGAGGTTTAAGTATTTCACCCCAGGTTTTCCATGCATATTTCGTGTTATTCATCAGAACCGAATCCACAGAATGAGGCATCGGAAGATCGTAAAATTCAATTTCAGCGCCAATCAGGTTATAGATCGGAGCAGCAAACTTTGCTTCCCAGAGGTGTCCTTCGCGGTCTTTATGGCCTGTGCGGCAGGAAAGCACAAGATTACCACCTGACTGAACATAACCGGTAAGCTTATCAATCAGAACCTTATCAATTTGCTGATAAGCCGGTGCTATTAGTAAAGGATATTTTGAAAAGTCAGAAGAGTCGACTATAAAATCAACAGGTGCCCCAAAAGATTTAAGGGGAGTATAATACTTATTGAAATGGCCAAGGGAATTCCACTGGTCGGTTTGTTTATTCATTTCCATTCCCCAGATGTTCTCATGATTAAAGAGTATTGCAGTTCTTCTGGCCATATATGCTGCGGGTAAAACAGCTTTAGCATCATAGTTATTTCTCAATACCTTAATTTCCTGTATAAATTTCTGATACTCAAGCCCTCCGGGAGTTGATGTAACACCATCTGTGCCAACAATTCCATAATGATACTGTTCAAATCCGACAAGCGGGGCCCTGTACCTGTAAGTACATGCAAGTTTACCTCCACCTGCAAATACATTCCAGAGCCACATCCTTACAGCTCCTGGTGCAGGCTGAGGATTTATTGTCCCCCAATTAACCTGCCCCGGCTGAAGCTCCATAACTCCAAAGTAAGGTGAAAGGGGTCTGAAAAAGTCGTTAGCCATATCAATTCTTACAGGATCACCGAGACGATAACCTTTTCTTCCGATACCACGATCGCTGCCATATACCATATATCTTGTATAGGTGACAAAATCCAGCTCGGAGCTTTTACCGATGTATCCACCTGAGTAGTCGGGAATATAATTGGAAGTGACCCACTGGTAGGGTGAGGCAAATTTCTTTATGGTCCGCGCCTGATCATCAAGAAAAGAGGAAGTTTCCCAGGCTACAAACCGGTAGTGGTCGAGCCGTTGATTGAGGTTCATTCCCCACTGTGCATGCTGTGGAATATTTATCTGGGAAAAATCAGAATAGACCTGGCTCCAAAATGCGGTTCCCCAGGTCTTATTGAGAATATCGATTGTCTTATATTTCTTCTTCAGCCACTCACGAAAACGTTGCTGAGCATCTTCATTGTAATCGAAAAATCTGCCAGGTTCATTATCCACCTGCCAGCCAATTATCCTGGGATCGTTACCATAGTGCTTTGCCAGCTGCTCCACCATCTTAAGTGAATACATCCTGTAGTAATTGCTTGAGAAAGATGCATGCTGACGTGATCCATGATCGAGATGAGTACCATCCTCCATAAGTGCAAGGATTGCCGGATGCTTTCTCACAAGCCACACTGGCGGAGTGGCTGTTGAGGTACACATGATAACTTTCAGTTTGTACTTTGCTGCCAGTGTTACTGCTCTGTCGAGCCAGGTAAAGTCGTATTTACCCTCCTCAGGCTCCAATTGAGCCCAGGCAAATTCAGCGAAGTGAGTGAACTCGAAACCCAAGCGTGCCATATTTTTCAGATCCCTCTCCCATTGAAGAGAATCCCAGTGTTCCGGGTAATAATATACCCCGGTGGTGATCAATTGATTGTCAGAAAAATAATTGACGCTTTTCTGTGCATATAGTGTACCCGCAAGAATAATGATCAGAATTGATAAATTGATCTTTTTCATCATATTACTTAAAATTAGATTGTTTTCTTTTTATCTTTTCCTTAATTTTAGTCATACAATTACGTAAAAAAAATCAGAAATATGAAATGCTTCTCCATCAGTTTTAAGATTCTGTTTATTTTACTATTAACCGCCTGTAATGCTAAGAAGGAGCCTGTTGTAGTAAAATTTGAAGGTGAATCATCAGAGAAAAAATGGGCAATTAAGGAATTGAATCCCGGATTGCCTGCAGACTGGTCGACATTCCAGTTCTTAACTTTCGAACTAAACTCTTCAACTACGCAACGTTTTGATCTCCGCCTTTTCGACGCTGAAGGAGTGCGCAGGCTGACCATCCAGCCTATACAGGGTGCGTGGGTACGCGCATCCATACCCCTTATCCATTTCCAGAAAAGAAACACTCAGGGTATGGATATGGCGGCGATAGGTAAAACAGCGCGACCCGGTTACTGGATTAACTTTACAAGTGCAATAGGTCCTATAAAGCACGTCGACTCACTCGGAGTATCAATGCGGCTCCCGATAGGATCTCCGACAATCCAGATCCGTAACGTAGGATTAACCATGAATGTTCAGGATACTATATTTGGTCCATATCCACTGGTTGATGAATTTGGCCAATGGATACCTGCAGAATGGCCCGGTAAAGCTAAAACAATTGATGATCTGAATGCTGCATGGAAAGAAGAAGAATCAGCTCTGAAGCCGGGTGATGTCAGTCTTTCAAAATATGGTGGCTTCCTGAATACAAAAGCTAAAACAACAGGTTTTTTCCACGTGGAGAATGTTGATGGCAAGTGGTGGTTTGTTGATCCTGAAGGTCATCTGTTTTTCTCAACAGGCAGCTGCGGAATTGGTCCCAGGTCAGAATTATCACGTGTTCAGGGACGGGAGTATATTTTTGCAACCCTGCCACCGGCGAGTTTGACTTCTGTCAATCCACCTGCAAGTGCTCCGGCAACTCCGGCCGCAGGAACAGCTGCCAATCAGCCTCCCAGAAGACGTGGCGGACCCTCTTTTTATGTCTGGAACCTTTCCCGGAGGTATGGTACAGACTGGAATCAAAAATGGCTGGATCTTACAATCCGCAGAATGGAAAGCTGGGGTATAAATACCGTAGGTAACTGGTCGGATGCAAGTCTGGGAAACAGCCACAGGATAGCTTATGTAGGAACATTGAACGGATGGGGGATCGAGACAGGAGTAATGGGACTGCCTGATGTTTATGGTCCGGATTATGCTGCAAATGTCGATGCCGCTGCCAGGCGCCAGTGTGCACCAAGAAAAGATGACCCCTGGCTGCTGGGATATTTCATTGGCAATGAACAACCATGGCCAGGAAGGGAGACGGACCTTACTAATACAATCCTTGCTGGGAAAGAGACGCCAATGCAAACCGAACTGAAAAAGTTCCTTGCCTCCGGGGACACTCCGGAACGCCGCAAGGAATTTGCATACAATACTTTTACAAAATTCCTTGGCATGGTCAATAAGGCTATTAAGAAATATGATCCTAACCACCTGAATCTCGGGATCCGCTACGGAGGTTCTCCTTCTGACGATATTATAAAGGCTTCAAAGGGTTATTTTGATGTTTTCAGCCTGAATGTTTATGGTTATTCAGTGAATCAAAATACTATGAAAAAGATTGTCGATTTTACAGGCCTTCCAATCATAATAGGTGAGTTTCATTTCGGTACACCAGGAAGAGGACTTGCCCCGGGTCTGGCCCAAACCAGTAATCAGGAAGAAAGAGGAGTTGCTTATCGTTATTATGTCGAAAATGCAGCAGCAAATCCAAACCTTATAGGGACACACTGGTTTCAATGGATAGATCAGCCTTCAACCGGACGAAACGATGGGGAAAACTACAATATTGGATTTGTAGATGTTACAGACCGTCCATATCCTGAGTTGGTTGGTGCCTCAAAGGAAACTTTTAAAAGGCTGATGGATGTTCATTCCGGTAAAGAACCCCCTGTGAGCAGGCAGGCGGTGAAACAATAGGGTTGAGGGGTATTTTATTTCACCTGATACACTCTCACATAATCAACTTCATAAGTTATCGGGAATTTGCTTTTACCCGGATCTTTACCCTGTCCACCGATAGCAAGATTGAGAAGTAGGTAATGGGGTTGCAGGAAAGGATTAAAGCCGTCAGGGTTAGTTGTCTCACTTAACTTTTGAGAGTTCAGGAGCAGGTCATCAATATAAAGACTTATTGAATCTTTGTTCCAGTCCATTCTCCAGATATGATATTTCTTTACCCAGTCGGGGTCTTTTGATGTGAATTCAGTTACAGATTTCTTGCCCGTGTTCCATTTTGCTCCTCTCCCCTGAGAGCCTAACCATGCTATGTTTGCAAGGATTATTGGAATCTCTTTCTCTTCCCTGTAACTGCTCCTGTAAAACTCCATAATGTCTATTTCTCCACCTCCGGGCCATCCTCCTGATGTACCCAGTGTCCAGATTGCAGGCCATGAGCCTTTAGTTGTATCAATTTTAGCACGTATTTCAAAACGTCCGAACTGAAATTGATGAAATCCCCGGGTCTGAATGCTTGAGGAGGAATACTCTGCATATTCAACTGATCTCCAGTCCTGCCTCTGAGGATTATAGTTCGGATTTTTAATTCTTTCCCTGCGTGCCTCTATTAGCAAACGTCCGTCGCTGCAATTTGCATTATCTGACTGATACCACTGTAACTCCTGATTTCTCACAAAACCTTTTTCGTAACGCCAGCTGGTTGAGTCCGGTTTCCCTGTATAATTAAATTCATCATGCCAGACCAGGGTCATTCCATCTATTTCACGGGGAGGATTGGGATCCGGTTTAAAAGGATCCACCTGCTGAGAATAGATATTTCCGGATAAGGATACCAGTAAGATAAAGAGAATCAGCTTTTTTGATTTCATAAAATAATTATTAATTCATTTTAAATGTTGCAGTTCTTTCACCAGTTGAGAACAGGCATTAGTGAATATCGATACATCCCCGGAATACGAAATAAACTGGACTCCGGCCTTCTTCCACATTTCAACCGCCGATATGGTATCAGTGAACGTTCCGACACATATACCCTTTGAATGAGCCTGCTTAACAATATATTCCATAGCTTCAATAACCAGAAGATGGTTGACCTGACCCGGTACACCCAATGACTGGGACAGATCGTATGGGCCAATAAAAATAATATCGATGCCCTCAATATTCAGTATATTGTCAATGTCCAGAATTGCCTCTTTTCCTTCAATCTGAATTATCATCAGAGATTCGTTTCCGATAGTGAGATATTCTTCCACGGGCATAGAAGAATACCTTGCAGCACGGACAAACGGGCTAAGCCCACGTGTCCCCTTTGGGAAGAAACGCGCAGAATTGATGCACTGTTTTGCTATTTCAGCAGATGAGACCTGAGGTATCAGGATCCCCAGAGCTCCCGTATCGAGAGATTTAGTAATAGAGGTTTCTTTAAAGTCGGGTGTCCTTACAAGAGGAAGGATACCTGCCAGAAGCGCCGCCCGGATCAGATTCTGCAAATCAGTAAACCCCACCGGACCGTGTTCCATATCAATTACCACAAAATCGAAACCTGAATGCCCGGCAATTTCAATGAAAGCCGGATCTGTGGTTATCATAAACGGACCGTAAACTGGTCTGCCTTCCTTCAGTTTATTTTTAAATTGTCTCAGAATTTCCATGACATATTAAAATTAAAATATTATCCCAAATTTAAAGCTAAATATAAGATATAGCACTGGAAAATAATTAACTCTCTTATCAGGAAAAAACAGGATTAACCTGATAATTTGCTTTGGATTTAAATTAACTTGCAAAAACTTGACAACCAAAATACATGATACATGAATCTAAAATCAAAACATGCAGTATGAATAAGATTATTATTTTTTCAATTTTTATGATGCTGAATTCAGGTCTTCTTTTAAACCTTTCGGCACAAAGCACTGAGAAATTACCAAGAAGCCTTCCAGAACTGGAAGGTGTATCCTCTGCCGGTATACTTGATTTCCTGAATGCAATTGATACAGGCAGGAACGAAATTCACAGTTTTATTTTCATGCGTCATGGCAAAATCATTGCCGAAGGCTGGTGGAATCCATACGGCTCCAACCTTAAACATCTGATGTATTCGGCAAGCAAGACTTTCACTGCAACTGGAATTGGCCTTGCAGTTTCCGATAACAAATTAAAACTCACCGACAAGGTGATCTCTTTCTTCCCCAGTTCTCTTCCCGATACTTTGAGTGACTATATGAAAATGCTGACTGTGAGAGACCTGTTAACGATGTCAGTTGGCCAGGATGCTGAACCCAGAAGGAGCCAGGATGATGACTGGATTAAATCGTTCCTTGCAAAAGCTCCGGTATTCAAACCGGGAACAGTATTTAAATACAACAATACTGCCACCTTTATGCTGTCGGCAATTGTACAGCAGGTAACCGGACAGACCTTGTTTGAGTATCTTCAGCCTCGTATTTTTATTCCTCTGGGTATCAGGGCCATTGACTGGGATCTTAATACGCAGGGAATAAATCTTGGCATGATAGGACTGAGGTTGCGCTCGGAAGATATGGCAAAATTCGGTCAGTTACTTTTGCAAAAAGGAACCTGGAATGGGAAACAGCTTGTGTCAAAAAAATGGATTGAGGAGGCAACTTCATTTAAAATCGACAATTATGATCCTAAAAGTACAATTCCCAAAGAAATGAGCGATGGTGCCCAAGGCTACTGCTACCAGATGTGGAGGGGGAAAAATAATACGGTCAGGCTAGATGGACTGGCGGGTCAGTTCGTTATCCTTATACCCGATAAAGATGCAGTGGTAGTATTAACCTCAAACGCATCAAATACGCAGCGAGAACTCGATCTGGTCTGGACATATCTTCTTCCTGCCATGAAAGAAAACAAGGCTTTATCTCCTAATCAGGAAATGAATGTTGAACTGCAGAAAAAATTATCTTCCCTTGTTATCATGGCAGCATCAACTAAATCTGTGACATCGACTCTCGCCGACAGGATTTCTGGAAAGACATTTGAGCTGGATGAAAACAGTAATGGCATTCAGTCAGTCATATTTAAATTTGATGCCGAAGGTTGTAAACTGGCATTTAAGAGAAATAACAGTTATTATTCTGTAAATGCCGGACTGGAGAGCTGGAAGTATACAGGAACAAATATTACCTCCCTGATCTCAGTTCCGCGGACAGCTGCCTCAAAATCAATAGATGCAAATTATAAAATACTTCAGCCCGTGATAAGATTGGCTTCAAGTTATTCCTGGACTGATAATAATACGCTGGAATTTACTTCACGGTTTGTTGAGGAGAGTCTCGGAGCAGAAACACTTATCTGCAAATTTTCAGAAGTTGGCGGGACTATTACTGCTTCAATCGAATACAGAGCAGGCAGAGGATCTTTCGGGGGATTCGGCAGGCAGGCCGGTCCACCTGTTTTGAGAGGGAGAATCTTTTGAAAGAAAAAGTATATTTAGAACTACCTCTTTAAAACCAGAATATATGATAGAGAAGAAAGACAAGAATGTTAACAGTTTAGTTAAACTTCTCCGTTCAGTATCCTTACTGATCATTGGTGCTTTTATACTGACCTCTTCACTTTATGCTCAGACAGTTGCTTCCGTAAAAGTAACGGAGGTCGATGAAAATATTCCAACCTATCGTGCAAATCCTCCTGATCCGAATCCAATGTTTTTCTTTGGCCAGGGGTCGCAGGGTGCGGAAGGAAGAATTTATCCTTACCCGGCATATAATAGTCTCACCAACCAGAAGAGCGATAAAATATATCGTATGGTATATCTGGAGAACGAGTATATTAAGATCGGTATTTTACCGGAAATCGGCGGTCGTCTTTTTTCGGCCCTTGATAAGACTAACGGTTATAATTACATCTATACTCACAAAGTCGTAAAACCAGCGCTGATCGGGCTACTTGGAGCCTGGATTTCCGGAGGTATTGAATGGAATATTCCGCATCACCACAGGGCATCTACCTTTTCTCCTGTTCAATGGAGTACAGAAGAACGTCCTGATGGCAGTAAAACAATTTGGGTAGGCGAGTTCGAACCAAGGCAACGTATGCGCTGGGCTGTCGGCTACACCCTACGTCCCGGAAGCTCAATTCTTGAATGTTCAATTAAGATAATCAATGGCACTCCATTAGCTAACAGCATGCTCTGTTTTGCAAACGTAGCAGTGCCACCAAACGATAAGTACCAGGTTATTTTTCCACCCAGCACACAATGGGCAACAGGACACAGTAAACGCGTTATGACTCCCTGGCCGGTTGCCGACTCTGTTGACCATAGCTGGTACAAGTATAATCTGAATAGTGCTTCCTGGTTCTGCTGGAATTATGATGAAGACTTTGTTGCAGGCTTTGACTATGGTATCAACGCTGGTCTTATGATATATGCAGATCATAATATTGTTCCCGGCAAAAAATTCTTTACCTGGGGAGTCGGCTCAATGTGGGATAAGATACTTGCTGACGACGGTAAGCCTTATCTTGAGATCATGGTTGGTGCCTATTCAGATAATCAGCCTGACTATTCCTGGATGCAGCCTTATGAGGAACGTTCATTCGAAATGAATTTGTATCCTTTCCGGGGCACCGATGGTGCAAAAAGGGCAAACCTTAATGCAACCGTGAACCTTGATGTAAAAAATGGAAAAGCTAATTTTGGATTTTACACCACAAAAGCTTATTCCAATGTAACTGTAAAACTCACCGCCGGAAATCAGGTGCTTGTTAATGAGCAGGTCTCTATTAATCCTGCCAAACCTTATTCAAAGCAGGTTACTGTACCCGCCGGTGTTGATGAACATGATATACGCGCTTCTATTTCTGCTGATGGAAAGGAACTCGTAGCATATTCCCCGATCCGGCTGCAGCCGGTACCAAAGCCAGCAATAGTGGCAAATCCTCTTACACCTGCAAATATCCAGAATAACGAAGAACTGTTCCTTGCAGGACAACGCATTGACCAGTTCCATAATCCTACTCTCGATGCCGATCCCTATTATGAGGAGCTTCTGAAACGTGATCCGGGCAGTGTGGATGGGAACACAGGTATGGGATTACTCGATCTGAAGGCTGCCAGGTGGGAATCAGCTGAAAAGCATTTTCAAAAAGCTATCGATCGTCTCACATTTCAATATACAACCGCAAAGAATGCGGAACCAATCTACTATCTTGGAGTGGCTCTTAAAGCACAAGGTAAGAACGATAAAGCATATACCGCTTTCTATAAAGCCACCTGGAGCCAGGAATGGCGAGCTCCTGGATATTTCTCTGTAGCTCAGATAGATGTTGTTCGCAATGATCTTGCCTCCGCACTAAATCATATCAACCGGTCTTTGGATGCAAATGCATACAATTTCCAGGCTTACGGACTCAAATCCGCTATACTTCGTCATCTTGGTCGTTCAAAGGAGGCACTCGACGTAGTGACATTTGCATTACAAAAAACCGACCCCCTGAATGTTTATCTGATGGCTGAACAGTGGCTGAATACAAAAGACCCGAAAGTATCAGGTACTCTGGTTTCAACGCTCAACGCATTTCCAATGACTGCCCAGGAAATAGCAACAGAATATTCCAACTCAGGCCTTTATGGTGATGCAATCGCTATACTTCAGCAAAGTATCACGGCTTCTGCAAACAAGGCAGCTATTAATCCGATGATTTACTACTATCTGGGAGATTTCTCCGAAAAACTTGGTGATGCTGCAAAAGCTGCTGAATATCGCAGGCAGGCTGTATTACAACCAACAGATTATGTTTTCCCGTTCCAGTATGAAGCAATTGAAGTCTTGCACAGGGCTATAGCAGCCAATCCAACTGATGCCCGTGCTCCTTATTACCTTGGTAACCTTTTGTTTGACTGGCAGCCTGAAGAGGCAATGGCTCTCTGGGAAAAAGCCGGCTCTCTCGATCCGCAATTCCCTATTACATTCAGGAATCTTGCTCAGGCTTATTCGCATAAAACCGGTGAAGAGGCAAAAGCAAAAGCTATCTCCTATATGGAAAAAGCTGTTGCAACAGGAAACAACATCTATCCTACCCATTTTGCAGAACTTGATAAACTATATAAATCAGCAGGCACCGCTCCGGAAAAACGACTTGCGTTGCTTGAGAAGAACCAGAAAACTGTTGTTAAAGACGATGAAGCTCTCGGATATCTGATCAATCTCAAGACATTTTTTGGTAAGACTGATGAAGCTATTCAGCTGCTGAAAGGACGTACCTTCACTATTGCTGAAGGAGCTAATGCATTTAACACCGGACAGGCATGGAGTGACGTTCACCTGGTACGCGGTATTAAGAATTTTGGAGCAAAAAAATATACTGACGCGCTTGCCGATTTCCAGATGGCACTCACTCCTCCCGAAAATCTGCGTGCTCAGCAGGGACGCAATGCACGTCAGTCCCAAATTACCTATTGGATAGGTTGTGCATATGAAGCAATAGGACAAAAGGACAAAGCAAAACAATCATGGACCGAAGTTGTTACCCCTCCGGCTACGCGTGGAACCAGAGCTGGTGGCGGTGGCGGTGGCAGTGGCGGACGTGGTTTTGGAGTCAACAATCAGGGAGAACAACGCTATTATGTCGCTCTCGCTCAGAAAAAACTTGGCACCGGAGACAATGGCGAAACTGTATTCAAGGAGCTGGCTGCTACCAACACCGCTCCGGCTACCAACCAGGCAGACAATCCCGGTGATCCGCAATTTACTGCCGCAAGACGACAACCCTCACGGGATAATACCGCTATGCCCCACTTTTCTGCAGGCCTTGGATATGCTGGTCTCGGAAATAAAGGCAAAGCACTCGAAGAATTTACAGCAGCGCTTGTTGCTTCACCTGATTTCCTCAGTGCAAAAATAGCTTTAGACTTACTCTAATTAATTAATTAATAAATTATTGACAAATGATGATACACGAACTTAATTCAACACCGCGCTTCCTGATGGGCCCTGGTCCGAGCGACGTAAATCCTAGAGTATTGAGAGCAATGGCCTCTCCTTTGATAGGACACCTAGATCCTCAGTTTATCCGGATAATGGACGAAGTGATGGAGATGACAAGGCAGCTCTTTCAGACAAAAAACCAGGTTACCTCAGTAATTTCAGCCACCGGCAGCGCAGGTATGGAAACGTGCTTTGTTAATCTCCTGGAACCGGGAGACACAGCCCTGGTATGCGTGAACGGGATATTTGGAGCCCGGATGTGCGATATTGTTGAGCGATGCGGGGCCAGGCTGGTAAGGATTGATGCACCATGGGGAAAACCTGTCGAACCTGATCAGGTAAAAAAAGCGCTTGAAACCTGCAAACCTAAGCTGGTAGCAATTGTACATGCTGAAACCTCTACCGGAGTATTGCAGCCACTGGAAGAAATAAGCCGTATGGTACATGAAGCAGGTGCATTATTCCTTGTCGATGCTGTAACTTCACTTGCAGGAAACCAGGTAAAGGTTGATGAATGGGGTATTGATGCAGTTTACAGCGGCACTCAAAAATGCATATCAGCGCCTCCCGGATTATCTCCTGTCTCTTTTGGTCCAAAATCAGTCGAAATAATGGATTCCAGGAAGACAAAGGTACAGAGCTGGTATCTTGATATGTCAATGATCCGGAAATACTGGAGCGGAGCAAAACGGGCCTACCATCATACAGGTCCGATCTCAATGATCTTTGCCATTCATGAGGCACTCAGAATAGTTCACGAAGAAGGACTAAAAGCCCGGATCAAACGTCATAAACATAACCATGAAATATTAAGAGATGGACTGGAAGCGATGGGATTTGAGTTCGTCGTCGCACCTGAATTTCGTTTACCCAATCTGAATGCGGTAAAAATTCCTGCCGGATTTGATGATGCAGAAATACGAAGCCGCTTGTTGAACGAATATAATATCGAAATCGGAGCAGGACTTGGTGAGTTTGCAGGCAAAGTCTGGCGTATTGGGCTGATGGGAGAAAGCTGTACCCAAAATCATATAAACATGCTGCTTAGCGCCCTGAAACAGATCATGGGATAAAAGGCTTCTTTAGAAATCGATTCAATCACTGTTAAGAAAAACCATTATGACCTGGACCCAATCAATAGATCCATTACATAACATTGCTTTATCGGCAATAGTCGCAGCTATACCAATATTCTTCATCTTCTGGGCATTGATTATCAGAAAAATGAAAGGTTATATGGCCGGTGTACTCACGGTTTTCACTGCGATTCTTGTTGCTGTCATCGTTTACCATATGCCGGTCAAACTGGCTTTACTCTCAACCCTGCATGGTGCATTATACGGGTTTTTCCCCATATGCTGGATTATCATCAGTGCTTTGTATCTTTTTAACCTCACAGTAAAAAGTGGCCAGTTTGAAATAATAAAGAACTTTATGGCCTCTATAACGAACGACAGGAGGTTACAGGCATTATTAATTGCATTTTCATTTGGTGCTTTCCTCGAAGGAGCGGCAGGTTTTGGAACGCCTGTGGCTATCACGGCAGCAATGCTTGTCGGATTAGGCTTTAATCCACTTTATGCTGCAGGTATATGCCTCGTGGCAAATACTTCACCGGTTGCTTTTGGTTCTGTTGGGACACCAATATTAATTGCATCACAGGTTTCAGGTATACCGGAAATGGCAATATCACAAATGGTAGGACGCACTCTTCCCATCCTGTCAGTTTTTGTTCCTTTTTACCTGGTAGTTTTAATGGCAGGTTTTAAGAAGTCCATGGAAGTATTACCCGCCATTTTAATATCAGGGATATCTTTTGCAGTGGTCCAATGGTTCTCTTCCAACTATTTAAGTCCTATGCTTCCTGATGTTATTGCCGGCCTTGTCTCAATTATTTGCCTTGCTGTGCTTTTAAAATTCTGGAAACCAGCGTCAATATGGCGCTTTAGTGATGAGCCTCAACAGACAATAGACACTTCCCTGAAATACTCGACGGGAGAAATAATCAGGGCCTGGTCACCGTTTATTATTATGACATTAGTGATTATTGCCTGGGGTTTACAACCTGTTAAAGATGCCCTGAACTCCTTTGGTCAGGTCAAATTTAATATTCCCGGACTTTCCAACGCTATTTTAAAACCTGATGGAAGTCCTCTGATAATTAAGCCTTTCGATTTTAACTTTTTTTCAAGTGCCGGCAGTGGAGTATTACTGGCGACTATAATTTCCCTTCCATTAATCGGACTGAGTTTCAAGGAAGGAATCAAAGTATATTTTGCTACTCTAAAGCAGTTAACATTTCCCATTATAACAATAATGTCTGTACTTGGATTTGCTTTTATTGCCAACAATTCAAGTATGTCAATCACCATGGCTATGGCTCTTGCAGGTACCGGAATACTATATCCTTTCTTTTCTCCGATCCTTGGATGGTTAGGGGTTTTTCTGACCGGGTCTGATACTTCTTCAAATGCGTTGTTCTGTAAACTGCAGTATGCTTCCGCCAATGCTATTGGTGTTGATCCTGTAATTACTGTCAGTGCAAATGCCTGTGGAGGTGTAACCGGGAAAATGATATCACCCCAGTCTATAGCTGTTGGTGCTGCTGCCGTTGGTCTGGTTGGCAGAGAATCTGAACTTTTCAGGTTCACTTTTAAACATAGTTTTATAATGCTCTTTCTGATTTGCATTATTACCTTAATGCAGGCTTACGTGATCCAATGGATTATACCAAAATACAGGATGATCGAGGGAGCCGTTGTCCAACCTGTAACCAATAATTTATCAGGGTTTACTTATCTCATTTATCTGGTGGCGGGAATAACGATTTTTGCGATAACGGTGGTATTAATGAACAGGAATAAAATGCGATTAAATTAGTTGTGACTAAAGACTGAGATTCCGAACGCAGTGAGGGACCTGGTTCTAAAAGATATTAAGGTTATTATCAATGAAGAAAGTATTATTAACGGGTGCTTCAGGGACTGTTGGAAAAGAAGTTTTAAAACAACTATGCGGGTTGAATGAAAGTTTCGAAATTACAGTTATTGACAAAAAAACAACAGAAACAAAATCATTTTATAAGTACTGCAACAAAAATGTAAATGTAATTTATGGCGATATTTCTGAGAAAGCAGATGTTCTTGATGCCTGCAAAAATAAAGATATTGTTATCCACCTTGCCGCAATAATTCCTCCACTAGCTGATAAATATCCCGATCTCGCAGAAACTGTAAATATACATGGTACGAGGAATCTTGTGGAGTGCACTGAGGAATATTCACCTGAAGCCTTTTTCCTGTACTCTTCATCTATTTCAGTCTACGGTGACAGAAACAAAAATCCATGGATAAGAACATCAGATCCTCTCATACCGAGCAGCAGGGATGAATATGCAAGAACCAAGATAGAGGCGGAAAAAATAGTAATCTCAAGCAGGCTCCACTGGACAATTTTCAGGCTTACTGCAATAATGGGGATAGGTAACCATAAACCATCAGCCCTCATGTTTCATATGCCTCTCGACAGTCATCTTGAGATTGCAACTCCCGGAGACACAGCAAGAGCATTTGTCAATGCCCTGGATCATCAGAAAGAGCTGAATAAAAAGATCTTTAATCTTGCCGGCGGAGAAAATTGCCGTATCGATTATCAGGATTTCCTTTCACGGTCGTTTGAAATCTTTGGCTTAGGGAATCTTGATTTTAAAGATAAATCATTCGCCAGCAAGAATTTTCACTGCGGTTATTATGAGGATGGCGATATTTTAAACGATATTCTTGATTTCAGGCGAGAATCCCTGGAGGATTATTTCAGAAACACAAAAAAGAGTATCGCTCCTGCCCGAAGAATACTAACGATGATTTTCAGAAGATTAATAAAAAATAACCTCCAGAGGAAGTCAGAACCTCTGGAGGCACTCAATAGAAATTATCAGAACGATATTGAGCATTACTTTTAGCGTCTGTCGCCACCATCCCTCCTTAAATCTGTCTGTTTAAATTATTGTCTTAAATAATTTCTTCAGATCCTAAAACAAATTTTATGCCTGAATGTTGGTCAGGAGGGCCAAAACTGAGTTAATGTAACGTTAATTAACACGAAAGGGACTAGATAGCTAATTCCCCCCTTGAGGGACTAGATAGCGAATTCCCCCCTTGAGGGGGGCAGGGGGGTGTACCATCTCAATATGACCAAAAATTAGATCATTTGATATAACCCCAAATTAAAAACACATGCAAGAGAACTGATAAAAAACAGTACTCTGTTCGAAGTGATTTTGTGGAATAAAATTAAAGGCAAGAATTTGGGATATCATGTTTGAAACGAATGTTCTGAGAATACTGGAGAACAGTGTGGAGGAAAGGTCGTTAAAGAAACAACACCCCCCTGCCCCCCTCAAGGGGGGAATCTACCACGCAAGATTCTTCCGAAAAAGAAAGAATATCCCCTGGCCACCTAAAGAAGGAACTTATCCAGCAATTACATTGTGCTATTTATTCGCTGATCTCATAAACAGCACTTGATAAAGGAGAACCTGATCCTATCATTACTCCGATCTTCATCAGGTAATCGCCGGAATAGCTTCTACCGCTTTCTGACATACCGCGTCTTCCTTCGGACGATATATTAACTTCCTGCAGTTTATACGTTTTCGAGGGATCGAGTCCCTGTAACCTGATCCGGTTAAAAGTTTCACCTGTTCTTGAATTGAGGGTATAAGAAAACAGAACAGCTTTGCTTTTATCACTGTTTACATACATAAGAGAGGCCCGGTTTTCTTCATATGGTGAAATGAGTCTGTAAAGATCTCCTTGCCAGATGATATTCTTAAGCCTGTTATAGTTCACAATAGCATCCTGGCTGAATTTTAGTTCTCTTTCTGTAAGCTCATTAACCCTGATATCGTAGCCCATTTTTCCCATCATGGCAACATCAGTTCTGAATTTAAGAGATTGTTTCCCCATAGAGGTTATATGATTGCAGACAGAAATTGCAGGAAAGAAATAAGAGTATCCCCATTGAATATAAATCCGCTCAAGAGCATCGGTGTTATCGCTTGCCCAGAATTCAGTAAAATAACGAAGAGCGCCGTAGTCAACTCTTCCTCCTCCACCGGAACACAACATAACCGGCAGATGGGGATATTTTTTCCGCAACCGGTCAAAGACATTATACAGGCTGTTCACGTAATCGACGTACAGATGCGATTGCTTATCTTTCAGATACTCCGAGTATGCATTTGTCATCATCCTGTTGCAATCCCACTTGATAAAAGCTATTCCCGGGTTTTTTGTAAGCATACCATCCACCATATTATAAACGAAATCCTGTACCTGAGGATTTGTAAGATCCAGAACCAGTTGATTCCTGTAATAGTGTTCAGGTCTGTTAGGAAGCTTAAGTACCCAGTCGGGGTGAGTTTCATAAAGTTCACTCTTCGGATTGACCATTTCCGGTTCAATCCATATTCCGAATTTTACACCTCTGCTTTCAGCCTCTTTTACCAGGAAACCAAGACCATTTGGCAATTTTGTTTTGGTCTCCTGCCAGTCACCCAGTCCTGCCCGGTCATTACTCCTGGGATACTTGTTGCCAAACCAGCCATCATCAAGAAGGAACAGGTCAAGACCCAGTTTTTTGGTATCATCAAGTATGGCCGTAAGCTTTTTCTCATCGAAGTTAAATCCTGTTGCCTCCCAGTTATTAAGAAGTGTCAGACGGTTTGCAGTTCCATCCATTATACCATATTTTGTTGCCCAATGATGAAGATTCCTGCTGGCTTCTCCTTTTCCGTTCCCTGAATAAGTAAATATCATTGCAGGGGTATTGAACTGTTTACCCGGCTGAAGCGCGTATTCCGATGCAAAAGGATTGATGCCCGAAATTATTCTCAGAGAGTTTTTCTCATCCAGCTCGAAAAGAAATCTGAAATTACCCGACCATGCGAGAGTTCCTGCCATAAGTTCCCCTGTGTTCTCATCTGATCTTTTATTGAGGGAAAGAAAGAAGACAGGAGTCTGATACATGTGTGCCCTGGTGCCAAGCTTTGAATCGATTATCTTAATGCCGCTGGTGAGCTCACTTTCCTGCATCCTCATCTCTTCAGCCCAGTCACCATGGAATTGTGTGAGCCAGTACTTTTCTGCATCGAAATGAAGCATTGAGGAAGCGTAGTTGAATATTGTGACAGGTTTTTTCTCATTGTGAATAATCCCGACCCATTGTTCGATTACATTTTCTTCAGAAAACGCTTTTATATTAATTGTTACCTCAAAAGGATACTCAGGGTCTTTTAATTTTATAGTTGTTTCAGTTATATTATTGTCAACATTATTGACCTGATGGCTGACATATTTGAGTTCAACTGAAGGATTACCATCGTTATGTGTAGCCCTGACTGCCGGTTCAAACAGATTGTCGGTACCAAAAGTTGCATATGAGAGATGTCCTGCATCCCTTCCCTGATTCAGATTCCCTGTGGTTCCCAGCTTCCTTCCAAAGTATGCCTGATATAATCTTCCGTCCCTGCTGTTAACCCTGTATACAAGATCAATACTTTTTGTACTTACCGGAATAAGGATATCAGGAGTCTGATTTGACTGTGGCTGACCTGCCGGGGGCTGAGCTCCTGCCGGCAATAAGAATGACCACAAAACAACAATTGACAATAAAAATTTTTTCATAGTTTTCGGATATTTAAAATTTAGCATGGCAGGCTTCAGGAAAAATAACCTACCAATTTAAGAATTAGATTGAAATATATATCTTAGCATGCCTTCTTAACTGAAATTTTTTGAATAAACTAACCACATTCCGGATGATTAGATATTTACCTTTTATTCTTTTTTGGTCTGCTTTTTTAGTCTTTGTTCCCTTAAAAGGTTACTCTTCAGTTTCTGAACTGATATTGGAACAGCAGCAGGACACAATTCCAAAACAGTCGCAAGTAAAACAGCCTGTTTATACGACCTCAAGGATTACGACACCAAAGCCGGTAATAGATGGAAAGCTGGATGATGAATGCTGGAAAAGGGGAACCTGGGCCGGGGACTGGTTTCAGTATATTCCAAGTGAAGGTGCCAGGCCAACCTATCCTACAGAAATGAATATTCAATATGATGACAAAAATCTTTATGTCGCTTTTCGTGCATATGACGGAGAACCAAAAAAAATGTTAAGGCAGGCTGGGGTACGTGATGAACTTGTCGGAGATGTTGTTGGAATTAACTTTGACAGTTACCGTGACTACAGGACAGGTTTTGAGTTCAGCATAACGTCGTGGGGACAGAAAGTCGATCTGGTTTTATTCAATCCTGCCAACTGGGACTTTAACTGGAATCCGGTATGGAAGGGGGAAACTGGGGTTGAAGATTCAGCCTGGGTAGCCGAATATGAGATCCCGCTTAGTCAGTTAAGATATAGCAATAAAGATGAACAGGTATGGGGAATGCATACCTGGCGGTGGATTTCGAGGCTCTCCGAGGAAGACAACTGGGAAAGACAATCAAAAATAGGCCCCGGGATGCTTTATAACTTTGGTGAACTCAGGGGTATCAAAGGTTTGAAAAAATCACGGCGCCTGGAGATCATGCCATTTGCACTTGGCCGGCTGAATACCATCGAAGCGGAACCGGGGAATCCTTTTACCGATAAGGGAAGGGAATGGAGCGGTAATATGGGGCTTGATGCAAAAATTGGCATCTCAAGCAATTTTACTGTCGATCTTACAGTCAATCCCGATTTCGGACAGGTCGAATCAGATCCGTCGGTAATGAATCTGTCAGCATTTGAGACCTTCTATGAAGAGAAACGCCCGTTCTTTCTTGAAGGATTGACCATCTTTGATTACAAATTTGACGATCAGAGCCTGTTTTATTCACGGCGTATCGGACATTCGCCATCCCGCACGATAAATCCGGGTGACTCTCTTTTTGTAAAAGCCCCCGAGAAAACAACCATACTCAGTGCTATCAAATTTAGCGGCACCACTTCAAAAGGTCTATCTGTAGGACTGATCCAGAGTCTGACAGCAAATCAGAGCGCCAGTGTCAGCAACAGGAACGGGAACAGGAGCAGCGTTCCGGTAGAGCCACTTACCAATTATACCATTGCACGGGTTCAGAAAGGTTATAATGCAGGTAATACCGTTGTAGGAGGAATGATGACCTCTGTAAACCGGTTCATCAATGACCCTGGTCTTGACTTTCTTAGCCGTAATGCCCTGACCGGCGGACTGGACCTCCTCCACCATTGGAAGGATAAGGAATTCTATGTAGATGCCCGTCTTATCGGAAGTCACATAAATGGAACCACAGAAGCTATTAAAGCGCTTCAGGAATCATCTGCCCGTTACTATCAGAGACCAGGCGCCAGGTATCTTGAATATGACACCACCCGGACAAGCCTCAATGGTCTCGGAGGCAAACTGAAAATTGGAAAAGGATCAAAAGGCTTCTGGAAGTATTCAGCAGGAATAACGATGCTGTCGCCAGGACTGGAATTGAACGATCTCGGTTACATGCAGACGGCGGATGTTATAAACCAGGAAAATGAAATTTCATATCTGATAAACAAACCTGTCTCTATTTTTCACACTTATAACATTGGCCTGGAGCAATTTAACTCCTGGAACTTCGATGGAACATATCTCGGTTCAGGCGGTCATCTCTCATTTTACTCTGAGTTCGTCAATAACTGGATCTTCGAAATAAATATGTTATATCACTCCAGGACGGTTGATACACGTATTCTCAGGGGAGGACCCGATATGATCTTGCCTTACAGCATCAGCTCATTCGCCCAGATCAGAACTGATCCGTCAAAGAAACTGATCCTTGAGTTTGGGTATGACTATGAAACCAGGGGTAACAATTCTGCTATCAGCTATCAGTTGTCTCCGGGATTGTCTGTTCGTCCTTTTAATGCTGTCAAAATAGGATTATCTGCTAATTGGGCCAGGAACAATGACAATCTTCAGTATATCACAACCAAAAGTATTCCGGCTGGAAAAAGATATATTCTCGGAAATATTGATCAGAAAACATTGGGACTTACCTTCCGGGTGGATCTGAATATCACGCCTGAATTTTCCATTCAGTATTATGGGAGTCCCTTCATTTCAAAAGGAAGCTATACTAAAATTAAATATATTCTCGATCCAGATGCAAGAAATTACCAGGACCGTTTCAGGGTTTATCCCGATGTTACTCTTGCTGACGGAGTATATTCATTATATGATTATAGTGATAATGGGTTTCGTTCTGATTACACAATCAATAATCCGGATTTTAATTTTTATCAGTTCCGGTCGAACCTGGTAGCCAAATGGGAATACCGGCTGGGCTCCTTCGTTTACTTTGTATGGTCGAGTGATCGCACCGGAAACTCCCCTGATGGGGTTGCGCCAATGAGTGATTCATTCCAGAACCTGCGGAAGGCCTTTTCAAATAACATTTTCCTTATAAAGCTTAGTTATTGGTTTAATTTATAGATCATTCCTCAGGCTAACCCTTATCCGGAAGTTTTTATTACACTCCTTTAAAAAGAACGAACATAGCGGCTGCAAGTGAAGCGCCCAGAAGCGGGCCAAGGACCGGCACCCAGGAATAGCCCCAGTCGCTGTTGCGCTTATTTGGTATTGGCAGAAAGAAATGCATTATTCTGGGCCCCAGATCACGTGCAGGATTTATTGCATAACCTGTTGGTCCTCCAAGAGATAACCCGATACCAAGAACCACAATAGCAACAGGCAGGGCATTCAGTGCACCAAGTCCGACCTCGGGAGTAGCCATGTAAAGAACCGCAAGACATAATACATATGTTCCGATTATCTCGGTTATGACATTAAACCACACACTCCTGATATTTGGTGCTGTTGAGAAAATGGCAAGTTTGGCGTCACCGTCTTCAGTGGCATCAAAGTGCTTTTTATAGGCCAGCCAGACAAGTGTTGCTCCAAACATGGCTCCAAGCATCTGTGCGCTAATATATAGAGGCATCAGATCCGCCGAAAACTTATTTGCCAGCACCAGGGCAAGTGTTACCGCCGGGTTAAGATGAGCGCCGCTGACCGGGGCTGCTATCAGCACTCCGGTGAATACACCGACTGCCCATCCAAACGTGATTACAATCCATCCGCTATTGTTCCCTTTGGTTTTATTTAGAACTACATTGGCAACGACGCCACCACCAAATACAATGATTATGGCTGTTCCGAAAAATTCTGCAAAAAATGGATTCATAGGTTTTAAGGTTTTTATGTTAGTAATATTGTTTATAAAGTCTGTACCTCTCTCATTTTAGTTCCCCTCCCTGGAGGGGTCAGGGGTGGGTTTGTTTTTGATTATCCAATCCTCAATTACTCTCAATACATTAGACATATTCTTTTTCACTTCTATATCATCAAATCTTAGAAACTTTACTCCAAGCTTTTCAAGAGTCTGTTGTCTGATTTCATCTTCTTTGTATCTGTAAATATGAGTATCTCCATCTATTTCAATTGCTAGTGATAATTCTTTACAATAGAAATCAACAATATAATTTCCAATTGTCCTTTGTCTGTCAAAATCACAGCCTAAAATATTTTTATGTTTCAACTGATTCCAAAGAAGAACTTCGGAAAGAGTCATGTTTTTTCTAAGATCTCTCGCGAGTTCTTTAAGCTCGGGATTATATGGGATAATTTTTCGTTTTAGTGACATAGAAGATTATTTAAAAACCCACCCCAACCCCTCCCAGGAGGGGATTATTGAAGACAACCTAACTCTCACTCCTAGGTTCCCCTCCCGGGAGGGGAATTAGTTCCTTATACCATGCACCTTGCACCCTGTAACTTGCAACCTGCAACATGGAATTACTTGTCGGCGGCCCAGAACTTTGCTGCTTTGACTGCAAGGTTCCAGCCTTTTACGTTTACTTTTACTTCATCAGCGGAAATTCCGGGAAGGAACGTTCTCTCCTCCTGCCACTGATCTTTTATATCATGCAGGCTGTCCCAGTATTTTACTGCCAGCCCTGCCAGGTATGCTGCACCAAGTGCAGTGGTCTCAGTTACCATTGGTCGGACCACTCTTGTCTGAAGCAGATCTGACTGAAATTGCATCAGGTTGTTGTTTATTGTGGCACCTCCATCTACTCTTAGTTCACGGATTATTATACCCGAATCTTCCTGCATGGCAAGCAGGACCTCCAGGGTCTGATATGCGATGCTGTCGAGAGCTGCCCTTGCAATATGTGAAGAGGTTGTACCTCTTGTTATTCCGACGATAGTCCCCCTTGCATGCTGATCCCAGTGCGGAGCACCAAGTCCTGCAAATGCAGGTACAAAGTAAACACCTTCAGAATCTTTTACTTTCGATGCCAGTTTTTCGATATCTCCTGATTTTCTGATAATTCCAAGCCCGTCACGAAGCCATTGAACAACCGCTCCGGCAATAAAAATACTTCCTTCGAGTGCATAATGGGTTTCCTTTCCTAGCTGCCATGCGACCGTGGTAAGAAGCTTGTTTTTAGATTTAATAGGTTTGCTCCCAATATTCATCATCATAAAACAACCTGTACCATAAGTGTTTTTTACCATGCCGGGATCAATGCACATTTGTCCGAATAAAGCTGCCTGCTGATCACCGGCAATTCCTGCAATCGGAATTGAGGATGAAAAATTTCCTGATGTCTCTCCATATATTTCACTGGAAGACCTTACTTCCGGAAGAAGGCTTGCCGGAATATTGAAAATCTTTAGTAATTCGTCATCCCACTTAAGAGAGTTGATATTTAATAACATTGTCCTGGATGCATTAGAAACATCAGTTACATGCAATTTACCTCTGGTCAGATTCCATATTAACCAGGTGTCTATTGTGCCGAAAGCCAATTGTCCCTTTTCTGCCATCTTTCTGGCGTCCTTCACATTATCAAGTATCCACCTGATCTTGGTAGCAGAAAAGTAAGCATCAATAATAAGCCCGGTTTTATCAAGGATCTTATTGGCGAAACCCTCCTTCTTCAGCTGGTCGCAGAAGGTGGCTGTCCTCCTGTCCTGCCAGACGATGGCGTTATATATTGGCTTTCCGGTTCTTCTGTCCCATAGTACTGTTGTTTCGCGTTGATTGGTAATCCCGATTGCCGAAATACCGGTACTGTCAATTCCGGCTTTTGTAATTGCTTCCAATGCAACTCCTGCCTGAGTTGACCATATTTCCTCAGGATCGTGTTCAACCCAGCCTGGCTGAGGATAAATCTGAGTAAACTCTTTTTGGGCATTGGCAACAGGAATTCCATTGTGATCAAAAACTATAGCCCGTGAGCTGGTTGTTCCCTGATCAAGCGACAGAATGAACTTTTTCATTTTTATAATATTAAAATTTGTCAGAGATGTTACTACTGATAGTTTACAACTACTTTTTTGTATTCTTCCACCTGTTCCTCTCTCCATCCTCCGTCATGCCCCATCTCCCGCGCCATTATTTCTGCAACCTCAGGTGCAATTCTCAGACTGGCCCTGGCATTCAGAAATAATGCCCTTGTTCTTCTTGCAAGAACGTCCTCTACTGTAACAGCCATTTCATTTCTGGCGATCCAGACTATTTCTGCCTTTGTATACGGCAACTGTGTATCAATAAGTTCTCCAAGTAATGGGTTTTCTTTTATTATATTTTCGATCTCAGCAGAGCGATCTCCGTAAATTTTAAACCGGTTTGACGAATCTCCTGAAGTAAGACCATTCAGCTTCAGATCTGAGGTGACACATTTTCTTTTTATCAGTAGACCCTCTTTTATCGCTCTGTCTATAGTCTCCTCAGCCATCAGCCTGTAAGTGGTCCATTTACCGCCAGTTATTGTCAGGAGCCCGGAAGGAGAATAAATAATCTTATGCCGTCTGGATATTTCCTTGGTCGCCAAAGGTTTTCCATGGTTGGCGGCCAGTGGCCTTAAACCCGCAAAAACGGAAAGAATATCCTCCCTCAATGGTGGCTTCATCAGGTATTTTCCGGCAGTATGAAGTATAAAACTGATCTCTTCATCAAGTGCTAGTGGCTCAAGATCAATGCTATCAAGTGGTGTGTCAGTTGTACCCACAACAACTTTATCATACCAGGGAATGGCAAAAAGTACCCTGCCGTCATCTGTTCTTGGAATCATAATTGCAGAGTTGCTCTCCAGAAAAGATCTGTCAAGAACTATGTGCACTCCCTGACTGGGTCTGATATAAGGTTTTGAACCCTTGTCATCCATCCGTATTATGTTGTCTGCAAAAACTCCTGTGGCATTGATAACAAGACCGGCAAACAGATTAAACTTTTTACCTGATGCTGACTCCCCGATTACTCCATTTATTCTTCCACCCTCATTTTTGAGAAGGTCAGTAACCCGCATGTAGTTCAAAGTCACTCCACCATTCCGGATACAGGTCCTGGCCAGCTCAATGGCCATTCTTGCATCATCAAACTGACCGTCATGATAAACAACCCCGCCTTTCAACTCCTCCGGATTCAGAAGCGGAAGGCGTTGTTTCGTTTTTTCCCTGCTGATAAAATGAGATTTTCCCATGCTTAACCTCCCGGCCAGCAAATCATAAAACTTCAAACCCAGGGTATATAAAAAAGCATCCCACCAGGTATAAACCGGAATTATAAACTCCTGATTAAATATGAGATGAGGTGCATTTTTCAGGATAAGCCCGCGTTCGTGAAGGGCTTCGGTTACAAGAAGAATATCACCCTGGGCCAGGTATCTGACTCCACCATGAACAAGTTTTGTACTTCTGGATGAGGTCCCTTTTGCAAAATCCGATTGTTCCAGCAGCAGTGTCTTATAACCACGTGAAGATGCGTCGACAGCTATACCCAGACCAGTGGCGCCGCCTCCTATAACAATTATATCCCATTCCTTGTCAGGATGATTTACAATTTCACCAAAAAGCGCTTCCCGGTTCATCGATAACGGATAATGATTTCGGATACTAATTATACGGAAAATTATCCGAATAAAATCTTAAATCAATAAGAATTATGTATGAATGAGGATTTTAGAAAGTGGATATCTTCTTTAACGCAAAATCTCCTTGTAATGCTCCGGATCACCGTCATTCAGAGCAGGTTTCAGACGCAGGATCCTGCAGATCATCCCGTAAATATCTGTATTGTTAAGCTCATGAAACCTGTAGTTCTTTTTAAACGCCGGACCTGCAGCATAAAATATCGCAAACATATCAGAATCGGCATTGTCATATCCGTGTGCGCCCCCTCTTATCGATGATGGATCAGGACGAGTTCCCAGGCTCCAGGAACTGTCAGCTAACACAATTACTTGTGGAACCCTCGGGTTGCTTCCAAAGTGCAACCTTGCCGGGACATTTGATTTAGCCCAGGCTTTTAGTCCTTTTTTGCTATTTAATAGCAGGATGACACTATCTATCTTACCTTCAACCGGATTGATAAAGTAAACAGGATTACCGCCGGATACCGATGAGATCATCCGGTCGGGAACAACTTCTTTCAGATTTATGTAACGGTCACGCGTCACAGCACCCATTCCATGATCAGAAAGCAGAATTAAATTTATTCTTTTACTGAACGGCAGAGATGAAAGCTTTAACCTGAGAATACCAATCAGACTGTCAAGTCTTTCTACAACCCTTTCTGTCTGCTGAGATTTTGGTCCGAATTTATGGCTTGTGGCATCGGGTTCATCAAAATATAGAGTTACAAGCTCAGGGCGTTTTTCTTTTGGATAACCAAACCATTTTATTACCGTATCTATTCTGGCCTCATAGCTAACAGTTCCATCGTATTTTTTCCAGTACGTTGGATGGCGACCTCCTACCGGTGCTTCTGAACCGACCCAGAAAAAAGAGGCTGCCTTTGCTCCTTGCTTTTCTGCTGTTATCCATATAGGTTCGCCACCGTAAAAGGATGGATTTTCAACAGCCGCCCTGTCACTCATCCGGTAGCTCAGACCAAGATCAGGTGCAAGAAAATTATTGTCAATAAGTCCATGATGGTCAGGATAAAGCCCGGTGGCAATGGTATAATGATTCGGGAATGTAACTGTTGGGAACGAAGGGATCAATCTGTCTGCCTTTACACCATCTGTCGCAATCTTGTTTATATTAGGTGTATTGTATATCTGAGAGTAATCCCATCGGAAAGCATCGAGAGAAACCAGCAGAACATAATTCCTGAAGGGTCTCCTGCTATCTCTCACAAATCCCTGAGTAAGAATTAAAAGGATCAACAATATTACAATGGAGCTGATTTTGTTCTTTAAAGAATTAGTTCTCTCAGAACTGTAAAATGAATTCATGCAGTAACCTCTTAAATAATTTCCAAATATACTTTAAAAGAGAATATTGAGATCTGAAGGAAAACTAAAATCCGTCTGCCAGGTTGCCACAAAGAAAGGTTGCCACAAAGACACAAAGACACCAAGAGACACAAAGAGTTTAACCTTTATGAGTTAGGCCTTGGTGAAACTTTGTGCCTTGGTGTCTTGGTGGCAAAAATAAATTTCGTTTATACTATCTTTACTGAATTAATTTGTAAAAGCACAAATATGAAAAAGATACTTTCCATACTCATCCTGATATTTTCTTCTATCCTCGGACTACAGGCCCAGGATCATAAGACAGCCCTGCTTCTGATCGATATCCAGGATTTCTATTTCCCGGGGGGAAAGTCTGCCCTTGTAGAACCCGAAAAGGCTGCAAATAATGCTGCCAGATTACTGGAGTATTTCAGGAAAGAGAAAATGCCTGTAATTCATGTAAGGCATAATGCCGAACCCGGAGGAAAAATAAATGATATAGTAAAACCGCTCCCTGATGAAAAGATCTTTTCAAAGAGCGCAGTAAACTGTTTTGTGGGAACTGATCTGCTCGGCTTCCTGAAGACCAGCAAGGTTGACACGCTTGTGATCTGCGGAATGCAGACACATATGTGCGTTGAAGCTGCCACCAGGGCAGCCAGCGATCTCGGATTTAAGTGTGTGCTAATACATGATGCTTGTGCAACAAAAGATCTGACTTTCGGGGGTAAGGTCATTAAGGCTGAAGATGTTCATTATGCTACTCTGGCAACATTGAAGAACTACGCAAAAGTGGAGAGTACAGAGGAATTTTTGAAAGGGAAATAAGTAAGTATAAACCCACCCTGGCCCTATAGACGTCAACCTAAGATTTGCGAATAAGAGATTATAATAAATAATTTCCCCTCCTTTTTAAGGAGGGGTGGCCGGGAGTATTGATTATCTGATATTTACAAGATTTTTCTCCCCGGCCGGGGTGGTTGATTCTATGATTTTTTCTTACCTTTATTAGAATGAAAAACAAGAATCTATTCTATAGAAAAAGCCTTAAGTTGTTCAGATCCTCTCTCAGGAACAAGTCCACTTCTGCTGAGGCTGTCTTATGGAATATTTTAAAATCAAGAAATCGTAAGGGAAGGAAATTCAGAAGACAACATAGTATAGGTAATTACATAGTTGACTTCTGTTGCACTTCAGAAAAACTGGTAAATGCTTGATGGGAATCCTCATGGAGAATATATTAAAATAGAAAAAGATAAAAAAAGAGATCAATTTATTAATCAACCACCCCGGCCCCGCCCTGCGGGGCCACCCCTCCTTCAAAAGGAGGGGAAATGTAACAGACTTAATTTCTGGACTTTATATCCAGTTTCCGGCTAAAATCCCTCCCTATTTCCCAGATTCCTAATCCTTAGGTTGACGGCTATGCCCCTTGCCCCCCTCAAGGGGGGAATTCGCTATCTAGTCCATCAAGCGGGGAATTCGCTATCTTGTCTGTCCCTCCGAAGAGAGAAATTTGTAAGGGTTGAGATTTTATTTAATGAAAAACTTAAGGCAAATAGCTCCCGGAAGGGGTACTTCCTGTTGTTTACCGGAAGGCACTCCTGTTTTCGGATCGATCCCAAGAATTGCAATATTACCTGATTTCTGATTTCCAACCAGAAGATATTTACCCGACGGATCAAGAGAGAAATTTCTTGGCACTTCGCCGCCACAGCTTGCACTGCCGGCAACAGTCAGAAGCCCATCTTTCTCTATTCTGAATGTCACAATTGAGTTTTCACCACGGTTTGATCCGTAAAGAAATTTCCCTGATTTATCTATATGCAGATCGGCGGAGGCATTTGAACCTTTATAACTTTCGCTAAGTGTAGAGATGGTCTGCAACAGTATTAAACCATCTTTATCATTTACATTGAAGACAGAAACAGTTGATTTTAATTCGCCAATTACGTACATCTTTGAACCAGTCTTATTGAAGACGAAATGACGTGGACCTGTCCCTTCAGGAAGAGGTATCCCATTTTCGAACAGCGAATTAAGCCTTCCAGTGGTCTTATCAAGTGTGTAAATCATTATTCTGTCAAATCCGAGATCAGTAAGATATATTCGCTTACCGGAAGGATCATAGGAGATCATGTGCGGATGTGAAACTTTCCTTTCTCTGGGTGGAAATTTTATTGTATCACAAATTCTTTCAGGGATTCCATTTTTATCCAATTTGAATACCGCAACCGAACTGCCGGTATAATTTGCTGTGAAAAGAAAGTCGTTATCGGGTGATACAGACACATAGCAGGGAGCGCCGTTTGGTACCGAGATTTCATTTACTTTGATAACCTTCGTAAAATCTTTGTTGTATTCCAGTGTAGAAACTCCTCCCCCTCTCTTGCCGCTTAATCTGTTGACCTCATTTGCTGCATATATCAGGTTTCCCTTTTCAGAAAAGCAAAGAAATGAAGGATTGGGTCCTGCTTCTGATTTAGAAATCAAACTCAGGCTGGCATCTTTTGGGTCAAAATTAAAAATATTAATCCCCTCTCCCCCGCCATTAGTCATCCTTCCTGTGACTAAAATATTTTGTGAAAAGCATAGAGCTGATAAAAGGAGGCTGCAAAAAAGTGAATAAAAGTATTTCATCTTAATATGTATTTAATCGAATATAAAGCAAGGCGAAGTCTCCTGACTTCGCCTAACATTTTGTTAAAACTTAAAACCAGCACTACCAGCCCTAAATGATCTACACCTCAAAGCTATCACATTCCCTGTATGCCTGAATGCACCTCATCTCCCCCTCCTTGGAACCTCTTATACTAATTCCATGTTCCATACAAAGGGTCCCATTGTATTGTTTCTTATACAGGTACTTAAAGATATTCTTAAAGTTTATCTCACCGGTTGTGGGTTCATTTCTGCCCGGACTGTCTCCAAGGTGGAAAGCGGCAATCTCACTCCAGCAAGCTTCAATATTCGGTATCAGGTTCCCTTCGCTTATCTGCTGGTGATAGATATCATCGAGAATTTTACATGATGGTCTGTTTACCGCTCTGCATATCAGATAGGCCTGAGGCATCCGGGTCAGGAAGAGTCCGGGGTGATTTATAAGATTGTTCAGAGGTTCGAGTACCAGGGTTATCCCTTCAGGTTCAAGCACGTCACAGCAGGCACGCAGATTATCAATGGCATTGGCAGTTTGCATATCGATATGAAGCTTTGGATCGTATCTTCCAAGAACAATAAGGGCCTGCTTAGCACCTGTCCGTTTTGATGTCTCGATTGCTGTCTTCATGACACCAATAAGCATATCGCGTGTCTCCTGCTTATTTAGAACGAAATCGGGTATGCCGGGATCACCTCTCAGAACATAAGGTCCGATATCCATACCCAGCGTTTCAGAGTAGCAGTAATTTTGTCCTGCTCTTCAGGGGTTCTCTTCATGAGGTTGTTGTCAAATACAGCCCGGAATCCCTGGTCGTGTATGAATTTAATGTTATCAACCAGATCCTGTCCTGCATTCTGGCGGAACATAGTAAGTCCGGGAGCATACTTTAAGTTTGAAAGGAGTCACGGCATCGGCTGCTTTTTGCTGACGGATACCAAACACTGAAGGAGCCGCCATAATGGCAGCTCCTGTTACAGCGGCTTTTTTTATGAAATTCCTTCTTGAATTAATCATAATATTATAATCCAAAAAATTAATTAATTACTTCTTTACAGGAGCAGCGGGTGCAGCAGCCTTTTTTGCTTCGGCAGCTCTTGCGGCTGCTCTTTCAGCGCTTCTCTTTGCATCAGCTACGGGATCAAAAGCAATTCCTGCTACAGGAACCTCTTTTGGAACATCAACTTTCCCAAATGCAAACACTTTAGGACCAAGCTTCAAGTCGGAGTTCATCATTTCATCCCATGTAGTTTCTTTCCCGGTGTATGCTGAAATACGACCCATGATGGCAGTCATTGTGGAATTTGCGGTATTCTCAAGTTCATTAAAGCCCTGGTTGGTCCGTATTGAAGTCACAAAATCAACATGTTCCTGATCCATGGCAGGCTTCATTCTTGTCGGCTGACCTTTTTCATCAAGAGGATTTTGATATTTCCAGATCTCTTTGTTGGTAAGGTCGAGTAGGGTATCCTGACAGTTTGTTGAGCCTTTTGTCCCCTGCAATCTCTCTGCAACAAGACCCCAGCAGCCATCAATCTGGCGACATTGACTATGAATATGTATCCCGTTATCGAATATATACTCTACAGAGAAATTATCAAACTGATCACCGGTAACCCTTCTTTGTCTCGATCCCATAGCGTGTGCAATTACGGGATGTTTACCCATAAACCAGTTCATAACGTCGATATTGTGAACATGTTGTTCAACAATATGGTCACCTGAAAGCCATGTCCAGTTAACCCAGTTGCGGATCATCCATTCCATTTCTGTCCACTTCGGATCATTGAGGCGAACCCATAAATGACCTCCGTTCCACCAGATATTTCCGCCGACGATATCACCAATGAGACCAGACTGAACCTGGCCATAGTTTGCTACATAATTACGCTGGTGGCGGCGCTGCGTCCCCGTTACAATTGTCAATCCCAGTTCTTTAGCCTTCAAAGCATTAGCCATCTGAGTCCTGATGCCTTCCGGGTCAACAGCAATCGGTTTTTCAGCAAATACATGCTTCTTTGCAGCTATAGCTGCTGCGACATGCAGGGGACGGAAAAAGGGAGGAGTAGCAAGAATTACAAGATCCACTCCTGAATCAATAACTTTCTGATATGCATCAAATCCTACAAAGCAGTTCTCATCAGGTACTTCCTGACCAGGGACTTCAGTACCTTTTCCTTTTTTAATAACTTCTCTGACAGCATCTATTTTATCCTTAAATGTGTCTCCGAGCGCTGTTACCTTTAAATTTGGGCCGGCACTCATAAAGTTTATAATAGCTCCGGAACCACGGCCCCCGCAACCAATAAGACCGGCTTTAAGAACGGGTCCGTCAGGAGCTTTATCAAGCCATTTTACTTCCGGGACAACCTTCTTTTGTTGTCCTCCTCCTGCACATCCGGCAAGAATAGTTGGAGCAACAACTCCGGCTACTCCGACAGTGGCAGCTGTACCTAAGAATTTACGACGCGAAATTTCTGATTTTTTCATAATAGGTTAGTTTTGCGTTAAAAATATCTGATCTTAATAATTATCAGAAGATATAGGTTGTTGTAAATATAATCAATTTAGAGAGATAGGTCAATGGTCATTTATATGTTTTTACAACATAATAGTGAAAATAACTTATTTTAACATTTCATGAGATATCATTTCATCAGGTCATAAAGTCGTATCCTCCTTATTATCTTTAAAGAAAATGATAAACATTATAAGGAGTACTGCAGAGAAGATTAAAGTTAATCCCCAGATACTGTTCCAATCGTACACTCTTGTTCCTCCCGATGTCTCTGTAAAGATCCTTATGATCTCGCCATCTATGAGGTTGCCTGTAAGCAGACCCAAACCAAAAGTTGTCAGGAAAATGAAACCCTGCGCCTGGGCTTTTAAGTCGCCTGAAGCTTTTTTATCAATATATATTTGGCCCCCGACATAGAAAAATCCAAAAATCAATCCATGAACCAGTATACCAATATAATATAACCATGTCTGACTGACGACACCGCCTAAATAGAACGAAAGATAACGGATCAGGAGTGCTATTAATCCAAGGATCATAACATTGCGCAGCCCCAGCTTTTTTATTGCCAGAGGGATAAGGAGCATGAATCCCATTTCGGCCAGAACTCCCCAATTCATTGTAACAGTAATATATCGGGTATTAATGTTCAAAAGGAATTCAGAAAAATAGGAGAAATACATTGCGAACGGGATCATTGAAAGAAACGAGAGAATGATGAACAGGGCAAAGTTCCTGTCCTTCATCAGTTTAACTGTTCCCAGACCGAAGGCATCTATCAGTGATCCCTTTTTACCTTTAGCAGGAGGAGGCGTGTCAGGTAAGGTCAGATTAATAATTGCTGCAACAAGTCCTGCTCCGGCGCCACAATAAAATGGAAGGTTTGTCCCATCGAAGTCAAAGTCAAATAGCTTTACCATTACAACGCTGAAAAGCCCCGAAGCTACCCAGCCGACTGAGCCAAACACTCTGATTTTCGGAAAATCTTCTGCCGGTGAATGAGCCATCGCAATTGCACTTGTAAGCCCCCAGGAGGGCATATAACAAAGCATTGTAAATAATAGTACTACAAATAACAGGTTATCATTTGTGATGTTTGCTGCCCAGAACAGAAGCAGGCTGGTTAGTACATTCATTACAAAAAGTACTTTTTGTCCTGAAAAAAACCTGTCGGCCAGCATTCCTATTAAAGGAGAAGCTATGCACCCAATTGCCATTGAGCTAAGGATAAAAGCTTTTTGTGTACTTGGAACATTCATATTAGTAAGGTAAGCGGCAAGAGGCACCCACCATACAGCGTACATCAGGTACTGGAAAAACATCATTAACGATAACCGGGATCGTACCATAACTGCATTTTTAAAGAATAATATATTATAAAAAGGGCCGGCTAGGGGCCGGCCCATTATTAAATAATTGGTTTATAAACGTGAATAAAGCATTAGTAACCAGGTTGTGGCTGTAAGTTTGGAGCTTTGTTCATCTCATCCCGGGAGAGTGGTATCCAATAGTATTTATCGCCACCCCAGGTTCTGGGATCTTCATTGTCGGTAATATCGAGCTTCCATTCAAAATTTCCGTTTGTAAACTGCTTGATCTTCATTCCCAAAACATCTTTGGTGACAGCACCATACATCATCCAGCGACGCAGGTCAAAATAGCGATGTCCTTCCCCAAAGAACTCGATAGCTCTTTCCTGGCGGATATAGGTTCGAGCCTGAGCCTGAGTGGATGCAAGAGAACGATCGGGCAGACCGGCACGGTTTCTTACCAGGTTAAGCGCATTTAATCCGTTGACAAGGTCGGCTCCGCCGAGTTCTATACATGCTTCAGCATAGTTCAGCAAAATTTCAGCATAACGGAATTCCACCCAGGTTGTGGTATTCCTGAAATATTGGCCTGCAATTGTCGGATCCAGGAATTTTTTTAAATAATAACCTGTTTTGGTTCCGTTCCATGCTTCAACCGTACCCTGTCTTGAATCTATTCCAGCAGCAAAGGCTGTTGAGGCAGCTGGTTGCCAGTAGGAACCGGTCTGAACTGTATTCAAAGGATCATTCACATCAGTTGGTCTGGATTGCCAAACAGCACCATTATACAGAACTATGGCATAGAAACGAGGTTCACGTCCAACATAGGGATTAATCTGTGGATCTGTGGCTAGTTGTGCTGGTGTTGCAGTACGCAGATACTGATCTCCGGGAGTATATTTGTCCCAGATAAATGGAGTACCGTCAGCCATTTCAAAGCTTCTTACAGCCGGTTCTGTAGGGTCATTGTTGCCCCAGTTGTGATAAGCACATGGTCCGTACCAAAGATTTGCGTTATTAACGTTACCTCCGGTCAGAGGATATTGAATCCCCCAGATCGTTTCGCTGTTCCATTTACCTTTCTGGAGAAAGAGATTCTGATAGTTTTCAGAATAAGTTTTAACCTGGACATCTGTAAGAGGAGGCACAGGTTCTGCAGTACTTCCTACCAGTGAGTATGTACCATATGTTCCATCCATTACTGCTTTTGCGGCGTCTCTGGCAGCCTGCAGAAGTGCAGTCTGGCTGCCTGCCGGGAAAGAGATCAGATTGCCCGGGTCAGGAACTGTAGTATTGCCTCCATTTGTAAGAGTACTTGCACAGAATAGAAGTATTCTCGATTTTAGAGCTGCTGCAGCAGCGGGTGTTGCCCTGCCCTGATCTGTAGTATTGATTGTGCTCGTGGAAGGCAATGTAGCTATAGCGCTCGCAATATCAGCAAGTACAAAATCCTTTGTCTGGGCCAGGGTAGACCTTTTCATTGCCTGAAAATCCTGCTTTAGTGTGTTAGGTTTATCAATTAACACTACTCCGCCATAATTCATCATAAGATTGGCGTACATCAAAGCCCTTATAAAATAAGCTTCTCCTTTCAACCTCGTTTTCAATGCAATATCAGTTGATGTAGTAACAGTTACCGCATCAATTTTATCAATGATCGTATTAAGGTTCTGAATATTTGCATAAAGGTTATTCCAGTAACCGAATCCGCCATATCCTGTGTTTGAGAAGTACCCGAGGTTATCGGGGCTCAGGGTATTCTTCAGGTTTCCGTAGTTGGCCGGACGGTGAATACAGAGGGTCTGATCAGTTGCTGATGAAAGCAGATCCTCACGCATTCCGAGAATTCCGGCATCGGTATTCCCACCCATTCTGTCATAGCATTTACCAAGATAAGCTTTCACAACATTAATATCTGAAAATACCACATCCTGGTTAAATGTATCGACTGCCTGCTGGTTGAGAACATCTTTACAGGAGGGTAAAGCTAACAATAGCATTGCGCCTGCTATTATATAATAAAATAATTTTTTCATATTCATACTGTTTAAAGATTTCATTTAATTAAAATGTAATATTCGCACCAACAGCATATGTTTTCATAGCAGGATATACTCCCGGGTCGTTAACTTCAGGATCAAACCATTTGGATTTGGCATAGATGAGGGCCAGGTTATTTCCTGATACAAATATGGCTGCTCTTGATATTCCAAGACGTTTATAGAGCGAGGTGGGGATATTGTAGGTGAGAACAAGGCTCTTCAAACGGCAGTATGCTCTGTCATTATACCAGTAACTGCTGGCCTGAACACTTTGACCCCAGTAATAATCATTCCTGTTGAAAGCTCTCGGAACATTGGTTACATCGCCCGGTTTCTGCCAGCGGCCGTCGAATGTCCACTGCAGATAATTACCGGCTTCACCGCGTCTTTCATCATAAGCCCACCATCTGAGATATTTTCCCTGTCCCTGAAGGAGGACTGACACGCTGAAATCTTTCCATGTTGCATCTAATGTAGCACCATAGAAAGTTTCAGGAGCATCTGTATGATCAAATAGTATCCTGTCATCACCCGTTATTGTACCATCACCTGAAACATCTTCAAAAATAATGTCACCTGGTTTTGCAGTATTCCAGTGAGGATATGCATCAACAGCTGCCTGATCTCTGAAAACACCGATTGCATGATACATCAAAATAGTTCCATATGGATGTCCGGTACGTATCTGCCATTCAACCGGTCTTGCCGGTTCATCGGAAAAGATAACCTTGTTGCGGGAAAAGCTGAAGTTTCCGGTAAGGTCAAACCGCAAATTAGAACTCAGGGTTTTATGAATGCCTGCATCGAATTCAAAACCTTTGCTTTCTACCTTGCCAATATTCTCCTGTGGAAGAGATAGTCCTGAGAAATTGGGTACGGAGGCATCCCTCGATGTTAGAAGATGGTCCCTTTTATTCCAGAAAAACTCAGCATTCAGGTGGATCAGGTCATTCAGGAACTTTGAATCGAATCCGATGTTCTGGGTCGTCTGAACTTCCCAGGTAATGTTAGGATTGGCTATAGTTGGAGGTCCGACAGCGGTCTCAACTGCCCCGCCGCTACCGAATACCATTCCGGATGACAGACCAAAAGTATTAACATACTGGAAGGGGTTGCCCGGGTCCATACCCATCTGTCCCCAGGATGCCCTTAACTTGAAATAATTTATGAAAGAGAGGGTGTTCTTCCAGAAATTTTCCTCAGATGCACGCCACCCGATCATTACCCCCGGGAAGTTACCCCATGCTTCCGGAAGGATTCCATTTAAGAGAACCATCACGACGGAAAATAAACTTCAGCCAGATATTTTCCCTGATAGTCATAAGTCAAACGGCCGATATATGATTTACGGGCATATATTGATGCACCTCCTGAATTATTTTTATCGAGGTCACCGCCGGCGCTTAATGTCTGGATCAGGGTTGAGATATAGTACTTGCGGTATCCCCAAAACGTGTTGTAATCGCTTGTGTACTGTTCAAATCCTGCAAAAAGGCCAAGATTATGATCACCGAATTTCCTTGAATAATTAATATTAAAGATGGTGGTCTTGTTGATAGTTCTTGAATAGGTTTCATTGTCCTCAGGAGATGAAAGTCCCCTGAGAGCAGGAGTTAAGGGCATATCTGTTACATAACCGGTAACCGGATCCCTGGTAGCTCCGATCCATTTCGGATCAGCCAGAACATAAAGTGTCCATGGCTTGTAGAATGCTTTGTTGTAATAGTTGGTGAGGTCGTAACTAAAACTACCATTTAGTGAGAGTCCCTTAATAAATGGTGGAGTAATGCTTCCGCTGAATGTATTCAGAACCCTGTAAGTAAGCTGATCGTTCTTACCGCCTGCAAAAGTTGAAGTAACAACCGGATTATCACCATATTCAATATCAGGACCAGGCTTACCGTTTGGCCAGAATGACCACTGTGTCGGAAGCAGACGTGTTGACTGACCTACGATAGCATCAGCTGATTTATAAGGATACACTTTACGTATCTGGAATGCTGCAACATCTACTCCTGTTTTTAACCAGTCAGTAATAGGCATATCCACTTTTGCACGAAGGTTGTACTGGTTATACTTTGTTGAAGACTGCTTGTACATTGACTCATCCTGTTTAAGACCGAAGGAAACAAGATATGTCATACCCCGGACGCCACCATCAATAGTAAAGTTGTGCCTGGAGGTTGTGGTCCAATTTTTAATAAGATCCCCGTACCAGTTGGTATTAGGGTGTTGCCATGGATCTGCTCCGCTATAATACAAAGCAATATCTGCATCGGTGTATGTACGGGTTTTACCCTGATTGACCTGATATTCAGAAAGCATTGTTGCATAATCGCCGGCATTGGTAACTTTGGGAACAATTGTAGGTGTCATGAAGCCCTGGAAGAACTGATAGCTCAGTCTTGGCTTGCCCTCCTGTCCCTTTTTAGTTGTAATAAGAACTACACCGTTGGCAGCAGAGGCTCCGTATATTGCCGCTGAAGCATCCTTAAGAATAGAAATGCTTGAAACATCATTCGGGTCGATCTCATTCATATCTCGTCCCTGGATACCATCAATAATAACCAGTGGGTTTGTACTTGAACCCAGGTTTGTGCGTCCGCGGATCATGATTCCTGTATTAAACTGACCCGGTTCACCAGTTGCCTGTCTCATCCATGCACCAGTAAGACGACCTTCCAGGGCATTGGTTACGTTGGTTGCAGGAACTGCAGCCAGGCTTGCTCCGGATATTGAGGTAACAGCACCGACAACATTTGCACGTTTCTGTGTACCATACCCTACAACAACAACCTCCTCAAGGTCTCTTGTTGTTGCTGAGAGAACCGCATCTACAGTAGTCTTGCCAGCCACAGGAACCTCCTTGGTAACATAACCGATAAAGGAGAATACCAGAGTACCATTCGCATCGATCGGTAGGGGCATAGCAAATTTACCGTTCGCATCGGTAATAGCTCCAACTGCGGTTCCTTTAGCAACAATATTAACCCCGGCCATAGGCTGACCGGTGGCAGCCTCGGTAACCGTACCGGATACCCTTATCTGCTGCTGCTCATAAGAGCTCAGAATAAAATCTTTTGCAGTTGATGAATAAGCAGGAAGTACAGCCAGATTCATCAACCAACAAAACAGTAACAAAACAAAAGTTCTCACCGGTAGCCCTACCGTGTGAAAATCAGAACCTGGCCTTGCAGGCCAGAAGAAGTGTCTAGTTTTTTTCATACTGTTACACTGTTAAATGGTTAGTTTAAGAAAATGAATTATATATAAATACCAAAAATTAGGGTTCTCTGCAAATCTTGATTTGCTGGTCTTACAATCTGATAATGGATATGCAACCGTATTAATACCGGTTTAAATATTTTTCATACCCTCCGCACAGACGTACAATTCCGTTTTATTATTTTAGGTTAAGTGTCGAAATTTAACTTAAATTAACAAACAAACAAAATTTTGGTTATTTTTTTTTCGAAAAAACAGAACAGAATCAGGTTTTCTTACTCGTGAATTATATTTCCAGTCTCTTCATTGAATTCACAGACCACTCTGAATCCGACATAAAAGCAATCTGAGTACCACCAGATACTTTTTGGCATCTGTGGATCGGTCTTCAGCCATTCATCTGTTCTTGTTGAATCACGTCCTGCACTTCGAAGGTTTCCTGCCAGATCGAGGTAAGATCCTCCACGGATCACATGTTCTGTACCTGATTCAGGTCCGGCCGGGTCTTTAATAGTGTTGTCTGTGATCCCTGAGAAGGGATCCCTGGTATACCAGTCTGAACAGAATTCAGCCACATTGCCTGCCATGTTCCGGAGACCGAATGGATTTGGCTTTACAAATTCCGGCTCCTGGGTTTTTGCAGAGCTGTTCTGCTTATAAACAACATAAGAATTAATAACGGCAGTATCGTTTTTCGAAAGTCTGGCTCTCAGCCCTGTTTTTTGAAAATCCTTTGGATTACCGGGAAAGAAATATGGAGTTGAAGTCCCTGCCCTGCATGCATATTCCCATTCAGCTTCAGTTGGCAGCCTGTACTTTTTCTTTGTTACCAAAGAGAGCCATCTGCAGTATGTTTCAGCAGCATGATAACTAATTGAAATAACCGGACGTTTTCCCATTCCCCATCCCTGGTCGGGTTGTCCGTAAGGTGGCGTGGCTCCTGATATTGCATCTACGTCAGTACCACCTGTTTTCCTTAATCCCTCGGTGTCAGTTGTTCTCCCTTCTGATGCAGTCTGTCTGTAAAAAGCGAGATATTCATCCCAGGATACTTCAATCTCCGCCATAAAAAACTTACTTAATTCAACCTCTTTCGGAGCCGGTTCATTGTTTTTTCTGAATGGTTCATCCGCAGGGCTACCCATTTTAAATGTTCCGCCTGGGATAGCTATCATCCTGAATGAAACAGATGATTGAGGCACCTTTTCTGTAAACGATTTGAATTCAGTGACTTTGGTCGGTTCCAGGAAAATCTCTTTAGGTCCTGAAGATGTTCCTCCAAAGGTTTTATTGCTTCCATGTGTGTACCCTTCTATATAATGGCCCGCATTCAGATGACAATTTATACAATGAAGATCCGGGGTCTTCTTTGTCTGTCTGTAATAAAGGTGAGCATCTTCACCAGCTTTGGTCAGCTTAAGGGGAAACAGGTTCTCATGACATTTAATGCAACTGCTTTCATAAGCATATGTACGGGCATTTTCCAGACGCCTGCGCTCATTCCAGTTGAAGGAAGCTGAATCTTTTGTCCACTTGTTCCAGAGATCTCTGAGTCCTGTTGTACCCTTTGCCCAGAGATAACCATGGCCCTTCGGCGGAAGATGACAATCCACACAGGCAACCCGGTATCCGCTCTGCGTTTCATAATGTACAGATCTCTTCCAGGAGGCGTCTGCTTCGGGATGAATATGACACGAAATACAATATTGATTTGTTGATGTTTTGACAAGTGCCCTGTTGCCTCCCAGGATGAGTACTGCACCAACAAGCAAGCCTGGCACAAACCATATTAGAAATTTCTTCATACTTATAACATAGTATTAAGGGGACTAAGATAGGAAAAACATCCACCCCTTGACTCCAAAGGCCGTCAACTTAAGAAAAGTTTAGTGTCGAAAGTTTCCCCTCCTTTTCAAGGAGGGGTGGCCGGGGCAGTTGAAAATCAGTTATTTGCAAAATTTTTCTCCCCGGACGGGGTGGTTGATTTTTCCATTTAATTTTTAACTTATTATCTATGTTTATCCAAAAACACTTCGACAGAACGAGTTGTATTTAATAAAATTGTAGTGAAATTTTAATCAACCACCCCGGCCGCAAAAAAGCATTTGTCACAAATCATTCATTTGTCTGTTGCGGCCACCCCTCCTTCAAAAGGAGGGGAAATGTTACGCATCCTATTCCTTAGACACCCTCTGGCTTCCGCCTTCAGTCGTTCGTCGTTCGTCGTGCGCCGTTCGTCGTGTGTCGTGCGTCGTGCGCCGTGTGTCCTTTGTCTTTACTTATTAAACTCATCAAAAAAATCATTCCCTTTATCATCAGTCAGAATAAATGCTGCCATATTCTCCACCCTGATCTTCCGTATCGCTTCCATTCCCAGATCTTCAAAATCCACAATTTCGACTGACTTTATATTTTCTGCAGCGAGGACTGCAGCAGGCCCTCCTACGGAGCCCAGATAAAATCCGCCATATTTCCTGCAGGCATCAATAACCTGCCTGCTTCTGTTTCCTTTTGCGATCATAATTAGTGATCCTCCCAGACTCTGAAAGAGATCAACATACAGATCCATCCTTCCTGCGGTTGTTGGACCGAAGCTTCCTGAAGGCAAGCCTTTAGGGGTTTTGGCCGGACCTGCATAATATATAGGATGATTTTTAAAATATTCAGGCATCGGTTTACCATCATCAATCATTTTTTTAATTTGCGCATGGGCAATATCCCTGGCAACTATCAATGTCCCATTGAGGCTGAGCCGCGTCTTTACCGGATATTTTGAAAGCTCTGCAAGTACCTCTTTCATTGGACGATCAAGGTCGATAATAACCGGTTTCTCAAGCTCAGGTGCCCTTGCCGGCAGGAATCTTGCCGGATTCCTTTCAAGCTCTTCAAGAAAAATACCGTCAGCTGTGATTTTCGCTTTAATATTTCTGTCAGCGCTGCAGCTGACACCAATTCCAACAGGGCATGATGCCGCGTGCCTCGGTAAACGGATCACACGGACATCATGCACAAAATATTTGCCTCCGAACTGAGCTCCCACCCCATATTCCTGACAGATCTTTTCAATCCTCTTCTCCCATTCAATATCACGAAATGCATGTCCGCTGTTATTTCCGGATGTTGGCAGATAGTCAAGATATCCAGCCGATGCCTCCTTAACGGTTTTAAGCGTAGCTTCTGCAGAGGTCCCGCCAATTACAAGGGCAAGATGGTAAGGAGGGCAAGCCGATGTTCCAAGTTCTTTGATCTTTTCTTTTACAAATTTTACAAGTGATTCTTCATTCAGCAGCGACTTTGTTTGTTGATAAAGGAAGCTTTTATTTGCCGATCCGCCCCCCTTTGTAATGAACAGGAATTCGTACATGCTACCCTCCTTTGCATAGATATCAATTTGTGCCGGAAGATTGGTTCCGGTATTCTTCTCCTCAAACATTGTGTATGGTACAACCTGGGAAAATCGCAGGTTCTTCTCCTGGAAAGTCTCAAAAATTCCTCTCGAGAGTGATTCAGCGTCGTTGGCACCTGTCCAGACCTGCTCACCTTTTCTCCCTATAACGATTGCTGTTCCGGTATCCTGACACCATGGAAGCTCTCCTTTTGATGAAATTACGGTATTACGGAGCATGGTATACGCAACAAAACGATCGTTATCTGTTGATTCCGGATCATCCAGGATCCGGGCAAGCTTCTCAAGATGAGAGGTACGTAAAAAGAATGAAATATCCGAAACCGCTGTTTTTGCAAGGAGTTCAAGTCCCGCTGGATCTACCTTTAATATTATCTTTCCGTCGACTTCGATTGTTTTAACAAAATCCTTTGTCAGAAGGCGGTAGTTTGTAAGATCCTTCTCAATCTGAAAAGGTTTCTCATAAATAAATTCTGCCATATTGGTATGTTTAATTAACTCAAGTTGCTAATTAATATTTAAGTTCAAATAAATTCCATTCTCCTTAGATATCTTCTGAACCCATCCCCCCATCCCCCTTCCCTTAAGGTTAAGGGAAGGGGGTGTAAACCAATGATTATTAATTAGATCTCCCTTCCCTTATGCTTAAGGGAAGGGTTGGGGATGGGTTAAGAAATATTTAAGGGAAGAGATTATCATAGTCCAAAGTATAATAAATTTTAAAACTAGCAACTTAGGTTAATTAACAATTAACAGACTACTAAAATGATTTCTAAACAATTAATATCAGTCTCAAATTTAGAAATTCCAAAACAAAAGAAAGCAAATAGTTGATTAAGCTGCAGGAATGTGATTTTTATTACTACACTCCTGCCTCATGAGCTAGCTACCCCCCTACCCCCCGAAGGGGGGTGAATACCTACAAATCAGATAGATAACCGTGGATTCACCCCCCTTCAGGGGCCCAGGGGGGGGTCAAATTATCCTATAGATCCAACTCAGAAAATCTGAATTTATCCTTTGCCCGTATCCCCTTGGGTGTCATTTGTAGTGTGCAACACTCCGTATTTTCATCGTGTTGAAAAACTATGATCCAATTCCCTTCAAGAGCTTCTTTAAGCAGACGATCCTTTTCGTTTATTGTTTTGAGAGAATCAATATCGTAACTCATATTCCAGATCAGAGGAAGATGAGCAACAGTGGGAAACAGATCTCCGGCATAGAGGAGAGTTTTCTCATTGTATTTTATTACCGGAATCATTAGTCCGGGTGTGTGTCCGTAGCATATTCTCAGATAAAATCCGGGAAACAGTTCACACTCCTCATCCACCAGGCTGAGGTGGCCGCTTTGTTCAACAGGTAAAATGTTTTCTTCGAGGAATGAATCAGCTTCTCTCAGATTATTCTTTACCGCCCATTCCCATTGGGTCCGGTTTACATGGTAAGTTGCATTGGGGAATGTGAGCTCATAGCCACCATTTGCACTTTTCCTTACAGCGCCTCCCCCATGATCGGCGTGAAGGTGTGTAAGAAAGACATCGGTTATATCCCCGGGTTTATATCCCCGGTTCAGTAAACCATCCGTAAGGCCTTCCCCTCCATGCAAATGAACATGACGGAAGAATTTCTCATCCTGCTTATCTCCCCAGCCTGTATCAACAAGTATTTTATGTCCGCCTGTATTAATAATTAAAGACCTCAGAGTCAGAACGATCAGGTTGTTCTTATCAGAAGAATAGACCCGCGACCATAATAATTTTGGAACTACTCCGAACATTGCACCTCCGTCGATGAGGAAGTTTGCTATATTAAAAAGATCCAATTTCATAGATACATTAACATGCCAAACCACAAATTTGTTAAAATCAAATTCCTATTTTTCATTTGGATCGATAGTGCCTCGATACAAAGTAAGTGAATCCGGTACAGCAAGTCTGAAATGAGATTTTGCCAGTTTTTCCATTTTCTTCCTGTCAGTTAAGGTCATGTTTATTGCGTCAGTGTAAGCATCCCCATATGATTTCCCGGATTGCATGAATTTTCTTTCATGCATTTCTATGGCAATCGAATATTCAGTCTCCTCGCAGGAGACCTGACCATCAATCCATATCTCATTCGACGGAATAAAATGACAAGAAAGATCATTGCCACTAAAGCCAAAGTCGGGATAGATATTCTTACGAATCATATAACCGTCTACAATCCATATAGTTATCCCTTCTCTTGTTCCTGCTGGTACCCTGTAAATATTTTGTAGCTGAACGCTGTCGGGGATTCCTTTTATTTCTTTAATATTCTCATAATCGGTAACGGCTACCTTCTTAAGGGAAGCCTCGTGTGAACGACATATCTCTTCATTTACATGTCGAATTTTTTGCTCGAGGGAGAGAGAAGAATCATGGGCTGCGAAATATGTCCAGCCAAACTTCGCCATCAGATGCCGCTCATTCATTTCATGGGCGAGAGTAAGTTCAAATTCTTCACAAGATATCGCATTGTCGATCCATATTTCACCTTTTGGATTAAATGGATATCTTTGTTCATTTCCGCCATACAGGAATGAGCTGAATATCTTTAACCTCACCTGGTTGCCATCAACAATCCAGATATCATAATTATCTTTTTTACCCAGGTAATATCGATAGACATCGGCTATTTTTTTGCTGGTATCACAGCCTCCCAGAAGAAGGCTGGTTATTAGTACGAAAATTGATCTTTTCATCGGCATGGATTATTTCGGAGTTGACTTCGTCGAGCTCGCCTTCGGCTTGGTTCGCATTTCGAAATTACTAATTAAAATTACTCAAATTTATTAATCTCAATTCATATTGCAGATAGCTGCCAATTTATTAATTTAGTCTCCGTGATCCGTAATCCTGAAACAAATGGTTTTTAAAGAGATAGCCAAAAAATATAAGTATTGGATAGCTCTGGTACTTCTATTTGTTCTTGTCGAAAGTTTATCCTTGATAATTGAACCTACTTTTTTCGGTAAACTGCTTGATGCCCTTATTGATAATTTCTATGACCACGAAAAGATAGATTATGTTACTCCTCTTATTATCTGGATCCTGGTCTATTTACTTAATGTGGTGGGAGGCGCGCTTCACAGGCTATATAATGGGATTATTTATTCAAAAATGTATGCCAGCATAGCTACTGATGTTGTAATCAGGTCAAAATCTCATGGTGATCAGTTTTCAAAGATGCTGGTGCGTGCTGAGCTTGTTAAGGAATATATCGTTTTCTTAAGGGACAGGCTCCCGGAGGTCATCTGGCAACTATCTGCAACTGCAGGGGCTATCATCGCTCTGTTCTTTTATGATTACAGAATTGCCCTGGTTTGTCTTGCAGTAACAATACCAATTGCATTCATAAATAACGTGAACAGGAAAAAGGTTACAACTCTTCAGCGTGATATCCATGATAACCAGGAAGAACTTTTTCATCTGATTGAAAGCAGGGACACATCAAAGATCAGCCAGTTCTATAAGAATACTGTTGCCCCTAAAACCCTTATAGCCAAATGGAATGCTTTTAGTTACAGTTCAGGAAAAGTAATGCTTATAATCATATTCCTCGGAGTGCTATTTATTTGCGTCGATGTAGATAAATTCACCACCGGGAAAATCTATTCAATCGTTGCATATCTCTGGACATTTATAGCGTCAACAGATTATTTACCTGAGCTGATGGAAAGCATGGCTTCCGTTAAAGATCTGAATAACAGGTTTAATAAGGATGAATCCATTTTTGAACATGAAATATCAGCCTAGTTAAAAAAGTATAATTCATAAATCAAATAACCTATGAAAACATCGATTTTAAGACTTCTGATTTTGGTAATTCCATTTTCGTCATCCGCCCAGACCGGTAAGGTTATGGACAACCTGTCAATGAAAAGTAAAATATTGAACATGGAGCGGAAATTTGCTGTCTATTTGCCTCCTGACTATGAGACATCGCAGAGAAGCTATCCGGTCCTGTACCTTTTACATGGTGCCGGTGATGATCAGACCGGATGGGTGCAATTCGGGGAAGTCCTCCGTATAACTGACAACGCAATAAAAGATGGTTCTGCAACACCAATGGTAATTATAATGCCCGATGGTAATACAGGCCGAAGGGGTTATGTAAATGATATTAAAGGGGAATGGCGTTATGAGGATTTCTTCTTCCAGGAGTTTATGCCATATATTGAGAAGACTTTCAGGATAAAAGGAGAAAAGAGGTACCGGGCAATCGCAGGACTATCTATGGGAGGTGAAGGGACATTCATCTATGCGCTTCACCATCCGGAGTTATTCTCGTCAGCTTGCCCTCTGAGCGCTGCCACTGGCCCGAGAAACGCTGAAGACCTTAAGAACTACCGACTGTGGGGCACTGTAGAAGGGATAAATGATACTGAACAGAAAGCATATTTTACAAAATACAGCGTCCTAAGTCTTATTGACAGTATTCCCGATGCTCAAAAAAAAGCGGTGAGATGGTACATCGATTGTGGTGATGATGACTTTCTATATGAGGGGAACTGCCTGGTTCACATTGCAATGCGCAAAAAAGAGATCCCTCACGAATTCAGGATCCGCGATGGAGTTCACTCCTGGACATACTGGCGGGCTGCTTTGCCTGTAGTTCTTGAGTATGTTTCAATGAGTTTTCATCAGTTCTGAAAAATGATCTATAAAGGATTAATTTTTTCTTTTCTCCTGTTTTTAATGCCTCTACAGCAAGGTACATCACAGTCTGCTAAAGAGTTATTTTATAAAAGCAGGTTTATGTCAACAGTGGATCTTCCTGAGACAATAAAACAGACAGGTGACAAATCGTGGTTCATCGATTTCGGAAAAGATGCTTTCGGCAGACTTTTATTCAGAATCGACTTCCCTCAACGTGATACCCTGGTAATTCATCTTGGGGAAAAGCTTTCAGGTCCGGATAAAGTCGACAGAAATCCCGGCGGAACGATAAGGTATCAGAGAATTTCGCTTCCTGTTTCGCCGGGACATTCAGAATACCAGATCAGGCTTCCTGCCGACAAAAGAAATACCTTACCTCCGGCAATAGCACTGCCTGATTCATTTGGAGTAATTATGCCTTTTCGCTACTGTGAAATTGAAAATCTTTGCGGACCGCTGGGACCTGAAAACATTAGCCGAAAAGTATTTACTTACTATTTTAATTATAATTCCAGTTCCTTCATATGTTCTGATACAATCCTGAATAAAATATGGGATTTATGCAAGTACAGCATTAAAGCCACAAGCTTTTGCGGTTTATACGTTGACGGAGACCGCGAAAGAATCCCATATGAAGCAGATGCATATATAAACCAGCTCAGCCACTATTGTGTCGACAATGAATATTCTCTTGCAAGAAGAACTAACGAATATTTCATTACTAATCCGACCTGGCCCACTGAGTGGATACTGACTACAGTGTTATTGTTTTATAATGATTATATGTATACCGGCGATCCTGCACCAATAATTAAAAACTATGAAGCATTAAAAATTAAAACACTCATCGGCCTGGAAAGAGAGGATGGCCTCATCAGTTCAAAATCTGAAAAACTCACTGATGGCTTTATGACCAGTCTGGGATTCAGGGATAACAAGCAGAGGATCCGCGACATTGTTGACTGGCCTCCTGCCCAGAAGGACACAGGATGGAAGCTTGCCACTGCTGAAGGTGAACGCGACGGATATGAAATGGTGCCGGTTAATACAGTTGTAAATTCATACCATTATATGAATTTAAAGCTGATGTCGGAAATAGCCGGATGGCTTGGCAAGAAAACCGATTCTGTCTTCTTTCTTAGAAAGTCGCTCTTAGTAAAAGCATCCATAAACAGCAAGTTATTAGATAAAAAGAAAGGGATCTACCTTGATGGTGAGAATTCGGCACATTCATCATTGCATTCAAATATGTTTCCACTTGCTTTCGGAATAATCCCGGATGAGTACTTGAAATCTGTGGTCACATTTATTAAAAGAAAAGGAATGGCCTGCAGCGTTTACGGTGCACAATTTTTGCTTGAAGGCTTATACAGAGTCAATGAAGGGGATTATGCATATTCAATGCTTACTTCAACTTCTGACAGAAGCTGGTGGAACATGATCAGATCGGGCTCAACAATTACACTCGAAGCCTGGGATATGAAATATAAACCCAACAGCGACTGGAATCATGCCTGGGGAGCTGCCCCGGCCAATATAGTTTCAAGGAATCTCTGGGGAATCACCCCGTCACTACCCGGATATTCTGAAGTTCAGATTAAGCCTCAGCCTGGCAGAATGACATCCGGTAAAATAAAAGTTCCGACCTTAAAAGGACCAATAATGGCTGAATATAAATCCATCACGGGAAGGCAGGAAGAATATTCCATTGAACTGCCTCCGGGGATGAATGGAAAATTTATTTTGCCTCTGAAGCCTCAGCTGGAAGTAAAGTTGAACGGGAAGAAAATAAAGGTTGAAAATAATGTGCTACGGCTGACGCCGGGATTAAACAGGATCACATTCTGAATAACTGTGATGAAAGTACACTTTATTGCTATAGGTGGAGCCGTGATGCACAATCTGGCAATTGCGCTTCATAAAAAGGGATATGAAGTCACGGGCTCCGACGATGAGATTTTTGAACCATCAAGATCAAGGCTGGAATCATATGGTTTGTTGCCCCGGGCAGACGGGTGGGATATCAATCGTATTACACCAGACCTCGACGCAATTATTATCGGCATGCATGCTAAAGCCGACAATCCTGAACTGCTAAAAGCCATGAAGATCGGGATCAGGATAATGTCTTTCCCTGAATATATCTACGATCAGACTAAAGAAAAAAAGAGGATTGTTGTTGCCGGAAGCCACGGGAAGACCACTACTACAGCAATGATCATGCATGTGCTGAAGTATTCCGGCAGAAAATTTGATTACATTGTAGGCTCTTCAATAGATGGGTATGAAACAATGGTCGGCCTGTCAGATGATTCAGAGATCGCAGTACTTGAAGGAGACGAATATCTGACCTCAGCTCTCGACAAAAGGCCCAAATTTCACCTGTTTAAACCCGATATTGCAATAATAAACGGCATCGCATGGGATCATATGAATGTTTTTCCAACGTATGAAAATTATTTTGAACAGTTCAGGATTTTTGCAGATACGATAACCAGGGGTGGAACCTTAATCTATTTTAAAGATGACTCTGAAGCAGGAAAAATTGCAGCTCTTTGTCGTGAAGACATAAAAAAAATTCCATATAAAACTCACGGATACTTCCTTAACAAAAAGGGATTTTTTGCAGCTTCACATAACCGGGTGGTTGAAATGCAGATCTTTGGTGAACACAACATGCAGAATCTTGCTGCAGCCAGGGAAGCCTGTTATGCAGCGGGGATTACCGAGGATGAATTTTATTTTGCAATCCCATCATTTAAAGGGACTTCCAAGAGATTACAGAAGATCAATGAGAATGAGAACGGGGTTGTCTTTCTCGATTTTGCACATGCTCCCTCAAAGGTCAGAGCTACCGTTGATGCCATTGCAGAAAGATACTCCGGCAGAGCAATTATTGCATGCCTTGAGCTTCACACGTTTTCAAGTCTCAATGCAGCATTTCTTCCCCAATACAGAGGTACACTCAAAAAAGCTACATCGGCATTCGTATATTTTAATCCGCATGCAATTGAATTGAAAAAGCTGCCTCCTCTAACCATTGTCAGAGTAAAAGAGGCTTTCGGTGATGAGAGAATAAAAGTGTTCAGCGATTCCGGGGAGTTATTTTCAGCAATAAAAGATATGAGGCTTTTAAACCCCGTTTTTCTTCTCATGAGCTCAGGCGATTTTGACGGAATTGATTTTTATTTGCTTTCTGAGGAACTTTTATCCAACAAATAAGGATCTTTCCCGTTCTAATTAAGAAAGCAATACAATTAAATTATGAAGAAATCTATTATCATTATCGTATTTGTCATGGTCTCAGTTCATTCCTTAAATGCACAGGACTATAAGACCAGCCTGGGTTTGCGTATAGGCCCTCCGCAAATTTCACTCTCGGGGATCACAGTTAAGCATTTTCTCAACAAAGCCACGGCACTGGAAGGTATTGTTTCATTTAATTACAACGGGATAGTAGCAACGGGATTATTTCAGAATGAACACTGGACAGGAATTTATCCGGGAATTAACTGGTACTGGGGACTTGGTGCTCATATTGGAATCTGGGGCTCAGGAGAAAATCCGTATATCAATTCATCTTCGACATTTCAGGGCGGCACAATGTTTGGTATTGATGGAATTTTGGGTGCAGAGTATACTTTTGATGAAATACCCCTGAATCTTTCAATCGATGTTATTCCAACTGTAAATTTGCTTGGTTATCAGGGGTGGAATCCATTCAATTTCGCAATTTCTGCCAGATATGTTTTCTGATGGTTTTTAGCAACTTTGGCCGGCGCATCGTTATTTAACAAGATTCTAAACAATTTCAGCGAAATATTTTGCAGATCGGAAAAAACGTGTTTCCTTTGCATCCGCATTTTGCGAGTTCTTTGTATGGTCCATTCGTCTAGTGGTTAGGACGTCAGGTTTTCATCCTGGTAACAGGGGTTCGATTCCCCTATGGACTACAATTTTTTGATACTATAATTGGTTATTAATTTGCAGAAAAACAAAAAGCATGGCAAATCATAAGTCTTCGGAAAAAAGGATCAGGCAGATCGATGTAAGAAAAGAGAACAACAAGTATTATGCAAAAACTATGCGTAATGCGCTTAAAGAGTTCCGTGGAACAACAGACAAGAAAGCAGCAGAGGAAATGCGTCCTAAAGTTGAATCCATGCTTGACAGGCTTTCAAAGAAGAATATCATTCATAAGAAAAAGGCTTCCAATCTCAAGTCTTCACTCTCCAATCATGTAAGTAAGCTGTAGACTACCAGTCACACGAATATATTAAAAGGACTGTCAGAAACTGACAGTCTTTTTTTTGCTTTTGTCTTTGGCAGGAAGTGCACCCCCCTGCCCCATAACTGTCAACCTAAGGATTAGGGATCTGTGAACCAGGAAGGGATTTTAGCCAGAAACTAAATATAAAAATCTGAATTTAAATACGTTACATTTCCCCTCCTTTTCAAGGAGGGGTGGCCGCAACAGACAAAGGATTAATTTGAGGCAAAAACTTCATTGCGGCCGGGGTGGTTGATTCAGTAAGATAACAAAAGTCAAGATTGTTCCCTCGAATACTATAATGGCTTGTTAATTTTTTTCCTTTGATTTTTTGATTTTAACAACTTAAATTTATCCTAACCAACCTGAAATGGACCTGTTCCTGGGAGTTAAACTGAAAGACTTAAGGACCTTTCATAAAGGGTTTTAGTTTTTCATAGAAATAAAGGTAATAAGAAAGGAATCAACCACCCCGGCCGGGGATAAAGATTATGCAACTAACTGAGATTCAACAGCCCCGGCCACCCCTCCTTGAAAAGGAGGGGAAACTATCTACACTAAGCTTCTCTTAGGTTGACGGCTATGCCCCTGCCCCCCTCAAGGGGGGAATCCTGAAAAGTAACTTTTGCCTTTTATCTTTTCTTCTTAAAACCCACCCCTACCCCTCCCAGGAGGGGATTTATAAAAAGCAACTTTTATCTTTTATCTTTCCCTGCTTTTTTCTATCTTGCAGTATAAACATTCATTCGTCGCTGCATGTCTATTAAAATAACTGACTGGGCTGTTGAGGACAGACCCAGGGAAAAACTCTATCAGAAGGGTACATCCTCTCTGAGTGATGCTGAATTGCTCGCGATCCTGATCGGGTCAGGTACCCGGAAAAGATCAGCTGTCGACCTTGGAAGGGAGCTGCTATCGATGGTAAATAATAATCTCAACTCCCTGGGCAAGCTGACAATTGGCGACCTGACCAAAATAAAAGGTATCGGGAATGCACGTGCAATAGCTATTGCCGCAGCACTTGAACTAGGGAGGCGCAGGAAACTTGCTGAAATACCTGAAATGCCACAAATCAAATGTTCAAAAGATGTTTTCGACCTTCTCAGTCCTGTTTTATCTGACCTTCCTCATGAGGAGTTCTGGATACTCTTTCTTAACCGGTCTAATAAAGTGATTAACAGGATGAAACTTAGCCAGGGGGGTATAAGCGGTACGGTAACAGATGTAAGAATGGTTATGAAGAGAGCAATTGAATATCTTGCTTCAGGTATAATTGTCTGCCATAACCACCCTTCAGGAAATCTAAATCCCAGCGAATCAGATACAAGAATAACTCAGAAGATCAAAGAAGCCGGAAACATAATGGATATCCAGCTGCTGGATCATCTTATTATCTCCGAGAAAGAATACTACAGTTTTGCAGATAATGGATTGTTATGATGAATACCCCTAACCCTCCTTATATTTTCTTACTTTCCCGTCATCCTTACATTCTTTAAGTAGTACAAGAATTGTCTTGTTAAAGACCGGATGCATAAGTTCAGGTGCTATTTCCGCGAGGGGGACCAGTACAAATTTCCGTAAATGCAGTCGCGGATGAGGGATCTCAAGTGCTGCCTCCTTAACTACTTCATTGCTGTACAACAGAATGTCAATATCAATACTTCGCGAGGAATTTTTATCCTCACATCTTATTCTTCCAAGCTGTGATTCAATCATCAGAATCCTGCCGAGTATACCTGATGGGGTTAGATCTGTATCGACCGACAGAACCATATTCAGAAACTCATTTTCGCTTTCGAAGCCCCATGGCTCCGTCTCATAAACTGAGGATACAGAACTTACAGAACCAACCGATTCTGCGATCATCTTCTTTGCCGTTTTGAGGGTTTCTTCCCTCTCACCAATGTTAGACCCAAGTCCAAGAAACACTTTTTTCATGTTATCTCTGCAATAATTCAAAAGTATTAATTCCAATAATAACATTTTTGTTCATTTTGTTTTTTATATTTTTGACCCATAATTATTTAATAATATCTTCTATCATGAAAAATTTCTTGCTTTATACCCTCGCAACTATCACAGGAATAATCATTGCCTCCATTTTGTTTTTTGTGGTAATGATTGGAAGCTTGAGTGCAATCGTTGCTTCCACAGATAAACAGGTTACTGTAACCGATAAGACGGTTCTCGTACTTAAAGCAGGTATTCCAATCCCCGACAGAGGAGATCCAAGTCCGTGGTCCGCTTTTGATCTGATCAACATGTCATTTTCCCCGACGCCAGGATTGAATGATATTTTGAACAATATAAGGAAAGCTGGTGCTGATAAGAAGATTACCGGTATCCTTATTGAAAACGGTCTTCTTTCTCCGGGTTGGGCAACTACCGATGAAATACGTAATGCACTGACCAAATTCAGGGAAAGCGGTAAGTTTGTGATCTCCTATACCGATTATGTCCTAACGCAGGAGGGGTATTTTCTTTCGACAGCTTCTGATAAGGTATACATGAACCCCGGAGCAATGATCGACTTCAAGGGACTCAGTGGCGAGGTTATGTTTTATAAAAAAGCCCTCGATAAGATCGGAGTCGACGTACAGGTTATCAGACATGGAAAATTCAAGGGTGCTGTTGAACCTTTTATTCTCGATGAAATGAGCAAAGAGAACAGGGAACAGATAAAGGATTATGTCGGATCGATATGGGCCCATGTGGTTTCTGATATCAGTGAATCAAGAAAAATACCTGTGGAGAATGTGAATAAACTGGCTGATAATCTTGCAGCCAATAATGCGGAGGATGCTTTACAAAACAAGCTTATTGATGGTGTAATCTATCGCGATGCGCTTATAGATACTCTCAGATCGCTTTCAGGTATTGGCAAGAATGAAAAAGTCAACACTATTTCAATGTCAAAATATTCAAAGGTACCTGATCCAGACAGGCTCTTCTCGGCAATTAATAAAATTGCAGTCGTTTATGCTGAAGGGACTATAGTAATGGGTAAAGGAAATGATACCAATATTGGAGGAAATAACTATGCAGAAATTATCAGAGCACAGAGACTTGACTCAAATGTGAAAGCAATTGTGCTGAGGGTTAACTCACCAGGAGGCAGCGCATTAGCATCGGACATAATCTGGCGTGAACTTGAACTGGCAGCCAAAGCCAAACCTGTTATTGTTTCTATGGGAAATTATGCGGCCTCGGGAGGTTATTATATTTCTGCTCCTGCTACAAAAATCTATGCCAGCCCTACTACTGTTTCAGGTTCTATAGGTGTTTTCGGAATGATCCCGAATGCTGGTAAACTTTTAAAAGATAAGCTGGGTATATCAACTGAAATAGTCAACACAAACAGCCATTCTGATTTTCCTTCCATCTTCAGACCAATGAACAAATATGAGCAGGATATTATGCAGAAAAATATCGAAAATATCTACACCGATTTTGTATCAAAGGTTTCAGAGGGAAGAAAGATGAGGACAACCTCGGTTGACAGCATTGGACAGGGGCGTGTATGGAGCGGCAAAAGTGGCAAAAGTCTTGGACTGATTGATGAAATGGGTGGTCTTACAGATGCAATAAAAGGGGCAGCCCAGTTAGCCGGAATAGAAAAATACTCTCTCAGGGAATATCCTGTTATTGAAGATCCATATACAAAACTTCTGACAAGTCTTTCGGGTGAAGTAAGGATGAGGACATTTGAAAAAGAGCTGGGAGAATATGCGAGGTATTATTCGGAAATCAGAGAGCTGGGTACATTATCAGGAGTTCAGGCACGGTTACCTTATTTCATTGAAATCCATTGAAAATGGGTAGCTGGAACATATTGCTTTATCCCTTCTCACTTATCTATGGCGCAGTAACCGGAATTCGCAATTTTCTCTTTGACAGAGGAATCCTTCCTCAGCATGAATTCAGTATTCCTGTTATTTGCGTAGGAAACATTACTGTAGGAGGAACAGGAAAAACGCCTCATACAGAATACCTGGCAGAATTACTCAGCAAGCAATTCCATGTTGCAACGTTAAGCAGAGGATACAGGAGGAAAAGCATCGGATTCAGAATTGCCTCATCTTCAGATAATATGAGTGAGATTGGAGATGAACCTCTCCAGATCTGCAAAAAACTTCCGGATGTGGTAGTTGCCGTCGACCGCGACAGGGTCAATGGTGTGAAATCATTGTTGAAAGAAAAACCTGAGACTGAAGTTATTATTCTGGATGATGGATTTCAGCATAGAAAGATTATTCCGGGATTCACAATATTACTTACTGATTTCGGTCGACTCATGATCAATGACCATCTGTTACCATATGGAAGGCTGAGAGAAAGTTTGAGGAATATGAGCCGGGCAGACATAATTCTTGTTACTAAATCACCTGAAAATATTTTACCAATCCAGCGAAGGATAATAGTAAAAGAGATAAACAAATCGCCATATCAGAATCTCTATTTTACATCATTTGTGTACAAGGAGCCCATTCCTGTATTTACCGGACCAGTTGCGCAAGGCTTATCGCTGTCCCAACATAAAAATAATAACAGGGGAATTCTCCTTCTTACAGGAATCGCCAATCCTCTTCCTCTGAAGGAGTATCTGAGTGAATACTTCAACGAAATGATTCACATCTCTTACTCTGATCACCATAAATTTAGTGAAAAAGATATTGCTAAAGTTTCATCTGCTTTTAATAATCTTAAATCGACGGAAAAGTTTATCATTACAACTGAAAAAGATGCTGTCAGGTTAAGGGAATTTACTAATATTGCAGAAAATATAAGATCTTCAACCTATTATATTCCTGTTGGAATTAAGTTTTTGAATGACGATAAAGAGGAGTTTGACAATCTGATATTTGATTATGTTAGAAAAAATAAACGAAACAATAGAATTTCTGAAAGCTAAAGGCTTCCAAAATCCGAACGCAGGCATTATACTTGGAACTGGGCTTGGGGGGCTGACAGCAAAAATAGAAAACTATATCGAAATAGATTACCGTAACATTCCTAATTTCCCGGTTCCGACTGTCGCTGGTCATGAAGGGAAGCTTATTTATGGTGAGTTTGGCAAGAAGAAAATTGTTGCCATGAAGGGAAGATTCCATTTTTATGAAGGTTATGGAGCTGAGGACATCGCTTTCCCTTTAAGAGTTTTGAAACATCTTGGCATCCAGTGTTTGTTTCTCAGCAATGCTGCCGGAGGTGTCAACCCTGATTACAGAATTGGGGACATAATGATTATTACCGACCACATAAACCTCCTGCCTAATCCTCTTATCGGACCCAACGATGATCGCATCGGACCGCGTTTCCCCGATATGGGAGAAGCTTACGACAAATACCTGGTCAAGAAGGCTCTCCTTATTGCAGAATCGCAAAAAATAAGAATCCACAAAGGAATTTATCTCTCAACAAGCGGACCAACATTTGAAACACCTTCTGAATACAAATATTTCAGGATCATTGGTGCAGATGCAGTTGGCATGTCGACAACACCTGAAGTTATTATAGCAAGGCACATGGGACTTCCATGTTTCGCAGTAAGTATAATTACAGACCTTGGGGTTGAAGGAAAAATTGAATATACAACACATGAGTCCGTTTTGAAAGAAGCCGCGAAGACCGAAGCAAGGATGACAGCGATTATGACGGAACTGATTTCTACTTTATAGATAGATTACCTGATAACAGTACACACTTTTTTCCATTTCGCTGTCTTCCCGGTATCATCAAACACGGATATAAGAAAGATATAAATACCTGATCGAACCAGTGAACCATCATCTGCCGTTCCATCCCAGGTAACCGATGCCTTTGTCCCTGCCAGAAGGTTATCTGCGAGTTTACAGACAAACCCGCCGGTTTCATCAAAAACGGTAACTGTTACAACATTTCCGTTCCCTTCAAGATTCATTCCGATTATCAGAAGATCTTCATTACCATCATTATCAGGAGTTATCCTTGTCGACGAGAAAGCAATTCTGTCATCAACCTCCGGTTTTTGAGAATAGATCGAGTTAGGTGCCCCGGGGGTTCCCCAACCTGATACCTCTGAAGCCGAATGCCAGTTTTTAGGATCGGTTGAGGGAACCTGAGGGCGGACTTTTTCAAGGGCTATCCCCTCATAGCCTGAAAGAAGTGAATAATGCATCTTTTCATTGTAGGTTAGCTCATCAAGCATTTCAAGCTGGCGGTTTAAAAGCACCAGGTGTCCCTTATCATCGGGCATTGACGGTAACTGACTGACCGATAAAACATTTCCCTGAACAGCTGAAAAATAGCGATCTAAAACTGATTGCCTGTCAGTGGTAATGGTAAAATATGCACCTGGTAGAATACATCGATGCTCTGTCAATGCCGGAACAGGTGATGAATAGCTCCCTGTTTCATTTACTGAGGCAAGTAATAATTCTGATGCATCTATAATCTTTGAAGAAGAATTGAATAGCTCAATATAATCAGCATCTCCGGGTAATGGATTAAACAGTATTTCATTAAAAGTAACATCGCCCCATTCTGGTTTCTCAGGTACCCCAAATGTAAACCTGTAAATTTCAGGTGCGTTACCAGCAAAATCTGTAACTGACGCGGGAATTGAAAGAGTATATTGCTGATTTGTATTAAACCGGACAACCGGTCCAAGTAAAAATCTTCGAAGCAGCGGATCTTCTGCACTTACTGTCTTAATTGCATTTTCATCTATATTGATTTTTGAAACATTCTCACTGAGATTCTTAACTGGCTCAGAAAAGGTAACATGTAAATACCCGCTATCGCCGGGAAAAGTATTGATTATACCCTTGAACAAAACATCGGGATTGGCACGATTGACTGAATTCTTAACACCCGGAGTACCGCCCCTGCCAGATACAGAGGCGGTCCAGTTGCCCTCAAAGAAAAACGGGAATTCCGTATCAATCATCTCCAGCGACCAGCTACCACCCTCTTTCAGTTCATCTCCATACCATCCTGAACTATATTCGACCCCATGTATCATGGTCCCGGAGCTGTCGGATAGCATAACTAGCCGGCCGCCGTCTGTCAGCACAGGAAATGATTTAATACCTTTCACTCTTCCATATTTCTGGAAGAATGAAGTATCCGATTGCTGGCATATAATCATCAGCTCACCCGGATTGATTATGGTTTCCGGGAATATTGCTCCTGCTCCATCGTTTGTCAGCTTCCAGTTTTTCAGGTTCAACTGAAATTTTGTTCTGTTAAAAATTTCAAGGTATTCCTTTTCAGGCAGAGAGACTGATCCTACAGGGTCGGCCATTATCTCTGAAATAATTATATCCCCCGGTTCAGCCCGGACAGGAATAAACTTCGTTAGCACATTTTGAGCACAGTTTCCCGCTTTATCGCATACTGTTTTTATTAGAAGAGTGTTTTCAGATTTATTGATAAAACTCTCACTGAAAGTTACCCTAGTGGACCGGGAGCTGAGTTTCAGGATGCTTATCGCAGATCCACGACTTGCGTTTATGCTAAAATTTTCGGGGGTAAAAAATCCGGCTATCGGTTCCTCATTGAGAGTGACATCAACTGAATAAAGAGTATTAGCTGCACATAATTTGACTTCAGGAGGTTCTTTGTCTGCAAAAAATACTCCGCCTACCGTGATATCATCAACCCATAACAGCATATCGCGGGTGGATGTATATTTGTAAAAAATACCGAACCATTCTGCATCATATAATTCTCCGTCATAGCCGGACGCAGAGTCAATGAGTAACATATCTTTTGAAAATACAAATGTCTTCCATCCTCCAGCCTGAGATCTTTCAACATTGACAATTGCCAGAGAGTCTGGCCCAATATTGTTTTGCCAGTTTATACCGGTATTTAATACTTGCGACAATATCCCGTTTTTTATTTTCCATAGTCTGAGTGTATCATCATAACCGGTGAGGTCCACACCTATCACATATCCGTTAACATTACCCCCGGGAATCATAGCTGACGGTGCATTGTCTGAAAGCAGGAAGAGAGCCCAGTTGTTAGATGATGACGGATCATTCCCATGTCTTAGTTTGAATGACCATTTTGTCACACCCATGGATGGTTTAAGATTTGTTAACGGAATTCCTATCTGATCATTTCCTGCGTCAGCGTTGTCAAAAATATGGTGTAGGGAATATTTCCCGCTCAGAGCGTTTGTTGAGTCAGCTTTCCAGTGTCCGGGGACACTCTCGACCCATTTGTTGAGTCTGCCTGTTTCAAAGTTATCTATCACCTGACAAAACAGAGGAACAGGTATAAATAAAAAGAACAAAATTACTTTTTTCATGCAGCGGGACAGATTGAAAAAAAAGTTAATTTTGACGGAATTTATACAAAAGTAAATTTCGGAAATTTCTTAAAATAAACCAAATAAAATGAAAGTAGCAGTTGTAGGCGCCACAGGCATGGTTGGAAGAACAATGATCAAAGTACTGGAAGAGAGAAACTTTCCTGTTACCCAGCTCATACCGGCTGCTTCTGTCAGATCTGTTGGAAAGGAGATCGTATTCAGGGGAAAAAGTGTGAGAGTAGTCAGCGTAATGGAGGCAGTAGAAGCAAAACCCGATTTTGCACTCTTTTCAGCGGGTGGTGCCACATCAAAAGAGTGGGCTCCCGCTTTTGCTGATAATGGCACTGTGGTCATAGATAACTCGGCAGCCTGGAGAATGGAACAAGGGATTCCGCTTATCGTACCCGAGATCAACAGCAATGTTTTAAAGAAAGGCGACACGATAATAGCTAATCCAAACTGCTCTACAATTCAGATGGTTATGGCCCTGGCTCCACTGCATAAAAATTATAAGATTAAGAGAATTGTTGTTGCAACCTATCAGTCGGTAACGGGTACTGGTGTGAAAGCTGTAACGCAAATGGAAAATGAAAGGAAGGGGATCAAAGGCGAAATGGCCTATCCGCACCCGATTGATAAGAATTGTTTCCCTTTTGGCGGATCATGGCTGGCGTCGGGTTATACTACTGAGGAACAGAAACTGGTTGATGAGACCCGTAAAATACTTGGTGATCAGACTATTCAGGTAACAGCAACGGTTGTCAGGATACCAGTTGTGGGCGGTCATTCCGAGGCAATTAATATCGAATTTGAGAAGGAATATGATCTTGATGATATCAGAGAACTGTTAAATAAATTCCCCGGAGTTGTTGTATATGATAATCCTGCCGAACACAAATACCCAATGCCAATATTAGCGCACAACCGTGATGAGGTTTTTGTGGGAAGACTGCGCAGGGATTTTTCAAAGGAAAAGTGTCTTAATTTATGGGTTGTATCCGATAATATCAGGAAAGGCGCCGCAACAAATGCAGTCCAGATTGCAGAGTATATGGTGGAGAAGCGGTTGTATTGATTTCCACATAAATTATTCAAACAACAAATTATTATAAGGATACCTCTTTATATGTATCTTCTTAACTTCCTCATATAGTATCTTTCTGAGTTCTTCAATGTTTTCCTTAGTTTTTGCTGAGATGAAAACTGTCCTGTGGCGTTTATCGGAAGCCATCCAGGTCTTCTTCAGTTCAGCCAGTGAATAATTTTCTTTTTTAACAGGAGTGAGATCATCATCATCTTTCCTTGTATAGGAGAAAGCATCGATTTTATTGAAAACTATGATTGAAGGCTTATCGGAAGAGCCCATTTCGCGAAGTGTTTCATTCACAACTTTGATCTGTTCTTCAAATCCGGCATGTGAAACATCAACTATATGTACCAGAAGATCAGATTCTCTTACCTCATCAAGCGTTGATTTAAATGATTCTACAAGGTCATGCGGAAGTTTTCTGATGAATCCGACAGTATCTGACAGCAGGAACGGAAGGTTTCCTATAACTACTTTTCTGACAGTTGTATCGAGAGTGGCAAATAGCTTATTCTCAGCAAACACATCTGACTTGCTCAGGAGATTCATAATAGTTGACTTCCCTACATTGGTATAGCCAACAAGAGCTACACGCACCATCTTTCCCCGGTTTTTTCTCTGCATAGACATCTGCATATCTATCTTCTTCAATTGCTCTTTCAGTCTAAGGATTTTCTCCCTGATAATCCTTCGGTCGGTCTCTATTTCTGTTTCTCCCGGGCCTCTGAGACCAATACCACCTCTTTGCCGTTCGAGATGGGTCCACATTCTTGTTAATCTGGGAAGAAGATATTGATATTGAGCAAGTTCAACCTGTGTTCTTGCATGAGAAGTTCTGGCCCTGCCTGCAAATATATCAAGAATAAGGTTTGTCCGGTCTAGGATCCTGCAACCCAGCTCTTTTTCAATATTGCGAAGCTGGCTGGGAGACAGCTCATCATCAAAGATGGCAATGTCAATCCTGTTATCTTCAACGAAGGAGGCAATTTCTTCGATCTTACCTGTGCCTACAAAGGTCTTTGGATTAGGAGCTTCCAGCTTCTGGATAAACCTTTTCACAGGTTCAGCTCCGGCTGTTTCGGTAAGAAATGCAAGTTCATTGAGATAATCATTAATCTCACTTTCATCCTGACCGGGATATATTATTCCAACAAGAATCGCCCTTTCCTGTTGTTTGTCTGTATCAATCATGTAACTACAAATTTCCAACCCTTCCCGGTGTTTAAGGCCGGTTGGTTTTTTTACTACAATTTCTCATTCCAGGTTCCCCTCCCTGGAGGGGCCAGGGGTGGGTTTCTGATTACCGGTAAAAACCCACCCCCACCCCTCCCAGGAGGGGATTTTTGAAGAGGTAACCTCACTACAGAATATACCTCCTGTTATTCTGCATCGATCCTCTGATAGCTTGTTTCAGCGACTCCGAACAGCGTATCACCATATCAATATCTGTTGGGAAAGGCATGATCTGTGATTTGGTTCTTTGCAGCTGCTGGGAACTCAGAGCCTGAAGATCTCCCAGCGCCCTGGACGATATATTTTCGAAGTTTGACTGTGCACCTACGGGATCTTTCTTAAGAACTTTATTCGGGTTCACCTGAATAACTTCAATATCTCCATCGATCCGGCAAGACTTCCTCTGAATGGTCTCAACAATAGCACACTGAACAGTTTTATACTTCTTCTGCTTAATGTCGTTCCCAAGAGAATCCTTCATCACATTTCCCTTTTTATCAAGAACATACGCAAATCCATCCTCAATTTCCTTTCTAATAACAGAATCTCTCTGGAATGAATTATCAGGACTTACCGCAATTGTTTTAACATTAACATTTACAAAATAGTCATAGTCGATTTTATTATCAAGATTCTGGGTATGGTATTCCACCCATTCAGAGTTCAGACTGGGCAGATCAAGGGCCAGAAGATCATCTTCAAACTCTTTAGGAAATTTCAAAACAGACTTATTCTGAATGGAGACAAAAACCCTGCTCATCCCTTTATATTTTGACTCCATAATCTTGTTGTCAATTCCTTCATAGTCGCCCACATAATCTTTGGCTCTGGCAAATTCATAATAGGCCTGCCGGAATGACTCCTTAATGTTGCTTTTCAGCAGTTCGTTTCCGTGAGCGTAATAATAATCTGCAGCTTTTCGTTTTGCTGCTATCATGTCCTGCATATAATCCACATACGGAAATTCGACTGATCGTCCACCCATATTCAGCGGCGTAACAGTGCGAACAAGTGATTGCCTGTCATTCAATCTTTTATAAACCAGGTAAATTTCATCCCAGTTATTGGGTTTGCCCTCCATCCTGAGGAATCTCACTCTTTCATTATCCTGTTCATTAGCTACTTTGTAGGCTGCTTCCAGTATTTCGATCTGCTTCTTATCTGAACGGTCTTTCCGTAATTGCTTAACTGACTTTTCAATGGCACCATCATAGTCGCCTTTTTCAAGCCGCTTTTTAGATGATCCGCAGCTATATAAAATAATTGTCAGAATAAGAGAAAGCGATACTATCCTTTTCATAAACAGAAATTTTAGATTCAGCTGATAAAGGTAGTAAAATCATTAAAAACAATATGCAGCAGGATGAAGAAGAAAAACCTGATCACTTGTTAAAAGCAAAAACCAGGTTGATTGTAAATCTTACCCTGACAGGTCTGCCTCTCTGCAAGCCCGGGCTCCATTTTGGTGACTCCATGATAGCTTTAATCGCTTCATCATCGAGCAGTTTGTCAACACCTTTCACTACTTTGACATTTGAGACAGTACCATCTCTCTCTACAATGAATGAAAGATACACTTTACCCTGTATTCCGTTATCCTGTGCAGCCACCGGATAGACTGTTCTCTTTTGAACCCAGTTCCGGAATTCTTCAAGTCCTCCTCCTTTGAAAGTGGGTGGTACCTCAACGAGCATAAAGGGTTCATCAGTATCGCTTCCTTTCTGTCCCGTAATAAGTTCATCATTTGATCCGCTTCCGGTAACAACAAGCTTATCCTTTGACGGTTCTGATGCCAGAATTTCAGCCACGGAGGGCTGAACTTTTTCAATTGGCGGAACAGAATCAACTATGGTAGGGGCGACATATTTAAAATTTGGCTGTAAAGATGCTGGAGGTGGCGGAGGGGCCGGAGGAACGTAGATATCTTTAGGAGGTTCCATCTTATCCATTTTCACCTCGACAAAACGGATTTCTCTTTGCTTCGTAGTATCATGCTTCCTGGTAACTGTTCTCAGAAAAGGATAAACAACCATGGAGCTTACGATAAAACAACCAATGACAATTGAAAATACAACATTACGATTATATTGTCTTCTTAACTGATAAGCACCATAGGTCTTATTTCGATTTTCAAAGGTTAATTCATCAAAATCCAACCGGTTTTTAAAAAAGCTGCTCATTTGTTACTTAATAGGTCTTTATGATCCATGCTTTTAAAAAGAGAATATTCTCTTTTAAATATACCTGTCAATTTTAGTCCGAGATTAATATTGTGACTCATTTATGACAAATTTACTAAATTGATACTTTAAAGAAAACAACCGGGAGTACTAAAAGTTGTTTAATTAATATTAAATAAATGTTAAAATGTCTAATAAATACATAAGAAGCATGGAACAATATCAGTATAGCCCGGGAGGTTCTGTTTTTTGTGTTTCAATTTTTTATACATTTGCACTGCACACTGCCGGGGGATTAGCTCAGTTGGCTAGAGCGTGTGACTGGCAGTCACAAGGTCAGGGGTTCGATTCCCCTATTCTCCACCAGTTTTGATGTCTCGCTTACCTGCGACGTATATGGGAGTTCGTTCGTTAGCTGCCTGCCTTATAATCAATCAAATAAACTCATACAACACTTTTAAAAGATTTTCTTTATTGAATGGCTTTGAAATAAACCCATTGCAACCACCAGCTATAGCTTTTCCCGAGTCATCTGCATATGCAGTCTGTGCAATAATCGGGATTGTGATATTAGCTTCGCGTATTAATCTGGTTGCAGTATAGCCATCCATTTCAGGCATTTTGATATCCATTAATATCAGATCAATATTATTTCCGGCAAGACATTTTTCAACTGCTTCCTTCCCGTTAGTGGCTCTGATAATTTCAGTGTTGGTTCCTTGGAGAAAGTAGGTTAACAGTTTGAAATTGCTATCAATATCTTCGGCAACCAGAATTTTTATCTTCCTTTTAACAGATGAAGCTTCAGGTACTGATTTTACTATCAAAGGTTCTTCTGCAATAATTTGTTTTTTGTAAGGAATTGTAAAGGTGAATGTTGTCCCCTTTCCAGGTTGAGATGAAACCCATATATTTCCGCCCATAAGATCCACATAAGCTTTTGATATCGCCAGTCCGAGTCCAGTTCCCTCATAAATCCTGGAAATTGTATTCTGTACCTGAAAAAAACGATCAAATATTTTTTCATGGTATTCGGCAGGTATTCCTATACCGGTATCAGAAACACTGAATTTCAGAAAACTATCTTCTTTTCCGTATGCAACTTTAACAGAACCTTCATCTGTGAATTTAATTGCATTACCTATTAAGTTTGTAAGTACCTGTGTTAATTTGGTGCTATCAGTAATAACTAAAGCATCAGAATCAGATAACCCGGATTCGCAAACGAGTTTTATTTTTCTTTCCCTGGTTGTTTGCAAAAACTGATTGCAAAGAGATTTAAGAGTAACATTTACATTTATGTCATTTTTAGCAATATTCACAATGTTTGCTTCAATATTGGAAATGTCTATAATATCGGTAACAATTGAAAGAAGATGGTCACTGCTCTTTGTAATAGTTTCAACATATGATTGCTGAGTTTGTGTATCGAGACCCGGCTCTCCCAGTAAGGCGGCAAAACCAACTATTGCATTCATCGGGGTCCTGATTTCATGTGATATGTTATGAAGGAAGGCTGTTTTCAGTCGGTCGCTTTCCTCGGCTTTTACCAATGTATATTTCAGCAATTCTTCTGCCTTTTTGCGCTCTGTAATATCCCTGCAGCTTCCATATACAAGTCCTCCGGGTAATATAACTGAGTTCAGGTCGGTAAAAATGAAGTTACCGTCTTTTTTCAGAAGCTCAATTTCAGCAAAAACTTTACCTTCTACCAGGGCCTTATTAAAAATCTCTAAATATTTCTCCATTTCATTTTTAGGAGTTATGTCAAGGATATTCTTTTTCTTCATTTCTTCTGATGAATATCCAAGCATTACTGTCACTGCTTTATTGGTGTACAAGTACTTTCCCTTTTGATCAGTAATAAAAATTGCATCTGCAGAATTTTCCATTATTGACCGGAATTTTTCTTCGCTTTCCCGCAATGCATCTTCCGCTGCCTTACGTTCGCTTATGTCTCTTGCAATACCCAATACCAGAGTTTGATCTTTTATTTTAACCGGGTGAGTAATTATTTCAACAATTACTTTTGATCCGTCTTTTAAGGTTAATTCAAATTCATCAGGACCAGTGCTCTGCCCTAATGCATTTTTAACTAATAGTTTTGTTGCTTGGGGTATTTGCTTTAAAGACAGCAGATTTAATTTCAGAAAACTTTTCCCGATAAGTTCATCTTTATTGTGGCCCAACAATTTTTCAGCTGCAATATTACCGTCAAGAAAAGTACCTTTAAGGTCGCTCAGGTAATATGCATCTGGTGCATAGTCAAAAAGTATTTTTAATCTTCCTTCCGAATTCCTTAAATTTTCTTGCGTAATCTTACGTTCCGTGATATCGCGGACAATTACCTGACCCGCTTTAAGTCCCTGATATGTAATAGGAATTCCGATAATTTCAACATCAATGACCGATCCGTCCAGTTTCACAAATTTTTCTTCCATCGGCAGAGCTTCTTTGCCTTCAGTGACTTGCCGCAACCGATCGACAACCTTTTTCCGGCTATCAGGGTGGATAACATCGATGATGTATCTTCCAATTAGTTCCTGAGGACTTTTAGCCCCGACAAGCCTTGCACCGGCTGAATTAATGAAGATCCATTTACCTTCATAATGTAAAGCAATAGCATCGGGTGATTTTTCAACCAGAAGACGATAACGCTCTTCGCTCTCATGCAGCTTTTCTTCTGCCAATTTCTTGTCTGTAATATCTTCAACTGTTCCGTCATAATAGAGAATGGTTCCATCTGAACCGCAGATAGCTTTTGCACTTTCTCTTACGAATATCTCCTTTCCATCGTAACAAACCCAGATAGCTTCAAGGTTATTAACCACCCCTTCTTTCTCGATCTGATCAATAAATTGCTGACGATTATATGAAGGACCATAACCAGCTTCTTTTAGGTTTCTTGCCGCGAGTTCTTCAAAAGAATTAAAGCCCAGCATTTTTACCAGAGTATCATTTGCCAGGAATATTTCACCCTTCAGATTTGTTCTGTAAAGTCCTACTACGGCTTCATTGTAAAGGATACGAAACCTTTCTTCACTTTCGCGGAGTGCGGTCTCTGCATCTTTTTTCAGTTTCAATAACTCAATTTTCTTAAAAGAATTAATTATTGCCGGGCCCAGGCGGGAAAGGTTATCCTTCAGAATATAATCATCTGCCCCGGCTTTCATGCACTCCACAGCGACCTCTTCATTAATCGAACCTGTTACAAGTATAAAAGGAGTAAAAGGAGTATATTCATTTCGAAGAATAAGGGCTTGCATTCCGTCGAACTGCGGCATGGAATAATCGGACATGATAATTTCCGGATTAAACGATTTCATCGCGCAGATATAATCCTTTTTGTTATCAACAAGAACCTTTTCGAAAAGGATTTTGCTCTTTTCAAGTTCGCGCCAGATAAGTTCAGCGTCTCTGATAACATCCTCCACAAACAACATTTTTAATTTCTTTTCCATATTCTGATTCGTTTAGCCCTGATAATCAGATTATCATATCATGCAAAAATCAATACTTCAACTAATTTCAACCTGTTTAAATCTATTTCAAAGGTTCATTAACCAGTAACCAGTACAACCCCACACTGCTCATTGCATTAATGAACTGATCGAAATCAACCGGTTTTACTACATAACTGTTGACCCCAAGATCGTATGCTTCCTTCATATCGGGTTCCTGCCTCGAAGAGGTCACAATCACAACAGGTATACGTGCAGTTCTTTTATCTTTCTTTATGATTTTCAGAACCTCAAGTCCGCTGACCTTAGGTAGCTTCAGATCGAGAAGAACCACTTTTGGAGGATTTGTAAAACTCCTGGCCAGATATTTTCCCCGGCAAAAGAAAAAATCCAGAGCTTCTGCACCATCTGAAGCAACTAAGACATTATTTGCCAGGTTGTTTTTTTTCAGGGCTCTCAGTGTGAGCTCTGCATCGCGGGGATTATCCTCAACGATAAGAATCTCTATAGCATTATAGCCTTCCATGATAAATTATTTTTAATTCGTTACTCGTTGCTAGTTACTCGTTGATAACTACTAAATAACCAAAACCCAGCACCCAGCACCCAGCACCCAGCACCCAGCACCTAGGACCCAGTCCCCAGAACCGGAAGGCTGAAATAAAACGTCGCTCCCTTTCCAACTTCGCCTTCAGCCCATACCTTACCATAATGCTTCAGGATTATTCTCTGAACTATGGCGAGTCCTACTCCATTACCTTCAAATTCACACTCGCTGTGCAATCGTTGGAATACCCCGAATAACTTATGTTTATATTGCATATCGAAGCCGACACCGTTATCATATACAGAATAGGTAATGAAGTTCCCCTCCCGGATTGAACGAATTGATATTTCTGATAATGGCTCTTTTGAAGAGTATTTTATTGCATTTGAAATGAGATTATTCCAAACCAGTTTTATTAAACTTGCATCACCATGTGCTTTAAGCATCTTACCTATTTTAATTTTAGTCCGCTTTTTTTCATTTTCGGTCAAAAGTTCATCAAATATCTGACTGACCACAGATTTCATGTCAAGAAATGAAGGATTCATGCTGCTTCTACCTATTCTTGAAAAATTAAGCAGGTCATCTATAAGTTCTCCCATCTTGGTGGCGCTCTCTGCGATTATGCCACAAATCCTTTTCCCCTCTTCGTCAAGGCTGGCATAATGGTCCTCCATAAGGATCTTTGTATATCCATGAACTGAACGGAGAGGTGCTCTCAGATCGTGGGAAACAGAATAAGAAAATGCTTCCAGTTCCTTATTGGCTGCTTCGAGTTGCCGGGTTCTCAGAATTACCCTTTGTTCAAGTTCATCATTAAGTTTACGGATTTCATCTTCCTGATTTTTTCTCTCGGTTATATCTAACACTGAAGACTGATATCCGATGCAATTACCTTTCACATCTTTAATTGAGGTAGCCAGGCCATGGGCTATGAATGTAGATTTATCCATTCTTAAAGCGGTGTAATCGCCTTCCCATTCACCAGTTTTCTGCAGAGCAGTCAATATTATTTCTGCCTCATCAGAGTTTTTCAGAAAGAGGGTAATTGGTTTGCCAATTACTCTCTTTTTATCGGGGTAACCCCAGAGTTTTATGAATGCGTCGTTTGCTTCAGAAATAATTCCGTTGATGTCAGAAATACTGTTTGCAGCTATTGATGCGTCGAAAACAAAATTTTTCAGAAGAAGCGCTTCCTCTGCATTTTTACGTTCTGTAATGTCAAGTACAGTGCCGACAATTGAGACCAGATCTCCTGCTTCATTGTATCTTCCCTGGAATGTTGAATAATAGTAGCCAATGCTCCTGTCAGGACGAAGAAATTTTTGCTCATAATCACCTGGTTCATGAGTTTCAATAGCCCGGTTAATTAACTCTTTATCACGTTTATTATCATCTTCCCAGGGAGATAGAGCAAGGATAGAATTGATTTCCGGTGTGAATTTTTCCGGGTCAAGATGAAAAATTTTAAAAACTTCATCCGACCATTCAACTTCACCTGACTTTATATCCCAGCTCCAGAAACCCAGATGGGCCAATTCCTGAACTTCTCTCAATTTTCTCTCGTTTTCCCTCAGTATCTGCTCTGCCACCTTGCGGTCAGTAATATCTCTTGTTGTACTTAATATGTGAGTTTTACCTTCAAGGTTAATTTCTGTGGCAGAAACAAGGCAATCCATTATTTTCCCGCTTTGAGTTACTAATCTGGCTTCAAAATTTTCAACTGTGCCTTTGGTCTTAATTTTGTTCACGAACTGCTTCCTGTCCAGAGGATTGTGCCAGATATTTATTTCTTTGGAAGTTTTACCTAAAACATCTTTTTCAGAATATCCAAAAATCTGATTAAATCCATTATTGACAGAAACGTACTTTCCACCATTCTGACGGGTAATTGTAATTGAATCGGGATTGGTTAAAAATGCTTTACGGAAGCGATCTTCACTTTCTATCAATGTTTTTTCGATTTCCATTCGTTCGGAAACGTCAATTATATATGTCATGAAGTAAAGCGGTTTACCATCAGGACCTCTTCTGAGTGATGTACCAACATCTGCCCAGATAATTTTGCCGTTCTTATGGAGATATCTTTTGATGAAACGGACAGATTCTTTTTCGCCGGAAATGAGAATATCTATCATTTTCTGGGTAACCTCAATATCATCTGGATAAGAAATTTCCTGCCATTTTGCAGCAGACAATTCTGCTAACGTATAGCCGAGCATTTTACAAAACGAATTGTTGACATTTATCTCCCCGGTAGGCAGAGTTATCGATTTCCCGATAACTGAATGGTCGAATACATATTTAAATTTATCTTCACTTTCACTTAATGCCAGTTCTGCAAGTTTATGTTCTGTGATGTCCCTTCCATAAATATTAGCGTAGGCTGAATCAGAGACCGGAGAAATATTAAATGAGAACAATCGGTGGTTATGTTCTGATTCGATAATTTTTTTTATACCCGAACTTAGTACTTCCGTTGTAACTTCATACAAAATCTCAGGAGCTTTTGCCCCGATTTCCAATTTCCACGTCAATAATTTTTTGGATGCCTCATTTGCGTAAAGGAGCCTTCCATCCCGGTCAACCCGTAACACCGGATCCGGATTTTCCGATGGAAATCTTGCAAGATCTTTTATTTTTTCTTCAGCCTTCTTTCGTACAGATATGTCTTCTACAATCCCGTCATAATATAAAACTTTGCCAGTTTTGTCATGAATTGCGCGTGCGCTTTCGCTTACAAATAATGTTGTCCCGTCTGTTCTTGTCCATGCCGCTTCCAATCCACGTACCACTCCTTCTCTCTTCATAATATCTTTAAAAATAGACCTTTCATAAGAGGGTTCAAATCCGTCTTTCTCCAGGTTTCTGGCTGCCAGCTCTTCGAAAGATTTAAAACCGAGAAATTTTATCAGTGCAGAATTTGCTAACAGAATTTTACCTTCAGGAGTAGTCCGGTATATGCCTACAGTACTGTTTTCAAATAATGAACGGAAGCGTTCCTCGCTTTCATTTAGGTCCCTTTCTGCGAGTAATCTTGCTTTCTTCTCCTTTGATTCCTCAATAGCTCTTTGAATTGCTGAAGGCAGACGTATAAGCCTGTCCTTCAGGATATAATCCACAGCGCCTTTTTTTAAAAGCTCAATTGCTGTCTCTTCACCGACGGTTCCGGAGACACAAATAAATGGAGTATCAGGGCAGATTTCTACTGACCATTTCAGGGCAGCAAATGCATCGAACCCGGGTAATTTGTAATCGGATAAAATAATATCATAACTACCCCTACGAAGAAATGAAACAAATTCGTTTTCTAGCGCCGTACAATCAATCTTTAAATCATAGCCTGCATCTATCAGCAACTCACTCATTATTTCTGCATCTCTGGGTGAGTCCTCAAGACAGAGGATGTTTAAAATCTCAGTCATAAGATTTTTTTGTAATGGAATTAAAATATTAGTTCACATGAGGTACTTCATTAATTACAGCCCAGAAGACCCCCACCTGCTTCACAGCTTCCATGAATTCTTTGAAATCAACAGGTTTTACAACATAGGCATTAACTCCCAGCTCATAACTTTTAATCAGATCCTGTTCCTCATGTGAGGAGGTAAGAATGACAACTGGAAGCATTTTCAACGCTTTATCGGACCTGATAGCTTTAAGAACTTCGAGCCCATCCATTCGGGGCATTTTGATATCCAGCAGTAATACTGCAGGGTTCCCGGGTTTGCGTAGTTTGTATTTTCCCTTACAACGCAGATAATCCATAGTTTCCACACCATCTCTCACCACAATAACATTATTGGCGAGGTTATGATCTCCCAAAGCTTCAAGTGTCAGTTCGACATCTCTGGGATTGTCTTCTGCAAAAAGAATAGTTCGAATTTCTACCATCATAATTCCTCCTTATTTTTTGGTATTGAAAAATTAAAAATAGCTCCTTTATCAAGTTCAGCCTCGGCCCATGTCCGCCCACCATGACGGAATACTATCCTTCGCACATTTGCAAGGCCAATTCCTGTTCCTTCATATTCTTCCGTAGTGTGTAGTCTTTGAAATACTCCGAAAAGCTTATGGGCATATTGCATATCAAATCCGACTCCATTATCTCTGACAAAGAAGATCCACTCCTTTTTCTCTTCACTGACTCCAATCTCTATCCTGGCATTATCTTTTTTACCAGTGAATTTTACTGCATTATTCAGGAGGTTTAACCATACAAGCTGCAGCATCGCATAATCACCATTTATTAAGGGTAATTTTCCAATGTTCCATTCTATTTTACGTTCGGGATTTTCTTTACATATTGACTCTTTAACTTCTTTAAGGATCTCATTCATATCTAGTTCCGCCCTGACCATCTCTATGCGACCTGTTCTGGAAAATCTCAGCAGATCATCAATAAGCTTTCCCATCAGCCGTACAGAATCGGAAATTGAGTTAACATAATGCTGACCCTTTCCGGATAATTCTGAATGAAAATGCTTGTTGAGCAATTCCACATATCCGCTTACGTGACGCAAAGGGGCCCTGAGGTCGTGGGATACTGAGTAGCTGAACGCTTCAAGCTCTTTGTTGGATGCTTCCAGCTGAGAAGTCCGCGTGGCAACCCTGTCCTCAAGTTCGGCATTGAGCTTTCGAATTTCTTCTTCCGCCCTCTTCCGTTCGGCAATGTCCAGCACTACTCCTTCCAAACGCATAGCTTTACCTGTTGAATCATAATATCCGCGTCCTATAGCTGCAAGCCAATGGATACTTCCATCAGGCCAAAGGCTGCGATATTCAATGTCGTAATCTTTGTGATTGTCGAGTGCATCATTTACTGCTTTATCTGTTCTTTCACGGTCGTCAGGATGTAATGCATCACTGAATCGCTGATAGCTCATTATTTCATCAGGCGGCACTCCAAAAAGTGCTTTGCATTTATCAGACCAGATTAATTCGCCGGTAACGATATTCCAATTCCAGATACCGAGATTAGAGCCTTCAGTGGCAAACAGCAAGCGCTCTTTACTAATCTTAAGCGCTTCTTCTGCCTGCTTGCGCTCGGTGATGTCGAACACTGATCCTTCTATATATGCTTTATCTGCATTCAGTTGTATAGAGACTGAACATGTGCGGATCTCTCCACTTTTCGTTACGATGTCGATTGAATGATCATGAAGTAAGCCGAACTGCCTGAGATCTGAGACCATACGATTGCGTGCAAGTGGATCAGCCCATCGAATAGTTGCCGGATTTCCGAGCATCTCCTCTTCACAGTAGCCAAATATCTCGCATAGCTTCTGGTTGACTGCCAGAAGGGCAGAACCGTCCAACTTTGACCGATACATTCCCACCTGTGCGTTTTCAAAGAGTGACCGGTATTTGGATTCACTATCTTTTAAGGCCTCTTCAATTAGCTTCAGCCTTGTGAAATCAGTGAAGGTCCCTTCAATTCTCACCAGTCTCCCTTCCTCATCTCTTAACATATGGGAATTAGCCATTACAACTACCTTTTCACCATTTAGTTTTTTAGCATTTATCTGGAAGTTCCTGATGAATCCCTTGGTTTTTAATTCCTCCAGGTACACTTTTCTGTCTTCAGGATTCTGCCAGAAGTCAGGCAATTTTACTCCTTTCATATCTTTCGACATATCAAAACCGAGAATCCTTTTAAATGCATGATTGTGGTCAAGTAACAATCCATCAGGAGTCACACTATAATAACCTTCATCCAGATATTTCACTGTATCACGGAACTTACGCTCACTTTCCTGCAGCACCTTCCGGGCATTACGTTCCTGAGTCTGATCGCGAAAGATCAGCACTACTCCTGTAATATCTTCCTTCTCGTTAAGGATTGGGGCACCACTGTCTGCAATTGGAAACTCCTTACCACTTTTGCTAATTAGTAAGGAATGGTTTGCAAGGCCGACAATAACTCCCTCACGCATAACATGGCGAACAGGGTTTTCTATGGGCTGTCGGGTTTCTTCGTTTACAATATGAAATATCTTTTCCAGTGATTTGCCCCTTGCATTCTTCTGTCTTCCAGCCCGTTAACTCTTCGGCCACCGGATTCATCATTTCAACTCTTCCGTCAGTATCAGTTGCAATTACAGCATCGCCAATGCTCATCATTATCGTGCGATATCTTTGCCCGGATTCTTGTAGCTCAATTTCTGTCTTACTTTGACTTGGTGAAATGCTGTTTTTCTTCATAATCTGAATATTTCGAGATCAAATGAATGTTATCAGAACCTCTATTGCAGAGTTGTGTTAAAATATTAACACAGTTTTCCATCTTAATTCTGGTAAATTAAGCTTTTTAGTAATATATTTATATAAGCAGAAACCTGATAATCATGTAGGTATTTAGCCTACATGAACGTTTTTAGCCTGAAATTGGCGAAGATTTGTGAACAGGATTATCCTAAAATAAATTACGGATCAGTTCTGCCAGGTACCGTTTACCCAAATATTTCCTGACAACCCTTCAATGATTCCGAACCGGATAAGTTCGGCTGTGCTGTTAAGCTGGAGTTTTGACAGTAATCTTTCCCTGTATGTGCTTATCGTTTTTGGACTCAGTGATAGTTCAGTAGCAATTTGGACCACAGTCTTTCCCGCAGCAAAAAGACTAAGGACCTCCAGTTCCCTGGTTGAAAGTAACTGGTGAAGTGGTTTTACCGGGCCAGTTAAAAGATTGTCTGCCAGTTTATCAGCCAGTGAACCTGAAATATATCTCTCACCCTTCGATACTTTATGAATTGCAGATAAAAGCTCATCAGGAGCACTTGATTTTGTAAGGTAACCGGAAGCCCCAAGTTTTAGTGCCTGAATAGCATACAATTCCTCCGAATGAATGCTTAGTATTAACACAGCTGCAGATGGCTGAATATTTTTAATGTGACTGATAAGATCCAGCCCGTTTCTTCCCGGAAGTGATATATCCAGAAGTATAACATCGTATTTCAGTTCCCTCAGTTTTTCAAACAGTTCTTTCCCGCTGCTGGCTTCATGTACCATGCTGATCCTGTCATCGTCCTCCAGAATCTGCCTTATGCCACGTCTTACAACGGGATGATCATCTGTTATAAGTACTTTAATCATCTTTATTCCTTGTCTTAACCGGAATTGATACTTTGATAAACGTCCATAACCCTTTTTCACCTTTAATCAATATACTGCCCCCGACCGATCTGACCCTTTCCCTTATGCCAGCAATTCCCATTGATGAAATGGAATTAACTTTTTCTTTATCTATCCCTATTCCATTATCTTTTATTAACATTTCAACTTTTTTCTCAACCTGACTAAGGGTTACCTCTGCAACGGTTGCCACAGAATGTCGTGCAATATTTGTCAGGGATTCCTGAAGTACTCTGTAGAGAATTAATGAGACAGAAATATCTATTTTTATTTCACCGGGTTCATGATGGAAAAAGCATTTAATTCCCGATTGCAGTTCAAATTTTTCCATTTGCCATCTGATGGCCGGAACCAGTCCAAAATCAAATAATATGGAAGGCCTCAGAAAAGATGATATTTCCCTGATGCTCTCAATGGATTCATTAATTATCTTTCTTATCTCATCAATCCTGTCTCTGACAGCCTTTGACTGGACTCCTATTCTGCTTTTTATCCACGTTAAATTTAGGTTAATTGCGGTAAGTTTCTGTCCCAAGTCATCATGAAGGTTCAATCCTATCTGTGATCTTTCATTTTCTCTGATATCTGCAAGATGCTTATTCAGCTTTTCAAGAAGCTTTTTTGATCGTCGCAGCTCTTCTTCCATCTTTTTTCGTTCGGTGACATCTCTTGCAGTAGCAAATACTCCCAGAATTTCGCCGGCTGCATTTTTAAAAAGATTTGCGTTGTACAAAACATCAATTTTTCTGCCACCAGAATGAAGTATTGTAAGGGGATAATCTTTTACTTCTCCTTTTGAAAAAACAAGCATATATCCTTTTCTGGCTTTATCAGAGTCAGTAAAATAATTCGCAAAGTCTGTCCCGATCAAATTACTACGGTTAAAGCCGGTGATCTGCTCAGTAGAATTGTTGACATCCATAATTTTCCCTGCAGCATTTATTGTTACAAGCGGGTCGAGACTTGCTTCGATTAAAGTTCTGCTGTAAATAGACGTAATCCGAAGTTGTTCTTCAGCTCTTTTTCTTTCTGTAATATCTGAATGAACTGAGAGACTTACCCTTCCGTAATCAGGATGTTCAAACGCTGAAACATTTGCATAACACCAGAAGTGCTCTCCGTTTTTCTTAATATTCATTATTTCACCATGCCATTCGCCGGTTCTGTTCACTATCTCAATTATTTCCTGCTTAGTCTCCTCAGGACTCTTATCAGTCTGAGCATTCAGTACCGAGACATGTTTCCCTACCATTTCACCGTGTTCGTATCCGAACATTTCATCAAATTTGCTATTGGTGAATACAATTACTTCCTCTGGTAGCTTCAGAAGAACAAAGCCCTCAGTAATATTTTTCACTATTTCACTGTGAAGATGCAGCTCTTTAACTGACTTTTTATGCTCAGTAATGTCTCTTGCAATTGATACTATGTTCACAATTTTTCCTTTTTCTTTAATTGGGAGGAGACAGCTTTCATAGCTTCTTATCACATTATTATCACCAAAAGCCTCATACTCAAAGACTTGATTTATTCCTGTCTGAAGACACTTCTGAAAATTCCGACTGAAAATATCCTTCGATTCATTTGAAATATAGTCAAGGAAATTCTTTCCGAGAACTTCTTCTTCGGTGAACCCATCTGCATAATGATTCAGGAACAGAAAATTTCCATCACAGTCATGGATTGCTATATAATCGGGTATGGTATTTACCAGCGTGCGCCACAATATCTCATGTTCATGCAATCCTTTTATTTCCAGACCCTTCACCGTATTACTCTTTTTACCAGATGCTTTCAGGGAATCACATTCATCCTGTAATCTTCGCAACTTCTCTATAAGTTCGGCTTTGGTTTTATTTTGATAATCATGCATCAGGTATCAGTTGAAAGGTAACGGATGAGGAGTGTCAGGTATCAGATAGTGTAAAACAAAAAGTGCTTCCTTTTCCTGTTTCACTCTCCACCCATATTTTACCACCATGTTTTTCAATGAATTCTTTGCATAAAAGCAATCCCAGACCGGAACTGGGTTCACCTTCTGTACCTTTGCGGTTAGTCTTTTCGGCCAGCATAAAAAGTTTTGATTTCAAATCGGGGGACATTCCGATTCCGGTATCGGTGATCTTAATTTCAGGATAGCTGTTTCCATTCATATAGGCTGAAACATACACTCTTCCACCTTTTGGAGTAAATTTGACGGCATTGGAAACGAGGTTTCTGATCACCCCTTCAAACATATGACTATCGGCTGATACCTCAAGATCTTCATTTACAGATATTTCAATTGTAATTTCTTTCTTCCTGGCTGATGCTGAAACTGAATCAATTCCTGAATATATTGATTTTGAAAGATTTAGTCTTTCAGGGCTAAAGTCCAGTACACCGCGCTGTAACCTTGACCACTCAAGAAGGTTTTCCAAAAGCCCGTATATATTTGTCGCTTCATTCTTCATACTTTTTGTAATTTCCCTGATCTCCTCAAGCGACATATTCTGGATATCTTCAGTAAGTATCTGAGTTGCTGCAACAAAAGCGCTCATCGGACCCCTGAGATCGTGTGCCAGTATAGAGAAGAACTTGTCTTTCTCGGCATTAAGGTGCTGAAGAAGATCATTTTTAAGTTTGATTTCCTCTTCACTTTTTTTACGTTCAATAGCAAATGCAATCTGACTTCCGATAGAAACCAGGAATTTAACATCACTTTCCGAGAATACATTTTTCTTTTCGTAATGCTGAAGAACCAAGACTCCGATCGTTCCGGAAGGAGTCTGTAAAGGAATTCCTATCCATGAAGGTGAAGCCGTGCCTACTAATTCTACTTCACCTTGTTCATTGAGCCTGCCAAAAGCTTCCCGGGAAAAAAGAAAAGGTTTACCAGTTCTGAATACATATGAAGAACAACTCTTTCCCATTGAAGTTGGAGATGGTACTGCATCAAATTTATCGACAAAATATGGAAAATTGAAGAGTCCGGTTTTCTTATCATGGAGGGCAATGAAACAATTTTCTGCATAAACAATTTTGCCAAGCGAATCATGAATCAGTTTAAACAGCTCATCCAGATTTGAAGTTGTAGTAGCTCCTTTGGTAATCTCAAAGATTATCTGGTTCTCCAATTCCGTTCTCTTTCTGGTTGTAATATCGCGAACAATGGCAGTGAAGAAAGTTCCTTCAGAGGTTGACCATTCGGATAATGAGAGTTCAATCGGAAAAATCTGACCATTCTTTTTCAAACCTTTAAGTTCTACGGTTTTGCCTATAACGTGTTTTTCTCCACCTGCTTTAAGCCTGGCCATACCACTAATATGAAGATCAAGGTATTCTTTTGGTATAATCATATTTAAGGATTGTCCGATGGCCTCCGAATCAATATATCCGAAAGCATTTTCCGCTCCCTTGTTCCAGAGTAGAATTTTTCCATTGTTATCAGTTGAAATGATTGCATCGTTCGCAGACTGGGCAACTGATCTGAATCTTTCCTCGCTCTGTTTTAATGCCTCTTCTGTTTTTTTACTTCCGGTGATGTCTCTGGAAATGCCAAAAGTGCCAATAATGTTTCCTGCGTTATCGCGAAGAGGAAGTTTCATCATGGAATGCCAAACAACATCATTATTTCTCGTTGTAAGAGTTCCTTCCTTAAAAACAGGCTTCCCGGTCATTAAAATGGTTTGTTCATCCTCGTATGCCTCTTTGGCAGCCTTCTCTGTAAAAAAATCAAAATCTGTTTTACCAATTGCCTGCTGCGGATTATTTAGTCCAAAGGATTCAGCATGTGATTTGCTGATTCTGACGAACTTGCTTTCTCTGTCTTTGAAATAAATATAATCTGGCAATGTATCCATCAGGGCATCGGTGAAATATTGTTCCCTGGCCAGTACTTCATCGGTCTTATTACGTTTCGTAATAACATCAAACAGTGCCACAAAAAATTCTTTTTCAGGACTGTACACTGAAATTGAGAGCCACATATCGAGTGCCTCAAGATATGTTTCAAACTTTTCAGGTTGTCCTGTACTTGCTACCCTGCCATAAATCTCAAATAAACCAGGATCTGATTCCCTGATTCCGGGAATCACCTCGCTCACCCTTTTACCTGTAGCATCCTTAAGTCCTGTAAGTGATCCAAATGCATCATTAACCTTCAGATAGATAAAATCATTAGCTTCTCCATTTTCAAACAGCATCCGGCAGTAAGCATAACCTTCTACCATGTTCTTAAATAACTCCTCCAGTCTTTTTTGGGATTCATCCAGTTCAATTATTAATTCTTCTTTTGTCTTTTCAGAATTATCCATAATTATATTTATGTATTAATCATACTTCCGGTTAAGAGTTACTGCTGAATTTTAATATTTTGGTTTTTACAATATGATATCAGTCCCTTATGAGTCAAAGATACACAATTTCAGGCAGATAGTCAGGATTTTATCGCTTTTTTGACTAAGATTTCATCAATTAAACGAGATTTAAAATCAGTAAATGCAAAGAGCAATTATATTTAATCTAATTTTGCAAATTAAAACACTTTTGTAATTGAAGATGTATACAGAAAAGGATAAATATTGTGAAAAAGGTTTAAACCTGCTGTCACGCTTGACAGATTATAAGGCCAAAAGCGGGATTGATTTTCTTCAGTTTATTCTTAATGAAACCTTAGATTTTTCGTATAGCACATCAGGCTTTTTCTTCATTGTGGATAAAACAGGACATATCAATCTTGTTTGTAAACTGGATTCACAGGAAAGTATTTCAGGTAATGTTCATGAAAGAGCAATAACGGGAATTGTGGAGAATTTCTTATCGAAGGAAGAAAAAGGTTTCAAAGTTCCTGTTCTGCTGAATGAATCCGATAATGTACCTCATTTAATAGAATCTGCTGAAATACCGGATTCATTATACGACAGAGTCTGCATAATTCCTGTAATTATTAAGAATAATCCTGTCGCTTTTGTGGCTTTTGCAGAAAGAGTTACGGATTATGAGTATGATGAAGCAGTTTTATTACAGTTGGTTATAACAAGCACTTGGAATCTTTATGAGCAATACCTTGAAAAGGACAAGCTGAACGAAAAAATAGGGCTGGCCGAGGACAAAGCCAAACTCTTTGGACAGTTCGTATCTAATGCTTCACATGAGATCAGAACCAAAGTAAATGCAATAATGGGTTTTGCAAGCCTGTTAGCAGAAAATATAAACATTGGCGGAATTGATGGTAAATATCTGCAGATTGTTCTCAAAAGTTCCGGTGATCTGAAAATGGTTGTTGAGGATTTTGAAGAAATTTCAAATCTTGAACAGAAACTATCAAAAACAATCCTGCAAGAGGTAAACATCACAAAATTAATAAAGGAACTTATTGAAAATCTCAGAAACGAAACAGCAGGAAAGGATATAAGGATTAGTTATAGGTCAGAGCCTGAAGACATGGAAATTGTTTTCACTACTGATCCGGATAAATACAGATACATTGCCTCCTCTTTTATTTATAATTCATTAAAGTTCACATTCAGGGGGAAAATAGATATTGTATGTCGGATTTCCGGTGAATTTGTCGAATTTAAAATAACAGATACAGGACGGGGAATCCCAACCGAACTTCAGTCTGGCATTTTTGACTATCTTTCTCTAGACTATAGTATGTTGAGGAAGAATTTAGAAGGAGTGGGTGTCGGTCTAGCTGTTTCTTTTGAATATGTAAAACATCTTGGAGGGGATATGTGGTTCAAATCGAAGGACGGAGAAGGGTCAGTGTTTTATTTCAAACTGCCTTATCTAAAAGCTGAAATCGCACATAAACCATCCGAAAGATCTGACGTTGGGGAAAAAGATTTTAAAAATGGTGAGAAGTTAATTCTCATAGCAGAGGATGATGACATGAACTATTTTATTATTGAGAAGTTTATTAAACGTGATGATATAAAAATATTTCGGGCTTTGAACGGTAAAGAAGCTGTCGATATTTGTAAAACAAAAAGTATCGATCTTGTTCTTATGGATATTAAAATGCCTGTCATGGATGGATTTGAAGCCACAGGGCTTATTAAAAAGTTCAAACCTGATCTTACCATCATTGCTCAGACAGCATATATGAGCGACAGGGGCTATGCAATTTCATGTGGTTGTACCGATTTTATTGCCAAACCATTCCGGAAGGAGCAGCTTGTATCACTTATTAACAGCTATCTGTAAAAGAAGGGGGGTTGAAAGAATCAAAATTCCTTAATTATTTTTCGGCATCAAGATTTGCCCGTTTCGGGCTGAATAATCTTATTCCCTGTGTTGTCTGGTTACCTGACGAGGTTTACAACCCCTTTTATAAACCCTTCTCCTGTAGACTTGATAATGTAATAATATGAAGCCGAGGGCAATGGAGTACCATTGTATGTTCCATCCCAGTCATTGTTATAAGCTGCAGATTCATATACAAGCATGCTGAACCTGTTATATATTTTTACCTGCACTCTCCCTAATTCCTCAATTTTTGGAAGAACCCAGTAATCATTCATTCCATCATTATTTGGAGAGAACATCGAGGTTATATTGTCGTAGGACGGAAGAATGGTTATTGATTTAATTACATCTGGTGCCTGGTTCCAGTTATTGTCACCCTTCTGCACTGCTTTGATGTTTAAAATTCCATCCTTATAGAGGTTAAGGTAATTTCCAGATACAGTCGCAATTTTTTTATCCGAAACCTCAAATATAACTTCAAGCCCGCTTGTTGCCGATGCTTCTAAAATGTGATCATGTTTTGCTTTAAGACCGGCTGGAATATCGCCGAAATCAACAGTCTGGTCGGCTTTCGCTATAACTAGGCTTCCCGACGTGCTTCCCTTGTAATTGTTGTCCCTTATTGTTGCCACCACACTGTATGTTCCGGCATTTACTGGTGCTGATGATTCACCATCATAAGTAAAGTTTACTGTCAGACCCGCCGGAATTGTAGTTAATGTTACAGACTTAGGGGAACCGTCATATGTTTGAGAAAGGTCAGAAAGAGTTATTGTGGCCTGGACCCTGGTAGCTGCACTTTGAATCATTTCAGACGCATTTATGAGCAGGTTCCTGAAAAATGTAGCAGTCCCGTAGGTGGCATCAGTGATATAATCCCACTGGTTGATATCGGCCCATACAATAATGTCTCCATTCCCCATTCTTTCCTGCGCCATTACAACCATATCGGGGTTATCCCGCATTTTGATCAATATGGTAGCATCTCCGCCAATATTTATTTGTGACGCCCTGTCACCCCATAGATTATTAACACCCTTCATCAATGGGGAAGACATATTTATATGAATATCAGGTAAATATTTACAAAGTGCATCCTTATCCAGTGAGATTACAGAGAGATGACCTCCAAGATCCGATATTATAGTATTGATGATTTTATTTGATGTGGCCCAATCAGAATGCTCGCCTGCCAGGACAACTTTTCCGCCTCTGTCAATCAGAGCTTTCAGATTATGAATTTCTGTCGAATTTAATCTCCTTCCCGGCAACACAATAATTGCCATAGTAAAAGTCGAAAGATCAGGAATTGAAGTGAAGCTGCCCGTCAACTGAATTGCCGATTGTCCTGGCAGAGTGTCATAAAAGTTCTTTAAAATGGCTCCATGATTACTAGCTGTTCCAATCCCTGTCCAGATCAAAACCTTGCATTGAAGAGAATTACCGGATTTACTTTCCTGACCTCTGATTAACTGAAAATTTACAAAAATGGATGTCAGGATTGTTAACAGAAAAAGAACTGGTTTTAAAATTGGTGTTTTCATCACAATAAAATTTTGCTATTCCTGTTCGTGATGTAATATTAAACCTATTCGTGCGCAGGTGCGTATCTTTTGGGCTTACATACGCTTACAGAAACCTTACAAAAACTTACATTTATTGTGAGATTCAGATATACAGGTACTTGGCTGAGGGCCGAGGGCAAATTAAATTACGGAGAGTATGACTTAACTAAATGCTAGAGTGAGATAATGAAATTAGTAAAGTCTTCATCACTTTGTATTTTTACTTTCTTTCTTAACCGGTGTTTTCCGACATCAATAGAATTAGGTGACTGAAAAGTTATTGAGGCAATCTCCTTTGTGCTCATATTCATTTTAAGGAAGGCGCACAGCCTTTTTTCACGCATTGATATATCCGGTATTTTTTCAACAAGTTTCTCATAAAAACCACTATGGACTTTTTCGAAGCATGCTTCGAACTCATTCCACATCCGTTCACTGCTTCTGTCATTAAGCATTGAAATTATTGATTTGATTTTCTCTTTCCCCTCATCAGTTGAATGCGGAAGCAGGGTGGTTATCTCTTCAGTAATTGACTGAAGCTGTTTTGCCTGCTTCAAAATATTGACAGTGTTCATGGTGAGTTGTTTCTGCTGATGCAGGACTTCAGATTGAAGTAATAATTTCTCTTTTTCGATCAGCTCCCTCTCGTGGTTGCTTATCACCTCCTTTTGTGACAGGAGCTTCCTGAAAATCTCGATATTCCTTAACTGAGTGTTGACACGGGCAATAAGTTCAATACTGTTAAAGGGCTTATTCAAGAAATCAATTGCCCCTGTGTCAAGTGCTTCTTTAAGCCTGTCAGTGTCATTATGAGTACCGGTGATCATGATCACAGGAATTTCCATTGTTGTTCCGTCGGCTTTAAGAAGCTTTATGGAATCAATACCATTCATCACAGGCATCTCCCAGTCCATAAGTATCAGATCAGGTTTATTCCGTTTAGCAATTTCATAAGCAGATTTGCCGTTTGTAGAAATAAGTAGCTTCAGATTAGGATTACTTTCTATCAGATAGCCGGTAATTATCTTCAGTTGATTTGGATCGTTATCAACAATAAGTATCTGATATTCATTTATATATTGATCCATTATTAAATGTATTCAGAATCGGCTGAAAGATTTTTTCTCACCCCTTATAAAGATACAAAAGTATTTCAGAAGATTTATACCTTTAACCAGTTCAATATGGCTTAATTAATGGAAGGTCACGCATTTATTTCAATTTTACCGGGATTGACATCCGGAGCTCTCCTGGTTTCATTCGTCTACTGCCTTGTTTTGTTAATTTCGGGAGAGAAAGTAAAGGATGCCCCATATTTCTTAGTCATCGATCTTATTCTACTTTCATCAGTTTTATTCTTGTGGTTTAGAGGAGGAAGTTATTTCATTGGTTTTAAACTGGTATTTCTCTGTTCGTTTTTCCTCTTTGCTATTGTACAACCTTTCATTTTTGTCAGGACTTACATTCAGGGGAAAAAAAGTGGAGAGGACCAAAGAAAAAAACTTGCCAATGTTTATGGGAATATTGACAAGATAATCAGTGAACGTACCAAACAACTTGAGGAAAACAGAGATTCTTTAGCTGTTTATGCTGTTCAGGAGTTCGAAAGGGCCCAGGAAATGGAAAAGAATAACAAGGAGATTCTGGAACAGAAAGATATCTCTCTTAAGCAATCGGAAGGACTCCGGCTAGGGTATGATGAGATAAAGAAACTCGATGGCTTTAAAAAGCAGATGATAAGGATGTTAATCCACGATTTGAAGAATCCGCTTAACGTACTGCTAAATATTTTTGAAAAGTCCGATTTACAGTCTGGGTCATCAGTTATCGTACGGCAGATTTCACAGGAAATGCTTGATCTGGTTGTGAATATTCTGGATGTAAGTAAATTTGAAGATTCCAGGATGAAAGTAGACAGCAGAAATTTTATCCTGACTCCATTGATAGAAAAAGTTTTCAGAAAGTATTCATATCTTAAGGATGCAGGTTCAGGATACCTTATCTCATCTGTACCAACTGATTACGTATTATTTGGTGATGAGGTTCTTACAGGAAGAATACTTGATAATCTTCTCAGTAACGCAGTAAAATTCAGCCCTCAGGGTGCTAATATCCGTATAATGGCTCAAGAATCAGGTGAGTTTATCATGGTTGAGGTGAAAAATAATGGCGATCCTATCCCGGAAAATATGATAAATGATGTTTTTGACGAGTATTTCCACTTCCAGGGGGGAAAGGATCATTTTAGCAACTCAACGGGTATTGGTTTAACATTTTGTAAGCTAGCCGTTGAAGCCCAGGGTGGAAATATTGGTATTATTTCGCAACCAGATGGTGAAACAACTGTTTGGTTTACAATCCCAAAAGGTCCCACCCGGACATTTGTTCCTTTAATTCCCAGGGGTGAGGAATTCAACTTTCACATTGGAAACAAGCATATTCTATCAGATGAAGATAAGTCTGTCATATCTGATGTTATCAATGATTTAAAAGCTACCAACATCTATGAAGTCACTTCAATATTAAGAATACTTTCAGTTGATGTCTGTAACTCCAATGAAAGAATTATTGAATGGCGAAATGCAGTTGAAGAAGCTGTCTTTAACAGTAATGAAAAAAGGTATAGAGAACTTTTAGAGATATAACTGATAATTAGTGTCTGGATGATCTAAAGGTGTTTTTATTCCCCTATTCTACTCATTCGGACTCCTTCGCTAAAGTTACGGAGGCCTTTCTCATTTTGAGAAATGCTGATTTTTTTGTTTAAGATATTCCCGATTGCGGGAAACGACATTCATAATCTGAACCCATCATTCGGTAAGGATTTTTAAACAACAAACATCCGTCAGGCGGCTTCCCTTTGGAAAGGTCACTCAATTGGTACAGAAATTGTATACACATTTTATGAATGGATATAATTGAAATCGATGAAGAAAGAATTAATACTTACATTATGAAAAAAGTTACTAAAATATTAATAATGCTTTTTGCTGTCATCGTTTGTTCAGGTGAACTGCAAAAGCCGCTCCTTGCCCAGCAGGGATATGTAAGCTTTCAGGTTTTTTATGATCAGTTAAGCCCCTATGGAGAATGGATCGATTACCCGGCTTATGGTTTTGTGTGGATTCCCGATGCGGGTCCTGATTTTTCTCCATACTGTACAAATGGATATTGGGTGATGACTCAGTTCGGCTGGACCTGGGTTTCTGGTTACCGGTGGGGTTGGGCTCCTTTTCATTACGGACGATGGGATTTTAATAATGATTTAGGATGGTTCTGGGTCCCGGATAATGTATGGGGTCCATCCTGGGTCACATGGAGAAGAGCTGACGGATATTATGGATGGACACCAATGAGGCCGGGAATTAGCATAAATCTAAGCTTTGGCAACAGCTACAGGGATATTGACCGCTGGTATTTTGTAAGAGACAGGGATTTCGGAAGGCAGGATATGTACAGGTATTACGTAAATCGTAGAGATAATAATGTAATAATCAGAAACTCAGTAGTTATCAATGCAACATACAATGACAACAGACGCAATGCAGTTTATGTTGCAGGACCTCCCAGGGAAGAGGTGCAAAGATACACCGGCAGAACATTCAGGAGTGTCACGGTTCAGGATGATGACAGACCCGGACAAAGGCTGATTAACAACCGTTTGCAGATTTACAGACCACAGGTGCAACAAATCGGCGAGGATAATCACAGATCTGCTCCCGCAAAAGTTTATAATCCTCAGGATGTCAGACCACGAGTAGAAAGAAATAACGGTAATCAGCCGGATAAATCTACAGTTATTCAAAATAACCGAAGAAGCGAGCAACAAGGTGAGCTCCGGCAACGCCGGCAACGAGGAACGGATCAACAACAACCCCGGCTGCAGGATGCACAACAACAGCAGGGTCAGGTGCTTCAGAAAAATGAGCAACAGAAACAGGACGTTACCAAACCATCGGTAAATACGAGAAGGGGGAAGCGGAATACTAACGTTACTCCTCCCGAGAAAACAAAAAAGGATAATCAGATCAATAACCGGAAAGACTAAAGTTCCTTATTCCTTAATGGACTTCAGGTAATCAATAATCATCTGACAGATATTTTGTGCCTCCCGTTGATGGTTCAGGAATATCTGACATTGCACTTTACAAGTCAGGTTTACTTAACAAAATGAATTAATATTTTAATACAAACAACCTTTATATTAAAAATTAAGTCTTAAATTTAATTGCCGAAAATCTTAATGTATTTAGTGTACTATTAACTTATCATTATGATAGAAATCAAAGATCTCTTTATTGAAGGAACTCCAAAATCACCACAAATTGATTTTAATCATCGTACTGGTGAACTGAAATTGTTTGGCAGGTCTTTCCCTGAAAATGCAATCCAAATTTATGATCCACTTCTTTCCTGGATCAATGAATATATAAAATCTCCAAATCGTACGACTAATCTGTATCTGAAGTTAGAATATTTCAATACTTCCTCATTACTCTCCATTGTAAAAATGATTAAGGGATTAAGCAAAATTGATAAGAAAGATACTTACCTTTATATTCATCTCTATTTTGATGATGAGGATTTTGAAATTAAGGATGTGGATAACCTCAGAGATGTTATTTCTTCGCAGTTTAATGATATCGGCAAATTAAAAACTACTATCGGCCTCAAAATCCATGGTACGGATGAACAAGGTAATATAATCGAAGATTCGATGATCCTTGCCTGAAACAGTAGCTATTAAAATATTCTTTTTCTTGATTTATCTTATCTGACAAAATAAGAATAATGGAACGTACACCCTTCTCTACGCAGCCACCAGCGTAATGCCTTGGCGATCTTCCGTCTTTTGAGTACAATCGTTCCTGTTTCCTGAGAAGTTATCTGATAATATGTTTTCAATCCTTCTTCCTCTTTTTGATTAAGTCAGGATAATAAAGTTTTTTCGGATAATTACTTCTGATCAGGCCCTCAATTGAACCGACCGGTGAATATTGCATGAATAGAAATAGGTTATTCCATATATCTCTTTCATGTCAACAATCTTAAATCCATTTGCATTAAGTAGTTCCGATACTTTCTTTGTATCCAGAATGTGATCTGTTTTGGAATCAATAAAATTTATAAATCTGTTTAATATTCTGGAAGGCTTATAATAAAAAGCCCCACTCTTGTTCAAAGTCTTGTCGTCTGAAAAACACCCTATAAAACTGGCGTTGGGGGGCAAAGCACTAAAAAGAGCCTGTAAAAATTTGTATGGATGTTTTATTTGATTCAGCTTTTTAAGGTTAATTAAGATTTTGACACTCTTCAGATCTTCTTCATCATAAAAATAATGATGATTTGATGGTAATATAAGTAATTCAGATTTCTCATGAAAATTGAGACTTTTTAAATATTGAAAACCATGCTCGTTACTTTCGTTAATTATTTTAATAATTGCGGCGTTAAAACCGATTCTTTCTCTGGAGGTTATTCCCTTTTTTGAGTCATTCGTCTCAAATTTGTCACCGAGAATATCAGGGTTATACAGGTCTGAAATATTTTCCACAAATTTTTGTATTAATCATTAAGTAAAATTAATGCTTCAGACCATTAACTTCAAATTGTAAATGCCCTGTTAGAGAGGAAATGGGATGGATTTGCTTTCTATTAGTCTAAAAAATTCTAATGAATATACACTGGAAGGGGCTGTTAATACCTAAATGGAATGCATTCATCAAAATGGCTGTAAAATTTATAGGGAATCCTGACAAAATTCGGGCTTTGATTCACTTATAAAGCTAAATACTCAAACAATCAAAGAAATAGATAATTTAAAATCCTCCTCTCCGGGTGAACTTGTGAGGCGTAAGTTTTGACGAATGGTCAAATACTGATGATAAAATTTCAGGAATTATAACATTTTTGAGAATAATATATGGCTTTTAAAGGTCTTATCCGAACCAAAACCGCTTAAACGAGGGACCTGATTGTTAAAACTACTGTTTACAAAAACTCAACGATTTCCCCCAACTTTTTTCTAATCTTAGGTAAGGTCTTTTTATATCCGGCTTTGGGATAACCTAACGGTGTTATACCGAATATCACCTGGTTTTCATCAGGTTTGAGTACATCTCTGAGTATTGCAGGATCATAAGCCGCAATCCAGCAAGTGCCCACACCTTCATTCTCTGCACCCAGAATGATATGTGTCATAGTAATTGCAGCATCGGTTTCAACAGAGTTGTAGCCATCGTAAGTGCGAATCCAGGCCTGATCTTTTAATCCGATCACCACAAGGATATGCGGAGCATCTTTAAGCCAGTCACGCTTGTAAGAGGCTTTTACTTTGTCAAGCAAGGGAGGAGAAGATATTACAAGCAATTTCCAGGGCTGACGGTTAGCTGCTGACAGGGCTATTCTGCCAGCATCAAGGATCTTCTCCAGAATCTCCTTCGCAACAGGCCGGTCAGGATCGTAATTACGGACACTTTCACGGCTGTGGATCAGTTCAGTGTATTCCATATTTGTACTAATCTTAAATTACATTTCTACTACATATATCTTAAGTAATCTATACAGACAAAAATAGTTGTTGTATATTTTGTAAATTTAGAACAAATTAACTGGGCCGGTAAAAGAATTGAATGAAGGTTTACTACTATTCTAATAAATCCAGATTGACCTTTGAAAGATTACATTTTATTAAACTGATACTATTATGAAAAAATCGGAAAACAAATCCGGAACCACCCGACGTGAAGCGATGAAGCTGATTGCCACTGGTTCAGCCGCCGGTATGATGGGATTCTACGGAAATCCTGCTTTGGATTCAGTGCCACAGGATAGAAAAGAGACACCTGCGTATGCAAAGGGAATGCCTCCTCTGAAGATTCGGAAAGTGAGTGCAATTGCGACAGCACCTGCGGGTTCAAATCTTATTGTTGTGAAGGTCGAAACAACTGAGCCGGGACTTTATGGACTTGGTTGTGCCACTTTTACTCAACGTGCCACTGCAGTCATCACTGCTATCAATAGTTACCTCGACGAATTTTGCGCTGGAAAAGAGGTCGATAATATTGAAGATATGTGGCAGGCAGCTTATGTAAGCTCTTACTGGCGAAATGGACCTGTTCTGAATAATGCCCTCAGCGGACTGAATGAAGCGCTATGGGATATCAAAGGGAAACGTGCTAATATGCCTGTATACCAGTTACTTGGAGGGAAAGCACGTTTTGCGGTTCCCTGTTATACACATGCAAGCGGAAGGACAAATGAAGAGGTGGTTACAGCTGTACAAAGATTCATGGATCAGGGTTTCAAGCATATAAGAATTCAGCTTGGTGGATATGGAAGTGTGGGGACATTAGGGAGCAAACCTGATTTTAAAGATGCAGGTTTTGGAGTGGCCGGCGATTCATTTATGGATCAGCGTGCTTATCTTAATGCTGTCCCAAAAATGTTCAGCGCTGTACGCAAAGCTGTCGGTGACGAGGTCGAACTGCTGCATGATATTCATGAGAGGGTGGAGCCTATTGATGCAATAAACCTTATTAAAAAACTTGAGGAGTATAATCCTTTCCTGATCGAGGACCCTTTCTCTCCGGAAAATATGGAGTGGTTTAAGCAGCTTAGAATGACTACCTCGGTACCAATTGCCATGGGCGAGCTTTTCAATAATATCAATGAATTCAAAATGCCGATGGTGAACCAGCTATTTGATTTTATACGTGTACATGTCTCACAGATCGGCGGTATAACCCCCGCAATGAAGCTCGCACATCTTGGTGAATGGTTTAATGTCAGGACGGCCTGGCATGGCCCCGGTGATGTTTCCCCGGTAGGTCATTCGGCAAACTGTCATATGGATCTGGCAACATGGAATTTCGGGATCCAGGAATCGGTTACCTTTTCTGAAAGGCTGCAATCAGTGTTCTCCGGCTGCCCCACAATGAAGAACGGATATATGTCTGTAAATGAGGCTCCGGGACTGGGTGTGGATATTGATGAAAAAGAAGCTGCGAAATATCCCATATCCACTAAATCAAACTGGATAGTAAGAAAGAGAGACGGAACAATAATACGGCCCTGATTTATTGGTGCAAATTTTATGTTGCATGGTGAAGGTGTTTTAAAACACATTTTGATTCATTTAAAAAATCTTAAATTGAGGAATAATTTATATAAAACAGCATGAAGAACGATCGAAGGGAGTTTATTAAAAAGACTTCAGCACTTGCTGCCTTTTCGTTTGCTCGGATTAGCCCGACCGGTGCATCGATTACTGGTTCTGATCAAAGCAGCAATCCCCAAACCAAAAAAGGACCGCAGAATAAGAAATCCGTCTACATTCAGGATGCAGGCATAAAAATGTGCTTCGCATATTTCGGAGGTATTGAAGCTGAGAAACGTAAGGTTGAATTTGGCAGACAGCTGAATGTTCTGGGTGCCGTCGGCGGAATAAACCCACGAATGGCCGGACTGAGCAATGTTAATGCATGGGATTATGAGGCAGTGGCAGGTGTAAAAAATGCGTGGGAGAAAGTTGGTCTGAAGCTTGAAGTCGTTGAAGGCCCTCCTGCCCTTTCTGAAAAAACCAAGCTTGGACTGGAAGGAAGGGATCAGGAAATTGAGAATTTCTTCACGCTGATGAAAAATCTTTCTAAAGTCGGAATAGACACAATATGCTATAACTGGATGCCGGTGATCAGCTGGGCAAGAACCACTACAGACCGTCCTGGACGAGGTGGAGCACTTGTTACAGCGTTTGATTACCAGGATATTAAGGATAATTCACTCACAAAATATGGTGAAGTGTCAAAGGAAAGCCTTTGGAAAAACCTCGAATACTTCCTTAAGGCCGCGGTTCCACAGGCTGAGAAATATGGGATAAAACTTGCAATGCATCCCGATGATCCTCAGGTTGACAGTATAAGAGGGATATCCCGTATTATGACTACTGTTGATGCTTTCAAACGGATGGCCAATATTTATCCAAGCCCTAATAACGGAATTACGATGTGTCAGGGGAACTTTTCCCTTATGGGTGAAGACATTCCGACGATTGTGAAATATTTTGGCAAGCGTAAATTGATACATTTTGTTCATTTCAGGAATGTGAGAGGCGGAAAGATGAATTTTGTCGAGACATTTCATGATGAAGGTCAGATAGATATGTACGAGGCAATGAAAGCCTATATAGAAATTGGCTTCAAGGGCCCTTTGCGCCCCGACCATGTTCCCACAATGGCAGGTGACAGCAATGCGAGTCCCGGCTATAGCCCTCTTGGCAGTCTCTATGCTGCGGGTTATATCCGCGGTCTGATAGAGGCGGTTGCAAAAAACAGTTAATAACTTAACCTATTTTATAAAATGAAAAGGACTTCTATTTCAATTTGTTTATTCATCCTTGCCGGTTTTCTTGCATCAGCACAGAATGTCGGATCATCTGCTGAATATATCAAAGCCCTTACCTCTGACTGGAAAGGTGAACGATTTTCAGACGGCAGACCCAAAGTATCAGATGCTATCCTCAAAAGATTAAGAAACATCTCTATTGAAGAAGCATGGGGTGTATTGCGCAACAAAGGATACATGAACCAGTATGAAGGAGACTGGGTGATAATACATCCCGATAGTGCCATGACAGGCCGGGTAGTGACCGCACAGTATATGCCTCTGAGGCCTGACCTTGACAAACAGGTTAAAGCGCAAGGCAAGGTTGAAAACCGCGCCCAGCAGGGCGGAACGAATTCATGGCCCATTGATATACTTGCTCCAGGTGATGTATATGTTGCAGATGGTTATGGCAAAATTGCCGATGGAACTCTGATCGGAGATAACCTTGGAAATTCAATCTATGCCAAATCGCAACGCGGTGTTATCTTTTACGGTTCGGTGAGAGACCAGGAAGGGCTTTCCGAAATAAAGGGTTTTAATGGCTGGATCAAAGGTGCGGATCCCTCATATATTCAGCAAATGATGCTGACATCAATTAATGCACCTATTCGTGTGGGCCGCGCTACCGTTTTACCCGGAGATATTGTACTCGCTAAAAAATATGGGGTGATCTTTATCCCTGCTTACCTTGTGGAAGATCTTGTTCTGACATCTGAGGTTACAGCCCTCCGTGATGAGTTCGGACATCAGCGTCTGAAAGAAAAGAAATACCTGGCCGGACAGATAGATAGCAACTGGACTGAGGAGATCAGAAAAGACTTCCTTAACTGGTTGAATAATTATCCGGGTAAATTACCTATGACAAAGGAAGAATTAGATAAATATTTGAAAGAAAGAAACTACTGATTATGAAACGAGTTTTAAAGGAAATTGCAAAGTCATCTACTTCGAGTGATCGCCGCAGTTTTTTAAAGAAAACAGCACTTGGTGGTATTGCTTTAGGCGGCATGATGAATCTGTCAGTTGAAGATACTATTGCTCAGACCACATCAAAGGTTCAGCGAGCTTCTGGTCCATCTGAGCTGAAAATAACAGATATGCGCGTTGCTGTGATAAACAATGTCGGAAGAACAGCAATTATAAGGATAGATACAAACCAGGGTATATATGGTTTAGGAGAGGTGAGAGATGGGGCTGACGAGCGTTATGCACTCATGCTTAAAAGTCGCATTCTGGGTCTGAATCCCTGCAATGTCGAAATGCTGTTCAGAATAATAAGACAATTTGGAAATCATGGCCGCCAGGGTGGCGGTGTATGTGCAGTTGAAATGGCATTATGGGATCTGTGCGGCAAAGCGTTTGGAGTTCCAGCATGGCTGTTGCTTGGAGGCAGATATCGTGATAAAATACGTCTTTACGCTGATACACCCGGAGCCAGGGATCCCCAGGCATTTGCAGTTACTATGAAAAGAAGAGTTGAGGAACAGGGTTTCACCTGGCTTAAAATGGACCTTGGAATCCATGTAGTTGCAAATATACCTGATGCCCTTGTCAATACTAAATTCTGGAACGGGGCGACCGGTCAGTATGATCTGCGCGACTATATGGGTTACGGAAGTACTTTACATCCGTTTACCCAGGTTCAGATCACCGATAAAGGATTAGCCGGACTGGCTGAGTATGTTGAAGATGTCCGCAATGCAGTAGGCTATGAGATGCCACTATGTGCAGATCATTTCGGCCATTTTGATGTGAACAATGCGATAAGGTTTGGCAGAGCGATGGAAAAATACAGACTCGCGTGGCTCGAAGATATGGTCCCCTGGTTCTATACCGATCAGAACAAGACATTATCTGACGCATTGGAGACGCCAATTGCCACAGGAGAAGATATTTATATGCTCAAAGGAGGCTTCAAACCTCTTCTGGATGCCCGCGCTGTTGATATTATACAACCCGACCTGGGTACCTCAGGCGGATTACTGGAGACCAAAAAGATAGGAGATTACGCTGAAGAGTGCGGTGTTGCAATGGCAATGCATATGGCCGGATCGCCGGTTTGCTTTATGGCAAACGTTCACTGTGCTGCTGCTACTCAGAATTTCCTAGCCCTGGAGCATCATAGTGTAGATGTCCCATGGTGGCCCAACCTTGTGAAAATGACAGGTTCACAACCAATGGTTACAAAAGGATTTGCAAATGTCCCTGTCGATGCTCCCGGACTTGGAATCGAGCTCAATGACGAGGAGATGAAGAAGCATCTCAATCCAAGGGCTAAGGGTTATTTTGAACCAACACCCGAATGGGATGAGAAACGTTCTCATGACAGGATCTGGAGCTGACTAAAATTATTTATGTCAATGATATAGAATGAGAAAAGCTCTGTTTATTTTTTGTATTCTGCCAACTCTGACATTTAATGCAAGCCAGGAGGTAATAGTTCCACAGGCAGTTATTTCAAATACATTAATTAAAGCCACTCTCTATCTGCCTGATACAATAAATGGATATTACAGGGGATCAAGATTTGACTGGTCGGGTGTAATTTCCAGTCTTGAATTTTCAGGCCATAACTATTTTGGACAATGGTTCGAAAAATACAATCCGACAACTCACGATGCCGTAATGGGCCCGGTGGATGATTTTACCCAGATTGGATACAGTGATGCTAAACCCGGTGAGACCTTTCTTAAAATCGGAATCGGAATGGTTGCTAAACCCGAGGAGAGACAATTCTCTTTTGCAAAATTCTACAAGATTGTTAACAGCGGCAAAAGAGAAATAAAAATAAAATCCGACAGGATTCAATTCTTTCATATTTTGAAAGACAATAACTACGCTTACGAATACACGAAGAGTGTGAGTCTCATTAAGGGTAAACCTGTTATGGTTCTGTCACATACATTCAGAAACACCGGAAAGAAACCAATCGAGACTCTGGTATATAATCATAACTTTTTTGTAATGGATAATCAACCGGTGGGACCAGGTTACGCTGCCATTTTTCCATTCAAACCTTCCGCAACATTCCAAAATGGCCCGGACAATGCTGAGATATCAGGAAACAGGATAATCCTTAAAAAGAATCTGTTAAAAGGAGAAACAATCTATTGTGGCGATATAAAGGGTTTTGGCCCTTCCGCAAAGGATTACGATTTCAGGATAGAAAATCATAAATCCGGAGCAGGGGTCAGGATAACCTGTGACCGTCCGCTTGCCAGGATAGTTTTCTGGGCATGCCCCACGGCTTTCTGCCCCGAACCCTATATTACCATAAAAGCTGAACCCGGAAAAGAATTCACCTGGAATATTCGTTACGAGTTCTATAATTGCGAAATAGACTAATCTATTTTATGAACTGGTTAAAATCAGTAAAATTCTTGGCAAAATCTGAGGTTCTTATATTTTCAAATCTTGTACCATTAAAATGCGATGCTCCCTGATCCGTACCGATCCAGAGGGAGCCATCTTTGTCAATGAATATATCATTAATTAGTCCTGAGGGTAAACCATCTGCCTCAGTCCACCTCGTGACTGCCAGTGAGGAGCCTGTACCGAACCGCACAAGTCCTCCATGAGTCCCCACCCAAATATCTCCTGAATGGTCTTCAGCTATGGCTGAAACATATTTGTCCGGAAGCTTCGAGGTAAATGATTCATCCCATCCTTCCTTAGCATCGAATTTGGAGTGACTTGTTAATCCTTTATCTGTTCCAAACCACTGATGTCCTTTTGAGTCGACCAGGACGCACGTAATATTATCTCCTGCAAGTCCTGACCATGGAGCTACAAAGCTTGTTGCACCCGAGTACCCATCAACTGATCTGACAAGGCGCCCAACGCCTTCACCAGTAGTTCCGAAAAAGATTGTATCACCTCTGGCGAAAGCCGCAGTGATCTTATTGTCTAAAACATCAGTTAATTTATCAATAAACTTCCAGGTTGCATCAGCCAGTAACCCTATACCCGCAGGAGTTGCAAAGAAGATTGAAGAGTATTTGTCAAATGTGATCCTTCTTATTGTATCAGAAAGAAATGAATTTGTTCTGGAAGAAAAGCTGGTTGCAGAAACCACTGATGTGGCAGAATAGGAGATCTTAATTATTCCATTCATGGTACCCACCCAAAGCACAGAACCTGAAGGTGTTGACTCTCGTTTTAAATCATTCACAATTCCGGGAGAACCAGACCGGACAGGGTAACCATTCCATACATTCCCGCATTTCCTGAGAAGCCCGTTGTCAGTGCCAAACCACTGGCAGCCGTACTCATCGACAAATACAGAGTTGACATTATCACCAGGTTTCTGAGCCTTAACTACAGCTGTAGTAAAAATAAATATTAATAATAGACCTGTCTTTGCTAACATAACAATAAAAGGTTTTAAATAAAAAGAATTACAAATGTCACCCCTTAACCACCTGATGTTTACTTATATAATCAGGATCAATATCCACTCCTGAACCAGGTCCTGCAGGCACTTTAACAACCCCGCCAATGCTTTTCAAAGGCGATGTCTTACATTCAAATATAACATCGGTTTTCAATCCCTTGAATTCGTGATAATGCAATGCATTCGGAAGGGCCGACACAAAATGCATCATATAAAGAAATCCAAGATCTCCACCGGTCATGTGAGGAGTGCAGGATTTTCCGAATGCATTTGCCATAAGTGCAACTTTCATTGAGCGGATCATTCCTCCAAAATAAAAAAAATCAGGCTGAACAATCTGAAGTCCGTTATTGGCTATAAGCCAGCGGAATCCGTGAAGACTGTATTCCTGTTCACCTCCTGCAATAGGTATTGTGAGAGCATCTGCAACCTGTCTTGTCTCTTCATACCAGTCAAAATGAACAGGCTCTTCAAAAAACTGAAAATTGTATTGTTCAAGTATTTTTCCTACCCTGATAGCTTCCTCGACTGTGTAAAATCCATTCGAATCAGCATATAATGTCATTTCGTCTCCAAAAGTTTTTCTTACGAGTGGTATAATTTCTTCGGTTCGGCCGGCAGGGCCTACCGCATTAATATCTTTGAACATAAACATGAGTCCTCCTATTTTAATCTTGAGGGCTTTGGCACTATATTCGGCAACATCACGTTTTATAAGTTCCAGAGATTCTGCAACAGGTTTTTCCCTGTATTCTGTAGCCTGATATACAGCAACTTCCGGGTTATGGATCTCACCTATGAGCTGTCCTAATGACTTCCCCGCAATCCGTCCCATCATATCCAATATAGCAAACTCGATGGTAGCAAGCGGTACACCAAGAGCCATTCCCGATAATCTGAAATTGAGATTGTATACATAAGCCTTCTCAAGCAAAATATCGAGATTACGGGCGTCCTGATTAATAAAGAAAGGCTGAAGCAGGTTTGTGAAAACAGGATAGAGTGACCGTAGCTGTCCGCTATGGCCTGCCGACATACCCACTGCCCCATCCCTGGATCTGACCCTGCATAAAAAACTGTTGCGATAACGCAGTAATTCAAGTGTATCAATAATAACAGGTGAGGAAAACAATTCCCTTTTAAAAACAGGGTTTTTGAGGATCTGATCCAGTCTGGAGTAGTCAGCCAATAAAGCCTCTGAACCGGTATTCGCAGGGGCTCTGCCGAATGATGAAAGGGGAAGCGTTGCAGCAAGACCACCGGTAATGGCCTTTGAAATAAATCTACGTCTGTTTGATTTCATATATGGTACTTTTATTAAGAAATAACCACAACCTCGTGGTCTGTGATAGAATTGATACTGAAACGCACCCATCCGTTTTCAACAGTAGCTGAGGTTTTCCTATCGGAAACCAGAAGGTTCAGACTTTTCCCTTTGATCTCTTCAAACATTCGGACATCAACTTTTACAGGGCCAACAGGAATATACTCATCCACTGGTTGCCGCCATGTTCCGGCACTTGTCAGATTCGTAATATGTAAAATCAGACGGCCCGGCTGGCTATAAATGTTACAATCGAGAAGTCCGGGACACTCGACATTAAGTGGTATATTATTCTTTGATGCCCAGCGTACAAGATTTGACAGCAGGTTACCATGATCAGGTAAATTATACCGGCCAAACTGCCTGTCAATATCAGCTGGCAAAAAAGCTACATTACCACCACCGCTATTACTCGTGTTAATGATCAGTCCGGGTATATCTGTTTTGGGTTCGCGCATCCAGGCTGTTTCGGGTGGATAAATAGGGAAGGGAGGGATAAAAGTGAGCAGCACTTCAGTTCCCTGATCAGTTTTGAGTGATTCCAGCATACCGCCAAAGGAGATGATATCTGTTTCTTCGAATCCTTTCAACACAGTATGGCGTTTGCCCTTGACTTCTGGTTCAAGTCCGGTTTGCGGACCATCTATGTTTCTCCTCATTTCAGGCGTAAGTCGCAGGTAGGTATGATTTGTTTCACCTGTAGTTCTTCTGAAAGAAGTTCCTGAATCGGTTTGATGTTTTTCATCCGTATGAACTCCAAAGATATCACCCAGTCCATAATCTGAACGCCGGTCTCCCCATTCGTTATAGAGGCTGCTTTGTCCGGTAGCGATCAGTCCGCCTCCGCCTTTGACAAACCGTCTTACGCTCGCAATCTGATCATCAGTCATGACACCAAGATTTGGAAGTATCAGTAACGACAAACGTCCTGCATCCCGGTCTACATGATCTGCATGAACAGGAATATAGGGAATCCGTGAACGGATAAGTGCCTGGGTGATTCCCCGCCACGGCTGATCGACCATCAAGTCGGCTTCCTCGCGTCCGTAAAAATCCGTGTTCTGCTGTGACCAGACCACCCCTACAGTTGCGACCGGATTCCTGTTAATGAGGAATTCTTCATTTTTTTTGTGCCATTGGAAGATTGGTCCGGGAGTATGGTAGATCCTTCGATCCTCATGTGAAGCACCAACATAATGCCACCATGGCTGGATTCCGCCGGCCATACCTTCAATCATCCACATCCGGGCTTCGGGCACAGGTTTGCTGGCCACACGGAAAGTTGGTCTTCCAGCCTGATACATAGCCATGCTCTCAGGAAGGAGTTTATCCCAGCCGAGAAGGCCATGGGTAAGCTTGCCGGTATCTGAGTTTTGTTGAAACCCACCTGTATCGCTTCGTGCCTGGGAGTCTAGCATTATTATATCAGCCCTTTTACATATCTCTTTGTAGTCACGAAAGCTCCTTGACTGACCGCTAACTGACCCGCTGTTCATACCTGACCAGATGCAGTCTGGTCCACCAGCTGATCGTGTTGTAAGGTTGTTCAGATCCCAGATCTCAAGCCTGCGCTCATAGTTCCATCGTATCCATTCCCTGTAGGCTCCATCATTCCAATTCCTGACCATTGGTATTTCCTTTCCGGTCTTATCCCGAAAACTCTTTTTGCAGTTCTCACAATGACAGATAGTATCGCGACCAAGTCCGCTCCAGCTGTTGTCGGTGAATCCTTCAGGATGATATAATTTTGCTATTTCTGTGAGTATTGCAGGAATATGGTTGTTATAATAGGGGCTGTTAATACAGGTTATAAAAAGATCATCTGCTTTATAAGGTTTACCCGCCGCATCACATGCAAACCATCCTGGATGCGCTTCGTAGAATTCTTCGTGGGCTCTGTTGGAATCCATTCGTGCAAATACAGCTAACCCTTCTTCATGAGCAGCACGGCACAAATCTCCAAAAAGATCACGTCCTTCAAGAAACTTGGCTTGCCGGTGCAGCGCCACTTTGCTGGGATAGTAAGCTACAATTCCTCCGGCATTAATTATTACGCCCTGGGTCTGAGTGTTTTTCCAGTGTTTTCGCCACCAGGCAATGTCGTAGTGTGCGGGATCTTTCTCATTGATATTGGTCTGCCCCCAGCGTGTTACACGCCGATACCAAGGGACAGCACCTGTACTTTCCAGGTCCGGAACAGGATTGTTTGCAGTAAGGGTGAGCAGATCTGCCCCGGCTAATGCAACTGTAGCCACAGCAGCTTTCTTCAGGAATGATCGCCTGCTGTTCCAGCTGTTCTGACAATTCTCTGATAAATTGCGATGTTCAATATCTATTTTATTCATTTTATAAGGTGCTTAAAAGCTTAGATTGTCAGATCTATACCGATGATCTCATGATCAAAAATCTGTGGCACTTTTAATACTATTTTGTCTCCCTTCATTTCAAATGCAGGCTTTTGTCCGCTTACCAGAAGATGCACTCCTGATGCTTTTGTATCCTTTGGAATTTTAATGGTTGCTTCAGCTGCAACAGGTATAAGCTCCCTGAACGGACCCTTCATCATCATCGGATTGGTCAGGTTAACCAGGTGAACCGTCATCGAGCGCTCCTGTCGCCAGATTGTAACATCTATTACCCCGGGACCTGATATTTCTGCAACAGGTTCTTCATTCAAAGCCCATCTTATTGTGTTTGAGAGCAGCTTACCATGATCTGCACACATTATCTGCCAGAAAGACCGGTCGATGTCGTTCGGGAAATATGCAATTCGTCCTTTCCCTGTTTCACGCAGGTATAGTTCCTTTATATCCGTATCGGTTACACGCGGATACACATCTTCCATAGGTAGATCGGGATATGTCGGGATCAGGGTAACCGGCCCGGGAAATGCTGACTGCGGTTTTACCTTTATTCTGTAAATTGTATTAATGATCCGGTAAGCATCTTCCAGGTTTTTTAAGACAGGGTGAAACTGGCCGGCAGGATCTTTCTTCAACCTTAAATAGCTGTTCTGCATTGGCCCTTCAACGGTATTGTCAAAGGAAACGCCAAACAGTTCGGCTAGCCCGAAATCAGATCTTTTCTTGCCGGTTTCATCATATAAAGATGTCTCGAATGTAGCGACCAGACTGCCACCTTCATCAGCAAATTTTCTCAGTTGATCACATTGCTGAACAGAAAGTGTGGCAATATTTGGCAGTATCAGTAACTTAAATTGCTTCAGATGCTCAGAATCAAGCAGACGGTCATTGACCATTTCAAATGGGATACGGTTTTCGATCAGGACATGATACATTCCGCTCGCATGATCTGAATTTTTCTGTTGCCATACTTCACCACCATAATTCAGATTTCTTTCAGAGAAAACCATTCCAATCCTTGCCATAGGTGATGTATTCCTCAGGTAAGATTCATTCTTCCAGTATACCTGGTAAATTTTATCAACCACATTGAGCCAGCGCCTGTCATATAGAACACCTGAAAATTTAGTAAACCAGGGCCGCATACCATTGGCAGTTCCTTCTGCCACCCAGATCCTTATCTCTGCTTCACTCTGCACCGAATCTTTCCAGCGGTATTGTTCCTCGAATCCAACACTGAAAATACCACCCAGGGGTTTCATACCAATGGATGCTCTCAACTCTTTGGCACCTTTGCCGTTTGACCAAGGCATTGTGACACCGCTTCTTGCCTGGTGATCTGTGAAGACAATATCAGATAGCTGACCAGTAATTACTTTATCGGGGAACCCGTTAGGGATAAACCGTGATGAAGATTTTTCTTTTCGGATCACCCCATCCCATAAGACCCAGAGTTGCTTTAAACGCTCGGTGTTCCACTCAAGGTATTTCTGATAAGTCTTATTGGATCTGTCGCTGCTTTTTGGCAGCTCAAATCCGGAGTATTCTTTAAAATTTTTAGTGCAATGTTCACAGTAACAAATGCCATGGCCAGCCCAGCGGTTTGAAAAGATTCCATCTGGCTGGTATCGTTGCATGATCTCAGTATGAACTTTTGTCATAAAATCAAAGTTGTAAGGTCCAAGAGCACAGGTGACCCACAGTTCGGGATTAGCCCAGTGGCGGCGTTTCTCTCCATTTGCTGTTACTGCTATCCAGTCAGGATGTGCGTCATACACAATCTGTCTGGCAGCATGCGGATCAGTGCGGGCAATAATCGACATATCCATTTTGCGGCATCCTTTCACTAGATACCCGAAAGGATCTGAGCTTCCAAGCCAGTCACTACGATGATGCAGAGAGATATCAGTAGGGTAATATGCCACAACACCACCTGCACTAAGTGTGGTACCGTCGGCATGGATCTGCTTAAAATAGCTCAACCAGAAATCAGGATCGAAGCTGCCGGGATCATTCTCAACCAGTGTCAGTTGTGCCCATCGCATCGGACGATTGAACCATGAATTCTGTCCGGCTGTTTCAAAACCGGCCAGTAAGGATGGTTCCGTAATGGCATATGCCCCTGCTACCATACCAGTTGTCTTTATGAAATTTCTTCTGTTCATGTTTTTGCATTTAATGATGAAAGGTATAAATAAATTTATGACTCCCTCTTCATTACTTTCAGGAAAACTTCTAACTTAGTATAACTTTGTGATTCTTACCCTGGTTAATACTTAAAATCATGAAAAGAATAAATGATGTCTGTAATCGAAACATCTTTACTCATTCGCAATCGTCTGCTCTTATTCTATTTGCAATTATTTTGTTAATGGTTTCATGTACGCCAAAACAGTCAGGTTATGCTGTTGTAGAGTTTAAGGGAAAAACGCAGGTGAATAATGTTTCTAAAGCCTTGAGTTTTATTTCATATAATGCTGATAGTGTAAATCCGGCTTCATTACTTGCCAGTCCCGGAGATTTATTCAATATTGGTGACGAAGATTTCTTTTTTTACAGATCTCTCTCTGAGAACAGTTTTTCATTTAAGAAAATAAACGGAATCATTTATATAAATGATAAAATCTATTCAATTGTCATTAATAACAAATATGACATGATTCCCTGGTTCAAAGAGATAAAACAGACCGATATTTCAAATCTTGAAATCCTCATCTTCGACTCAGATTCTATCGAGAAATACCTCCCCTATCTTAAAGAACTGGCAAAGATTAAGCCTGAAATTGGTTTAAGTTGCGGGCAGTCGAAACTGAGTACAATAACAAAGCTTCTGGAAATCTTTAAGCCAAGATCTTATCTGGCTGCAGAACTTTCAAATAAGGACTTTAATATTTTATCAGGGTTGACTAATCTGGAATTCCTTTTTATATCACTTACGGATAGTGTAAATACCATTCCTTTACCCTTAATGCCTCAACTGAAGCAGCTTTTACTTTCATATAGTGATCCTGGAAGATCAGAAAATGAAAATTTATTAATAAATAACAAACAGCTTGAAAGACTGATGGTTTTGAAATTTGGAGAATTTGATTTTTCCATCATCAAGCCACTTTCCGGACTAAAGGAGCTGGTTGCTGCAGGATTCGATACATCCATTAACTATGACCTGATCAATAATCAAAAACAACTTGAGGTATTATCGCTTATGGGAGAAAAAATCAGAATTAAAAGCTCTCCCGGGGAACTGGGCAGCCTGCGATGGATGACTTTCCCGGCAGGAACTACCCAGGCCGATTTTAATTCGTTTATTGAATTACACCCTGATCTTGAAGTAGTTGAAATAACGGGTGATAAAGTAATAACCGGACTGAAACCCTTATTAAATCTCAGGAAGCTTTTTGGTCTTACAATAACAGAAACCCTGACAGATACTGCAACGATAAAATCTCTTAAAAACATAAAATATCTTTCTTTGCCGGATAACATGCTTAAAAACACACTTTTGAAAGACGATTTGAAAAGATCTTTACCCAAAACAAAAATTGTTTCTAATCATGGTTTTTGTCTTGGATCCGGTTGGTTGTTACTCATCATTCCTCTTATCCTTTTTTTCAGAACTTTATCCGTGCAGAAATCAGGAAAGTCTCTGAACTGAAATGAAGCATTCAGGAACAGAATGAACATCAGCAAAAAGTCTGCATTTCATCTTGAAGCTATATTGTGCAGCTTCGGACTAATGATCTTTTCCTTTTTCATAAGCTTCGGTCTCCCCCTGCGCTTAATTGCATTTACCGCACTTTTGATTCCTGCATACATATTTGGAAAGAATCTTAAATCATTTCCCTTTATAGGTGAGATCACCGGAGAATTTCGATCACTTAAAAATACCCTGGTTTACATCATCATTGGATTGTTGCTTGGTTCGATTATTGCAATTTTTTACCGATGGTACCTGGGAATAAGTTTATTTCCAACCATCATTCACGGTTTTGTATTCATAGCTGCACTTATTGGTGCAACTGAAGAATTGGTTTTCAGGGGTTTCATACAGGAATATGTCAGGAAGACAAACGGACCTTATTCTGTTTTATTCAGCACTGTTTCGCACACCGGTTATAAATGCTGCCTGTTTTTGGCTCCTGTAATAACACCCGAAATTGATATTGGATTTCTTGCTCTCTGGACCTTTATTGCGGGATTGATTTTCGGTTCAATTAGATTTGTTACCAAAAGCATAGTTCCTACATTAGTTGGACATGCCATTTTTGATATTCTGGTATATGCTGAATTTGTGAAGGCTCCGTGGTGGGTGTTCTGAAAATGCCAAAACAAATTCCTGCCAGGTTGCTTGTATATTAGTAGTTATCCCCGAAAATAAAGCTTACCTTTGTAAAAACATTATTACATGGCCAGATCACAGGAGACATTCAATAAAAAAGAAGTTAAAAACAAGAAAGAGAAAAAGAGAAAAGATAAAGCAAATAAGCGCCTTATCAAGAAAGAAGCCGGCAAAAAGAACAGCTTCGACGATATGATTGCATATGTTGATGAATTTGGAAAGATCACTTCAACCCCCCCTGATCCTACTAAAAAAGAAATCGTTATTGCAGAAAACATAGAATTAGGAGCAACTAAAACAAACTCTTCACAGGGCAATGATTACATAAGGAAAGGGGTCGTCACCTTTTTTAACGAGTCAAAAGGTTATGGGTTCATTCGGGATATGGATTCAAAGCAAAGTGTTTTTGTCCATGCGAATAATTTACTGGAAATTGTCAAAGAAAATAATGTTGTATCCTATGAAATCGGGAAAGGGCCGAAAGGGCCTACTGCTCTGAAAGTAAAACTGTTTAAGGAAGAGCCGGGCATTTAAAAAATGCCCAGTCGGCAACTGCAGCAAAGGAGACAGGATACAGGGATAATGTAATCCACCTTCTCCCTGGCTTCTTCGAACAAAGGGTGCAAAGACAAATCACTAAATGTCATTTGTAAAGTCAGACCGACAATTTGTTAATTGGAATTGAATTCTATTCCAGCCATTCGTACCTTTACTAAAGGTAAGAGAACCGGATCGTAGTTACATATTTTGAAGAGTTGTTTTATCTGAGATGACTTTGGATATATCCTAGTATTAAGCAAATATAATGCCCTGGCAAGCTATATGAGAGCAATTGGATTTACAATATTTATCTTGTTTTTTCTCCCCGGAAATTTTCCAGCAACAGCCATACCGTATTCCATTTCTAAAACTGTTGGAATTAACATTATATCTGACTCATCTGTGGATACCTCCAGGATCAATAGTCTTGCAAGGATGGGACTCAAGTATGTTGGCAAATCCGGAAATACTGAAAAAATAAAGGCGTACCTTGATACCGCAACTGCTATATGTGACAATAACAAAATTGAGGCTCCTCCGCTGCTGCATCTGCTCAGGGCAGAATTTTATTTTATTGCAGCTAACTATAATAAATCATATGAAGAGGCAACCCTGGCTATGGAAAAAGCAAATAAGCAGAGAGAAAATGATGTTCTGGTAAAAGCGATGCTTTTTATGGGTAAGTACTCTCTTCGTACCGGTCTGTTCAAAGAGAGTCTTGATTATTTTAGAAAAAGTACAGACTTTTCAATTGAAAACGGACTGAAAGGATTTTTAACTCTTGGTTATGAAGGACAATCTCAGGTTTATATAGCTTTAGGCAACATTAAGGAATATCAAAAAGCTCTCCGCTCGATGATAGATGCCGCAACTGCTGCAAATGACCTGTTATATGCTGAAACAGCTTATTTCAGGTTGGGTAGTTCATATCTTGATCTGGACCATAATTTCAGGCTGGCCGATTCTATTCTCAAAAAATGTACTGAAATTTCCCTGAGAACAGGAGACACATCCTTTATAGCTTTGTCATTGGCGAATACCGGTTGGAACTTCTACCTTGAAAAATCTTACGATTCCTCACTGTTTTATTATAATAAGTCTCTTAAATACAGCCTTCCTGGTAAAAGATTTGGGACATCAGCCAACTCATTCGGGAACATTGGTACAATATACCGTGATATGGGGTACAAGGAATTAGCGTTGAAAAACTACTCCAGGGCAATTGATCAGGCAAATATCAATAATGACTGGGTTAATTTATCTTGGGTCTATAAGGATCTTAGCGAGATGTACCTGAAGGCAAAAGACACCTCAAAAGCATATCTTGCATTCGTCACGCATAAAAAGTATAGCGATTCCCTCCTCATTAATAAGAGCACACAGGGCCTTACCGATGCAAGAGTGCGTTATGAAGCTGAGACTCATGGCAAAGAGATACAATTACTTTCCCTGAAATTGAAGAATCAGCGCATTTTGAATTATGGAATTACGGGAATTCTTATATTGGCCCTGGCAATTGTTTTGCTCATCTTTAGCCGTGCTAAAATAAACGCAAGACGGCGTATAAGTGATATGAACAGGAAGATATCTGAAATCACACAGGCTAACCTGCGGCAACAGATGAATCCTCATTTCATATTCAATACTCTGAACTCCATTCAATACTATATGTACCAGCACGATAAGCTGGCGACAAATATCTATCTCACCAAGTTTTCAAGTCTAATGCGTAAGGTACTTGAAAACTCTCAGCATACTTCTGTACCACTAAGTGAAGAGCTGGATGCACTGACCCTCTATCTTGAACTTGAATCATTAAGATTTAAAGATAAGTTTGACTATGAAATCCAGGTCGAGGAAGATATTGATCCATTGCTGTACAAAGTTCCTACCATGCTGATTCAACCATTTGTCGAAAATTCAATCAGTCACGGTCTGATGCCAAAAGAGGGAAAGGGATCCATTAAAATCGATCTCAGGCTGGAGAAAGAAAAAATAATTTGCACAATTGAAGATAATGGAATAGGCAGAGAAGCAGCCCAGGAAAAGAAAAAGCAGCGTACCGGAAACCACAATTCCCTTGGGACACAGATTGTCTCATCGCGGCTCGATCTTGTAAGTGCACTTTATGGAACCAGTTTGAAAACAATTTATACTGATCTGAAAAACGAAAATGGTGAACCGTCAGGAACACGTGTGGAACTTCATATACCTGTTATGACATGACCAACAAGTTAAAAACTATTATTATCGACGATGAGCAGAATGCTGTTGATTTTATCTTCTCCATCATCGAAGAATACTGCCCTGGCCTCGAAGTTGTTGCGAAAGCCTATAATGTTTCAGATGGTGTTGAAAAAATAAAAACGCTAAGACCTGACCTGGTGTTTCTTGATGTAGAGATGCCTAATGGGACAGGATTCGATCTGCTGACTCATTTCCCTGAAAAAGACTTTGACGTTGTATTCATAACAGCATTTAACCACTATGCAATAAAAGCTATTAAGTTCAGCGCTGTTGATTATATTCTGAAGCCAATTAATATTAATGAATTCATTGAAGCAGCAGACAGGGTAATAAAAAAACGTGCAGTCAATTTATCTCCCGGCAATGAGAGCGTTAAGATCCTTATGGAGAACCTTAAGTCGGCTTACCCTACGCGTTTGGCTATACCTGTTGCTGATGGAATGGAGTACCTTAATCCGAAGGATATAGTGAGGATAGAAGCTGATAGAAGTTATTCATGGTTCCATCTTGCCGGAAGTCGCAAAATACTTGTATCAAAACACCTCAAGGAATTCCAGGAGCTGCTTAGCGATCGCTACTTTTTCCGTTCACATAACTCACATCTGGTAAACCTGAAATTTGTAAAAAAATATGTCCGCAGGGATGGTGGATATATCGAAATGCATGATGGTTCACAAATTCCGATTTCCAGAACCAGAAAAGACCTTTTCCTGATACATATGGCCAGGTTTAAAGGGTAATAGAACAAAAAAAAGGGGCTTTCTCAAAAGCCCCAATTAAACTAAAACCTAAAACCGGGAATGGCCGACTGGCCTGAATAATACCTTTACCTTGCAGCTGTTATGCTTTCAACGTTGTTGAGAAGCATTGGAAAAAAGGCTGCAATAAGCTGGGTGGCTTCAAGTTCAGGTTTTTGCCCGGGACCTAAGACTTTCTGATGAAAATACTCTCCTCTGTTAAGTGCTGAGTCAGATGTCTTATATCCTTCCTTCTCAAAAGAACTATCCAGTTTTTCGACACCAAAATAATTAGGGTTGCAGACATACTGGACCGAAAGCTTTTCAGACAAGACAACATAACGTTTGCACTTTCGTTCTTTGCATACTACAACAGTAACCTCCATTGGAGAGTTTTCATAGCTGATAATATAAGCCTTACAATCTGAACCTTTCATGGCAACCGGATTGTCGGCTAATTCTATCCTGTAGTTTCCTAATGCTGTATGACTTTTCCCATCAGCAACAAACTTTCTTGCAAAAGCAACAGTACCTATAAAAAATATAAGGACTGTTGCTAAAATCATTTTTTTCATGGCTTCTAAGAATTAAATGGTAGTTAATTTAAATTTACAAACTGCTTTACTGTCTATTTATTTTGTCCTTTTTTCTTTCCAAACAAGTCTGAATCACAAACTCATATCAAATTTACTTAACTATTAAATAATACGATAGAGCTAATCCACCGATGGTAGATTTGAATTTGCAGTTAGCAGATTTCAACAGAAAAACAGTAAAATGGGGATTTAATTTGAAATTAATTTTTGATATCTTCAAAGCAAAATCTTCAGCTCATGATAAAATATTTGAACATCAGCATGTTTATAGTTATGATAGTTATGAACTATCTTGCAAATGCACTTCCCCTGAACAACCATACTACGGGGCAGCTTTCAGATAAATATCCCAACCTGTTTGTACCGGCAGGTATAACCTTTTCAATATGGGGTGTGATTTATCTTTTACTGGCCGGATTTTGCACAGTTCAGTTTATTGGTTCGGGGAAAACTACTGCAGATATCGGAGGGTTGTTTGCAGTCACATGTATCCTCAACGCCCTGTGGATTGTCTGCTGGCATTATGAGAAACTGCCTCTTTCACTGATCGTTATGCTTGGTTTGCTTATTACTTTGATTTATATTAATATACTGATAAAAGAGATTCCTTATGGTGTAATCAAAGCCTCGTTCGGGGTATACCTTGGATGGATATGCATTGCTACCATTGCCAACGTTACTGCACTTCTTGTACATTACAGGTGGAACGGTTTTGGTATTTCTGAAGAGATGTGGACTATTATTATGATTTCAGCCGGAGCATTAATTGCAGCTCTTACTCTTTTCAGGCTGGACAATCCCTTCGTTGGATTATCAGTAATATGGGCATTTGCAGGAATAATACTTAAACGCCGCGAGGACTACAGGTTAATTGTAATAACGGCTCTGATCTGGATAATTGTGATTGCGACCATGACTGCATCTGGCTTTATCAGGAAAACCTTTTCTGGCGTTACATAAAATTAGCATTTACAACTGAATTGTTACCGGTCGATCCATTTTTTATTTGTAACTTTTGCCTTCCAAAAAATTAAAAACAAAAAGAAATGAAGTCAATCAGTCTGATAAACCGTTCGATGATAGTGTTTTCACTATCAGTATTAAGCTTAACTCTTTTTTCTCAGGAAAAAGTCGTTAACAATAATTATCAACCTGAAGTGGGACAGGAGGGAAAAGATGTTGTCTGGGTTCCCACGCCTCAGGCGCTTGTAGAAAAAATGCTTGAAATTGCTAAAGTTACACCGGCTGATTTTCTTATTGATCTTGGCTCAGGTGATGGCCGTACAGTAATCACTGCAGCAAAGAAAGGAACCCGGGCGCTGGGTATTGAGTATAACCCTGATATGGTCAATCTCTCCAGAAAAAATGCCGAAAAAGCAGGAGTCAGTGATAAAGCACAATTTATGGAGACAGATCTTTTTGAATTTGATTTCTCTAAAGCCACCGTCATAACTATGTTTTTGCTGCCTGATATAAACATGAGATTGCGTCCTAAACTGCTTGATTTGAAGCCAGGTACACGGATTGTATCAAATACATTTACAATGCAGGAATGGATCCCTGATGATACCGCAACAATATCTGAGGAAGAAACAAGCTGGACAACAGCTTATTTATGGATTATTCCGGCAAAGGTCGAGGGAACCTGGAAGCTGGCTGATGGTGACCTGACCCTGAAACAGGAGTTTCAGATGATTTCCGGAACCCTGAAAACAGCCAGAAAAACCGTTGATCTGACTAATGGAAGGATCCGGGGTAGCGAAATCACCTTTACCGCCGGCGGTGATGTATATACAGGATCAATCGATGGTAACAAAATGGAAGGGACTCTAAAAACAGGTTCTCAGACTATAAAATGGAACGCGACAAGATAGAGACGCGATTCATTGCTATTCTACCTTATCTGCATCATCGACCCCGCCTGAACGAATTGAATGTTCCATGTGATTTGGTTCCGGGGCGGTTATGATTACCGCGCTGTTGTTTAACTGGTTTTACAGGATTATTGTCAATTAATGGGAATGGATGATCATTTATGACCTGAAGTTTTTTCGTTATTAGTTTTTCAATGTCTTTCAGATAAGCTTTTTCCTCTGCATCACAGAATGAAATAGCTGTTCCGTTTGCACCCGCCCTTCCAGTCCTTCCAATCCGATGAACATATGTTTCGGAAATATTCGGGATTTCATAATTAAATACATATTCAAGATCATCTACATCAATACCACGTGCTGCAATATCGGTTGCAACCAGAACACGTGTTGTTTGCGCCTTGAAATTGTTAAGAGCGCGCTGACGAGAATTTTGAGCCTTGTTTCCGTGAATTGCTTCGGCAACAATATTCTTATTCTTAAGTACCCTTACAACTTTATCCGCACCATATTTGGTACGGGTGAACACTAGTGCCGTTCTTATCTTTTCATTTTTCAGCAACTCAATCAGAAGAGAGTTCTTGTTGCCTTTATCAATAAAGTAAACAAACTGGTTTACAATATCGACTGTAGATGCAGAAGGTGTAACCTCCACCTTTACAGGCTTGTAAACGATTGATCCGGCCAATCTCACAATCTCAGGAGGCATTGTGGCTGAGAAAAAAAGCGATTGTCGTTTTTGAGGCAGGACTGCAATAATTTTTCTTACATCATGAATAAAACCCATGTCGAGCATTCTGTCGGCTTCATCAAGGACAAAAATTTCAACATCCCGCAACGAGATAAATCCCTGTTTCATCAGATCAAGCAACCTGCCGGGTGTTGCCACCAATATATCAACACCATTTCGCAACGCGGAGGTTTGGGGATTCTGATTCACCCCTCCAAAAACTACTGTACAGGTTAGCTCTGTATACCTGCCATATGTCTTGAAACTCTCTTCGATCTGAATTGCCAGTTCCCTGGTAGGGGTTACAACCAGGCTTCGTATCTTTCTTTTTCTGTCAAATTTTCTATTTATACTTAACATTTGAAGAATCGGTACTGCAAAAGCTGCCGTTTTTCCTGTCCCGGTTTGAGCACATCCTATGAGATCAATTCCTTTAAGGACAATTGGAATTGCCTCTTTCTGTATTGGTGTTGGCACTGTGTATCCTTCTTCTTTAATAGATTTAAGAATTGGTTCAATTATTTTCAAAGATTCAAAATTCATAGTAAAATTTTAATTGTAAATATTGTGAAATAAAGAAAGCCGGAAAATGGCGTGGATTATTCCTGATTAAAACGGTGCAAAGATACAATTAATAAATCAATACCATTTAGAATCAAGATGCATCGTGTTTCCAGGCTGATTGATGAACTGTAATTCTTACCCCCTCCCGATATGTTGTGGTCTTAAAATTAAACCGCTTCTCAAATTTTGTGGAATCAAAGAAATAATCCCTGTCATACTGGTACATCATTTCCCGCATCTCTTTAAGTACCGGTACAAAAAGTCCGAAAAGTGTTAATAATAACCTGGACAGAATAAAAACCTTTCGGGTTGCTTTCATCTCATCTGAAAAAAGCTGTACGAATTCCCTACCCGTAAGAGTATTCTTGTCAGTTGGCAGATGCCAGATCTGATTATATGCATCAAAAGTGTTGCCAAGAAGAGCGGTGGCCTTTGCCGCATCTGGTGTAAAAGTGAAGGAGTGTTTTTTATCCGCATTAATGAACCAGAATGGTCTTTTTGATTTCAGAATATTTTTGTAAACCATTTCTATAACAAAGCTCTTTTCATTGCGAGGACCATAAAAATCTGCAGATCGGGCTATAATCGCCATAAGCTTACCCGCCTTAACCTCATCCATAATCATTTGAGATATTCTCTTTCTGACGGCTCCTTTTCTGCTTGGAGGATTAATGTCCGACTCCTCTGTCATATGAGGGATTGCATTAATATCGTACATGTAAACATTGTCGAAAAAAACAAGTCTTGCTTTATGCTTTATACAGGCATCTATTGTAGCTTTCATAAGCTTAGGCCATTTTTCCTCCCATATTCTTAGTTTATAATCAAATCCTAAAACAAGATAGACGACCTCGGATCCTGCAACTGCCATATCGACCATACCCGGGTCTGACAGATCTGCCGGAAAAACTTCATCTGATTCATTTACTCTTTTTGGATTACGGCTAACAAGCCGTATTTTATCCGTATAGGCTACTAATTCCTTCGCTAATACTGATCCTATTGTACCATTCGCCCCTAAAATTGTTTGCATATGCTTTATTCCTTTTAATATCTAACCGGAAGTCCGGCAATTTGTTCAAGGAACAGTCGTCTATCAGGATACATCACGGAATTATCATTATATTTGGTTTAATTATTCACCCTAATTCCTTTTTTCTGTGAAATGAGTGAAGAAATTCTGAAAGCATTGATGGAGCTGTTTGCCCTGATCGTTAAGCAGGACATAGGCATACTAAGTAATGAAAGGGAGTATGTTTCAGAATTTCTTTATAAACAGCTGAGCAAGGAAGCAGTGAAAGAATACCTTACATTATTCGATCGGCATGCGGGGCCGGTCCAGATGAATAAGGAAAAGCAGAACATTCTTGCTCCGTCAGTGAAGGATTCTGTTAAAATTCTTGGTATCTGCAAGAAAATAAACCGGACTCTAAATCAGGAACAAAAAGTAGTAGTTCTTATGCGTTTATATGAACTGGTTAATTCCGACCGCCAGTTCACACTCCAGAGAATGAATATTATCAATACAGTTGCTGAAGTCTTTAAGATCCCACAGGATGAGTTTGCCGCAACTGAGCAATTTGTAAAGAACGATAATCCTGAAAACCTGAAGAATAATGCTATTCTTGTTCTGCGCCCGGAAGATGAAGGATATGAGATTTGCAAAAAGATGGTTACTGGATACAACAATACAACGATTGTTGTACTGAGAATTCCAAGTGTAGAACTTTATTTCTTAAAGTATTATTCGGACGATCAGTTATATCTTAACGGACTTCCAGTTTATTCCAGGTATGTTTATACTTTCGCTCAGGGAGGCTCAATTAAATCCTTGCAGGGGCATCCTATTTATTATAGCGATATCAGTTCATGTTTTCTTTCCGGGGTTAATATTCATAAACTCTCTTTTACCCTCAGGGATGTGACTTATAAATTCAGAGACAATCAGACGGCTGTCAACAATGTAAGCTTTTCGGTTGAGGAAGGTAAGCTTTTCGGGATCCTCGGAGCAAGTGGATCAGGAAAAACAACTCTTCTGAATCTTATGAGCGGGATTCAGAAACCAACATCCGGAACAATAAAAATCAACGGACTGGATATTTATAATGATGCCGGAGCAATAGAGGGAGTTCTTGGATATGTTCCACAGGATGACATGCTCATTGAGGATCTGACAGTTTTCGAGAACCTATATTATGCTGCCTGCCAATGTTTTGGCAATAAGACTAAAGCTGAGATTACAACGATCGTAAATCAGACACTGGCAAATCTTGGTCTGGCTGAAAAACGTGATCTCAGAGTTGGTTCTCCAATGAATAAAGTGATAAGCGGGGGGCAACGGAAAAGGCTGAATATTGCCCTGGAACTGATCAGGGAGCCATTTGTCCTTTTTCTTGACGAACCTACTTCCGGCCTTTCTTCAAGAGACTCTGCGAACCTGATGGATCTTCTCAGAGATCTAGCTTTGAAGGGTAAACTCGTTGTAACTGTCATTCACCAGCCCTCCTCTGAAATTTTTAAAATGTTCGATAAGGTAATAATCATGGACCAGGGTGGTTATATGACATATTTTGGAAATCCTGTCGAATCAGTGATCTATTTTAAGACTATTGATGCACAGATCAATGCCTCATTAGGAGAATGCCAGTTATGCGGGAACGTCAATTCGGAAAGTATTTTTAACATAATTGAAATTCAGGTTGTTGATGAGTTCGGGAGATATACCGAAAAACGAAAGGTAAAACCTGCTGAGTGGGCAAATACTTTTAAAGAAAAGCATCCTTTCCAGGAACTCCCTGAAATTAAAGACCCTCCTCATAAAACCCTTGAAAAACCTTCTGTTTTCAGACAATTTGTGATATACCTTTCCAGGGATCTAAGGAGTAAGATTGCCAACAGACAGTATCTTCTTCTTACTCTGCTTGAGGCACCGGTTCTTGGTTTTATTCTCTCATTCATCATAAGGTATATTCCGGATCCGAACTCAGAAAAATATATTTTTTTCGAGAATGAAAATATTCCTATATATATCTTTATGAGCCTTATAGTAGCTCTCTTTCTTGGTCTCACAATAAGCGCAGAGGAGATATTCCGGGATAGAAGAATTCTTAAGAGGGAGCATTTTCTTAGTCTCAGCAGGAACAGCTATCTTTTTTCCAAGGTTGTTTTACTAATCTGTATCTCCTCAATTCAGGTTTTATTGTTTCTTGCCGTTGCCAATCCTATCCTTGAAATAAGGGGATTGTTCCAAAACTACTTTTTTGCGCTTTTTGCCACTGCTTTCTGTGCCAATATGCTTGGATTGAACATATCTGCGAGTTTTAATTCAGCTATCACTATTTACATCGTTATTCCTCTGGTTATCATACCAATGATGGTATTAAGCGGTGCAATGTTTTCCTTCGATAAACTAAACAGGAAAATTGGCAGCGTCGACAAAGTACCTGTTATTGCGGAACTTATTCCTACCAGGTGGTCTTATGAGGCCCTGATGGTCTCTCAATTTAAAGACAATCAATATAACCGGTTTAAATCAAATCCACAGGGAAAAAGTATTTATGAATTGGAAAAGGAAAAAAGCATTACGAACTACTATTTTTCCAAGCTTATCCCTAAACTTATGACCACACTCGATAAAGTCGATTTAATATATCAAAATGCCTTACAGGCCAGGGTTGATCCCGGCAGAACTCCCAGGATAGATAATATTGAATATTCAGGAAATCTTTCTCTAATTAAAAACGAACTCATAAAACTTTCAAAGAAATTTCCCCGCCTTGAGCTTTTTAAAAATATTAATGATCTTACTCCTGAAAAATATAATATTACGCTTTATAAAGACCTTAAGGACCATTTAAAGATCCGTTTAGCCAACTTTAACAACGCCGAGTTCAACGTAGTAAGGGATTTTGATGAACTTACCAGGACAAATAAAACGGTGGTTGATTATCTTCGTAATTCATACTATAATGAAAAACTTGAAGAGATAGTTAGAAAATACTACGAAAGAGACAAAAATAAAATTCTTGTCTACAGAAATAGTCTCGTGCAGAATTATGATCCGATTTATATTGATCCAGAAAAGAAGGGATTTCTGAGTTTCAGGACTCATTTCTTTGCCCCATCAAAATACCTTTTCGGGACAATGATGGATACTTTTAGTTTCAACATTATTCTAATTTTATTGAGTACTATTATTCTTTACCTGACTCTCTATTATGAATTATTAGGAAGAGCTGTCAGATTTTTTGAAAATTTACGTTTCAGAAAATGAGTTATTAATGAGTTGGTTACCGGAATTTTTATATTTTTGTATATTATAATCCCTAAAACTGAATGAGCGGAAGGTTATTTTTTATCCAGATCATAATTGTACTCTTTGTTTTTTCATGCAAGAGTTCAACCAGGAAGTCTGTGGAATTTGTATTTCCGGATGCTGATTCTCTTCCTGTCGCCGAAGCTGAAAAACTGAGTGCTGAGGCGATAGAAGATATCTCAAGAAATATTTCTTCCCCCATTGAAATTGCTAACCTCCTGCAAAGAATGTCTGTACCATTTTCCACCAGCTATCTTGCATCTTCTATTGATCCCGGCAGAATAAGCACCAGCTTTGAAAAGGCAATAAAGCTGGGCATACTGGGCGCAGATCTTGGTTATCTTAACATGTACGAAAAGACAAGTACTTCAATTGATGTACTTTCCTCTATAAAGAAGCTTGCTGATGGCCTCAATGTAGGGCAGTTCTTCGATTTTGAAACAATTAAAAGACTTTCCCTTAACAGATCCAACCTTGATTCCCTTCTTTTTCTTTCTCAAAATTCTTATAATCAAATTGACAAATATCTCCGTGATAAAGGACGCGGACAGCTTTCAGCGCTTATGATCACAGGAGTCTGGATCGAAGGACAATATCTGACTACACAAATACTTAAACAAACACGCGATACTCTGCTGATTAACAGGGTCGGGGAACAAAAAATTATCCTTAACGACCTGCTCCTGCTTCTGGCCCCTTATTGCAATTCAGGTCCGGAATTTGCATCTCTCTGTCAGAATATGAAGGAGATGAAAGATAAATATAAAGATGTGAAAATAACCTTTACACAAGGAGATCCTATTATGGTTGAAAAGGATGGTGTCCTTGTTGTTACCCAGACTGAACAGAGCAAAGTTGAACTCAGGAAAGGACAACTTGATACGATTATTGTTTTTTCAGGCAATATAAGAAACAAACTAGTTTTAAATAATTAGTATGAATAGACTTATTATATTATTGATGATTTCATTTGTGCCTCTATTTCTTAAAGCACAATCTTCAGATTTGGTAAGCAAATGTCGTGCTAGTGCGGGTCCTAATGTTGTTTATCTAAAAGATATCCCGATAAAACTCGGGAAAGACACTCCTCAACCGGAACTCAGATGGAAAGAGCAATTTCAACTTAACAAGAATTATAAATACAGGTTTACTCTATGTAGTGAAGGAAGTACTGATTGTCAGCTCATTATGAAGATTAAGGATAGTCAGGGCAAATATCAGGGCTCTAATTTTGATATTAAGACCGGTAAGATTTATCCGACCGGGAAAAATGGGTTTGACTTTACCTGTACCAGCTCCGGAAAGTACCTCTTATACTTTGATTTCCTCGATTTTAAACCTGGAGAAGGCATATTTGTCTTATCAGTTCTTAAGTAACAGCTACAGATCCCCGTCATTTCAGATATAAAATCTGAATCAACAAAACTAAAAGAAACAGAATACTAAAAAATATTTCTGGAAGAAGCTTCTTTCCGCTGAATATTAAATAATGAGAAAGAATATAGCTTATCGGAATGCCGGCAATCCAGATAAGCTCAACTGAAGAGGAAGGAACGATAAAATAAACCATAAATGTTATCGCTAATACCCAGTTCAATTCAATAAAAGTCTTTCGCGATTTTATCTTTTTAACATTCATTACTGAAAACAGATATATCAGGCTGATTAAAACAATCAGTCCCAACAATATCAGGCCCACAAGTAAGAGTGTGGAAAAATTATATTCGCTGGCTACGGAAAATAAATTTTTATACAGAACCTGTGGCAGTGCGGAAATATCCTTCCCAATTGCATAATAAATACCGAGTGTAATAAGCGGAGGAGTAATCAATCCGATAACTGATATAGCAATTTCCTTAAAATTCACTGTACGTAGAATCGCTATTCCTACTATTACCAGCAGTGAAAACCATACCAGATTAGCATAGAAAAGGGAACCTACCCCGATAAGAAGTGAAGCATCAAAAAAATTATATGCTGTTCCAGGTAATCTGTAGGCATCCAAAACTCTCCGGATGGCAATCATGAGAAAAACTGAAGCTGGCAAAACCGGATTAAGTAATTGCTGATCAGGCAATACACTTGTGATCAATATATAGATTACACCTGGCAGAAATGTTCTTTTGTTTATAAAGAATTGGCTGGAATTAAAATTAACAACCAGGAAAGACATCATCATTGCCAGAACGAATGAAAATATCACACCAGATAACGCATTTTCACCCAAGAGTTGTTTCAGCAAAGCATATAAAGGCATTGGATCTGTTTCATAAGCAAAAGAAACGGATAAGTGCGGATCATAGAAAGCGTGAGCCCACACCAGCAAGCCCGTCAGCGAAATAAAGAATATCTCCGCAAAACCCGCTTCCCTGAAAAATCTTAGCAACATAGTGATTATAGATCAAATCCAATATCGGTTCTGTAATAACTGCCTTCAAATGAAAGTCTGGCAGCATTCCGATAAGATTCCTTAAGAGCTGAATGCATTGACCTTCCCCAGGAACTCACTGCCAGAACACGTCCTCCATTGGTCAGAACATTTTCTCCTTCTGATTTTGTCCCTGCGTGAAAAACAACAACCCCCGTTGTTTTATCAAGCCCCGATATTACTTTGCCCTTCTCATAGCTTCCCGGATAGCCTCCTGCTACCATCATCACGGTTGTGACAAATCTGCTGTCGAAACTGATTTCCCTTTTATTCAGATCACCCTTGGCAACACCTTCAATCAATTCAAAAAAGTCAGACTTAATCCTTGGGATAATTACTTCTGTCTCCGGATCTCCCAGCCGAACGTTATATTCAATAACAAAGGGCTCATTATCAACACTTATAAGTCCGAAGAAAATAAAACCTTTAAAAACAATTCCTTCATTAGATAATCCGATTAATGTTCGTTTTATAATCCTCTCCTCAACCTTTTTCATGAAGTTTCTGTCTGCAAAAGGTACAGGTGAGACAGCTCCCATACCTCCTGTATTCAGACCTGTGTCGCCCACTCCTATTCTTTTATAGTCTTTTGCAGACGGGAGAATCTTATATGATACACCATCGGTAATTATAAAAACTGAGAGTTCTATCCCTTTTAGAAATTGTTCTATTACAACCTTTTTACCTGCTTCTCCGAATTTTCCATCAAGCATGGCTGTTAATTCTTTTGACGCATCTGTAATGTCATTAAGTATTAATACTCCTTTTCCTGCTGCAAGCCCGTCAGCCTTTAGCACATATGGAGCGTTTATACTTTTCATGAATTGTATGGCTTCCTCCAAAGTTGCTTTGTCAAAAGTTCTGTAAGCAGCAGTCGGAATATTATATTTTGTCATGAAACCCTTTGCAAAATCCTTGCTTCCCTCCAGCATTGCTGCAGCCCTGACCGGACCTATTACAGTTACCTTATTTAACGTTTCGTTATTAAGGAAGAAATCATGAATTCCCATAACGAGAGGTGCTTCAGGGCCAACAATGACTAAATCAATATTGTTTGAAAGAACAGCACTCTTCACTTCATCAAATTTCTCAGGATCGAGTTTGAGATTTATTCCATGTGCTGCAGTTCCTGCATTTCCCGGACCAATAAAAATCTTTGTGACTTTTTTACTTTGACTCAGTTTCCATGCAATGGCATGCTCACGTCCGCCAGAGCCAAGAATGAGAATGTTCATATTCAGGAATTTATTTATATCAAATGTAACACTTCATTACGATAAATAAAACTCAGGGATTTCTTTTCAGGGCAGTCTGAAACCATAGCCTTCGGCAACTGCAAATACTATGAAATCTTCCAGAAATTCAAGTAGTGTGCTACTTTCTGTATCATGAAGAACAATAACTGAACCTGGTCTTACCAGCTTTTTTAAAATTGAAAGAGAGCGGTCGCTTCCAAATCTCCTGTCAAAATCGAAAGGCATTATATCCCAAAAAATAATACGATATGATTTTTTTAATTCCAGATATTGAGGAAAAGTCAGCTTTCCATAAGGTGGCCGGAAAAGTTTTTCAGAGGTATATTCTGAACCTTTCCGTACATCTGTAAGATACTTCTGCTTCGAGGTTAGTAGTCCATTTAGATGACTATAGCCATGATTACCAACAATATGCCCCTCTGATTTAATCTTTTTGATGAGATCCGGATTCCTGGAAGCTGATTTACCTGAGCAAAAGAAAACGGCTTTGATACTATGCTTTGCCAGGATATTCAGCAATAGTGGTGTCGATAAGATATTCGGCCCGTCATCAAAGGTCAGATATAAAACCTTTTCAGCTGTTTTTTCCCTGAAAAGAATATCCGGGAAAAGCCACGCTGCTAAAAAACATGGCCTGAAAAACCGCATATTTAGTTTGCTCCGGAATATAGAACAGAATAGTATTTATTTAATTGTGGTTCCAACTTTTTGACAAGATCGTCTAACCTTAGTCTTACTCCCATTCTGTAGATTTCAATCATGCCCTGCATATTCACACCAATAGGATAGTCAAGTCCGAAACGTTCTTCAGATCTCAGTGATGTAGCATAACTGAGGTAATCGGAACTATACAGGACAATCTCATTAAGAAGTTTCTCTCCTTCTTCTTTTTCCCCGCAAAGCAGAAGAGTCTCGGCAAGAGCTATCGAGAAGTAATCATTTGGAAGTTTTCCGGCAGGTACAATATTGAGTCCGCGTTCGACAACTTTCAATGCTTTTGCAGTATCACCCATAGTTGCTAATTTAATACCCAGATTACCGAATAATCTTCTGAAATTGCTAAACATTCTTCTGTTATTTTCATCAAGATATACTGAAGGATCAGAGGCATTGCCCCAGGTAAATTTATTCATCAGGTTATCGTACATAACTACCGGATCAATTATACCGTACTCACCCATTTGAGGTTGCCCTGTTTTGATCGGAACTACCCTGTAACCAAGACCTTCCTGAACAAAGAATTTTTCAAGTCCCTTGTACTGAGTGGAGGGTACTGTTGTGGAAAAATAGATCGGCCTGTTCCAGTTGTTATGTGAAAGCATATCCATAATGGCAAGATCACCTTTCATGGCATCAGTTTCGGAATAATCCCAAATCATAGGGGTCAGCAGGCTATCCTTAAAGTAAGCCTTAACAGTACCATTTGAAAGGACCGTTTGAGGATCGACATCAATAATGAATTTATTTGCAGGAAGATAATTAAGGAAATCACCTCTTCCAGATATATCCATCTGTGCTTTTCTATCATCTATACCCGCAAAAGCTACCACCTCTTTTAAACTGACAGCATTTTTTACCCGATTTTCAACCGGAAGCTGATTCCTTTTTCCCTCAATATATTTATCAGCAGAAAGAGAAAATGGAAGCGGATCAGAACCATATGCTTTCTGCCTCATCATTTCAATATACCAGCCGGCCTGAATATAGCTCAGGTTTGCAACACGGACATCTGTCCTGAATCCTTCAACATCCTGAACATACCAGAGAGGGAATGAATCATTATCTCCATATGTAAAAAGAATTGAATTTGGAGCCACGGATTTCAGATAATTTTCACCTATGTCCCTGGCAGTGTATCTTTTTGAACGGTTATGATCATTCCAGTTCTGACTTCCCATAAGTATTGGTGCTGCGAGCATAAGTAACACAAAAGTCAGGATAAGAGACACCTTATCTCCAAGATACTTTTTCAGCATTTCATAAACAAGCATAAATCCCATGCCAATCCAGACAGCATAAGCATAAAAAGATCCTGCATAAGCATAGTCACGTTCCCTCGGCTGATTAGGATACTGGTTTAAGAACAGGATGATAGCGAGTCCGGTCATAAAGAAAAAGATAAAAACCAGCCAGAAGCCATTTTTGTTCTTTTTATACTGCCAGAACATACCCGCAATTCCTATTATAAGCGGCAGAAAGAAATAGGTGTTTCTTCCAGGATTGGATTTAACATCTCCCGGGAATTTGTCGAGGTTGCCCAGCCTGGCTTCGTCAATGAAGGGTATTCCACTGATCCAGTTTCCCTGAATGGCATTTCCATTGCCCTGAATATCATTTTGCCTCCCGGCAAAGTTCCACATAAAATATCTCCAGTACATAAACCCCACCTGGTAACGGAAAAAGTACCTCAGGTTCTCTCCAAATGTTGGGCAAACAATCGTTTTCTTTCCTGATGGTGAATCTGTTGTATATTTTCTACCTGATACTTTCCCCCAATATTTGTATGCAGCTTCATGCTCGGGATCAGAACTGTACATTCTTGGAAACAGCGTTTCAAACTGCTTGTCGTATTTATATTCGGGGCGGTAATATGGCTCATATCGCCCATTGACCTGATTATAACCGGCAATCACTTGTTTGACATCAATTATGGGAGCGCTGTAATAGTTTCCGAAAAACTTGGGAGATGTACCATACTGCTCCATATTGATGTAATAGATAAAAGAAAAGACATTTGATGGATCATTCTGATTCATCGGAGGCTTGGCAGATGATCTTATCATTATCATGGCATAAGAGGAATAACCGATAAAAATCACCGTAAGTGAGGTTATTACATAGTTAAGGATAACCTTTTGCTTTTTGAGAGAATAAATAATTCCAAAGATAAGACCAACTGTAACAAGTAACAGGTAAAAGTAGAGTCCGGAATTGTAAGGTAATCCTAAACCGTTTACAAAGAGCAGTTCGAACCATCCGGCAGCTTTTGGAATTCCTGGCATTATAACATAAACGAGGATCCACAATAGTAGAACCGAGGCCACAACTGCCTTTAGAATCCCCTTTAAGGTCACTTCATACATTTTGAAATAGTATACAAAAACCGCAACCGGAATTATCAGCAGATTCAGACGATGAATTCCGATCCCAAGTCCCATAATATACATGATAAGTATTATCCATCGTCCCGACCATGGCTTATCGGCTTCATCTTCCCATTTAAGTATGGCCCAGAAGACGAGACCTGTCACAAGTGAAGATAAGCCGTAAAGTTCTCCTTCAACTGCCGAGAACCAGAATGTGTCTGAAAAGGTATATGCCAGGGCGCCAATAAATCCGCTTGCAAGGATCGGAACTATATTTTTATTTTCAATATTGTTATCACGGATATATACCTTTTTTACCAGATGAGTGATTGTCCAGAATAAGATCATTATTGCAAGTCCGGAACATATAGCTGTAAGCACATTTACTGTCAACGCAACTTTTGAAGTATCACCTGCTGCAAAAAGAGTAGCCATCCTGTTCATCATAAGGAATAGTGGTGCTCCCGGCGGATGACCTACCTGAAGTTTAAAGGCGGAGAGAATAAACTCTCCGCAATCCCAGAAGCTGACAGTTGGTTCAAGTGTCAGCAGGTAGACGGCTGTTGCAATGACAAAAATGAACCATCCGGTTATATTATTCCAGCGCCGGAAAGTGCTATATCCTGCATTCATAAAAACTTGGATTAGATTATGTTTGAACAAAGAACGTAAAAAATTATTAAACAGCGTTAGTTGCATTTCCTTTTAACAAGATTTTAACCTGAGAGTATTTTACTACTTTTGCCTAAATTTCATTTTTATGAGATCTATCATATGGCTCTCCTTTTTGTTTTTTGTTTTCATAAATAGCCTTTCCGGACAGTCAGCCAATGTTGATGAGAATCAAAGCGGTAATCTCTACCTTGAACTAAGAAGTATAAGTTTCGTTAAAAATAAGGAATATTCTAATCCAACTCCGACGGGACTAGTATATATGGGAACTATATATACAGGCAATCAGCTGATTTATGACCCCGGGTATGGTTTTCTCAATCCTAATATTGAAGGTTATACACTGATCGGAAATTTTATCCAGCCTGCCATTCTATTTTTCCCCACTTCAAAATTCAGTATAAGGATAGGGGCTCATTTACTGAATTATTCAGGTGCGGGAAAATTTTCACAAATACAGCCTGTTATTTCAAGTAAATACAGGTTTTCAGATAGAACCTCACTGACCCTTGGCTCATTGGATGGATGCGAGAAACACAGGTTGTTTGACCCAGTATTTGACCAGGAGAGAATGTATAACAAAAATTCCGAAAATGGCATTGAGTTCGTAACAAATCAAAAGCACATTTTCAGTGATACCTGGCTTGACTGGGAGAAATTCATATTCAAAGGCGACACTAGCAGGGAGATTCTGACATTTGGAGAGTCATTCAAATATACAACCAATAAAATTCGTAATCTTTTTGATCTTAATTTCCCCTTTCAGTTTTTGATAAAACATAAAGGAGGCCAGATCAGTAATTACAGTGAAAATGTTGAGACACTTATCAACGTAGCTGCCGGTGCGGGAATAAACTTTGATGTGAATAACGGAAATTCAGGAAAGATTGGATTTGATTATATCCATCTTATATTTTATGATAATTCAGTCGACCAGGTATTCTCTTTCAAACAAGGTTACTCGAACTGGTATAAACTCCATTACAACTATAAAGCGTTAATGTTCGAGCTGGCCTATTGGAAATCTCATAATTATTATACACCTGACGGAAATCTGATCTATAGCTCCATTTCGGGTTATGGAAGCAGGACCGTATTACACGATCGCTCATTATTTAACACTTCTCTCTATCTGACGTTGTATCCCATAAAAGATCTTGAGCTATTCCTGGGTTTTGATTTCTATTATGACCTAAATGCCAAAGTATTGTATTCTGCGGCAGCACTTCATCTCAATTTTAATGATGTTTTCAAACTATTATCCTTCAGAAAATAATATAGCAGCTATACTGAGACTGTATAGTAACGCCACAGTTTATTTTTCCATATATCACCGGCATATTCAATTCCAATCCGTTTCCCTCTTTTAATAAGTGGACGGACACCAGTATCTTCAATCCATATTCTTTCTGATGTTGTCAGGTCCTCACCATAGTAGGATCCATTGATTCCCACCATCCTGGTTAATTTTCCTGGTCCGCTACAGCTCTCAATTCCGCGAATGAGCACTGCCTGTGGAATATCTGTTTCATTTGCGACCACATTAACCATCCAGTACATGCCATAAACAAGATAGACATATATTTTACCGCCTTCGTGATACATGATTTCGGTCCGTTTAGTCCTTCCTTTGTTTGCATGACATGCCTTATCTTCAGAGCCTCTGTACGCTTCAACTTCAATAATTAAATTTTTATAAGTATGGTTTTCCGATCTCACAACAAGCTCTTTACCGATCAATCCGGGTGCTACTTCCAGTACATCCCGTATAAAAAAGTCTCTCGTCAGTCTGGCCACAGAACTCATTCAGTTAATATGGAATTTTATTTTCAAAATTGCTCCATTTCCGGAAAACTCCGGTTCCGTCAACTTCTGTCATCTTGCAGAATTTTATATGCCTGTTTACCAGAGGAAGCTTTATCTCGTCGTAGATATAATTATCACTGAAGCCGGCCGACGTTGCATCCTTCCGATCTGCTGCAAAGAAGACTTTCTTTATTCCCGACCAGTAAATTGCACCCAGACACATAGGACAGGGTTCGCATGAGGAATACAATGTACAATCTCCCAGGTCGTGAGTGTCAAGAACTTTCGATGCCCTGCGGATTGCTGCAATTTCGGCATGAGCAGTAGGATCTTTTGAAGATACAACATTGTTTACTGCTTCCGAAATGATTTCACCATTCCTCACAATAACGGCTCCGAATGGCCCGTTGCCGTTCTCTATACCACCTTCTGCCAGTTTAACGGCCTTTGTCAGAAAATCGATATCGGTCATTATATTTTAAATTGATTTCTTTCGTTACCAAAAACAAAAATCGAATAAAAGTAAGCAAAGAAACTCACACCCTGGTGAGTCTCCAGCGAATCTTCTCCAAGCATCGACAACAGAATTATCAAAAGAAATATATTGAACAGGAAAATCCTGAACCCCTTCATAATATATATAGGAATTACGATTGCGCAACAAATTAAAATAAATCCAAAGATTCCGAATGAGATCAGAAGTGTCAGATACTGATTATGTGGCAGGTTAATATAGGATTGATCCAGCAGTGCATTTTCTCTCCTGAATTGTTGCCTGAATTCATTCTTAACGTCACCCGTACCTGCTCCGGTCAGATAATTTCTTCCAGAAGGTGCCAGCCTTTTTTGAGGTATTCGACCCTCTGGGTCAGGGAATGGCCGGATGGATTTCCTCCGTTCACATAGTAATCTATCTGCCATATAATTTCATAAAGCCTTGATTTAATATGCCTTCCTTGTGTAAACAGCCTGTTTGTAATTCCATTCTCAATATATTTTATATCAGCCTCCTGCAATTCAGCCATACCAGCCGAATCCTTTGTCAGCCCCACTGAAGTAAGGTATCTGATGAGCGTAAAGCGCATTTGCTGATCACGCAGGTCAACGCTGTCATATTCAATCGAGCTGCGGAGATTCCATTCCTTTCTCAATTCCTTTTCGCAAATATATATCCAGACCGGATTCCCGTTTTCTATATCTTTCCGTTCAGGGTAATGTGTATACCTGTTTCCGTTTAAGGTCGTTCCCTTCAGCGGATAATTATAGACGTTTCCCTTTTTATAGAATGCTTTTATTTCGCCTGAAATGTATACTCCAGCAGAGATAAAAAACAGTGAAACAATGAGGATAAAAATAGATTTTAATAATCTGTTTTTTAATTTTTTAAGCACAATAAACATTGAAATGAAGAGAAGAATGCCAAATATTATGATCCCTGTAAGTGAAAGAAGAAGAAACAGGAAGAGAGAGAGCCAGATGGCAGAAATGACAAAAATTAATTTTGTTTTTCTATTGTCAGAAAAGTAGTACCAAAGTGAAACAACTATTGCGAAATTGGTCATCTCAGCGAGAGTAATATTTGAGATGAATGGTGACATTTTCCTGGTGTCTGCAATATCAAATATACTGGCCTTATAAGTGTATAAAGCAAATCCTGTAAGCGATGATACTACTACCCCTGCCATAAAAAACAGAAGAACCCTGCTTATCTCTTTTCTATTCAGTGGATCTGATAATCCGATCACAAACGGGAAGATCAGAAGGGGCAGTTTAAGTCTCAACTCCTGAAGTCCGGAACTCAGATCAGAGGACCATATCATCCAGCACAGGTAAACAACATATATACTGCAAAAGATGAGAACCGGCCGTTTGTCACTTTTCAACTCAGCAATCCGTTTCAGTCCTCCGTCTGCCATCCACCCTGCTGACATTGCAATAATAAAAAAAGAAAGAAGCCAGACCGATAAAGGCAGAAAGAAAGCAACTGAGTAAACGGTTGCGATGTAAAACTGACGCAGGAATTGTTTGCTAAACATGTTGCAATAATAGGAAGTTAAAGTTAATTTAATAAATTCTGACCATTATTCTTTTTTTTAAGAAATATATTGTATTTTTGCAGACCCCAAAATATGGGGTTTTACTTTACGTATAAGTGTATCAATTAAAAACTTAAATTACCAGTGAACACTTTAAGCTACAAAACAGTTTCGGCAAACAAGGCAACTGTAAACAAGGAGTGGGTACTAATAGATGCTGAGGGTCAGATACTCGGCCGTTTGGCAACAACCGTAGCCATGATGCTGAGGGGAAAGCATAAGACAAACTTTACACCTCATGTGGACTGTGGAGATAACATAGTTGTTATCAACGCTGAAAAAGTCGAATTATCAGGTACCAAATGGTCTGATAAAGAATATGTAAGACATACCGGCTATCCGGGTGGGCAGCGGTTTACACCGGCTGATGAAATGTTAAAGAAGAATCCAATAGCTCTCGTTGAACATGCTGTAAGAGGCATGCTTCCAAAGAACCGGCTTGGACGAGCCATCTTTAAAAACATGCATGTATATGTTGGAGGCTCACATCCTCATGAAGCGCAGAATCCGAAGAAAATCGATTTAAATAACATTAAATAGTAAACATGGAACCAATCAACGCTATTGGAAGAAGGAAAGCAGCCGTTGCAAGGGTATATATAAGCGATGGTAAGGGCAAGATTACTGTAAATGACAGGGACTATAAAGAATATTTTGGTGCAGGAACATTGCAGTATGTTGTTACACAGCCACTGAATCTTCTTAAAGTTGCTGACAAATATGACATCAGTGCCAACCTTGATGGTGGTGGTCCGAAAGGACAGGCTGAAGCTCTGCGCCTTGGTATTACCAGAGCCCTTATCAAAATTGATGCTGAGAGTAAAGCCGCGCTCAAAGCCGGGGGATTTGTTACCCGCGACCCGCGTGAGGTTGAAAGGAAAAAGCCCGGACAACCAAAGGCTCGCAAGAGATTCCAGTTCAGTAAACGATAGAGATCAATGGTCTGTAAATATAGATGCAGGTTTAGTATCTAAATTGCATTGACTCCCGCTCTGCGGGACTACTCTGCAATTGATTTTAAAGAATGTAAACTTAAAAACACAGAAATGTCAAGAACAAATTTTAATGAATTATTAGACGCAGGTGTTCATTTTGGCCACCTCAAAAGAAAATGGAATCCGGCCATGGCTCCTTATATATTTATGGAGCGCAATGGAATTCACATTATTGACCTTGAAAAAACCGGAGTAAAAATTGAAGAGGCTGCCTCAGCTATGAAACATATAGCAAAGTCGGGGAAAAAAATACTCTTTGTTGCGACCAAAAAACAGGCAAAAGAAATTGTTGCTGAAAAAGTAAAAGCAGTAAATATGCCTTATGTCACCGAAAGATGGCCAGGTGGTATGCTTACAAATTTCCCGACAATCCGTAAGGCCGTAAAGAAGATGTCTTCTATTGATAAGATGGCTGTGGATGGTACTTTTATGAACCTCTCGAAACGTGAAAGACTTCAGGTCACCAGACAAAGAGCCAAACTTGAAAAAACACTTGGAAGTATTGTCGATCTTACAAGGCTTCCTTCTGCACTTTTTATAGTTGATGTGAGCAAGGAACATATTGCGGTAGCGGAAGCTAAAAGGCTTGGAATTCCTGTTTTTGCGATGGTTGACACAAATTCCAATCCCACGAACATCGATTTTGTGATCCCTGCAAATGATGATGCTTCAAAGTCAATATCCCTTATTGTCGGTATTCTTTGCAGTGCGATTGAAGAGGGTCTTAATGAAAGAAAAATTGAAAAAGAGAAAGAGCCCGGACTGAAAGACAAGAAGATCATCCGAAAAGAACTCGAGACAAAAGCTATTCCTGATGCGATTATTGAAGCAATCGTTGAAGAGGAAGAGGAAGTGGAAGCTGAAGAAGAGCTTGTTGAAGCCGAAACTGAAGATGAAGAAATTGTTTCTGATGAAATTGAGGAAGAGGTTGAAGAATAATTAACAAACAGACTAATTCATAAATAAATATATGGCTACAATAAATGCTGCAGATGTTGCAAAATTAAGGAGGGTTACTCTGGCGGGAATGATGGACTGTAAAAAAGCCCTTGAAGAAGCAGATGGCAACTTCGATAAAGCAATTGAAATAATCCGCAAAAAAGGTCAGGCAGTTGCGAATAAGCGTGCTGACAGAGAGGCAAGTGAGGGCGTGGTACTATCAAAAGCAACTGCAAATGGCAAACTCGGAGCAATTATAGTTCTTAACAGTGAAACTGATTTCGTTGCCAAAAACTCTGATTTTCTTTCACTTGCTAATAAAATCCTTGACGTTGCTCTTGCAAAAAATCCATCAGACCTCAATGCTCTTTTAGAATTGGCCGTTGATGGTACTAAAATATCTGATAAAGTGGTTGAATACATCGGTGTAATTGGAGAGAAGCTTGAACTTTCATATTTTGAAAAAATAGAAGCTGCTCATGTCCAGGCATATATTCATCCCGGTAACAGACTTGCAACACTTGTCGGATTCACAAAAGCAGGAGCTGATGTCCAGGTTTATAAAGATATTGCTATGCAGATAGCTGCTATGAATCCCGTTGCAGTTGATAAAAATGATGTTCCGGAAAAAATTATTGCCCAGGAGCTTGAAATAGGAAAGGAACAGGCCCGTCGTGATGGAAAACCTGAAGAGATGCTGGATAAAATTGCAGAGGGTAAACTGTCTAAATTCTTCAAAGAAAGTACTCTTCTGAATCAGGATTTTGTTAAAGACAACAAAATGACTATCAAACAGTATCTCGGATCAGTATCCAAAGATCTCACTGTTACAGCATTCAAACGCTATACCCTTAATCTTTAAACATAGGTTCACAATGCAATAATATTTGTAGGGACATCCAATTGAATGTCCCTACATTTTTTTGCCAATGTTTCATATTTCTGATCTCTTTTTGTACTTTCGTTAACCGGATTTCCGATTTATTCATTGAAATCTGAAAATCATAACATGAATTAAATGATTCATACATGAAGTATTCAAGAATTCTTCTCAAGCTTAGTGGTGAGGCATTGATGGGGAAAGGCAGTCATGGAATAAGCAAAGAGGTTCTGGAAACGTACGTTTCACAGATAATTGAGATTAGCAATGAGGGCTGTGAAGTTGCTTTAGTGATAGGGGGTGGAAATATTTTCCGGGGGCTGACAGGAACCAAGTCAGGTTTTGACAGGGTAAAGGGCGATCAGATGGGAATGCTCGCAACTGTCATTAATAGCCTTGCTATGGAGAGTGAAATAAAAAACCAGGGAGCAAGGGCCACGGTCTTCACTTCAATAAGAATGGAACCCATAGGTGAACTATACAACAGGGATAAAGTAAACGAAGCACTTAAATCGAATATTGTATGCATTCTTTCCGGCGGAACAGGTAATCCCTTTTTTACAACCGATACTGCTGCAGCTCTGCGTGCAGTTGAGATTTCTGCCGAAGTCCTGCTGAAAGGTACCAGGGTCGATGGAGTATATTCAGCCGATCCTGAAAAGGACCCAAAAGCTGAAAGATTTGATGAGATATCCTTCTCCGAGGTCATCGATAAAAGACTGAAAGTTATGGATTCCACTGCCTTTACAATGTGCAGAGATAATAGTATGCCTATCATTGTTTTTGATATGAACACAAGGGGAAATCTCAAAAAAATAGTTAACGGATTAAAAAGCGGCACACTGATTTGCTGATCGCTCAGCTATTGCAATTCACGCTATTTTACTATTTTTGTTTAACCTTGAAAGCAAAGTATAATTATTTCTTAACCTTAAAATATGAACGAAGAGCTTGAACTTATAATTGAAGAGGTCAGGGACAGAATGCAAAAAGCCCTGGAGCATCTCGAACACGAACTTGCCAGGCTTCGCGCCGGCAGGGCAACTCCTGCGCTTCTTGATGGTATAACTGTTGATTATTACGGTGTAAACTCTCCGCTATCTCAGGTCTCCAATATAAATACTCCTGATCCCAAATCTATCCTTATCCAGCCCTGGGAAAAAAGTATGCTTGGTACAATCGAAAAAGCTATAATGGCTGCCAATATAGGACTTACGCCTGTAAACAATGGAGAGGTAATCAGAATTAATGTACCCCCCCTTACCGAGGAAAGAAGACATCAGCTTGTGAAACAGGTAAGAAATGAAGGTGAAACGGCTAAGATAAGCTTACGAAACTCCCGTAAATGGGCAAATGATGAACTTAAAAACCTCCTTAAGGACGGTCTTCCCGAGGATTCGGAGAAAGTGGCTGTTGACGAGGTTCAGCAAATGACCCATGATTTTACAGTCAGGATCGATAAGGTGATGGCCACCAAGGAGAAGGATATAATGACTGTGTAGTGCCCAACCAGCCCTACTACTTTATTCCTGTAGTACAGTTACCACAGATTTCTATTGATTTTCTGTTGATCAGAACAGATCTCCTGAAGGCTCTGAACTGTTCACCGTGCCAAATTTCATGCAAGGATAAAATATTCAGGTCTCCCATTACATGATCTGCATTCTTGTCAAAGCAACACGGGATAACTTTCCCGTCCCAGGTTATTACAGGATTCATCAATAGTCTGAGACAATTATTACTGAGTGAACTTTTTATTTTCCAGGAGCCATTTTTACCTTTCCTGTATCTCCGGTATTTTTCGTCTGCAGGTATCCATTCTCCGATTTCAATTAAATTTATGATCTGCATTGATTTGAGCTTCAGGGTTGAATGCATCTCTCTTGCGAACTTTTTTGCAAGAGGTATCTGATGTTCATTGTAGCTGTTAACCAGAAACTGAATTTCAAGCTTTAAGCGCGATCTGACCTTTGAAAGCTCTCTCGATATATTTCGGATTCCTGCTATTACTTTTTCAACGTCACCGTTAATCCTGTACATTGAATAGGTTTCCTTATCCATACCATCAAGGGAAACAATAAGTTTTTCAATCCCCGACCTTACCAGTTTATAGCTGCTTTCTTCCGACAGAAAATGGCCATTCGTGGAAACGGTTACCTTATATTTTCCTGACAGTTCAACAAATTTGAAAAACCCGGGATGAAGCATTGGCTCTCCCTGAAAGTAAAGATTAATATTATAAAGATATGGTTCTGCTTCTGAAATGAACTTTTTGTAAAGCTCCTCTTTCATAAAACCTCTTGGTCGTGTCATTTGCTCAGAACCGGATGAACACTGGGGGCATTTAAGATTGCAACAGTTGGTCAATTCAATGCCAGCCGAAACGGGCATTCCTGATATGACAGGTTTGTGAGTTATGATACCATAAAGAAATGATAGTCCGGCTCCTGCCGCATTTATCTGTTTAATCATGCTTTTAGTACATACCCGGTGGGAATAGTGAAGAAAGATATAAAATATTTTAGATTCAGGTATAGGGTTCAATGGCAACTTTCAGGTCATGAGTTTGAAAAGAAACAAATTTAGTAGTGGAAAATGTTAATTTATATTAAAAACTCAAAAATGTGTGCCATGAAAACTATTATGAAAGTTCCGGTAATTGCAGTTTTCCTTCTTGCGGTTTTTTCGCTCCAGACGGCTTCGGGAATTAACAAGGAGAAAAAGAAAAACGATCAACAAACCTTTACCTCACTAAAAGGAAAGGTGGTTGATAAAGAAACCCTTAATGCCCTGGTGTTCGCATCAGTTACTGTTAAGGAAACCAATATTGCCACTATTACAAATATAGATGGTGAATTCATTATCAAAGTTCCGGAAAATGAGACATCAAAGAGTCTCGAGATATCATTTCTGGGCTATAAGAACAAAATTGTTCCAATAAGCGAAATGAGGAATAACGGATATAAAAATATAATTGCAATGGAGACAGCTCCGATCCCGATAAAGGAGATAATTGTCAAGCCTATTATGCCGAATGAGATAATTGAAAAAGCAATAGGTTCTATTAGTAAAAATTACCCGGAAGTTCCAAATCTTATGACCTCCTTCTATCGGGAGACTATCCGCAAAAACAGAACCTATGTTTCTATAGGCGAGGCAGTTGTTGAAATATTCAAAGCCCCCTACGTAAGCGACCTCAGGTTTGACGGAGCTCGTATCTATAAAGGAAGAAAGAGTACCGATATCGAAAAAGTTGATACAGTATTATTCAAACTTCAGGGAGGACCGGTAACTTCTCTTGAACTGGATATTGTTAAGAATCCTGAGGCAATTTTGACCAAAGATGCCATGAAGTACTATGATTATACATTATCAGGAGTAGTTGAGATAGATAACAAACCTCACTTTGTAATTGATTTCATTCAGAAACCTGGTGTTGAAATTCCCCTTTTCATGGGCAAATTATATATAGAGACTACCAGCTTTGCAGTAACCAGTGCTGAGTTTGGATTCAATCTCGCAAACAAAGAGGAAGCTGCATCGCTGTTTATCAGAAAGAAACCTCTTGGCATGAATGTTACTCCCGAAGTAGCAACATATATGGTAAGATATCGTGAGCAGGGTGGGAAGTATTACTTTGCATATTCAAGAGCTGAAGTAAAATTCAAAGTCAGCTGGAAGAAGAGACTTTTTCACACAAACTACACAACTATGTCTGAAATTGCCGTAACTGACAGAACTGACCAGGAAGTTATTAAATTTGCAGGAAAGGATAAGATAAAATACTCTGACGTCTTTTCGGACAAAGTATCGGCATTTACAGATCCGGAATACTGGGGAGAATATAATGTTATCGAACCCGATCAGAGTATTGAATCGGCTATAAGGAGACTTGCAAGAAAACTAAAATTCAGCGACAGACAGGGACAAAGCAGTGAAAATTAAATATGATCAGGGATAATGAAATAATCGGGAGGATCCGGCAGGGTGACTTAAATCAGTTTGAAACACTCTTCAGATCCTCCTATTCCTCCCTGGTTAAATATGCCAGGACTCTTATAAAAGATCATGATATGGCAGAAGAGATAGTGCAGGATCTATTCTTCAGAGTCTGGCAAAATAAGGAAAAAATAAAGATCGAGAGTTCTTTGAATGGTTATCTGTTCAGATCGGTCCACAACCGGTGCCTTCATTATATTGATCATTTAAAGGTTATGGAACGACATGAAAATGAGATGGCTGAACAGACAATCTATGCAGAAAACCCGGCGGATATACTACAGTACAAAGAGCTTCAGGCAAGAATAGCCAGAATACTGGAAAAGCTTCCTGAAAGATGCGGACAGATTTTCTGCATGAGCAGATATGAAGGATTAAAATATTCAGAAATAGCTGAAAAGCTTTCAGTTTCAATCAAAACAGTTGAAGCTAATATGGGAAGAGCACTCAAAGAATTCAGAAAAGCATTGGCAGAATAACAATAGATATGAATAACAAAGAAAAATATACGGATAAAGATTGGGAAAAGTTTGCTTCACTACTCTCAGATGAAACAACTTACTCCTCTGAAGAGCTTCACCGATTCAGGGAAGAAGATCATCTCGGTATAGAAAGACAATGGAAAGATATGGCGACAAACGGTAATAATAAAGAAATTGATGTGGATAAAGCCTGGGATAGCATATATTCAAGGTTGGAAGAGAGTGGATTGTTATCAAAAAAAGTAACTATTGAGAAAAGATTCAGAATGAAGACTATAATAAGGATTGCTGCATCTTTGCTCATAATTATCGGCCTTGGTATAACCATGTTATACCTGAATAATACTGGCGTTCTGTCTGGAAAAATAGTAGTTTCTTCAAGCTCCGGCGAAAGAAATAAAGAAGTCTCACTTCCTGATGGAAGCAAGGTATTCCTTAACCGTAACTCTGAGTTATCTTATTTTAAGAATCCGGAAAAGTCTTCCAGAAATGTATCCCTTAAGGGAGAAGCCTTCTTTGAGGTGCAACATGATCCTTCAAGACCATTTATTATCAATGCAGGAAAAGCAAGTGTCAAGGTTCTGGGAACGTCCTTCAATGTGTTAACAAATAATTCCAGCAATGCTGTGGAGGTATTTGTCAAAACCGGAAGTGTGATGCTAAGCGATAGTTCAGGAATTCAGAACATAGTTCTGGAACCCGGGTATATTGGAACAATGGATTCAAAATCCTCTGCAAAAGCTGTTAACGAAGATCCTAATTATCTCTCGTGGAATACTGATCTGCTCGTTTATAAAAATACTCTGCTTGATAAAGTCTTTGCAGACCTTAAAAAAGTTTATAATATTGATGTTGTTGCTGATAATCCTGAAATACTTAAAAATCCGCTCACAGCCACATACGAAAAAGAACCGGAGGAGACAATAATACAGCTTCTTTGTACTACCTTTACTCTTAGTTATAAGAAAGATGGGGCTGTTTACCATCTCTCAAAAAAATAATTTACTACCTGAAAGATGTTGTCATCCTCTGACCACATTATCAAAAGACTTTCAGGCATTGTTTTTTTACTTTTCATTTTATCTTCACCAGATTCACTGAGTCAGGTGAATATTCTTGATTCTCTGTTCACATTCAGGGCAGGAACAGTAAAAACGGGCAATGCGCTGGATATGATTAGTCGCCAGACAGGTTACCATTTTACATTCGACAGCAGGCTTATCGACCCGGAAAGAAAGACAATGATGTCATTCACCGGGATCAAACTAAGGAACCTGCTTGACTCTATCTTTAAAAATGATTCACTCAGGTATTCAATAATCAATAAGTATATTATAGTATATAAATTCAGTCCTGCCCAGGTAGTTGTTGAACAGGAGTGTGTGGGACGTAAAAAATATTACTGGGCTTGTTACCGATGCGGAATCCGGAGAACCACTCCCTTTTGCCACTATTGCAATAATGAGCAAAGGAAAGGGGACCGTAACAAATAACAATGGGGAATTTGGATTAAAGATTACCCGCGATTGTATCGGTGATTCACTGCAGGTATCATATCTTGGTTATTATAACAGGCAAATACCTGTACGGCAGACCATTGATAACAATTTCGACATTAAAATGATGAGGGAATATATACCTATTCCTGAAATAATAATCCGGAATCAGGCTCCGCAGGAAATACTTAGAAAAGCCTATAATGCGATTCCGGCAAACTATGGAACGACACCTGCAAATTTGACAGCTTTTTACAGGGAAGCAGTAATAAAGAAATCCGAGCTCCAGATCTATTCTGAAGCAATACTTCAGATCTTTAAAAGTGCGTACACCGGTTCTTTGTTGGGTGACCAGATTAAAGTTGTAAAAAGTCGTAAAATTGAAAATATTGACAGAAAAGATACTCTGACTGTGCGACTCAGGGGTGGTCTGAACAGCTGTCTGCTGCTGGATGGAGCCCGCAATACTTTCGACTTTCTTCTTCCTGAAAACTATTCACAGTATGATTACCGTATGACTGATATAGTTACACTGGATGATGAATCAGCTTATGTTATTGAATTTGTTCAGAAGCCGGGAATTGAGATCCCTCTGTTTAAAGGGTCAATCTACATTAATATAAACAATTTTGCTATTCAGCAGGCCGAATTTGAAGTAAATCCGAACTATATACAAAAAAGTAAAGAAGATTATGTCTCGTTTCAATCTAAAGGTTTCATTTTGTGGCCGGTTGATGTAAAATACAGCGTCGGTTACCGGAAAATTAATGGCAGATATTTTCTGAATCACGTACGAGGAGACCTGGTCTTTGAAGCCAAACAGAAGAAAAGATTATTCAAATCTTCTTTTAAAGTATTCTTTGAAACTGCCATTACAGACATCAGCCTTAAAAATGTCTCAAGGTTCGACAGGGAAGAGATAGCTCCTGTTCATTCGGTTTTCTCGAGGACTATAAAGAGCTATGATCCGGCCTTCTGGGGTAACCTGGATTTTTTGAAACCGGAAGATAATCTCTTACAGGCTCTGAAAAATATGAATGTGAAACTGCAGGAATTCACGAAATAATTGCGGAATCTTTAGTATTTATCTATCAGCCTGTATAATTCCGTCAGATCAGGTGTTAACACAATCTCCGTTCTTCTGTTCTTCTGCCTGGCATCAGTGGTATTGCGATCATCGACCGGCAGATACTGACTTCTTCCTGAAGCAGTAAGGCGTTTGGCATCTATTCTGGCACTCTCAAGCAGCACTCTTACCACTGTTGTCGCTCTTTTTACACTCAGATCCCAGTTATCTTTGAGCTGCCCGCCGCTGGGATTATACGGTACATTATCTGTATGACCTTCAATGGTGATCTGTATATCGGGATTTTTCTCAAGTACACCCGCAAGGTTCTTCAGAGCACTTCTGCCATTTGCATCGATATCCCAGCTTGCTGTCCTGAAAAGCAGCTTCTCCTCCAGTGATACATATACTTTCCCGTTTTTCATAGTTACCGTAAGTCCTTTATTTTCGAAACCTAACAAAGCTTCAGAAACCTTATTTTTCAGATCCTGCACGATTTTCTTCTGACCATCCAGGATTTGCTGCAATTCAGTCATCTTTGCATTCTTCTTTTCTAGTTCAAATGACAGCTCATCAAGCGAAGCCTTTTTAGCATCAAGGTTTTGTTCCAGCTGACGCAGGAGATCCTCTTTTTTCTGCAAATTTTCCTGTGCTGTTTTTAATTCTGCAAGAAGCTTGCGTGTTTCATTTACATTGCCTTTGATAAGATCTTCCTGCGCATTCTGAAGGTCGTTGACCTGTCCAAGAAGCTTATTGTAATCTTCCTTATATTTGTCACGCTCTTTTTGTGCTTTCAAGAGCTCTTCCTTCATCGCTGCTGCATCTTTTTCCAATAATTCCGCTTTAGCCTCAAGCTCTTTTTTATTCATCGAAAGACTTATATTCTCTGACTTCAACGCGTCTCTTTCATTGACGTACTGTTTGCTTGAATCCTCCAGTGACCTGAATTTTTTCCCCGGAACACAGGAAACAGAAAACAAAATTGTTGCTGCAAATAACAGAAAGAATATTGATGTCCTTTTCATGATAATAAGTGATTACATTGATTACAACCTCTTTTCCCATGCTTTATTGTAAGAGAATGGGATAATATGTAACAAAAATAAGAAAATCCCGAGTCTGGCTGAACAATCTCATAGGAATAATAATTATTATCTTTGCACCCGCAATTGTTATAAACGGACAAAGATGATTACTGAGGATAGCCTGTTAGACAAAATTTCTTCACCAGCCGATTTAAGGAAGCTGGATGCTTCAGATCTTGTCAGGCTGAGTGCTGAGCTTCGTCAGTTCATTATTGACGAGGTAAGTTCAAATCCGGGCCATTTGGGAGCAAGTCTTGGTGTAGTGGAACTCACTGTGGCACTTCATTATGTATTCAATACTCCTTATGATAAAATAATATGGGATGTCGGACATCAGGCATACGGCCATAAAATACTTACCGGAAGAAAAGATAGTTTCAATACAAACAGGAAATATAAAGGTATCAGCGGATTTCCAAGAATGTCGGAAAGTGAATATGATTCTTTTGGTGTGGGACATTCATCCACCTCCATTTCTGCTGCTTTAGGTATGGCAGTGGCAGCTCAGAGAAAGGGTGAAAACAGAAATGTGGTTGCAATAATAGGAGATGGAGCGATGACTGCAGGACTTGCTTTTGAGGGACTGAACAATGCCGGCATGGAAAAATCCAACATTATCGTAATTCTGAACGATAACAATATGGCTATCGATGCAAATGTTGGAGCCCTTAAGGAATACCTGCTCGACATCACAACCAGTAAAACCTATAACAGGCTCAAGGATGATGTCTGGAAATTCCTTGGTAAAATTGGGAAACTCGGGCCAAATGCACGATCACTGGCTTCGCAGCTGGAGGCTGGTTTTAAGAGCACTATCCTTGACAAGAGCAACCTTTTCGAAGGTTTGAACTTCAGATATTTCGGACCTATCGATGGCCACGATGTTCTTCACCTTACTAATGTATTAAATGATCTCAAAAGAATACCAGGTCCAAAATTACTTCATTGCCTGACAATCAAGGGAAAAGGATTCAGGCATGCTGAAGAGAATCAGACCAGGTATCATGCTCCGGGTATATTTGATAAAGAGACCGGTGAAATTCTGACCCCGGCCAAAACTGATGGCCCTCCTGTGTACCAGGAGGTTTTCGGACAAACTCTTCTTGAACTGGCAAGAATGAATGAAAAGATAATGGGCATAACTCCGGCGATGCCGACAGGCTGCTCTCTGTGTATTATGATGAAAGAAATGCCTGAAAGAACATTTGACGTGGGGATTGCAGAACAGCATGCCGTCACCTTCTCAGCGGGTCTGGCCACGCAGGGATTTATACCATTCTGTAATATATATTCATCATTCCTTCAAAGATCATATGACCAGATAATTCATGATGTCGCACTGCAGAATGTTCATGTTGTTTTTTGCATTGACAGAGGAGGCCTGGTTGGTTCGGATGGAGCCACACATCATGGATTTTTTGATCTTGCCTTTATGCGTAACATCCCCAACATGATTGTCAGCGCTCCGATGGATGAAGTGGAGCTAAGGAACCTTATGTATACGGCACAGCTTGGGAAAAACAAATCGCCCTTCAGCATAAGATATCCGAGAGGTCACGGGATGCATACTGACTGGAAGAGGCCATTTGAAGAGATTGAAACAGGAAAAGCCAGAAGACTAAGCGAGGGAAAGGATATAGCTGTTTTAAGTATCGGCCACCCGGGAAATTTTGTTCTTCCCATAGTTGAGAAACTCAAATCAGAAAATATTTTAGTGGAACACTGGGATATGCGCTTTGCAGCTCCGATTGATGCCGAAGCTCTTCATTCTGTATTCAAGGGGTTCAATAAAATAATTACGGTAGAGGATGGTATCCTGAAGGGTGGATTCGGAAGTGCCGTCATAGAATTCATGAGTGACAACGGGTATGCGGCAAAAATAACACGGTTAGGAATTCCCGATTATTTTGTTGAACATGGTACGCAGGAGGAGCTGATCGCTGAATGTGGATTTAACGCTGAAGGGATTGAGAAAACTATCAGGGGGATGATAGGTGTTGAGGGGAAAAAGGGAGATGGGGAGAAAGGGAGAAGAGGAGAAAAAAGACAAAAGACAAAAGTAAAAAGATAAAAGTTTTTTCTACTTTCGCAATCCCTTTGCAAAGGTGATCTACCTGCCCGGATGGCGGAACTGGTAGACGCGCTGGTCTCAAACACCAGTGGTAGCAATACTGTGCCGGTTCGACCCCGGCTCCGGGTACTATTTTAAACAACTAAAGCCTTGATATACAAATGTGTCAAGGCTTTTTTCTTATAAGCTACTGAAACATAGCTGAAACTTTTTAAGAGTTTATAGCTATTATGTATTTATATCCCAAGTACCTTTAGTAGGTGAAATAAGGGATTTTTAGTTTAAAGAAGCTAGTATACACTTCTAATAGATAAACTTTTTAATATCATAAACATCAGGTGCATATTTAGCATTAATATAGTGAGGGACTAAGCTATTATATTTATATACTAATGTACTTAATTCTATTTTCTCAGCGAAGAGCCAATTCTCAGGCATGCATTTGAAGCTTAGTACATAACTTCCCATATCATTAATTCCTCCTATTTCAATTGTCGCAACAACTCCCTTCTTTTCATTCTTAACCGTTTCGGAAATATCGAGGTTTAGGCAAACGGGCAAATAGGGAATAACAGGAAAAGTATTTTTTAATTTAATCCTTCTTTGTTGATTATCAGCGGAATCAGATCTAAAAAAGCAGCTGTTATCACTGACATTGAATGCAAGCCAATTAATTACAGGAAAAGAGTATCCAGTTCCCGTAGAATTTAGTTGCCACGTTATGATAATTGGATCTCCAAGAATTAATTCAAAACAATATTGAGCATCAAGTAATTTTTTTTGTTTCTTAAGAAACAAATTGTTATTGTATTTTAGTATAATTGGTTCTATTGAATAGAATCGGAGAATTTCCTGCTGGTGTGACTGCAAGCGTTCCGCTAAGATATGAGCCTGAAATAGTCCAGTTCCAGTTCCCGGTAGTTGAACCAGTTACACGTACTATCACCCACACCCAATATGTATTCCAGGTATTTGCCTCATAAAAATATGTAATTTTACAAAAAGGGCTTGAAGTGGGACAACTAAATGGTGGGACAAAGACTGCTTCCCATAATCCCATCCCGATATAGACATAGTAGTCGGGTCCAATAGTAATATCGAATTTCATAGATTGTCCAGGAGCAATACTTGATCCTGGTAAGCTTCGGCATTCGGCAGGGTCATTTGCGAGAAGGTCGCTCCTTGAACAAACGCCACTCTCAGAATTTGCAATCTTTACCTGAACGATATCTTTTAACCTCACTGATGTAGGACCATTATTAATCAATGTTATGCTTCTCGATGTTGCAGCCAGGATTGTAAAAGTAACATTTATGTATTGAGGACTGTTAGTAGCATTTGTAGAAAAGATGGCAATACGTGTCGTATAGGTTCCGGGACCATAGGTTCCTCCAAGTGGATTCGACATCGATACAGTTATGGTTAGTACTGACGGTGCTGTAGTTTGGCTAAGGCCAGCAGATAACCATAGAGGCGTTCCGTCGGGGAAGGATCTAGACAGCCCGCTCAGAGTTCCGCTGCCACCATTCGTGATATTAACGGTTTGTGAGGCGGGTACTGCTCCGCCTGAGGTTGCAGTGAAAGTAAGGTTCGTTTTTGAAAGTTGGATCAGCGGATTCGTGACTGCACTAAAAACCGCTGTTACATTCTTGTTATTGTTCATTGTAACCGTCGTTGAACTTGAGGTACCAGTCGCATCTCCTTCCCACTGTGTGAACTGATATCCAGAGGCAGGAACTGCAGTAAGCGTCACGGTTGTTCCTGAGGTATATTGATTCTGGTTAGGTGATTTTGTAACACTTCCTCCATTTGTAGGCGAAACTGCTATGGCGAGCGTGTACTGGTTTGTGGTTGCTGTAAAAACCGCCGTTAGATTCTTGTTACCGTCCATCATGACTGTCGTTGAACTTGACGTTCCAGTCGCATCTCCTTCCCACCGGGTGAACTGATATCCAGAGGCAGGAACTGCAGTAAGCGTCACGGTTGTTCCTGAGTTATATTGATTCTGGTTAGGTGATTTTGTAACACTTCCTCCATTTGTGGGAGCAACTGTTATGGTGACTGTATATTGGTTTGAGGCTGCACTAAAAACCGCTGTTACATTCTTTTTACTGTTCATTGTGACCGTTGTTGGATTTGACGTTCCAGTAACATCGCCCTCCCATCGGGTGAACTGATATCCGGAGGCAGGTATTGCAGTAAGGGTCACGGTCGTTCCTGGCGTATATTTATTCTGGTTGGGTGACCTGGTAACACTACTTCCTCCTGCAGGCTTGACCTCTATGTTAAGGATGTAAAATTCATCCTTTGGCCCTGGACAAGAAGTAAAACAGATTGTGCAAAAGATTAACAGTGAATACAGTACTGGGATTTTAGTTAAACGATTCATGACAGTATATTTTTTAGATTAAAAAATAGCCTTTGGAATCAATTATATATAAGTTAAATTTAGAATTAAATGCTAGCATTTATAATTCAGGATATTAGATTAGTCCTGAAGATTAAATTGTATGTACCAACAACAGATCCATCGTAAGTAAAAATACTTTGAAATGGTTCAGTACCTGAACCGTCAGTAGAAAGAGAATTTGCAGTCGTTGGATTTAAATGAGTATCCCAGCAAACACCTCGTGAAATTAATTCTGAATCCCGATCATATGTAATAATTCCCCCTAAATTAGCAATAAGTTTACTAACTGAAGGAGAAATAGTTGTCGCGATACCGGTAACCCCCTTTATTGTAAAGGTTGGAACAACACTTGTTTTGAAAGTTACATTGCCCCCTAATATGGCACTTTTCCTTGTAAGATTTGGGACTTCATCAGTTGTAGTATAAGACAATGTGATTTTCTTGCAAGATTTCATATTAGTAGTAATGCAAATTGGAAACAGAGAAATAGTTATGATTCCTAGGATGCCTTTCATGGCAATAATCTTTAAATCAAGAAAATCCCTGGTTAGTATTGACAAAGTTACACTAGTAAAAAGCCAAAGTCAATTTTATTTTATAATGTTCTCATTCCTTTTCTTTAGAATAGAAACTATATGGATGGAAATAATGTTGAAACAAATGAAATTGAAATACTTCAACGGGTATCAATTCTTCACGAATACCACGAAATAGTTTTATATTTTTTTCACTTTTAAAAGAGACTTCCCCTTCTCCTAAATTAACTGTTTCCGAATTAGTTATAGTTTGTCCAAATTTATCTATGTATGATTTAAACCTTGTTGTTTTGCCACTAAAATTATAAACTCCTTCATATAGATAATGTCTTGGTATTTTGTCCAATCTCATTATTTCTTCTTTTCTGCGTTCTTCAGCCAATTTTAAATTATAACTATCTGAATTAATATACGTTATATAAGCTACAATTACGATTCCAACCGAAATGATTATATAGATTATAAGTTACTTCATATTGTATATATTATTGAATTGCATTTAGTTTAAAAATAATCCCTATCGATGATCTAAAGGAATGCCTTTACTTAAAATAAACAACGTTTTCATTTGTTGTGGCGTTGAAGTATCCCATAGACGTTAACGGCGGCTTCCAAATTCGTTGATTGGATAAGAGAACTAACATACATTGTAGCCCTGAACTTGTCTTGCATGCAAATCTGGTAGTGATACTCACTCCATTTGATTGTTTTTCTTCTTCCGCCGGGAATGCTTGAGTGATACTATAGGATTTGGTAGTACCCTCCTTGATTACTTGAATGGTCTTCTTTTCCAACTCGATTTGAAACCTCGTGTTCTTATATACATATGTATTTCCTTTATCTGTATTATAGTTCGTCGTTTTCAAATAGTATTGGGGAAAGATATTGATTAGAAAAAGTGTAAATTGATATCAGTATTTAATTATTAATCTGTTAACTTTTTTTAGGACGAGTCACTGTTTTCTCGCACTCACTCTTAGTCTTATTTAAAATAAGTATGTTCAATGTGCAGAATGTTTGCTTCGGAACTACCCGGACTTTTATCTCTAATTTTTATCGGAGAGAAAGAAATCTCCTGATTCATAAAACTAATTTATTCTTTTTTTGTTTAACATGCAATGCTTTAATCTCAAGTAATTGGAAGTTTACAGCAAATTCAAATTCTAAGTTTTTTCACAAAAAGTAAGTTATCGAAATGACACCAACAGCAATTTTCTCATTGATTTTGGGAATAAGTTTATTGTTCTTTGGAAGGCGGCTATTCTGGCTTTTTGTTGGCGTGGCAGGTTTTATAGCAGGATTGACCCTTGCCCCTCAATTGATAAGCAGCCAACCGGAGTCAGTCCTTCTGATCATAGCTATAATCTTTGGTATAATTGGTGCCTTCCTTGCGATTTTCCTTGAGGGATTAGCAATTCTGATAGCCGGTTTCCTTGCAGGTGGTTATTTAATGACAACATTAGTAGTCTCCCTCGGAGCTTCTGTCAGTGCTGACCCTACTATAAATTACATCATCGGTGGTATTATCGGACTTTTGCTGGTTGCGGTCCTTTTCGGCTGGGCAATCATCTTCTTGTCTGCATTAATGGGGGCTGAAATCATTATGCCTGTCTTGCACGTCAATGCATCCTTCCATTGGGGGGTTTTAATTGTATTAGTGGTTGTTGGTATAGCGGTTCAGGCTGGTATCTGGCATCGTCGTTATCCTGTCAAGCATACATGGGGCCGCCGCCCCTTGTATTAACATTTGAAATCAGTTCTAATCGGAGTTCTTACGATAGAATACCGTGCTGCTATTCCATTGTTTAGCTATCAGGGTTCCATTGTGATCTATAAAAAGATTATCGATATTGCTGTTCTCATAATAATGATCAAAATGTTCCAAATCCTGTGTTCTGAGGATCCCAAAACCAGGGATCATGATGTAATACAGACCTTTCCATTTATTGAAAACATGGTCCATGGTTGTTCTGAAGGCAACCCCTACCCCCTCAATAGGATTGAATGTTGCTCCCATATCGGATGACTTATAAATGTAAACTCCATTTTGCTGACCACAGACAAATATCTCATCCTTTTCGTTAACAAAAAGTTTGTTAGAATATGCAGGTGTCTCAATCCTTGTCCAGGTTATACCATCATCATCAGACCTGAGAATGAAACAGCAAGCTGAGGTGCAAAAAAGAATAGAACCGTTTTTTAACCTGAAAACGTCACCAATGCTGGTAGAATTCAACGCACTTCCTGCTGTATTCCAGGTCTTACCTCCATCCTTTGAAAACAGTGTGGGATAATTAAATTTAGCGACCCAGATATAATTATCGTTCGAAACGTACATAAAGATATAATACGGATTATCTGCGTAAGGCTTGGTGCAATAGCTCCAGGATACTCCCTGATCGGTACTTTTTACAATTTCGCCCTTCCAGGTACTGATATATACAACTCCATCTTTGTCAATCTCAATTGTCCTTGGAGAAACAAGATTCGGATGAATAATTTCTTCCCAGATATAATATCTCTCTCCCTGCCTGTACAAATGACTGTTGGTAATCATTAATGTGTAGCCACGAACTGTATCAGCAACCATACCTGTTATGTCACTTTCAGGATATCCTGAAAAAGTATCCCAGGTGTTTGTTCTGAAACCATAGGCAGTTAAATCGGTAGATGTCAGATATTTCCCGGAGATGTCATAGGAAGATGCTCTTAAAACCTGCTCGAACGACTGCGTTCCCAGCTTCCAGTTTGTAGTAACTGTTCCTTTCTGGTCGGTGTAACCTGAATCGACAGAAATAGTGCCCCCACCTGAAAAAACTTTAAAAACCACTTTTAGAGGATCATATCCCTTTGACGATGCATTGGTTACTTTATATTTTATTGTATCATTAAAAGCTTCCCCTGCAAAATATTTCTGACCCGACTGATTTTCAAACCTGAATGAATATTGCTTAAGAGTCTTAATTGATGGATCAGGATATCTGTCACATGATAATAAAACAACCAGAATCAATATTAGATAAAAATATCCGGGCATCTGGATTCGCAGGGCTCCCTCAGGTCGGTTCATTTAATCATTTGTATTTAGTACACTGTTCAAATTAATTACTCGATTCCAGAACGTTTTAAAGCCGGAACTCTTAATCCTATCCGAAGCGACAATACACCATTCCTGATAGTATTTTCAGTTCGGGCAGACTCTGTAAAAAATTGCTTATTGAATACGTTGATCATGCCGGCTTTATACTGCAATCCAAGATCAACCGCCATTTTGTTTGAAAACGGAACTGTCACGCCACCTCCAAATATCCATCCGAAATCACAATTTTTAATTGCTCCCTCCATATCATCATATACTGTAGTCTTTTCATACGTGTATTGATTGTTGGTTTGTAATGCATGATAGGCTTCACCGGTGCACTTTGCATTCAGTTTTACACCTAAATAGGGACCGGTGTTGAAAAAGAACCTTCCAGATCTGCCAATAGTGAAATTGACTATAGCGGGCAATACAATATAATCTATTGTCATCCTTGTATCGACATAATACCTTGCACCATTGTCAATATATCCGTAAAACACATTGCTTGAATCTTTTAAAGAATACCCCGTCCGTTCAAACGACAACCCGGTTTGAAATGATGATTTTGGTGACCACTGAAGGTTCAGCAAAAATCCAAGTGAAGGGCTGAAATTTGAAGAATACCTTCCATGATCTTCTTTCCCGGAATTCCACAACAGGCTTATCCCGCCAAAGTAAACTACATAGACCTTCGGATTAACTGAATCCCGGACAGGTTTTCCTATTTTTTCCCTATTCTTTAGAAAACCATTATACGTTATTCCGATCATAAAGTCCATGGAACCATTCTTCAAATTCAGGCTTTTATAAATATTTTTACGTCCGGTTAAGTAATTTGTATTTAATGATACCTTCAGATTATCCTTCAATGGATAAGAAAGCCCTACAGAATAAATATATCCATAATCATTTTCAGCTGGTTTGGTTACATTTTCATAGCTCGGACCATAACCAAGGAGAAATGAATAAAACATCCCGGCAGAAAGATCAAGTTGTGGTTTTGAAGGAATTGAGATCTTCAACTGTGCAGGGAGTGTGAAATAGCTGAAGTTCATCATCTCAAAAGATTGGTAGGGATAATATGAACCTGAACCGGAATAATCTATCCAGATGCTCCCGTTAGGGTAAGATTTATGTTCATAATTTATTACGGAATAATTTAAGCCTGTCTGAACTCCAAATATTCCGTTGAATGAATAGTTTACATTTATACCTGTAGCTGGTCCTGGTTTAAACTTCCATTTTCCCGAAATATCGTTGCCATGGATATCAGAAAAATTTATTCCACTGAAGAATCCGGTTGAAAGCTCTTGTGAATAGGCTGAGGGAACGAAAATTACAAAAATAAGGATCGCAAAAGCCTTAATTTCTTTCATAGGTTAACGGTTAGACTCAATCTGGCTAACCACAAATATCATGCCAGATATTTGAGTATGAGACAATTATTGAATCATCTTTTTTAATGACCGGTGAAATAGCAGGCAAAAATATTTTAATGGAGATTTTATAAATATATTGTATGTTTGTTAGCTGTTAAAAGATCTTTTGAATAACTAAAATAAGATTACAATGGACAAGAATGAAATTTTAAAGTATCTGAATGACTGTAAGATTTTCTGGCTGGCAACAACCGAAGGTGACACGCCACATGTAAGAGGCATTTTCCTTCATAAAGCCGATGAAACCGGAATCAGCTTCACTACCGCCAAGTTCCGCGACGTTTACAAGCAACTCAAAGCAAATCCTAAAGTTGAATTGTGTTTTTCTCAGGAAAAATCATCAATAAGGGTAAGCGGAAGAGTTGTTGAACTCGATGAAGATATGGATCTTAAGAAGGAGATCGTTGCGTCACGTCCTTTCATGAAACCATGGATTGATGCTGCCGGTTATGCACCTATGGCTGTGTTTAAAGTAGTTGATTGCGTTGCTACCACCTGGCGTTTTGATCAGACTCTGGCGCCAAAAACTTTTGTTTCGCTGAGTTAATTTACAGCTCTCATCGTTTTCCTTAACCTGAGCAGGGTGCGGAACATGGGCTCTTTTACGTCCATCTTCGATTGCAGATCCATTGCCTGAATCAACATCTCCCTGGGAGGTGTTGTTTCGTAAGAGGGAACGCAGAAATGACGTTTCCCGGCTGCATCCTTTATCATAGCTGCCAGTTTATCTATTCCAAGTTCCGGAGATACATAATATACAGGCGTAAGAAGGTTATCTTCGGCGCTTATGACCCTCTCTTTAATTGCAACTTTATGTAATGTTGTTCCGGGGTAGATCCTCAATCCTGTCGTCATGTGTACCATATCTTCAGGATTAATATAGTTGTCGATAAAATCGAAAGTCTCTCCAAAAGTCTGCTCATTTTCTCCAGGTCCGCCGAACAGGAAAAACCACATAGTAGGCAGGTTATTATCACTGATCAGTTTAGCCGTCTTGATTAACTGCCCAAGTGTAAAATTCTTTTTTATATTCTTTAACATTTTTGGTGATGCACTGTCAGGTGTGCAATCGATCTGCGAAAAGCCAGCTCTTATCATCAGATCGAATAACTCTTTGCTCGAATTCCTCGGATTAATCCCCATTGTCCGTAATCTGGGCCGGATCTCTTTTTTTATAATTTCACGACAGATGTTTTCTGCATGACCTGCAGGATCATTAAAAGTGGAATCGACAAACTCAAAAGTAACATCCCCAAGACGATGGTAAGCCTGTTCGATCTCATCAGCAACATTTTTCGCATCACGTATCTTATAATTGTGGCCTTCAATAAGTGGATATGTGCAATATATACATTTATGTGAACAACCTCTTTTTGTCTGCACCGGGTACGAACCTCTTGATCTGTACGGATCAAAAGAGATAAAACGGTCAACATCGGCAAAAGGCAGACTTAATATTTCTGCAGGTTTAACGGGAGTTGCTGTACGGGTTTTGTAGCCGTGTATAGCAACATTTGGCAAATCGGCCAGATCCATCTTATTATCAAGATGTTCAAGAAGTATTGGGAAGCTCTCATTAGCTTCACCTACGATGCCAATATTTATTCCAAGGTACTCCAGGATGGCTTCAGGGTAGATACTGAATCCACTTCCTCCAAGTATGAATATTGCGTTTGATATTTTTCTCAAAGGCTCAGTGAAGTCTGCCTTTATCCTATTGAAATAAACCATGGGATTTTCAAATACCATGTTATCTATATTCCTGATGCCAAAGCCAATATAATCAGGATTAAACTCCTCAACAAGGTTGCAAAGAACTTCAGTGGTACCAAATGTTCCGTCAAATACCTTTACAGTGTATTTGTTTTCAATCTGTGCGGCAAGAAGACACAAACCAATAGGGGGAACAGGATAGGGTTGTGTTTCAGTATTGGTGTTTATGAGAAGAACTTTTTTCATATCGCCAAATTTACATAATCAACCTGAAGATTTATTTTATTGCGATATGATTTTTATCCTCGCCTATAGGTAGGCATATAAATACTCCGGACATTTTATATATTTACTGCTCAGAAAATAATTCTACTGGATGAAAATTTTACTTATTAATCCTCCCCGCTCTCCGGAAAATAAAATTCTTGAATACGCGCCTGAAGATGCAAAACAATTCATTCACAGAAAACTTATCGGGCCTCCCCTCGGACTTTTGACTATTGCTGCTGCAGTAAAAGATTTTGATGTTACAGTTATAGATCTGAAGGGAGAATATGATCTTCATCCTGACGCTCCGGGATTAAATGAACTGGTCTTATCATTTCTGAACGAACACAAACCTGATATTATAGGAGTCACATTTATAGCATCGGAATTCAACTATGGAATAGAGATTTTTCGAACTGCAAAAAAATATAATCCGAAAATCCTCACTGTCGCCGGAGGGCTTCATGTTACTATTTGTACCGATGATTTTACAGATCCATCTGTTGACATTTTATGTCCCGGCCATTCAGCAGGGATATTCCGTGACGTTGTTATTGCACATGAGAAAAGATTGGCTTATGAGAACATTGAGGGCATTATCCTCAATACTAAAAACGGACACAAACGCTCGCCGGCTGTTTCTTCGAAATGGGATGCAGCAAAAGAGAACTTCATTATGCCCGACCGGAATCACCTAAAACCCTGGTTGTCGACCTATAAGGCAGGTGGTGACACGAAGCCTGCTACATATCTGTTCACATCGCTTGGCTGTCCTTACGAGTGTATATTCTGCTCAATCTGGCCCCAGCATGATAAAAAATATTATGTCCGTAAAGTAGAGTCCATTATTGATGAGCTAAAACAGCTTGACGATTATAGTGTTGTAAGGTTTGCGGATGCCAATACCATAGTTGAAATTGGTTTTATTCATTCCCTTTTTGACAGAATAAAAGAGGAAGGAATTAAGAAAACCTTCATTATGGATATCCGTTTTGATACTGCAGTCAGGCATCCTGACCTTATCGAAAAGCTGGCAGAAGGAGGTCTCAAGGTGGTCATTTGTGGCTTTGAATCATTCCGTGAAGAGGAATTGAAAAATTATAACAAGAAGTCATCTGCAAAATATATTGAAGAAGCTATTGAAATTTTTCATCGAAACCATATTATGCTCAGGGGAAATTATATCATTCCGAGTGATTACCTTCAGGATGATTTCAAGGCACTGGCTGATTATGCCGGTTCGCATAAAGTGGTGTATGCCGGATACACTATTCTGACTCCAATGCCCGGAACAATCTTCTATAAAGAGATACAGAATGATATAATCGATTTTGATCTTTCAAAATATAACTTTTTCAATTGCGTCCTGAAAACGAAATTACCCCTTGAAAAGTTTTATGAAAATGTCGGGAATCTCTGGAAAATAAAGATAGGAAAGGATATTATCTGAAAAATAATTTTATCCTTTGACAGTTTCCAGGAATTTGTCAAATTTGGCCACAGAAAATGATTTAAAACTTCCTTCAATAAATCTTGCATTTCGGGTAAGACCGTCACCCGCGCCACATTCAAAAAAAATTTCTGTCCCCTGACCTGTTAAAAAGCTCATAGTTTTAAGCCAGTTCATTCTGGAGCTGAGATTCCTGATAACTTCATTCCTGAGGTCATCATGTGTTTCAATTATTTTCTGATCTATTGCAGAGATATATTTAAAAAGCGGTGGTCTGAAAGATATTTTCTCAATCAGCCGCATAAACTCAGGAGCAGTGCCAATAAGGAATTGCGAATGATAAGGCTTTGATACTGCGATTGCATTTGCCCTCATGGCTCCTTCGTTTGCAGCAGATGTCAAAACACTTTTCACTCCATTGAGCGATCCTGAAATTATGAATGTATGCTTATTATTCTGGTTGCATATTTCAACATCAGGTGCATTACCAATCAACTTCAGGAGGTCTGATTCTTCTAACCCTATGATCATTCCCATACCGTATGAGCCATCTCCCGCCGCAGCTGATATTACATCCCATGCGCCTCTCACCATTGACAGTCCATCGTTAAAAGATACTGATCCGCAATAGTACAGGGCGGCATAAATGCCCATACTATAGCCCGAAACGAAGGAAGAATTGACTTTTTTTGTTTTCAGAATATCGGCCACAGAACAGCTGAACAAATAACTGATGTACTGTGATTTTAATTCATCGTTCAGAAAATTATTTTTTTGAAAATCGAATCCGGTAAGATCTGTCTCCAGAAAATTTGATGCATTTTCAAGCAAATCAATAAAATTATTGTCAAAGAGAGCCAGCAGCTGCTCTTCTGACCCCATATATTCACTTACAAATGCCGGGAATATGATACTGGCTTTCAAGGTTACATGGATTAGGAGAGTAAAACAACCTGAAAAATAACGTAAGTATCTGTATATTCTAAAGAAGATTCGATGCTACGACATTTTTTTTCATGAAACAGTTCCTGTGCATAGCCAGTTAATCTGATAGAGTATTTTTGAAGGTCTTTCGTGGTCTTAAAGAGTAATTCAATATCCTTCCATGAAATTTTACTATTAGTCCAGCTTACACCAAAAGCTTTAAAAAACGCCTCTTTACATGAAAAACATAATGGAAAGGTAAGTCCGGGGATGATATTAAGATTAACGTTAATCTCTGAAGGAGTATATACCAGGTCAGAAAAACCCTTATTGCTCTCCCGGGAAGGTATCTTGGATCTGAATCTGATGATTTCTTCAATATCAATTCCGCACCCAACAACTTCTTTCATTCTCCTTAAGTTCCGGAATGTTATTATGCAAGCTCCACGATCTTATTTTCATGCACAATCATCAGCATTTGAGTATCAATCAATTGTCCGATTGTTTCAACAGGGTGCTTAACAATATATTTTGCAATTGTTTTTAATTCAATATTAAGATCATATTTCTTCTTAAATATTTCAATCAGTTCGAGAAACATAAGAGAATCACCCTCAATGTCAGAAATGATATTCGTGGTTTCACTGATCTGGTTGATGTCAACTTCGCATTCTTCAGAAAAGAAATTATATACAATATTTTTTACCTCTTCTCTTGTATTTTCTGTAATTTTCCCCATTTGATACAATATTATTATTATAAAGATCTGAAAAATTCCTGCCGAAATTTAAGAATATTTTTTTAAAACCAATGATGCATTGTGCCCTCCGAAAGCAAAAGAGTTCGAAATGGCGGTTTTAACGTCATGTTTTCTGCCAATATTTGGAACGTAATCCAGGTCAAGTTCAGGATCGGGAAAATCGTAGTGAATAGTAGGTGTTACAAAACCATTAATGATACTCATAATGGTTACAACTCCTTCAATTGCTCCTGCAGCACCAATCGTATGTCCGATCATTGATTTTGTTGATGAAACCGGAATCTTTAAAGCACGGTTACCAAATACTTTTTTTATAGCCATGGTTTCATACTTATCATTCAGAGTAGTAGAAGTACCATGCGCATTAATGTAATCTACCTCATCAGGTTGTACTTTTGCATTTTTAAGAGCTTTCTCAATTGTCAGCATTATACCTTCACCATCCTTCATAGGTGCCATGATGTTGTATGCTTCGCTTGTCAGTGCATATCCTGCAAGCTCGGCATATATTTTAGCATTTCTTCGCAGGGCCGACTCTTCAGATTCAAGAATCATAATACCGGCGCCTTCCCCTATCACAAATCCATCTCTGTCTCTTGAGAATGGACGACATGCTTTTTCAGGGTCGCCGTTAACCGAAAGTGCATACAGTTCGTTGAATCCTTCAATTTCCTCCCTGTTAATTGCCGAATCAGCCCCACCGGTAATTATTATGTCTGCAAAGCCATTTCGTATCATGTCAAAAGCTATACCTATTGCATATGCCGATGAAGCGCAGGCAGACGCAACTGTAAAATTAGGTCCCAGCAGCTTATAATCGAGCGATATCCATGCAGACATTGAATTATTCATGCTCTTAAGCACCCTGTTCTTTGAAGTGGTTCCCTTTTCTGTGCTTGTATTGGCCGTACTTACAACACCCAGAATCACGGCACATCTGGTTTTGTCAAGCAACTCAAAATCAATAGCTGCACTAAGTACAGCATCTCTTGCACATACATAGCACATTTTAGTTACCCTTGTAGTCTGATCTGCCATTCTTTTCTTAATGTAATTACTGGCATATTCTTCAAATGTATCAGGCAACTGCGCGGCGATCCGGGTCTGTAAGCCTTCCGGATCAAACAAAGTAATTTGCTTTACACCGTTCTTCCCGGAAATCATATTTTCCCAGTTTGTCTTCAAATCAAGCCCCAGAGATGTTATTACATTAATTCCTGTTACTACTACTTTTTTATCCATTTTACTAAATTCATGAAGGAAGTCTCAAAAGTAAGAACTTTTCTAAATCTAATTGCAATATCATTTACTATCACTTTTTCTTATCATCATGGTCACTCTATATAGATAATACGGACGAAAACTATATTTTTGTCATGTTAATGGAGATTGGGATGCAAAATTAATGAACTCATAATAAAAAACAGCAATGTTTAATTATAAACTCAATGTACGCGGATATGAACTTGATTCTTATGGTCATGTCAATAATGCCGTGTACCTCAACTACTTTGAACAGGCACGTTGGGAAATTTTCCGGCAGCTTGATCTGACAGACTACTTCCGCGATAATAAATTATTTCTGGTAGTAACAGAGATAAAAGCAAGGTATAGCAATGAAGCAAAATTATTTGATGAGCTCCTGATACGTACAAAAGTAGAGAAAGAGGCACCCTATCTTGTTTTCTATCAAAAAATGTATTTTGGCGATTCAAAGGTAAAATCCTGTTCAGCTATAATAAAAACACTGCTGCGAGATAAGGAAAAACACACACTCGATATCCCGGAGGATCTTCTGAATAAACTGAAATGATGATGAAAGATCAAAAAAACTATACCTGGGAAAAAACCGGAGAAATTGGCATTTTATCACTTAATAATCCCCCTGAGAATTTCATCGATGAACCTGAATTTATTGGTAAAGATCAAATAAAAGAGATATTAAATGATAGCTCTTTAAAGGGGATAATAATTAACGGCACCGGACGTCATTTTTCTGCAGGTGCAAACCTTGATAAGCTGCAGCTTTTGGCTCAGGATGAAGTTTTTCTGAACAAAAAAATGTCAGAAGGTAAAGATCTTGTTACTATTATCGGGAACATGAATATCCCTGTGATTGCTGCCATCAGAGGAGTTTGTTTTGGAGCGGGTTTTGAGATTGCTCTTGCCTGTCATATACGTATCTGCAGTGAAAACGCATTGTTTTCATTTCCCGAGGCAAATCATGGCATTATGCCGGGTCTTGGTGGCACCGTAATGCTTACAAAGCTTTTAGGTGAAGGAAAATCCGCTGAAATAATTCTTACAAGTGAAATAGTAAATTCACAAAAAGCTCTCCATCTGAAATTAGTTGATTATGTTGTTCCGGTAAAAGAACTAAAGGCCTTTTCATTAAGTCTGCTGGAAAGGATGACTTCAGACAGAGAGATAGATGTGATACATTCTGTAATGAAATCTATTCATAACTCCCGAAATTTATCATTTGAAAATGCCCTCAAAGAGGAGACTAAATTGTTCTGCTCACTGGTACTGAAGAGAATGCAGGATAAACAATAGGAACTGAATGAAGCAAAAACATGCATACAGCAAATATGTTGAGACAATTAGAAGGGAAGATTTCTTTTCTCTTTATGAATGCTGCAAACCAGAATCTTTATTTTCAAAAAGAGAAATGCTTGCATTCTCCTTCCCGAAGGATGCAAGAAGCCTGGCAGGAAGATATCTGATTAAAAAAGCAATCTGCAACTACCTGAACAAGCCCGGGAGCATGAGTGAAATTGAAATACTGAATAATGATTCCGGAAAACCAGAGGTAATACTTGGGGATCAATTGTTTAATACGATTGAGGTTGCCGGAATAAAAAAGATACTTTGCTCCATATCACATTCAAAAAATCTTATAGCTGGAATGACAATAATCTGCTTCTAGATGCTGAAGACAATTACCTGGAAAACTGAAAATGAAATTGGCCACCTGATTCTTAATCAGCCTCCGGCAAATACAATGACTCGACTTTTTTTTGATGAGCTGAGCATTATCACCTCAAGAATAGTTGCACAGTCTTCTGTTAAGGCCATTATTATTTACGGTAGTGGCAGACATTTCTCCGCCGGTGCTGACCCTTCTGAACTCAGAAAAAGGATAGTTGAGAACTTGCCTTCTGATTATCCGAATGAACTTCCATCATTCCTTGAAGAAAACACCCGGAGTTTTCTTTTTTTCGAACAACTGCGGATACCCTCCTTTGCAGCTATCAGAGGAGCATGCTTTGGATCTGCAATGGAACTTGCATTATTCTGCAAATTCAGGATCTGTGCTGAAGGAGCTGTTCTCGGTTTTCCTGAAACCTCTTTCGGATTAATGCCGGGATGTGGTGGTACAGTTAAACTTCCTGCAATTGCAGGACAGGCAAAAGCGATGGAGATCATTATTGGGGGAAGGAATTTTTCGGCTGAAGAGGCCTATAAGTGGGGAATAATCCATAAAATAGTTGACAGGAAAGTATTGATCAGCGAGACTGTGAAACTAGCCAGAGATATTATCAGCAGGTAAAAGACAATATATGGATAATGCCAGAAACAACGAAGTGAAAATTACGGGATCAGGAAGTTTTCTGCCCGGATCACCTATCTCTATTGATAATGTAGATCATTACCTGGGTGAACTGACTGAGGCACCAAAAAAAATAAGGGAATGGCTTCAGCGGATGAAGCTGATGATGAAAGAAATGCTTGAAGTGGAAAATTATTATTATGCCATTGATCCGGTCACCAGGGAGTTTACTGAAGACAACGTTTCAATGTCATTTAAGGCTGCTGAAAAGGCACTGAAAATGGCAAATATTCCGGCAAGTGAAATCGAATTCATAGCTTATGGAAGTGCCCACCAGAATCAGATGCCCACTGCCTCGGTAAGGATCCAGGAAGCGTTGGGTATAGAGAGATGCGGCGAAATCTCCATTCATGCCAATTGTACCTCTGCATACAAAGCATTGCTGGTTGCATTTGACTTTATAAAAAGCGGCAGGTATAAAAATGCACTTGTCATTTCATCAGGTATTTCATCATCCGAACTTCGCGCAGAATATTATAATCAACCGATAGTAAAGAAAGAGGAATTGTTCCTTCGGTATTTTCTTTCTGATGGTGCAGGAGCAATTGTCCTTCAGGCCGATACTCCGGGAAAAGGCGGATTATATATCGAAAATGTATATATTGAATCTGCAGGAGGGAAGAAGCCGAGTGCCATGAAGAACAAGCGGCCTGCATACTTTATGAATCCAAGGGAGGAGTTTGAGAAGGGATTACATCATCTGTCCCAAATGTTTCAGAATGAGTTAAGAAATAATTTTCATGAACATGACGGCACCATTTTCTTTAACGGTCTCAAACGTATGCTCGAAATATATCCGGCAGACCTCTCCAGGCTTAAGTACTTCCAGGTAAACTTCCCTTCAAAACATATCGCAGAAATGGTGATCGAAGAGTGTGCAGCACTTGGGGTAGCAAAAGAGACTCTTTACACAAAAATGTCCAGTATGGGTTATGCAGGACCTCCGATGGTATTTATATGTCTCGATAAATTAATGCGCGAAGAGCCGTTTGTGAGCGGGGATCTTGTTCTGAGTTTTGTGACGGAGGTGAGTAAGTTTATGCAAGCAGGGTTTACTTTAAAATTTAAATAACCTAAGTTGCCGGTTTTAAAATTTATTATAATTTGGACTATGATATTCCCTTCCCTTAAATATTTCTTAACCCATCCCCAACCCTTCCCTTAAGCATAAGGGAAGGGAGATCTAATTAATAATCATTGGTTTACACCCCCTTCCCTTAACCTTAAGGGAAGGGGGATGGGGGGATGGGTTCAGAAGATATCTAATGAGAATGGAATATATTTGAACTTAAATAATAATCAGCAACTTGAGTTAAATAGAAGTACTTAAAGTGAACTAAAGTTTGGAGTGACTAAAGTTATAAAAAAAATAGGGGTGGTCGGAGAAGGTAAGATGGGTTCATCAATCTTCCTTTATCTGAATGGCTTCGATTTCAACCTCATCTGGCTTTGCAGTTCAGAAACTGAAACAGAAAAGGCAAGGAAAACATTCCTGAAAAAACTGAGGCTTCAGTTTCAATGCGGAGTATTAAATGAACAGGAATATGCATTAAAGTCAGACAATACCAAAATCACGGCCAGTATCAAAGATCTGGAAGATTGCGATCTGATAATTGAAGCCATCTCAGAAGATATTGACAGCAAGAAACTTCTGTTTGAATCTCTTAATAAAGCTGTTAATGAATCGTGCATTTTCACCAGTAACTCATCATCATATACACCTTCACAAATATTCTCAACCGGAATAAGGCCTAAGCGTATTGCAGGTCTGCACTTTTTCTTTCCCGTGACAATGAAAAACACTGTAGAAATGATTTCCGGATCACAAACATCTCTTGAAACCAAAGAATCTCTGAATCAGTTCCTGATAAAAATCAAGAAAAGACCGTTTCACCAGAATGACTCAAATGCTTTTATACTGAACCGGTTACTGGTTGATTTTCAGGCTGATGCTTTTAATGTTATCTGTGAAGGCAAACTATCCTTTAAGGAGATCGATGAGATTGTAAAACAACGATTTTTCCCGATAGGAGTATTTGAATTCTTTGATCATGTAGGGATCGATGTGATGCTATCTTCTATCAGGTCGTACACTCATAATTGCATTAACAAAGTATTCTACGAGTCACTTTTTCAAAAGCTGGAAGAACTGGTAAACCTGAACTTCCTGGGGATAAAAACGAAACGTGGTATCTATGATTATTCAACTCCGCCGGAGATATTACAACCACAAAGTGCTAAAACTGAAAACTTATCAGAATATAAAAATAATGTTGCTGATCGTCTATGGGGCTGTTACATCGGGTCCGTTAATTCAGTAATAGAGTCCGGAATCTGCTCACGGGAAGAACTTGCCTTCTATGTGAAAGACTATTTAGGAATGGATACAGATCCTTTTACATTGAGCGGGAAGGAGTAAAGTCCTTTTTTACCGGATGTTGTTATCCCCTTCACAATAATTGTATAAATACCTGCTTCATCGGAGGTAAAAAACTCTACTGATGTTTTGCCCTCTGCAGCTGATTTTAAATCTGGTTTCCAGAAAAGAGTATTGCGAAAATCCGGGATATGGCTCACCCTTAATGAATCTATGTCGTAATCCGGAGAATAAAAATCCAATTCCGGGTTATATCCTTCAAATATCTGTCGGTATACAAATTTATCAGATTCAAAAGCGCTCATATCGCCTTTCTTCGTAATAAAACTCAGGATCCCGTCAAAAATATAATCCGAAAAATAATATCGTCGGTTTATAATATCTATTCGTTCAAGGTCCTTTGAATTGACACTCAGTAGATTTTCAATATCATATACCGGAACGCCGTCGACAAGTATTAATGCCTGATTTTCAAATGGCTGGAAGGGATAATTGTTTGTAATTTTAAAACTATATTTTTTGTTTCTTCTAACTACATTTATTTCAGGGAGAATCTCTTTCACAATCTCTCTAACATCTCGCAGTTCAATATAATCCGACATTAAAATTCTTCGGTCAGGTTCGCCATAAAAGTCTCTTGCTTTACCACTCACTGGCATTGCATGAATCCTTTGCCGGAATGGCTCATAAATATTGTTAACCTGCATGCTGATAACGGCATTATTAATTCTTTCAATCCTGCTGCTGTCGAGATAAAATGATCGGGGCCTGGTCCCATTAAAGATTGTACTGAACGGCTGATTTAGCTCTACATAACTCTCTGACATTTCCGGGGACAATGGCTGAATAACCAGATCACTCAAATCCAGCTGGTCTCTCAGTACAAAATTAAACTCACCTTTATCGTTTGTTTTAACAAACTGACATCTGGCAGATTTCCCGACGAAAGAAAGAGACAAGTCTATATTCTTCAGCGGTTCATTGGTTTTGGAGCTTTTAATTATCCCCGATAATAATGGCGCTTCGATTTCCGGCAGATTAACATTAACCGATTTGATAGCTTCATTTAAAGTTTCCGTATTCCCCTCATGACTCATATTCTCCCCGTAGAGCAGAACAGGTTTTACAACAGAAACAGACAAATCCGCTTCAACGGGATTACCAGCAAGATCTGTGACCGAAATATCGACCATAACTTTTTCCCGTGCCTGATACTCATTCTTTTGAGGTGTAGCTTTAATATTAATCTGGTTTTCATTTTCATTGGCGGGTAACTTTGCTGCAGGTTGATTTCCTATCTGTGATAAAATAGCTTTATTATTCTGCCCTGCTGAAGAAATTATCAGACGATCTATATTTTTGAACGGATTAATGATGGTAATGGTCTTATAATAAAAAAGGTCTGCAGAATAATTAGTCATCCATTTCGTATAGGCCCGGATCAGGTAGTTACCAGAGCTCAAAGTATCAGAAAGTCTTAACATCGTTGATCCAGAGGTTCCGGAAACCAATGTTTTTACCTGGGAAACAGTATTATTTGAATTATCAAGTAACTCAAGATAAACTACTTTACTTAAGTCACCCGGAGCACCGGTAAGTCTGTTCATTTTATACACTTTCACCCATACCTGTTCCCCGGTGATGTAAATATCACGGTCAGTATGAATAGAAATCTTTTCCTGACAGTCAGAAAGCTTTAATGTATCGATATAATTATCAGAACTTTGACTGAATACTGTACAGTTCAATAAAATAAATAAAAATGAAAATAAACTTTGCAGGATGCGATATCTAATATTTTCCATAAAATTATTCAGACTAATTTAAGTCGACCCAGAAATCAGGTTTCACAAGTGTGCCAGTCAGTTCGCAATTTCCACAAATTCCGGGAGCAAATACAAGTTTGAGTAATTTTTGTGTTTCCGGAACGAATAAAGCCTCTATAAAAGTATAGCCTTTGTCAGTCCACATAGTATATAGTTCATCCCATGTGGGCGGCATACAAAAATTTACACCACGACAATAGTCTGATGGAGATGTCTCATATCTTTTACAATCATAATGAAAAAATGGAAGATCCAGAGCTTTCAGCTCCATGAATGTTATGTACTTCCTTTTTTGATTTACAGCTGAAACCTGGAAAAAGCCTAAAACCTGCTCCCCTGCATTATTAATGTTATGTATATTGCTGGTCACCGGAAAAGGTTGTGAACCAAATATATCTCCACTATTTTCACTCACTTTTTTCAGATTGCTCCAGAAGTTATACTCTTCTTTTGATATTGAATATTGCTTTACCAGGATACTATACTGCACCGTAAGGCGGTCCGTTTTATCAGGGGTAATAAAACAAAGCGCTTCTCTTTTTATAGAATTTGCTTCACCCGGCGAAGTTGAACTGATTAATATTTCAGATGACTTTTGATTCTTCCAGCAAAATTCTTTAAAATATGTAATTGGCAGGACAGTTGAGTCGTTTATATAACTGAATTTTTGAGGATTAGGCACTTTGAATTTCCATGTCTCATCAAATTCCCATCTGTAGTATTTATTGCTTTCATCTCCCGGTTTGGAATCAAGATACACAGTTATTCCTGTATGTGTTTCACTCTGGTTGTTGGTAAATCCAACCTCCTTTTCATAATAAAGAGTGTCGATTTCGGGAACCGGCAACATAATGCCCGGATCCGACTTATATTCCTTACCATCTCTGGTAACTATATCCAGAACATAGGTTTTCCCGACTGATCCCCTGAAAACAGTGTTATCTGATCTGTATATTCCTTCCCCAATATTCTTAAACATGGATTGCTTCCCACTTTCATCTGTTACTGAAACAATTGCATCCGATACCATCTCTCCTATCAAGTCTTTACTTTGCCTTGACTTCGACAATTTGATTTCGTATGGAACGTTTTCATTGGTAATAAGACCCTCAACTACAAGCAGAGATTGATAACCATTTAGTTTCGGAAAATATGGATCAATACAGGTACAAAGAGTAGCCACAAATATGACTGAAATTATTGCTTTTAGCTTTGTTTTTAACATTCACCAACTTTAAATAGTCTGCTCCTGACACGTAGGGTTCTTTAATTTGAAAAACAAAAGTAAGACAATTTATATACCATGACTATCTGCCAGCAGAAAATTTTATGAAAATAAAATTCAATTAATCTTACCATCTAATAGACAATTTATTAATTTGGCGGATTAAAAAACATCTTACCACTGATGAAATTTATTTTCCCCGCGTTACTCTTGATCTTTTCAATTCTTCTTTCTGGAAAAGCCATTGGACAGCAAAAAATTGATCTCCCTGGAAATACAATCAAAGAAAATGATCTGCAATTAACAATTCTCCAGACCGATTATATCAACAAACTTTACTACCAGGTTATTGCAACTCCAAAAGATATTATTAATGGTAAGGAATGCCTGCCTTATTCTTTCAGAAGCGAGACAACTCCAATGTTTCATTCCAGGGATCAGCTAAGTGGAACCTTAAATGTAAATAACAGGCTTTATAAAAATATCAAATTGCAGTATGACACTTACCTTGACGAACTTATTTATACCGACACAAGCAGAATAATAAATAATGAATTCCCAAGGATTAACCTGAATAAAGATATTATCGAAGGATTCACTCTGTTTGTCGATGGCAGCATTATTAATTTCAGGCATCTGCGGTTTAATGGGAAGCAAGAAAGCAAACTGGCAGATGGCTTTTATGAAATAGCTTATGATGGGCCATCACAATTAATTATTAAACATCTTTCAACTCTTTACAACAAGCAGGGATTAAATGAATATAAATATTCTTCTGTAAGATATATTTTATCGGAAAATAAATACCATAAAATTACAAATGAAAAGAACCTTATACTGTTATTCAGCGATCATTCCCAGGAAATGAAAAACTTCCTCCATAAATCGCAAATAAGAACTAAAAAAGCGATGAAAGATCAATTAGTTGGAATTGTGAAATATTATGATTCGCTTAAAGCATCTGAAAGTCATCTGCAATGAAGAAATTTCCAGGTATTATCTTTTTTTTGTTTATATCACTCCGGCTGGTTGCACAGGACAATAAATTATCACTGCAATTCAGCCGTATATTATTTAGAGAGCTTGCTGATACGCTTGAAAAAACAATTCCTGTAAAAATCTATTACTCAAACAAATGGGTGGATAGTCTATATCTTGATATCCATGCAAACAATGATTCATTGGCAAGTCTGTTTGATAAATCTCTTGAAAATACCGGATACTTCTTCATTATAACTGATAAGAACAAACTTATTCTTTCAAAGGGGTTCCGCATTAAAACCAATTTCAGCAAAGAATATTACGAACAGCTGAAAAAGAAGACTACGCCGCCGGATACAGCTCAATATTTTCAACTTACCACCGAAAACAAAGAATCGGGTATAAATGAAGAATTCAAAATATTTAAAATTGGAAATCCCTCAGCATTAAGAAATGGAGGTTTTGCTACCATCTCCGGCATTATAAAAGATCCGGTTAAAGGTGAACCACTTCCCGGAGTAGTTGTATATGTAGAAAAGCTGAAACTGGGTGCAATTTCAAATGCCATCGGATATTATACTCTGGAATTACCTAAAGGACAATATCAGATCGAATACAGGATGGTAGGATTAAAATCATTAAAAAGGAATGTTCTGTTGTATTCCAGCGGTGCGCTTGATGTAGAAATGGTTCAAAGTACAAAACAGCTTAATGAGGTTTTTGTTTCTGCCAATAGGGAAAACAGGGTTCAGGATGTAAGAATGGGAATTGAAAAGATCAGTATGAAAATGATTAAACAAATTCCAATGGGTATGGGAGAAGCTGACCTTGTTAAAAGCTCATTGTTATTACCCGGAGTACAAACAGTAGGAGAAGCATCAAATGGTTTTAATATCCGCGGAGGAAGCATTGACCAGAATCTTATATTGCTGGATGGTGCCCCTATAATAAATCCGTCACATTTCTTTGGCTTCTTTTCAGCATTTAATTCTGACGTAGTCGAAGATGTAACTCTTTATAAAAGCGGTACCCCGGCCAGGTATGGGGGAAGAGTATCGTCGGTTATGGATATTTCTCTTAAACAGGGTTCAAAAGAAAAGCTAAATATCAGCGGAGGAATAAGTCCTTTTACCGGCAGGATAATGGTTGAGGCGCCAATAATAAAGAAAAAAAGCTCATTCATTCTTGGCGCAAGAACAACATATTCAGATTGGATACTGGGATTGATGAAAGATATGCGTCTCCAGAAAAGTAATGCAGATTTTAATGATTTTCAGGGATTATTTACATTCGATATTAACCACAAAAATTCTGTTTCCGTTTCAGGTTATTTAAGTAATGACAATTTTGATTATTACAGAGAATATGGCATTAAATACATGAATTTATCTTCTACCATCAAGTGGAACCATACCTTTAATTCAAGGCTCTCATCCCAAATAACCGGTATTTTAAGCAACTATTCATATGAACTGGATTCAAAAACAGACTCAACACAATATAATTCTCTGAACTATAAACTAAACCAAAGAATCTTTAAAACCGATTTCACTTACTTCCCGGCAGAAAAACACAAAGTTGAATTCGGCTTAAGTGTGACTGATTATTCATTATCACCCGGTATACAAAAACCTTTTGGGAAATTTTCCAAAATAGAGCCAAGATCCCTTGAGGATGAACAGGGACTTGAATCATCATTGTACCTCAGTGATGAATTTGAATACTCACCGATATTTTTGATTTCAGGTGGCCTGCGTTTTAATCTCTTTACCTCTTTCGGACCGGAATCTCAGACCATATATCTTCCCAACGCCTCCAGGTCTCTCGATAATATTACCGATACAATCTATTTCAAAAAGGGACAAATTATTCAAGTCTATCCTGGTCTCGAATTCAGACTATCTTCCCGCCTTATTATTGCACCTGATCTGTCAGTTAAAGCAGGGATTCAGAGAAATTTTCAATATCTTAATATGATTTCCAATACCACTTCAATGGCACCAACTGATATCTGGAAACTTAGCGACAGTTATATAAAGCCACAAAGGGGTGATCAGTATTCATTAGGCATTTATAAAAATTTCAGGACCAAAGCAATAGAAACTTCAATTGAAGTTTATTACAAGTCATTAAAAAACATACTCGACTACAAAGGTGGTGCAGACCTGCTTATGAATAATCACCTCGAGACCGATATATTGAATTGTAAAGGGAAAGCATATGGAATTGAGCTAATGGTTAAAAAACAAATGGGGATCCTGACAGGCTGGATAAGCTATACTTATTCGAGGTCATTACTTAAGATTGATGGATCATTTGAAGATGAGAAAGTTAACGGGGGAAAATATTTTCCTGCAAATTTCGACAAACCTCATGATTTAAAAATTGTATCCAATATCAAGATGTCGAGACGGCTGAATTTTACTTCAAATCTTATATATAATACAGGACGCCCCATCACATTTCCGGTAGCATATTTTGATTTTTATAATGTGTCACGGGTATATTATTCAAACAGAAATGAATTCCGGATACCAGATTATCTCAGAGTCGATTTTTCGGCTACTTTGAATGGAAACCTTAAAGCCAAAAAGTTAAGTCACTCATCTTTGACTTTTACTGTTTATAATGTTCTTGGCAGAAAAAATCCATATTCAATATTTTTTAAGGTGGAGGATGGAGTTGTTAACGGCTATCAGATGTCGATTTTCGGTAAACCCATCGTAATGCTTACTTACAGTTTCAGAATTCGCGGAAATGCATCAAGTGATTTATAATTTTTTCATAAATTTAGGGTGAAATTAACAGGATTATCTTTTTTAATCTAAACCTGAATAATATGGAAAAAGAAATTGCACATCTATTTGGTGAATTCAGAAAAGGTGGTATTGATCGGCGTGAGTTTTTCAAAAGACTGACTGCAGTGGCAGGAAGTACTGCTGCCGCAATGGCTTTAATCCCATCAGCAGAATGGTCATCACTTCAGGAAACTGATCCGGATCTGGTGACCGAATTTATTAAATACCCGGGTGCTTCGGGTGAGGTTAAAGCTTACCTGGCAAGACCTAAAGAAAACAAAAAGTATCCTGCTGTAATTGTTATTCATGAGAACAGGGGTCTGGTGCCACACATAAGGGATGTAAACAGGAGAATGGCAAAAGAAGGATTTCTTGCCCTTGCTCCTGATGCTCTTTCTCCTGTCGGAGGAACTCCTGACGATATAAGTAATGTCGGGGAATTATTCAGTAAGTTAAAATCTGAAGAGACAACGAGGAACTTCGTTGCCGCAGTCAAATACCTGAAAACTCATCCTAACTCAAATGGTAAGGTAGGATGTACCGGATTTTGCTGGGGAGGTGCAATGACAAACCAGGTAGCAGTTAACTCCTCCGACCTGAATGCTGCTGTTCCATATTATGGAAGACAGCCGTCAGCTGAAGATGTTGCAAAGATAAAGGCTCCTTTAATGGCCCATTATGCTGAGAATGATCCTGGTATCGATGCCGGTATCCCGGCTTTTGAAGAGGCTCTCAAAAAAGCCGGTATAAAATATCAGATATTCACTTACCCGGGAACGCAGCATGCCTTTAATAACGACACAAACCCAACGAGGTATAATGAGCAGGCAGCGAAACTGGCGTGGAAGAGGACTGTCGATTTCTTTAAGCAGAATTTGAAGTAAGTTGAGCTATTGCTTCCACGAACGGTTTTACATGTTTGAAGAACCTCTTGTAACCCGGACACAAATAGTTTAACCCGGGTTTGCCATCCGGAGTATTAACAAACCTGTTCTTCGGACATTCGCCATTACACATTTCTCTTACCTCGCATTTAAGACAAAATTCGGGCAGATTATTCAACTTTTCCTGTCCGAATTTTTTTTGCCTTTCACTGTCAAGCAATTCAGCGAGTGAGATTTCATTGATATTACCTATCAGGTGCTCTTTGTCAGTGAAGTGATCGCAGGAATAGAAATCGCCATTATGTTCAACAACTGGCACACCACCGCAGGTTTTTTTAAAAATGCAAAGAGTATGCTCCTGGTTAAATGCTGTTCTGGCCGCCTCTTCAATAATCTGAATTTTTAATCTGCCAATATCGTGTACTATCCATTCATCAAATACTGTGGAAAGGAAAGTACCGAATGCTTCTGCAGGCACTGAAACAGGACTTACACCGGAATCCGACCTGGTATCTCTTTGCACCAATGGCAGAAAGGTGATATATTCCGATCGGAGATTTTTTATATATCCGTAAACTTCAATGGGAAAAACAACATTTGCTGCACTTACTACAGTAAGTATTTCTGTTGTCACATTATGTTTCTTCAGAAGGTCATATCCCTCAAGCGTCTTCTTAAATGACCCTTTCCTGTCTTTAAAAACCCGGAATTTATCGTGCATCTCTTCCGGTCCGTCAATGCTTATACCGACAAAAAATCCTTCATCTGAAAGAAATCTGCACCAGTCATCATTCAGGAGTGTGGCATTGGTTTGTATCCCATTTACGATCCTGCTGCCAGCCGGCTGGTATTCCTTCTGCAGTTTCACAGCTTTCCTGAAGAAATTTAAGCCTGTCAGAGTTGGTTCTCCTCCATGCCATGAAAAAAAGATATCCTTTTCAGTGCTTGCTTCGACCAGTCCGATGATATATTTTTTAAGTACTTCATCAGACATCCTTAAGAGTTTCATATCCTCATAGAGAGAAGCCTTTTCCAGATAGTAGCAATATCTGCAACGCAGATTGCAGTCTGCACCTGCCGGCTTAACAAATACCTGGAATTCTCTGTATGGTTTTTTCATGACCCGTGAAAAAATTGAATTTATGTAAATTATATGGCTATCTTCAATTGTCTGATGGTTTGACAGTTGGTTCTGAAGCAGTCTGTATACCGGTAATCACTTCCGGAATAATTCCCAGTTTCACATAGATCGGATGCACCAAATTCTTCAAGTCAGGAAGTCTCCTGAAGAAAAACAGTGCTCCGATTATGCAGACAATTCCGCCTGCCAGAATTGTGTTTGGTGCACCAATTATTTTTGCCAGACCGCCTGCCATAAGACTTCCGAACGGTGCGGTTCCCATAATTGCCATAGTGTAAATGCTCATCACTCTTCCGCGTTTATCTTCTTCAACTATTGTTTGCAGTATTGTGTTGCTTGAAGCAGTGTGAAGCATCATTCCCGAACCTGCAACGATCATTGAAAACAATGATAGAGGAAAAAACCTTGAAAATGAAAATGCAATGAGACCAATCCCCGATACCGCAGCAGAGATCGGAACCAGGCTGCTCATTCTCAGAATTGTCCTTCGTGAAGCCAGGTAGAGTCCTCCAAGAAGTGCTCCAAAACCTGCACCTCCCATAAGGTATCCAAATGTATTTGAACCCCCATGTAATATCTCCTTTGCAAATACAGGCATCAGGACAACATATGGCATAACCATAAGACTGACAATAGCCAGAAGCAGGATAAGGTGTTTAATAGGGGCAAATCCAAAAGCGTAATTAAATCCCTCCTGCATATCTCGTAAAATATGAGTTTTACTCTTCAGTTTTTTGCGAAGCGGAACTTTCATAAATAATAGCGAGGCAATGACAAACAGATAGCTTATTGCATTTGACAGAAAACAGATCCCCTCTCCCGCTGACGCAAGTAAAACTCCGGCAAGAGGTGGTCCTATAAGCCTGGCACCGTTAAACATCAATGAATTCAGAGCAATTGCATTTCCAAGATCTTCTTTCCTTTCAACCAGATCTATAACAAGTGCTTGTCTTGAAGGTACATCAAAAGCATTGAATATACCAAGAACCATATTAAGAACGACGATATGCCAGACTTGAATTGTCCCGGTGTAAAATAGCCCGGTAAGGATAATCGCCTGTATCATTGCAACTACCTGTGATACAATTAAAACGTAATACCTGTTCCATCTGTCTGAAAGTACTCCGGCAAGGGGTGCGAGAATAAATGTCGGGATCTGCCCGGCAAAACCTACTAATCCCAGAAGAAATACAGAGCCGGTAATATGATAGACAAGCCATGGCAAGGCAATGCGTTGCATCCAGGTGCCGATAAGTGAAATACTCTGACCGCTGAAAAAAAGCCTGTAGTTCCTGTACTGAAGTGACCGGAAGATAATTTTTAATCTGTTTGTATTATTATTGGTATTTATTCCGGCATTTGCCATCAGAATTCTTTTCTCTAAAAATACCTTCTTTTTCAATAAATAAAAAAGAGGCCGTCTCAAAAGCCCCTTTTCTTATAAAAACTACCAATTCCTATTTTAAATATGCTATATCCAACAAGGTAAATGAATCCGCCTTCATGGTCCTTCTCGGACGCGGATTCTCGGTTGTAGCTGCAGGTGCAGCTTCGTACTCAGCTGATGGTAAATAAATATGATGCGTTCTGTTATCAACTGCAAGGGTCCTGGCTCCGGACATTGTCGGTATGTTTTCCAGAACCTTGTAACTGTCTTTATTAATTTCCTGAACAACAGTTACTGTTCCTTCACCGTTGGAACTATAAGCACGTTTTAAACCCGGATCAAATTTAACTCCGTCACATCCACTACCGATTGGCAGAGTAGTAACTACTTTCCCGTTAACAGCATCAACCACTACCATTAATTTGTTACCGCAAACTGAGAACAGGCGATGTGTTTCATTATCTAATGCAAGGCCGCTCGGACCATCTCCCGGGGCAATAGACCATGATGCTTCGACTTTCAGAGTGGTTGTATTAATAACCGAAATAAGGCTCTTGTCTTCAATATTGACATACATTTTACCTTTCCCGTCCGGTGCAGGAAATTCTGGCTTCCCGGCCAGAGGAATAGTACCAACTATCTTATTCGTTTTGGCATCAATCACTGTTGAATTTGATGATCTCCCGTTAAAAGTAAACACCTTTGAAGAGAACTGATCATACATTATTGCATCAGGATTCTGACCGGTTCCGGTGATTTTAGTAATGACCGCCAGTGTTTTCAGATCGATAACGGTAACTGAAGAGTCCCTTCCGTTGCTTATAAAAGCTTTGTTAAGTTCTGGAGCTAATGCAATACCATGAACACCAGGAGTATCCTTAATAGTTCCAAGCACATTCCCGGTTTTCAGATCCAGAACAACGACCATTGTTTGGTGCGAGACAAAAACTCGCCCTGTAGGCTCATCTACAGTCAGATAATCCCAACTTCCGGTTTCGGGCATCTTGAATTTATTTACGATTTTGTACTCCGAAGCAGGACCTTGCCCGTAAAGATTCAATCCTGCAAAGAATAACATCAGGCAACTTAAAAAAATCACTGGTTTTTTCATAATAATGACTATTGGTTTAAAATAGAATTGATACAACAACATACACCTCGCTTAAGCAATTTATTTCAGTTACTTGAAAATAAAGCTTAAACTACCTGGTTATCCTTTATAATAAATATTATAAAAGAGGTTTTTGTTCAACAGAAGCAAAAGAATTATTCAAATAATTCTTAATAAAGCCAGCACAGCTATAATTATTATAGTAAGAGAAGAGACACCGATCGGGAACCATACAGGTGCGATCCATGGTTTCGGTATAAGGAACAACACATCAATTGTTGTAAACTTCGGAGGCCATTTGATCAGTATAAAGAGCGAGAGGTAATAAAACAGGTCCCAGAATGCAAATGTCCACAAGAAGAAAATGCCCTTTTCAGTCCATGACCCTCCAACCAGGTAAGCTAATACGATAAGCATTACAATTGTTGCAGCTTCTCTGGTCATTTCAATAAATAAATAATGCTTCGGAAATTTTTCAAGTGAAACTTTATTGGATTCATTATCAAGAATCCCGAGGGCTTTTCTCAGGTATACGACCACGACTCCTTCCAGATGAGCCATAGCAATCCCAAAAACTGCAAGCAGAAAAAAAGTGGTAAGCATAGTTTTAATCTTAAATTATACTGATCAGCGCTATCAGGTCAAACAACAAGAATCCTGATTGATCTTGAATTCATGATTGTATCAAATACTTTTTGTCTCGTTTCGGTCGGCAATGGATTCAACTCTGCAGTTGTAAAGTTACCCTTCTCAATATCGATTCTTTCGAACACCATGAGATATAAACCAAAAATAATTTCAAGACTTAACTGATAACGTGGTTCCAGATAGGGCCAGATTGCCCGTATGCAATCATAGGTTTTCTGACGGTACTCGTCAGCCAGAATATAATATTCTTTCATGAGCCCGCGGAAACCAGAGGAAACCAGTGCCCCTTTTGCAATTGCCGAAAGGTCGGTCCTGGTCAGTCTATATTTTGCAATAAGATCGTCTGCAAAATAATTGAGATTATTAAGCTGATCCTTCTGAAAATCGCGAATAATATGAACCAGATAACTAAATATGGCACAGGTTGTTGCAGCTTCCCTTACATTAAATGCAGGTGCTGAATACTTGTGTTCAAGTTCACGCAGACCAGCAAGATGAACGAAGATAGCAGCGGGGGCTACAGAGGCCCCTCCCGAATATTCAATAAATGTGTCCATATCCGGAAATCCATCATTATTTATATCGTAGATCATTGATCTGGCAAAAGCTTCCAGGGGCCATGAAGGGATCCGGAATTTCGTTAATGTTTCGGTCAGTTCTTGCTGCAAAGGGCTGTCACTTTTCCCATCCAGAATCATTTTCAGCCAGTTCTCTACATAAAGAGTGAAACGCTGCCTTTCGTCTGTTGAAATAATTTTATTGGTTGCCTTATGATTATCTATAAGATCATCCACTTCCCTCATAAATTTATAAAAGGTTCTGGCTGCAGCATATCTTTTTTCATCCCAGAATCTGGCAGCTATTAAGATATTAGGATGATCTTTGATCTGTTCAAAATCAATTGAATTGAAGATTTCCAGATATTTTTCCTGCAGTGCATTCATTTCCTTCTTTTTTCTTCTTTGATTACTCTTTCTGCTGTAAGTTTCGCCGATAACAGGACTAAAGGGATCCCATTCCCGGGATGAGTACTTCCACCTACAAAGTAAAGATTTTTATAATTATTATGCCTGTTATGGGGGCGAAAATATCCCATCTGAAACAGGCTGTGGCTGAGACTGCCAAAAACTGATCCCTTTGAGACATGATAGGCAGATTCCCATGTTTTGGGAGTATAGCATCTTTCATGGATAATATGTTCTTCAAAATCCGATAATCCTGCCTTCTTTAACCTGTTGATTACAGCCTCTCTGGAGATCTTTTTCAGGTTGTTCCAATCTTGTTCCCTGGTTTCATCAAGATGACCTATACCGACAATTACAGAAATAGTATCATGCCCATCAGGTGCTGCTGTTGGGTCTGTCCGGGCAGGTGCGTGAACATAGAAACTTGGGTTGGGATCTGCAGATTTGTCTTTGAAGATAACCCGGAGCCCGGTACGGAATCCATCATTTAAAAAGACATTATGATGAGCAAGCTGCTGATACTTCTTGTCAAGCCCCCAATGAAAAACCATTGCTGAACAAGAATATTTTTTCTTTTCGAGCCTTTTCGATTTTTTTTTATCGGGCAACAGCTCACGGTATACATATGGCAGATCTGCATTCGCGACTATCAGATCTGCATCTATGATTTCACCGTCGGTCAAAGTGATTGACTCTGCCTTGATCCGGTTGACCTGTATAGCGGATACCTCTTTATCGAAATAGAATTTCACTCCTGATTTTATGGCTTCTGATTTAAGTTTTTCCACAACACTGAAAATTCCACCTTTCGGAAAATAAGATCCTTCAATCAGTTCAATAGCAGGAATCATTGAGAAAAAAGCAGGTGCATCGAAAGGACTTTGTCCTACATAGATGTTCTGGAACGTATAAGCCATTTGAAGATGCGGATTCTTAAAGAATCTTTGAATATATTTCTGATGGGTAAGATAGGTCTTAAGCCTGATCAGCATAGCCATGTTTTTCAGGGTGGCAAATTCAAAGAAATTATAGAAATTCCTTCCAATTAGTTTCTTATGCGCAATTTTATAAAAATCGTATCCTTCATTGATATACTTTTCAGATTTCCTGTAACTGCCCTCTTCAATTGCCTCAAGCTGTTCTTTCATTTTTCCTCCGTCGGTCGAAAAAACGATCTCCTCCCCATCATCAAAATAAAGCTTATAAAGATCATCAAGCGGCTTAATCTCAAGTAATTCATCAAAATTCAGACCCAGGCTTTCAAAAACTTCCCTGTAAACCCCTGGCATAAGAAGCATTGTCGCTCCCAAGTCGAACCGGTGTCCTTCATGGATCAGCTGTCCGCAGCGTCCCCCGCAAGTATTGTTCTTTTCATAAATACTCACATCATATCCGTTTTTTGCCAGAAAGATTGAAGTTGCTATTCCACCGATACCTGCTCCAATTATAATAGCTGATTTATTATTCACCATTCTGAATATATAAGATAAGCACAAAAATACTTTATTATTAATAATCAGGAAGAGATTTTTAAAAGTTATCGAGAGATGCTAGTATGTGCAGCCAGGAGGTAAAACGGTTCTATCGTGATAGAAATATTCTAACAGACAGGAAGCCAAAGTAAAAGCCAAGAAGCCAAAGCAATATTCCCAGACCTCTGATCAAAGCAGAAATTACCTTAACATTGATACGTCGCCGGAACCGGACAATAAGAAATGCCATAAGAGATAACCAGATAATTATACCTGCTGAAAGAAAAAATGCATAGCAGATACTAATTATCAGATGAAAGAATTTCGGGTAAATGGTTTGGTCGGGAGGATGTTCTTTTCTTTTTCGTTCCTGAAAATCTTCAAATTTCTTAATAGTTAAACTTTGACTGTTATCAGTTTTTTTGCCCTTAATGGTAACAATTTCATCTTTTTGCTGGTCCATATTCACCGACAGTCCGCCGGTATGCAGCCCCATTGATGAAATAAAAGTAATTACGAAAAAAGATGATGTAAGAGCTCCGACAAACAAAGTCGGGTTAAGGGCATTAATCATGAACCCGGTATAAAAGCCTCCCTGTTCCTTTTTTTCAATCTTTTTAGTAAGCCTGCTTTTTTCATCAAGATGTTCTATATCAATTCTTGTCCTGAAAATCTTATATCCCAGATAAAGAAAAAGCGCACAACCTCCTGCATATATATAAGGTACAGCAGGTTCGTAATAGGAATAAAGTTTTGTCAAACCGAACACTGCAATAAACACATATATAAAATCTGCAATAGAGGCTCCAAGACTTACAAAGTTGCAGTAGCGCAGTTTCCCTTTCAATGCATTGGAGGCAATAAGAATGCTTATAGGACCTGCAATTGGAATTGAGAACATGAATCCGGCCAACAGGCCGGTAATCGAAACTGTTACAAGACTTTCAATCATGAAACCATATTTCTCTTATCATGAGTAGCTTAACAACAGGTATTCATCGTTTCTGCTGTGTCTCACATGGGCAGGGGACTGCTTTTATTTTCTTGTATTTATGCTGAGTGGCACAACCAGCCATAAATAAGAAAACCCAAAATATAATAACCAATAAGTATGCACTTCTTGTTTTGTGTATTCTATGACAACCGAAGGTTCTGATCAACGACATTATAAGAAATGTATAAATGCAGGTTTATTTCTTAATACAGCGAACAGAATATCTATTGATTTTTTCTGCTCCGTGGATATCTGCAATGTCATCTTTGCGGGAGACATCGACAACCGGTGTTTTAACGACGACCACATAACTAAAATATTCTGCATTATCCTTATCGTATTCGGTTGAAGTCCAGAAGTAAGCACTCTCATCCATTTCAGTAAATGTTCCTTCATAATCCTGCATTCCGCCAAGCTGAATGCCAAACGAGGTTGTATCAGATGCTTTACTTTCCCATTCTTCTTTCTTTTCAAAACGATTCACAAGAGCTTGAAATTCAGCCCCTGTAGGAAGACGCCAACCATCAGGACAAACTTTAATAGCTGTTTTCCAATCATATAAAATTCCATATCCAAGCTTGTTATTGGAATCATTGTCAAAATAATTGGCGCCCTCCTTCGGTTTGTACCTCAGGTTTTCAGCCATCCAGGTAATTTTATTTATAATTATTGTCCTATAAACATTACCATCACGGGGATCTGTGAATTTTCCCTGACCCGCTAAATTAAGCAATATTGAATAAAATATTACGAGTGAAACCGCCTTCTTCATAGATATAGTTATTTTAAATCACACTTAAAACGAAATAAACAGACTACAAATATTATACCACACTCATTATTTCTTCTTCACAATCTGAAGTGCTGCCTCTATCTTTCCCGGGCGGTATTCGGAGAATGTCGTTTGGCTGAGATTCTCAATACCAGCAAGAGCTAAAATGGTGATTAAGCAACTATAAATTTATCCTTCTTTGTCATGCAGAAATCACAAGCTGGTGTAACTGTAGCCCCATCATAGGTGTTTCCACAGACGGGACAGACGTACCACTGGGCCTGCAGGGATTTTTCTCCACCGGCATTTAAAGCCACCAGAGTTGTATTGAAAAATTCCTTATGCTTCTTTTCTGTATCAACTGCCCAGGTAAAGGATTTTACTGCATCAGTGGCTTTCTGTTCTTTTGCTGTCGTAATGAATTCGGGATACATCACCTGAATTTCATACGTTTCCCCCTTCTCAGCGTCAGCCAGATTCTCGGCCGTAGAAAGAACCGTAAATGTACCAATCTTTGGTCCTTCAATTTTTTCACCAAGCTTTTCAAGCACTTTCAGATGGTTTCCTGCATGGATAGCTTCAGCTTTTGAAATTGCGGTAAACATTATTGCAACCGTATCGAATCCTTCAGCTTTAGCTTTCTCAGCAAATGCTGCATATTTTGCACTGGCTGTAGATTCACCGTTGAATGCTGCTTTGAGATTTTCAATGGTCTTAACGGGTTTTTGTGCACAACCATACATCAAACATAAAGCTGACACAATTAAAGCAAGTTTAATGACATTTTTCATATTCAAAAGTTTAGTTTAAAATGGTACTATATTTAATACTATTTCAAGAGCCGGGAAACGATTCAAAGGGATAACATGAAATCATATACCATCTTGCCGCCCATAAATGCTGTGAATGCCACAGCCGCAAATCCGAGAAAATAAAACCCAAAAACAACCCACTTCCATTGAGTCTCCTCTTTCTTCTTGATAAATATAAAAATCCTTAATGCGGCACCTATTAACATGATTATCATTGTTATTAATGCTCCTGTTTCATGGTTTTCAAAAACCCGCGCTATCTCTCCCTCTTCAGGATGTCCGGTAAATAACTGACCTGTAGTCCAGGCTGCAACAGCTGCAATTGCTCCAAGTACCATCAAATAAAATCCGGTTTTGGAAAGACATTTTTCGTTTCTGAAGACCAAAGATAAGACCTCAGCAAGAAATCCGACAAGTATAAGTGCAACCGGAAAGTGCACAATCATGGGGTGAAGATGAGCTGTGTTTATCATGTTTCTTTATATAAGGTTATTCTTCTCATCAAATATAAAAAAAATATGTGTAACGCAAAACATGAAACAAGAAGCAACGATCTTAAGTTAGTTGGTAAAACAATCATAAATTAATTAACTTTGTGCGCTTTAAATCAGAGTGTAACTTTCTGGAAAATGGCTGTTAAAGATATTCTCAGACCGTATGGCGAAAAACAAATGGCCTTTGATAAAAGGTACCTTGAAATGGCTCTTATCTGGGCCCGTAATTCATATTGCATCAGACGACAGGTAGGAGCTCTGATTGTTAAAGAAAAGATGATTATTTCTGACGGTTATAATGGTACACCTTCAGGATTTGAAAATGTTTGTGAGGATGAGAATAATGTAACTAAACCATATGTTCTTCATGCTGAGGCAAATGCAATAACGAAAGTGGCTAAATCACACAATTCGAGTGAAAATTCAACACTATATGTCACCACTTCTCCATGTATGGAGTGTGCCAAACTAATAATCCAATCGGGAATAAAAAGAGTTGTGTATTGCAACAGATATCACAAAACCGACGGTCTGGATCTTCTAAAACGTGCAAACATCGAACTGGTTTATATTGACCCTGAAAATAACATTTATGAATTACAATAATCCAAAAAGAACTTTTACGATTCCTTTATTCATTGCAATATCTGTGGCTGCCGGAATACTAATTGGCATCTATTTACCCGGCAAAAATAATGTTCCTGCAAATGCCAGCATAAGATTTAGCAATGACAAGCTCAGCAGCATCGTCAGAATCATTGAAGAACGCTATGTAGATTCTGTAAACAAAAGAGATCTCGAAGAGGCTGCGATACCTACAATGCTAAAGAGGCTTGATCCGCACTCAATATATATTCCGGCAAAAGATTTCAAAAGAGCTAATGAACCACTCCAGGGCAACTTTGAAGGAATAGGTATCTCTTTTAGCATGATAACAGATACTATTTTGGTTATCAGCACGATACCTGGCGGTCCATCAGAAAAAGTCGGCCTGGAACCCGGGGATAAGATAATTTACGTTAATGATTCTGTGGTAGCAGGGAAGAAAATCTCCGAAGATGATGTATTGAAATTGCTTAAAGGACCCAGAGGAACAACTGTAAAACTTAAAATTCTCAGAAGGAATCAGAACGAACTTCTTCCATTTGAAATAACACGTGACAAGATTCCTATATTTAGTGTTGATGTGGCATATATGTTAAATGGTACTACTGGGTACATTAAGGTGAACACTTTTGCATTGACCACATTTGAAGAATTTATGACAGGGATGCGGGAACTTAAGTCGAAAGGAATGACAAAACTTGTTCTTGATCTCAGGCAAAATTCAGGAGGTGTTATGGAGGCTGCCATTCAGATGGCTAATCAGTTCCTGAAAGAAGGTGATCTGATAGTTTATACCAAAGGAAGGACGCAACCCCGGGATGATGCTAATGCGACGGGGAAGGGCGAATTTCAAAACCTCGATCTTGTCGTTCTCATTGATGAATTCAGTGCCTCTGCCAGCGAAATATTTGCAGGCGCCATTCAGGATAATGACAGAGGTACCATTATCGGCCGTCGTTCGTTTGGAAAAGGACTTGTCCAGGAACCGATTATGTTCACTGATGGCTCAGGGATGAGACTCACAGTTGCCAGATATTACACACCTACAGGCAGGTCAATTCAGAAGCCTTATAACCATGGTGTGGATAAATATAATGAAGACCTTAGCGACAGATACAACAGGGGGGAATTTGAAGTTTCTGACAGTATTCATTTTGCTGATTCTCTCAAATTTAAAACTCCTAAAGGCAGAATTGTTTATGGAGGGGGGGGTATTATGCCGGACAAGTTTGTCCCGGCTGATACTGTTGGAGTATCCGGTTACTTTCTCAGAGTAAGAAATACCGGTCTTATATACCGGTATGCAATCAAATATACGGAAAGAAACAGAGATATTCTCAATAAGTTTAAAGAAGTAGGTGAGCTGGAAAAATATCTTGATAAACAGGGTCTCCTGGATCAGTTCGTTCAATTTGCCGCAGTTAACGGAACTAAATCAGACAGAGCGGGTCTGAAAGCAGCTGGTAAAAGAATCCGTATAGAGCTCAAAGCATATATCGCAAGGAATATTCTCGACAATAAAGGATTTTATCCTATTGCAGCTGAGATGGATACAACATTGAAGGTTGCAATTGACTATTTGAAGAAGTAGGTATTGTATAAGGTGTAGGGTGTAGTCGAGCCTAAGCCCGGGTAAAGGATAGGGATTGCTTCGCTATAAATCTGGTCAGTATCTTTATAGTTCGCTCTTCCTCCTCTATAAATCCCAGATGTCCCGAATTCTCCAGAACAACCAATTCCGCATTAGCCGGCAGATTGACTTTCTCCATGACGCTCTCACAAGGAATATAGCTGTCCATCCGACCTAAAATCCAAAGACAGGGTATGCGCCCTTCTTCCATTAATGACAATCGTGAGGGCCTGGAAATCATCCCATTCAAAACTGAAATTATTCCTTCGGCGGATATTTTTGAAGCGATCTCCTTTGAACGCTTAAGTGCCTCCGAATATTTATTAATATTTTGATTGGCATACATCCTGATCACATTTTCCGGATACATCAGATCTTTTTTCCCGGCGCTGACCAGTAATATTTCACGATTTCTTTTTTCTGTTGCTTCAGGTGTGTCGGCTAAAGGATGAGAATGGAAGAGACAATAACCTGTAAGGCTATCAGGAAAAAGTTCAAGGAAAGCAAGTGCCACATAACCGCCAAGCGAGTGTCCGATAAGGAATACTTTATCTATAGAAAGGGCATCCAGAAGACCTTTTGTAATAGTTGCAAAAAATTCCATTGAATTAGATGTTCCAATAATGTCTGAAAGCCCATGGCCTGGAAGGTCAATAGCCAATACCCTGAACTTCCCGGATAGTTTTTCGGAGAGTCCTCTCCATATTTCTGCCGATTCAAGATACCCGTGAATGAATAAAAGTGTCTCCCCATTCCCTGAATCAAAATAATGAATTTTATTTTTCTGAATTGTGATAAAATTTTCCATGACCTTCTTTTCGCAAACTTAGCCATTTTACTAATAATGAGCATCGTCTATTCACGAAAAAGCAATTTGTGCTAATTAGCATGTAGGTATTAATTGCTATTCTGATTAAATCCAATTATTTTTATAATCTACAAATTTCCTTACTACAAATAATGATAAATATTTCATAACCAATGAATAAAGTTTTGTTTTCCTCAATTTCCAAGAAGTTTATAATGGCGCTGGCGGGATTATTTTTGCTGACATTCCTTCCTGTTCATTTTTCAATCAACCTAATGCTGTTGAAAAGTAATCCGGAACCATTCAACAAAGCCGCACACTTTATGGCAACATTCCCGGTTATCAGGATTATTGAAGTAGTGCTGATAGCTTCTGTTCTGATTCATATTTCCTGGGGGATTTTTCTTCAAATACAAAACTGGCTCGCACGTCCTGTTGGTTATGCAAGCGGGCAGAAATCAGAAACCTCTTTTTTTTCAAAGTTTATGATCTGGACCGGTGCAGCTGTATTGACTTTTCTGGTTCTTCATTTTACCAATTTCTACTTCATCAAACTTGGCCTGGTCGCCGGTAATCCTGAGGATTTTTATTCCACAGCGCATAAATTGTTCAAAATACCTGCGTATGACTATATTTATTTAACATGCTTTGCCCTGCTGGGATTGCACCTTTACCATGCATTTTCTTCAGCCTTTCAGACACTGGGTCTAAACCACAGGATATGGACTCCCATTGTAAAGGCGGTTGCTTTGATATACGCTGTTGCCATCCCTGCTGGCTTTGCGTTAATCTCGATCACCTTGTGGCAGTTCAGGTAGAGTTAATTTATAAATAACCTAAAAATGACAAAATTAGATTCAAAGATACCCGATGGTCCTCTTGCTCAGAAGTGGACAAACTACAAAGCTTCCGTGAAACTGGTCAACCCGGCCAACAAGAAAAAGCTTGAAATAATTGTAGTCGGAACCGGATTATCCGGAGCAAGTGCCGCTTCATCTCTCGGTGAACTGGGATATAGCGTAAAAAGTTTCTGTTACCAGGATTCTTCACGAAGGGCACATTCCGTTGCAGCCCAGGGCGGTATAAATGCTGCCAAGAACTATCAGAACGACGGAGACAGTGTTTATCGCCTTTTTTATGATATTATAAAGGGAGGTGACTTCAGGGCGCGTGAAGCAAATGTATACAGGGCAGCCGAGGTAAGTAATCAGGTTATCGATCACATGACTGCACTTGGGGTACCCTTTGCACGCGATTATGGAGGAACGCTTGATACACGATCTTTTGGAGGGGTACAGGTTTCCAGAACTTTCTATTCTTCAGGACAAACAGGCCAACAATGTCTTTTAGGTGCCTATTCTTCTCTTAACAGACAGATTAAAAAAGGGAACGTGACAATGTTTCCCCGCCGGGAGATGCTCGATCTTGTTTTAGTAGATGGCAGGGCTCGTGGAATTATTGCCCGGAACCTCCTCACAGGCGAAATTGAAAGGCATGCTGCACATGCTGTTGTACTAGCTACAGGTGGCTATGGTACGGTATATTTTTTGTCTACTCTTGCTGTTAATTCAAATGCATCTGCAGCCTGGAAAGCACACAAAAAAGGAGCCCTTTTTGCCAATCCAAGCTTCGTTCAGATACACCCGACCTGTGTTCCTCAATTAAATGACTTTCAGGCTAAACTGACTCTTATGTCTGAATCACTTCGTAACGACGGACGTGTATGGGTACCCAAAATGAAGGGTGATTCAAGACCAGCAAATGAAATAGCTGAAGATGAAAGAGACTATTATCTTGAGAGGAGGTATCCGGCTTTTGGAAACCTCGTGCCACGAGATGTTGCATCAAGGGCAGCTAAAGAAAGATGTGATTCAGGTTTTGGTGTTGGTGAGACCGGATTAGCAGTAAATCTTGACTTCAGGGATGCAATTAAAAAACAGGGCAAGAAAGCCATTGAAAACAAATATGGCAATCTCTTTGAGATGTATAAAACTATCACAGGGATTGACTCTTATGAAGAACCGATGCGGATCTACCCTGCCGGCCATTACACGATGGGCGGACTCTGGGTCGATTATGAACTTATGACCACAATACCGGGACTTTATGCAATCGGGGAGGCAAATTTTTCAGATCATGGGGCCAATCGTCTGGGAGCAGGTTCCCTGATGCAGACCTCCTGCGACGGATATTTCATCCTTCCTAATACAATATCCAATTACCTGGCTGATCAGATCCGGGTTCCGAAAATCGCTACAGACAAACCTGAATTTGAAGAGACCGAAAAAGCAGCAATAGAAAGACTTAATAAACTTATTTCAATAAAAGGTAAGCAAACAGCCTCTTCATTCCATAAGCGGCTGGGCAAGATAATGTGGGATTATTGCGGAATGGTAAGAAATGAAGCAGGCCTCAAAAAAGCACTTGTCCTTGTTAATGAACTTAAGGAAGAATTCTGGAAAGATCTGAATATCCCGGGTACTATAGGAGAACTGAATCCTGAACTTGAAAAAGCGGGAAGGGTGGCAGACTATTTTGAGCTTGCTTCACTTCTTATTACAGATGCGCTTAACCGGCAGGAATCCTGCGGCGCTCACTTCAGGGAGGAATATCAGACTGAAGATGGCGAAGCTCGCAGAAACGACGAAGAGTTTGCTTATGTGGCAGCCTGGGAATATGCCGGTGAAGAAAAGCCACATATTCTGCATAAAGAAGAGCTTAAGTTTGAGAATGTGGAGATGAAAGTCAGAAGCTATAAGTAAAATTCATGGGTGCAGGTTGCAGGGTGCAGGTTGCAGGGTGAATTTATTTAAAATTCCCCCCTTGAGGGGGGCCAGGGGGATGTAACTGAAGAACTAAAAATACAAAAAAAGAAAATTTTATGAAGCTCACATTAAAAATATGGCGTCAGAAAAATGCAAAAGCAAAAGGCAGATTTGAAACCTACAAAATGGATGATGTATCTCCTAAAATGGCTTTTCTTGAGATGCTCGATGCACTAAATAAAAAGCTTGTTGAAGAGGATAAAGATCCGGTTGCTTTTGACCATGACTGCCGTGAAGGTATTTGCGGGTCATGTGGAATGTATATAAACGGCCACCCTCACGGGCCGGTTCCTGCAGTTACAACATGCCATCTTTCAATGAGATATTTCAAAGATGGTGAGACAGTATGGATCGAACCATGGAGGGCAAAGCCATTCCCGGTAATTAAAGATCTGATCGTCGACAGGAGCGCATTTGACAAGATCCAGACGGCTGGTGGATTTATTTCAATTAATGCCGGAGCAGCACCCGAAGCTAATTCAATACTTGTGAGCAAGAAAAAGGCTGATGAAGCATTCGATGCTTCTATATGCATCGGGTGCGGAGCTTGTGTGGCAGCCTGCAAAAATGCTTCGGCAATGCTATTTGTTTCAGCCAAGATAACTCAATTCGCATTGCTGCCCCAGGGCCGGATTGAAGCAAAAGACAGAGTTCAGGCAATGGTAACAGCTATGGATGATGCAGGATTTGGAAACTGCTCTAATACAGGTGCATGTGAAGCCGAATGCCCTAAACAGATAAAACTGGTAAACATCGCCAGGTTGTTCCGCGAATTCTATAAAGCATATTGATATTGACCCAATATGAAAAGAATCCTGTTTGTATTGTTGCTGATTCCTGTCTGTTGCTTCACTGAGGCTCAAACTATCATCAACCGAGATCCTGAAATTAAAAAGATGGTTGATGAAATATCGAGGGAAAGGATTGAACAACATGTCAGAAAACTGGTCAGCTTTTATACAAGGCATAATATGAGTGAACAGAACGATCCGGTAAAAGGGATTGGCGCCTCCTGGAACTGGATTAAAACTGAAATGGAAAAGTATATACCGCAATCGGAAGGCAGACTTCATGTCAATTTTGAGGAGTATTCAGTTGGCGGACAGGGACAGAGAATACCACAGGAGATTAAATTAAAAAATGTTGTTGCCACGTTGAAAGGAACAGATCCCAACGATGACAGAATAATAATAATAAGTGCGCACCTTGACTCCAGGGCAGCAGCAGATAATGATAATCAGAGCTTTGCCCCTGGTGCCAATGATGACGGCTCGGGGATTGCTGCAATACTTGAGATTATCCGTATAATGTCCACCAGAAAGTTCCCGGCAACTATTGTTTGTATGGCATTATCGGGAGAGGAACATGGTCTTTATGGCGCTAAATACATGGCTGCCAAAGCTAAAAAAGAAAACTGGAACATAATTGCAATGCTCAATAATGATATGATCGGGAACAGTGGTTCCAGTGAAACATTGCTGAATGATAATATGAAGTTAAGAGTATTCAGTGAAGGCGTACCTGCATTTGAGACAGAACAAATGGCTTTATCAAGAAAACAGACCTCCGGAGAAAATGATAGCAGGGCACGCCAGCTGGCCAGATATATTAAGGAAACAGGAGAAAGATATGTTGAGCAGATTAATGTTACACTCATCTTTCGTAATGACCGGTTCGGCCGTGGTGGTGATCATACACCTTTCTGTCAGGAGGGATTTACAGCAGTGAGATTAACAGAGTACAACGAGAACTATGACAGAACTCACAAAGTACCCGGGGTTGTGAATGGAATCCAGCAGGGTGATCTCCCCGAATATGTCGATTATGAATATGTAAGGAAAAACACGGGCATCAACCTCTCCAGTATCGCTAATCTGGCACTGTCTCCCTATGGACCCTTGAACTGTGGAATGGTTACATCAGGGCTTACAAATAAAACTACCATGAGGTGGGCGGCTCCGGTAAAAGGGATAAAACCAGCAGGGTATTATATCCTCATCAGAGAAACTTATCAGCCTCTCTGGGAAAAGAAAATATTTGTCACGGGAACTGAAGTGACACTGCCTTATTCAAAAGATAACTATTTCTTTGCTATCCAGTCTGTGGATACTTCAGGACATGAGAGTCTTGCTGAGTTTCCGGGTCAGACAAGAAGACAATCAGGAGCAAACTGATTCTATTTCAGAGACTGTTTTTGGTATTGGTTTTCCAAGAAGTCTGTGTCCTTTTGGGGTTATAAGAATGTTATCCTCAACACGAATACCGCCAAGATCCCTGTAATTTCTAATTTTATCGTAGTTAATAAACTCTTTGAATTTCCCTTCTGAGTTCCACTGGTCTATTAATTCAGGAATGAAATAGCACCCTGGTTCTATTGTCAGTACATGTCCTGGTATAAATGGAAGTGCAAAGCGAAGGAAAGCGGTTCCAAATTGTGTGCTTCGTTTTATTTCATCATTATACCCGATAAAATTTTCACCCAGGGCTTCCATGTCGTGAACATCGAGTCCCATCATATGTCCCAGGCCATGAGGCATAAACAGGGCATGAGCTCCTGCTGCAACAGCCTCATCTACGTTACCTTTCATCATTCCAAGCTCTTTCATGCCGGAAGCTATTATCCGGCATGCCATAAAGTGGAGGTCACGATTTGAGATACCTGGTTTTGCAGCATTTATTGTTTCCATATTAGCATTCAGAACAACTTCATAGATCTCTCTCTGTCTGTCGTTGAACCTTCCACCCACAGGAGTTGTCCTGGTAATATCTGAAGCATAATGCAGTCTGGTTTCTGCCCCGCAATCGGTAACCATCATCCGGCCTTCCCTGAGAATATTATTATGAGAGTGGTTATGAAGAGTTTGACCGTTAATGCTTAGAATGATCGGGAAAGAAGTACCTCCTCCTTTTGCCAGGGCGATACCTTCTATCATTCCAAAAATATCCTGCTCTTTTATACCCGGCTTGCACATTTTCATTGCAGTCACATGCATATCGTACGCAATGCCCACAGCAACATCTATTTCTTCTATTTCCTCTTTTGCCTTGATTGATCTCAACGAAACCACAGCTTTAATAAGTTCTGTTGAAGCCAGTGTCTTCATCTGACATGGATTTTCCTTCAATAGCGATCCCAGGGTCATCTTTGTCTCACCTCTGTAAGGTGGAAGAAAATGCACTCTTCTGCCTTTTGAAATAGCCTCTCTTATTGTCTCCTCGAGCTTTGACATTTGAAAAGTTTTGCTTACACCGCACTTTTCAGCGAGATCCTTAACAGTCAGTTGTGGACCCATCCAGATAATATCATCCATATCCACGTCGTTCCCGAAAATAGTATCTTCGCCGGAATCAAAATCCATAACACCGGCAAAACCCTGAAGATCAAGCCCAAAGAAATACAAAAAATCGCTGTCCTGCCGGAAATGGTATGTATTTGCAGGGTAGTTCATTGCAGAATCAACGTTACCTAAGAAGAGTGCAAGGCCCGATCCTAATAAGCCATGCAACTTCTTTCTTCTTTCAGCATATATCTCACCTTTAAACATCTTTCAAGAATTTATATTTATATAATTTAACCCTGCTAAGGTAATACCTTAAAAGATGAAACAAAAGTTATGAGGTTATAAAAAACATGTGCAACATTTCTATTTCTGATCCGTATAATGTGTTAACACTACTGAAACTAAGTAAAACTTTGAGGTACTTAATAATCATGAAAATAAAAATGCGAATAGATATTTTTGTTATGAAAATATTTTTATATTCGCATGTGTTCTCAACAATTTGTTAACAACCCTGTATATGCCTTACCGTAGATTACCCAACACTGACACCGCAAGAATCAGAGCAATGAAGATAGCTTTGGAAAAAGGGAAAGAGCTTCCCCCTAACAAAATGGCATTTTCTTCTAAAACGCTTGTGAAATTGCAGTCATTCCTGCCACATTTTGAACATGGAATTTATCTTCAGAGACAATCCTCCACATTTCAGAATACGAAAAGCAAGAATTATAATGAGGCTGAGAGAAAAGCAAGAATTTACCTCACACATTTTATCAGGGTTATGAATATGGCAATATTCCGTGGCGACCTGCCTGTTGAAATAAGGGCATTTTACGGACTCCCAACAAACGAATCTCTCATGCCTTCGCTCAGTACGGAAAACGAACTGTTAAGCTGGGGCAAAAGGATAATTGAAGGCGAGGAATTCAGAATAAAACGAGGTGGCAGTCCAATTACAAATCCGACTATAGCTGTTGTAAAGGTGAGGTTTGAAAAGTTTCTTGAAGCGTTAACTTACAATCAGACACTTGAAAAGAAAGCTCACGACTATGTGATTAAAAACAATGAATTGCGAAAAGAAGCTGATAGTATTATTCTTTCAATCTGGAATGAAGTTGAGATCTGTTTCTCAGACCTTGCTGAAGAGGCTAAAAGGAAAGAATGTGAAGAGTATGGCATGATATATTTCTTCAGGAAGGGAGAACTGGAAAAAGTCATTACACCTGAACCCCAAAACACCGCTTTATAATAAAAGCATATCATCTCTGAATAAGCAATATCTTTAAGCCCCCTAATCGTTATTATGATTACGGCAGGACAGGTTTCCCATTCAATAAATTGTTAAAATCAATTTGAAAATAGGCAGTATAAATATCAGGGACTTTCCTCTTTTCCTTGCTCCGATGGAGGATATCACTGACCCTTCATTCAGAATGGTCTGCAAAATGTTTGGAGCTGATTTTATGTACACTGAGTTCATATCTTCGGATGGACTCATAAGAGATGGTGAAAAAAGCTTCAGAAAACTCAATATTTATGATTTCGAACGACCTATCGGAATTCAGTTATACGGCCACCTGATAGATGCTATGGTTGAAGCAGCACATATAGCCGAGGAAGCCGGACCCGAACTTATAGATATCAACTTTGGTTGCCCCGTGAAAAAAATTGCCAACAGAGGGGCTGGAGCCGGAATGCTACGCAATATTCCACTAATGATACAGATGACTGAGGCGATTGTAAAAGCAGTATCTCTTCCCGTGACTGTAAAAACAAGGCTTGGCTGGGATGAGCACAGCAAAAATATTGTTGATGTTGCCGAGAGATTACAGGATGTGGGAATCCAGGCTATCGCAATACATGGCCGAACAAGAGCCCAGATTTACAAGGGAGCAGCCGACTGGACACTTATCGGAGAGGTAAAAAATAATCCGAGGATGAAAATACCTGTTATCGGCAATGGTGATATTGATAGCCCTGTCAGAGCCAGAGAGATGTTTGACAGATTCGGAGTGGATGGTATTATGATAGGGCGGGCTTCAGTTGGAAGACCATGGATATTCAGAGATATCAGGCATTATCTCGATGAGGGTGAGCTTCTTTCTGAACCAGATGTAAACGAAAAAGTAGATATTGCCCTGTCCCACCTTGAAAAGTCCCTGAAGTTTAAAGAAGGGACAAGGTCAATATTTGAAATGCGCCGCCATCTCTCGAATTATTTTAAAGGGTTACCCCATTTTAAAGAGATGAGATTGAAACTTCTTACAACAACAGAGATCGATGAGATTAAACAAATCCTGGAAGAGATAAGGCAAAAATGGGGTGATTACAGGACTGAAGACAGGTCCTCGATTTATATATAGGTAATGGTTGCTACCATTCATTACAGGTCGCGACGATTCCCTATAACAGAAAAATCCCATTTATAAATAATCTTCAGAACTACAATAAATATTACAGAGCCTATCAGCAGTCCGGTAAACTCCGTCCAGGGGTATATTTCTTTCTGCAGATAAAGTGCGGGCGTTTGAAGAGCCGATGAGCTGTTGGTTAGAAAGATGCAAAGGAAAATATTATTTGCGGTGTGTGCTCCCATTGCAGCTTCAATGCCATCATCCATTAAAGACGCAATACCAAAGACAAATCCGAACAGGAGATATTGCGGCATCATTGTGATGAAACCATACTCTTTAACTTCAGGATTCAAAACATGCATAAGTGCAAACAATACTGATGTCATGATCAGTGGAAACCACCTGTTTCTTACCAGAACGGCGAATCCCTGCATAAGATATCCGCGGAAGAGAACCTCCTCGAAGGCTGCCTGAAAAGGTATAAATAACAGAGAGATAGTTGTAAGATAAATAAGGGTGACAGAGCTATTATTTAATGTAAAGTTTGAAGGTTCAATTCCCATATAAACAATAAGATACAAGCCTGAAATTATGGCCCACACAAGTCCGGAAACAAAGAATCTGCCCCAACGGATTGAGCCGGTTCCGTTTATTGTCTGCTTTACAGTTCTCCAATGCAATGGTTTTACCAGGAGAATAAATGCAAAGATTCCGGTAACAAAAGGAAAGAGCATAATCAGCAAACCAACATTCAGGTCAAAATCAAGGGCGCTCATAATACCAGAGGGATTGGCAGCTATTTTACCGATGATCTCAGGATTGGCAGCTGCTTTTATACCATATCCTATGAACAAGGGAATGGCTCCAATAGTATTCACAACAACAATGATCGCCACAATCATTACGATGTACCTCCATAGAGCGTTTTTACCTTTTAATGCCGATTCTAGGTGATTCATAAAGCCTATTTTTCAGAATTCAGAACTTGTCCTTTTCGGATAATCTATGGAATAGTGAAGCCCAACACTTTCATGCCGGCTCTTTGCCATTTTAATTATAATATAACCAACATTTATAAGATTTCTTAATTCGCATATCTTTTTGGAAATAAGTGATTTCTTATAAAGGCTTTCGGTTTCTTCATATAGAATATCGAGGCGTACCATAGCTCTTTCAAGTCGTATGTCTGACCGGACAATTCCGACATAGTTGCTCATTATCATTTGTACCTCTTTGGTGCTCTGGGTAATGAGTACCATTTCCTCAAGATGCGTTGTGCCTTTATAGTCCCATACAGGTATCTTCTCTTCAAATGTCAGATCTTTCAGCCGGGACCCGGAATGTATTGCAGCCCGGTGAGAATATACTGCTGCTTCAATCAGTGAGTTTGATGCGAGCCTGTTAGCTCCATGTAAACCGGTGGAAGAAGCTTCACCCAATGAGTAGAGCCTGTCAATGTTGGTTTGTCCGTCGGTATCAACTTTAATACCACCACATGAATAATGGGCACACGGAACAACCGGAATCATATCCCTGGTAATATCTATTCCGCGTTCGAGACAATGCTCGTAAACATTTGGAAAATGATCCCTGAGTCCTTCCTTCTTCAGGTGGGTGCAATCGAGCCATACATGATCATCTCCCCATATTTTCATCTCATTGTCGATAGCTCTAGCAACTATATCACGCGGAGCCAGTGATCCGCGACTATCGTACCGGTTCATAAACTTTTCTCCTGAAAGATTCTTCAATACTGCCCCATAACCTCTCAGTGCTTCAGTAATAAGAAATGAAGGTTTTTTTTCCGGGTCGTATAATGAGGTGGGATGAAACTGGATAAACTCCATATTCTCAATAGTGCCCTTTGCCCTATAAACCATGGCAACGCCATCGCCAGTTGCAATTTCCGGATTTGTAGTGGTAAGATATACATTCCCAATTCCGCCCGTAGCCACAACTGTCACTTTCGCAAGAATAGTTATCACGTTCTGGTTTATAAGATCAGCAACATAGGCTCCGAAACACTTAATATCGGGATAACCTCTTTTAACTACTTCCCCAAGGTGGTGTTGTGTTAGAATCTCAATTGCAAAGTGGTGTTCAAGTATTTCGATATCAGGTTCGTTTCTGACCTGCTCCATTAATGTATATTGAATGCTTTCCCCGGTTCTGTCCTTATGATGAAGAATACGGTACTCGGTATGCCCTCCTTCTTTTGCCAGATCGTAAGTTCCGTCTGCCTTTTTATCGAATGACACTCCCAGATTAATGAGATCCTTAATTCTGTCAGGAGCTTCCTGAACAACCATTCTAACAACCTCCTCATTGCAAAGTCCACCGCCTGCTATTAAAGTGTCACTTATATGCTTTTCAAAATTATCCGGTTCACTGAATACAGCCGCTATTCCTCCCTGGGCATAACGGGTATTCGAATCTTCGAGTTTTGCTTTGGTCACAACAGTAACTTTCCCAAACTTCACAGCTTTAAGCGCAAAAGTAAGTCCTGCTATTCCTGAACCTATTACCAGAAAATCAGTTCTCTTTTTCATTATCACTTAGATGAAATGAGGATCAAAGATACAAATAGAATTAAAAAATTTGAATTACTTTTGCCTTCCATTCGGAACAAAACAAAATTAATATGGCTCAGGAAGATGTTTTTAAGAAGCTTGTCTCACACTGCAAGGAATACGGCTATGTTTTTCCTTCAAGTGAAATATACGACGGTTTGAGTGCAGTTTATGACTATGGCCAATATGGAGTAGAGCTTAAGAATAATATAAAAAAATACTGGTGGGACAGTATGGTTCTTCTGCACGATAATATTGTTGGCATCGATTCTGCCATTTTCATGCATCCAACTATCTGGAAAGCTTCAGGCCATGTTGACGCATTTAATGATCCTTTGATAGATAATAAAGATTCGAAGAAGAGATACCGGGCCGATGTACTGATCGAGGAACATCTTGCAAAAATTGAAGAGAAGATAACAAAGGAGGTTGACAAAGCAAAGGAACGATTTGGCGATGCCTTCGATGAGAAAAAATTCAGAGAGACAAATCCACGTGTACTTGCCAACCAGACAAAAATTGATGAGATTCATTTGCGCTTTACAAAAGCATTGAATGAAACGAATCTCGTTGAGCTGAAACAGATTATTATTGATAATGAGATCGTCTGCCCGGTATCAGGGACAAGAAACTGGACAGATGTAAGACAGTTTAACCTGATGTTCGCAACCGAGATCGGCTCTGCTTCTGACAGTTCGATGAAAATTTACCTCAGGCCGGAGACAGCACAGGGGATATTCGTAAATTTTCTGAATGTCCAGAAGACAGGAAGGATGAAAGTACCTTTTGGGATCGCACAAATAGGAAAAGCATTCCGGAACGAGATTGTAGCCAGACAGTTCATATTCAGAATGCGTGAATTTGAGCAAATGGAGATGCAGTACTTTGTTCAGCCCGGATCGGAGCTTGAATGGTTCAGACACTGGAAGGAGATTAGGATGAAATGGCATCAGGCACTTGGCTTTGGTGCAGAAAATTACAGATTCCATGATCATGACAAACTTGCACATTATGCAAATGCGGCTAGTGATATTGAATATAGGTTCCCATTCGGATTTAAAGAAGTTGAAGGAATACATTCCCGCACCGATTTTGATCTGAAGCAGCACCAGGAGTATAGCGGTAAAAAATTGCAGTACTACGATCCGGAAAAGAATGAATCCTATGTTCCTTTTGTGATCGAGACCTCCATCGGAGTTGATAGAATGTTCCTGCAGGTGATATCTGCAGCCTACTTTGAAGAAGAGCTTAAGAAAGAAGATGGAACGTCCGATAGCCGCGTTGTACTGAGGTTACCGTCATTCCTTGCTCCTGTAAAGCTGGCGGTAATGCCCCTTGTAAGGAAAGACGGGCTTCCGGAGATTGCTGAAAAGATAATGCATGAGCTGAAGTTTGAATTCAATTGCCAGTACGATGATAAGGATTCTATCGGAAGACGATACCGACGACAGGATGCTATTGGTACACCTTACTGTATTACAATTGATCATCAGACAGTTGAGGACAATTCAGTTACAATCAGGTACCGTGATACAATGGAACAGGAACGTGTTAATATTAAAGAGTTAAAAGATATTATTTCCGAAAAAGTCAACATAAGAACTTTACTTAAGAAGCTCTAAAATGCCCAAGGTTTTAATCATCACTTACTATTGGCCGCCTGGATCGGGAGCTGGAGTTCAGAGATGGTTGAAATTCTCAAAATATCTTCCCTCATTCGGATGGGAACCGGTCATACTGACTGTCGATCCTCGATTTGCTGCCTATCCTGCTATTGACAACTCAATGCAAGCTGAAATTTCACCCGATCTCAGGGTATTTAAAACGATGGCTACAGATTACTTCATCATCTATAAAAAAGACAAGAGAAAGATTCCTTCGGCAGGATTTGCAGCCAATGATGATAAAGGGATAAAAGGGAAGATTTTAAGGTTTATTCGGGGGAATTTCTTCATACCTGATCCCAGAATAGGATGGAATAAACATGCGTTCAGAAAAGCATGTGAGATAATCGATAATGAAGATATTAAACATATAATTACAACCAGTCCGCCCCATTCCACACAGCTGGTGGGACTAAAGCTAAAAAGGAAATACCCCGGACTTAAATGGATCGCAGACCTCCGTGACCCATGGACAGACATCTACTATTATAATCAATTCTACCCGACATTCATCTCAAAGAGGATCGATGGGAATTATGAACATCGGGTCCTTCAATCTGCTGACAAAATTATTACTGTCGGTAAATCATTGAAGGAACTATTCGCCAACAGGGTTCAAGGGATCTCCGATAAAATTGAAGTTATTACCAATGGATTTGATGAAGATGATTTTAAGGGACTAAATCCCGTAAATCCTGATAAGTTCACAATTTCATATATTGGTACACTTTCCGATGCATATCCTGTTAAAGGATTTCTTGATGCACTTCAGAGTTTTCATGAAAAAGGAAACGACTTTAAGGTGAAATTTGTCGGTACAATTTCACCTGATCAAAAGAAGTTGCTGCTTTTAAAAATCCCGGCAGATAATGTGGAGTTCATTTCATATGTCAATCATGATACAGCAATAAAAAAGATGCTCGATTCATCTTTACTCCTTCTGATCATTCCTGATCATAAGAGTAATAAAAGCATAATAACCGGGAAGATATTTGAATATATTGCATCCGGACGTCCAATAATCTGTCTTGGTCCTGAAGATGGAGATGCAGCGGATATTCTAAATTCCTGTCATAGCGGAGAAACATTCAGTTATTACGCTTCTCAATCAATTGAAGCATATATCACACAATTGTTCAATTCCGGTCACATTCCAGACAGCAAGTCCATCTCTGAATTCTCAAGGAGATCTGCCACAGAACATCTGGTAAGGATTTTGTAGGTAGAATTATATTTCATATTTTTATTGGTTACAACTATTGGTCTGGATATCGCGTATTATCATTATTAAACAGTTTAATGCTTCAAAAACTATATTTCCTTTCATTTTTGACTTTGTCGCTGTTCAGTTGCGGACAACTCTTTTCGCAGGAAGAGTCTTCTCAAATCTACGGTTTCAAAAAAGGATTTATGGTAAAATCAAACGGCGATACCATAAGGGGTCGCATTTCAAATCCCTTTAAAGATGGTATTTCCGGTAGAGTATATTTTCGTGGTAAAGACGGTATTCGGATAAAATTTAGCCCATTTGAGGTTGCCAGATATGGGATCTACAAAACGGGTAAAGTTTATACCTCCAATGAAGTACCGGTGAAACAAGGTCTTGAGTTACTATTTGTAAGGATCCTGATTGATGGTGATTACGATTTATTGTATTATGATTTTCTCGGTACTCACCACTTTTTAATCAGAAGCCCCGGTGGGAAAATTACCGACCTTTCTGAAAAACAAAAAATTGATGCAAGTAGCTTCACAGGTAAATTATCAGATAGCCTCTTTACTCAAAACCTCAAAAGGGCTTTTGCAGATAAACCGGAAATGCTTTCCGGATATGATCATTATAAGCAGGATAAAAAATCACTCGTGAGATTATTAAGTAATTATTACTTTAAATCTGGAAGTAAGTATGTGAATTATAATGGTTTCGGAAAGAAGATATACCCGGAAATAGTTTTAGGATCTGCTTTTAACAGATTTATTCCGTCTCCTTCCTTGAAAAACCTTCAATCTGTATATTCAACCTCACCATATGTAGGTTTAGGTCTTCTTGCAACTAACCTGAATACAGGATTTGGAATGATTTTCCAAAGTGTATTTGGCATGAATTCATATCATTTCAATTATTCCGGTAGTATCGCCACTGGTAAAGAATTTAATGAATCATTCATCAAATCATTTATTTCTACAACAAGGGCAGGATTCTTTTTGGAACCTGTTTCAAAAAACATGATTAAACCTTTTCTTGAAGCCGGTCCTGTAGCGTCTTTCGTAATCTCTCCAAAATATGAAAACTATTTCGATATTCTGAGGGAGAGTTACGGAGTTGTATTTTCTTATCATAATCATGACAGGCTTTTCCCGGATGTTTATTTTGGAGCATTTGCGAGAACAGGAATATCTCTGTACATCAAAAAAATGAATCCTTTCAAGATTTCTATCGGATATGATTACCTGCTTAGTAATGGAGAGGCACGGATTAATGCTTTTGATCTGGCCTTAACTTACAGGCTTAAATTCAGATAGTAAAATGAAAAAAGTTGAAATAATAATATCAGTTGTTGTTCTCTTCCTGGCTATTACAACATGCAAGGATGAATTTGCTTCAAGAGATTTTCCCAGTGTTATAACAACCGGAACCATAATAAAAGGCACAGAAGGAGTTGAATTATCAGGTGAGATTATCGGCCGCAAATCAGGTAGTACAATTGAAGCAGGATTTATCTGGCGGAACGGAATAGATCCGGTGGAGAGCCCCGGATATAAAATCACTCTACCCGGACGGATAACTGAAGGGAAGTTCAATGTCTTGATCTGTACATCCTTAAAGAAGAATTTTGTATACTATGTAAGGGCTTATGCAAAAACAGAAAATACAATTATTTATGGAGATGTTCTGACATTTAAAAGCCCTGAAGATTTTATACCCGGTATTATATCTGTCAGTCCGCTGACAGGTCTTGTCGGTGACACCATAAATATTAAAGGTGGCATATTTAATTCCGATTCTTCAAAGATCGTTGTCAGATTCAATGAACTAAGATCTAAAATAGTCTCCTGCTCAGATTCAATAATCCGCTGCCTCGTACCTCTTACCCTTAGTTCAAAACAAAGCACTGTCAGCATTACTGATGAAGGTCCGGTTTCTGCTTTTGGAGAAAGTTTCATTTTGTCAACACCAACCATTAGTAGCATTTCACCGGAAACAGCAGTTTTTAATGATACGATCTCTATAATTGGTACAGGATTCCATAAAAACATCCAGATTAACATTGTGAAATTCGGGGATATCCAGGCCCTGGTAATTTCAAATACTTCTACAATCATCAAAGTCAGGGTGCCTTACGTCACGGATTCTTTGAGCCTGGTTTCAGTTACAGTGTCGGGACAAACGGCAGTCAGCCAGAAAAAGGTTAAAGTAATTGCCCCGGCTTTTGATTTTTTTGAACCGGAATCAGCAAATTATCTCGATACGATAACAATCCATTGCAGGAACATCCGGACTGGTGATATCAAGTCTGTTTTTCTCGATAATATTCAAACGAGGATAGTAAGGTCAGGCCTTTTAAGTATCTCGGTTGAGGTTCCAACCGGACTCAAAAAAGAGCTGTCAGATCTAAGAATTAATCTTGGACTCAACAATTTTACATTTAATTATAAATTCCGGCTCAAACAGCCTGTAATTACAGGGCTATCATCCGAAAAACTTTACAACCAGCAAGTTCTTACGATACTTGGCTCCGGTTTCAATCCTCTGGTAACAGGAAACCAGGTTGATCTCATTGATATAAATTACAGGAAATATTCTTTCGTTCCATTGAATTCAAGTTCCGGTTCCCTTCAGATCCGAATACAGAATCCTTACGTTTCAGGTTCGGCATTACCTTCCGGGAAATATACTGTCTCAGTTAAGACATGTGAGGTTGGGATTTTCTCAATTAATACAATTCTGGTTGCAGATTCCTGGAGGAAACTAGGCAATTTCCCTGTGGGAGACCGATATAAGGGTGCAGGATTCTCTATTAACGGATATGGCTATGCCGGCCTGGGTACAAAAATGGGTAATGTTATTCAGAAAGACCTCTGGAAATTTGATCCTGTGGCCGAATCCTGGACCAGGATGGCTGATCTCCCAGGCAATCCGAGACTATTACCTCATGTATTCGTAAATAGTAATTATGGGTTTGTCGGAGGCGGTGTAAATATTGACAATTACAGCCAGAGCATTTCTTATACTGATTTCTTTAAATATGATCCATCACAAAATGCCTGGTTGAGAATCGCGGATGCGCCTTCTGTGGATAAAAATTTCACCGGTATTAGTGGTTCTTCTTCTTCAAACTACCATATAGCAAATCTTGCGGCCGGAAAGTTTTTCAGATATTCTGAAGAAGCCAATAACTGGTCCCAAACTTTTTCAGGGGAAGGAGCACTTTATACTGGTCCCTTTATTTTCAGCATTGGTACTAAAATCTATTTTGTCGGAGGAATACATTTTCTTCTCAACAATGGTACTATTAATATGGTGTGGGAATATGACACTCAGACTAATGCTTTTACCAGAAAAAAAGATTTTCCTTTTAAATCAAGGTGGGCAGGGTTTGCGTTCTCAGTCGACAATAAGGGTTACATAGGTTGTGGAGTATATAAAAACAGCGATAATTCAATAGTCCAGTCACTAACTGATGTTTACAGATATAATCCTGAAGATGACTCCTGGCTGCAGATTGAATCATTTCCCGGAGGATACAGGATCTGTCCTTCAACTTTTGTAATAGGTCATAAAGCTTATGTATTTTTTGGCTATAATGAATCAACCATGTCCTCCGAGGTATGGGAGTTTTATCCGGGAGAATAAACTTCCGGATTAAATATGCAGGGACCTACCAGGGGCTATACCTGTTCAGGATCTTACCTATCCCCTCCCTGAGACGGACTAATTCTATTTTTTCGAAAAAATTCAGCTTATATAGTACAAGAGGGAAGACACCGAGAAGGATTAATCTTATAAAGAGAGCAATAAAGATATTAATTGACGTGGTAAACTGGCTTCCTATATAAAGTAATATTGCCAGGGAATAAATCATGAGTATTTTGAACCATTCAAATCCCACTTTAAACTGTTTCCCTGCAGTAACTGAAAGAATTGCAGTATATATAATCTGTGAAAAAAGTGTTGAATATGCGGCACCCATCATTCCCCAAACTGGTATGAAAAAGTAATTCATCGTTATATTCAGAATCACAGCTGTTAGTGAAGGGAACAGAAATTGATGCATCTTATTTTTAAGGTAGAGACCGATACCTACAAAATAGTTCATTCCCATAACCATAAAACTCAGAGACAAAACAGGTACAACTGCCAGTCCCTCCCAATAATCTTTATTCTTGACAAGAGGAGTCAGGAGTTCTCTGTAATAAAAGAGAAATCCAAGTATTACAAATGCAATAAGGAAACAGTAATAAGTAAGCATTTTACGGTAATATCTTGTGTTATTCTCCTCCTTTTCCTTGCTGAAAATGGAAGGCATAAAACTCATTCCAATGGTCGACACAAAAATCAGATTGATGAAATTCGCTATCTTAAATCCAAATGAGTATTTACCGGTTTCAATGTCAGTACTTAACCAGTTAAGCATATACCGGTCGTTCATCTGAAAAATAAGAAATCCAATATTACCTGCAATTGCAGGCAAACCAAACTTAACAGAGAGCCATAAAAGTGAGAGATCCCACTTAATTGTCAGCCTTGGTATTACTACCAAAAAAAGCATAATAGCGGCGGTTGCAGCTGCTCCTGCCAAACGCGCATACAGAATACCCTCAATGCCCAGTGATAAACTTTTTACAAAATAGATTGTAAGCAGAAAGCTTAATGTCAGCTTAAAAATACTAAGTAAAATATATCTCACTGGTTTTTCTTCGAACTGAAGAATCTGAAAGGGTAATGTACAAAGAATTTCTGCTACAACAATCCAGAACATTATCCGGAGGTTGTCTGTTTGCGATACATTATCAAAAAACAGTATAGATACTCTCGATGAAAGAATAAGAAAAGGGAGAATCGAAACAAGCGTAAAGACCAGATTCCCGGCATAGTTATTAAAAAGAAAAGTGCCATAATTATTCTTCTCCTTCTCAATAAAAAAATACCTCTGATGCCCGGAAAAAATACCAAAATGTAAAATTGAAGTGAGAAAAAGTATGGTGATTTCCATTACTGCAAGGTTGCCAAATGGACCGATGGGTATAAAATTATTATATAACGGGATCAGGACAAATCCAAGCATTTTGTTCAGGATGTTACCAAATCCGTATATCGCGGTTTGCTTTCCCAGTTTTCTTATTTGTCCAAGCATTTTACTTTTATTACTTCAATAAAAGATCCCTGTATTTGTTTATCATTATCTTTTCATCGAATCGGGATATCTTTTCCCTGCTGTTCTGAAATACAATTTTACGGAAATCTGCATCAAAACACATTTTTTCCATTGCTTTTGTCAGTTCTTCCGGATTATCCATCTCACAGAGTAAGCCATCCAATTCATGTGAAATAATCTCAGAAGGGCCTGTTGGACAATTAGTTGAAATTACATGTCCAGTGATGTACATTGCCTCCAGCAGTGAATTCGGAAATCCTTCCCACTTCGATGAAAGAACATAGCACGAAGCATGTTTCAGATACTTGTAAGGATTTGAGCAATATCCCATAAGATAAACAGCATCACTCAGACCCGATTGTACAATAAGTTCTTTTATCTGATCCTCCATCTCCCCGCTCCCTAATATAACCAGTTTTGTGTTTTTGTGATGGAAATGCAAAATAGAAAAACTGGTTATCAACAAGGGGTAGTTCTTTGCTTTGTTTAGACTCCCGACGGCAACAATATGGACGATATCGCTTTCGAAATCAAATTCGGTTACAGTCTCTTCCTTTAGCCTGTCAATAAGAGAAAAAGAGATCCCGTTATAAATGGTATGTATTTTTTCTCCGGGAAGTTTGAAATCAGAAATCATTGCTGCCTTGCTTTCGTTCGATACAGTAATAATTGCTGATGCTCTCCTGTAAGCCTTACCCAATAACCACTTCCAGACTCGGTGCTTCAGTGAAGTTGAAAGGTAAATACGATGATTTGATCTTTCAGAAGGAATGAACAGGATATCCAATCCGGTGAGGGCGAGACTGGTAAGAATATTCTGATAATAGAGGAAGGATAGTACCTTATCGGGCTTTTTATCTTTCAATATTTTCCTGAGTCTCAACGCAAATGTAAAAGTATTTCCCAGTTCAGCATGAATACAATCATATTCCACTCCCTCCATCTCACGGATCTCCGGGAGGTATCTTCCTCTTTCGTAAAGCGTAACCAGCGATATATCAATCTCATTGTGAAGATTCAGAATCAGTCTGTACAGGATCTTCTCAGCACCACCACCCTCAAGATGCTGGGCAATAATTAATAATTTAATTCTTTCAGCCAATAACAGAAAGTTTAAATAATTTCGGGTTGCCTCAGATCCGGAAGGTTCAGCAGGTCCTGTAACTGGCAAAACTGAGGCCAGTAATGCCCTTCATGCCAGTTCAGCTGATTATCCCAGAAGCCATGGCAATTGAAGACAGCCGTGTCAAGATATGAGTAACTTATCTCACAAAACTCCGGTTTACGTAACTCATTATACAGAAAATCATAGGCCATCGATTGAAAATGAAGCTTCGATGAAACATCGAATGCTATTTTAACAAATGCCAGATCAACCTTTTGAGCGTCATGGTCTATTAAGCCGGAGCCGGAGGACCGGAAATCACCAGGCCTGTTAAATCTGCGAAAAGCAAATGCCCTGTCGCCTATAATTGTTACCCGGGTATCATAACTGTTTCCCGGAAGGAACTTCTGAAAAAGTATATAGTTCTTCTGCTTCTCGTAAAATGTTTCCACCGATTTGCCCATCAATGTCTTTTTCAGTTTCCAGAAAAGTACCTTTGAAAAAATAACAGGATTAAAATCATTAAGGGGAGTACTGTCTTTGTCTCCAAGTCCGATATCTTTAATTCCTTTCCCGAACATCCTGAAAATAAGAGACCTCGCTCTTTTTTTATCCTTCACAAGTATCACATTTTGCGAACCTGCTCCGCCTTTCAATTTGAAGACAACCGGGTAGGATGCATTTTCTGCCCAGTCTACAGCATCTCTCCTGTTCCAGAAGATCCACGATTCTGTCATTGGAAATTCGAAGAGTTTCATCAGATAGTACTGCCTGATCTTATCATCAAAATGCCAGTCGGTAATATTGTCCGGGAAAGTCGTGATTTTGAGTGTATCCCTGACCAATGGAAGTATTGTCCGGGCCAGTTGTCTGTCATAATCGTAGTGGAACCATCTGAAAATAAAGGCATCCAGCCCTTTTACCTTTTCAAAAAAATCCTTATCGCTGATATGAAGAAACTGTGTTTCAATATTATTATAGCTCAGAATAGCTTCATACTTTTTGACAAAACCAGATACCTCCTTATTACGATCAAGATGAATGCCGACTTTCATGCGGACTATTGTTTTATTCTTGGTTGACCCTATAAATTTACTGCTTCAATATGGTTTTTCCACCCAGAGGATGGAATGAAATGTGCAACCGGCTCAATTTCATCCGCATTTACAACACTGCCATTAAAGATTGCCGACGAAATTCCGTGATCTCCCGGTCTGAAACCGAAGAGTTTATTTTCGAGAGCTCTGGCGATCACCGTAATTTTTCTGTAATCAAAACCAATCAGGGCAGCACAGGAAATATCAATCAGAACAGGATTCCAGCCTCCGGCGATTATTCCTGCAAACTTATTATCGGGTTTCAGAGGACCCTCCTTTTCTCCGCATATTATACCATCGACAATATAAAATACTTTTCGGACAGGAGTTGTTTCAATCTCCCCTTTCAGGTTAGCATAGAACAGAATATTGTTGATGTCCAGAACCATTCTCCAGAGTGTTTCATTGCCGTACCACCGCCCCTCGAAAACTGAATTTACACCGATCCTTTTTAATACACCGTCATTTAATCCTATCAGGGTGGAGATAAAACGCTGGAATTTTTTTCTTCTGGTTTTTTCTCTCAGATCATAAAGAGCTTCATTAAGACATTTTAAAAGATTGAATCCGGGATAAGCATCTCCACCTGCTAGTTTTCCTCCTTTCGTATGATGAACAAGGGCATCTTTCTGACAATTTATTCCTACGGTGTTCTTCATACAACAGGTAATACCCGCCTTGCCGTGCGTCTTAAGCTTGGGTATCTGGATCACTACATCAGCTTCCAAAACCGACATATCTATAACATAGATATTGTCATTTCGATTATGGAATTTCAACATTTTACGGGGATCATAATTTGTAACACGGAATTTTTTGAACCTGTTCCGCACCTCAAACAAAAAGCTCTTCTCCCTCAGATTGACTTCGACAGATTCCTTTTCCGGTAAAAGGATATTCTCGGATATTTCACCCGAAGAATTGTATCTTTTTATCTCCTTCCTGAAATCTTTTACTGATATTTTTAGCCCATTCACTCTGCCATAAAAACCTATAATTTCATCTATTTTCAGCTTTGACTTAAGGATCTCAATATCAGCAGACTGAATCGGAGCATCACCAATAATTATTTCACCGTTACCTTTTAAGGCAATGACACAATAATCTATTACAGCTCTTATCACCGAGGGATGGGTCACCAATCCGTTGATATCAGGTGATAAGGGGTTTTTCTCCCTTACCCAATTCGGTTTAATTACGATTTTATTCCCCGGGCTGATAAAGCTTCCAAACGGATTCCATTGTGGTCTGTCGAAATTTTCAATGTCAAGTTTTAAATGTTTCAGGACATTCCGGACCTGATTATAAACGGAGTTGTTATGATCAGAGAGATTTCCAAAAGTGTATTCGGGGTATTTTTCAGAGGGAGAAAAGGGAGAAATAATGGGGTATTCTGCTGTGGGATTATATTCAATAGCAATATTATTCAGCATAAAAATGTATTATTGCCTTCAAAGGTACTATTTTTGGGAGTAAATTACTGATTGTCACGATTGAAATTCAAAAGAGAAAGATTATGCCTGACGTTGAAAAGTTGTCCTCAAAGGAATACTGGGATGATGTTCTTAAGAGTGTCAGGCTGCCGCTTCAGGTCAATAAAAAACAGTACAGTCCGTGGCTGATCAATTCTTTTTTAAGCGACTTTATTATTAGAAAAGGATACAGGACTCTGCTTGAAGTTGGTGCAGGAAGCTCAGCTTGGCTGCCCTTTCTGGCCAGAGAGTATGATCTATTGGTTTCCGGTCTCGACTATTCAGAAGCAGGATGCAGGATATGTGAAGAAAACCTGAAGATCCTTGGGATAAATTACGATGAAATAATCTGCGAAGATGTTTTTAACTGGGAACCCGGGAAAAAATATGATATAATCATCTCCCTCGGAGTTATAGAGCATTTTGAAAATCCGGGAGATATTCTGAAGATCATTCGGGACCATCTAAATGATAACGGACTGATAATGACGGTAGTGCCTAACTTACTGGGTATCAGCGGCAGACTTACCAGGATCTTCCTTCCTGACGTCTACAGAATTCACAAGATAATTTCTAAAAACCTTCTCAGAGAGCTTCATGAAACCAGCGGTTATTTAACTCTTAAAACTGATTATACCGGATTCTTTTATCCAATGATAATCCCCTGGTCAGTAAAAACTGACGGATTCCTGTTTAAAAAAGGTTCATCCATGAGAAGAATTACATTGAAATTACTTGAACTGAAAAATGCTCTGGTGACAAAAATTTTACGGGCATTTAAAGTAAAAGTCTCTTCTCAATACTTTTCTCCTTTTATTATTTATGTAGGTAAAATAATGAAATAAGAAACCACTCCCTGACAGATGAATAGATCAATTCTGATATTTACCGACAATTATCCATTTGGAAAATCAGAACCGTTTTTTGAAACCGAGCTGCAGTTTATTCATCATTCCTTTGAAAGAATTTGCATTTTCCCCTTCGAAACAGGAAAGTATAAGAACAGAAGGAAAATACCGGAGAATATAGAAATTATGAAGCCGGTTTTCAATGAGGTGAAGCATAAATCTGAACTGCTTACAAAAGGTCTTATTAATACTTCAATGTTCCATAAGTTATTAATGGAAGGATTAAGGTCAAAGGTCTGGAAGTCGGGTACATTATTCCGGATCTGGGCAACTCATCTACTTGTTATCCGCAGAATTTTAAAAGAAGTAAAACAAAGAGATCTCATAAATTTCTTCAATCAATTTGACGTCCTTTACTTCTACTGGGGTTTGCGCTGGAGTCAGATCTTACCATTTCTTCCCCCGGATATTCATGCTAAAATTGTAGTACGGTTTCATGGTTCGGACCTTTATGAATATACCAATAATAATTATATCCCATGGAGACATGATCAGTTATCAGTACTCACCAGAGCAGTCGTAATTTCTGAAACAGGAAAAAAATATATTGAAAATCACTATCCGTTTCTGAAGGATAGAATTACGGTTTCCCGTATCGGCACAAATGACCATGGCTTGAATCCATATGTTAAATCAGAAATCATCCGGATAGTATCCTGTTCGAATCTTGTACCTGTTAAGCGCGTTGAATTGATAGTTTCTACAATCGCATTATTAAAACTGAAAACAAGCTGGATTCATTTTGGTGATGGTCCGTTTATGAAAGAAATAAAAGAACTCTCAGAAAGCCTGCCGGTACACATAACTTCTGAAATGAAAGGTGCCATCGGACATCATGAGTTAATGGAATATTTCAGATCCAACTCCATTGACCTGTTTATTAATGTCAGCAGCTCTGAGGGAGTTCCTGTTTCGGTAATGGAAGCTATGTCATTTGGCATTCCTGTAATAGCTACAAATGTCGGTGGAACATCTGAAATTGTCTCTGAAAAAACCGGCCTGCTTATTGATGTTAACTTTTCTCCTGAAGTACTTGCCCGAAGTATTGAAACTTTTATTAAAAGAGATGATTTAATTGAAATCAGAAAAGCTTCCAGGGAGGAATGGGAGAATAAATCGATGGCAGAGAAGGTATACCCGGCATTTATAAATCAGTTATTATCATTCTGAACCGGCAACATTTATCCAATATTTACATATTTTTGTCATTTACAAATAAACTTTATTCAAACCATCTCCGATGCAGATCAAAACAATTTTAAAACCGGTAGTGCCTCATTTAGTGGCAGTTGTAATATTCATCTTAATATCGCTGGTATACTTTTATCCTGCACTTGAGGGAAAAGTACTTCATACAAATGACGGGACGGTTGCCCGGGATGCATCCAAGGAGATCAGCGATTTCAGGGCAAAATATGGAGAAGAGCCTCTCTGGACAAACTCCATGTTCAGCGGTATGCCTGCATATCTTATCTCGACAAAATACCCGGGGAATATTATGACCTATGCTGACAGAATCCTGAAATTCCTGAAACTTCCGGCAGCTTCAATTTTCCTTACAATGGTTGGCTTCTATATTTTGCTTCTTTTCTTCAAGGTGGATATCCGGCTGGCTGTCGCCGGGGCAATAGTTTACGGATTGTCGACATACTTCTTTTTCATTCTTGCAGCCGGGCATAATACAAAAGCATTTGCGATAGCATATATGGCTCCAATGATCGGAGGCATATATTATACCTACAGGATTCATGCCATCAAAGGGGCTTTGCTTACAACATTTTTTCTTTCACTTGAACTTATTGCGAACCATCCTCAGATTACATACTATTCCTTTATATGTATACTGATATTTCTTATAACAGAATTTGTCCAGTCACTACGTAATAAAGAGCTGAATGGTTTCCTGAGAAAATCTGCAATACTCATTGTTCCATTAATACTTGCTGTCGGAATGAATCTTGCTTCGCTATATACTACCTATGAATATGGGAAATACTCGATAAGGGGCAAATCTGAACTAATTGTAAAAGATGCCAATCAGACAACCGGACTTGACAGGGACTATGTAACCTATTGGAGCTATGGCGTTGATGAGACACTTACCCTTCTGATCCCTAATTTCAAAGGTGGGGCCAGTATCCCTTTCGCTAGGAATTCGGGAACAGTTACTACATTAAGGAAAAATAATTATGCACAATATGTGGATCAGTTTCCACAGTACTGGGGAACCCAGTCCAGTACTGGTGGCCCCGTTTATGTAGGAGCAATAATTGTATTCCTGTTTGTCCTCGGGCTGGTAATAGTTAAAGGAGGTGTAAAATGGTGGCTTCTTTCTGCTACTGTTCTGTCAGTAATGCTTTCCTGGGGCAAGAATTTTATGCCACTCACAAACCTTTTTCTCGACTATTTTCCCGGATATAACAAATTCAGGGCAGTGACAATGACACTGGTAATTGCAGAATTCTGTATGCCACTTCTTGGTATACTTGCCCTGAAAAATATTCTCAATGGAACAACTTCTGCTAAAAACATCCTCAAGGGAATAAAGATTGCTGTCGGAGTGACCGGAGGTCTTGCATTGCTGTTTGTATTATTTCCAGGACTGGCCGGGTCTTTTCTTTCACCGGCTGAACAACAGGGGCAACTGCCGGAATGGCTTTCATCAGTACTTATCGCAGACAGAAAAATGCTGCTGAGAGGTGATGCACTGAGGTCGTTCATCCTGATTTTGATTGCTGCATCAGTACTGCTGGCATTTCATTATAAAAAACTTAAGACGGGAAATGTAGTCATAGTTTTTGCGGTCCTATTCTTTTTTGATATGTGGCTTGTTGATAAGAGGTACCTTAATGCGGGCAATTTTGTCACACCGTCTGTATCGCAGAAATTATCTGCACCCACCACTGCTGATAATTTAATACTGAAAGACACCACTTACTACAGAGTTTTTAATTTAACTGTCTCTCCGTTTAATGATGCATCAACTTCTCTTTTTCATAAATCAATAGGGGGTTACCATGGTGCTAAAATCAGGAGATACCAGGAGCTTATTGATAGCGCAATATTAAAGGACCTGATCTTCTATGATAATGCAATCCGGACAGCAAAATCCCTCGAAGACCTGCAACCAGGGCTAAACAGACTGAATTCAAACAACGCTTTAAGAATGCTTAACACTAAATATTTCATTATTGATGGTCAGCGGGCTCCGATAATAAATAAGAATGCTTTAGGAAATGCATGGTTTGCTGAAACACCTTTGATAGTTGCAAATCCCAATGAAGAAATCTCGATGATTAATAAATTCAATCCTGCAACTCAGGCAATTATTGACATTCGGTTTAAAAATCAGATCACAGGTACAAGTTATCCCGGCGCTCCCGGAGATACAATAATGCTTACTTCATATAAACCAAATGAGTTGATTTATAAGTACACATCAAAAGGGGAACGACTTGCGGTTTTCTCTGATATATATTATCCTGCCGGATGGAAAGCATATATAGATGGCACAGAAAAGAGCTATTTCAGAACAAATTATGTGTTGAGGGGAATGATAGTTCCTCAAGGGAACCATGAGATAAAATTTATATTCAAACCAGCTTCTTACTATTCAGGGAACACGGTGTCGTTAGCCAGTTCTCTGATTTTTATATTGCTTATTGCAGGCTATTTTGCTTATTCAATACGTAATAAAACCAGGCCGGAAAAGAATGACCCATCATAAAGTTTGTCCTCTTTGTTCAAGTCCCGATATTTCTCACTTTCTGAGTTGTACTGATCACTTTGTAACGAAGGAGATATTTGAGATCAGCAAATGCGTGAGGTGCGAATTTAAATTCACACAGAACTCTCCTGAAGAATCTGAAGCAGGACATTACTATGAATCTGACGATTACATTTCTCACAGTGACTCTAAAAAAGGAATGATGGATAAAGCATATCATGCAATCCGTCGCATAATGCTTAGTAGGAAGTTGAAAATAATAATGAGGCTGACAGGTCTGTCTAAGGGAAGCATACTTGATATCGGGAGCGGGACTGGATATTTTCTGAACACCATGAAGAGATCGGGATGGGATACAAAAGGGATTGAAATAAGTGCAAAAGCCAGGGAATATACCAGTTCCAGGTTTAATATCGATTCAATCCCGCCGGAACGAATAGATACAATCACTTCAGAAAGTTTTGATTGCATAACCCTGTGGCACGTGCTTGAGCATTTTCATGAGCCATTCAAATATATGAATGAGATCCGGCGTCTGCTTAAACCACTGGGAGTGTGCATCATTGCACTTCCGAACAGCAGTTCTTTTGATTGCAGGCATTATGGTAAAGAATGGGCTGCTTACGATGTACCAAGGCATCTTTGGCATTTCAATCCGTCGACTTTCTCTCTTTTCGCAACGAAGAGCAAGTTTATAATTACTGAAACAAGCAATCTTCCCTTTGACGTTTTCTATATTTCCATATTGAGTGAAAAATACAAAGGTTCCAGGTTCCCGTTCTTATCCGGTACAATAAATGGATTAATATTTTCAATCCGGAATTTATTCAATAGAAGAGGAAGCAGTTCGGTGATCTATATCCTGAGAAAGACTGATACTTAATACCTGTCGAGCCAACGGTATCTCCTGGCACTGTCTCCGAATTTAACGGCTATGGTAATCTCATGGGTGCCATAGGTTATACGTTGAATCTCCGTCAGTGTAAAATCAAAGGCATATCCAAAAAACATCTTCTGATACTTCACTCCGATGTTAGCAATTAATGCTTTGCTTGTTCTGTACGCAATGCCAGCCCAGAAACCCTGGTTATAAATATAAGTAAGCCCAATATCTGCCTGAGGTCTGAACTGCTCAGACATTCTGAAAAGCAATGAAGGTTGAATTTCAGTGTAAGTGCCTCGTTCAAAGATATAAGTTCCAAAGATATAATACTGCCTGCTCATACTGTATTTGTTATAGATAGCACTGCCCATTTTTAAGGCTGCCTGAAATAACTGATCGGCAGAAAAACCGATACTGTATCTGGGATTCAGAAGATATGCTCCCACACTGGCATCGGGTACAAATATGCCTCTCCGGAGATCGCTGTACAGTAAGGGATCGTTCGGATCTTCCAAAGAAATTTCCTTTTCATTTATTTTAAAATGATACCCTGTGAAAGCGAGCCCAAAAGAGAGTTGTGTGCTGTTCTGCAACCAGAGATGATAAGAATATGTTGCCTGAAATCCTGTCCTCTGGACCAATCCGTGTTTATCACTGAAAACATAGCCCCCCAGACCAACTCTTCCATCAGTACCGGGTCTGTAAACAGCTTTTCTGTTTGTCCTTTTCATAACGAAGCTTCGTTTCAATAGCCGCGTCTGGCCACTGACGGAGAAAGTTCGTGGTGCGCCATTATAACCTACCCATTGTTCCCTTGCCGTAAGGTTAAAACTTGTATAACCGTCGCTTCCGGCAACAGCCGGGTTGATCATGAATTTATTGTAAAGGTACTGGCTGTATATCGGAAGCTGCTGTGCACGCAGTGTACTGCAGGAAATTATAAAAATCAATATATAAGAAAGCCTTTTCAACGGATTTAAAAATATAAATTATTATCGCATTATAGTGATAGTCCCTAAAATTGGTTTTGATCCGTTATGTAAATCTATAATATATGTATATGAATCGATGGGGAGTAAAGCCCCTTTGCTTCTGCCATCCCATGGATGACTATACCCTATATCTGACCTCCAGAGTAATTCACCCCAGATGTTAAATATTTTTACTTCGGCCTTCGGATACAGGTCTATCTTGTCAATATTCCATAAATCGTTAATATTATCACCATTAGGTGTAATAGCATTAGGAATTGAAAGACAAGTTTCATACTGTGGCGCCATCGTAACAGAATCATTAACAATGCAGTGATTTGCATCAGTGACAGTTACCCGGTATTTTCCTCTTAGAATATTTATAAGGTCCTGACTTGTGGAATTATCCGACCATTTGAATGAGTAATCGGAAACTATGACTCCACCTGTCACCTTCAGTTGTATTATTCCATCCGGGCTATCCGGACAATATGCCTGCTTAATTGTAAATGAAGTCTTAATTGAATCGGGTTGAGTAAGAACAACAGAAGAATTAGCAGAACAATTATTCCTGTCAGTAATATTAACACTATACGTTCCTGCCCTCAGATTAGTCCGCATTCTGGATGTGTCTCCATCAGACCATATATTGCGTATTGTTCCGACATTGTTGACTGGAGTTATGTTTATCGTTCCTGTGGCTGCACCGGCACAATTTATATTAAAGCCGCCATTGAGGCTACTTGATGGAGTAAGAGTCATACCTATTTTACCCGGTTCAGTAAGATTAAAATTACCGCTAACTGTACACTGGTTTGAATCTGTTATTAGCAAATTATATAGCCCGGCTTTTAATCCTGAAATATTCTGATTCGTTGAAGTACCAAACGGTCCGGTCCAATTGAAATTATATGGTGCTTTACCACTGACCGGTGTAATATTTATATAGCCGTCAGAAGCTCCAAAACAACGTATATTGTAACCCAGATAGTCTGATAAGCTACTCGTGTAAACCAGGTTGGGTGGCAGATTTATCCGTACCGAATCAGTTCTTGTGCAGAGGTTCATGTCTCTGATAGTTACTTTATAGAACCCCTCTGTCAGCCCGCTGATATCTTCAGATGTTGCCCCATTTGACCAGTTATACAGATATGGACTCACCCCACCGGTCACTGTCATATCAATCGAACCATTGCTGAAGCCTGCCGGGGAACAGGTGATATGTTTTGCAACCAGTGTGTCTGAGAGTCTCAGTGGTTGAGATAAAGTAATTTCTTTTGAAATATTACACAGATTAGAATCCACCACCATAGCAGTATATTTACCAGCTGAAAGGGTGAATTGGTTTTTCTGGCCCTGAACAATTCCTGAACCATTTGATGTGCTCCACGAGTATTTGTAATTTCCGACACTTCCTCCTGTTACTGTCAGTTTTATGCTTCCATCTTTGTCTCCGAAACACCTGAGGTTATTTGACCCATCAGGTGCAAGTGACAATGAATCAATTAAGCTGAGGGCTGTCGGTTGAGTAAGTGTTGTATCCAAAGCTGCCAGATTACATCCGTTTTTGTCTCTAACACTTGCAGTATAATGTCCAGCCGTGAGTCCTGAGATATAGTTCACTGAAGTTGAATCCAGCAATCCGCCGGGTTTTGTCCATAGATATGTGTTTGATCCTGATCCTCCGGTAATATTCAGTGTGATCATTCCATCACTTCCTCCATTACAGTTTATATTAAACTGGCCATCCGGACTCGTTTTTAGCAGCACACTTGAAAGCGACATACCAGGTGGTTCTGAGATATTAACTGTATCGAGTGCGGTACATGCCTGGCTGTCAGTTGTCCGTAAATAGTATGTACCGGCACCAAGTCCGCTGATTGCATCTGTAGTACCAATAACGGTACCACTGGAATTTGTCCATTGATAAGTGTAACCTCCATTTCCGCCCGTAATAGTTTTGATCCAGACTCTCGCGTCAGAATATGTCTTACATGAAACGCGGGTACTGTCAAAAGTCACTGTGATAGGTTGAGGTTCATCTATAGGTTGAGTCAAAGCACCAAAACATCCATTTGCATCCCGTATTGTTAATGTATAGTCTCCTTTATAAAGGTTCTGATAAATCTTATATCCTGTGAAAGCTGCACTCAGCGTATCATGGATAATTGCAGTATTAGTATCGAGTGAATTCCGGGTTATCCAGTATTCATAAACCGGTGTACCCCCTGAAGCCTGTACCCAGAGTACTCCATCATTGTATCCCGAACAGGTTATTCCATATCCTGTACTTTTAGGAAACGCAAGGAGATAAGGTTCAATCCGTGCACCCGAAACATCTATTTGTTTATAGTTGGAGCAGCCAAGATTGTCAGTAATAGTTGCCCGATATGCACCCTGCTTCAAATTGTAAATGGTGAATGACAATGAATCTTTATATTGGTTGGGGCCCAGCCAGCGTACCTGCTGCGGATTTGTACCTTTAGATGTAATGATTCTCAGAGTAGCATCTGAACCTCCTGCACAGGTAAGCGGTTTTACGATCTGTATGTATCTTGCAGGCTCGGGATGTACTTTAATCTTGCTTACAACAACCGGACCCGGCTTGCAAGCGCCATTGTCAATCTTAGGTGTTATTGCAAAAAATACAGATTGAAGCGTATCGGAGATATTCCTGTAAGACCTGATAATCTGGTAACCCGGAATACGGTTGGAATCACGTGTCATATTTCCTGTTACAACACCAGGACCGCCGGTAGCATTAATTCTATAATCGAAAACTATAGTACCATAACCTGCAGACATACCAGAGTTCAATGGCTTTGTCAGAAGAATTCTGGTCGATCCTCCAAAACATATTGAAGAATCGGGTTTCAAATTATTAAGGTTAAGCGGAATTACTCTTGGTGTAGGATTAACCGTAACTGTAAATGACTTTGAAGGGCCATCAGCACAACCGGCAACAGGGCTCACCGGAACAATCATATATCTGACTATCCGGCAGGTATCTTCATGATTTATCAACTTATCAGTTATGTAATGGTTGTTTGGTAAACCGGGAGAGAATGCGGTAAATCCTGTCACAATACCAGAAGTAGTAACAGTGGAATTGAACGTGATTAATCCGGTGGTAAATGTACTCGGACTCTGCAACAGGATACTGGTAGTTGTGCTGTCACATTGAGCAATATTTGAAGGTACGGGAAAGATCCTTGGGGTTGGGTTAACATTAATAGTGGCGGTTATACTGCTTCCAATACAAAATGTTGTAAGCGGTCCTGTGGGTGTGATTGTAAATGTTACGGTTATCGGGCTATCTGTTGTATTCGAGAAGATTCCTGTAATCTGGTCACCAATTGCAGGACCTGACAATGGTAATGATGTGGTAATTCCTGCCGGATTTGTACGCGTCCATGTGAATGTTGTACCAGTAACATCATTGAGTGTTGTGAGGACAATAGTCTGGAAAGCAACACCGGGGCATTCATCCTGCACTGAAGGAGTTGCAACAGCAACCGGGATTTTATTCACTGTAAGAAGGACATTATCGGTTATGTTGGGATTTCCCGCTCCGTCCCTGATAACGCATCGGTAAATTAATCCATTCATTGAGTATGGTGCACCTGTTATTGTCACTCTTCTGGTACCGGTGCCGCTGTATACACCACCATCACTTAAATCATTGAAAAAGATTCCATTATTGGAGGAAACCTGCCACCTGTATGTAAGTGGTCCGGAACCCCCTCTTGCTGTAACCTGAAAATAGGCAGTTGATCCTTCGCATATATCCATATTAACAGGTTGTGCTACAATACGTGGTCTTCCTTTTCCAATGAAGAGATCAGTGGTAATTGCAGAAATTCCTTTAGATAATGAATCTCTTCTGATCTCGGGTATGATTGATATACTATCATGTACTCCGTCAAGTTCAAAGCTGCCTCCGTTTGTTCGCTTAATTACCCTTGAAGACTTGTCAGATCCTGAAAATCCTGTGGTATCCAGTTTAACACTGTAATTATTCGAAGCCATCGATGCAAAAGAGGTCAATGTCCAATATCCGGTGGGAACTCTGTCATATATTTCATCTCCATTATCATCAAGAGGCGGACCTGTCCATCCTATATCCTGCTGATTAAATTCTGCAGTCAACGGACCTGAATTCAGACTCTGAAATTTTATCTTAAGCGGATTAAACTTTGCTGCAGATCCTATTGGATAATAGTAATCCCCTGCCGTTGAAGCCACAGCTCTCTGAAGCTTACCAATCACTTTTCCGCTCGTTCTGATAATTGCATTTAAAGCACTGTTTGAAACTTTCAAAGTATTCCCGTTCGCGTTAATATCTCCGGAAGCCATTGTAAGAGTATCCTTGGCAGTAATATCAGCACTAAGGTTTTTTACTCCACTTCCTGTAATTTTCAGATTATTGTAATCATTGCTTGTGAATACTGCCTGATTCCCATTAAGAATATAGTTTACAGTACTCCTGGTTCCGGATGCATATGCTCCTATACTGTTTATTGTACCATTCAGGTAAAGAAGGTGTGAAAGGTTGCCAACACTCATGTCAATCGATCCTGTTCCCGTGAGACTATCGTTCAATGAAACTACTTTATTCCATAATCCTCCAAAACTCAATGATCCGTTAACCGTTGTTGAACCCAGTACATTCAGAGTTGCTGTGGCAGTCCCCAGGTCAAAAGTTCCCCCGCTTACAAGAAGCCTGAGGTTAACAACAGAATTTCCCTGAAGGGTTTTTATTCCGGAGTTCGAAATAATCAGGTTCCTGTAGTTTGCTGCCGGGAATACGGTTTGTGTGGTACCATTATAATTTACTGTGCTGGAACCTGCGGGACTTGTTGTAAAAGTTCCGATATTATTGGCAGATCCGGCCAGGTTAAGTACATGAGGACGGTTTCCCCCGCTCATATCAATTATTCCTGAGCCACTTAGAATATCGCCAATATTTGCAGTCTGAGTTCTGCTATTATCGTATATAATTGCTGAGCTTATCGCGGATATTGTCGCTCTTCCTCCCACTCTCAGTTTTGATGTAGTCGGACCAAGCCTCAGAGTGCCTGCTGTGATTGTAAGATCGTTATTTACTGTCAAGGAATCTCCGGGAAGAGCAACCTGTGTTACTATTCTGCCCGGGTTGTTTATTATAAGCTTATAAAACTTTTCACCGAATGACCAATGTGTAATGGTCTGATCACCAATTCCATTAAATGTAACTGTTGAAGTGCCCGGATTGAAAGAACCCAGGTCTGTCCAGTTACCCCTTATGTTATAAAAACCGTTCCCGTTTGTTGAACCGATATTCCCGTTCAAAAAATTACCGGTAAGATTTATGGTTCCATTATTGCCAAGCAGACCGGCTGTGTTTTCAACATCTTTACTATTAACAACAACAATAGAGGAGACCGATATGGCTGCACCTGTATTATTGATGACCTGGGTAAAGAGAATCTGAGAACTGAACAACAGCAATGCAAAACAGAGAATAGTAACTCTTTTAATCAAAGAGCTGTTCTTTGTTATTCTGGTTTGCGATATTTTGCTGAGTCTGTTGGTCATTAATTACTTTTTACTTTTCACCTGCATAAGTGTAATATCAAACACTAATGCAGAATTGGGCGGTATAATGTTCGACAATCCTGCCGGGCCATAAGCAAGTGCAGAAGGAATAAAGATCCTCCATACAGAACCCTCCTGCATCAGCTGAATTGCTTCGTTCAATCCCGGAATTAAAGATCCGGTCATAGTTGTTATGCTTTTCTTTTTCTGGAAGGTATCTTCAAAGACAGTTCCGTCGGGGAATATCCCTACGGCATTAATTTCCACACTGTCAGTTGCAGTCGGACGGATACCGGTTCCGGCCTTAACGACAATATAATGAACTCCATCAGGCAGTGCTCCTACGCCGGGTTTCCCTTTTAATGCTGCAAATAGCTGCTCTTCCATCTGCCTGTTACGTTCATTGAGTGTTGAAAGCTGGTATGCAGCAACCCGTTTTACAATGTTAGTATCGTTTACAGCAATTGTTTTATTCTGGAGAACATCATCCATTCCTCTTTTGAAGAGGGTCTGATTGGTGACTGAGAAGCCGTTTTTGCCCAGCCACTGTCCAATAAAAGCGCCGAGGGTGTACTGGAGAGTATCGGCTGTGCTGGTTAGTTTTACCGGGGCAATGGGGACAGGTGCAGGTTTGTGCAGGGCTGCTGCGCAGAAAGGCTGAGGGTTATCAGCAAGGCTGAGAATGCTAATAGAGTGGTTTTCATGTGTGTCATATTACATCTGCCATAATAATTATTCATTTTAGACATATTTCTTTCGTATTATTTTCGTGAAGACTTATTCTTTCCCATCATTTTTATCCTTACCGTAGATTTCAAATTTTACATAGCAATTCTTAAGGCACAATTGGATTCATAATTTTAAAGTTAGCTCCATCATAAATCAATAGACAAACCATTCCATTTAAAATGTCATTAGCTACTAAAACTGTGTTTGCTCTTTTTCGAATGTTTCTATTACCAAGTCCGTTAATGTTTATTGTGCAATTAGCTGTATTGGAGCTATTTGCATAAAATGAAATTATCATACCAGCCACATAAGAAGTTGGTGCGGGGCTTAAATTAATTGCATAAGCATTTAAGGCTCCTACATCTACTCCATAGTTAAATGCACCATTTATAACTGCTCCTCCTGTTGAACTTATTGCAGATATGGCTGTTCCTCCTGAATTTCTCCATTCCTGAAGATTGCCTGTTTGACCTGCTGCTGCAGTAACAGTAAGAACTGGATTGCCCGTTCGAGTACCAATAACATTAAGAGAAGCTTCAGTACCATCCCCTGGAACAAATGCAAGTGCGGAACCTAATCCCCTACTACCAGCGATATCAACACCATGATAGGAAACTATTTGCATATGTTGGCCATATCCATCTTGCAAGGCATTCCATGGATCGCCAAATGTATAACGAGCAGCATTCCCTGCCCCCCAACCATTTATTCCGATTGTACGAGGAGATGCGGTTGTGGTTCCAGTGGCATTTATTGTAACGTCACCAAATACAGTTAAAGCAGTTGAAGGTGTCGTTGTACCGATACCTAATCTGTGATTCCCACTGTCCCAGAAAAGGTTTGCATTATCTTCAGCAAGTGCGTTCCCTGCTCCAATATACGGGATTGAACCGATAGTAAGAGTTGAGAAAACAGGCAGCGCTGAGAAAGTTTTAACTCCGGATACAGTCTGAGCAGCAGCTAATATCATATCTCCAGATCCCGCATTCTGCCATTGAGGAGCAGTAGCGCCAGCATTCATAGCCAAGATTTGTCCTGCTGTACCCGGAGCAAGTCTTGTTCCAGTACCTCCGACTCCACCATAGATAATGTCTCCCTGGTTTGTCATAGGGGAGAGAGCATTGAAAGCATTTGATTTTGTTGTTGCGCCAGTCCCGCCATTTGCTATAGCAATGGTACCTGTAACATTTGCCGCCGTTCCAGTTGTATTTTGATTAAGTGTTGGGAAATCTCCAGCTACAGCAATGGTTAAAGTACCTGTACCGGTAGTTGATTTCAAGATCCCTGTTACTAATGCGGAAGTACCTGCAGAATAATCAATACCGGCAGATGCAATGCTTAGAACACCAGTTGTTGTGGTATTCTTTACCAAGCCTGTACTCAAACCACCTAAAAACTGTGCACCACTCAGACCAGCATCAGCTGTTCCCTGTACAATAAATTTGTTCGTAAAATTCACGTTTGTTGATCCATCAACACTATTCCCTGCCAGATTTCTTGCTGTAGTCCATTGTGCCGCATTACCTGTTGTACTTTGATTAAGAATTGGAAAATTGGTTAATGCGGCTGCACTTCCAGATGGAGTGAGATAATCTGTCCCTGCGACAGCTGCTGAAATCGTTGATCCGTCTGATTTTACTATACCACTTATAGCTCTTACAATTGGATCGGTCTCTGCTGTAACAATACCTGCTCCGGAGAGGGTTTTATTAACCCATGCTGTCCCGTTCCATTGTAAAATATCATTATTGGCCTTACCGGCAATTGTCACATTTGAAAGTCCGTCAACGGTATGATTATGACTAGCCAATGCTGCATCAGTTATACCATATCCGGCTAAAGTTGTTGGTGTACCTGTAGTAATTTTTGCCCAGGCCATATTTGGAATATCATTTGATACCAGGGCACGGAAAACAGGAGAACCAGCACTCCCATTTGGCGAAGCAAAAACCATATTTGCTGACTGGCTGGCCAGAGTTCCTGTCAATGTACCCGATCCTGTTACAGGTGAATTGGAAACGGTAATAAATGAAGGAAGAGCTAATCCCACTGACGTCACTGTCCCTGTTGTCGGGGTCGTCCATGTCGGTGCTCCTGCTCCTCCTGATGTTAATACCTGTCCTGCCGCCCCTGCTCCCAGCATCGCTGTCGTATTTGCTGCTGACTGATACGGGATTGTCCCCGGACCACCTAAGGCAAGATTCGTTGCTATAGTCGCTGTTCCGGCATTTCCTGTTACTGAACCGGTTATCGGATTGGTTACTGTAAGATTCGTTAATGTTCCTACGCTTGTCAATGATGATGTAACTACATTGGATGCAAGTGTTGTACCAGTTAGCGTGCCTGCTGGTGCAATAACTGCATTTGTGGTAACAGCGGTTACCAGACCTTTGGCATTTGTAGTAATTGTTGGTATGGCTGTTGAGGAACCAATAGCTCCAGTGTTGGAATTAACCGTCGCCAATGTCAAAGCTGCACTACCTGGTCCACTCGCTGTTGCATCTCCTGTTAAAGCTGTTATATAATTTCCTGCTGCCTGCTTGGATGCCAGATCTGCAACAAGACCTGTTACCTGGCTTTCTGCAATGTTAGGTATATCTGCTGCCTGTATCGCTGACATCAAAACATTTGTTCCATCACCCCGCAGATACTGTCCCACTGTTACTCCCCCTGCCAGCGCATTTATAGCTGCTTGTTGTGTAGTCTGACCCGTCCCTCCATTGCCAATTGCTATTGTTGTTCCATTCCATGCACCAGATGTTATTGTACCTAAAGTGGTAATTGAGTTCTGTCCAATATAGGTCCCTGCTATATCTACAACAGGATCCGATGCCGTGCCTCCAACTGTGATCCTGTTTGCCGTCCCGGTAACACTCGTTACTGTCCCAGTTGTTGGTGTCGTCCATGTAGGAGCTCCTGCTCCACCTGACGTCAATACCTGTCCTGCTGCCCCGGCTCCCAGCATCGCTGTAGTATTAGCTGCTGACTGATATGGGATTGTCCCCGGACCACCTAAGGCAAGATTCGTAGCTATCGTCGCTGTTCCGGCATTTCCCGTTACTGAACCGCTTATCGGGTTGGTTACTGTAAGACTCGTTAATGTTCCTACGCTTGTCAATGATGAGGTAACTACATTCGATGCTAATGTTGTACCAGTCAGTGTACCTGCTGGTGCTATAACTGCATTTGTGGTAACTGCTGTTACCAAACCTTTGGCATTTGTAGTAATTGTTGGTATGGCTGTTGATGATCCAATAGCTCCGGTGTTGGAATTAACCGTCGCCAATGTCAAAGCTGCACTACCTGGTCCACTCGCTGTTGCATCTCCTGTTAATGCTGTTATATAATTTCCTGCTGCCTGCTTGGATGCCAGATCTGCAACAAGACCTGTTACCTGGCTTTCTGCTATGTTTGGTATATCTGCCGCCTGTATTGCTGACATCAAAACATTTGTTCCATCACCCCGCAGATACTGCCCCGCTGTTACTCCTCCTGCCAGTGCATTTATAGCTGTCTGTTGTGTGGTCTGACCTGTGCCTCCATTGGCAACTGCAATTGTTGTCCCATTCCATGTACCTGTTGTTATTGTCCCTAAAGTGTTAATGGTGTTCTGTCCAACATAGTTCCCTGCTATATCTACAACAGGATCCGATGCTGTGCCTCCGATGGTAATCCGGTTTGCCGTCCCGGTAACACTTGTCACCGTCCCTGTTGTCGGTGTCGTCCATGTTGGGGGAAGAAGACCTCCTGCCGATGTCAGTACCTGACCGGCATTACCATTTGCCAGCATCGCTGTTGTGCTAAGTGCTGTCTGATACGGTATTGATCCTCCTGCTCCTCCAAAAAGATGTGTCGCTGTTGTAGAAGTGGTTGCATTTCCCGATAAAGCTGCTGTAATTGTCCCTGCAATAAAATTCCCGGATCCGTCCCTGGCAACAATAGCATCCGGTGTATTGGCACTTGTAGCTGTTGTCGCTGAATTCAATACTTTCCCTGCAGTACTGATAGTCGCTAACTTCGTATCTGCTATTCCTGCGGCCGGATCTATATCACCATTTATTATCTGACTCCATGAAGGATTGCCTACTCCACCTCCATGCAATACAGAGCTGGCAGCTCCCTGGTTTGCAAATAATGCAGACGCCAGAATAGGACTAAAATATGTCGGTGGTGCCGGAGCATTGGTAAAATTCCCGAATAATGTATAGGCTCCGGCATTTGAAAGCGAGAATGATAAAGCCGGAGTTGTAGCCGGATTTGTAACAGAAGTTGTGAACAGAGGTGATAAATCACCTGAAGAAAAGTTTGTAACTGTACCACCGAGACCCAAGGCAGTAAGTGTTGTTCCGGATAAAGCGAGCCCGGGTCCTAAGGATATTTCAGTTATTGCATTACTTGCATCTGAACTGCCCAGTAACCTGCTGAAGGCGGATGCGGCTTGTATTTTGACATATGTGACAGCATTGTTTGCAAGCTTTACAGTTGATATTGCGTCATTTGAAATCAGTAATGCCCCGGTGTTATTTATCGTTGCATCACCTCCAAGGGTAACAACCTGTGGAGCCGCATTGAGCTTTCCAACAATGACCTGTCCATCCACCATGGCCGGGGCTTCTATAATGCTTCCGCCGCCCGATATCATTAACCGGTTATTTGCCAATGGACCATTCCAGTTTGTACCGCCATTGGCAATGGGTAGGATACCGGTAAGATGCTGTCCTAAATCTACTTTTCCCCATGCCGGCGGAGCTCCCGCTCCTCCGCTTATCAGTACATTTCCGGTTGCTGCATCTGCCAGGCGCGCAAAACCCGTGGCTGTCCCATAAAGCAGATCACCGATTGCCGGACTCCCGAGTGTCAGGTCCGTATTAGTACCTCCATAGGCCAGTCCCAGAATCGAGCCATTCCATGTTCCATTGGTTATGGTTCCCAGCTTTGTGATGTTATATTGTACCGCATCCGGCAGTATCGAACCGATAGATGGCACTCCCGTTCCACTGGTTATTAATACTCCATTGTTCGATGTCGTTAAACCAGTAATATTATCTCCTGTTGAAGAATATAACAACTCATTTATTGTTGTCGTTGTCGGATAGATCGCTGTCGAATAACTCGGATCCGCTCCCGATCCCCTGCTCTGTAAGACCTGTCCCGATGTTCCTGTCCCGGTTACTGCTACAGCATTTGTCCCCTGACCAACTATGACACCATGATTCCCCAGTGTTGATGCTCCTGTACCTCCATTGGAAACCTGCAATATTCCTGATGTCACCGGTAATGTGTTCAATGTCAGCCATCCAGGTGCTCCTGAAACGGTGGTCGTCAACAATGCTCCCGTCGTTACACCCGGGGCCAGCAACGACACCGGGTTGGTACCATTTCCATAAATAAGATTATTTGTTGTTATATTGGATATTCCTGTTCCTCCGTTACTTACCTGCAATATATTATTTATCTCATTTGTTGAGGATAAGTCTATCTTCTGCCATGCCGGTGCTCCCGTACCATTGCTCCTCAGATACATACCTGTTGTACCTGCCGCTAAATTCGATACTGTTGTTGCATTCGACGTGTACATGATCTCACCACCTCCAGCAAATGTAGAAGGCATTACATAATTTGACCATGATGGCGTGGTGGATGCTCCGCTTAACAGCATCTTATTCGCTGTCGGTGTCCCTGCCAGTACCTGCATCTGCGTCGCATTTGTCCATACTATCCCGCCATTAGATACCGCTAATGATAGATCCGCATTCGTACCGCCATTGGCCAGCGGCAGGATACCTGTAAGATGCTGCCCTAAATCTACTTTCCCCCATGAGGGCGCTACTCCTGCTCCTCCGCTTATCAGTACATTACCCATAGCTACATCTGCCAGGCGCGCAAAACCCGTGGCTGTCCCATAAAGCAAATCACCGATTGCCGGACTCCCGAGTGTCAGGTCCGTATTAGTACCTCCATAGGCCAGTCCCAGAATCGAGCCATTCCATGTTCCATTGGTTATGGTTCCCAGCTTTGTGATGTTATATTGTACCGCATCCGGCAGTATCGAACCGATAGATGGCACTCCCGTTCCACTGGTTATTAATACTCCATTGTTCGATGTCGTTAAACCAGTAATATTATCTCCTGTTGAAGAATATAACAACTCATTTATTGTTGTCGTTGTCGGATAGATCGCTGTCGAATAACTCGGATCCGCTCCCGATCCCCTGCTCTGTAAGACCTGTCCCGATGTTCCTGTCCCGGTTACTGCTACAGCATTTGTCCCCTGACCAACTATGACACCATGATTCCCCAGTGTTGATGCTCCTGTACCTCCATTGGGAACCTGCAATATTCCTGATGTCACCGGTAATGTGTTCAATGTCAGCCATCCAGGTGCTCCTGAAACGGTGGTCGTCAACAATGCTCCCGTCGTTACACCCGGGGCCAGCAACGACACCGGGTTGGTACCATTTCCATAAATAAGATTATTTGTTGTTATATTGGATATTCCTGTTCCTCCGTTACTTACCTGCAATATATTATTTATCTCATTTGTTGAGGATAAGTCTATCTTCTGCCATGCCGGTGCTCCCGTACCATTACTCCTCAGATACATACCTGTTGTACCTGCCGCTAAATTCGATACTGTTGTTGCATTCGACGTGTACATGATCTCACCACCTCCAGCAAATGTAGAAGGCATTACATAATTTGACCATGATGGCGTGGTGGATGCTCCGCTTAACAGCATCTTATTCGCTGTCGGTGTCCCTGCCAGTACCTGCATCTGCGTCGCATTTGTCCATACTATCCCGCCATTAGATACCGCTAATGATAGATCCGCATTCGTACCGCCATTGGCCAGCGGCAGGATACCTGTAAGATGCTGCCCTAAATCTACTTTCCCCCATGAGGGCGCTACTCCTGCTCCTCCGCTTATCAGTACATTACCCATAGCTACATCTGCCAGGCGCGCAAAAGTCGAAGGTGTATTAGCATAGAGAAGGTCTCCGATAATTCCGGCTGACAGGTTAGTATTGGTTCCTCCGTTAGCTAAAGGTAAGATACCTGTGACTTTCGTGGTCAGATCTATTGTTGTATTGGCTATATCATTATTAACAATCAGGCTTGAAGAAAGAATCCCTCCTGCACTGTTATGAACAACACCTGCATTTGTAAAGGCAGGAAGGGTAATTGTATTTAATGAATTACCTATCGTTACTGCTCCTGTCGATGTACCTGTATTTATGTTGGTCGCAAAATTCGATGTGTTGTTCAGATTTATTATACCTCCTGATATTGTTGCTCCCGATAATCCTGTCAATAATCCTGCTGAAGTGATAGTACCGGTTCCACCAGTATAAATATTCCCGTTTGTAGTTATGGCATCTGTTATTGTAGTAGGAGATAATATTCCGCCAAGCCGGCTCCAGTATCCAAGTATTCCACTTACAGGTGGAGAGGAAGTTAAAAAGCTATTAACATCTGTATATACGCCTGAATTAGGAGTCAATCCGGTTATCTTGAGTCCTGCAAATGTAGGTGAAGCTGCAGGGTGAATATCCTGTGACGTAGTAAGGTTTATGTTGCCAGGTACAAAGGAAACCAGGATGTTTACACTTCCATTTAAAGTCTTGTACTCATTTGCATCTGCTGCCTGGTTCATTCCCAGAAGCTGATTTGAGGTACCCAGCGATGTAGCTGCAATTGCTTTCCAGCTGGTGTTTTCCCAGTAAAAGAAAGACTTTTTATCGGTATCATACACCAACAGTCCCTGAGCAGGTAACAATATTGCCAACCGTTCTGGTGTTGTCATTCTGGGGGCAAGAAATCCCCGAAGAGTTGACCTCAGCTCCAGGATCGATGAGCTTTGGGGAACTATCGATGATTCGCTGATCCCTACTCCCTGGCCGTAAGATATCCGGCCACCAAGAGTCCAAAATAGAATCACTATGAACAATACGATTCCGGAAGGTGCAACTATAAGCCGCTTTCCTGTCTGCCATCTTCTCATACTCAATATTCCTGAAGATGAGTTTCGTGTCGTTTTCATACTATACCTCCTGATTCAATGTTGTGTAAGTATCTTAATGTTTTAATTATCAATTGTTTCATAGGCCAAAATGCCTCATATCCGGTTAGTTTTAGTAACTTCAGACAATACAAAAAACACACTGCCCGGCTCTATCTCTTTTTTTTTTAAAGCCGATCAATGTTTTATATATGTTTTTTGCCCGATTAGGTTAGTAAACGGACAAGTATTTTATCTTACTTCAAGACTCTTTGATGATAAACATGGTTGCATCTGGAGTACTTTGATTTCACCAATTTAAAGATAATACTTATTTCAGTTTTTGCAGATTTTTTTTGACAAGCTATCGAAAAAATTAGACTATCATGATTTCTCTAAAAAAAAAAGCCGCAGAAACATCATACTGCAGCCCTAAATTATAGCATTAGCTTATCTAAATTTTGACAATGAATTACATCCCCCTGGCCCCCTTCAAAGGGGGAATATTAGAAGTAGCCCCCTTCAAAGGGGGAATATTAGAAGTAGCCCCTTCAAAGGGGGAATATTAGAAGTAGCCCCTTCAAATTGGGAATTAAAAGAATCATATACTTATGCCTGAAGCCTTTACGCCATTTAAATTATCATCATTGCATCACCATAAGTTCCAAATCTGTACTTTTCCTTCACGGCTGTTCTGTATGCCTCAAAAAGCAAATCATAACCCGTAAATGCCGATACCATCATTAGCAGAGTTGAATAAGGCAGATGAAAATTGCTGATCATCATATCGGGTACCTTAAAGTCGTATGGAGGGAAAATGAACTTGTTGGTCCATCCATCAAACGGTTTCAGATAGCCGGCAGTAGATACTGAGCTTTCAAGTGTTCTGACAACAGTTGTTCCAACGGCACATATTCTTCGTTTTTCATCTTTTGCTTTGTTGACAATTGAGACAGCTTCGTCGGTGATCCTTATTCTTTCGGAATCTACTTTGTGTTTAGTGAGATCTTCCACATCGACACTTCTGAAATTCCCAAGTCCGACATGCAATGTTATTTCGGCAAACTCCACACCAATGATCTCCAGCTTTTTCAGCAGTTCCCGGCTGAAATGCAATCCGGCAGTAGGCGCAGCAACTGCACCTTCGTGTTTTGCAAAAATTGTCTGATATCTCTCATTGTCTTCAGGTTCTACCTTACGGTTGATAAACTTGGGAAGCGGGGTCTCTCCCAGGCTGTAAAGAGTTTGTTTAAACTCATCGTAGGTACCATCATAAAGAAATCTCAGGGTTCTTCCTCTTGAGGTTGTATTATCAATAACTTCCGCAACAAGAAGATCATCTTCTCCAAAATAGAGCTTATTCCCGATTCTTATTTTTCTGGCAGGATCAACCAGGACATCCCATAAACGCTGTTCGCGGTTTAGTTCCCTGAGCAGAAAAACTTCAATCTCAGCACCTGTTTTTTCCTTGTTTCCGTATAATCTGGCCGGAAAAACCTTTGTATTATTGAAAACCAGAACATCATGCTCGATAAAATACTCTGTGATTTCCTTGAAAACCTTATGCTCAAGCTCTCCCGTTTTCCTGTTAACTATTAATAATCTCGACTCATCTCTGTTTTCAGAAGGATAAAGAGCAATGAGCTCTGGTGGAAGATTGTACCTGAATTGTGATAATTTCATAACTATTTTTACTTTATTTCAATTTAAACGAACCCTTTATACGTAGAAACATCATGTTTGTTGCATTTGTTGTAAATATTTTTGAAATTTTTCCACATTCCAGGAATCCTTGAGCTGATAAGGACCTATTGAACTTCTCTGCAGAGCTGAAAGATAGGCCCCGCTCCTTAGTGCTATTCCAAAATCTCTGGCAAAAGACCGTATGTAGGTTCCTTTGCTGCAGGTCATTCTTATTCTGACTTCAGGATGTTTAAACTCAATCAAATCAATATCCCTGAAAAAAACCTTTACCGGTTCGAGTTTCATATCAACTCCTTTCCTGGCATACTCATATGCTCGTTTCCCATCAATAAACTTGGCTGAATATAGTGGCGGAACCTGAAACTGTTCTCCCAAAAAGCTATTTATAACATTCTGGATCATATCCAATGAGATGTGATCTGACGGATATTTTTCATCCGGTTCAGTTTCGAGGTCAAATGAGGGAGTTGTTTCTCCAAGATGTATCGTTGCAATATATTCCTTATCAAGATTACTGAATTCTTCTATTTTTTTTGTGTATTTCCCGGTACAAATTATCATTAATCCTGTTGCAAGAGGATCAAGTGTTCCTGCATGACCAACCTTGATCTTCCTGATCTTCAGGATACTTCTCAGCATACTCCTTACTTTATTCACAAGATCAAATGATGTCCAGTAGAGGGGTTTGTCAAATAATAAAACCTGGCCTTCTTCAAAAGAATTTCGTGATTCGCTTACCATTTTAAGCCAGCAAAATAGAAAGTAATCCGATTACAGTGCAATAGATTGCAAACCATATCATTTTGCTATTTTTGACGAGATTTATCATCCATTTACATGCGAAATAACCTGAGATGAATGCAACTATAAAGCCCAGTACCAAAACAGTAATGTCTATTTTCCCGGTATCAGTTTTTCCTTTTAGAATCTCCATCATATTTGCCCCGATAATCGGAATCAGTACCATAAGAAATGAAAATTTTGTAATTTCCTCTTTCCTGTTTCCAAGCAATAACCCTGTGGCTATTGTTGCTCCCGATCTTGAGATTGCAGGAATCACAGCAATTGCCTGAGCAATCCCAATAACAAATGAATCGAGATATGTTATATCTCTTTCTTTGGGTTTAATAAAATGGGCCAGGGCAAGCAATAATGCTGTAATAAGGAATTCGATTCCGGTAGCTGTGAGGTTACCGCTAAACATTCCTTCCACAAAATCCTTAAAAAAAATACCCACTATCACAACAGGGATCATGGAAACAATTATTTTGCCTGCATAGTTTGTTTCCTCATTCATCCTGAATTGAAAAGTCCCTTTTACCAATTTCAATATCTCTTTCCAGAAAACAAAGAGAGTGCTTAACACAGTTGCACCATGAACGACAATTATGAAATAAAAACTCTCAGCAGGCTTTATCCTGAAAATCGCATCCGCAATTTCAAGATGACCTGAACTGCTAATGGGTAAAAACTCAGTCAGTCCCTGAACGAGACCGAGAACTATTGCTTCGAACCAATTCATTTTATTTATCGGCGTCTTTCGGCTTCTTCATAATAGCCCATATCTCAAAAATAAATCCTGCGAGAACTACGATTGGGGCAAGTGTAATTCTCCTGAAGCTGAAAATATTCTCGCTGAATTTAGACGGATCGTTAGATTTGCCACCCATCATGAGCAAAAATCCAATGACAATTATTACAAATCCTATCGCCAGAAGTTTGTAATTTTCCGGGCCCAGGGCAAAATTTCCCTTTTCGTTGTTTTCGTTTTTTATAGCCATGATATATTCAATAATAAAGTTTATCTTCTGAAATAAATAAGTATCTGTTTACAGAGAAAAATGTTGAAACAACATTAATAAATATTCCGATTAGAATAATCCCTGCACCCAGAAGGAAAAACAATTTTATATCCCGAAATGCTAAAAGCTGAAAGAATTCCTTTTCCACAAGATATAAAAGCCCTACAAGTAACATCATTGCTAAAAGTCCCGCAATCAAACCGTGAAAAGCACTCTTGATAAGAAAGGGCATTCGGATAAAGGACTTTGTTGCACCAACAAGCTGCATTGTCCTGATCAAAAATCTTTTGGAATAGACGGAAAGTCTTATGGTATTATTAATGATAGTTAATGCAATAAGAAAGAGTAACATACTTATCACAATAATGAACAGGCTAATTTTTCTTACATTTTCATTAATTAAATAGAGGAGTGATTCCTGATAATAGATCTCCTTTACGAAAGGATATTCCAGAACATACTTTTCAATCTTTGAAACACTGTCTGGTTTAGTATATTGTGCGTGCAGATATACATCAATTGAAGGGCTCAATGGGTTGTATCCCAGAAAGTTGACAAAGTCTTCCCCGAGGTCAGTTTTTAATTTTGCTGCCGCTGAGTCTTTTGAAACATATTCGGTTGATTTTACATACGGCTTATTATTCAGATTCTTCTGAAGCATAGTGATGTCAGTATCTTTTACATCTTCATTAAGCATAATTGAAAATGAGAGGCTCTCCTTTAAGTAATCTGACAATCCCCTTGCATTTATTATGACCACCCCAAGAACACCAAGAAGAAAAAGAACAAGAGAGACACTTACAATAAGTGTAATGTAGGAACCTCTTAGCCTGGCCTTTGATAATCCTGTCTCTTTCTTATTCACACTTACTTTTTTAATAACCTTCAGCAGAACAGGTCACTCAACAATAGTGATCCATCCGAAAGGATCCGGTTCATCACCATACTGAATGGCGATAAGCTTATTGTACAGTTTCATTGTTACCTTACCAGGTGTGCAATCTTTAATAAACTCATATATCTTATTTTCAGCCGGATCGAATATTTTCGCGATAGGGCTGATTACCGCAGCTGTTCCGCAGGCACCAACCTCCTCAAATTCCGCCAGTTCGGTAACAGGAATAGCTCTTCTTTCAGTTTTCATACCCATGCTCTCCGCTATCTGGATCAAACTCATATTTGTAATTGAGTTTAAAATAGATTCTGATTTCGGAGTTATGTAAGTGTTATTTTTTATCCCGAAGAAATTGGCGGGACCACATTCATCAATATATTTTTTTTCTTTGGCGTCCAGAAAAATTGTACTCGAGTATCCCCCGTTTTTCGCTGCAACAATAGCCCTCAGACTTGCAGCATAGTTCCCGCCAACTTTGAAAGTTCCGGTTCCCAGAGGAGCGGCCCTGTCAACATCCCTGCTTATTAGCATATCAACAGGAACAACACCGCCTTTGAAATATGGACCCACAGGTGTAACAAAAATGAGAAATGTATACTCCTTTGCCGGTTTAACACCAACCTCAGCACCACTTCCGTAAAGCAAAGGCCTGATATAGAGAGTTGCGCCGGTGCCGTAAGGAGGAACATATTTCTTATTCAGCTGAATAACTTTGAACAATGCTTCTTTAAACAATTCGAAAGGAACTGGTTCCATAATAACTCCTCTGGCAGAGGCTATCATTCTTTTTGCATTTTCTTCCCAGCGGAAGAGCCTGATCTTTCCGTCCTTGCCTGTGTAAGCCTTAAGTCCTTCAAACGCCTCCTGCCCGTAATGAAGACCACTGGCTGCTATATGTATATCAATATATTCCGATGATGACTTTTCAAGAGTGCTCCATTTCCCGTTTTTAAATACACTCCTCAGGTTGAAATCTGTTTTTATATATCCGAAAGGGAGGTTTTTCCAGTCTATGGTTTCCATATTACAATAATTAAATAGCGCTCAAAAGTACACTATTAATAGAAATGTTCAAACGATTTTTTCTTATCATTTTATTTCTTTTACAAATGAATTGAAGGCTGCCATCTGATCTTCAGCAGATACTCCCCGTAAAAGTTTTGCAGCAGATGTAATGAATTCAACTTCAGAGAGTAGTTTAGTATTTTTCCTGATCCATTCCCTGGTATCCCCAACTTTGCCATACTCGGTCTCTTCCTTCAGAAGTTTTTCTGAAAGTTTTACGAAATCTACTCTTCCGAAATAATCATACAGGGCATCATGCAGAATATGATCCGGGATCGTTTCGAGGTTATGACAAAAAGAGTTGGTAATTAGTTTTTTAGCAGCATCAGCATTTTGTCTGGTAAAGCCATATTTCGGTATCACTTCTTCCATGATCTGGCAAGATCCTTCCATTGCCCTGTCATAATCAGATATAAAACCCGTGAATAAAAAGATTGCGGCAAGCTTAAGATCAATATAATCCTCATTGTCAAGTTTTTCTGCATTAGACAGCAGGTCCACCTGGTTGACTACATTTTTCGCATATGAAGCATTGTGAAAATAGAGGTTCGGAGGGGCCTCCTCATCGTACATTTTGAGGACAAATTCTTCCACATCCTGAAGTTTTATTAGCTGCATCTTAATAAGGAACTTCTTATTGGGATTATTATTTTCATCTCTCAGATCATCGATAATCCCATTAACAAAGTACATGTCAAGTTCTCCTTTATATTTTACTGGCATTTTCCCCCTGTGCTCACAAATAAAAAAGTCTTTTACAAATTCGTAAGTTGTACCTGATATATTAATTTTCCCTGCGTCCCCCGAAGATTCCATTCTGCTTGCAGTATTGACTGTATCGCCCCAGATATCGTAGGATAGTTTCTTCTGCCCGACAACTCCGGCAACGACAGTTCCCGTATGAATACCAATCCTTATATCCCAGAATTTCATTCCCTCGATCTCTGAAGTCGTCTTCAGGTTTAACATGTACTGTTGCATTTCAAGTGCGGCAAGAATAACCTCAACCGGATTGGTCCTGTTTTTTTCAGGGATCCCCCCTGCACACATATATGCATCGCCGATAGTTTTAATTTTTTCAATTCTGAATTTTTCAACTACAGAGTCAAAATGAAAAAAGAATTTATCCAGCTCATCTATAAGGATTTCAGGATTCATCTCCTCAGCAATTTTTGTAAATCCCTGTATATCAGAAAACAGAACAGTAACAAAGTTATATTTGATCTTCGTCGCTTTGCCCTTGGCCATAATTTCCGCTGCTGTATTCTTCGGCAGCACATTCGACAAGAGAGTCTCTGTTTTTTCCTTTTCACGGATGAGATCTTCAGTCCTGTTATTAATAATCTGTTCAAGTGAGTACTGTATGCGTGCAAATCTGAAGTTTAACTGATCATACAATGCCCAGATAATAATCAAAACAAGCATAAAGTAGACTACTATGGCCGGGAGAGAGAGGTACCATTTTGGTAAAACGGTGAAAGAGATGGAATCCATTGACCCAACCCTCAAATCAGGGCCCCTGTATCTCACATTAAAAACATAATGTCCGGTATATAAATTAGTATATTCCTTGAAAGTATATTTTTGCCATGGACTCCATACATCGCTAAATCCGTTGAGCATGAACTGGTATTCAAGTGGCCTGTCAGCTTCAATTTCAAAAGCAATATTATTGTTTTTGTGCCTGAGCCTGAGTTTATTCTGAAAAACAATCTGATTATCTTTGGTTAATGAAGAAGGAAGCAGAATTGAATCATTATTGATTATAATATAGGAGATAACAGGGACACTTTCCTGATGAAATACTGAATTTCCGGACAATTCCCACTGACTCATTGCCATAAAGACAACAACTATGCAAAGAAGGATTCTTTTAAAAAAATCAAGCATGAAAAAATGATGCTTTATTTAAACCAAATGTAATACTTAATAAAGTCAGGTCAAAAGGAAAGACCATTTTTGACTACTTTTACTGCAAAATCCAGGAAATGCCATGCAGATAGTTTTCGCAACAAATAATGAACATAAATTGTCAGAAATTAGTGACCTTCTTGGAGACAGTTTTACTCTTTTGACGCTTGAGGATGCAGGCATTGCAGAGGATATTCCTGAAGATATGCCAACCCTTGAAGGAAATGCTTTGTTTAAGGCAAAGTATATTTACAAAATAACCGGCCTGAATGTTTTTGCAGATGATACAGGACTTGAAATTGAAGCGCTGGGTGGCGAGCCGGGAGTTCATTCAGCCAGGTTTGCCGGGAAGGAAAAAGACTTCCATGCCAATACAGAAAAAGTGCTTAAACTTATGGAGGGCAAAAATAGCAGGAAAGCGAAATTCAGAACTGTCATAGCTCTCATTATCAACGGATCGGAATTCCTTTTTGAAGGGACTGTTTCAGGGACCATACTTCACAATGAACGAGGGTCCGGAGGATTTGGATACGATCCGATTTTTGTTCCCGAGGGTAAAAAAAGGAGCTTTGCAGAAATGTCACTAAATGAAAAAAACCTGATCTCGCACCGTGCAAGAGCTTTTAGAAAATTAAAGTTGTTTTTATCCCAAAACCCGGCTACTGACAATAAAAAGATAAATTAGCTGTTTGTTTTTCAATGGCAAGATACCTGTTAATCATATTATTCCTTATCCCGGTAGAAGCAGTTTTTCCACAAGCTCCTGTCGGAGCCTGGACAGACCATCTCTCGTATAATTCTGCAAGAAATATTGCAATCGGAAATAATGTGATCTACGCATCAACAGGATCTTCAATAATAATCTATAACAAGATTGATGATGAGCTTAAAAAACTTACACGCATTCAGGGACTTTCGGAAACGGGCATTGGTTCAATCGGCTACTCACAGGAATTTAACTCTCTTATAATATCCTACATCAGTGCCAACATCGACCTGGTTACAAATAATATTGTTTATAATATTGCTGACATCAAAAGAAAATATATCCCTGGGAAGAAGGAGATCTACAGAATAAAAACAAAAGGCAAATATGCATATCTGGCAAGCAGTTTTGGAATTGTTGTTCTGGATATTTCAAAACAGGAGATATATGATACATGGAGGCCAGGTACAAATGGAGTGACTGCAGAGGTATATGACATATCTTTCGGGACAGATAAAATTTATGCTGCTACCAGTTCAGGTGTTTATTTTGCCGATCCATTAAGTCCGGGTCTGTCATACTACGCCAACTGGAATAAAATAACCTCATTGCATGCCTCTTCAGGCACATATAATGCAGTTGTGGTTACCGGCAGCAAAATCTATGTTAACAGGGCTTTACAGTCTGCAAAAGGTGATTCAGTTTTTGTTATTGAAAATGGTGCCTCACTATTTTCCTATCAGCCCGGAATAATTAACAAATCGTTTGACAATTACAATGGTGGTTTTACAATCTCTTCTCAGAAATCTGTAAGAATTTATAACGATGCAGGATCGTTGTTAAAAACTATTTCTTCATATGGTTCCGGAACACCTGATGTTTCACAGGCTATTGTTGAGGGTGCAGACATCTGGATTGCAGATATCAGTGCTGGTTTTATTAAGGGGGAGAACATGACATCATTCACAAATCTGGTCATACCAGGGCCGTATACGAATAATGTGACAAATATTTCCAACTCAAACGGGAAAACTTTTATTGCCGGAGGTGCCGTCGATAATTCCTGGACAAATCTCTGGCTTGATCTGCAGGTTTTTATCCAGGAGAATAATTCGTGGAAATCAATAATATCTGGCACAACCAAAGACGCTATGAGGGTTTTAGCCGATCCGGATAATAATAACCATTTTTTTGTATCCACATGGGGCGGTGGATTACTTGAGTATGACAATAATACGGAGATTAATAAATATGATGATTCAAACTCTCCTCTTAAGACAATTATTCCCGGTCAGCCATATTCAAGGATCTGCGGACTGGCAATGGATAAATCCCGTAATCTCTGGATAACACAGTCGGGGTTATCTACAGGCAGCATAAAAGTACTTAAACCAGACCGTACATGGATAACGTATCCGGTTACAATAAATGCACCAATAACAGGAGATATTGTTATTTCCAGATCGGGATATAAATGGATTAGTCTTCCAAAGGGGCCCGGATTGTTCATTCTTGATGACAACAATACCCCGGAAAATTTTAATGATGACAGATATAAATTATTGCTTGTAAAGGATGCTGAAGGGAATGTTCTATCAAATGTTTACTCTCTCGCGGAAGATCTTGATGGAAACATTTGGATTGGTACTGACCAGGGACCTGCTGTATATTATAATACTGATCACATATTTGATCAGGATCCAAGAGCCTATCGTATAATAATCCCAAGGAACGATGGAACGGGGTTGGGTGACTACCTGCTTAAATCTGAAATAATAACAGCAATCGCAATTGATGGAGCCAACAGAAAATGGCTTGGCACTTCCACCTCAGGAGCTTACTTGCTTTCAGCTGATGGCTTGCAAAAGCTGGTAAATTATACTGAGGATAACAGCCCGCTATATTCAAATAGCGTTGTAAGCATCGCAATTGACAGCAAATCAGGAGAGGTGTGGTTCGGGACACCCAAAGGTGTAATTTCCGAACGGGGTGATGCTACAGCAGGTGATGCAAAATTTAAAAGTGTTTACACATTCCCCAATCCGGTAAGATCAGACTACACAGGAAATGTAACTATAACGGGGCTAATGAGGGATTCCAGGATTAAAATCACAGATATCAGCGGTAACCTTGTTTATGAAACAGTCTCTGATGGGGGCCAGGCAACCTGGAACCTTAAAACATATAATGGGGAAAGGGTCTCCACCGGTGTTTATATAGTTTTTTGTGCATCACCTGATGGATCTGCTTCTGCTGTTACAAAAATGCTGGTAATAAAATAGAGAAAGTGCCTAAAGTGACTAGAGTGCCTAAAGTACTTAGAGTTTTTTAACTTTAGTCACTCCAAACTCTAGCTCACTCCAAACTTCTTTTCACTCTAGGCACTCTAAACTTGTATAAGACTCTGTATTCTTTCAATCTGAAGCTGTTTGTTTACTTCACGCAAACTTCTTGCTGTATTTGTAAAATATTGATGCCCGGTTATAAATTTAACCTGTATCTTATTCCAGTCGTTCAATGTGCCGATCTTATTCTGCGCTTTCAGTTCCTCGTACAAAGTGTTGGAAACCGGTATGAAATCACTTCGCCCCAGGTAATCCAGGTCTGAATCACAAATTATTTCTTCAAGAAGGTTGGTTGGCTTTGGAGGGAGCTTGGTTGACATAATTATTTCGCAGATCCGATCAATCTGTCCGGAAGTATAATTAAACTTCGGAAGCATCTCCCTCGCCAGCAGGGTACCATAATACTCATGATTGTCATATGCCACAGTGTGACCTGCATCGTGGAAAAGGCCGGCAGTTTTAAGCAGAAGTATCTCCTCATCACTGCAGCCTTCACCCCAGCCAATGAGCTCAACCTCGGTTACAACGTCTACTGTATGTTTCACATTATGGTAAAACAGGTTTTCAGGAAGTTCCTTTTCAAGCTTATCGAGTATTATTTCCTGGATATCAGTAAACTGGATAAGTCCGAATTTTATTCTGAATGACGAATTAGGTGTTTGTCCATCTTCGTTTTCAGAATATTCCGGTTTTATCCCCTTCACTCTGTACATCTGCAGATCGCCCTTATATTTTACAGGAAGCTTTCCAAAATATTCACAATCAAAAAACTCCTTTATAAGCTCATATGTCATCACTGAAATAAGAATGATCCCATTTTCCGAAACAGCCTCAATCCTGCTGGCAGTGTTAACCGTATCGCCTTTAATATCATAAGTGATCTTTTTCTTTCCTGTAATTGAAGCAGTCACAGGTCCGGTGTGTATCCCAATTTTTAATTCCCAGATACGGTTTTCAATCCCCCGTTTCTCTCTTTCATACTTTTCGAGGAAATTTCGCATCTCAATTGCAGCCATCACTACATCAATGGGATTAGTGATATTCTTTTCAGGAATACCTCCTGCACACATGTATGTGTCGCCGATCGTTTTAATTTTCTCAATTTTATATCTGCTGGAAATAATATCAAATTCATAAAGGATTTCATCAAGCTCATCCATAATAATAGTTGATTCCAGACCTTCAATAAGCTTTGAAAATCCGTGAATGTCAGCGAAGAGAACTGTGGTCATATTAAATTTCAATGACCTTTCTTTTCCCTCTTTTGCTAACTCTGCTGGCACCTTTTCGCTGACAGATCTGAATTTCTCAATATCCCTGGTCAGCTTTTCATTTATTTTCTCAAGTTTCTTTAATTGCTCCTCAAGATCCTGGTTTTGCTTAGCAAGCTTTGAAATCCGTTTTACAAGTTCTTCGTTATTGATAGCGATCATTTCTGGCGAGTTGATCAGTAAATATACATATTATAACTTAAACTGTTCTGAACTTAATGAAACCTGAACCCAACATTTTGTATTTTTGAAAAAAGTCAGGGAATGATCGAGAAGACAGGTGCAATAGTACTCCATCAGCTGAAATATACCGATAATGGTATTATAGTTCAGGTTTATACCCGAAAATTCGGGAGACTTTCAGTTCTGATAAAAGGTATACGGAATAAAAAAACCGGACGACATAATATTCATTTTCAACCCCTTTCTATACTTGATCTGGTTGTTTATTTCAAAGCATCCCGTGGAGTACAGATACTGAAAGAATTCTCAGTCGCATATTCGCCTGCAGACATTCAGAGTAATGTCAGAAAGAGCAGCATAGCGATATTCATAGCGGAGGTACTTAATTCTGTTCTTAAAGAGGAAAGTCCTCATGAAGAGTTATTTAATTATATAAATAATTCAATTATATATTTTAACGAATGTCATGACAGGTTTCTGAATTTTCATATTTCATTTCTGACAGGACTTTCACCTTTCCTGGGATTTGAGCCGGGAAAACGGGAAGATCCTGAACACACTTTTTTTGATATGATGAACGGATGTTTTGTACAGTTACCTCCGGTCCATGGTTATTATGCCAATGCAGATGTTTCTGAAATTCTTGCAAGATTCTTCACCACTTCCTGGGATAATATGGACAATATTAACCTTACCGGATCAAAGCGCAACGAAGTCTTGGAAACGCTTGTAAGGTATTATTCCCTTCATCTGCCGGGACTGAAAAAAATAAATTCTCTGGAGATTCTTAAAGAAGTTTTCCATTAGATCACTGTCCCTTTTTTAGGACGAGTCAGTGAATCTTGAAATTGCGTATTAATAAATCTAGTCATCGTTTTTTATTATATTTAAGCTCTTATTCTACCAAGAAGTAATGGCAATTATCCCCGCTTTAGTAAACAGGCTGAATAACAAAAGAATAGGTCAAATAGAGTTATTCAAAAAGTATCCTGAGAAGACTCAGAATGAAGTCCTTTTCGGATTACTTGCTAAAGCCTCTGATACTGAGTGGGGAAGGAAATACGACTACTCCTCAATTGGATCCATTAAAGACTTTCAGAGCCGGGTTAAGGTTCAGACATATGAAGAAATAATCCCGTTTGTCGAGAGGCTCAGAAAGGGTGAACAAAACTTGCTATGGCCGGGGGAGACCAGGTGGTTTGCAAAGTCATCAGGAACTACCAGCACAAAAAGTAAATTCATTCCCCTCAGCAGGGAATCACTCGAAGACTGTCATTACAGGGGTGCGAGGGATATGGTTGCAGTTTACACCAGGAATAAGCCTGACACTAAAATTTTTAAAGGGAAAAGTCTGATCCTTGGAGGCAGTCACAGGATAAACAATTTCAGCAATAATTCACTTTGTGGAGATCTTTCCGCGATACTTTTAGAAAATGCTCCATTCTGGGTAAACCTTATCAGGACTCCCAGCACAAAAATAGCCCTGATGGAAGATTTTGAAGAAAAACTTAATCAGATCACAAGGCTCACAGTTAATGAAAATGTGACTAATATTTCAGGAGTTCCTTCATGGTATCTTGTACTTATAAAACAAATCCTGGCATTCACAGGAAAGAAGAACTTACGTGAAGTATGGCCCGGCCTCGAAATATTTTTCCATGGGGGAATTAGTTTTATTCCGTACCGGGAACAATTCATGAATTTTATACCCGGAGAGGGTATGAACTACATGGAGTCATATAATGCTTCAGAGGGATTTTTCGGGCTGCAGGATGATCTTTCTACAAAAGACATGCTCCTTATGCTGGACCTTGGAGTCTTTTATGAATTCATACCATCGGATAAGATCAATTCAGATTCTCCTCCGGTTTATACTATAAGTGAAGTTGAGCCCGGCATAAATTATGCGATGGTTATTTCAACAAACGGAGGATTATGGAGGTATATGATTGGCGATACAATTGTCTTTACAAATCTCAGACCTTTCAAGTTTAAGATCTCAGGCAGGACTAAAGAGTTTATAAATGCATTTGGTGAAGAGGTGATCTTTGATAATGTTGAAAAAGCACTTGAATTTGCGTGCAGTAAAACCGGGGCTCTGATAGCAGAATACACTGCAGGACCTGTTTTTATTGCAGCAAATACCAAGGGATCCCATGAATGGATAATTGAATTTGAAAAGGAGCCCGCCGATCTCTCAAATTTCACTGACCTTCTTGACGAAGGACTTAAATCTGTCAACTCTGATTATGAAGCAAAACGATTCAAGGATCTGAACCTCATCAAACCTGTTGTAAGATCAGTTCCCAGTGGCACATTTTATAAATGGCTCAGAACAAAAAATAAACTGGGTGGCCAGAATAAAGTACCGAGATTATCAAATACGAGGGAATATATTGAAGACCTTTATTCTATAATTGGGAAAAATGACTAAAGTCTCTATTTTTTTTTAATTTTATAATCTCTTTTAAAAAGCTTATTTATGCATATAGCAATTGCCGGTAATATAGGATCCGGAAAAACAACACTCGCGGGTTTACTTGCAAAACAATATGGATGGGTGCCCCATTATGAAGATGTTGATGATAATCCTTATCTGAATGATTTTTACGAGGATATGCAACGGTGGTCTTTTAACCTTCAGATCTTTTTTCTAAACTCACGGTTCAGTCAGATACTCGATATAAGAAAATCCGATAAGACAATTGTCCAGGACAGGACCATATATGAAGATGCGTACATTTTTGCACCAAACCTTCACTCAATGGGCCTGATGTCTACCAGAGACTATGATAACTATTTTACTTTATTCAAACTGATGAGCTCCCTTATTCAGCCTCCTGACCTGATGTTGTATCTAAGGGCTTCTGTCCCCACCCTGGTAAATCAGATCCAGAAACGTGGCCGTGACTACGAAAGTTCAATAAGAATTGACTATCTCAAGAGACTGAATGAGAGGTATGAGGCATGGATAGAAACATATACTCTCGGAAAATTGCTTATTATTGAGGCTGATCATTACAATTTTCCAAATAACAAGGACCATTTGAGTGAAGTCATCGATAAAATAAACGCTGAACTGCACGGACTGTTTTAAAAAAAGTAAAGCGAAGTCCGGAGACTTCGCTTATCACTTTTATAGCAGATAGCACTCAATAATCTTCTATTTCGCTGCTGGTATCAAAGCCACCTCAACATAGTTTTTGGTATCGAGATATTTTTTTGCGACAGCTTTAATATCATCCTTTGTTATAGAATTTACAAAATTCTTAAACTCATCAAGTGACATAAGTTTGTCACCCACATAATAAAAGTTCTGCAAGGCTGTAAGCCAGAAACTGTTTTCTTTCATACGTGATTCACGTTCCCTGATCAAAGTTTCTTTGACTTTATTAATATCAATATCTGTAGGTCCGTCTTTTTGAATCTTTCCCATTTCATCCAAAACTGTCTGAGAGAGTTTCTTAATGTTGTCCGGACTACATCCCCAGCCGGCCTGTACAGTAAACATTTGTCTTGGGAATTTTTGTGCAGTACCTCCAATGCTTACACCATAAACCCCTCCCTGATCCTCACGCATCGATTCACGGCATTTTATTGAAAGGACATTCATCAGCATTGTAAAACACTGACGTTCTTTTTCGTTATAGGTAAAATCGCCTTTCCATACCATTGCCACCTGACTTTGAGGTTCAGAATTCTTCGGAACCTCAACATTTACAAGTCCTTTAGGAAATTTAGGTGTTATATCTCTGAATGTTTCCTTTCTTTTTATTGAAGGAAGTCCTCCGATGTATTTCTCAAGCATCGGAAGCACGTCATCAACTTTAAAATTTCCGACCATCAGGTAGGTAAAATCACTCGCATCCGCAAAACGATCCTTGAATATGGCTAATGATCTATCAAGGTTGATCTGGTTAAGCTGAGCTTCAGAGGGGACTGCAATAGTCCTTGGATTATTTTGAGTAATGATCTTTTGCAAAGTATCTGCAAAGATAACTCTGGGAACCGCACGCATTGGCTTATATGTGTTCTTCATCTGAGATACAAAAGCATTAAATGCATCATTATCCTTCCTGATCTTTGTAAAATAGAGATAATTCAATTGTAACATAGTTTCAAGATCTTTCGGAGAACAATTCCCGGTGAATCCTTCGCGCAAATCATATATATATGGATTAAGCTTAGCGGTATTTCCTGAAAGTTTTTTCTGCAAGTTGATGAAGTCAAAATCGCCAAGACCACTTTGATTAATGATGCTGGTGGCAAATGTCGCCGACATAATGTCATTGTCGGGATAGAGAGATGTTCCTCCCAAACTGTAAGCCGATAAAAGAATTTCGTCGTTCTTATAATCCGTTGTCTTTAGTATCATTCTGACCCCATTCCCGAAAGACAATTCTGTAAACACAAAGTCTTTGTTTTCTTTCCTGTCGATAACTTTGGTTCCTACAGGTTTCTCAGCTAAAATCGGTGCATCAGTAACATTGTCCTTATATGCAGTTATTTGTCTGGCTTTGACAGATTTAATTATGTTTAAAATCTGACTTTCCGTTGGCACATTTACTCCCTCTTTTTGTGGTGCCATTACCAAACCGAACATGTTCTCCTCAGTAATCCACTTTTCACCCAGTTTATTTATTTCATCCAGTGTAATCCCAGGCATGAATTCTTTAGTTATATCAAATTCTTTCTGTATTCCGGGAATGCATTCCTGATCGAGATAATTTCTCACATATTCGTCAGCATATTGTGCCGATTGAGTTTTATCAGATTCTTTGGCCATCGTTTCATACCTTGCAAGAATAGATTTTTTCTCACGTTCAAGTTCAGTTGTCGTGAATCCATACTTCCGGACTCTTTCATTTTCAACAAGAACAACCTCAAGACTTTTATCTATTTGATTTTCTTTAGCCCCGACCTGTAACATATAGGCATCGATAGAGCGGCCAATAAAGGGGCCATATTCTGCTGCCGCATACATGAATGGAGCATCCGGCTTCTGGGTTATCTCCTGGAGCCTGTTATTTAACATACCTGTATAAAGCGATCGCATCAGTTGATTCCGATAGTCTGTAAAGGTTATATTATCAGATTTCGGATGCTTGAAACCAATTATCGCGTTATAACCCGGTGCTTCTTTATCAGTTACAACACTTATCAGTGGTTCAACATTGTCCGGTACCGGAAATTCGATCCGTTTTTTTGGATTTACAGCTTTTGGTATCCGTCCGAAATACTCCTTTACTTTTTTCTCAGCAAGTGACGGATCAATATCCCCAACAATTACTACAGCCATCAGATCGGGTCGATACCAGGTTTTGTAAAAAGCCCTCAAGGTATCATACGGGAAACTTTTTATTACTTCAACTTTCCCGATGGGGAGTCGTTCCGCATATCGGGAGCCTTTAAGAATAACAGGCAAATACTTCAGCATCATCCTGTCATCTGCACCCAGTCCCAGTCGCCATTCTTCAACAATCACACCTCTTTCTTTATCAATCTCAGCACTTTCCATGCTTACCTGGTGGGCCCAGTCTTCCAATATCTGGAAACCCCGGTTGATCCATTCCTCTTTGTCGGTTGGTACCTTCAGCATATATACTGTCTGGTCGAAACTTGTACCCGCATTCAATTCAGCGCCAAACTTTACACCCATCTCTTCAAGCATATTGATTATCTTATTGGAAGGAAAATTTTTTGTTCCGTTGAAACACATATGTTCAACAAAATGAGCTAACCCCAGCTGACCGCTTGTTTCACAAACAGAACCGGCATTTACTGCAAGACGTAATTCAACTCTCTGCTCCGGCTTTTTGTTCTGTTTGATGTAATAAGTCATGCCATTATCGAGTTTGCCGATTATTATTTTCGGATCAGGAGGAATTGATTTACCCGGATCTGCAATCTGAGCAGATAAGCTCATTATTACGAATCCCAGAAGAATAGCAATGAATAGCAATTTAGATTTTTTCATGGTTTAGATTTTTAATATTCTGACCTCAGATACAGCTAATTTGGTATAGCAATTTATGAACAAAATCAGAGAAAATCAAAAAAAAATTCCGGCCTTTGATCCTCAGTCGATATTCAATGTAAAACGTTATGAAAAACATCAAAACACTTTTTGTACCGGTACTGGCTTTAATGATGTCCATTTCGACAAACGCCCAGACAAATCCGACAACTTTGGTGCCCCTTGACCCTGAAATAAAGACAGGGAGACTTGAAAATGGAATGACTTACTTTATCAGACACAACAATGAACCGGAAAAGAGGGCGAGCTTTTATTTCATACAGAATGTAGGTGCTCTCCTTGAAAATGATAACCAGAATGGCCTGGCTCACTTCCTTGAACACATGGCATTTAATGGAACGCTTCACTTCCCCGGCAAGGCCTTAATAAGCTCGCTTGAAAAACACGGGGTCTCTTTCGGAACTAATATCAATGCCTATACCGGCCAGGATGAGACAATATATAATCTGAGCGATGTGCCTGTTGACTCTCCGGGATTAATGGATTCCTGTCTCCTTGCATTGTTTGACTGGTCGCATTCTATCAGCCTTACAGAAAAGGAGATAGATGCTGAAAGGCCTGTTATCACCGAAGAATGGAGAACAAGAAGAGATGCAGATTTCAGGATGAGTGAAAAGTATCTCCCGGTCATTCTGAAAGATTCAAAGTACGCAATAAGAGATGTGATAGGTGACACTGATGTAATTAAAAACTTCAGTTACAACACTTTAAGGCAATTCTATTATGAGTGGTACCGTCCTGATCTGCAAGCTGTTGCAGTGGTGGGTGATTTTGATGTGAATGATATTGAAAAAAAGATCAGGTCTCTCTTTTCACAATTAAAACCAGTTGAAAATCCACAACCGAGACCCGTATTTGAGTTACCTGCTCACAAGGAAACTTTTTATGTCCTGGCAACTGACAAAGAAGCTTCTCAGTCGTCTGTTGATATATTTATTATCCGGAAAGGAACAGATCCGTCCGGGAAAAATCTGGGTTATCTTCGTGAACAGCTCATGATACGGCTTATGAATGCAATGATGAGTACCAGGATAAATGATCTCCTTCAAAAAGGAAATCCCCCCTTCGTCTCAGGAGCGATAAGATACTCTGAAATAGTAAGGGGATATAATGGACTAAATATATCAGCCACTGCAAAACCGAATCAGGAGGATCTTGCCCTTCGTGCAGTCTATACAGAAGCAGAAAGGGCAAAAAGATCGGGATTCACTCCCGGGGAAATGGAAAGGGCAAAGGCAAATCTTATTACCGGATACGAAAACTATTATAAACAGAAGGATAAGGTCCCCAATGACCAGTACATCTCTCAGATTCAGGATTATTTTCTGACAAAGGAACCTTCACCATCGATTGATTTTGAGTATGACTTCGTTAAAAGTACTTTGCCTGGAATCACCACAGAGGATGTCTCACAACTTTTCAATAATCTTATGGGTGATGACAATCGTGTAATCGTTGTAATGGGCCAGGATGACAAAAATGTCAGACACCTGTCAGAATCTGAATCAAAAGAGATTATAAGGAAAGTCCAATCATCGGATATTTCAGCATATCAGGAGATTATGATCAAGGATTCGCTTATAGCTGAAAAACTCACAGGTTCTAAGGTTATCAGAACAGCAGAACTGAAACAGTTCGGAGCCATTGAATGGACTCTGGCTAATGATGCCAAGGTGATTTTTAAGAAGGTTGATTTTGAGAAAGATAATGTTATTCTTTCAGCATACAGTTTAGGCGGAACTTCATTATACGATGTTGACATGCTCCCCTCAGCAACCATGTTACCTTCAGTGATCGGACAATACGGGATCGGGGATTTTGATTATATAACACTTCAGAAAATTATGTCAGGCAAAAATGCCGATGCCAACATAAACCTTGGTGAACTTTCCGAAGGGATCACCGGCTCTTCTTCAGTTAAAGATTTTGAAACAATGATGCAACTCCTTTATCTCCGTTTTAAAAAGCCAAGATTCGACAAAGAGGCATATAATGCCATTATGACAAGGTATGAAGCATTTCTGACCAATATGGCAAAAGATCCTTCAAAAATAATGCAGGATTCCGTTTCGCTGTTCCTTACAAACTACAGCCCAAGAACAATGGTTATGAATCCTGATTTTCTTAAGCTTGTTGATTTTGAAAAAATTAAAAAGATCTATACTGAAAGGTTTAAAAATGCATCCGGTTTTACTTTCTTCATTGTTGGGAATATTTCTGCGGATACAGCCAGACAGTTGGCTGAAAAATATATAGGATCAATAAAGGGAAAACGAGACAAAGAAAATTTTATTGACAGAAAGGTCATGCCCCCTAAAGGGAAATTTATAAAGGATGTGCAAATACCACTTGCAGTTCCGAAAGCAACAGTCTTTATAAGCCATAACACACCAATGAAGTACACCTCTTATAATAACGTTGTTCTTAAAGTCATACAAGTGATCCTTGATATTGTCTTTACAGAAAAAGTCAGAGAAGAGGCAGGCGGCACTTACGATGTATCGATAAATATAGGTTCCCAGAAATATCCTGTTCAGCTAGCCACCGATCTGATTATGTTTGATTGCGATCCGGCAAAAGCAAATGATCTTAAAGCAATAATTTACAGGGAGCTGAATAACCTCATCACAATAGGTCCGGGCAAGGAGAATCTCGGGAAAGCAGTAAGCAATCTTTTGAAAAACAGGGAAGAATCCAGGCTTCACAATTCATACTGGAGTAATGCATTGTATGCTTATTACTTTACAGGAATTGATGTAAACGATCCCGGAAATTATGAGGAGATCCTGAAAAAACTTACTACTGATGATATCAAAGAAGTTGCCATACAGTTTTTCACAAATGCAGATCTGGCAGATATTGTTTTCAGACCTAAAAACTAATTGCATGCGTTAAAAAAACATAAAACAGTTGTTACAGGTCCTCTCTTATGCCAGCACGTCGGATAATTAGATTATTCTTTTTATAACTTTGTTATCTTTAGTAACGTTCAAAAAGTTAACTTACTCTAAATTAAAATTATATTCTGATGAGATCCACAAGAAGAACATTCATTAAATCTGCTTCACTTTTAGCAGCAGGATCAGTTATTCCATTTGAATCATTCACTACCGGCCGCTCCAATGTACCTGCTAACGAAAAAATACGCATTGCTCTGATTGGCGCCAACAGCCAGGGATGGAACAATCTGGTCTCCTTTATGAAAAATAAGGAGATTGATTGTGTTGCAATGTGCGATATTGATAAAAATGTTCTGACAAACCGTACAAATGATCTCCTGAAAATGAACCTTCCTAAACCAAAGCTTTATGTCGACTACAGGAAGATGCTTGAGAATAAGGATATTGATGCTGTCATAATAGCCACACCAGATCACTGGCATTGCAGGATATTTGTTGACTGCCTTGAAGCAGGCAAACATATATATGTTGAAAAACCGATAGGCAATTCAATTGCAGAGATAAATATTATGCAAAAAGCTGCCAAAAAAAGCGGTAAGATTGTACAGGTGGGTCAATGGCAAAGAAGCCAGCCGCATTTTGTTGATGCCATTAATTTTGTTAAGTCCGGAAAGCTTGGAAGGATCCGTGCCTGCAAGGCATGGTCATTTGTTGACTGGAAAGGAGCAATACCGAAAGTCCCTGATTCACCAGCTCCTGAAGGAGTTGATTATGATATGTGGCTCGGCCCGGCGCCGAAACGTCCCTTCAACAAGAACCGTTTTCATCAATCCTGGCGCTGGTACTGGGAATATGGTAATGGTGTGATGACCGACTGGGGTGTTCACCTCATAGATTATATATTATACGGAATGGGGAAATCTATACCCGAATCAGTAATGGCAGTCGGTGGTAAATATGCTTTCCCGAACGATGACATGAATACTCCCGACACTATGACAGCAGTCTATGACTTCAAAGAGTTTTCCATGATCTGGGAACACTCTATAGGGATCGGACTTGGCAATTGGGCAAGACCTCACGGAATGGCATATACAGGCGAAAATGGAACACTTGTTCTGGATAGGAACGGCTGGGAGGTAATTCCTGAAAAAAAGAAAATGGAAGCTCTGCCGGTACAGAAGAATGTCGGGAATGGACTTGATCTTCATACCAGAAACTTCCTGGATTGCATCAATAATAACACTCCTGCAAAACTAAATGCTTCAATAGACATCGGAAGAAATGTTGCACTTGTTGCCCAGATGGGTAATGTTGCCTACCGGTCAGGAGAAAAGGTTTTATGGGACAATACGAAACAGCAGTTCACCACTGCAACGGCAAATAAATTTATTACACCTGAATATCATAACGGGTGGACGTTACCGAAATACTAGAACGGTGCGGCGGTGCGAAGGTGCGAAGGTGCGATGGTAAGAAACTAAAAAGATATCATATCCCGAACCGCCGAACCGTCGCACCGTCAAACCGTCTTCAGGTCGTTGCCCTGATCTCTCCGATCATCTTCTTTATCTCTTGCCATTTTGTATGATCAAGTCTTGCCCCTGGTATTTCAATAACTTTTCCTGAAAGTATGGCACCGTAGAGGCCGCAATTCTCCAGTGAGTCATTCGTGGCAACGCCATAAAGAAAGCCCGATGCATAAAGGTCACCGGCACCGGTAGTGTCTCTTGCGTTTACAGGTATGGTCCCAATCTTGATCACCTCTTCGCCTCTTTTCAGCCACGAACCCTGTGAACCAACTTTTACAACTGCTGTCTCACATAGTTCTGAAAGACGAAAAACGGCTGTTTCGGCATCAAGCCCTGTAAATGCTTTTGCCTCTTCCTCATTGGCAAAGATAATATCCACATATTTTTCAATAATCTCTTTAAAATCGGCGAGTTTAGCCTCCACAACATTATAGCTTGCAAGGTCAAGTGCAACCTTCATGCCGTTAGCTTTTGCAATTTTGCATGCAGTTTCAACAAGAGGCTTATTGATAATCAGATATCCTTCCATATAGAGGATATCATATTTTTTAAAATCTGATGGATTGAGATCCTTTTCAGTCAGTTCTACTGCGGCACCCAGATGAGTGGCAAATGTTCTTTCGGAGTCAGGAGTGATTAATGCAACTGCAGTACCTGTAGGAGTCAGGCGCCGGTGCAGGAAGGCAGTCACTCCTGCTTTTTTCAGGTCATTTTCAAAAAAATCACCTGTTTCATCCTTCCCGATTGAACCAATAAAACCGGTAGAAACACCCAGTAATGAGAGACCATGGATAGTATTGGCTGCAGAGCCGCCGGAAGCCATGGTTTTATTAAAACTCCCTGTTACGGTTTTTATTGATTCCGACTTATTACTATCGACAAGCTGCATGCTGCCTTTTGGAAGAGAGAACTTAAGTAAGATTTGATCGTCATCTAAAATTGTTACAACATCGACAAGTGCGTTCCCGATGCCAATAATATTCTTCATCAGCAAAAATTTTCGTCAAAGATATTGCTTAATTCAGTAAAAGCCCTTACTTTTGGCACTCTTAAAACAAGAAAGTACATTTTTAAAATTCCTCAGTAGCTCAGTTGGTTAGAGCATCTGACTGTTAATCAGAGGGTCGCTGGTTCGAGTCCAGCCTGGGGAGCCAAAGCAGACAAGAGGTCAAAATCGATCTCTTGTCTTTTTTTTACGACCTTCTGAAATCCACACCAAATATAGGAATAAGAAAAAGTGATTAACAATAACTGAGGGTTGCAACTTTTAAATTCTTAAAATTGGATTTTTTGTCAGAGTTGCAACCATTGGGCTACTTTCGTACTATACTTGAGGTGATTTGCACAAAATACCTGCCAGCCCTCTAACAGTTGCTTCTGGGACGCTTTTATGGGACAATTTCATAAGGTATTACTAAAAGAATTGTTTATTTGCAAAATCATAATCTTGGTTCAATCAGTTTTTTGGAAGAGGAAGGTTCATTTTCTTACAAATGGCAATGAACCTGGGATTCCCGAACAGGGTATCATAAAAATGACCCGATCTGGCAATATATGTCATTATCGGATCATGTAATTCAAATCCCTTTTCAATCCAGTCCATGGCTTTATCAGGTTGATTCGCTATAATGTACCTAACAGCCATTTCAGAAAAACCAATGTAATTGTTTTCAGCATATTTCTCCAAATGTTTCATTATTTCTTCATATGCTTTAGCAATTCCTGATTCGCTGTAAATTCTCTCTATATCCTTAAAAGCATCTTCTTCAATTTTAATTGGGAGTGAGTATTTTACCACTCTGATTACTTTGTCGTAATCCTTACTCTTGTATGCGGCTATTTCAAGCATTCCATTAATATTGATGTCCTCTGGATTAGTGGCCAACCACTCTTCCATGAGAGACAAGCTGGTCTTGAAATCACCTGCTTGCACCAGTGTCCCTATATACATAAGCTTAGCAACAGGATTTAACGGATCGAGGCTGATTGCAAGCTCTCTCTGCGCCAATGATTCATCGTCCCTGTCCAGGATCAATAATAACTGTGCATACATCAGCCTGCAGAGGGCATTGTTGGGATTAATAGCCAGAGTCTTTAAGAACTCTTTTTCACTCTTTTCCCAGTTCCATTCCACCAATTGAGCAATCACGGCATTCTGATAATGAACTTCAGCAAGATCCGGATCCAGTGCCATCGCTTTATTAAGATTCTCGGTGATTTTTGGACCGGCAACAGAAGGTTGTTCCCACCCCGCTTGCTGTATCCATATCCAGACCTCTGCCAGACCTGCATAGAGAGGTGCCCAGTCAGGATTTTTCTCAATGGCACTGTTCAGATATTCTAGGGCTTTATTCAACGATTCCCTCATGGGGTCAGTCAAATATGAGCGGGCCTTCAGATATTCATTATATACTTCAAGATCTGCGGCCGGAACTTTTTCAATAAGCTTTCTCTCGTCAGGGGATATGACAGCTTTGAGCTCTTTAGCTATTGATTCTGCTATCCGTATTTGGATATTAAAAATATCTTCAACTCCATTGATTTTTTGCTGGAACGACTCCCCCCAGAGATGTGACTCATGCTTTGCCATGATCAGTTGTACCCTCAGGCGAAATGAACTACCATATTTCTGCCCGCTGCCTTCCACAATATAATTCACCCCAAGTTCTCTTGCGATCTCAGGAATTGATTTTGTCTGATTCCGGTACTGTTCAACTGAAGTACGGGAAATAACCCTGAGATCTTTAACCGTCTGCAGATTGGTAAGTATCTCTTCCATGACACCATCCATGAAGTAGGTGGTTGAATCATTAGGGCTGTCGTTTACGAAAGGTAAAACAGCTATTGATTTTTCAAGCAGTTCTTTTGGTTTGATTAGTTTTGGAAAGATGAAATACCCGGCCACAATTAATACCAACAATATTAAAGCGCCAATAATGATCTTCGTTCTAAAGTTTTTCCTTAATGAAGATTTTTCTTCTTTAATTACTAATGAGATCTTTTCCCCCTCCCTGTCTGGATTTTTTAATCCTGTAATAATCTCTTTAACGGCATTGGCTACCTTGTTGATCTGATTCCGGTAATAAGTTTTATTTAGATTATTATCCGGATGATCTTCATTAGACAAGAGAGGACGGTTCACTCCGGGTTCCTTGTAAATGAATTCAATTCCTCTTAAGAATCCTCCAAGTTCACTTTCAACAAGCTTCCTGTCTTCTGCATCAAGTTCGTGTATCTGAACGGGAAGTACACGATTTGCCACATTGCCACCGGGAAGTTTAATCTTTAAGCCAAACTGATCGTATGATGCCTGTTCAATAAATGCCTTAAACTCATGTTCCCACGCGAATGATTTCGGATCGCAATAAGTTCGTGAGATTATTGGAATGAATAAAAGACACTTGAGTTTCACCTTAAGTGATGCATCTACATCATGTGTCTCCAATAGTCCGTCGTGTGGATTAATATCAAAGTAAACACTGATTTCCTCTTTAAAGGTAGATTCGAGTTCCGTCTTCAGAGCATCAACAAACTCACTAACCCACCTGTCGCCTTTATTGTCTTTCTGACGGTAGCTGATGAAAATGTCGTAATTATAGCCTTCTAAAATGCTTGACATCAAAGGTCTATTTAATTCATAATCAAAATCATAATCTTGGTCCAATCAGTTTTTTGGAAGAGGAAGGTTCATTTTCTTAATAATGTCAATGAACCTTGGATTGCTGAATAAAGGATCAAAGGAACACATCCTGGTCGTTATATAAGGCATCCCTGGATCGTGTATTTCATATCCCTTTTCAATCCAGTCCATGGCTTTATCAGGTTTATTCGCCATAATGTATCTTCCTGCCATTTCTACAGGAGAATAGGGATTATTTTCATCGATTTTCTCCAAATGGATCATTATTTTCTCAAATGCTTTGATAAAACCCTCTTCGTTGAAAATCCTTTCAATTGCTTTAATATCATCTTCTTTAACGCTAAATATGGAGAGGATATAGCTATAAGCTTTAATTACTTTATTGTATTCTTTACATTGAAAAGCTGCAGATAAAATACAATTATTTGCAATAAAGTTCCGCGGATCATCAGCCAATACCTTTTCCATCTGAATCAGAGCATTTTGACAATCACCGAGACATAATAACGCTGCTGCATATTGTACCTGTAACAAAGGATTCTTTGGATCGAGGTCGATCGCCATGTTGGCCTGCATTAGTGCTTCACCAGGCCGCTGCAGGCTGCTTAATAACTGTGCATATATTACCCTTGCGAAGGCATTATTCGGATTAATGGCCAGGGCTTTCAATAACTCCTTTTCACTCTTTTCCCAGTCCCACTCTTGCAAGAAAGCCATCTCTCCGCTCATAAACCTGGAATCAGAATTATCCGGATCCAGTTCAAGTGCTTTATTCAGGTTTTCAAAGATCTTCGGTCCGGCAACTTGCGGTGTTTCAAAACCCATTTGAGCGATTGATGCCCAGACCATAGTCAGTCCCGTATAGAGAGGCGCCCAGCCAGGGTCCTTTTCCACAGCATGGTTCAAATATCCCAAAGCTTTCATCAACGATTCCTTGTCAAGATCCTCCAGAAAGTAAAGACCTTTGAGGTAATTGTCGTAGGTTTCAAAATCAATTGTATGTATTTTCTCGATAAGTTTTTTCTCATCAGGAGACATAACTGCGCTTAATTCATTAGCAATTGCCTCGGCAAAACCTGACTGGGCTTTAAAATATTCTCTCATGTCAAGGTTTTCCTGTTCAAACGAGTTCCCCCAAAGATGTCTTTCATTCCTGGCTGCTATTAACTGAACCCTCATCCGTAATGAATTGCCTGATTTCTGGCCGCTCCCTTCTACAATATAGTTTACGCCTAACTCCTTTGCTATCTCTGAAATTGATTTATCCTGCCCACGAAATTGCTCTGCCGAGGTTCGCCCGAGAACTCGCAAAGATTTTACAGATTGAAGTTTATTCAGAAGCTCTTCCATTACACCATCCATAAAGTATTGAGTAGAATCCTCCGGGCTATCATTCCTGAAGGGTAGAACAGCAATAGATTTTTCGATTTCTTTTTTTAAGAAGTTTGTTTTTACTATGACAAAGACGACAGCCAGTACAATTATCAGAGAGAGGGAATATATCAGAACCTTTTTTGTTTTATTACGGGTTTTTTCTTCAGGAAGTGTTAGTTTAATAACTTCCTTTGGCTCGCTTTCAAATTCCAATGGTTCTCCTTTCAATCCGCTGATATTCTCTTTTATCGCATTGGCAACCTTATTAATCTGATCCCGGTAGAAGGTTTTGTATTGGTTTTTTTCAGGATAATCAGATGGAGTTAATGGTCTGTTTACTCCTGCTGACTTATAAATAAAGTCAATACCACGAACTACTCCTCCTAAAACAGATTCACATAGTTTGATGTCAGTGTTCTCTAAATCGTAGATCCTTATTGGAAGTACTCTGTTGGCAACATTTCCATTAGGAAGTCTTATTTTCAACCCAAATTGATCATTTGAAGCTTGTTCAACAAATGCTTTAAACTCATTTTCCCAGGCAAAGGATTTTGGATCACAATAGGTGCGAGAAATGATGGGGATAAAGATAAGGCACTTCAGTTTATCCTTGATTGAGGCATCAACATCATGAGTCTCAAGAAGCCCATCGTGCGGATTGATGTCAAAATAAACGCTTATTTCTTCTTTGAATGTCGCCTCCAGCTCCTTCTTCAGGTTGTCAACAAATTCTGTTACCCAACCGTCATATTTATTGTCTTTCTGACGGTAGCTGATGAAGATATCATATTCGTAACCAGGAATGAGGCTTGACATTTGAAATGTTTGTCAGATAAAGTTATGAAAGAGAAAGTTACTATTCAAATATAATAAGTAAGTGATTCATTTTTTGGAATATTGATAATTATCTTCTTTATCATCAAAAGTTACTTTCTCTGGTTGCAACTTTTGTCCGTTTGGGGTCCCGAACGGGACAAACTGTTTGCTTCCCTAAAATCCAGTTCAATAAAAATTACAATTTCGAAAACCGCTTTTTATCATAAAAAAGTCTTTCATCTGGTTGCAACTTTCAGCGGTCAGGGGAGCAGAAAAAAGAGTGAGAGCGAGAGCGAGTATTCTCACTTCTTTTTTTGACTCACTGCGTTCGTCGAGCTCACCCCGATAAATCGGGGTTCGGTTCTCGAGACTCACTCCCACACTCACTCTATTGGGGTGGTTGCAACTATTAATTTGCCTTTGTTTCAATAAAAAAGGCCCCGCGATGGAGCCTCTTGTATCAAAGTATTATTAAGGTCTAAAGATTACTTCTTGTCATAAACCCTTTTGGTGGTAGTTGGATCTCCCCCATTAAATCCAGGTCTGGTTGAAGTAATAGTAAGAGTACTGGCGTCAGCAAGTGTCCAGACCTCAGTAATTTTCATTGTCTGATCATTAAAGGTCCTGGTTGTGACAATCGTTAGAGATTTGCCATCTGCTGAATATGTAGCAACTGATGGCACCTTCATTGGGTCTCCCCCGCCGAAACCAGGAGTAGTGTTTATACTTTCCTTCCCGTCAAGAGTATATTTCATAGTTGTGGTCACTGGTGTGCCGTCCTGTCCGGTTCTTGTTGTTGCAACAGTAAGAAGGTTGGCTTCCTGCGTGGCAACAATATTGCCCCCGCCAAAACCTCCACGTCCGCCACCGCCGCCGCCACCACCGGCAGGGGGTTGAGTGCTTTTTGAAGCATTATAGGTCCAGTTACCGGCGAAATTAGCTTTCCCCTGTGCATTTGTCATTGCAGGCAATAAGAATGCCAGGATAACAGTTAAGGATAATATCCGCAGAATGCCTGTGCGGGTAAAACCAAAATTTTTTACATTTTTTTCCATAATCAATTAATTTAACTTGTTGCTTTTATAAAGAGCGTTTATCAAAGATATTTATTCTATTTCAAATTTGGACTCTAGTAAGCCAAAAATATAATAATAGTTCTAAAGTGTTAATTGTAGACCCCACTATCAATCACTGGCGCTGAAAGCGGATGAATCTAAGCCACTATCATATTATTGTATAGAAGTGGATGAAGGTTCGCTTGTTCAGGTAGCAAGTGAGGATGGTAACATTTTCGACATGAAGCCACAGTGATGAAGGCAACATCAAATTTTCTTCCTGGTTTTAAACAAGTTAGATTAAATCGAGAGATTTTTGTTCACCTATTCAGCGAAATTTGAAAAAACCAGTTGCAACTTTCAGAAGTCAGGGGAGCAGAAAAAAGAGTGAGAGTGAGAGCCTGCCTGCCAGCAGGCAGGCGAGAGCGAGCACTCTTACACTCAACGCATCAGCTCGCGGGATTCCATTACTACAACAATAGGTATTGTTCCATTTTGGTTATGCCGCAGGGATATAAATATCAAACTGTGCACCTCTATTTAATTCACTTGTTGCGATGATGATACCGTTGTGGTTTTCTACTATTTTTTTTACTATGGCAAGCCCGATCCCCGTTCCTCCGTATAAGTCTTTGCTGTGAAGTTTTTGGAAAACTTCAAAAATACGTTCACTAAAATGGGATTCAAAGCCTATGCCGTTGTCTTTGACAGTGATATGGCAATAATTTTTTTCGGATGAAAGCTTTTCGATATTCAAATTTATGCCCTTTACAATCCTGCTCTTTATTGTAATATGTGATGGTATATCAGGATTTGAAAATTTGAGTGCGTTGCTTATCAGGTTATACATGAGCTGGCGAAACTGAAAAGTGATGATATTGGCAGAACATAGTTCGGTAGCTTCAATTGTTGCATTCTTTTCCTGAATAGTATCTTTCAGTTCGGTTTTTACTTCTTCAATAATTATATTTAGCTCTGTTTTTTCAAACTTATGATCGGTAGTGTTGATGCGGGAGAAGGCAAGTAAATCGTCGATGAGTTGCTGCATTCTTTTTGCTGCTAATTGCATTCGCTGGAAACTATATTTGCCGTTATCAGATAGATTTTTATCTTCATTTTCAAGTATGATCGATACGAAGGTTTGAATTTTTCGTAATGGCTCCTGCAAATCGTGACTTGATATATAAGTAAATGCCAATAACTCTTTATTAGCAATGCTTAACTCTGCTGCCCGCTTTTCTTTCTCTTCGTTTTGAAAGGCAAGTTCTTTATTTGCAATGATTAACTCTGCTGCCCGCTTTTCTTTCTCATCATTTTGAAAGACAAGCTCTTTGTTTGCGATGATTAACTCTGCTGCCCGCTTTTCTTTCTCATCATTTTGAAAGACAAGTTCTTTGTTTGCGATGATTAGCTCTGCTGCCCGCTTTTCTTTCTCATCATTTTGAAAGACAAGTTCTTTGTTTGCAATGATTAGCTCTGCTGCCCGCTTTTCTTTCTCATGATTTTGAAAGACAAGTTCTTTGTTTGCAATGATTAACTCTGCTGCCCGCTTTTCTTTCTCATCGACTTGAAAGACAAGTTCTTTGTTGGCAATGCCTAATTCTGCGGCCCGTTTTCCTTTCTCTTCTTTTTGAAACGCAAGTTCTTTGTTAACACTGATTAATTTTGCTAACAGTTTTTCATTCTCTTCTTTTTGAAGGGCAATTTCTTTGTGAGCAATAATTATCTCATCCTCATCTGATTCTTTTCTTTTAGTCATATTTTTTCCCGATAATGTAGTTTTGTTTTAAAATTGAGGTTTAAAGGGAATTTTGGAATTGCTGTAAATATTTCTTCAGCTTAATTACTTTTTTATCCTGTCAGAGGCGTGACTAAATAATTACAATGTTTCACACAGTGATGACAAACTTTTCTCTTGTCGGTTGTGAAATAGTATCTTGCACTATAGCTACCAGCGATTGTTGAATTATTATTTTGAATTGTGAAAAGTCTGAAGGCTTGCGAATGAAATATTGCGCACCGTTTTTGTACAGTAGGTTAACAACTTCCTTTTCAAAGGAGGTTGATAAGATGATCACGGGAAGTTCTTTCAGCATTTCATTTTTTTTTATCTCAGATAAACATTCGAAACCGTTTTTTCGGGGCATATTAAGATCGAGGAAAAGGATATGAGGAAGTTCGTTTGTTTCATTATTCAGTAGTTGCATGAGTTGTTCTCCATCATAAACGGTCGTAAGTTTGGTGGATAACAGCAATTCCCCCAGTGCTTCTTTGAAAAAAATGCAATCGTCAATATCGTCATCTGCAAGTAATATATTCAAGTGTTTTAAATTCATGCGTTAAGGATATATTTTAGCGGGCTGTTTGAAAATATTTTTTCAGTAGCTATAGGAAGCGCATGATAAATAACCTGTTTGAGTTGCTCAAAATCACCTGGCTTATGAATATAAACATTAGCACCGATCTTGAAGACAATGCCTATCATGTCTTTCGAGTTTGATGTTGAAAGCAAAACCAGAGTAAGGTCTTTCAGATTTATATTTTGTTTTATCTCTGATAAACATTCTATGCCGTTCTTGCGGGGCATGCTAATATCCAGAAAAAGAATATCAGGAAGATTTTTGGTATTCTCGAGAAGGTAATTCATGAGTTGTTCTCCGTCATGAACAATTGTAAGATGAGTTACAACTAGCAATTCTTCCAATGCCTTTTTAAAAAAAAGGCAATCGTCAATATCATCATCTGCCAGCAATATATTCAGTTGTTTTAAATTCATGCATTTAAGGTATTGCGTAATTGATTGTTTTTAAATCATTCTTGCCGTTTTGTATATGTTAATCATAAATTTTCCCTTTGGCCATCAAGTGAATATTTTTCCCCACCAAGATAATCGTATTGTGAATGACCTGTTTGAGTTGTGCAAAATCCTCAGACTTACGAATGTAATCATACGCACCAGTATTCAGGAGTATCTTTATAATTTTCTCTTCATAATTCTTGTCCTGTGGGAAAGAGGTTGAAAACATGATCACAAGCAGATCTTTCAACTTTTTATTTTCTTTTATCTCTGTTAAACATTCGAAACCGTTTTTCCGGGGCATGCTAAGATCGAGAAAAAGAACATCAGGAAGATTTTTGGAATTCTTGAAAAGGTAAGTCATAAGTTGTTCTCCGTCATGAACAACTGTAAGATGAGTTGGAATGGGTATTCCCTTTAATGCTTTATCAAAGAAAGAACAGTCGTCAGTATCGTCATCTGCAAGCAGTATATTCAATTGATTTAATTTCATTTTTTAAATTTTCAAATATTTTTGACAATTAGTAATTAATGGCACTTTGAAGCCTGATTTTTAAACTTGCCGTGTCACGAAAATGGACAGATTTTATATTGGACTATCCGTTTTCAGATAAATGGGATTTGTAATCGATAAAAAACTAGCTTTCGCACTGCAAGAAATGCATCTTTTAATAAAAAAGTGTTACACAATTGTACCCATAACTTACATAATTCACATATTTAGTTCATCTCTGGTCTGTCGGTTTGATTCATGATTTCATTCACGCGGGTAAGATGTTGATTGCAAAAGCTGTATACCCTGACCACATGCAGCCGCGAATTTTAATACTAAGATATATTACAATATTACTATTTAGAACCTGTTATTTATGGTCAAGATTCCCCTGACAAATGTGTTCAAAGTGCCTGGCTTTTATAGTGGTAAATGATTCTTGCTATCTCATTTATAACCTGTATTAATTATCGGAAGTTTTGTAACTGGTTGCATCTTTCAGTAGTCTGGGGAGCTGAAAAAAGTGTGAGAGTGAGAGTGAGTGTGAAAACACGAACGAACAACTCACTCTTTTTTCCTCGCTTCGTCCTTCGTAGCTTTAGCGGAGAAGGACTCTCACTCTCACACTATTTTTATCAAAGGGTTCTGCAGTCTGATAGTCTGAGAGTCAGCAGGGAAATTGAAATAAATTTGAATTGTATCCTGCACTTTACTAACTTTATCACAATGAACAGCTAATATGCCAAGCCTCATCCCCGGATACAAATACGACATCTTCATATCCTATCGCCAAAAAGACAACAAAGGTGATCGCTGGGTTAGTGAGTTCGTCGAAGCACTGAAAACAGAACTTGAATCAACTTTTAAAGAAGAGATCATCGTTTATTTTGATATTAATCCTCACAACGGTCTTTTAGAAATACATGATGTTGATGCCTCGCTAAAGGAGAAACTCAAATGCCTCGTCTTTATTCCAATTATTTCGCGAACATATTGTGACCCAAAGTCATTTGCCTGGGAGCATGAATTTAAAGAATTTGTTGAACAAGCTTCTAATGATGAGCTTGGTATGAAAGTAAAACTGCCTGACGGAAATGTCGCCAGCAGGGTTTTGCCGGTTAAGATTCATGACCTCGATCCTGAAGATAAAACTCTTTTAGAAAATGAGTTAGGTGGTGTACTTCGTAGTATTGAGTTTATATATAAAGAGGCTGGAGTGAATCGTCCTCTGAAGCCAAATGATGATCCGAAAGAAAACCTGAATAAGACCAATTATATAAACCAGATCAATAAGGTTGCAAATGCAGTTAAGGAGATTATTACAGGTCTACACCAGTATGAAGAAAAAAATGAAGAAGCGCCTAAAGAAATTTCTAAACCAGAATTTGTCCCACAAAAAAAGAACAAAACAAAAATCCTTTTTGGGTCAATTATAGCGTTGGTATTGATAGTTTCAGGCTTGTTATTAATTCCCAAATTATTTAAATCAGAAAAACAGATTGAGAAAACTATAGCAGTTTTACCATTTAGAAATGATAGTCGTGATATAGAAAACCAGTATATCATTGATGGGACTATGGAGGCTATTCTGGACAACCTGTGCAAAGTTGCTGACCTTACTGTAATATCCCGAACCTCAGTTGAGCAATTCAGAAATACAACCAAACCTATCCCTGAAATAGCAAAAAAACTAAATGTCAATTATATACTTGAAGGGAGCGGACAGAAATACGGCGACAATATTCGTTTAACTGTCACGTTAATTGATGCTGCAAATGACAAACAGATCTGGTCCTCCCCTTATGAAGGTGTAACAGATAATATCTTTAGATTACAAAGCCAGATTTCAGAAGCAATCGCATCCGAATTGAAAGCAATAATTTCACCCGAAGAAAAACTTCTGATTGAAAAGGTACCAACTAAAAGCTTGATAGCATATAATTTATTTACTCAGGCCAGGAGCGAACACATGAAATTCTGGTCGGACAATAAAAATATAACTGGTCTTAAGAAGGCTTTGATCCTGTATAAACAAGTACTGCAATACGATTCCACATATGCACAGGCTTATTCAGGCCTTGCCCTGGGGTATCTTAATAAAAGAGCTGTTCAGACTAACCTTAATACGAATTTTTTGGACTCGGTTAAATTTTATGCTGACAAAGCGATAAGTTGCAATGACAGACTGGATGAAGCTTTTTATGCAAGAGCGATTTATTACGATAGTAAAGGAGATTATGACAAATCCCTGAAGGATTGCAACACAGCCATTGAGATTAATCCAAATTATTCTTCGGCATACTTTGCCAGAGGAACATTAAATTTGGTTAAATATTGGGATACCTATAATGCCTTTGAGGATTTAATAAAAGGTACTCAACTCGAACACGGTCCGGATCGTCCAGGAAGAATGAGGACTTTAGGAGATCATTTTAAAAATTTTGGTTTTCCCGAAATCAGCAGGTATTATTCTGAAGAGGCATTTAAACTTGATACTGATACAATACTTTATTTCAATGCAATTGCGGGTTTGGAAGAATTCCAGGGAGATGCCATAGCTGTCGAATTTTACAATAAAGTTTTAGGAACAGATCCTTCCAACCTGACTGCTTTAATAAGAAGTCTTATTTGCTATGAACGATTAGGTAAGTACGAAGAGGCATATCGATCAGCTAACAATATTATTCGGATATATGATAAAACTGGCTTGTCGCCTCAATATAACTGGGAATATATTGGGTATGCTTTTTTGAAAACAGGACACATAAAAGAAGCCAGATATTATTTTGACAAGCAGATAGACATATGTCAGGGAATACTAAAGTCAGATCCAAATACCGATGAAAGTATTTATCCTCTTATCTGTGTGTATTCTGCCCTTGGAGAATATAACAAAGGTCTTCAATGGTTAAATACACTTAATGAAGGAATTTTAGAACGTATTAAGAAAGGAAGAGTTATAGCTTCAAAAAATTTTCAAAATTATCTTAAATATGATCCACTTTTGGAGAATCTCCGCAGTGATTCTATGTTTATAAGAATACAGAAAGATCGGGCAGTAACATACAATATTACACACGAGAAAGCTAAGGTCTGGTTAAAGGAGAAGGGTATAATAAAATAAATTGAACTAAAAAAGATAGATTTGTTTAATTACTTTTTATGAAGAGAAACCTCAGTAAAAAATCAGCAACTTCAATGCGGTCAATTTTAGAACAGCCTAATGTGGTCAGATATTTTATATAACAATGACAATCTATCGGTTAATAACGCACTAGCTGACAGAAAAAAATATAAGAAATTCTTTACTGACACTATTGCAGAAGGACTTTTTAAAGATTTGAGGCGATCGGGTGACACCATTCTGATTTTTGCTGCTTCAGACAAAGATTTTGAAGATCTCACAAAAGCTGAAAAAAATTTCTGGCTCTCGTATGCTTCTGAGATTCCGGATAAATTCAAAGCAATAAATCTTTTCATCCGGCCATTCAGGGATTTTTGCAGAACTTGTTTAATAACTGATAATGAGATCGCAACATTTATAAGGTTTGATCTTGAAAAACATTTCATTAATACAGAACAGGCAGGTTTAAAAAGCAAGTATCTAACTGATAAGAAATCTTTTCCGCACAGTAATAAAGACATCAATCGTTTCTTCCTGGAAATTAACTACTTAATACCGTTGCAGCTAAAAAAGATCGGGTATGAGGTAATCAGGCATGAGGAAGCTGCAGAGATTAATATGCTCATGGTCAAAAAACTGGCAAGAGCAATACATACAGGTTACCTGAATGAAATCAGGAACCAGGACATAAGGGCAGATCATTTTTTTTACACTCCGGAAGATTACCCGAATAAGTATTCATCAGATTTTGATGATCTTCCTGAGGAGATTAAAAACTCTAACCTGGATAATGCCGCCCATATTCCAACTAAAATGTTATCAATCGGGTACAAGATCAGACAGGTCGAAAAAGGGTATAAACCATATGCCCTTCATCTCGATGAAGCTGAAATTGAAACAATGGCAATAGTGGAACATTTGAGATGGAGCTGGGAAAAGAGGTTAAATGGCTGGATCCTGGGCAGCGTTAAAGATAGTGTAAAGAAAACCCATCCAGACTTAATCCCGTATCAGGAACTGAGTGAATCAGAAAAAGATAAGGACCGTCAGCTGGTAAAATTAATTCCGTCATTATTACAGGATATTAAGTTCGAAGCTTACCCTGTTTCGCCAAACCGGATAAGTAAATTATCTTACGCGATTAAACCTCAGAGCAGCATTCATAAAATTTTAGATGAAACCAGGGCATTAAACGATCAGATCAGAAAACTGGTAACACTGACTCCGGAAATTGAAGAAATTGTCGCGATAAGGAACAAGATGATTGAAGAGGCGATCAATGAGGTTGAGGAGAATTATAATTATGCTCAGCATATTCAGGAAACTTACCTGCCGGATGATCATGCAGTCAGAGAATGTTTTCCTGACAGTTTTATATTATTCAAGCCAAAAGACATTGTCAGCGGGGATTTCTATTTCTTCAGCAAGCATAGAGATTTAATTATATTTGCCGCTGCCGATTGCACAGGGCATGGGATCCCGGGGGCACTGCTGAGCACTCTGGGATACGGAATCCTCGACCAGGCTGTAAATGAAATAAATCTTACTGATCCATCTCTCATTTTACATCATCTTTATTCCAAAATACACAGGTTTCTCCGTAATGATGAGGCGGGGGCAGGACTCTCAGACGATCTGGATATTATCCTCTGCACTCTGGATATCAGGACCAATTTACTGACATATGCCGGGGTTAAAAATCCATTATACTGTATAACTAATTCCGAACTGGTGGAATACCGGGCAAAGATCTTCCCTGAAAATTGCATTGAGGGAGCAGACTGCAAGTTTACTTCAGAGAAAATCCAATTAAATCCGGGTGATACAATATACTTATGCTCTGATGGTTATGCAGATCAGTTTGGCGGAAAAAACCACAAAAAATATCAAACAGGAAAATTGAGAGACTTTTTACTTGGCATTAACGAAATTCCAATTCCTGAGCAATGCGACAAATTATACGAGGAGATCACGATGTGGATTGAAGAAAATGACGAGGATCAGACTGATGATATCCTGATTATTGGCATCAGATTATGAGGAATCCACTGATAGCCTGACACTTATACTTTACTTTTTTCCTATACCATTCAGGGAGCGAGCACACTCGTTCTATTTTCCTCCCTTGCTCTCTAAATTCGTCAGACGGAGCCAACTATGTCGGACGAAGTCCGAAGCTTTCTGTTACTAACCCACAAGTCATGTGCAAATAAATTTTTTTTCTTAGCCGGCTTTTGTTTAAATTTGATAATGACCGATTAACCTCCTGATGTCAAGTATCATTCCAGGATACGGATATAACTTCTTCATCTTCAATGTTCAGAAAGATACTAAACCTAATTTCAGTGCCATGTTCTAATATAATTATTGAATTTCCCTTTATCCCAATCATTATGAAAAAAATAAAGAAATTTCCCATCTCATTACCCGTAATTGTACTTCTATTGCTGGGGTATACTAATGTTCAGATTTTATCTGCTCAAAGTGTTGATATTACAAAAAAACTTAAAGGCTTTGACCAGACCATCGAAAAGATACTGAAAGACTGGAATGTTCCCGGATGTGGTATCGGGATCATTGCAAAAGATAAACTGGTCTTTGCTAAGGGCTATGGTTATCGCGACCTTGAGAACAAGTTGCCTGTCACACCCAATACATTGTTCCAGATCGCCTCAAATACAAAACTTTTTACAGCTACGGCGGTCGGATTCCTTGTTGAAGAAGGTAAGCTCGACTGGGACAAACCGATAAAAAATTATGTTTCTCAAATTCAGTTTTATAATGATGAACTGAATAACAATGTGACGATCCGTGACATGCTTTCACATCGGACCGGCATCTCGAGGCATGATGCAATCTGGTATAAATCGGATTTCACACGTCAGGAGCTTTTTGACAGGATCAAATATCTGGAGCCAAGCATCCCTCTTCGACAGGGTTCACTTTATAACAACCTGATGTATGCCGGATCCGGACAAATTGTTGAGATTCTGTCGGGAAAAACATGGGAAGCATTCATTACGGAAAAGTTATTCTCGCCTTTGAATATGTCACATTCGATGTTTACTGTTAAAGAGATGCTGAAACAACCTGACTTCATGAGGCCTTATTACGAAAAAAGAGATACTACTATTCTCCTGCCATTACCTTTCTATACGCAGCAGCAGGGAATAGGTCCTGCCGGTTCGATAATATCCAACATCAACGACCTCTCTTTTTGGCTGATAGCCCAGATGCACGGCGGTAAGCTAAATAATAAAAAGATTATTCCTGCATCCATTGTCAAAGAGACGCTGGTCCCGGCCATGGCCACCGCCACAGTACCTGATAAGTATTTTGAGAATCTTAATTCAATTTACGGAATGGGAAGGTCAACCTCAAGTTATAAAGGACATTATCTTACCCAACACGGAGGGGCCATAGGAGGTATTTATTCAAATATTTCGTTTATGCCTGCCGATAGTATCGGGGTGATAGTCTTTACAAACCGTATGTCAATACTCACCAGTATTATTACTTATAAGATCTATGATTTATTACTTGGACTTTCAGAAACTCCATGGAGCGAAAGAGCTCTGAAAGATTATTTTAAAAACAAGGAAACATCACGGGAATCGCGCAAGAAACCGGATACTGACCGCATCCTGGGTACCAGTCCTTCTCATAAACTGGGCGATTACGCCGGAACCTATGAAGATCCTGCTTACGGGGTATTCCAGATAGCCCTCAAAAGAGACACACTTTTTTTCACTTTCAATAACACAACTCTGCCTCTCTACCATTATCATTATGACAGATTCATGTCAAAAGATGATGAGATAGATGGTAAATGGTCGATAACATTTGTTACCGATGCTCAGGGAAGTATCAGTCAGCTAAAAGTTAGCCTTGATGAGAAAGAGGTCATATTCACCAGGATGGCAGACGCAAAGCTCAGGAATCCCGAATTCCTGAAAAAGCTTGCCGGGCAGTATGAGTTTAATAACTCCACAATAAATATTATTCTAAAGAATAATGAGCTGGTAATAGATATTGCTCCTCCGATACATCTTGAACCGTACAAAGGGAACATGTTCAGGTTCCGTGAATTCTCTGACCAGACAATAGAGTTTATCATAAACGAAAATGGAGAAGTAACAGGCTGTAAGACAACATCAGAAGGCAATACAGTCTTCATAAACAGGAAGAAATAATCTAAAACAATTAAGTTAGCAATTCAACAATGCAGTTTGATACTTAATTAAGCGACCGATATTCATTAGGGGTCTGTCCGGTTTCGTTTTTGAACATACGGCTGAAGTGCTGCGGATGCTTGAATCCCAATTCATAAGCTATCTCACTGATAGATTTACCCGTGTCAAATACTCTTTCTTTGGCAATTTCTATAAGCTTTAATTGAATGTGATCCAGTGCTGTTTTCCCGGTTTCTTTTTTTATCAGATCACCGAAATAGTTAGGAGAAAGATGAAGTTGATCGGCACAGTACCTTACGGTTGGTAAACCCAAAGTTTGGGTCATTTCTGATTTAAAATAATCATCAAGTAAATTTTCAAACCTTGCCAGAATGTCTTTATTGGCATGGCTGCGGGTAATGAATTGCCTGTCGTAGAATCTCATACAGTAATTGAGAAGAAGCTCGATATTATTCACAATCAGTTTATTACTGTGTTTATCAATCGACTGCTTTAATTCATAGTCAATCTTTTTCATGCAGTCTATAATGATTTGCTTTTCCTTCTCAGATATATGTAATGCTTCATTTGAGCTGTATGAAAAGAATGTATAATCTTTAATAATACGGCCAAGGGATGTTCCTTGTATTAATTCAGGATGAAAAAACAAACTCAAGCCTTTTGGATGAAAATTATCCTTTTCATTGTTTATACCAACTACCTGCCCGGGAGCAAAAAAAATAAGTGTGCCTTCCTGATAATCATAAAAATTGCCTCCATATTTCAAATCTCCACAGACCGCCTCTTTTAGTGAGACACTATATCTGTCAATATACACCCTGGCATTTTGAATTGGTTTTGATTTTGATAGATCAGCAACGGTCACCAGGGGATGAAGCGTTTTATATCCTCTCAGGGTGTTGAATTGAGAGAAATTCTCAATTATCAGTAAATCATCCATGGCTAATCTGTTTTGATGCAAATTTACAGTTTATATCATATCAGATTCCGTCTGAAAATCAGATTCAGTAATCCGGGTACAAAAAACAGGATTCTGTGTACATCTATGGCCTTTTTATATCTCAACTTTATACAGTAAAAATTTGGTGTGAAAAAAGTTATATTAAATGAAAAAGATTAATCTACTCTTCACTGCAATTGTTTTTGTCACGTGCACGCTGAATATTAATGCACAGGATTGGCCACAATATCTTGGACCCGCAAGAAACAGCATGTCACCTCAGAAAGGGATTCTGCGTTCCTGGCCTAATTCCGGGCCTGAAGTCCTCTGGACAGCCGACCTTGGTGCTGGTTTTGGTGGTCCCGTCATCAAAGACGGTAAAGCCTATTTATTAGATAGAGATGATAAATACGGTGATTACATGAGATGTTTTGATATGAAAACAGGAAAAGAGCTTTGGAAGTATGGATATGAAGCTCCGGGAACAGTTGAATTCCCCGGGTCAAGAAGTGTCCCTGCTGTTGATGATAAATATGTTTATTCCTGCGGCCATAATGGAGATTTATATTGTTTTGATATTAAAACTCACCAACCTGTCTGGAAGAAAAATGTCTGGACTGACTTTGGTGGGCAACCTGCCAGTAAATCCGAGGGTGGATTCAGTGGTTTACAGGGTGGAGGACGATTCCCGGTATGGGCAATAGCTCAATGTCCCTTGTTATATGGTAATTTACTAATTCTAGCATCTCAGGCCCCTGATGCTGGAGTTGTTGCCTATAACAAGCTAACAGGAAATATAGTATGGAAAACACCTTCACTTGGAAGAGTAGGATTTGTTAGTCCTTCAATCGCAAAAATAAACGGCGAAGATCAGATTATAATGGTTACAGCATCGAGTGGTCGCGGTGGCTTTGGCGATGGCACAAAGGAACCAAGCAATGTAGTGGGTATTAACCCGCAAAACGGAGATGTACTTTGGACCTATTCAAAATGGAGTTGCTGGATTCCCACATCGAGTGCATTTGATGCCGGTCAGAACAAGCTCCTGGTTGTTGGTGGATACCAGGCAGGTGCTGCAATGATCCAGATTGAAAAAAGCGGTGACAAGTACAATGTAAAAGAACTCTATCAAACTCAGGAATTCGGTGAGCACTCAAAAACACCTGTATTCTATAATGGTTACTTTTACGCTCAGTTTTCCAACAATGAACGCCGTGACGGCCTTGTTTGTATGAGTGAGAATGGGAAAATAATGTGGAAAACCGGACGAGCGCCACTTTTCGACAAGGGTA
>CAWEYU010000005.1:0-522812 GCA_963813405.1 uncultured Bacteroidales bacterium
CTGAATACCGGTAGTAATATTGTTTTTGTTTCAACACATGATATTGAATTAGCGGACATGTTGAAGGATACCTATGAATTGTATCATTTTAGCGAACAAGTCGATAATAAAACTGTCGATTTTGATTTCAAGCTTAAAAATGGCAAACTAAGAACAGAAATGCAATCCGTATTCTTGAAATAAATGATTATCCAAAGGAAATAATTACGGAGGCAATTGAACTCTCTAAAGAACTAGACAAGATCTTTGTAGTAAATAAACTTGTATAATTAAACCAGGGAAAAGTTAATAAGACATTAATACAACCTGACTTGGTAAAAAATTCTACGGCGCCTAACACGGACAATATGGGTAAGTCGTTTGTCACACTTTTTGCTTTTACTCCTGCACCCAAGACAGATTCGTAATGGTCCTTGCACCCCGACACGCGCTTCTGCACCAATTGAAATCCTGCACCTTGATAAATTTCTGGCTCCGAGACAATTTGTACCGCGACACTGCGCCAGTGCCCGCCACCAACTTTGTAACCGGGGATAAACTCGTGGCTCCGATCAAACTTGTACCGCGATCGCGCCAGCACGCAATAAAATTTGTACCATGACGGCAAAAAGTGCGCCATACCCTCCTTGCACCGTGACAGCTTTCTGGCTAAAGTACCAGGATTCTGGCCGGTGCTTACGTCGGGTAACACAACCTCCCCATATTGCCGGGCCGTTAGCCGTCAGCGGGAACAGTGTGCTCCACTTGCAAAACTTACGATAAATGTTCTACAATAAGCGAAGAAAATGACAACCATTACACCTGACAATGATTTCAATAAAGAAATTAATTGCACTTACAATGACGAACTGTATTCAGTGCGAGACAATGGTGCAGTATTTCGACACCCTCGTATAAATGAACGACTACGTCCGAATGACAACAAGTGGACTTTTGGAAAACTTAACAGTAAGAAGGAATATTTGGAAATTGCTTCAGTTAGAGTTCATAGAATTGTTGCAATGGCTTTTCATGGAGAACCAACAACAAAAGAACACGTTGTTGACCACATAGACACAAACAAACAAAATAACAGACTTGAAAACCTAAGATGGGTTACTCGATTGGAAAATGTTCTACTAAATCCAATTACAGTCAAACGCATTGAGAGTATTTGTAAATGCAGTATTGAAGAGTTTCTTACTAATCCTCAAAAGTACAGAGATCTACTTTCCAATGCGCCCAAAAGAATTCACTGGATGCGAACAGTCAGCAGAGAGGAAGCACAAGAATCTCTTATAAATTTGACCCATTGGGCAAAAACAGATAAACCATTATTAGGCAAAACATTAGGCGACTGGATTTTTCATAGAAAAGATGTTTATTCCAACGAAAGAATAGATGATATTTTTAAGCAAGTAGAAACGAAAACAGGGTTAAGCAGACGAGAATTGTGTTTTAATAAGGCGAAGAGAAATAATTATTACGAAGCTCGTAAATATGCAGCAAAATTGTTACACTCAGAATTAAATCTTTCTGATTATGAAATTGGTAAACTAATTGGTATTGCAGCAAGTACAGTAAATCTATATTTGGATGTATGTACAGATTGGTATAGCGGAGATTATGCAGAAGTCAGTGAAAAACAGTATAGAAAAATCTCAGAGCAAAGTGAAATAATCCCCAAAAATGTTATTCAAAAAAATTGGGGTCCGCAGTCTGAATTTCCTAGCTGCCCGCAAAAAGTTCAGAATAATCCAATCGCTGAATATGCAGGAAAAATAAAAGAAAATACAATTTTTTATCAAAATATGTATTATAGCACAACGGTTTTGAAAAGTGCAATCATAGAAAAGGAAAAATCCTTATTGGTACTGTATGAGATAACAAAAAAAGAAGGCAAGGATACAAGATGGGGAATAATGAAAATTACATTTGAGTACGAAAAATTTGTACACGAAATTGTCCCTAACTACAATGGCATGTCAGAACATTATTGGCTAATAGATGTAGAAAACCATTTTAAATCTATTGTTGAAGGAAGCCAATGGACTCCAATTTATGATTCTCAGGGAAGAGAATTTAAGGGAGGTTATACACCGCTTTAAAATACAAACCGACTTAAATGACATTAATAAAAAGCGTTATGAAGAATATATTTCTTTCTCTGATTTTTGCATTAATTGCAATAAGTTCATTTGCTCAAATTCAATCGTCTGACCACCTTACATTTAAAGGGGTTCCTATTGATGGAACACTAAATGAGTATGTTTCAAAGATGAAACAGAACGGATTTACCCATACAGGCACAGAAGATGGTGTCGCAATGTTAACTGGTGATTTTGCTGCATATAAAAATTGTATTGTAGGAGTAGTTACTCTAAAACAGAAGGACTTAGTTAGCAAAATAACAGTGATATTTCCAGAGAGTGATACTTGGTCTTTACTTTCGTCTAATTACTTTTCATTGAAAGAAATGCTAACACAAAAATATGGCAAACCGTCAGAGTGTGTTGAGAAATTTGATTCATATTCAAAGCCAATGATGATGGCGATAGAATGTACGCAGTTAAAATGGATAACTGCAAATATTACACAACTTACGAAACTGATAAAGGCAGTATTAAGTTGTCAATCGAGCACAAGAGTGTAGTAAGTTGTTATGTGGTGTTATCATATTACGACAAAATCAATAGCGATATTATTAAAGCAAAAGCCATTGACGACCTCTGATTGTCATAGAATCATAATCCAATGGACAAAGAAAATGCCGAACGGCTAACACGGACAATATGGGTAAGTTGTTTGTCACACTTTTTGCTTTTGCTCCTGCACCCAAGACAAATTTGTAATGGTTCTTGCACCCGGACACGCGCATCTGCACGCAATTAAATTCCTGCACCTTGATAAATTTCTGGCTTCGAGACAGTTTGTACCGCGACACTGCGCCAGTGCCCGCCACCAATTTTGAAACCGGGGATAAATTCGCGGCTCCGATCAAACTTGTACCGCGACACACGTAATGCTCAACAAAACTTGTACCCGGACGGCAAAAAGTGCGCCATACCCTCCTTGCACCGTGACAGCTTTCTGGCCTACCGGGACAGATTTGTGGCGGTGCTGGCGTCGGGTAACACAACCTCCCCATATTGCCGGGCCGTTAGCAGCAATAATCTGGACCTCAACGTGATAGAGAGACCTCTCGCCGGCTTGCTCCAACGCTCGCTTGCATATGGCAATTCACGGTTTTGTATTTTAAAATTTACAAAACCGGCCGATGAGCACCATCTGCAAGCTTCCTCTTCTTCGCAAGCCTTAACATTTATATATCATGACAGATTCGTTTTCTTTATTTTACTGCAGCTAACAAGACAAGAAATGATGGATCTCGTCTGACAAAAAATATCATCGAAATATTTATTTGACTTAAGGTAGTAAAACTCATATTTTTACATTAATATCAAACTTAACTCCTGATCAACATGAAAACATTTTTCATTAGTTTATTTGCAATTTTAATAATTGGGTGTATCAGCCAAACACCAAAACCGATGACTGATTCTGAAAAAGAAGCAATCAAAAATGAAGTAAAAAAAGAATTTACTTCGATGGTTGAAGCATGTACCAAACTAGACATTCAAACTGCTCTAAAGTATTATTGGGATTCTCCAGATTTCATGGGCTTTGGCGTCGATGGAGCAATAATTGATTATGCATTGTTAAAGAAAACAAATGAAGATTTCTTTGGTGCTGCCCAGAGTATCAAGTTTCCAAGTCTTAAAGAAGTCATCAAAGTTTTGGCAAACGATCAAGTAGTTTTTATATGGCAATATAAGGCTGAAATAGTCTTGAAAACAGGTGAGAAAATGAACTTCGATAAAGTTGGAGTGACATTCCTATTCCAAAAAATTGAGGGTGCATGGAAAATTGTTTACTATCAAGAATCAGCATTACCGCCTGTTGTAACAGAATCAAAAAAATAGAAGTCTTTTCATTACGGGACTTGATAATAGATTAAAGCTGCTAACACGGACAATATGGGTAAGTTGTTTGTCACACTTTTTGCTTTTGCTCCTGCACTCAAGACAAATTCGTAATGGCCGTTGCACCCGGACACCCAACTTCGCTGCGCTACGTTGGGCAAAGCGCGCATCTGCACGCAATTGAAATCCTGCACCGTGACAAATTTCTGGCTCCGAGACAGTTTGTACCGCGACACTGCGCCAGTGCCCGCCACCAAATTTGTAACCGGGGATAAATTCGCGGCTCCGATCAAACTTGTACCGCGACACGCGCCATGCACTCAATAAAATTTGTACCATGACGGCAAAAAGTGCGCCATACCCTCCTTGCACCGTGACAACTTTCTGGCTAAAGTACCAGGACTCCTGCCCGGTGCTTGCGTCGGGTAACACAACCTCCCCATATTGCCGGGCCGTTAGTAAAAATGCTTGGGCGGTAAATTGGCCTCGCGCCGTACCTTGATAAATTTCTAATGACATCGAAAAATTCTGTGTTACCTTGACTGAAAATGCCAACGCTCAACCGGCTCCGGGACAGTTTTGTTTGACAATAAAAATCATCTAATACCTTGACAGATTTCGTTGCCGGCCAATTCTTTTATCATGACTTTTTACTCACGCACTTTTACTAACCGTCATCTTTATTGTTTTCTGTAACTTGACAGTTTGTGCCGTCAGATAAATTGTAATCAAAAGACTCCAGATGATAGATCCTGCTCAAAGACAAAAAAGAGAATCCTACCCTTTTGACAGATTCTGCATCATGAATAAAACTGCACTTTTACTAACAACGCCGGTATAATTAATAAGCTCGTCATGGTTTTTGCTTTTACTCCTGCTACCAAGACAGGATTGTAATGCTTGACAAATCCAGATCGCGCCACTGCTGTTAACAAAATAACAATACCGGGATAGATTCCCGTTCATTTAGATAACCTTGTACCGCGACACTCGTAAAGCTCAAATAACTTCGGTACCTGGACTGCAAAAACGCGTGCCATACCCTCCTTGCACCGTGACAACTTTCTGCCGGCTAAGGTACCAGGACCCTGCCCGGTGCTTGCGTCGGGTAACACAACCTCCCCATATTGCCGGGCCGTTATATGTAAGGTGTTCAAGACCTGACTACTAGATTGACACTTGAGATACCCTACATATAACAGCTAAAATTTAAATTTTCTATATTTACTATATGAATAATAATATCGAAAATGACACCACGCAAAAGTCAAAATTAAAAGCCGCTATGGCGTTTACAAAATCGTTTTGCGAAATGCTTTAGATATAAATAAACTAATTGAGATGCATTATGAATACAAAAAACACACTTCAAGATGATAAGGTTAATGTAAAGATAATCCTATCAGCATTATGGGTAGCTGTAATGTTTATCTATGTCTATGCTGATATTAAAACTCTGTTTCAACCTGAAATTCCCGAACAGATTATTTCAGGTATAATGGGTGGAATGATAATTAATCAAAGTTTTTTGTTTGCAGCTGCCATATTAATGTCTATTCCACCAATTATGATTTTACTCTCACTGATTTTAAAGCCTAGCATAAACCGATGGGTAAACATTATTGTTAGTTTTCTACATATTTTACTTATAATAGTTACACGTTTTGTGCCCGCCAAAATATGGTACTATTATATCTATTATCAATCAATAGAAGTGATTTTTCATTCGCTAATTATTTGGTACGCATGGAGATGGCCGATACAAGAAAAACAATAGAATATAAATCTCTCAAGCAAATCACACAACAGCGAGTTTTAAGACTGGACGACATAGTTTTTGTACATCATGACAATTTTAAAACTAACCCTACATATAACACGGACAATATGGGTAAGTTGTTTGTCACACTTTTTGCTTTTGCTCCTGCCCTCAAGACAAATTTGTAACGGTTGTTGCACCCGGACACCAGCCTTCGCTGAAGCTACGGCTGTCAAAGCGCGCATCTGCACGCAATTAAAATCCTACACCGTGATAAATTTCTGCCTTCGAGATAGTTTGTACCGCGACACTGCGCCAGTGCCCGCCACCAAATTTGTAACCGGGGATAAACTCGCGGCTCCGATCAAACTTGTATCGCGACACGCGTAAATCTCAATAAAGGAAACCAAATTCTTGGAAAAATGGAGCCTCCTGCTCATAATAAATGGGAGCCTGAATCATATAGTGATGATGGATACAAAATTTTAAATGAAATCCATGAGTGGATTAGAGAAATATTAAAATCCCAGTTGACACTGAAACCTAGTGGAAAACTTGAAATTCCGGATTTATATAAGTATTTGCCTTATGATGAAGGTACTGAAGAAGGAGATGGTATTGGTAACAGGGATTATGATGAAAAAGAATCAGATGATGAAAGTTCACATCAACTTCAAAAAAAGGAGGAACAGAAAAATGGTCCAATTATCAAGCCATACAAACCTTCAATAAGCAATAAGAAAGAAGAAGCAGGAATTGGTGGTGGAATGAGGGGAGACAAAGGTCTTAAAAAAAATAAAGGCAAAAAAGGCGAAGGAGTTGGTGGAGATTCTCCCGAAAAGAGAGCATTTACTTCAAAAGAAATCACAATTGCCTCATTTATCAATAAAAAAATTCCTGATGGGTTTGAATACTTATTTAAAATTAAAAGTGATGTCGATAGAAAATGTTCTTTCAAGATTTTTTCTGTAGCTGACGATGACAGTAAAGATAAAACTTCGATAATAGATGCATTTGATGAAAGAGGAACTCATATGCATATAACAGGTAACAGGATAACCAGATTGGATTTATTAGGTAAAAATGAAAATAAGATTTTTGTTCAGATAAAAACCATTTCTAAAATAGCTTTAAAAACAACTGCTTATGAACTATAATGGCAGAACATACCCTTATCCTGTTTTGGGAATCGATGATAACTTTACAGGTGATGAAAATAAAGATACTTTTAAACCTATAATGATTGTATCTTCTGACTATAGAAAGATTACACTTGATATCACGTATCATCTAAAAAATGATGAATTATTGAAGCTTATAAATAGTAATCAGGCTGTCTTTTGTACTCAGCTCTATTGCAGAAGCATAATGTTCAGACAATCGTTTATCAGTAAAAAACAAAAAGAGCTAATTGAAATAAAATCAAACCAATTGAGAGATGAAGTTGATGTGGATTTCTTCATATGTGCTTCTGAAGATATTAAAAATTATAAAAATTCAATGTTTAACCCAGTATTTGCCGGTATTTCATTTGATATTGAAAAAGGTGATTTACTAGGATTTGGAGGAAGTACTATTTTCTTCGCTAATAAAGCACCGGAAGAATTAAAAAGCATTTCTTCTTTCATGGGTATAGACACTGAAAATAAACCAGAAGTTCCAATGTATAATGAATATGATGGAGACAAAATCACGATTATTTTATCTAAAGAAGATTATGAAACATATCAGTCAATAAAAAAAGAAGCCTTATTAACCAGCACATTACATAGCAGTATTGTAATGCCTGCTCTCGCGGAAGCAATAAGATTTATAACCACAAATGAAGGGGATGACTTTAAAAACAGAAAGTGGCATGAATTATTATCTGGTCTAATTGAAAAACATCCTACTGATGATCCATTACAATCGGCTCAAAAAATTCTTGATCTTCCAGTGAATCGTTCATTTAGCTCATTGTACGACAATTTTATTAAGTAAAACTTGATGAAAAAACAAATCCCAGTATTTACTGAAAGCTACACAGCTAGGCTATACAGAAATCTAAAGAAATCAGATAATTTCCGGTTTTATCTTGAAAAGGAATTTCCATATGAGGAAATTTTTCCAAAAGGTGATTCTGGAATTTTTATAGATGATAAATTCGAGTTGAATCCTGATAAAAGCGATCTTGAAAATTCTATTGCATTATATGAAAACCTTGATTTGGATGAAACGCAAGCCTCAGATAAAAGACTTTGGACTTATCTTACGCATGCAAGGTTTTGGGGCTATATGAATAAAAAATGGTCAATTGAAGGTCTCGATAAACCATTGGGGAGAATAAAAGACAGATATTTCCTTAATACAGTAAATATCGAATCCCTATCCAGAAATGGAATTTCAAGATTGTGGTGGTACACTCATCTTACAATTGATCGAAGCAGAAAAGATCCCTATGAACTTACAAGAATCCTACTAAACAGACAGGATATTGCTGTTGGTATTTTTGAAAGGCGTTTGGGGTCAATAAGTTGCATCCGAAAAGGTATTCTCGATTATCTTAAAGATCATCCTACTGTTATGAAAAATGAAGATAAAACTAGGGATTTAATTAAATTCATAAATCTTGTCGGAGGAGTTAAGAATTTATCTATGTTAAAACTCAGTGAGGTAAAAACGATTCTTGAGAAATTTCCTACTAATTAACTCTTCCTTTCTATCAACAATAATCAATGCTTTTGATAGTACATTACTAAGCTCTCAACTCCTTTCCCGCAATATGATAAGAGCTATAATCCTGACACTATAAATGATTGAAATGATAATGATTTCTTAACCTGAAATCATTTTATAATTGTCTTTCCTATCCCATTCTCTCCCTGAAATACTCCTCCGTCTCTTTATCCGTAAAATACACATAACACCCCTTCATTCCACGGGTTAGTAGAGTTCTGTAAATGTTCTTAACATGCTTCTCAAAATTTTCAGCATTCCTTCGCAGCATCGGGTCTTTGGTGGCTGTGATATCAGCAGAAATTTTTCCGGTACTCTTATCCACACACAGATCATTTCCAATTATTACTCCAATATAATCGAATTCAAATCCCTGGGCAGTGTAGATACAACCTACCTGTTTTATTCCTTCAGGTCGGTAAGCCCATTCATACCATTTCACGTATCCTTTTGGTATTGAGGTTATCTTATCGTGTGTCTCCCAGGGCATTGCAAAATCGCCGATCTTCACATCTTTAACAAGTTCACCGTTACTATCTGTTTTAGTGCTCCATGGCCAGCAGAATCCTGCCACCATCCTTGCTGAATTTGGTTTCTCTTTCTCCTTTTCATTCAGAATATCCATAATCTCCTGCGGCGAGGAGAAGATCCTGAAATCGAACTGGTCATCCTTCCTGAAAATCCTGTTTTCATCGGTGTATCCGAGTACCGATTCGAGCCATAACAGGTAATCATTTGATCCCATGCACCTGTACTGGGTTTCAAGGGTCACCTCATGAACACCGGCACCAAATCTTGATGCAGTCTCTCTAATTAGATCTGAGCTTCCAACCTCTGATGATCTCACATTCTGCCTGTCATCGATAAAGAATACGGTTGTTTTTGCACACCTTACAAGCTGATCGATCTGTGGCATATCAGTCCTGTCCTGGGGTTTCGTATACTGATGGTTGCTGTTCTTTTCTATCCTGTGAGCTTCATCTATAAGAAGGATGTCAAATTCATTTTCTTTTGTCCGGCTTGGAATAAACCTGATAAAGATTCGAGAACATAATCTCACCGCCTCTGCCAACCAGTTTCTGCAATCCGGATGTGAATGGTTTTGATTTGCAGCCATACAAAACATTCTTTTTCCTTAGTGCAGCCTCGGCAAGAATATTTAAAGCGATAACCGATTTGCCTGTACCCGGACCACCATGCACTATAATCACCGATTTTTCCTTCTTCTTTTCCGACATCCTGTACCTTGCCCAGATAAGATTCTTTGCAACAAGCTGTTCGTTAAGAAGTGAGAATACAACATCATTCTTAATGATCTTATGCACATTCTCGAGCAGTTTCTTTGAAGGATGCAGACGACTTTGCATAAAGCGGTTAAATATCTCAAACCCGGAACCGTTTTCAAGTAGTTCCCTGATCCTGATGCCGAGAAGTTTTGTGTCTTCTTTTGTAAAGAGAGGAAATTCTGCAATCAGATCTTTGTAAACCGGACTATGAAGTCCTTTCCCGTCAGTTCTTGAATAGTTATGACAATAGGCACAACTGAACAGGGAGAGTGTTGGTTCTTTCTCAAACTCCTCAACAAATCCCTGCATATAATTATGGTATCCCTTTACCTGCTGGGAAGGGTGGGGGACAACTCTTTCCCTGCCACCGGTATATGTCTCAACAAAGTTACCCTCCTCAGCAAGTGCCTTTACATTCGACCACTGCTTCAGTTCAATGAGGACAACATTTGAGATATCGTTTGCCCCTTTTCCGAAAAGAAGGCAGTCAAGACGGCTCTGATTATACGGTACTTCATATTCCAGGGCAACAAAAGTGTCGTGAATTTTACCAAGTCTCCAGAAGATCCCTTACTCTTGAGAGACTATTCTGCCATGAGACAAATTCCGGAACTCCCGGATCCTTACCAAGTCTTGCCTTATAGTTCTCCGACATGATATCAGAAATAGTGTTTTCCCTGACATCATCAATAAATCTGTCGGAAGGTGCCTGGTAGATCAGCATTTTATTATCGGTATGCGGTTTGAGGTTTGCGGCATGCGGTTATAACTCATTATACTTTTTGGCTGTCCCCTTTGCTTTGTCTACCGGGTATTTTTCGTCATTCTTCCGGATCTTTTCAAGAACTATCTCTTTCACGTCAAAGCCATGTTTCCCTGCCAGTAAGAGGCTGAATGCAAGAACATCTGCCAGTTCTTCCTTCAGTTTATTTCTGTCAACAAGTTCCGATTCTTCAGTTGTTTTCCAGAGGAAGAGTTCATTTAGCTCAGCGGCCTCAATTGAGATTGCCAGGGCAAGATCTTTCGTATTATGAAACTGTTCCCAGTGCCGGTCATCACGGAACTTAACAAGTTCGTCTATAAGTATTTGAATGTCATTCATTGTTTTAATGATTGCTAGCACTAAGGTAGTGAAATTGTGGAATTAGTAGATAAGGGCCGCGATGAGGTGTTAAGGCGATGAGGCAATACAATGGTGCGACGGTGCGATGGTGCGACGGTACGAAGGTGTGGCGGTACGATGGCACGGTGGTATGGCGGTACAAAATAGCTCAGGGCTCAGGGCGCCGGGCGAATCGACTAAGAGACTCAGGGGCTTAGAGACTAAGAGAAACGACAGGCTGCCCGCAGCGTGCTTCAATCCAATCAAATGAGAATCATGTTTTCAGATAAGCTTTTTGTGCTTCCAGTACCTTTGCTTTAAAATCGGGGTAGTTTTTCCATAATTGTTTATAACAAGCGGTCAGACCGGTACATTCGATGCAGCAATCAAGGCCTTTTTCAATCACGCAGGTGCGAACCGTACATGCCTTTACATTAATACCAAGGGGCTTATCCTTTGGCTTACAACCGTAACAGAAAAACTTATCAGGGTCAAAATCAACACCATACTTCTCCTTCCATTTTGCATTTTCGTAAGTTTTCTTCTTTAACTCAGTGTTGTTCTCGATGGTAGCTTTGTAGGTAGGGCATTCAGTGGTACATCTGTAACAACAATAAGTAAGATTCTTCAGATCTGCCTTTTTCAGCTTTACAGGATCCTGTGTAAATAACGGGTTGCCAGGTAGCAATGCGCAACATGCAGCGCTTGCTTTAAAGCATTTCGAAACAAAATCACGGCGTTTGAGTACAGTTTTCATGTCCATAAAGGTTGGTTATCATAAATATAATATTCGCGGACGTTCTCTGATTATTAAATGGATTCGTAAATTTGATGGCAAGGTACCTGAGAATCGAAAACTTATGGATTATAAGAAATCTGACAAAGAAGCCCTGATAAAACGTATCATGGAGCTTGAGCGGCAGCTTGAAGATGAGCAGATACGAGCTGAAGGATTTTCTAAAATGATCGACATTGCTGAAAGCATCTGGCATCAGGCACCCTCAATCCTCAGGATCCTGCTCAAATCCCCGAAACGGTATATCATCATCGGGGTCTTTATCGAAAGGACCGACACCCGGAGGATTAAATAGTCCCCAACGATCAATTATATAATCCCATTTGTCAAATCCCGCTACCCAGTCTATGAACAGGAGCCGGTATTCTTCGATAAGGTCTCTTACCATCTTATAGTATTCAACATATTCAAAGCCAAATGCCTCGAGAGAATGATTCTGAACCATAAGGTCGCGTGCCGCTTTACGAATTATCGCAGCATTTTCCATTTTGAGGTCATACAATCCTGCCGCCTCAGCGCCCGCTACCTTGACTGACAATAGTGCAGCATCATTTAGCATCTGACTTTTCACCTCCAGAAGGTGCTCATTGTTCTCAGGTATAAGTGCAGCAATTTTATGAACCAGGTCATAGATCTCTTTTCCTTTTTGGTAAATAGGAAGTTTCTCAGGCTTCGGATCATCTTCTTCGTCTTCTGAACTCATGTTTTTTGAATTAATTTGTTTTAAAACCGATCCTCTTTCGTAGTTTAAAATCGGTTTCCTCCTGTTTTGATTGTTCCAGTTCTTTGAGATATTCAAAGATCAGAGTGACCTTTTCATCTAGCTCAATATCCTTCTTTTCAAGCTGCTCTAGCTTCCGCAGAATATCCTTGTGCGATTCGATCATCGTTCTCATCCTTGTAAATACTCTGATAATCTTAATATTTACAGAAATTGCCCATTTACTATTTAAAACACTTGAAAGCATTGCAACTCCTTGTTCTGTAAATGCCATTGGTCTATACCGCGAACCACCCCAACTTGAGGTCGCAATTTGCGATCTCAAGATTCTACGCTTTGCAACTTTAGAATAAAAACCTGGGTCCACATAATTTTAAAATTAATTTATACCAACACTATTAATGGATATCACAATTTGTGATCTCCAGTTTTAAGCTATTATAATTGCTTCAATTAAACGCAGCGAGCGTTATTTCAAAATTAAGAAAAACAGATTTAAAAAACAAATCGGGGGTTAACTGTAAAAAGGCTCAGGGCGCAGAGCTTAGGGCTCAGGGCAATACAATGTATTAGTATGTCTGTTGGAAATAATAATACTGCTTACACAACCGGACCAAAGTAATATTTATTACTTTCGGATCATAATAGGATATAGAAAGTGTATTCATCATCTGAAATAAAGAATCTTGCCCACACCCTTGGCGCTGAAAAATGCGGAATAGCTTCTGCTGAAAGATTTAAAAATGCACCTGACGGCTTTCATCCAAACGATATTTATGATAAATGCAGATCAGTCATAGTCTTTCTGATCCAGATGCCAACCGACATCATATTAGCCTCAAATCCGGTTCCCTATTCCCATACTGCGCATCTGCTGTACTCAAAACTTGATAATATCGGACTTGAGCTTTGCAAGGCCATTCAGGAAAATGGGAATCATGCGGTACTGGTCCCTTCAGATGTACCATATCTTTATTGGGATAATGCAAATCGTCATGGCATGGGGATCCTCTCACTGCGTCATGCCGGCTGGCTGGCCGGCCTGGGTTTTTTAGGCAGAAACAACTTACTCATCAATCCCGGCCTCGGAAACATGGTATATATCGGAGCCATCCTGGCCGATTATGAAATAGAACCGGATCCCATTATCGAAAATATCAAGTGCCCTCCAAAATGCAGGGTCTGCCTCGATAGCTGTCCTCAAAAAGCTCTCGACGGTACTACTGTCAATCAGAAACTTTGCAGGGCTTTCTCGGGCCTTCATCACGAACGGGGATTTGATATATATGCATGCAATATGTGCAGGAAGGTCTGTGTGTATCGAACAGGAATTAAATAAGAAATACGGCGTTACGGCATTACGGCGTTACGGCTTTATGGCGTTGAGGCGTTACGGCGTAATGGGATTGTTGCGTCAGGCATCGGGCATCGGGGATCTGGCATAAACATTTACGCAGTCCGGTATTACATAATTTTCTAAAATATTACATGATTTTCACTTTGTACCAAAGGTGTGAATCATACAACTAATTTCTAAAATCTTGTAACGTTTTCAGAAGTTAATAGTACTAACATTGTATCTCAGGAATTCTTCCAAAACTTAAAATCTAAAAAAATGAATGCAACGGAATTAAAAGGAAACTGGAATGAGCAGAAAGGCAAGCTCAAAAAGAAATTTGCCGTTTTAACAGATAATGACCTTATGTTTGAAGAAGGCAAAAAAGAGGAGATGTACGGAAAACTTCAAATAAAACTTGGCAAAACAAAAGAAGAATTGCACAAGATTATTAATGCCCTTTAATCGTATTCTTTTACATGAGGTATATACGTACTTACCCGCTTCTGATTATTTATGATCATGGGGCGGGTAAATTTTTATCGTGTTGAGGAAACTACAGACTTTGTTTTTTCCCCTCTCAAGGCATAGCCGTCAATTTAAGGGAAGTAACGTACAGGTAGTTTCCCCTCCTTTTGAAGGAGGGGAGGCCGGGGCAGTTGAATCTCAGTTATTTGCATAATATTTCTCCCCGGCCGGGGTGGTTGATTTATTCATTTTATTTTTCACTTTTTATCTATGATTATCCAAAAACTCTTCAAAAGAACAATCAGTACTAAATAAAATTATAGTGAAATTTTAATCAACCACCCCGGCCGCAAAAAAGCCTTTGTCATAAATTAATCATTTGTCTGTTGCGGCCACCCCTCCTTCAAAAGGAGGGGAAATGTCACGTGTCCAATTCTTTAGATTGACGGCCATACCTCTCAAGAGGGAAAGCAAGATACCCTGACTTTAATCAGCCGGAATGAATGGACCATCCCTGGCCGGGAATAAGGGGTTATTTATCGAAGGCTCAGATTATACATTTCTTTATAATAATTTTCAATAGATGAACCTGTTTCAAGTATAAAACACTTATCCAGAAATGCATAATCATTACCTGATTTTCTTGTGATATAATTTGAAAAATCATTCCAGAATTGTATATTATTGCCTACCAGATTGTGGATCAAACACCTTATTTCAGTTACGAATTGGATATCCCTGAATGTCACCTCAAGTCCATATTCACAAAGAGCCTGGTTTAATTCTCCAATTTCATTTAAGGATAAGTCTTTTTTAAAATCTATCACTCCCGGGTCTATTGAATTATAACTAATACCCAGTCTTTCCAATTCCTTAATAATAAGTAATCTGGTCCCTATGCATACCATGTTTTTAATATAGATTTTCATAGCCTCTGGTTTTATTATGTGATTAATAGTTAAAAGTTAATTTATTAAGATCCAATCTCACTGATAAATATCCCGACCACTCTACAATGTAAAGTGCTGTTCAAAAATATTTGGTATTGGGAAGACTAATATTAAATCTAAATTAAAAAAGCCTTAATAAACCTTAATGCCGACAGGAAGTGATGGCGTCAGGCGTCGGGCATCGGGCGGCGTTGAGGCAAGACTACAATGGTGCGACGGTGCGACGGTGCGACGGTGCGATGGTAAAGCCTTAATCAGTAGGGACAGATAATACTTGCTAATTTCAAAATGTTACTACTGCCCAGAATGCTTTTTTGGGTTTCATGTTCGTATCGAACAGAAGGGGATAAGTCTTTCCTCTTCTGGGTGTCCGGTTATCAAGCCAGGAACCCCTGTCTGACAGATTCCAGAATGTCACCCCTGTAATTACTTTTTTCTTTTCCCGGAAAACTTCAAATGCCTTTTTGTAAAAATCGATCTGCTTCTTCTCTCTCTCCGGAGTGAAACCCAGGTTAAGTGTGTCTGTCCTTGAAGTATATATCGATACATCAAGCTCTGTAATCTGGACAGCCAGTCCTAATGAAGAAAATTTGTTGATTGTCTCCCTGATAGCGCTTTCTGATGAACCCGGAATTTCAAAATCACCCTCACCAGGCTGATTCATCTGTCCTACATGCCTTGGACCTCCGATATTCCAGTGAGCCTGAATACCCACACCATTTACCGGAACACCCTCAGCAAGCAGCTTCCTGAGCATTTCATATGTCTTCTCCCTCTTTACCGGATTCTCGGTGTTATATTCATTGTAGAAAAGTAATGCATCCGGATCGGCTTCATGGGCCCACCGGAATGCTTTGCCAATAAATTCCTCACCGCATATTTTGTACCATTGCGTTTGCCTGTATCCAATTGAAGGATCCTTGTTATCTATTGCTTCATTTAAAACATCCCATGCATAAATTTTTCCTTTGTAATGGGAGACAACCTGGGTAATATGCTCTTTCAGCCTTGCCAGGAGAAGCTCTTTAGAGGCCTCATTTCCGGCTGAATCTTTAAACATCCATTCTCCGGTCTGGTTATGCCAGCAGAGTGTGTGGCCGCGGACCTTCATCCCATTGGCCTGTGCAAACTCAACAATCCTGTCGCCGGGTGCCCAGTTGAATTTACCCTCTTCAGGTTGTATAAGAGCCGGTTTCATGACATTCTCAGGTGTCAGACTATTGAAATGTTTTTTGATGAACTCACCCTGTTCTCCCTCAAGAGATCTGGGTGACACGGCCACTCCGATTGGAAAATAATCCTTATAAAAATCCTTCAGACCTTTTAGTGAATCAGCTTCGCTTAAAGCTTTTCTTCCGCCACTTCCTCCGCAGCTGCTCAGTAATACTATTCCGGTTGTTAATGCAACCACCAGAAAGGGTGTGACAAATGTTCGTCTAAAACAGGATCCGGTTTTCATGCTGGTAAATTTTCAGGTTATTACTAGGAAGTTTTCTTGATAATTATGTTCCTAATGTAGTAAAAAAACAAAAAGCCGTGATAAATATGACTTTTATGTGGTGGGATCCGGAATTGGAGGAGGGAGGCACAACGGTGCTACGGCGTAACTGCAGTCTGTCTGAAAACCTGCCTCCATTGTTAATAACATGCAATGTCTTACATATCTGATCTGATTCTTGTATCAACAATATCAAAATCTGTGGTCAGAGTTTTTATTGAGGCACTTTAAAAGCCCAGGTATGTAAACCGGCATCATTGCTTCTGAGTGAAGTCAGACCAGTAAGCTGCAGGTAGCCATTTGAAGTTTTTGACCACTTAATGGACTGCTGCTCTGAATCCGCCAGCATTACGATCTTTGATCCCGTAGCTGCTGATACGTTTTTGACTGTCAGGGTGTCCCCGGGCCATGTTCTTACAATAATATATTTAAACCTGTTATCTTTTGTTCTGGTAAACCAGATATCATCTTTTCCTTTGAGTTGTTCATGTGTTACCGCACACTGACGGGTAGAATAAATGCATTCATGATTCTTCTCCAGCCATTTGCCGGCTCCTGAAACCTGTTGTATTGCAGTGGGATGGAATGTTCCATCGGGACCGGGGCCAAGGCCAATTTCAAAAAGACCACCCCTGGCTACAACTGAAACAAGATGATAAATGATCCATTCAGATCCACTGATCGGATTTCCGGAATCATCCTTTTTATTCGTATAATTAGTGCCTTCAGGATCATAATCGAAGTTCCGTCCCAACGGGAAAATGACCTTCCAGTTCATGGTTGAGTCACGGTCTCCTGAGAAATTACGCTCAGGAGTATCATAATCCGCATAACTGCCTGTATTCCCAATGCAACGATTCCTGAACAGGGCATTCGGCTGAAGTGCACGTGCCCTCATCACTCCATCATGAATGATCTTGTTGCATATATCAGTGTTTGGAAACGAGATATCGAAACAAATATTGAGAAGCTTACCAGCAGGGATCATCGAACAAATTGTATTAAGTTCGTTGTAATATTTGTCATGGGCACGACGGTAACCCTCAGGATCACTGGAACCGGTATAAGTAGCGTCTGTTCCACCCTTGTATAGAGGATGACTTCTACCAAACCTGAAATCAGCATCAAAAAAATCAATATCGGTGTAGTAAAGTCCTAACCTGAATTCGGGTATACCCTGGGCGTAAGAGGGTGCAGGATGTCCGATCGTAGCCTTGATAAGCATTGCCAGAATGTCTTTACCATAGGGAGTTTCCATGACACTATAGTGGAAATCCGGACCCGGAGCAGGGACAATCTTGCCATTGCCAGGATTGGCCGGGTCGTTAATGACAATATTATTTATGACATTCTGATTATTAAACATGCTGAAACCTTCGTGATGTTTTGAAGTAAAATCGAGAAATGTCATGCCACCAGCTACCATAAAATCTATCCAGCTGTTTGGATCATATTTGACAGGATTAAATGTTTTATACCAGTCCTGGTAACGTGCATAGTCAGCAGGATTAGTTTTATAATCTCCGAGTTTCCAGGATTCACCGGTTTTTTTGTCAGGGTCCATGCAATAAAGACCCCAATGGATTCGCAGCCCATACTTAAGATCTTTCCAGGCATCGATTGACATTTGAGGCGGATGCCTGAAACCAGGATCCAAAGCCGGTTGAGCATTAAGAGCCCCAAACAAGAGGAATATTCCCGGAACCACCAAAATAAATACTGATTTTCTTTTCATGTTTTAATGAATTTACGATCTGTTCAATACGCTAAACCAATATTATAATATTCATCTCTGCTCGCTTACACATACCAAATATACTATTATATATTAATTTAAATTCTACCTTTATTTGGAGACATAAACCAAAAAATATGGACTTAAAACTTAAAGACAAGTTTCTGGTAATGTGGAAGAAATACTTTGGCACTGCCGAATTACCAATTGTATTTTATTATCACAAAGAGACCAATAACGCCACGCCTGTCACACGGGCAAAAGGAAGAAGCTGCCTTATCTGCGAACTGGCTAAAGTGAGAAATGGCGAATCGCTTGCCTATAATGCCGAAGCAATTGCATGTGGGGGCGCCAAACGCTATCTGGGCTATGCCGATACTATCCGTCCAAATTTTGAATATTTCTTATCCTGCGGAATACCCGGGGAGATGGAGGGAGAACGCTATATCCGTACTCCGGAAATGGTGCTGGAATTGCAAAAGAATCAGAAACCGATACCCGATGCAAAAGGAAATTATATAATCTTTAAACGCTGGGATCTTTTAGGGGAAAATGATCTCCCCTCCGTTGTTATCTTCTTTGCAAAACCCGATGTACTCTCAGGACTGTTTACCCTTGCAAATTTCGACCAGACAGAGCCCAACAGCACGTTCACTCCTTTTGGCGCCGGCTGTGGTTCAATTGTCCACTATCCATATCTCGAAAAAGATGCCGCGAGACCAAGGGCTGTGATCGGTATGTTTGATCCCTCCGCCCGTCCATGTGTTTCAAAAGATACATTATCCTTTGCAGTTCCAATGATCAAATTTGAAAAGATGATCGGCTATATGGAGGAGAGCTTTTTGATTACAGAGACGTGGACGAGGGTAAGGTCCAGGATAGACAGCACAAAGGTGTAATGGTGTATTGGCGCAAAGGCACAAAGGCGCAATGGCCAACCCTCCAAATCCGAATAGGGGGGTGCCTTAACGAGTGTTTAGACGTCGGGCTCCCATAGCTATCGGGATGGCGTCAAGCCGCATCCAAAAAAGCACTACCTTTATAGTTGAATTCCAACGAATCTTTTATCCTATGGAAAAAACAGTTCTGACCGGACATTCAACAGTCGATGGAGCAGGTGTTAAGCTTTTCAGGGTTTTTGCTAATGATAATACGAAAATTACTGACCCTTTTCTACTTCTCGATAACTTTGGCTCTGACAGGCCCGAAGATTATATCCGAGGATTTCCCTGGCATCCGCACAGGGGAATAGAAACGGTTACTTACATGCTCGATGGAAAGGTTGAACATGAAGACTCAATTGGAAATAAGGGAGTAATAAACACCGGCGATATCCAATGGATGACTGCAGGCGGCGGCATACTTCACCAGGAGATGCCAAAAGCACAGAAAGGCATGATGCAGGGACTGCAATTATGGGTCAACTTACCATCAGCGAATAAAATGATGGCTCCCAGATACAGGGGGATCATAAGTGAGGAGGTCCCGGTAATAAAAACAGACGGTGCTGAGATCAAAGTTATTTCCGGAACATTTGGTGGTAAAAAAGGTCCAGTTAAAGACTTAATTGTTGATGTTGAATACTTCCATGTATTTCTGGATAAAGGAAAATCTATAACTTTTAACCTAAAAAAAGGTTATACCACTTTTTGTTATCTGCTTAAAGGGAAAGGGGATTTTGAAGGCAGCATAATTGAAAAAAGACAATTGATAGTATTTAAAAATGCTGCAAAAATCGCCGTGATTGCAGAAGAAGAACTGAACTTCATATTCGTCTCGGGTACACCTATTAATGAACCAATCGCCTGGGGCGGACCTATCGTAATGAACACCCGGGAAGAGCTGCAGATCGCATTCAATGAACTCGATCAGGGGACATTTATTAAGAAGAACTGAGCGAAATTGATGCACCCGATAGCTGTCAGGAACCATGAAAGCTGTTACAGTAAAAGAGATTGGCCAGGAACTTCTTAATCTGACTCCTAAAGAACTTCGTGACCTTTGTCTGCGGTTGTCAAGATTCAAAAAGGAGAACAAGGAGCTGCTTACTTACCTTCTTTTTGAATCATCCGATGAGGCATCGTATGTTGAAAGTGTAAAAAAAGAGATTGATCTTCAGTTTGAGGAGATAGATAAGAGGAGTTACTATTTCATTAAAAAGGGGATTCGGAGGGTATTATTCAATACCAGGAAATATATCAGGTACTCGCAGAATAAGAAAACAGAGATAGATCTGCTTATCTATTTTTGTTTAAAAATGAAAGAATTCACCCCCTCTATTCAGGCCAATACTGCTCTCCGGAATATCTATATCAGGCAAACAACGGCAATCAGGGAAAAACTTGGCTCCCTGCATGAGGATCTGCAGTATGATTACGATCAGGAACTGAAGGCGTTGTAATCCGGCTACCGTGAGATCTAATAACGCTGCACATGGGCGTCCGGCGTCGGGCATCAGGCATCAGGGATCTGGCATAAAACAGTAGTGTTTGCTATGTCAACTCCAGTCCGGAAAATTCAGCCTTATACTTTCTTTAATGTAAAAATCAGATATCTTGGATTACCCTCTGTAATATTTTCGATCTTCCAGTTTTTATGCTCTGTAATTCTTTTCAATCCTTCTATCCCCAGAAGCCTTGGTTTAAATTTTGTTGATATTTTCAGTGCTGCAAGCATACCTGCATCAATTGTTTTAACATCATGCAAAAGGGTTCCTGCAATTACTAAATTATCGTTCGAGTGGCTATAGAGTGCATCAAGGTTTTTCATTATAACTTCATCAGAACAATATTCAAAGAGACCACCTTCTGAGGAACATATTTGAAGCCATTCTTTTCGCTCTGCCAGTAATTCTATCAGTTTATCTGTACAATTCCAATCATATTGAGTATGCCTGAATGAAATATTCAATTCATTAAATCGTCCGCCAGGTGCCTTCAATGCTGTTATGCTCCTTTCAGCAAAAGAAGGTCCATAACTATCAATGTCTAATACGTTGATTTCAATTTTCCTGTTTTTCAATAATGCCGGATCCATATTCTGTATCAGGAAAAGCGCATTAATGCTATCGCTTGCGGCACCCCCTGCAATATTTATAAAGCAAAGATCTTTACCAGGTGATTTCAGGAGTAATGGCATTAAAGCTTCTGCCTGGCATTTACTGATGTCCCTGGCCCGCATTCTTATCACAAGAGCTCCAAATCCTTTATTCATTTGCCGGTCGAGGAATCGTTTTTTACCCTTCCCAATAAGCTTTGGCCCCAGTTTCATCATTATTGTTGTTATTCCGCTGGCAAACTCATTTTGCCTTTCGACCTGAAGCAGTTCAGCCACTGCAAAAGAGTGGTTTATAAAAAATCTTTTAATGAATGCAGGAAGCTTATTAAATTTATCTGCATTTTCTTCTGCATTTTTTTCAACATATGGAAGCAGTTTCTTAAGCGTTTCCTCATCAGTGCATGAAACAAAACAGGGATGGGTTATGTCCAGAACAGGCAATTCTATCCCATTAGCCGTAAAGGCATAAGATAATTCCGGAATCTTGTTTTTGATGGTATACAATTCGTCAGTCATGTAACGTCATCCTTTTTTTGTTTAAATAACACTGTTATTCTCAACAATTTTAAGGTCATCCTTACCGTCTGCTTTCCCTCTTGCTTTTTCAAAGGCTTCTTTACCTTCAGATATGGAAAAATAAATCAGACCTGCAGCACCAATTACATCAGCATAGGCAAATCCTGTGAGTTCATAAACAAGACTTGATAAAAGCAGTACAATTGACATATATACACAAACTCTGGTACATCTGGCATCAGCAACTATAGGTTCCGAATGTAACTTTTCACCTACCCTCTTTTTTGAGTTCATTAACCAGATCATAACCACAATTGAAATCAATGCTATTATTACTCCCCAGAGTGTTGCTACCGGCTTGTGATGGTTAACGATGTTTAAAACTATACCCGCAATCAAACCAATCGACAAAAGATAAAATGCCGTACCTGTAATTTTTAACGCTTTTATCTCGAAAATACTTTTGGGACTATCCGGATTTTGTTTGATGCGTAAAATCATTATAGCAATTCCAATACCCGACATAACCTCAATAAAACTATCCACACCAAAACCAAATAATGTAAGAGTTTCATCCTGATAACCCAAAATCATTGATACTAAGCCTTCAATAATGTTGTAAAAGATGGTAAACAGGCTCAAATGGTATGCCTGTTTATATAGTCCGTTTTCTTTTGTCATCATAATTATGAGTAATTCCCTGCATCTTCAACAATGATAGTACGTTTTCGTTCAAAAAGGTGTAAGGATCATTACTAATATTCACGTGTTATGGGCAATACATTGACAACATGACAGTTAAGCGCATAATGACAAAATGTAATCCTTCACTTCAGTCAGCTTTATCTTGACAAGAAAATTTGGTGCTTTCTATCGGGACTTTGCCTGCGCACAAAAATTTTAAAATTCTTCTTTGGGAAAAATTGCACACATTAACAAATTCGTTTTTTATAAACCTATATTTGTACTAATGACTAAACCGATCATAAATATTAATGATTATGAAAGTGAGTCTTATATCTGCTTGTACAAAGCTAATTATTCTTCATTTGGCTTATAATAGCCTTTCTTGCTGCCTCGAGATGAAGGAATATCTCATGATCATAGACTGGTTTTAAGCTCCAACTTTTCTCTAGAAGTTCAAGTGCTTCCTTGTATCTGGCTTGCTTATACAAACACCAGCCTTTACAATCTAAAAATGAATAATTATCAGGTTCCATTTCTATTGCCTTGTTTATAAGGTCAATACTCTCATTAAGATAAAAGTCATTATTTACTAGAAAGGAGGCAAGGTTTTTCAAACGATTAGGATTGCTTGCCTCAAGTGAAAGCGCTTTTCGGTAGTAATCTTCGGCTTTATTAAGATCATTTGCCTCCATGTGCAATGAGGCAAGACTTGTAAAAATATCAGATTCAGAAGATGATTTATCTTTAAGAAGTGAACTATATTTCTTAATGTGATGTTCCGCCTCAACTTTCTTGCCTTGAGATAATGACAGGATTGCTTGTTGTTGAACAAGATCAGGATCATTAGGAAAAGCCTTCTCTGCTATTCTATAAAGTCTTTTTTCCTTCCAATACTTTCCGGTTTTATGGTATGCGTAGCCGAGTTGAGTGTAATCATAAACCCAACTAGGTTTTATTTCCCACTCATCATACATTTTAAGTACCCATTCCAATTCAGGGATAGCATTTTCAAACTGATGTAATACGTTATAGCAATACCCCAGATTGGAGTAAGGGTTCGAATACTGATCATCAATCTCCTTAAGCTGTTTTAAATATTCTATTTCCTCTATTGGCGATTCAAAGTATATGGCGTGCACCCAGTTAATCCACGTTTTTTGCCAGACAGGCATATTATCTCTTTTACTGTAAGCGTTAAGACACCATTTTTTAGCATCATCGTACAATCCTTGATTCCCAAATGCAACAGAAAGTGACAAGGCAGCAAATGTAAAACCAGAGTCAATAGCGAGCGCCTGTAAGAACATATTCTCTGCCCTTCCATAATCTTTCACCATAAATGCTCTTAAGCCATAAAGGAACAGCTTGTAAGCTTCTGGGGAGCTAGTATTAGCAAGATGTTTGGTTTCTGGAGTAACCTTTCTCCCTAGTTGAGTTATGATTAAATAATTCTTAATGGTGACTGAAAGAGAATCAACCAGAGGTAATACCTTGTCAATTTCCCCCTCCACCTGAAATGATTTAAAGATTTCTTCTGTTTTGGAATTAATAAGTTGTGTACTTAAACGTAAAATACTTCCTTCGTACTTTATGCTGCCATAGATAAGAATTTTAGCATCCAGCTTCTGTGAAATTAGACAGGCAACGGAAGGAGTTAATGATGCCTCATTAACTAAATATTTACGTTTAATTAGATCATTAATAGATTCTATCTGCCTGACTTTTAGGTCTTCAGTGTTGGTTAGGGCTGTTATTAGTTCATTTTGTATCCCATTTTGCCAGACATCCCAAATGGTATCATTTGTCATATTCTGAAATGGCATTACTGCAACAGATATTCTCTCACCTGAGGATCTTAGTTTTTCAAGTGAATTACTTTTAAATATTTTAGGATAAACAAGTATTGCTACAATAATTAGCATTGCAACTAAAGCTATCACGTATAGTAATTTCCATTTACCAACTTTAGCCGGTTTCTCCTGTACTTCCTTTTTCTCCTCCTTTTTGACTTCCTCCAATGATTCTTTTTGCAGAGGATTTTCTTTAACAAGCTCTATCGGTTCTGTTAATAATCCCGAAATTATCTCTTGAATGGCATTACCGACTTTATTTATCTGATTTCGATACTTGGTCTTGTTCAGGTTAACTTTTTCATCATCATCAGGTTTGAGGGGTCTATTAACTCCTGGTTCTGCATAAACAAATTCAACACCTCGAAGAACACTTCCAAGAAGCATTTCACATAGTTTTATATCAGTACTATTAAGATCATAAATGCGAATCGGAAGCACTCTACTTGCAACATTACCCTTAGGAAGTTTTACCTTCATTCCAAACTGATCTTGAGAGGCTTGCTCAACAAATGCCTTGAACTCATGTTCCCATGCAAATGATTTAGGGTCACAGTATGTACGTGAAATAATGGGTACAAAAATCACGCATTTTAGCTTCTCTTGAAGTGAGGCGTCCACATCATGTGTCTCTAAAAGCCCGTCATGTGGATTAATATCGAAATAAACACTGATCTCCTCCTTGAATGTCGACTCAAGCTCTCCTTTAAGATTATCTACAAATTCAGTCACCCAGCCGTCATGTTTATTATCTTTTTGACGGTAGCTGATAAAAATATCATATGGATATCCTTCAATTAAGCTTGACATCTATATCAATTCATTTCATTTCATTATCAAATTTAAATCATTATTAGTCTAAATGAAAATAAATTTGACTTGTATTATTATTCTATTTAACCTTATAAGAATTAATGGTCCTCTTGATCCATTTATGAGGAATAACTTAAAGTTGCTTAACAATTATTACCATCGATTATTGGGAATAAGCTAGTGAATTTGAGCCAATCTCAGTGAATTTGGCAATTTACTTGACTGATTAAAAAATTTTATCTTTCATTAGGCCTTAACAGGTAAGGAATAAGGAATGTTTAACTCTGCCCTAATACTGCTGTATTGAATAATAAAAAGTGATGAATTCGTATTAGACATTGTTTTTTATATAGGAATTCTTTTAGAGTTATTTCAACTTTGATCATTAGCGTAAAATTTTATTCATTATTCCTGGATGCGACCCGAAAGAAAAATTTCTACAACAAGACAAAAACAAATAAAAAGATTTGTAAACCGAGACATTTATCTGGTAACGAGACAATTTTGTCTTTCGCCGGGATTTGCAAAAATTGCGCCATGGTGGCTTGCCCGCCGTGACTATTTTCTGGCTAAAGTACCGGTCCCGATAGCTATCGGGATCGTATCGGCGGACGGCGCCACCAACGTTTACTCCCTCAACCGCCGGGCCGTTGTTATACTTGCATATATTAATTATACAACCCCGGCAATCGATGAAACAGATAATTGTCTTTTCATTTTCTGTTACTTTCGTAAATCATTATTTGTTACGCCTGTTTGAGCTAAACAATAATTCAAGGAGAAGGTGAGGACTACAATGGCAATGGCTTTTAGCTTATTCATGATATTAATTTTAAAGATGCAATAAATCTTAACACTGAATTATTTATGCTTTAATAAATGACGAAAAATTTGAAATCAGTCAAAAACAAAAACTTCTTCTATTGTTGTCTGAAAAACCTTTGAAATGTCATGAGCTAGTTTTAACGATGGATTGTACTTGTTCTTTTCAAGGAAAACTATTGTTTCTCTCCGGACATTTACCTTTTTAGCTAAATCTTCCTGAGTCAGGTTATATCTGGCTCGTAACTCTTTTATCCTGTTATTCATTGATTTTATTCTTAAAGTTGAAATAGATCCAAAATCCCGCAAAAAGCACCGCCATGCCAAGTATGCCAACTCCAATAAGAGTGTCAGTGGCGACCGATGTCTTATCTGACATATACATCACTATCAGCCACCAGTATAATGAAACATAATACGACCTCGACGAAGCTTTATCCTTTAATAATTTGGATAGCTCATCTTCAGAAGTTAAACCTTCTTTTGCTGATTTAAGCTTTGAAATAGCAAGGGCGACAGCAAAACCTGCAACCAGCAGTATAGTACCAAACATCACCAGAGTACCAGTTTTAATCTCATTTTTGCCATGCAGTAACCAGATGATTGCACCTATGATTACAAGCGCAGCCAGCAAAATCATTAATAATCCTCTTTTCATAATTCTTATAGTTTATGTTTATAAAATCTAACATTATGTTAGAATAATACAACACAAAGTTAGATATATATAACATATAAACAAATTTATTTCACCTTTTTTTTTTAAATCGAAATATATAGTAAAACAGGAATAAAAAAGGCTTTCGGGTCCCCATGGGGGAATCCACCCCCCAACCCCCCTAAAGGGGGGCAAATTCAATGTAATCTAGTGCAGTCGCTTAATTGCAGTGTATAAACCCCCCTTTAGGAGGGCAGGGGGGTCAGATGTACCAGTGGGGCAGGGGGTCAGATGTACCAGGGAGTTGGGGGGCTAAAACAAAATTTATACTTTTACTGGAAAATGCAATTCCTTCTCAGAACACACTTAAGCCAAATTAAAAATAATTAACAGGTAAACCGTATCTCCTGCTTCTACCGGCTATCCAGTCTGATTTAGGTGATTCCGGCTTTATCGGGGATGAATATGAGATATATGAAAGGTCCGTTAATGAGATCATCCCCTTTCCGGGGTACTTCTTCAGGGGAAAAAGCCTCATATTGTAATTAATCAAATTAACCTAAGTTGCTAGTTTTAAAATTTATTATAATTTGGACTATGATAATCTCTTCCCTTAAGGATAAGGGAAGGGGGAACTAATTAACAGTGTGTATTGCTCCCCTTCCCTTAATTTTAAGGGAAGGGGTTGGGGGATGGGTTCAAATATCATTAAGGGTTGGGGGATGGGTTCAAATATCATTAAGGGATGGGGGGATGGGTTCAGAAGATATCTAAGGAGAATGGAATTTATTTGAACTTAAATATTAATTAGCAACTTGAGTTAATTAGAACACTGCAATAAAAATCATTTAAAAGTTAGTTATGAAAAAAGTGAAAATTAAGCCATATAATGTTATTGATAATATAGATTTGCCTGAAATAACGGTTGATCAGTTTCCCCTTGATGGAGATCCCCTTGAGATTGACAGGGAAATGTACTATGTCTGTGAAACGAATTTTAAGTCGAAAGATGGTCTTCAGAAAATTGGGGTGATTCCCCTGGTAGTTAAAAATCCCGCTAAAGTTGCAAATATTGACAGCTATATAAAATGTTTATCAATAGCTCACAGAAGAATGCAGTTCCGAAAGAATAATAATATCTGTGATTTCAATGATTGTGATGAAATGATAATATCTCCAAAATAAAATATCAGATGAACAGGAAGAAACGACTTCCAATTCAGAATCCAGCTCCTTTCTGTTTAATAATCATTTTAGTCCTGTAACCCGGAGCAGGAGTAATTGGTGCAGGTTTTCCAGGGCTTATCTGTAATGTTGTTTCTGTTATTCTCACGGCGAATTCCTCATTATGGATTTAGTTGTACAAAAACTAATTCATCTTATAAGATTTTTTTATTGTTTCTTTCTTAAACACTTATATTGTATTTTTTTAATAATCTCCATTACCTTATTGCACGTTTATCAGTGTTAATAAGGAAAACCTGACTTACCAGGAAAAGCAACTATCAGGGTGGTTTGCCCGGTCTTCAGAATTTCATTCTTTCCAAAACCGCAATCAGTCTGTCGGCTTTTTCTTCAATCTCTTCAGATTCTTTTTGTAAACCGATTACAAATTTATTCTCTTCATAAACACCTCTTACAGACCTGAAATCTGCGTCCTTTGTATTTTCGTCCCCGTCAACGCCGAATCCTATTCTGCTACCTGAATCAAATTCTTTTTCAGAATCCTTGAGAACTAAATTATTCACTCTGATAGCATTTGTCTTCCAGTCTGTGACAATCTTAATTAGACCGTCAATAGAGATGTTTTCAGGTTTATCTCCAGTTTGCTGATGAATGATGCTGGAGCACCATGTCCAGGCATATTTATTGTAATTGTTATAGATTGCTGCAAATTCTTTACCTAATTCTGTAAATGACCTTATTTTGCCGGTTTTAAGTGAATCAACCAGCTCATCAATTTTACTGGCAGGAGAGAATAATCCGCAAATGTCGACCCATCTTCCCGTTCCATCTGTTCCCTCAGCTTTCAGAATATTTCTTAAGTCCTTTACTGAAGAATTGTCATCCAAAGCATAAATGCGATCAACCAGCTCCCTGGCGAGATATAATTGCAGTGCCAATTCATAATGCATTCTGCCGGTACTCAAATGAGAGCGGGAGATGATTGTTCCCTTACAATTAACATAGTCCTGATTCTTATCATTTTTTTCATCAAGTTCTTTAAGGGTGTTGATCACATTGACTATTTTGCCAGCAACACAGGGGCTGAATAAACCTAAATGGATCAGGTCGAGCTTATCAGGATCCTTTCTTATGTCTCTTGTTGGCCATTTATCACTGTCTCTGCGTGTTCCGGAAGTGAAAAGGTTCCTTGCAGGTAATAACTCACTCTTTCCCTTATTTTCCATAATATAAGAAAACGGGAAACCGGAAGTGTCGATATTTGTGTAATGTTTTCCAAGTACTACAGAAAATGCTCCAATATGGGCTGGCAATAGAAGGTATGAATAAGAACCTGTTTTGCAGCCACGCTCCAGAATACCCTGGTGTAATGGTCCAAGCTTATACATATGGTTGCTTTGATTGGTTCCGCTACCTCCGTTGAAAAAAGAAACAAGACTGGCTATCAAAAGTGTTGATTTATGACGGGTTACAGTGTAAGGACCGGCAAAAAGGCTGCTTGCTTCACCATGAAATGCTTCGGAATTTGCAAAGAATACCGAATTCTCGGCTGAGTATTGTTTACCCATTGTTACTCCCTGACCTACAAAGCTTTTCTCAAGTAATGCTCCTCCATCGACTCTTGATCCTGACAGTATGATAAATTTTCTGGCAATGACCCCTTCGCCAATAATTACAGGTGCCTCCTTACAACTGCTAATGGTTCCTTCTTCAAGCAAAGAAGCTCCAGTAATAATTGAATAGCTTCCAACAAAAACATTATGAATGATCTGCGAATTGAGTATTCTGGCTCCTGATTGAATCAGTCCCCTGTCTGAACGTTTTTTTTCACAATAATCCCTGATCAGCCCAAGTAACTTATCTGTGAAATCTTTATCGTGTCTGTAAAGTACGGTTAAGTAGGCTATCTGTGAAGAAAGTTTGTCAAAAATTGGCAGTTCCCTGCCACCTCCTTCATTTAAGACCTCTATTTCAGTTCCGTTTCCAAACGTTGACTCTTCTCTGACAGCCAGTGAACCTATATTTTCAATTGCTACATTCTCCTCAATAATATAATTTGACAGATCTTTAACTTCTGATATATAAACTTTATCGGAAATATCACAATTCCTGATGGTGCTGTTGTAAATTCCGCATTTCCTTATGATATTCTTTTCCACCTCAACAGTTCCGGAAAACAAACCCAGCTTTATTTTACCTTCAAACAGGGTATTCCTGATATTCACAGTGGAAAATCCTTCTTTAACAGTAATACCGGTCCAGTTATCGGCAAAACATCCCTGAGAAAGGAGAATATTTATTTCTTCTTTTGATAATTGCCTGAATGTCATATTATTTTTGAATTTTTTAAGGAAGATTATGCTGGTTTACATTTTCAATATCATTAAAATACTTTACCGTTTCAACCTGTAGCTCCATAGTTGCCGCTTCATCACATACAATAAAACCTTTCTGGTGCAATTGAAGCATTGATACTGTCCACATGTGGCTTATACCGCCTTCTACCACTTCTCTCAAAGCCCGCGCTTTAACATAGCCAGTAATAATGATTAATACCTCTTTTGCATCCATAACAGTTCCAACTCCAACTGTGAGAGCCTGGGTTGGAACCTTTTTCATGTCGCCGTTGAAAAATCTTGAATTCGCAAGTATAGTGTCATAGCTTAAGGTCTTGATTCTCGTTCTTGAAGTGAGTGAAGATCCCGGTTCATTGAAAGCAATGTGGCCATCAGGGCCAATTCCTCCCAGGAATACATCAATTCCACCACTGGCTAAAATCTTTTTTTCGTAATCAGCACATTCTTTTTCAAGATCTTTAGCATTTCCATTTAAAATATTTATGTTTCCCTTTGGGATATCAATATGGTTAAAGAGATTATTGTACATAAAATAATGATAGCTTTCCGTATGATTTTCTGCAAGACCCACATATTCATCCATATTGAATGTGATCACATTTCTGAAAGATATCTCACCAGCTTTGTGTCTCCTGATAAATTCCTTATAAACCGGCAGAGGAGAAGAGCCTGTGGGCAAACCAAGTACGAATGGCTTTTCGGGGGTTGGATTTGCTTTTTTGATTTTGTCGATAATATGTGAGGCGGTCCAATCACCTGCCTCTGACTGGTCCTTTTTAATAATGATTCTCATAGCTTTTAAATTAGCAGTAATTTGATAATTACGGTGTTATATTATGAATGAGTTGAGAAGCATGATCAGGGCATCAGGTTATTTAAGATTTTATACTGACTGAAAAGTTAACCTATTTTCAGGAAAAAATAAAAAATATTTTTCAGGCGTTTTAATTACTTTCTGGTAATTTCTGACATAAGATTTATGAGAATATATATTTCAAAAAAGCAAAAAATTCTATGCTCAATAATTGATAATCAGATTCCTCTAATTTTTCGTAACTTAGCCTCCAAAATGAAAGCCATGAAATCGAAACTTTGTATCATTATTTCAATACTTATAATCCTTATTGCAGTATTTGATGCGAAAGCACAGGAGGGAAAAACAATATCCGGCGTGGTCACCAGCTTCAATAATATTCTGTTAAAAAGGGTAAAAGTGTCTGCTGTAAAATCGGGAGAGACTACATTGTCTGATTCTATCGGCCGGTTTTCAATTAAAAGTTTTAAAAATGATGTCATTACATTTTCAGCCTCAGGCTTTAAGGAGAGAAGGATAAAAGTTGGTAACGAAAAGTTGTATAAAGTGGACCTGACCTTCAACAATAGTGAAACCAGTATTAAGGATGCAGTTAATAATGGGCATATTTCACAGGATGTTCTGCAAAAGGCGCTTAAAGCCTTTCAACTTAAGAATGTAAGGGATTTCTCCAAATACACATCAATATTTGAACTTATAAGCAATGAGGTAAATGAAGTAAGAGTAACAGGAAATGGAGTTGCTAATAAGAAAGTAAAGTCATTTAATTCATCTCCACAGGTCCTTTATGTAGTTAATGATAAAATTGTCTCCGATATCTCATATATAAATCCCACCTATGTGAGCAAAATAGAATTTATTGATGATGTGGGTGCATCATTGTACGGTATGATGGGTGCAAACGGAGTCCTTAAGATCACCCTTAAGTAGCTGCAATTATCCTGAAAATATTGCAATAGCGACTGTCTTGTTTAATAATAGTCAATCATATAACGGTTTTCATTTTGAGAAAGGTTTTACCAAATTGAATTGCCAATAATTTCTTTTGTAACCCCAATATGCTCATTTAAAACAGATTATCTAATATCAGTTATCCGGCATCAATTTTGGATGAGAATGAAACAGATAATCAGGGTAAATAAATGTTTAAATGAGAAAGATAATTGACGTACTGGTTGTGGAAGATAATGAATACTACAATAATATACTCTCCAGAGCATTGCGGCGAAGCAGACATTTTTCATCGAAAAACCGGAAATATAAACTGGTACTTCATTCAATCATGGATTCTTCGGAGTGTATTCAAAAGATAAATTCAGATAAACTTAAAAATAATGACGTAATCGCTTTTGTTGATCATTCCATGACCAAAAATATTCCCGGCACCTATATTCTGAATCTTCTAAAAGGTAAAAGCAATAGTTCTCTATTGATTCTTTTATCACAGTCAGGGTTAAACGAAAATAACAGAAAATCAGACCATTACGACTTTATTGTAAAAAAAGATCAATTTGCACCTGCACTTTGTCGTCTTTATTTTGAACAATTTATGGATAATAACTATTAATCATCTGACGTTGTCTATACAAATCGGTTCAGGTGAATAAATTTTCATTACAGATTAAGATAGGTCTATTAATGTTTATGGCTGTTTTATTGTTATCAGCCACGGGTTATTTATCTTATCATAACATCTCTTCAATTGTCTCCTCAATACATATCGATATCAAACCTGATGCGCGGCTTCTGGGCATACGGGGTATCTCTATGGATCTTGAAAAAGCTGAAAGCTGTGTACGGCTATATTCCATAACTAAAGATACTTCCGACATTATCCCTTATTACAAAATCATTTCAAGAATTGATAATAGAGTAAAGCAATTCCGCAGCGAATCATTGAATGATACTTTATTGACCGACCAGGCAGATACTATCAGCAAGCTTATTGAGGAAAACATTATAATATGGAATGAATTGTTGTTTCTGAACCATAACGACAGGGTGATTCAATCGCTCAGACAACTGTCTGACAGTATAAACAGTGCATCTGAAAATAACCGTACTTCGGAAAAAGGAATACTGAGACGGGTATTCAGCCGTAGTAATACTGACCAGCTGAAAGAAAAAGAAAAAGGGCTGGTGAGTGATCTTCAGAAGATAGAACGGCTCGACAGAGATACCAGAGAAAAGCTGATGAAACGGGAGTCGCAGCTGGCTGTAACCAGCCGTGAGATTAAGGAGAAGTTTTATGATCTTATAGCAAAGATTGAATATGAGATTTCATCACGTATCGACAAAAAAGCCAGGGCAGCGAACCAATTGGCAGACACAACACTTAACTGGCTGATCATGTTTTCTGTTTCAGGTCTTTTGCTGGCAATCCTTGTGATTTTTATTGTTGCGAGGTATGTCAGAAAAACTTATGCCTATCAGGCGGCTCTTGAAAATTCAAGAGAGGAATCCGAGAAGCTGGTAAAGATGAAAGAGCTGTTCATGGCAAACATCAGCCATGAGATCCGGACACCCGTTACCGCTATTTCAGGATTTGCTGAGCAGCTTTTACACGGGAATTTTGATGAAGATACTTCCAGGACTCTGTCAATTATAAAGTCTTCCGCCGACCATCTGGTCAGAGTAATTAATGATATCCTTGATTTTTCAAAACTGCGCATCGGTAAAGTCTCTCTTGAAAAAGTAAACTTCAGCCTCAGGCATATCCTTGAGGAAGTTTATTCATTATTTGAAATGGAAGCCAGAAATAATAACGATAGCCTGAGCTTCTCAATAAGCCCCGATACTCCGGATGTACTTATCGGAGACCCATATCGCCTTAAGCAGATCATGTTAAACCTGATAAGTAATTCAGTTAAATTCACCAGGAACGGAACTATTCACTATTCGGTTAAAAGTAATAAAACAGTACCCGGGGAGGTTGAACTTTTAATTAGTGTTGTCGATTCCGGCATCGGTATAGAAGAGAGTAAGCTTAACCTCATCTTTGATGAATTTACACAGGGAGAGATGAACACAACGAGAAAATACGGAGGTACAGGGCTTGGTTTGGCCATTGTAAAGAAACTGGTTGAAATGCACAATGGAACAATTGAATGCAAGAGCATAAAGAACCAGGGAACTACTATGACATGCAGGATCCCGTTTTTGACAGGTGATGTAAGTCAGAGAGGAAAAGAAAGTTATTCTCTCAGTTCTATCCCCGAGGAGATCAGAGATCTCAGAATACTCGTTGTTGACGATGAAGAATATAACAGGCTGTTGTTCAAAACCATACTATCCAGATGGAACATGAAGTTCATTGAAGCTGAAGATGGTATGAGCGCACTTGAATTGTTGAAAAACGATCATTTTGACCTGGTTTTCATGGATATCCGTATGCCTGGAATTGATGGATTAAAGGCAACCCAATTTATCCGTAATGAATTGAATATAAATGCATCGGAGATGCCTGTGGTATGTATATCTGCAGCAAGTGTTAGCGAAGACTGGCAAAAATATGAAAAAGCCGGAGTGAATGCCTTTATTCAGAAACCTTTTACTGAAGAGATACTTCTTACGACAATCCTTTCCGTCATGAAAGAGGTAGCACACGAAAAGATTCCGGAGATAAGTTCTGAAGAATACGACAAATCCGGCAGTACCGGAAAATTTGATTTACAGAGTCTTTATCTTGTTTCGGGGGGAGATGAAAATTTTACCAGGGAGATGGTGGGTACCTTTATTACATCCACCAGAAAGGGTCTTAAAGAAATGCATGAGGTCATTTTATCGGGCCGGTGGGATTTTGTTGCTGAGCTCGCACATAAAATGTCACCTCCCTGTCGTCATATCGGGGCTTCTTATCTTAACAGCCTTTTAAAGCGTGTTGAGGAAGGCATTAAGAACAAAGTCGATACCAGGATTGTTGAAACGCTATATATGGATTCTATGAGAGAATTTGAAAAAGTAAGGAGATTATTGAAAGAACAGTTTCCAGGAATTGACTAAATTACTGGCAAATCCGATTATCTGAACTTTAATTTACCAGTGAACCATTCATGTATAGAATTTTAACAAGACAGTTATGACAGAAACATCTTTCAAGATCTTTGTTGTTGAGGATAGTGAGTGGTACAACAAACTTTTGGTCCATACACTTTCTTTAAATCCCGAGTACGAAGTAAAAAGCTTTTTTAATGGTACTGATTTACTTAAAAGTCTGCATGAATCGCCAGATATTGTCACTCTTGATTACCGCCTGCCTGATATTACCGGACTTGAGCTGTTTAAGAAGATAAGACAGGAAAACAGCGATATCCAGGTAATCCTTATTTCCGAACAGCAGGACATAAATACTGTTGTGACCCTTTTAAAACTGGGCGCTGTTGATTATATCACCAAATCCGACGATATTAATGAACGTTTGCTTAACACTGTTAAGAATATCAGGAACGGCATTGGTCTTAAAAGGGAGATTTCTGTATTGCGGGGTGAAATCCAGAAGAAATATAGTTTCCGCAAAAGCATCCTGGGTGAAAGTCCGGCTATCAAAGCAGTACATGACCTGATTGATAAAGCCCTGGTTACCAATATTCCTGTCATTATTTCCGGTGAAACAGGAACCGGGAAAGAACTCGTTGCCAAGGCAATTCATTACAACTCAAAGCGTAAAGACAGATCATTTGTTGCAGTTAATGTTCCGGCAATTCCTTCTGAATTAATAGAAAGCGAATTGTTCGGTCATGAAAAGGGTGCTTTTACCGGTGCAGCATCCCGTCGGATAGGAAAATTTGAGGAGGCCGACGGCGGTACACTCTTTCTGGATGAGATAGGGGAGATGGAGATGAATTTGCAGATGAAATTATTACGGGTTTTACAGGAAAAAGAGATAGTGAGAATAGGCAGCAATAAGCCAGTTAAAACAGATTGCAGGATAATTGCAGCTACAAATAAAAACCTGAAAGGAGCTGTTAAAAACGGGCATTTCAGGGAGGATCTTTATTACAGGCTTTTAGGTTTGCCTGTCGAGTTGCCTCCGTTAAGAGACAGGGGAAAGGATATATTGATTCTGGCCAGCCATTTTGCAGAAGAATTCTGCAAGGAAAATAATATGGCATTAAAGAAAATATCAGAGCCATCACAAAGAAAGCTTATGAATTACTCTTTCCCCGGAAATGTACGTGAACTAAAATCCGTAATTGAGCTTGCTATTACATTATCTCCGGGTGATGAAATAGGACCTTCTGACATTGTGATTGATACATCAGATCCTTTATCAAAAGATTCAAATGCCGATCAGACCTTACGTGAATATGAGCTTAAAATTATCAAAACTACCCTGAAGAGATACAACAATGATATCAAAACTGTTGCTGAAAAGCTGGATATAGGTGCCTCGACTATATACAGGATCCTAAAAGAAGAAAAGGACCCCCCAACCACATAACAGTCAACCTAAGAGAAGCATAGTACAAATAGTTTCCCATACTTAAAGAGGAGGAGAAATTTATGACATTTAATATCAATAGTTTCCCCTCCTTTTCAAGGAGGGGTGGCCGGGAGTATTGATTCTCTGGTATTTACAAGATTTTTCTCCCCGGCCGGGGTGGTTGATTTCTTTCTTATTACCTTTATTTCTATGAAAAACAAAAACGGCGAAGTCAGGAGACTTCGCCGAGCAAAATGATTCAATGCATTAATGGATAAACAGATTTGTTTTCCAGGAACCTGAATATTTGAAGAGTGAGATTAGGAGAGCTTTCAATAACAAAATAGAATAGACCTGAGAATATAATCAACCACCCCGGCCGCAATAAAGTCTTTGCAATAAATTAATCATATGCCTGTTGCGGCCACCCCCCTTGAAAAGGAGGGGAAACTGGAAGTGCAGATTATCAGATGTTTACAATGTTTATCTCTCTACGAAGTAGGTGATTTATTCTTTTATTTTTAACATTATATTTATGATTAACAAAAACCTCTTCAACCTTTTCAAAACTTTCCTTTCCTTTTGAAGGAGAGCCTGCCCGCATAAGCAGGGGGAAAGAATATTTTCTCAAAATGAGATTAGTTTTCCCAAATTGACCATTGCGTCGATTTGTTCTATTTATTTAATCCACACATTGTGAGCACATTACTCCGGATAATTATTTCCGGCATGTCTCTTGACTGATTATTCTGCAAACTGAGCATTTTGGATTACCAAGTAAAATAAATAAGGAGAAATCACTATGAAAAACGAAGAAAGCACAACACAAAATCCGGCAAATAATAATCCCGGGGGGAAATCTGATCAGAAATTTCTGACATATCATGAAAAGACACTCAGAAAGAAAGGTGCTGCAAGAGGTGCCCTGATTTCAGGTTTAATTGGATTGATTTTAATTGCAACAGTCGCACTGGTATTGCATTCCAGATATACAGTAGAAAAAGAACAGCAACGGGCTCAGATGGAAATGCAGAAACAAGGATTTAATGACCAGTTAACAGCCCGCGATGCAGAGATCAATAGCTGGATGACAACCTTTGATGAGATCGAAAATGATATGAAAATCATTAAACAAAAGGAGAATCTCCTGGCAGTAAAGTCAGCAGGTAGTGAACTTAGTAAGGACAAAAAACAACAAGTCCTTGCTGATTTTAAATATCTGCAAACACTCATGGAGCAAAACAGGGCCAAAATTGCTTCATTAAACGAACAGTTAAGGAAGTCAGGAATTTCGATAAAAGGTCTTGAGACAAGAATTGCATCTCTGGAAACTTCAATGAAAGAGAGTGAAACCCAAATATCTGATTTAAAGACCACACTGGCCGGCAAAGAAATCCAGATCGTTGACCTCAATACGAAGGTTACCGGTTTAACAACCACTATTGCTGCAAAGGATGAAACAATCAATGAACAAGTCAGTGAGATGAACAAAGCCTATGTTGTTTCGGGTACCTATAAGGATCTGAAAGAAAAAGGAATTGTAGCAAAAGAAGGAGGATTTCTCGGACTCGGTAAGAAAGAGGTTTTAAGCGCAAGCTTTTCAGATAGCTCTTTCTCTAAAATAGACCTCTCTGCAACAAAAACCATTCCTGTGAATTCGAAAGAAGCAAAGCTTATTACGGATCATCCTGCCGGTTCATATGAATTGATACGTGAGAATAACAAAGTTGCTTACATCGAGATAAAAGATGCCAGTCAGTTCTGGAAGATTTCGAAGTATGCAGTTGTAGAAATAAGATAGATATATAGTCAGGCTGCAGTACCCAATACTGTCGTAACCGGCGGAGGGATTTCTTCCTTAGCGCCGGTTTTTTTTGTGCCCGAAATTGACTCATGATTTGAAATCTCTGGTCTTTTAGCCCCCTTGAGAGCCCGCCCTGAACGAAGTGAATGAGGTGGTGGTGGGTTGATAATCAGCAGTTCAGGTTAATATTAATCTTAATCCGTTCTTAATCCTGAATTAACCCGCAATTAATCTGTCCAGACTTTCTTAAACCTAACTTTGAAAAATTATGGTCAATTATATGCAACCCATGAAAAAAGTGCTTTTGATTTTTATTTCCTTCCTTTTCTTCATACAAATAAATGCTCAGCAAACGATCAAAGGGGTAGTGGTGGACGAAAAGAACCTTCCATTGCCAGGGGTGGCAGTTGTGGTAAAGAACACTCAGAAGGGAGCTTACACTGAAGCAGATGGCAACTATGTCCTTACGGTGACTTCAAGAGATACACTGGTCTTCTCCATGTTAGGGATGAAGATGCAGATTATTCCGGTCGGTGATAAAACCGTTCTGAACGTGAAAATGGTCGAAGAGGCTCAATCTGTTCCCGAGGTAGTGGTGATTGGCTATGGTACTGTTAAAAAAAGCGACTTAACCGGATCAGTAGGTTCAATTAAAACAGTTGATCTCACAAAAATCACCTCATTAAATCCGGAACAGGGCTTGCAAGGGAAAGTAACCGGGGTTCAGGTTACAAGCACCTCAGGAGCACCCGGCGCAGTACCTACAGTCCGCATCCGGGGTGTGGGCACTTTTAACAATAGTTCACCAATCTATGTAGTAGATGGTGTGATTCTCGATAACATTTCCTTTCTTAACTCTGCAGATATCGCTTCCATGGAAATTCTCAAAGATGCCTCGGCAACAGCCATCTATGGTTCCAGAGGTGCTAACGGAGTAATATTAGTTACTACCAAAACCGGAGAAAAAGGGACTGGAAAGGCCACCTTTAGTTATTCGGGAGAGTATAGCCAGCAGATATTATCAAAAAAAATAGCTTTACTCTCGGGGAGAGATTATGCCATAGTAGTAAATGAGATTACGCCAACCTATAACAACGTGGATCTGGTTCCAAATACCGACTGGCAATCCCTCATATTTCATCCTGCCTCAATTCAGAGCCATCAATTATCTGCTTCAGGCGCCACTGAAGCGACACAGTACTATGTGAGTCTGGGATATTTTAATCAGAAGGGAATTGTGGATAAATCAAGTTTTGAAAGGATTACATTTAAACTAAATAATGCCTATACTTTAACGCAAAATATTAAACTTGGTAACTTTATATCTGTCACTCCTTATAAACAGCAGAATTCGCCTAATGTGACCTATTCTGCCTACAGGGCCAGGCCGGATCTCCTTCCTTATAATCCGGATGGAAGTTTTGCTCAGGTTTTTAATGTCGGTAACCCTCTGGCTGACCTGGCCTATTCCAATGATTATAATAAAGGTATCAGGGGCGTCGGAAATATCTTTGTTGAAGGAACGATATTGAAAGATTTTAAAGTTAAGACCAGCTTTGGCGTGGATGCCGCATATAATCAAAGTGTTAGTTTTACACCTGAATATTATGTATCTCCCCAGCAACAGAATCTGCTTAATACACTTAATAAGGGTAACGGCCACAACTTAACATGGCTGTGGGAAAATACCCTCTCTTACAACAGGCAATTTGGCCTTCATGCCATAGATATTGTTGGTGGATATACTATGCAGGAAGCATCCTCGGAGAATTTTTCTATTACAGGTAAAAACATCATCCGCACATCACCCGATTTCTGGTATATAAATCCAATTTATATCTATGATCCAAACAATAATGTAAATACCCTTAGCGCGATTTCAAATACAGTGGATCCCAATCTCAACTTTTCAATGATCTCATACCTTTTCAGGGCAAATTACAGTTACAATTCTAAATATATTCTGACGGCTACCTTCCGTCGCGACGGATCCTCAAAATTCAGTGGCAGTAACCGCTACGGCGATTTCCCTTCTTTTGCGGCAGGCTGGATCATTTCCAGGGAAAACTTCATGAAAAAGTTTCCCTTAATAACGAATTTAAAACTGAGAGGGAGCTGGGGAATCATTGGGAATGACAAGATAGCTTATGATAAACAATATTCACTTACCACAACTATGGTAACAGTTCTGGGAATACCCCCTTCAGTAAATTCGGCCACAACATATTCTGTCTCGGGTAACCCGGACCTGAAGTGGGAGAGTACTACTCAGACTGATGTGGGTCTGGAAATCGGTCTGTTCAAGAACAAGCTCTCAGGAGAATTTGACTATTATAATCGTGTTACAAAGGATATACTGATACCATTGTCTACACCCGATTACCTGGGAAATGGACAAAGCGCCAAAGTTGATTTCAACGCTGCATCAATTAACAACAGTGGTCTTGAAAGTAAAATTACCTGGCGCGATAAAGCTGGTGAAGTAACATATAGCATATCAGTTAACGGATCGACTCTGAAGAACAAAGTTTTAAAGGTCGGTGGCACCAGTGGAATCGATTCGGTTTTGTTGGGCGGATATCTCGCAAACGGAATTACTGTCACCCAGAGCAGGGTAGGACTGCCCATTGGAGCTTTCTACGGATACAAAACCAACGGCCTGTTTCAGACTGCAGCCGATCTGACGGCATATCCCCATCTTTCAACAGCAGTTCCGGGAGACTTACGGATTGCAGATGTAAATAATGACGGAAAGATTGATGGTAATGACCGGACTTTTATCGGATCTCCAGTTCCCAAATTCATCCTTGGATTCAATTTTGAAGCGGGTTATAAAGGGTTCGACTTTTCCCTTGATATACAGGGAGTTTACGGAAACAAGCTTTTCAATGCCAAGGAGGTAGTCAGGCCCGATCCCTATAACTGGGAGAAACACGTTTTAGGCGCATGGACAGGTCCCGGGACCAGTAATTCGGAACCTATCGCCTCTTATGGCGGGAACAATTACCTTCCTTCTGATAAATTTGTCCAGGACGGATCATTTACCCGGTTGCGAAATGTTACTCTCGGCTATACGCTTTCTTCGGGGGTTTTTAAGAAGATAGCTATTAAGCAGTTACGGTTCTATATTAAAGGTTCAAATATATATACCCTCGCCAGGTTTACAGGTTACACTCCCGAAATAGGAAGCGGAGATGTTCTTTCAAATGGGATTGATTATGGAACATACCCGGTCTCATCGGTTTATTCTTTTGGCATCAACTTAACTTTCTGATCATGATGAAAATAAAAAATATCCTATTGTGGTTACCCATCTTTATAGCAGGATGTACCGACTTTTTACAGAAGGATCCCCAGGGAAATCTTACTCAGGGATCTTTTCCAGCTACCGCCCCCGATGCTTTGCAGGCAACCAATGCGATATATGCGGCTGTCAGGAACTGGCATTATAATTCAGGAGGATACCCCATACTGGATATCATGTCGGATGATGCTTATAAAGGAAGCAATACAAATGACCAGTTATCCACCGTAGGAGCCTATGATAATTTTACCTTTAATTCCACACAGGATGGGCTGGATCGCTGGTGGGCCAACCTCTACCAGGGCATCAGATGGGCCAATGTGGTCATAGAAAAAGTACCACCTATACAGATGGATACCATCTTAAAAAACAGGTATATAGGTGAAGCAAGATTCCTGAGAGGACTTTTTTATTTCGATATGGTCAGGGCATGGGGTGGTGTTCCCAAAGTGACAACCTCCATCCCTCCTTTACATCTGGGAAGAGCCACAAGCACCGAGATCTACAACCTTATCATTTCGGATCTGCAATATGCAGAAAGCCATCTGACAAAAAAAAGTGAACTCTCCTCCGTTGATCAGGGAAGAGCTACCTCCGGGGCTGCAGAAGCTTTACTGGCAAGAGTTTACCTGTTTCAAAAGGATTTCGTAAATGCCGAGAAATATGCGCTTAAGGTAATTCAGTCCAATGAGTATTCTCTGGAACTAAAGTTTATCGATGCTAATGGAGTGATCGGAAACAATGGAGTCGAATCTGTTTTTGAAGTAGGAGCTATTGGGGTTGGAAATTTTGAAGGGGGCGGAGCACAGTATGCAAACACACAGGGAGTGAGGGGCTCTCCCAACCGGGGTTGGGGATTTAACCGACCTTCCGTTGATCTGAGAAAGTCTTTTGAAAAGGGTGATCCCCGCCTTAAAGGTACAATCATCGATCTTGGAGATACCCTTGATGGAGTGTATATAAAAGGGGATCCACTTCCGGCCGTCGATCCTGTCATCATATTAAACAGTCATGGTGACACTATCAATATACAGTGTTTTAACAGGAAAGTCTGGACACCTGGAACCGATGACCAGACTCAATGGTCGCATCACAGACGATTGATCAGATATGCCGATGTATTATTGATGGCCTCTGAAGCCCTGAACGAAAACGGCAAGCAGACAGATGCCCTTACATATCTGAACCAGGTAAGAAAAAGAGCCAGAGGAGGAAACAATTTGATCCTGCCGGATGTTACTACAACTGATAAAGATTTATTGAGGGACAAAATAATGCTTGAACGCAGACATGAGCTTGCAATGGAAGGAGTAAGGTTCTGGGATCTGGTTCGGACCGGGAGAGCACCCGCTGTTCTGGGACCCCTGGGATTTGTAACCGGGAAACACGAACTTTTACCCATTCATCAGAGCGAAATAGATATTTCACAGGGTTCCTTAACACAGAATCCTAATTATTAAAAAATTCAATTCGGTTTGTATAACTAAATGATTATCAATTATGAAAAAAAAGATTCTTATTTCAAGTGTTCTAATGTTGATGACAGCAGTAGTTGTAATTCAAAGCTGTAAAAAGAGTGCAACTCCTCTCAACCTTGGAACGTTAATGGCAGGCACCATCGATTTAAATGCTGCCGCTGCTCCCACGAATGTACCGGTCATGCCCACTATAACGGCAACTTTTACAACTGATGTTGATGCGGCAACCGCTACAGCGACAAATATAACGCTTACTCAGGATTTTGATGGCGCTGACATACCTCTGACAATTACTGTTGCCGGGAAAGTTGTAACAATAATGCCCACCGCCAATCTGGGAAATGGAACTCTTTATAAGCTTGCCGTTACCGCAGGATTAAAAGCTACTAACGGTCAGCTGCTTACCGCAATAAACCGTTCGTTTACTACCCTGGGTGCCTTCCTTCCCAAAGGAGTATTCGCTTACTGGAATTTTGATGGAAATGCAAATGACCAGACCGGAATTTACAACGGGGCAACAAGTACAGCTATTACTTATGTACCAGGTCGTAACGCTACAGCAGGACAGGCTGCACAGTTTAACGGGACAACCTCACTTATTCAGGTTCCTACCGCCAATGCACTTGTTAATACCAGTGACTTCTCTTTAAGTTTCTGGATGAAAGATGACACCACAGCAAAACGCGATCAATTTGTACTGGGTATAGCCGCATGGATGGGATTCCAGTTCGAGTATAATAGCAATATCTATGGCACAGGTAATACTGCACAGATAGGTCAGTGCAAACTGGCAGCTCAATACAGCTACGGCGGTACAACTCCAGGTTCAACCTCACAGGACTTATGGCTTGATGGCCAGGGTGCTACCAAGGATAATGGCGGATGGCAGGGATGGACCTTCAGCAAAGCCCTGGTTACAGGTGGTGGAACAGGCGTTAACGGTTTGTTAGCTCAAAAGTGGGCTCAGATCGTATGTACATATAACTCTACCACTAAGATTGGCACCATGTATATAAATGGTCAGAAAATGAAGGAACAGGATTTTAATCTCTATCCCGTTCCACTGTTGAATGCAACAGGACTGAAATTTGCTGGAAATGCAACTAATAACACTTTCGTTTTTGGTTTTATCCAGGATAAGGTCAATCCTACAATTACAGATAGCTGGGCTGACTATAATAATACTGCAAATGGCCATTTCAAAGGTCTTCTGGATGATGTGGCAATCTATCACACTGTATTGACCCCTGCAATTATAACACTCATGTATAACTCTGGAAAATAGTATAACATTTTCCAATAACTCGAAAAGGGAGGGTACTGCTGGCCCTTCCTTTTCTTTTTATTTGCTATCTTTTCGCTATGAAAAACAGATTAATCTGGCTTTGCTGTTTGATATTTTTCATAGGTATCCTGTCATGCAGGAAAGATACCTCAAACAAAAATGCGGGAATAATTCAACTCACAAGTGTGAAGATTGGCAATTCAACCCTTAATGTTAGCAGCAATGTAGTTAACGTAGCCACAGACCAGCCAATACAGTTTATATTTTCCAGCGCGGTGGATACCAATTCAATTAAAAAGGTAATCACCCTTCAAAATTCAGGCGGTACCCCTGTAGCCTGTTCTTTCACTCCCGGGAATAATCTGACAGCACTCACCCTCACTACCTATCCTGTACTGCAATATTCCACTGATTATACTCTGGTAATTTCTTCTGCCCTGCACGGATTGAAAGGAGAGACTTTTTCAGGTGTACAGTATCAGTTTACAACAATTGCAGGTTCCATGACAATTGATTCAATTAGCATCAACGGATTAAACGTGCCAGCTTCAGCATTACAAAATATTGATCCTAAAAAAATAAACATTCGGGTAACCTTTTCCCAGCCCCTTGATCCCAACAATTACAAAGCATATTTTTCTTTTACCGGACCCCCTTTATCCTTTGCTCTTGCGAACAACAACAAGACGACACTAATGACAAGTACGGCAAAGGCAAGTGGTCTGACAAAATATTCAATTGCTGTTTCCTCCGCATTGACCTCAGCAGGAGGCTTTATCTTCGGAGGATTTTCTTCCAGTTTCTATACAGCAATCGATTCCACGTACCAATATCCACAGATAACGGATGATGATCTTCTGACACTGGTCCAGCAGCAAACCTTTAAATATTTCTGGGATTTTGGACATCCTTCGTGTGGTATGGCACGCGAACGTAATTCTTCGGGCGATATTGTAACAACAGGAGGTTCGGGCTTTGGCATTATGGCTATGATTGTGGCAATGCAAAGAGGCTTTATTTCCAGGTCGGATGGGATCACCAGACTGGATAAGATCCTTGGATTTCTGGAAACTTGCGACCGTTTTCATGGGGTCTGGCCCCATTGGTTAAATGGTGTAACGGGGAAAACTCAGCCATTTAGTCCTACCGACAATGGAGGAGATCTCGTTGAAACCTCCTTTATGATCCAGGGCCTGCTTGCTATGCGACAATACCTCGATTCTACCGTTGTTGCCGAGAAAACGGAAATCAACAGGATAAATAATTTATTTAAAGCTGTGGAATTTGACTGGTTTACAAACGGTCAGAAAACGCTTTACTGGACATGGTCACCGAATTACGGATACAATCTTAAGATCCAGGGCTACAATGAAACGCTGATCACATATATCATTGCAGCTTCATCTCCGACACATTCCATAACAGCCGATACCTATACTTTGGGTTATGCGAACAACGGAGGAATCAAAAATGGTAAAAGCTATTTCAGTTATCTTTTGCCCCTTGGAGGAGACTATGGCGGACCTTTGTTTTTTACACATTATTCGTTTTTAGGTCTCGATCCCAGGCATCTCAAAGATCAATATGCCGATTATTGGATTCAGAACGTAAACCAGTCTCTGATAAATTATACCTGGTGCGTTACCAATTCCAAAAAATATCCGGGTTATGGAACCGGTATCTGGGGACTGACAGCTTCCGATAATCCCTGGGGATATAATGCACAGTCTCCAACAAACGACCTGGGGGTCATCACCCCCACTGCAGCCATTTCATCAATAGTATATACACCGGCTCAATCATTAAATGCATTGAAGACTGATTACTATTTTCTTGCGGACCGTCTATGGGGTAATTATGGCTTTTATGATGCCTTTGATGTGACTGAGGGTTGGTGGGCAAGCTCTACTCTGGCTATCGATCAGGGACCAATTATTTGTATGATTGAAAATTACAGGACAGCTCTTTTATGGAATTTGTTTATGTCAGCTCCTGAAATCAAAAACGGATTGACAAAACTTGGTTTTACATATTGAACTATATGAAAGACTCACATTTTTTTCTCCTTTTGATTCTGATACTATTCGGTGTTGCCGTTAGCACAATCACTGAGGAACAAACTAAGGAAAGAGATAAAACAACAGAAATCAGAGAATTATCAGATGATTCACTTTTAACTCTGATTCAGTATCGGACATTCCAATATTTCTGGGACGGGGCTGAACCTGTTTCAGGGATGGCACGTGAACGGTATCATGTTGACGGGATATATCCTGACAACGACAAAAACGTAATTACTTCCGGTGGTTCAGGTTTTGGTGTTATGGCAATTCTTGTTGGCATTGAAAGAAAATTTATTACGAGGAACAATGGATTGAAAAGGCTTAAGAAAATTGTGGCTTTTCTTGCAACCTCTGACCGTTTTTATGGAGCCTGGTCTCACTGGATGTATGGGGAAACAGGTAAAGTGAAACCGTTTTCTCCCAGGGACAATGGCGCAGACATAGTGGAGACCGCTTACCTGATGCAGGGGTTACTTGCTGTTCGTCAGTATTTTAAAGATGGCACTCCGGAAGAAAAAACCCTTGCTTCAGACATCGACAGGTTATGGAAAGACGTAGACTGGAACTGGTTCACAAAAGGAGGAGAAAAAGTAATTTACTGGCATTGGTCTCCCGATCATAACTGGGAAATGAATTTTCCTGTCAGAGGCTATAATGAGTGTCTTATCCTTTATGTCCTGGCAGCTTCTTCACCTACTCACCCTGTGGCGGCTGATGTTTATTACAAAGGATGGGCCAGAGACGGAGCAATAAAAAGTAATCACGAAAAATATGGTTACTTACTCACCCTTAATCATAACGGATCTGAAGAATATGGCGGTCCTCTTTTCTGGGCTCATTATTCTTTCCTTGGTTTAAATCCGCATAACCTTAAAGATACTTATGCAGATTATTGGCAGGAGAACAAAAATCAGACACTTATAAACTGGCAATGGTGTGTAAATAATACAAATGGTTTTGCTGGTTATGGAAAAGATTGCTGGGGTCTGACGGCAAGTTATTCTATAAAGGGATATGACGCGCACAGTCCGGGTGTAAAAAGTGACCTTGGAGTAATTTCCCCTACTGCCGCACTCTCATCTATTCCGTATTCACCCGAACAATCACTTAATGCGTTAAAGCATTTTTATTACAAACTGGGGGGGGAAATATGGGGGATCTATGGGTTTTATGATGCATTCAGCGAGCAATTTAACTGGTATCCGAAAAGATATCTGGCAATAGACCAGGGCCCTGAGGTTGTGATGATAGAGAATTATAGAAGCGGACTTTTATGGAGACTTTTTATGAGTTGTCCTGAAGTGCAGAACGGATTAAATAAACTTGGCTTTAAATACGAATAATATGAAATCACAAAGCACTTTTCTTTTATTCATTGTTCTTTTTGCAAATTCTTGTACTCAGGCACCAAAGAAACCGGTTGTTGATCCGAAAAGTGAAGCGTCCATTGAAAACATATTGAAAAAAATGACCCTCGAAGAGAAAATCGGACAGCTGACCCTCTTTACAAGTGACTGGTCGGTGACAGGTGCAACAATTCGTAAGGATTATCTTGATCTGATAGACAAGGGACAAGTTGGCGCGATACTTAACGCTTATTCAGTGGATTTTGTGACAAAGCTGCAGAAGCAGGCTGTAGAAAAGACCAGGCTGGGAATTCCGCTTATCTTTGGCTATGATGTCATTCACGGCCATCGGACGATTTTCCCAATTCCTATTGCTCAAGCATCCTCATGGGATCTGGCGGCCATAGAAAAGTCTGATCGTATTGCTGCAACTGAAGCCTCTGCCGAAGGACTTAACTGGACTTATTCACCAATGGTGGACATAGCTCGTGATCCACGCTGGGGAAGGGTAATGGAAGGTGCAGGAGAGGACCCCTTTCTTGGCGGTCTGATCGCTGCAGCAAGGGTCAGAGGCTTTCAGGGCAATAACCTGGCCGCTGATAATACCATACTGGCATGCGTAAAACACTTCGCCGCTTATGGCGCACCACAGGCAGGAAGAGACTATAATACTGTAGATATGTCCCAGCGGTCACTGTTTGAATGGTATTTACCCCCTTACAGGGCTGCCATTACAGCAGGTGCAGCTTCAGTTATGACATCATTCAATGAGATTGCCGGTGTACCCTCTTCATCAAACAAATGGCTTCTTACTGATCTTCTTCGGAATGAATGGAACTTTCAGGGTTTTGTGGTTTCAGATTATACTTCAATTAATGAGCTTATACCTCATGGCGTTGCTAAAGATGAGGCACAGGCAGCCGAACTTGCAATAAATGCAGGGCTTGATATGGATATGATGGGAAGCATTTATTTAAATAACCTGAAAGAACTGATTAAGACGGGAAAAGTCACCGAAGAAACTGTCAATATTGCAGTAAAAAGAGTCCTTACGGCTAAATATAAACTCGGATTATTTGATGATCCTTACAGATACTGTAACAAAAAACGTGAGGCAGATGAAATAATGACAAAAGAAAACCTGGATTTTGCCCGGAAATTTGCTTCTGAAAGCGTCGTATTATTAAAGAATGATAAAAGCACACTACCGATTAAGAATAACATAAAAACTATCGCAGTAATTGGTCCACTTGCTGATTCAAAGCGTGATATGCTTGGCAGCTGGTCTGCTGCCGGTCAGTGGGAGAAATGTGTCACCTTACTCGAGGGAGTGAAAAATAAACTTAATGATAAAGTCAAGCTTATCTATTCTAAGGGATGTGATGTCAGCAACAAAAACATTGAAGGTTTCAGTGAGGCAATCAATACCGCCAGGCAAGCCGACTTTATTATCCTGGCGCTGGGAGAAAGTGCAGATATGAGTGGCGAAGCTGCCAGTCGGACCAGCCTGGAATTGCCTGGCGTTCAGATGGATCTTGCAAAAAAAGTCATAGAAACAGGAGTGCCGGTTGCAGTTGTTCTTTTCAACGGGAGACCTCTTGTGATAGAAGAGCTTAATAAAATTGCTCCGGCAATACTGGAGGCATGGTTTGGAGGTACTCAGGCCGGCAATGGAGTTGCAGATGTGCTTTTCGGTGATGTTAATCCTTCAGGCAAACTCACAATGACATTTCCTAGAAATACCGGACAAATTCCGATATTTTACAGTGTTAAAAACACAGGAAGACCCGTTGATCCTGCCAATCCTGCACAGAAATATAAATCCAAATATCTTGATAGCCCGAATACTCCTTTGTTTCCATTTGGTTACGGGCTTGGTTATACTACTTTCAAATATTCGGACATAAAGATGAATAAAACATCTTATAAGAGAGGTGAATCGTTGGAAGCTTCTGTAAAAGTAACAAACACAGGCAACACTGATGGAGAGGAAATAGTTCAGCTTTACATCCATGACAGGGTGGGAGATGTCACCCGACCTTTGAAAGAGCTGAAAGGATTTAAGAAAATAAGTATTAAAAAAGGAGAGACGATAGGCATCTCATTCACCATCAACATGAATGAACTCTCATACTATCATCAGGATATGAGTTTTACTTATGATCCCGGAGAATTTGACCTTTATATCGGACCTGATTCTGCAGAAGGGCTGGTGACCAGTTTTTCAATATTATGATCCCAGCAACTTCTTTACCTTATCTGAAATTACTTTGCCATCAGCCTTTCCGGCTAATTCTTTAGTGGCTATACCCATAACTTTACCCATATCTGCCGGAGATTTTGCCCCTGTACTTGCAATTATGACTTTCAGGATACTTGTAAGTTCATCTTCGCTGATCTTTTCAGGAAGATATTTTTCAAGTACATCGGCTTCAGATACTTCTTTTTCATATAAGTCAGGTCGGTTGTTTACCTTAAATATATCTGCTGATTCTCTTCTTTGTTTAACCAGTTTCTGGATGATTTTTAATTCCTCATCAGGGCTCAGGACAGAATCAGCACCCTTTTCCGAACGGGCAAGGACAAATGCGGTTTTTGCAGCCCGTATTGCCTCAAGGGCAACTTTATCCTTTGCTTTCATTGCTTTCATCAGATCGCTCGAAATTCTCTCTGTTAGTGACATGTTATAGAATTTAAATTATACTAAAGTTATTGGTTTTCCCAATATAAAGATACTAGATACTTTTTTCAAAAGGAGGATAACCCGGGATATTATCTTTCAAATACCTGATGATAAAAAGTTTAATATGATATTTACTATAGTTTACCAAAGCAGATACTCATTCAAGTATATTCGCGTTGTCATGTGATCTGCGAATCCATTCAATGTTATAAGAGATTAGATTTCTTAATAATATCTTAATCTCATTTTAATTTTATTTTAATTCTATGGAGGGAGTATTAGTATATTTTTACAGTAGTGGTTGGTTTTAAAGAATTTACAATATCTTCCCTACCCGGAAGATGCTTAAACTTCTCTTGGAAAGATTGGGTGGCGATGAAACAATAAGGTTATTTTGACGTTAAGAATTAAAGAGTTGATGTGGAGTTCCAATGCAATTTTATCTATGCTTCTAATCGAAACTAAAATACCTATCTAATAATTATTTGTTCCTGATGTCTAAGACTGGTCATAAAATTTACATAGCAATACTGGTTGCGATAGTATCTTTCCTTTTCATTACAATTATTTACAGAGGTATATCCTATTATATGGTTGGGATTGAAGAAAGATTTTATCATCCCGATCATAATCTGTTAAAACCAAGTGGCATTCTTGGCCACGGCATGGGAATAATAGGATCTGTTTTGATGATTGCAGGTGTAATTATCTACATGATTCGGAAAAGATACCGCATATTTGCCAGGATGGGGGTATTAAAACACTGGCTTGAATTTCACATATTTCTTTGTACTCTTGGCCCAATAATGGTTCTTTTTCATACCGCCTTTAAATTCGGTGGATTAGTGGCAATAAGTTTCTGGAGTATGGTAGCAGTGTTTCTGAGTGGCATAATCGGCAGGTTTATTTATATACAAATCCCAAGAACGATTGAGGGACGTGAACTTAATTTTAATGAAATAAGGGAATTGAAAAGCGATGTTGCCGGATTGGTAAAAAGTTCATACAAATTAGATGAAGAAAGTTATAATATAATTGTCGCTTCTATTAAAAAAAAGGTTGAGGTGATACATGGAAATCCGATTGTAAGTTTTTTCAGGAAACGTTCCGATGACAGAAGAGCTTTAAAGTCGGTAAAGAGATTACTTAGGCAAAAAGAAATGGCTAAAACTGATTCCAGAATAATAGTTGCTATGGTAAAAGATGATGTAAAGCTCAACAGGAAAATGGAGAACCTCGATACTATGCGTAATCTGTTTAAGTACTGGCATGTTGTACATTCTCCATTTGCCCTTCTGATGTTAATTATCATGGTTGTTCATGTTGCAGTTACAATTGTACTTGGTTATCGATGGATTTTTTAGATATGGAACCACTCCTTGAAAAAATATTGATCTATTCTCTCACTATCATCCTTGCGGTGACGCTGGTTATCATTTACCTGCGGAAAAAGAGCAAAGAATCGAGAATAGTGGAAGAAAAAATTAAGAAAGCTAAAGAATCAGGCATGCATGAACCTGTTTCTCTGCACCCTTATATTGATGAAACAAGGTGTATCCAGACAGGAGCATGTATTACGGCCTGTCATGAACATGATATATTAGGAATCAGGAACGGCAAGGCTACGATTATTAATGCCTCCAGGTGTGTCGGACATGGTGCATGTTTTCATGCGTGTCCTACCGAAGCAATAAGTTTGCGGATAGGGACTGAGCAGAGAGGAGTGGACCTTCCACATATAAATTCAAATTTTGAGACTAATGTGTCGGGTATTTTTATTGCAGGGGAACTTGGAGGTATGGGCCTTATTAAAAATGCAACAGTGCAAGGCAGAAAGGCTGCGGAGAACATTGCTAAAACAATAAAAAAAGATCATCCTGCTACTTATGATCTGATAATAGTAGGTGCAGGTCCTGCAGGCATTGCAGCAAGTCTCACAGCAAAGAAACTGGGTCTGAAATTCCTGGTACTGGAACAGGATACTCTGGGAGGGACAGTTTTTACTTTCCCAAGAAAAAAAATCGTTATGACTTCTCCGATGGACCTTCCACTTGTAGGGAAAGTTAAACTATTTGAGACAAGCAAAGCTGAACTGCTTGATCTCTGGCAGACAGCCCTTCAGAAAAACGAGATTACTATCACAGAAAATTCCAAAGTAGAATCAATTGTCTGTGAGAATGGGATATTTAAGGTATTTACTTTGAGAGGAGATAATTTTACAGCTGCAACAGTCTTGCTGGCAATCGGAAGACGTGGAACACCACGCAAATTGAACGTTCCGGGTGAGATGACAGAAAAAGTTGCCTATCGGTTACTTGAACCCGAGGTAATTTCAGGTAAGGATATTCTTGTTGTCGGGGGAGGTGATTCTGCAGTCGAAACAGCCTTATTGCTGGCAGAACAGAACCATGTTACAATTTCCTACCGGAGTGATGCATTTAATCGTATAAAGTCTAAGAATAACACCGCGTTAAATGAAGCCGTTGCTGCTGGAAAATTAGATATCCTGCTTGGTACAAATCTTACATCAATAGAGGAGGGTAACATAAATCTTTCATTTGGCAAGGATGGAAAGCAACTTAAGTTAAAAAATGACCTCGTATATATTTTTGCCGGAGGAGAGCTTCCAACACAATTTCTGGAGAAAGCTGGAATAAAAATAACCAAGAAATTTGGTGAGACAGTTTTGAAACATTAATAAGACAACAGGACACAGGCCATGGGCACCAGGAGACACGTAAGATAATATTTATGTGGAGTAATTTAAAAAAAATATCCGCTGCAGTATTACTAATGGTTTTATCGTTCATAAGGACTGCTGCACAGATCTCACCCGGCGATCTGGCATCTCCCCATTCTCATCTCGAAGGACTCTCCAATTGTACCCAGTGCCATGTAATAGGAAACAAGGTTACTAATGAAAAATGTCTGATCTGCCATACCGAAATTCAGCAGAGACTGTCTTCGGGAAAGGGATACCATACCTCTGCGGAAGTCTCCGGAAAGCAATGTACAGCTTGTCATAATGATCATCATGGGAAAAATTTCCAGCTTGTAAGGTTTGATACTGCAAAATTTGACCATAAACTTACCGGTTATACTTTATCGGTACCTCATGCTAAGAAAAAATGCGCCGATTGTCATGATACAAAGTTCATTACAGATCAGAAAGTTAAGATAAAGAAGTACACCTTTATGGGTGTCGGAAAAGAATGTTTAAACTGTCATATTGATTATCATATAAAGACCCTTTCATCAGCTTGTCTTGATTGTCATAATCCGGACGTTTTTAAACCGGCAACAAATTTTAGTCATGAAAGGACAAAATTTAAACTTTCTGGAAAACATAAAGAGGTTGAATGTTTAAAATGCCATAAGTTAGAAGTGAAGGAGGGAAAGAAATTTCAGGTGTTCAATGGTATTCAGTTTAGCAGCTGTACCAATTGTCATAAAGACCCCCATCAGAACAGATTTGGTCAGCTATGTACCCAGTGTCACAATGAGGAGACATTCAAGGTAGTCAAGGGAAACAATAAATTTGATCATAATCTGACCCATTACAAACTGGAAGAGAAGCACCTGACAGTAAACTGCAAAGCCTGCCACAAGACTAATTTTACAGACCCCCTGAAATTCGGGAAATGCACCGATTGTCATGCTGATTATCACAAGAAGCAATTTGTAAAGAATAATGTATCTCCCGATTGTACTCCCTGCCACACAGTAAAAGGATTCACTTCTTTTTCTTATACCATTGATCAGCATGGTGACGGTAACTTTCCACTTAAGGGCTCTCATGTAGCAGTTCCCTGTAATGAGTGTCATAAAAAACAAAAAGACTGGAGCTTTAAAGGGATAGGAATTACTTGCAGTGATTGTCACACAGATATACATAAGACATATATAGGAACAAAATATTACCCGGGGGCAAATTGCACTATCTGCCATAATGATACAGGGTGGGATAATATAACTTTCGATCATTCAAAAACTAATTTTGTGCTAACCGGCGTTCATTTGAAACAAAATTGCCGGGCTTGTCATATTCCAATGGATTCTGCCGGGATTGTTCAACGCGATCCAAAGGGAATTATAATGCAGAAATTTACCGGTTTTACAAAAGGATGTACTGAATGTCATACAGATAATCATTTCGGACAATTTGCGAAAAACGGCATTTCAACTTGTACCGATTGTCATCAGACAGATAACTGGAAAGCGACAAAATTCGATCATAATTTAACTGCCTTTAAACTGGATGGCAAACATATAAATGTTGCATGTGCAAAGTGCCATAAGCCTGAAAAGCAGGGATCCAATTTTTATGTTAAATACAAATTAAAAGATTATAGATGCGAATCGTGTCATTGACGATATTAAGTCTATTTACCATACTTCTCAATGGGCAAACTAATTCACCCCATGGGGTTGCCTTTAAGGTAAGCTGCAAAACCTGTCATAGTTCAAAAGGCTGGCAACTCGATAAATCAATCTACTCCTTTGATCACAATACCACAAAATTACCACTCGCCGGCCAGCACGTCCAGGTAAGCTGCAGGCAATGCCATCCAACCCTGGTATTTTCGGAAGCAAAGACCAATTGTATCGATTGCCATATGGATATTCATCAGGCGACGGTTGGATTTAACTGCACAAGATGCCATACACCGCAATCGTGGCTGGTAAATAACATAAACAATATTCACCAGATGAGCCGTTTCCCATTAATTGGGGCTCACAGGACAGCAGATTGTTCACAATGTCACAAGTCTGAAAGTCTGTTGCGTTTTGATGCTATCGGAATTAATTGTGTGGATTGCCATCTGGATAAGTATCTGGCCACCACAAATCCAAACCATCCCCAGGGGGGGATATCCAGGGAATGCATCTTATGCCACTCTATGACAGCATTTGAATGGGGTGGAGCAGGCTTTAACCATAATGTATTTCCATTGGTTCAGGGACATTCAGTACCTAAATGCTCCGATTGCCATAAAACATCAGGTTTTTCCGGTTTAAGTACAAATTGCAATTCCTGTCACCAGCCTGATTTTGCAGCGGCCAATAATCCTGATCATAATGCATCAAAATTTGCCACAACATGCCAGGACTGTCATTCACTTAGTCCAGGTTGGAAACCTGCAACATTCACTCATTCAAATTTCTCCCTGGCACTTGGTCATTCAACTGCAGCTTGTATCGATTGCCATACAGGGGGAAATTATACCTCAACTTCAACTGCATGTTATGCATGTCATCAGCAGAATTATTCATCAGCTAAAAATCCAAATCATATATCAGCCGGTTTTTCTCAGCTTTGCCAGGATTGTCATTCACTGAAGCCAGGATGGAAGCCGACTGGTTTCAATCATAGCGGATTCCCGCTTACCCTGGGTCATTCAGTACCAGTTTGTTCAGATTGTCATAAAACAACAAGCTATGCTTCCACTCCAACTGCTTGTTATTCATGTCATCAGGTTGATTTTACAGCAGCATTAAATCCTAACCATTCTACCGCAGGATTTCCAACCAGTTGTGAGACATGTCATACTACAACTCCAGGATGGAAACCTGCGTCATTCAACCACACGAGTTTCCCTCTTACACTTGGGCATGCAATACCCACCTGTGCTGATTGCCATAAAGGTAATTATACAGTGACATCGATCGACTGTTATGCATGTCACCAGAAGGATTATACAGCAACTACAAATCCGAATCATAATTTATCTGGTATTCCTACTGCCTGCAAGACATGTCACACCACGAATCCTGGATGGACTCCTGCGACATACAATCATACTACTTTCCCGCTTACGCTCGGACATGCCACACCAACCTGTAACGATTGCCATAAAGGTAATTATACAGTGACATCAACCGACTGTTATGCATGTCACCAGAAGGATTATACAGCAACTACAAATCCGAATCATAATTTATCTGGTATTCCTACTGCCTGCAAGACATGTCACACCACTAATCCGGGATGGACTCCGGCAACTTACAACCATACTGTTTTTCCGCTTACGCTCGGACATGCCACACCAACCTGCAACGATTGTCACAAAGGAAATTATACAACAACATCCACCGATTGCTACGCCTGTCATACTGCTGATTACAATAACAGCACCAATCCTAACCATAGAACATTAGGATTTGCAACTGTATGTACACAATGTCATACTACTACTCCGGGATGGAAACCTGCGTCATATACTCAGCATGACGCTCAATTCTTTCCGATTTATTCCGGCCGACATCTTGGCAGATGGACTAAATGCAGCGATTGTCATACAAATACAACTAATTATCTTTTGTTTGATTGTATCCACTGCCATACAAGTTCGCATAGAGGAAGCAATTACTCCAATGCGCAATGTTATAGCTGCCACCCAAGAGGAACAGGAGGATAGAGTTTATTATATCAATGTGATTATTATCATATATGACCAGACAAGACTTAGAGTTTAATTCCGTTAATTAACAGTGTAAAGTCAATGCGATTCCTGTCTTTAATAATTATAGTGATCATGCTGATCTTTAATAGGTTGCAGACTGATTCTCCACATGGCAGCAATTTTAAAATTAGCTGCAAGGTTTGTCATAGTTCAAAAGGCTGGCAACTCGATAAATCAATCTACTCCTTTGACCATAATAAAACCAGGTTACCTTTGACAGGTCAGCATACAATTTTGAACTGCAGAGAATGTCATCTTACTCTGGTATTTTCAGAAGCAAAAACAAATTGCATCGATTGTCATAAAGATATTCACCAGGCAACCGTAGGCCTCGAATGTTCAAGATGCCATACTCCCAATTCCTGGCTTGTCCAGAATATTAGTGATATCCACCAGATTAGTCGTTTCCCTTTACTTGGAGCGCACAGAACCGCTGATTGTGAACAATGTCACAAATCGGAAAGCCTGCTTCGGTTTGATGTAACCGGCATAAATTGCATAGATTGTCATCGCCAAACCTATCAGGGGACCACGAATCCAAATCATGTACAGGCTGGATTTTCACAGGATTGTGCATCATGCCACTCAATTACTGCATTTCAGTGGGGAGGTGCGGGCTTTGACCATAGGATTTTTCCCCTGGAACAGGGGCATTCCGGTTTGAAATGTTCGGATTGCCACACTGCAGGCCCGTTTACTTCTACAAGTTCAGCGTGCTACTCCTGTCATCAACAGCAATTTACAGCAGCAAAAAACCCCGATCATATTACGGCCAATTTTTCGACCAACTGTAAGGATTGTCATTCCCTGAGTCCAGGATGGAAGCCAGCCACATTTGACCATTCAACCTTTCCACTGACGCTTGGGCATGCAACGCCAAGTTGTGCAGATTGCCATAAGGGTAACTTTACAAACCTGTCTAAAGATTGCAATTCCTGTCACCAGACGGATTATAACAATTCTACAAACCCCAATCATAAAACATTAGCTTTTTCCACAACATGTACGCAATGTCATACAACAAATCCGGGTTGGACTCCGGCAACCTACACACAGCATGATACTCAGTTCTTTCCAATCTATTCCGGAAGACACAGGGGAACATGGACCCTTTGTAAAGATTGTCATACAAACACCACCAATTACCTGCTGTTCGATTGTATCCATTGCCATACAAATGTCCACCGGGGGAACAATTATACCAATGCACAATGTTATACTTGCCATCCCAGGGGGACAAACAATTAAAATGAATAAATTATGAGGTTGTTGTTTTTTATATCATTTCTAATTTTAATATGTACAGAAATAGAAGGGCAAACAGGTGTCGAAAATCTGCAGGGAGTGGTATCTTTTATAAGTTCCCAGAATATTTATGTGAAGTTTAAATCGACAAATGGAATTTCTTCAGGAGATACTTTATATATTTCAGCTGGTGGGAAGATGATCCCGGCACTAAAAGTTAACAACCTCTCTTCAATCTCTTGTATTTGCACACCTTTGGTTAGTACCAGTTTCAAAGTCTCGCAAGTAATAACAGCAAAAGCAAATTATAAATCAAAAAGTCCGGCAGAAAAGAGAGTTGTGACAGGTACCAAAGTAAATCCGCCTCAACCAATTTATTCTGATACTGCGAGAAAGAAGGTTGTCTCAAAAGAGTTTCAGCAAAAAATAAATGGCAGCCTGGCTGCATATTCCTATTCAAGCTTCTCCAATACTTCTGCACCAGGTTCAAATCAATTAAGGTACACATTCTCTCTCAATGCGCGGAATATCCTCGACTCAAAGTTCTCTGTAAATACATATGTTTCATTCAGACATAAATTAGGTGACTGGAGTGCAGTAAGGAACGATATTTTTAACGCACTTAAAGTTTATGACCTTTCGGTTTCTTATGATCCCAATAAGACAACACACTTAAGTGTGGGCAGAAAAATTAACTATAATATCTCAAGTATCGGGGCAATGGATGGGCTTCAGTTTGAAAAGTTCATTAACAGGTTCGGTTTTGGTGTAGTTGCGGGATTCAGACCATCATATGCCAATTATGGATTTGACAGCAGGCTTTTTCAGTATGGAGCCTACCTGGCATTAAATTCAAAACCTGATGAAGTATTTCACCAGACATCTTTCGCAGTAATGGAGCAGATGTACAATTCCAAAACCGACAGGAGGTTTCTTTATTTTCAGCATACAAACATGCTGATAAAAAATGTATACTTTTTCGGTACTTTGGAAGCGGATCTGTATAAGGTTCAGAAAGACAAGCCCCAGAATACATTTGATGTGACCAGTTTATACTTATCACTGCGGCTGAATATTACAAAAAACCTCTCAATAACGGGCTCATATGATGCAAGAAAGAACATAACATACTATGAGACATATAAATCACTTCTCGACAGTGTTTTGATTAACCAGACCCGGCAGAGTATAAGGGTGCAGATAAATTACCGGATAAAAAACAATATAATGTTTGGAGTTCAATCTGATTACAGGTACTTGAAAACCGACCCTGCTCCAACAAGAAATGTCTATGGATACCTGACATACAGTAAGATTCCGGGGATAGGTGTATCAGTTACTTTGTCAGGGACATATCTTGAATCAGGCTTTTTAAAGGGCCAGGTGCTGCAGGCCAGGCTTTCCCGCGACCTGTTCCAGGGAAAGTTTCAGGCGGAGGCAGGGTATCAATATGTTGATTACAGGCTTCCTGAGAGTCAATTAAGTACACTTCAGCATATTGGAGAATTTGGTATATACTGGCAATTTGCAAAGAAGATGTCATTTTCAGCAAATTATGAGGGCACTTTTGAGAGGAAAAACACTTATGACAGAATTTATTTGCAGCTCAGAAAGAGATTCTGATAATCAACCTGGTTCGACATGTATTGTAACATTGAGATTCTCAAATTTTGTTGTGAGCTCCTTCTCGATCTGGTCGCAGTAGATATGAGCATTTTCGACCGAAAGATCTTTTGGCATATCAATATGAAGATCGATAAATCTGTAGTTGCCGGCTATTCGGGTCCTGAGCTCATGATAATTCACATGAAGCTCATTTAGTGTCTTTTCCAGATCATCAATGTCATCATTTTCCCACGCTTCATCCAGAAGCGGAGTGAAAGCCCTTTTTAGCAGAATGTATGATTCCCGTATTATAAAAAGTGCGACCAGAATTGCTATCACCGGATCGAGCCAGTTTATGCCAGTTAACATTATCAGACCCAGCCCGACTGCAACTCCGAGCGAAGTAAAGACATCTGTTTTAAGATGAAGCGCATCAGCTTCAAGGGCAACAGACTTTGTTTCCCGGGCAACTTTGTAAAGTCTTCGTGAAACAATAATGTTAACAATTGCTGATATCAGCATGACCACAGAGCCGATTGCAATTGATTCGAGTTCAATTGCTTCACCCAGAAGTTTCTTTACTGCCTCAATAATGATCCAGATCGCAGCGACAAATATCAGAAGAGCCTCAATTACTCCTGAAATATTTTCGACTTTACCATGCCCGTAAGGATGTCTTGAATCGGGAGGATTATCAGATACTTTAACTGAAAAAAAAGCGATCACAGCAGCCATCAGGTCCATAGATGAGTGTATAGCCTCAGAAATAATGCTCACTGATCCGCTGATCATGCCCACAATGAGTTTCATTATAATCAGGCATGTATTAGAAAGAATTGACAATCGGGCAATACTAACTTTTGCGTTCATCAGGAATATGGATCTGATTAAAGTTCAAGTTTTCTAAGATAAAGTTAACTATATCCTGTAAGATATCTATCATTCCTAGACCTCAATCAGATCATAATCCCGGGATCCCAGCCCTATCTTCTCGGCATGTTCAAGACCTGCCTGCCACATTGTATCGGGATGGGTAAGTGAAAACTTATCTGATCCTTTCATATCACCATGGTTGTGATTGTCACAGATCCGACTTCCGGGGAGGGTAGGGGCAGCCGTAACCATATCAGCAGATGCCTGGTCAAGGGCGACGGGATCGAAAGAAGCAGCAATACCTATATCAGGAACAATAGGATAATCATTATATCCCCAGCAGTCGCAATCAGGAGAAACATCCATAATAAAGTTAATATGAAAAGAGGGTTTATCTTTTAATGCCGCATACGCGTACTCTGAAATCCTTTTGCAAACAATTTCCGAGGAATTTTGCCAGACAACTCTGGCAGAATCATATTGACATACGGCAATACATTGTCCGCAACCTGTACATTTTTCGTAATCGATGCGTGCAATCTTGTCTTTTCCAACATTTATAGCGTCATAATTGCAGTATTTTTCACAAACCCGGCAACCAGTACAATTATCTTCATGTATTTTCGGGGAGGATCCTGAATGGAGAAACAATTTTCCTCCAACAGAAGCACATCCCATTCCGAGGTTTTTTAAAGCACCTCCAAATCCAGTCATCTCATGTCCTTTAAAATGATTCATAGAGATGATAACATCAGAGTCTGCAATAGCTGAACCTATTTTTGCACTTTTACAAAATTCCATGTTCAGTTCAACTTCCCTGTAATCGATACCTTTAACTCCATCTCCTATTATTACCGGGCAGCCGGTAGCAAGGGGATTATAGCCGTTCTCAAAAGCCGATTCAAGATGAGCTGGTGCATTTGACCGTCTTCCGTAATAAAGTGTATTACAGTCTGTTAAGAAAGATATTGCCCCTTTTGATTTGAGTAATTTAATAATTCGTGCAGCGTAGTTTGGCCGCAGGTAAGCGAGGTTTCCGGGCTCTCCAAAATGTATTTTTACTGCAACAATCTTATGATCAAACTCGATTGTATCAACACCTGCTTTTTTTACAAGAATTTCAAGCTTTTTGAGCAGGTCCATTGAAGGTTTCGACCGTAAATTTGTGAAATGGACTTTTGATTTTGCCATAAAAAGTAATATTTCTAAACTGATAATATTTCTGCAAGAGTAACAAGATCGCGGTTCACATCTTTGTGAAGCTTAACTGCTTTACGGAAAGGTACAAGAGTAATTTCACCGTTCATGATCCCCACCATAACGCTTTTCTGATCATCCAGTAACGCTTCGACAGCAGCATGTCCTAACCTGCTTGCATTAACCCTGTCAATCGCAGACGGAGAGCCTCCACGCTGCAGATGTCCCAGTACAGATACTCTTACATCGTAATCTTTAAAGTCATCTTTTAGTTTTTCTGCAATTGCAAATGCACCACCCTCCTCGTCACCTTCGGCTACAATAATAATATTGCTTGATTTTTTTCTTTTATTGCCTGCTTCGATCATTTTCTTGAGATCACGTGATTCCCCTCTTGTCTCGGGTATCAGAATAGCTTCAGCTCCCGTGGCTATACCACTGTAAAGAGCGATGAATCCTGCCTCCGCACCCATCACCTCAACAAAGAACATCCTGTTATGTGCACTTGCAGTATCTCTTATTTTATCAACAGCCTCAACGACTGTATTTAAAGCTGTGTCGTAACCAATAGTATAATCAGTTCCGTAGATATCATTATCAATTGTACCAGGTACTCCGACAAACGGGATATCATATTCTTCATTAAATATCCTGGCCCCGGTAAAAGAACCGTCTCCACCTATTACCACCACACCATCTATCAGTAGCGTCCTTAAATTGTCAAAAGCTTTCTTTCTGCCCTCAGAACTTCTGAACTCTTCACATCTTGCTGTTTTCAAAATAGTACCACCCCTCTGGATTATATCACTTACACTCGAGGAATTCAGCTCCTTAAAATCCGAGTCAATCATTCCCTGGTACCCACGGAGAATACCCACCACTTCAATTTCATTATAGACTGCAGTTCTCACAACAGCCCGTATAGCTGCATTCATACCCGGGGCGTCACCTCCTGAGGTAAGAACTCCGAGTTTTTTAATTTTTCCCATAATGATTTCCTATTTTATTCAGGCGGCAAAGTTAGTATAATTTTTATGCACGTCAACAATGAAAAACGCCGGAATGATCAGATATTAAGAATAGTGTCTTTAATCTTGTCAATCAGCCATTTTGGCGTTGAGGTTGCTCCACATATTCCAACCGATCTCCTGTCTTTGAACCACTCCTTTTTTATCTCCTGTGGAGAGGAAACAAAAAAGGAATCTGGATTTTCATTCTTACAGACATTATAAAGCATTCTTCCATTTGAACTATCCCGGCCGCTGACAAATACAATAACCTCATGCTTCTTTGCAAATAATTTTATTCTGGGCTCTCTGTCGGATACCTGGCCGCAGATAGTATTATACTTATGAAGATGCATCCTTGGATCTTGAATACCTTGTTCCTTCATCTTTAAGATAATCATTTCAGCCAGATCGTTATATTCTTTTAAGCTCATAGTTGTTTGTGAAAAAAGATGAACATCACTTGAAAACCTGATGCAATCGAGATCCTCCTTGCCATTCACTAATATGGCTTCATTTTCGGTTTGTCCCATTAATCCAACTACTTCGGCATGGCCGGCTTTTCCAAAAATTATCAACATGCCTTTTTCCTCTTTTGCCTTTTTCCATGCCACTTTGATCCTTGATTGTAATCTTTTTACTATAGGGCAGGTAGCCTCAATGATTACTATATTATTTCTTCTTGCAATCTCATATGTCTCCGGTGGCTCTCCATGTGCCCTTATCAGAACATTACAATTTTTAAGATTACTGAATTCTTCATGATTAACTGAAAGGAGACCCAGTGCCGAAAGCCGCTCAACTTCAATATCATTATGTACAATCGGGCCAAGAGAAAATACTTTTTCGCCTTTTGCAAGTGCTTCTTCAGCGATCTCAACTGCATTTTTTACACCGAAGCAAAAACCAGATTTTTCATCAACTTCAACTATCATTTTGCTTACTTTCAATAATGTCCATAACCCATTCCATCTGCTCCTGAACAGTCATTCTGCTGTTATCAAGTATAACTGCATCTTCGGCTCTTCGCAGAGGACTGATGTCCCTGTTTTCATCAGCAATATCCCTGGCAACAATATTTCGTTTAATTTCCTCAAAATCAATAACGTTTCCTTTTGCCTTTAGTTCATCAAACCTTCTCCTGGCTCTTATGTCAAGAGATGCTGTCATAAATATTTTAAGATCAGCCTCTGGAAATACTACCGTTCCAATATCCCTTCCATCCATCACAATCCCTTTATTTATTCCAATTTGTCTTTGTAATTCCACCATGCGTGATCTGACTTCCGTTATCTGGCTTATTTTGCTGACAAATGATGAAACTTCAAGGCCTCTGATCTCACTTTCGATGTTCTCATCATTTAAAAAGGTCTCATATTGCATAATATCAGTATTAAAAACGTAACTGACATTAATATCATCAAGATTGTTCAGAACTCCATTAATATTAAAACCATCTTTCGTAATGAGACCTTTTCTCATGCAATAAAGTGTTACTGCCCTGTACATTGCGCCACTATCGATATAAATATACCTTAATTCCTTTGCTATTGCCTTTGCAAAAGTGCTTTTACCGCATGAAGAATACCCGTCAATGGCAATTATGAGTTTTGTATCCATTATTTTTAAATATGGAATTTTCTATAAATCAGCTCTGGTCTCAGGATGATGGAAACATTATTTGAAGCACCTGCCAGGTGAAAAGTTGACCGTCCGAAACCAATGCTGAGGAAAGATGTGTTAATTCCGAAGCCCCATGAAAATCCTACCGTTGAGATTTTGGAATCAATCTGAAGTTCACGCTTTCTCTGGTAATTATATCCGGCTGAAATATAAAAGTTCTTGTGAGGTATAAGTTCCGCCCCTACAATTATATGACGAAGTGTATTTTCAAAGAAACCGGATGCCGGAGTCTGACTCATTAAAGATACTCCTGAACTGGCAGCAGATTCATATTTATGAGTAAGGTCATACTTTTCGAGATGTCGTAAGGTCAGAGAGAACCGGAATGGAGCATGGGCTAGTTTCTGCGAAACGCCTGCCTGGATCTCAAAAGGAAGCTTTTCACGTCCTTCTCCAGCATATGTGGTTATCTGAACACCTGCATTCTTTACAACGATTCCTGCTGAAAAAAGATTGTTTTTGCTATGATATGATGCGCCTATATCAAGTGCAAATCCTAATGAAGTGTACTTTTCAAGGTGGGAAAGTACAGGCTTTAAATTGACCCCAACTGAGATCAGGGAGTCAATATCCCTTGAATAGATAATTGAAAGCGCATATTCTGCAGCTGAAAAAGTGCCGGTTATAACACCTGATTCATCTGTCTCCTTGAATGATCCGTAATTCAGATAAGTCAGACCGGCAGCAAAATTGCCTTTCCCGGGGTATGATCTGGAATACATTGTCATGCCATAGTTTATTCCTGCAAAATAATTCACATAGTTGAGTGCCAGGCTTTTATCCATGTCTGAATTCAGCAGGGCAGGATTATGGTAAGCAAGATTCAGGTCGCCTGACCTAAGTGATACATTCATACCTCCCAGAGAAGAAACAAGACTCGAATGAGTGAGATTTAGGAATTCGTAAACATTATCCCCACCTGTCTGTCCCGAAGCTATTGTTACAGTAAGACTAAACAGAATGATATATAAAGCCTTTTTAATCATTGGAATTGCACCCGCAAATATAGTATGAATTTAATAAAACGGCAGGAAGAGTATAGTAGTATTCACTTTTGTCTTCTTCAGGCTGTTTTCCCGGTAAGAACAAGTGCATCGTCAATGTTCTTATTTTTCGCATGTATTTGTGAGAGGAAGAGCCCAACAACTACAATTCCCATCCCGGAAATATTCTGTAAGGTGAGCTTTTCTCCCAAAAGAAGGAATGAAAAGAAAGCTGTAAAAATGGGAATACAGTTAGTAAATATATTAGCCCTTGTAATTCCTAAATTCCTTGCAGAAAAGGCATACAATATGAATGCCCCGCAAGACGCGAAAACGGATAATTCAATTATAGGTTTGAATGATTCAAAACTAAGAGGTGCATTAATAAAAGGTCTCAGATCGAAAATCAAAAACAAGGGAAGGAAAAACAGAACCCCCAGAACATTTTGAACATTAACAATATAAACCGGACTATAGCGACTCACAAGCCGGCTGAGAGTCAGGTTATATCCTACAGCAGAAAATACAGCAAAACTTAGAAATGCAAGTCCCTTAACGCTAAAAGATAAGGAACCATCTTTATTCAATATAAATACGACGATCCCGATGAAGGAAAGAATTATTCCTGCATAATTAATAAACTTCAGCCTCTCTTTAAAAAATAGCCAGGCCCCAACAGTTGCTACAACCGGAATGGTTGATATAATAACAGAACCAACTGTAGCGGAGACATATGTAAGACCAAAACTTTCACCAAGGAAATACAAAAAAGGCTCGAACATTGCCAGCATGAAAAAAAACCTTCGATCTTCCTTCCGGATCTTCATAAATTTTCTTGTGAGCATAAGATATCCTGTCAGAAAGATAGCCGAGATTACCAGCCTGAGAAAAATAATGGCTATTGGTCTGAAGTGCTCATTAGCGGCTTTGAACCAGATAAACGAAAATGACCAGAAGATCATTGAAAGTAAAACCGCTCCATATGTTCTGAACTTAATCACCTGCAGGTTAGGTTTAGAATATCATTTTATATTGTCCTGGATTTCGCTCGGGACGAGCCGCGAATTTATATCTTTTTTCCGAATTAGACTGATAGAATGATGCTAAATTTATGTTATCTTTAAAGCGCTGAAATACAGATTAATAACATAACAGCGTGATTCGACCATATGCTATTAATGATATCACTGAGATTTGATTGTGAATCATTAATTATTATATTTGCCGCCTCAAACATAGAATTTGCAGGGAACTCTTTGGTGGTTTGGAAAACAATAATTACAAATAAAACCTAATAGTCGATGAAAATTTTGGTATGTATCAGTAATGTTCCGGACACAACTACGAAAATTAAATTTGTTGATGCCAATACTAAGCTCGACACAACTGGTATTCAATGGGTTATAAATCCATGGGATGAATTGTCCCTTACCCGGGCCCTTGAGCTGAAAGATGATACTTCCACCGGAGTAAAATCTGTTACTGTGGCAAATGTCGGACCTGCAAATGCAGAACCAACGATCCGCAAAGCTCTGGCAATAGGAGCCGATGATGCAATCAGGATAAATGCTGAACCTGGTGATTCCTATTTTGTTGCTTCCCAGCTTGCTGAGGTTATAAGAAAAGAACAGTTTGACATTATTATGTGCGGTATTGAATCGAGCGATTTTAATGGTTCAGTAACAGGTGGTATGGTGGCTGAATTCCTTGGCATACCATCTGTCTCAGCTGTTTCCGGACTGAAAATTGAAAATGGGCAAGCTGTTCTTACCCGCGAAATAGACGGAGGTCGTGAGGTTGTTTCTGTACCAACTCCATTTGTTGCAGTCGTTCAGAAAGGCATCGCAAAAGAGCCAAGAATAGCTGCGATGCGCGGTATTATGATGGCAAGAACAAAACCTGTAAAGCTTTATGAACCTGTGGTAACAGAAAGCCTGACAAAAATAATTGTCTTTGAAAAACCAGGCCCACGGGCTGCATGTAAATATGTTGATGCTGAAAATCCAAAGCAGCTTATAGAACTTCTTCAGAACGAAGCAAAAATCATCTGATAATTAATTACAAATAGTTATAATATGTCAGTTTTAGTATATACCCAGAATTGGGAAGGCAAGTTTAAGAAATCATCGTTCGAACTGGTTTCATATGCATCGAAAGTTGCAGAGATGATAAATACATCTGCAATAGCTCTTTCAATCGGAACAATTGAGGAAAGTGAACTAAAGAAACTGGGGAATTATGGCGTGAAGAGAGTTCTGAATGTCAAAAGCGAAATTTGTAAAATACTCGATAACCAGGTTTACACAGATGTTATTTCTCAGGTGGCATTAAAGGAAAATGCAAGCGTTATTATTATATCGAACAATAATGAAGGGAAAGCTATTGCCCCCAGATTATCTGTGCGCTTGAAAGCCGGAATAGGATCCGGAGTAAGCAAGCTTCCGGTTAACCTGAATCCTTTCACTGTTTACAAAAGAACTTATTCAGGTAATGCTTATGCACATGTGGTTATTAATTCAGACATAAAAATCCTTACGCTGGCACAAAACTCTTTCGATCTTTTCGAAAAAGAGAATACCGCTGTGATAGAATACCCTGGTGTTTCTGTTGATGGATCATTACTTAAGACAGAAGTGAAGGATGTGATGAAAGAGACAGGCAAAATTCTTCTCACCGATGCTGATATTGTTGTTTCCGGTGGAAGGGGAATGAAATCACCAGATAACTGGGGACCGCTTGTGGAACTGGCCGGATTACTCGGTGCTGCAACTGCCTGTTCACGTCCTGTATCAGACGAAGGATGGAGGCCTCATGAAGAGCACACAGGACAAACCGGAAAGATAATTGCTCCGAATCTATATATTGCAATTGGTATTTCCGGAGCCACACAGCATCTTGCCGGGATAAGTTCTTCAAAGTATATTGTAGCAATCAATATTGACAAGGATGCACCGATTTTTGAAGCTGCACAATATGGTATTATTGGCGACGCCCTTAAAGTTTTACCCAGGCTGGTCGAGGCCGTAAAAGAACTTAAAAAATAAGATCCTATTCTATAGTAAATATACCTGAGAATGACAAAACAGATAATATTTGCTCTTACACTCCTGGTGACCATCGGAATGTTTACCTATACTATTTCCAGAATAATCAGTTTTTTCAGGTTTACAAGATCAGGCTTCACCGTAAATGACTTTGGGAAAAGATTAAATATAATGCTGAAAGTTGCCTTCGGGCAGACCAAGATCTTTCGGAGACCTGTTATAGGTTTATTTCATGCACTTGTCTTCTGGGGATTTTGTGTGATCCTTTTTGGCAGCATTGAAATGGTTATCGACGGGCTTGCCGGAACAGACAGGGTATTGACCTTCCTCGGATCATTGTATAATATAATTATCGGGTCAGGCGATGTCTTTGCATTTCTGGTAGCTATCTCTATTATAATCTTTCTCTGCAGGCGTCTCTTTTTTCATATCAGACGTTTTGAGGGAATTGAAATGAAAAAAATATCTCATATTGATGCAAATATTGCGCTGTCAATAATACTGCTTCTAATGCTCTCATTGCTTGGCATGAATGTTGGATATGTTGAATATAAGGCAATTACTGGTGAGGCAATTAAGGGGGTATACCCTGTAAGCAGCTTAATTGCACCATTGTTTGCCAATCAATCAGCGCGGTTCCTTGGCAATCAGTATGAAGCTTGCTGGTGGACCCATATAATTCTGATATTTATTTTTGCCAATGTACTTCCCTACTCCAAACATTTCCATGTCTTCATGTCGGTTCCGAACGTCTTCCTTTCAAGACTTGAGCCTCTTGGAAAACTTAAAAATATGGACAATATCACAAAGGAGGTTAAACTCATTATGGACCCAAATACAGCTTTCGCAGCTCCTCCTCAGGATTCCCCCATGGAACGTTTTGGTGTTAGGGATGCTGAAGATGTAACGTGGAAGAACTATTTCGATTCATTATCATGCACTGAGTGTGGCCGGTGCACATCAGTCTGCCCGGCTAATATCACAGGAAAGAAACTCTCGCCCCGTAAAATCGTGATGGACCTCAGGGCAAGAATGAAAGAAAAGGGTCCTTTGATGGTCAAAAACGGCCGTGATTTCAATGATAATAAATCCCTTCTCAGGAACTATATTTCAGAAGAAGAGTTATGGGCATGCACAACCTGTAACGCCTGTGCGGAAGAGTGTCCGATAAACATCAACCAGCCTTCAATAATTGTTGATATGAGAAGGTATCTCGTGATGGAGGAAGCATCTGCACCTGGTGAATTGAAGGCATTATTTAAGAATATTGAAAACAACGGTGCACCATGGCAGTATTCTGCAGAAGACAGACTTAACTGGACAAAGGATTTAGAAATCAATTTCAAATAGTATGGAACTCAGGAAAATCGAAGTACCTGTTATGGCGGACCTTTTTGCACGAGGTGAAAAACCGGAATATCTGTTCTGGGTTGGGTGTGCAGGTGCTTTTGATGACAGGTATAAAAAGGTTGTCAGAGCTTTTACCAAAATTCTTGCTCACCTCAATGTAAGCTATGCCGTACTTGGCAGGGAAGAGACATGTAATGGTGATCCTGCACGACGGGCCGGTAACGAAATGCTATATCAGATGCAGGCCCTGCAGATAATTGAAGTTTTTAAGATGTATGAGGTAAAAAAGATTATCACCATTTGTCCTCATTGTTACAATATATTTAAGAATGAATATCCTGATCTGGGCGGAAACTATGAAGTTATCAATTACCTTCAATTTTTAAACAAATATCTGGCTGAAGGGAAATTTAAGATAGATAAAGAATCCCTGAAGAATGTTTCTGTTACATACCACGATCCATGCTATCTGGGAAGGGCAAATAGCATTTACAATGAGCCGCGTTCAATTCTGAGTTTACTTACCGGCAACTTTACAGAAATGCACAGAAGTAAAAGCTTTGCTCTATGCTGTGGTGCGGGAGGAGCTCAGATGTTTAAAGAGGCTGAGAAGGGTGACAAAGAAGTTTTTATCGAACGAATTGAAGATGCTCTTAAAACAAATGCCGAAGTCATTGCGACTGCATGTCCGTTCTGTATGACAATGCTTACAGACGGTCTGAAATACAAAAACAAAGAGGAAGAGATAAAGAACCTTGATATTGCCGAATTAGTGGCACAATCACTTCAATTATAAAAATAGTCCAAAAACTAAAATTGCAACAATGGAAAACAGAAAAGTCTTGAAAAGCGGCGAATTTCTTGTAAGTGAAGTCGAATCAAAAGATATTTTTATTCCGGAGGAATTTAATGAGGAACAGTTAATGATTGCCCAGACATGCAGGGACTTTCTTGAAGCTGAAATATATCCAAACCTGGAAAAGGTTGAAAAAGGCGACAGGGATCTGATGAAGGCTCTCCTGAAAAAGTCGGGTGAACTCGGATTAATGGGGATATCAATTCCGGAAGAATATAACGGATTTGGCCAGTCATTTGTAACCCAGATGCTGGTAGCTGAAACAACAGGAGCAGGGTATTCATTTTCGGTTGCATATATGGCTCATTGCGGTATTGGTACACTTCCGATTATGTATTACGGAAATGAAGACCAGAGACAACGATACGTTACCAAACTGGCTACAGGAGAACTCATCGGAGCATACTGCCTTACAGAACCCGGGGCAGGAAGTGATGCCAATTCCGGTAAGACCAATGCAAGACTCAGCGAGGATGGTAAACATTATATTCTTAACGGCCAGAAGATGTGGATCACCAATGCAGGGTTTGCTGATACACTGGTTGTTTTTGCAAAAATTGACAACGACCGGGTATTAAGTGCATTCATTGTTGAAAGCAAATACCCCGGAGTTGTTATTGGCCCGGATGAGCACAAAATGGGTATCAAGGGATCCTCCACAGCACAGATCTATTTTACTGATGTCAGGGTTCCTGTGGAAAACCTTCTCGGGAAAAGGGGAGAGGGGTTCAGGATAGCTTTAAGTATACTCCACATGGGCCGTCTCAAACTTGGAGCAAATGTTATCGGAGCTGCAAAGAATACTATTACTGATTCAGTTAAGTATGCCAACGAAAGAAAACAGTTCGGAGTGCTTATTTCAACTTTCGGGGCAATAAAATACAAAATGGCTGAGCAGGTAATTCGGCTTTTTGCTTCAGAATCAGCTGTTTACAGGGTAAGCAAAGATATTGATGATCTTATGGATAAATTAAAACTCGATTGCGGAGATAAAGGTCGGGCATCGATAGAATCCATAAGCCATTACGCAGTGGAAGCAGCTATACTGAAAGTTGTCGGTTCGGAGATGCTGGATTATGTTGCTGATGAGGGAGTTCAGATACATGGAGGTATGGGGTATTCAGCTGAAATGACAGTTGAAAGAGGCTACCGTGACTCAAGGATAAACAGGATTTTTGAAGGTACAAACGAAATAAATCGTCTCCTTGTTGTAGACACTGCCATGAAGCGCGCAATGAAAGGAGAATTTGACCTTTTCGGGGAAGCTGAAAAAATCTATGCCGGTCTGAATGATATTACTGACGGTAAAATTCCCGGTGAAAGCTACTTCCGGACAAAGACGAGGTATGTCAAAAACTTTAAGAAGATAATCCTGATCTGTATACATGGCGCCACTAAACGTTTTGAGAAAAACCTGATCAACGAACAGGAAGTACTCAATAATATTGCTGAAATGATGATGGAGACATATGTTTCTGAATCACTGGCTCTTAGAGTTGAAAAGATGTCAGTTGCCAAAGAAAATATATCAATTTATAAAGATATGCTGGATGTCAATTTGTTTGATACCGCAGCCATAGTACGAAAATCAGCTCTGGAGGCTATAGGTTCATTCTCCGCACCTGAATCATGTTCTGCAGTTATAATGGCAGTCGAAAATCTATCAAGGGTGGAATGTATAAATGTGAAAGATGCCAGACGCAGAATTGCAGATAAACTGATAGGAGATAATAAGTACAAATTCTGACCCGCAACGTTTCAGAAAATTGATAAACGGGAAGAAATCTCCTGACTTCATATGCCTGATACCTGAAGCCCGACACCTGATTCCTTATAAATATCATTGATGTTGATGACAAAAATCAATTTTGTCTATGATAAACAGCATCATATAGGTGGCAAAATTAGCCCTCAGTAATAAGCTACCAATCAGTAATATCAGATATATTTGTGAACTAATTAACAATTACTATAAACATGAACCAAAACCCAATGAAGCTAACGAAGAACCTGGTTGCTGTTATCCTTTTGGTTACAGCTGCAATATTCACTTCTTGTGAAAAGGTTAAAGAGCTGCCGACTCCATTTGATCCATCAGCAATATGGCATTTTCAGAGTGATATTCAACCGATCTTTAATGCCAATTGCATCACCTGTCATAATGGATCGAGGTCTCCCGACCTGAGAAGTGGTAAATCATACAGCGCTCTCAGTAAAGGATATTTAATTCCTCCAGCCGAGACAAGCAGAATCTATGTGAAAATAACCAGTTCTGACCATCTGGCTAGAACTACAGATATTCAAAAAGCAAAAATTCTCTATTGGATCAAACAGGGAGCCCTGAATAACTAACTATAACTAACCTATTAAAACTATACACAATGAAAAAAATATTTATCGTATTGATATTGTCAGCATTTATGACACCTGCCTTCTGCCAGGAATCTACTCAGGCTCAGGAAGGATCAAAGCCTGTCAGAAATACTTTTGGAACAGGTACATTAATTGAGAACCAGACAGTTGCTACTCCATATAAAGGTGGAATTGAACTTAATATTCAGCACCGTTTCAGTCGCATTACAACTTATGTGGATCTTTTTGGCATCTATGGTTCAGCTAATACCAGGATTGGACTTAATTACGGTATTACAGACAGAATAATGATAGGAGTAGGAACAACAAAAGACTATATGTTACAGGATCTTCAGTGGAAGTATCTTATCCTGCAGCAGACGCAGGATGGCAAAATGCCGGTATCCCTTTCATATTTTGGAAACTTTGTAATTGACGCAAGAAGTGACAATGCTTTTGGTCCTAAAGTCTCCTATAAATTCATACACAGATTTTCATATTTAACCCAATTGATTGTAGCCCGTAAGTTTGGTGAAAAGATTTCCGTTCAGGTAGCTCCTTCAATGGCCTATTTCAATTCTTCTCCAAAGTATCTGGCAGAAGGTGATACAATTTATCATAATTATAAGAATTTGAATTTTGGTGTTTCAGCCGGACTGAGAGCAAATCTTTTCGGTGCACATTCCCTGATTCTTGAGTACGATCAGCTTCTGACCAAACAGGATCTGGGAACCGGTGATCCTCAACCAAAACCAAATCTTTCGCTGGGTTGGGAAATTGGAACCGGCACGCATACTTTTCAGGTTTTTGTAACTAATTACAACCAGATAATCAGCCAGAGAAATCTGGTATTTAACACAAATGATTTTACCAAAGGCGATTATATGGTAGGTTTTAATATTACCGTGAGATTCTAATCATTACCAGGAATCAGTGATGAAAATTAGCAGATTCCTGATCATCTTTTTTATTCTTCTTATCTGGAATACTTCTGCATCCTTTGCAGGAGTATTCGGATTTAAAAAAGGTGATCAGAAGAGACAGGACACTACCACATTTGTTTCCCAGTATGCCGGAGATAATGAGCGTTGCCTTAAATGCCATGGTCAGGGAAAGTATGAATATACCAACGAAACTCTTAAAAAGCAGATCAGGGCGCTGATGTGCTCAGAAAGGATTGTAAAGAGAGAGGAATTTTATAAATCGAACCATAAAAATTTCAAATGTACCGACTGTCATTCTGAACAGTATTCAACTTTCCCTCATCCGGGAGAACTCAGGATGGAACAAAAATTCAATTGTATCGATTGTCATGGTGGTGATGAGAAATATGCTCAGTATCATTTTGAGGCCATTGATTCCGAATACATGCAGAGTACACATTTTAAGCTGCAGGATGATGGATTCTCATGCTGGAAATGTCATAATCCGCATACCTATAGAATAACAGTAAGGAACAGCGACAATGTAAAGGAGACAATTTCATACGACAACAGCATATGTCTCAGCTGTCATTCCAACTTTGACCGCTTTATGCTGCTGACTGACAGAAAAGAAATTAGTATACTGAAGACACATGACTGGCTTCCAAACCAGGCTGTTCATTTTCAGAATGTAAGATGTATTGAGTGCCACACAAAAATAAATAACAATATTCTGGTCTCACATCTCATCAGGCCAAAAGCTGAAGCGGTGAGACGCTGCAACGAATGTCATTCACAGAATTCCATCCTGATGGCTACCCTGTATAAGTTTCAGTCAAAAGAGAAACGACGCGCAGGATTCTTTAACGGAGCCATTCTGAATGAATCATATGTAATAGGGGCTAACAGGAATGAATATCTGAATATATTCAGCCTTATTATTTTTATTGTGATCCTGGGTGTGATCGGGATTCATATAACTTTCAGGGTAAGAAAGAATAAGAAAACAATTTAAAGGAAAGAGAGATGTATTTATACCCTAAATGGATAAGAGCCTGGCATGTAATTAATGCCCTTATGTTCATAATACTTATTGTAACAGGTATCAGCATGCAATATACTGATAAAGAAAATTCATCTTATGTAGTAGGTTTTGCCAAAGCCGTAAAGATGCATAATTTTGCAGCTCTCATCCTCACAGCGGGATACGTGGTATTTATATTAGGGAATGCCTTTACGGGCAATAAAAAATATTACAGGATCAGCAGGAAGAATTTTTGGGCTGATCTGATGACACAGCTTAAATATTATTCGGTCGGGATGTTCAGGGGGGAAAAACATCCTTTTCCTGTAACAATGGAAAGAAAGTTCAATCCGCTTCAGAAGTTCACTTATGTACTTGCAATGTATGCAGGTATGCCTTTGCTCATTATTACAGGTATTGTTTTGCTTTTTCCCGAATTGGTTCTGAACAAGGTATTTGGGATGAGCGGTCTTCTGATAAATGATATTTTGCATATCACAACCGGATATCTACTTTCAATATTCATGGTAGTACATATCTACACCTGCACCCTGGGTGCGAAGCCCTCATCACTTTTCTGGGGAATGATATCAGGCTATCATGAATCTGACGATCATTAATAACGCGAAAATCTAATATGAAGGAAATGGATGATAGTGATAAAAGTAATTCATCGAGGCGGAACTTTCTGAAAAAGGTCGGGGTCGGAGTAGGTGCAGTAACTCTTGCCGGTGTCGCCGGTACTTCAATGTTAAAAGGCGGTGAAGCAAAAGCGAAATCCGGTAAGATGATAAAACTTCTTTCTCCCGACGGCAAGCTTGTCGAAGTCGACCAGAATGATATTAAGCCTGCTAAAGAGATTCTTGCAGAGCTAAAGACCGCTGCAAGGGCAGGATTGCCAAACCGGAAATTTTCTATGGTGATCGACCTTGCCAGATGCAAAAATGCAAGGAAATGTGTTGAAGCATGCCAGGAAGGACACCTTCTTCCTAAGGATCATGAATGGATGAAGCTATATCTTCTTCAGGATGATAAACATACTGCAAAGTATTGGTTTCCGAGGCCATGCTTTCATTGCGATAAACCCATGTGCGTTAGCGTATGCCCTGTCGGAGCAACCTATAAGAGACCTGACGGAATAGTATTAATAGATAATCAACGTTGTATTGGCTGTAAGTTTTGCATGACCGGATGTCCCTTTTCAGCAAGAGTTTTCAACTGGAAAGATCCAGAAGTAAAGGTTCCTCCCGGACATGTCTATGATCCTGAGACAAATATCCCTGCTGTGGAGGGAACTGTAGGAAAATGCGTCTTTTGTGCTGACAATCTTCGTAAGAACGAGCTTCCCCGTTGCGTTACTGCCTGTCCAATGGGTGTAATCTTTTTCGGTGACATTCTTGAGGATACTGTAACCAATGGAAATGAAACAGTCAGGTTCAGCAAACTTATGCTCGATAGGGCAGGTTACAGATATCGTGAGGAACTCGGAACTTTACCCAGTGTCTATTATCTGCCTCCTAATCAGAGAATGTTTCCGGTAGATAGTGGCTTGGAAGGGACGGATGAGAAAATAAAAGGCAGATATAAAAATGTCGGCCCACGCTAATATTTTCAACGTTAATCAGAAATAAAATGGAAGTAGACAATAAACTGGTCAAAGACCTGACACCCGAAATCGAGACCACAAGTTATAGATGGTATATAACCTTCTCTTTCTTTTTTCTGGTTTTCGCTGTCGGTATTTATGGACTCATTCTGCAAATTGATAAAGGGCATATTGTCACAGGTATGCGTGATAATGTTGTATGGGGCTTTTATATAGTCAACTTCATTTTCTTCATGGGACTGAGCTATTCAGGCGCCCTCATTTCAGGTGTCCTCCATCTGTTTCATACAGGCTGGAGAAAGCCGGTCATCAGGATGGCAGAACTAATTACGATAATCTCCCTTATAATTGGTCCGTTTTTTATCTTCTTTTGTATCGGAAGACTCGACAGGCTCTATTTTCTTTTTACCCATCCCCGCATTCAGTCACCAATTACATGGGACGTTATAGCAATATGCACAGACCTTGTTGGATGTTTTGTTTACCTGTATCTTTCATTCATTGAGGACTTTGCAATTCTGCGCGACTATGCTGACCTCAATGTGGCTCCGTGGAAAAAGAAACTTTACAAAACACTTTCACTTGGATTTACAGGAACAGAGAAACAGCATAAGATCCTGGCCAACGCAAGAACTGTAATGGCAGCCATGATCATAGCAATTGCAATTATTGTCTATTCCGTTCTGGCATGGATCTTCGGAGTTACGCTACAGCCAGGGTGGCATTCAACAATATTCGGTCCATACTTCGTTATTGCTGCGGTATTCTCGGGAACAGGTTTATTAATAATACTTATGTGGATTTTCAGGAAGATATACCATCTTGAAGAATACATTACAAAACGCCATTTTGTTAACGTTGGAGTTTTACTTACTGTCATTGCAGCATTTTATGGTTATTTTACCTTCAGCGATTACCTGACCAAATGGTACGGATCAATAAAGATGGATTCTATATTGATCGATAAACTCTTTAATGAATACTATTCGCTGTTTATCTTTGCAAACTATATCGGAATACTTCTTCCGGGTATAATAGTAGCTTTCCCTAAATTCAGAACTATACCTAATATAACTATTGCAGCTGTTATAGCTATTCTGGCTCTCTGGGTAAACCGCTATATAATTGTTATTCCCACACTGGAAACGCCGTTTCTGCCAATCCAGGATACACGATCCGACTGGATAACCTATTCACCAACCTGGGTTGAATGGTCCCTGACTTTTGCAGGAGTATCGGTATTCGCAATGTTGTTTATGCTGATTTCAAAAATTGCTCCTATAATTTCTATTTCAGAAATGCAGGAGAAAGACAAGAGTGAAATAATGAAGTAACTGATAAAGGCAATGATGTTCATGAAGAAAAATATATCAAACACGACTGTTCTTTTATCAATTCTGTTTCTGTTTTCTGTACAGGCTTTTCCACAGGATAAGACAATGATAAGTCCATCCCTGCAGCTTCAGTATTTTAAAAATACTGACGATCATAGTGTTTTGCAGACCGTACTGACTTATTCAAAAAACAGGATGGAAATACCGCTTGCAGGAATGGAGATCTCTTTTTATAAAGGTACAAAAAAGGAACTCCTTGGATCTGTTACAACTGATAATAAGGGAATTGCAAGGTTTGCCCTTGGCAGCGATCTGAAGCTGCCGCTTGAAAATAATGGTGCATGGACATTCAGCTCAGAGTATAAGGGTAATGATACAATCACTACCGGAAATGCCGATATCAACATCAAAGATGTCCGACTTGAAATGACTCTTTCGCTGGCAGACAGTATTAAAACCATTTCAGTAGCTGCATTTGTAAATGAGAAGGGAAAAGATACTCCTGTATCAGGAGAAGTGGTTAAAATCTATGTGCCCAGGATGTTCAGCCTATTACCAGTCGGTGAAGTAACTCTCGATGAAAAAGGTACCGGTTCAATAGAGTTTCCTGCAGATCTTCCTGGCGATAAGGATGGCAATCTGACTATTATTTCAAAGTTTGAAGAGAATGAGAAATTCGGGAATGTAGAGAAAGATTCACAAATCAAATGGGGGACTCCGACTGTTTATACTGAATCTTCCGCTCACAGGGCTCTCTGGACAAAAACGCCTCCACGTTGGATGATCATAACACTTTCAATTCTTCTGGTTGGTGTCTGGGGTCATTATCTTTTTGCAATTATAAGCCTTTTAAGAATAAAGATCGATGCCAGAAGGCTTGCAAAAAAGGAATACCGGGCATAGAGTAAAAATTTGCACGATAATTGTATTGATAGTTTAATTAAAACCAAATTATTATGAAAACTTTAAAACTTATCTTTTTAGGCTCAGCCATACTGGTATTGAGTGCTTCTCTGGTTGCACAACCCAAACCATGGGTAGTTCCTGCTAATTTCAAGTCGATGAAGAATCCGGTCGCAAAGGGCGACGCAAGCAACAAGGCAGGAATGGCTATTTATACCAAGAACTGTGCATCCTGCCACGGAAAAGCTGGTCTTGGTGACGGTGTGAAAGCAAGAGCTCTTAAAGATTTCCCGGGAGATTTTTCAAAAGCAGAATTCCAGGGACAGACAGATGGTGATCATTTCTACAAGACTAAAATGGGAAGAGGTGAAATGCCAAAGTACGAAGGAAAACTATCAGATGACGATATCTGGAACGTTGTAAATTATATGAGAACGTTTAAGAAGTAATCCGGGGTAAGGAAATAAATAAAAGTTAAGGGGCTGTTGAGACAGCCCCTTTTTTATTGGGTTGAAGGCATAGCCGTCAACTTAAGAGTTGGGAATAAGAGATTGTAGTGAACAATTTCCCCTCCTTTTGAAGGAGGGGTGGTCGGGAGCGATTGATTATCTGATATATACAATATTTACTCTCCCGACCGGGGTGGTTGATTATCTTCTCAGGTCTATTCTATTTTGTTATTGAAAGCTTTCCTTTTCTCACTCTTCAAATATTCAGGTTCCTGAAATACAAATCTGTTTGCGAATCTTAATACAGTGAATCCTAAAGTCCCCAGATGTTTATCCCTGTTTTTATCTTCTTCAATTTTATGATATGCACCATGGGGATCACCATCAAGTTCGATAATTAGTTTTTCAGAAGGACAACAGAAGTCGACAATGTTATTTCCAATACAGTATTGTCTTCTGAATTTTCTTCCATAAAGCTTTTTTGATTTTAACATCTCCCACAAAGCAACTTCAGCTGAAGTAGATCTGTTCCTGAGAGATGCTCTGAAAGACTTAAGGACCTTTCTATTGAAGAGGTTTTTGTTTTTCATTGATATAAAGGTAATAAGAAAGAATGAAATCAACCACCCCGGCCGGGGATAAAGTCTTGTAAATACCAGAGAATCAAGGGTCCCGGCCACCCCTCCTTGAAAAGGAGGGGAAACTATTTGTATTATGCTTCTCTTAAGTTAACAGCTTTGGGGTTGGAGGGTCCCGAAAGCTTTCGGGATAGCGGTAGATCATAAAAAAGGAGCATTTGAGACAGCCCCTTTTTTTATAAAACAAACCCCCGTTACGCAAATAGCCTACCGGGGGTTTTTATTATTTATGCTTTAATCCTGTTAGGATGCAGGAGGTATAGCTGCCAATGAATTTGTCAGCAATGTTCTTACATATTTTGTATTGTGAATACCCAGACTATATTCCCTTAAGCAAAGCTGGAAATTAATTATAGCTCCGAACTGTGCATTTGTCATAACAAGTTTTGGGAGAGTGAGGTTAAAAGCTGTCTGTGCGGCATTCCAGCTTGTACTTGGAGAAGGGTTTTGGAACACCTTGGCATTCTGAACAGTTCCCAGCGGATTAGTTGCCGGATCGTAAATATTCAGATAACCATCATAGTTATTGTTGGTCAGCCCGGCCCATAAATTAACACTGGCTTGTACATCCTCCTGTTGATTGTCAAAATTATAATCTACGTTGACAAAAAAGTTCTCGTTGGAATTCGGATTTCTGTTCAGAACTTCAACTCCGCCAATGGTAAGTTTTGCTGCAAGCTGATTCAGTAAGCCTTTGATCTCATCCCTTGTTGCTTTCCAGTAAGCTGTGGTTGTGGAAGATGAGATCGGACCATTATGCGCAGCATCATTGTGACAACCTACCACGTTACAGCCTGTAAAGTTGCCTTTAGCAAAGAAAGTATGTCCACCTGTTCTCCCTGTAAGTGGAGACATGTGACAATCTTCGCACGATGCAACAGTTGCATGCTGGGAGTTGGTATAACCTGTACCAAATTCAACACCGCCTTTACCGGCAACAATTGCTCCTACTGTACCATAGTGTGTATGGGTTCTGTAGCTTGGTCTTATTGTGTTAACGTTTGCTGTTGAAGTAGGATTGTTACCGTCAAAGAAAGTGATAGTTGGGGAACTGACTAAAGCTGTATAGTCAATAACATTCTTATCACCGAATGTTCTGGTAAACGGACGTGGCTGGTGACATTTCACGCATAAATTACTTTTTCCGCCATCCTGTGTAAGGTCAATTGTTTTTAAACCACCATTAAAAGTCATCGGAACAGCTGCAGTGGTTGTCAGCGGCATCCAGTCAGCATCGGTATAAGTGGTATGTAAATTGTCGTGACACATAGTGCAACGTAATTCCCCATATCCCTTATTTGCAGCTGTTGAATAGGGATTGCTGTAAGTTGTTCCTGAAAGTACAAATGCAACTGGTACATTTCTCTTAACTACATCTTTAAATCCCTCCGATGTATGACAGGGAGCGCAACCTGTACTGCCTGATTCTCCGAATGCGGCCTCACCATATTTATGTTTTGATAATTCAAACATGGTAAAGACAGAATCGACACCTGCTGAATTATGACAAAGTTTGCAGCTCTCATTTGCATCTTTCCCAGCCGGACCCATTGGTCCCTCACATGAGGTAAACAGAAATCCCGCAACTGTAAAAAGTGATAATAGTCTGATTAAGTTCTTCATAGTTTGTTGTTTTTGGTACAGATTATTGGTTATTAATGTTATAAATTTCACAATCATTTCGCCATGCAATGTACAAATTGGTTCTGTTAATTGATAAACAGGTTTGCTGATATTTGCAATACGCTAAATTGATACATATGACCCATAAAGTTGATATTTATCAATATAGATTATGATATATATTAGGATTTCGTAACTTGCAACCCTAAAAACTATTTTTGACACCCTCTAATATCAGGCTATGTTTAGTGAAAAGCTGGTTAACAATTGTGAAAATTGCATTGTCTCGTGGAAGAATTTTAAAAATCTATCGCAAAGCGAGATAAGACTGGTCAACGAAAACAGGTATGAAGCTACTTTTAAACCCGGTGAAATAATTCTTAAACAGGGATCTCCTGCTTCAAACGCAGTTTTTCTGGCGTCAGGTATGGCAAAGGTATATATAGAAGGCCTTGATGGTAAGAGCTTTATTTTAGGAATTGCATTACCCTCTCAGATTTTAATAGGTCCTGGCGTTCATGTTCATACCCGGCTTTCATATTCAGTTTCTGCACTGACTGTTGTTCAGGCATGTTTCATAAGTTTTGATATTATGAACCAGATGATAAGACAAAATGCAGATTTTGCTTATGGAATGATTGAGGACCTCAGCACTAAATCTTACGTCATTCACAATAAGCTTGTAAGCCTTACCCAAAAAAAGATGCCTGGCAGACTGGCAGAGGCAATTCTTTTTTTTGCGGAAGAAGTATATAAATCTGATGAATTCAATATGATCTTATCAAGGAAAGAACTTGGTGAGATGACTAATATGGCAAAAGAGAGTGTTGTCAGAATATTGAAAGAGCTCGAATCGGCTGGTGTCATAAATGCCAGTTGTTCAAAAATTCAGATACTCGACAGGGAAAAGCTGAGGCTGATCTCTGAGCGAGGCTGATGGCAGAAGGCTGAAGACTGAAGGTGGACTTCGGACAATTTAAAATTATAAAAACTAAGTATTATTATGAAGTATTTAAAATTCCTTTTAAGTCCCGTTTTTATGGGAATATTGTTTGTGCTATTTGCCCTTTCAATGGCCGTTGCCACATTTATAGAAAATGATTTTGGTTCTGCTGCTGCTTACAGTTTTGTTTATGATACAAAATGGTTTGAATTTATTCTTTTGTTGCTTGTAGTAAATCTGACAGGACAGATACTTGAATATAAATTATATAGAAAGGCAAAACTTACGGTTTTCTTGTTCCATGCAGCATTTATTATTATGATAATCGGTGCCGGTATTACAAGATATTTTGGTTATGAAGGTTCGATTCACATACGGGAAGGAAAAGAGGAAAACAAATGCTTCTCGACCGCAAAATATATAGGATATTCCATAAAGGATGAACAGGGAAATCTGTTGGCGGAGAACTCAAGGAAATACACTCTCACATCAAAGACTGCAGATAACTACAGTAGCAGTATAAATGCAGGTGGTGAAAAATATGAAATAGTATTGAACAGTATCATACCGAATGCCGCTAAATCAGTTTCTGCCGATAGTGTTGAATCGGCAGTTGGTATTAATCCATCAGAACATGAAACCGGAGAAAATGCATTTATTTTCTCCCTGTCTGTAGGTGGGAAAACCATAAAAACTACTCTTTGGGACAAAGAAAACCAGAACACGGCAACAAACTATATAAACCTGAATGGTAAAAGCGTTGAGCTGTTTTATGGTTCAAAAGTTACAGCTCTTCCTTATAGTATCAGACTTAATAAGTTCATGCTTGAAAGATATCCCGGATCCAATAGCCCATCCGGCTATAAGAGCGATGTAGTCCTAATTGATAAGGCTGCAAATACGGAAAAACCATTTATGATCTTTATGAATAATATTTTGAAATATAAAGGATACCGCTTTTATCAGTCATCTTTCGATCAGGATGAACTGGGGACAATTCTTTCTGTAAATCATGATAATGCAGGAATGCTGGTAAGTTATTCGGGTTATGCTATTCTCTTCCTTTTCATTATACTTTCGATTATCAACAAAAACTCGGTATTCCATAATGTAAATGCCGGTTACTGGAATTCTCCTTTCAGAAAGACAATATCTGTTTTGATACTTCTGGTTTTCCTTGGCGGATTCAGTACTTTAAACGCTCAGAAACTTGTCCCGGATAAAAAAGCGGCTGAAGAGTTTGGGAAAGTGCTTGTTCAGGATCAGAAAGGAAGAACCAAACCTCTGTTTACTCTAAGTAATGATATACTCAGAAAAGTGACAAGAGAAAATGAATTTGAGGGGATGAATTCCATGCAGGTATTCCTTGGTTTATACTTTGATTTTACTGACTGGAAAAGTATACCTCTTATCAGGGTCTCAAATAAGGACATACAGAATACAATAGGTATCACTGGTAGCATGGCCTCATTTGACGATCTGGTTAACCTTGGCAGCGGAGGAAAATATAAACTCGCAGATGATGTTGCAAAGGCTTATGGAAAGGCGCCCGGCGAACGAAATAAATTTGACAAGGAGGTAATGAAGGTTGATGAAAGAGTTAACATCGTATATATGATCTATTCCGGAGAATTTATGAAGCTTTTTCCTCTTAAAAACAACACTCATAACTGGGGTACTTCTGAAGAAGCCATTAAGACAGCTATCAGCAAAGACGATTCCCTCTATCTGACATCTATTTTGCCTATGTTTGCTGAAGCCCTGAACAACAAGAACATATCTTCTGCAAGTCAAATAGCCGGTTCGATCACCGATTACCAGAACAGGTTTGCAGGCTATACCCTTCCTTCAAAATCAAAGACAAATGCAGAAATTCTCTATTATAAAGCAAAGATATTTGAACGCCTGTTCCCGATTTATGCAACAATAGGGTTGGTCATGCTTATTGGTCTGCTGATAATGGTCATCAGTGGCAGGAAGAAGGGATCCCTGTTTGTCAAAGCGCTTGGGTGGCTGCTTTTTGCAGGATTCCTGTTTCATACGGCTGGCCTCGGACTGAGATGGTATATAGCCGGTCATTCACCAATGAGCAATGGTTATGAATCTATGATCTTTATTTCGTGGGTGACTCTTCTTGCAGGTTTTATTTTCAGCCGTAAATCGGCATTTGCACTCTCGGCTACAGCTGTACTGGCTTCTATGACACTTATGGTTGCCCACCTTAGTTTTATGGATCCCGAGATCACAAACCTGGTACCTGTCCTTAAATCTTACTGGCTTACTCTCCATGTTTCTGTAATTACCGGAAGCTACGGATTCCTTGGGCTGGGAGCAATACTGGGATTAATTACCATGATCCTTCTTGCTCTCTCAAACAGCAAAAACTATGAAAGGATTGGCGCAACAATTGATGAGCTGACGGTAATAAATTATAAGACTCTGACCCTTGGTCTTTATTTTCTGACAATTGGAACATTTCTTGGAGCTGTATGGGCCAATGAATCGTGGGGTCGTTACTGGGGCTGGGATCCCAAGGAGACATGGTCGCTGATTACGGTAATTATTTATAGTCTTGTTATTCATTCAAGACAGATTCCTTCATTGAAAGACGTTTACTCTTTTAACATTCTGTCTCTCTTCGCATTTTCGTGTGTGCTGATGACATACTTTGGTGTAAACTATTACCTGTCAGGTCTTCATTCATATGCATCGGGAGATCCTGTTCCGGTGCCATCCTTTGTTTATATAACGGTGATTTTACTTGCAGCATTGTCACTGGTTGCAAACCGTAAATATAATATCTGGAAAAAGGCAGCAGGGGGAATGTAGTGCGGGGCTGCGACTCCGCACTGCATTTTTGGGTGGAAGATGGCAATCCCCCCCTGTTTTCAGTCACCAAATAATCGTCCGATTATTTGGTAGTATTCTTCCGAATTACCTTTTAATAAAATTAGCAAAACTAATTTAATATTGAGGTCTTCATTCCAATACAAGACATGTTACTATTATAAATCATCATTATATACTTAAATATGTGTGATTTATGTAATATTTTCAGGTAATTGTGTAATGTTTACCACAACTGAAAAATTTACCTTTACTCTGCGAAAATTTCATCTTAACTGAAAACTATTGGTAATCAGTTAAATACAAGGGTCTTCAATTGCACAAGACTTAATCGAAAATCGATATGAATAAAAGTGTAAGGTCGGATTTGTTGACCATTGCTGAGAAAGAAAAAGCAAAACGTGAAAAGGAATTGGTTATTGCTAATGCAGAACTTGCAGCGGAATTGGTCATTGCTGATGGAGAGAAAGCTGAACGTGCTGCAGAGTTAGTCATTGCTGATGAAGAAAAAGCAAAGCGTGAAAAGGAATTAGTTATTGCTAACGTAGAGAAAGCTGAACGTGCTGCAGAGTTAGTCATTGCTGAGGAAGAGAAAGCAGAACGTGAAGCAGAGTTAGTCATTGCTGAGGAAGAGAAAGCAAAACGTGAAGCAGAGTTAGTCATTGCTGAGGAAGAGAAAGCAAAACGTGAAGCAGAGTTAGTCATTGCTGAGGAAGAGAAAGCAAAACGTGAAGCAGAGTTAGTCATTGCTGAGGAAGAGAAAGCAAAACGTGAAGCAGAGTTAGTCGTTGCGAACGAAGAGAAAGCAAAGCGTGCTTCAGAGTTAGTTATTGCCAACGCGGAGAAAACAAAACGTGCTGCAGAATTAGTTATTGCGAACTCAGAGAGAGCAAAACGTGCTGCAGCGTTAGTTATTGCGAACTTTGAGAAAGAAAAACGTGCAGATGAATTAATCATCGCTGACAAGGAACTTGTCTTTCAAAACGAAGAAAAGGTAAAACGTGCAGCAGAGTTTGTCATCGCTGATGTAATTAATACAAAACGTGCAGCAGAGTTAGTCATTGCCAAGATTGAGAAAGCAAAACGGATAGCAAAGTCAATCAATGCCGACAAAGAACTTTCTTTTCAAACAGAAGAAAAATCAAAACGGGCAGCAGAGTTAGTCATTGCTGACGCAGAGAAAGCAAAACGTGAAGCTGAGTTAGTCATTGCGAATATTAAGCAAGCCAAACGTTCCGCTGAGTTAGTCATTGCGAACGTAGAGAAAGCAAAACGTTCTGCAGAGTTAGTCATTGCAAACAAAGAACTTGTTTATCAAAAAAGCGAAAAATCAAAACGTGCTGCAGAGTTAATCATTGCGAACGTAGACAAAGCAAAACGTTCTGCAGAGTTAGTGATTGCGAATATAGAGAAAGCAAAACGTGCTGCGGAGTTAGTCATGGTGAATAAAGACCTCGTGCTGGCGAAAGAGAAGGCAAAACACACAACAGAGTTAATTATTATTAACAAAAAACTTAACCTTCAAATTGAAAAGAACCTTCAAACTGACCAAGCACTGAAGGAAAGTAATGAGAAGTATTTAGAGGCTTTCAAGTCAGCACCATATTCAATCACTATAGTGAGAATTACAGATGGAAAGTTTATAGAAGTTAACGATGTTTTTATATCAATTTCAGGTTTCACCAGAGAAGAGGCATTAAACAATTCAACGGTTGGACTTGACATATGGGTAGATAAAGAAGAACGAAATTGGGTAATCTCATCCCTTCTTGATGGCAGGGATGTAATGGGGAAAGAATTCCTGTTCAAAAAAAAGAATGGGGAAATCATTACGGGTTTGTTTTCCGCAAAAATCATTAAACTCAATAACGAACTATGCATTATATCCAGTATCAATGACATCACAATGATGAAGCATACTGAATCAGAATTAATTAAAGCCAAAAATAAGGCTGAAGAAAGCGACAGGTTGAAATCCGCATTCCTTACTAACATGAGTCATGAAATACGCACTCCCATGAATGGCATTCTTGGTTTTGCGGAACTTTTAAAAGAACCTAACTTAACAATTGATGAACAACAAGATTATATACAGACGATGCAGATTAGTGGAGCCCGTATGCTCAGTACCATCAACAGTATTGTTGATATGTCTAAAATTGAATCAGGACTTATAAGAATTGACATTAAGGAAACGAATCTTAACGAGAAGATTGAATTTACTTATAAGTTCTTCAAACCAGAAGTTGAGATTAAAGGATTGCAGTTTTTATTTAAAAATGGTTTGCCATCAAAGGAAGCCATCATTAAAACAGACAATGAAAAAGTCTATGGAATACTGACTAATCTTGTTAGAAATGCCATTAAGTTTACTTATGAAGGTTCAATTGAATTTGGCTATGAGAAAAAGGGGGAATACCTTGAATTCTTTGTAAAAGACACAGGCATAGGTATTCCAGGGAATCAGAAGGAACTAATTTTTGAGAGATTCAGGCAGGGTAGTGAATCACATGACCGAAGTTATGAAGGCAGTGGCTTGGGTTTATCCATTTCGAAATCCTATGTAGAAATGCTTGGTGGCAGGATATGGGTGGAAAGTGAAGAAGGGAAAGGTTCAACATTTTATTTTACCATTCCTTACATTTCTGTATCAGAAGAAAAAGTCACAATCGAAAATGTTGTTTCCGCAGAGAATAAAGAAGTTCAGTTAAATAACCTGAAAATATTGATTGTCGAAGACGATGAAATTTCATATTCACTGCTCTCAAGAACGATTCAGAAAATCAGTAAAGAAGTATTACATGCAATAACTGGTGTTGAAGCAGTTGAGGTTTGTCGTAATAACCCAGACCTTGATTTGGTATTAATGGACATTAGAATGCCCAAAATGGATGGACATGAAGCCACACGTCAAATCCGTCAATTCAATAAAGAAGTAATCATAATTGCACAAACAGCCTATGCCTTTGCTGGTGACAGCGAAAAGGCGTTGGAAGCGGGATGCAATGATTATATTTCTAAACCCATTAACAAGACGTTATTGTACGATTTAATAAAAAAGTATGTTAATAAATAGAAAATGGATTCTATAGATAAGACCAAAGAAGAACTAATAAAAGAGTTACACAAATTGCATGAGAAGTATGATTTATTAAAAACATCATATTCAAAAGACATTATCAGACACAAGCAGACAGAACAAACACTTATAAAATGTGAGAACAATTTAAAAGAAAGAATTAGAGAACTAATAGGTATTTATTCACTTGGAAATTTAGCAGAAGAATTTACCAGACTTGAAGATATTTACTATGCATTTGTAAATAATGTTGTACCCGAAAGTTTGCAGTTTCCTGAAAAAGTTTTTGTTTCGCTTGAAATTGATAGAAAAAAATATAACAATATTGAAAACTTCAAACTGTCAGAAAGCCAAAAATATTTATCTGCACCGATTAAAATATATGGTAAGCAAACAGGAGAATTAATCGTGTCTTACATAAAAGATTTACCATTTATTGATTTTCTTGACCAGAACCTTATAAACAGCTATGCAAAAAGGATATCAAAAATTACTGAGCGCATTAAAACAAAACAAACCCTTGAGGAAAGTGAATCTTCATTACGGGATGCTCAGGAAATTGCAAAGATGGGTAATTGGGAACTTGATTTAATTAATCAAAAGGTAAAATGGTCAGAAAATTGTTATGTCCTTTATGGCTTAAAACCGTTTGAAATTGAACCCACTTTCGAATATTTCAAAAGCAGAATACACCCTGATGATTTGCATTTGGTTGATGACGCTATTAAAAATATTATAAGGTACAAAATACCACATACTTCTGAATTGCGAATAATCTTTCCTGATGGAACAATTAGATGGTTTCAGAACGACATGATTCTAATTTTTCAAGGTGATAAACCTGTTGCAATAAAAGGAATTAATCTCGATATCACGGAGCGCAAACAAGCTGCGATGAATTTAGCAGAATCAAATCTATTTTATTTACAAATTATTAATAGTTTAGATGAAGGAGTCATTGTTTATGACCCTAATTTGCAATATAAAGTATGGAATCATTTTATGGAAGAGTTGTCAGGGATTCCCGCAAAACAAGTTTTAGGTAAATATCCCACTGAGGTATTTCCTTTCTTAGAAGAGGTAGGTGTAATTAAAAACCTTAAATGCGTATTAAATGGTGAGAATATTGATGCTCTTGATTTTCCTTTTCATATGCCCCTATCTGGAAAATCTGGTTGGAGTTCAGATAAAAATATGTCCGTTCGAAATATGAATGGAGAAATTATTGGGGTCATTGGAACTGTTCATGATATCACTGAACGCAAGAACTGGGAAGAACGCCTGAAGAGTATTAATGAACGGTTCTTCCTTGCAACTACTGCTGCTTCTATCAGTGTCTGGGAGCATGATTTTATTACAGATATGATTCAAATAGATGATAATTTTAATAAGATATATGGTAATACTCAGGGTAAATATCAAATCGAATTCAACGAATTTATCAAATTTATTTACCCTGATGATGTTGATATTATTAAAACAAATATTGAAGAAGCAATAAAATCGGATAAAAACATGAATTTTGAATTCAGAATTATTAAACCTGATGGCAATATCAGAAATATCAGTGCTTATGGTAAAATAGTAAAAGATAAAACTAATAAACCTATAAAGTTTATTGGTGTAAATATGGATATATCTGATTTTAAGAAAGCCGAACTCAAAATGAAAGAAAATGAAAGAAAATTACTCCAACTAAATACCGACAAAGACCGCTTTATATCAATTCTCGGACACGATTTAAGCAGTCCATTCAATAACTTGCTTGGTCTATCAGAAGTCTTGATAGAAGACATACACAAACTCAATAAAGACGAAATTGAAGATATCGCAAAGGATATTAATGAATCTGCACATCGCTCTTTTGATTTATTGGAAGATTTATTGAAGTGGGCAAGAGCACAGCAAGGCAATATACTTTTCAAACCACAAATATTAAGTTTTAGAGATATTTGTCTGAATGTGGTTGATATTCTTAAACCGAATGCCTATGCAAAAAACATCACAATCAATTATTCCACACCAGGGGATTTAAATGTTTTTGCTGATATTGATATGTTAAAAACGGTATTAAGAAACCTTGTTTCGAATGCAATTAAATTTACAAACAAAGGCGGAGCAATAAATATTAATGCTGAAGAAAATTTTGAAAATGTAACTATTTCGGTTTCGGACAATGGAATAGGAATAGCACCTGATGATTTAAAGAAACTGTTTGATATGTCAGAAGTTATTACAACAAAAGGTACGGCAGAAGAAACAGGAACAGGTCTGGGATTATTGCTTTGTAAAGAATTTGTGGAAAGACATGGTGGTAAAATTTGGGTAGAGAGTGAAGTAGGTAAAGGGAGTGATTTTAAATTTACTTTGCCAATATCTGTAGAATAATCAAATGGCATAAACAATTGATTAGATATCACAAAAAATTGTAAATTTGGATATATGGTCATTGTTTTGGTATACGTTTATCAGAATACAATTTTCAATAAAAGATTATCCTTTGAGTAAAAATCAACAAATAATATCACCCTCTAAGAACACGCCAGAGGTCATTCTTGAACCGAAAGGGACTATTAAATTTACAGGTCGGTTAATTCCTGAAAATGCCGAGGACTTCTTTAATCCAATAGAGGAATGGATAGATGAATATTTTTGTAATCCTGCTGAAATTACCTGCGTTGAAATTTGTCTTGAATATATTAACAGTGTCGGTACTAAGTATTTACTTGACTTAATTCATAAAATTACACATAGTCATCTCAAGAAAAATAATGACAAGTTCATAATTAACTGGTACTACAAAGATGAAGATGAAGATATACTCGAAAAAGGGAATTTTTTTTCTTCATACTTAGACGTACCCTTTAACTTTATCAGGATAATCAGATAATTCTTAATTTCCACATACTTTCGAGATTATTTTAATGAATATTTAATAATCCAAGGTGACACTTTCTATTCTATCCTGCCCTGAAAACTGGGTACTTATATTTAAATGCTGAAAAGCCTTGTGATTAAGGAAGTTAGAATAAGGGTGAACAATAGACTTTTTTTAATTAAAAACATGTATTTTGCAACGTATAATTAGAATATGATTAGAAGAAATTAATTGTTATAAAAACACTGAAGACAACTATCATAAATTCAGATAATTGCCTTCGTTGTTTTTTATTGGTGGGGTGGAAGATGGGGCTCGAACCCACGACCTTCGGAACCACAATCCGACGTTCTAACCGACTGAACTACATCCACCGTATTTGGTTAGCAAAATAAGACCAAAAATTTCATAATACAAAATTTTGAAATTCTTTTCTCATAGTATTAAGCAATTAGTATCTTTAACCGGTTCAAAAAGAAATGAACCGGCTGTTACAATTATTTCGGCTATAATTTGTTATCAGATGTAAGTAAATTTCTTTTCAGAGTATTGAAGAAATTAAAAATTATAGACAACATCTCGGGATTGCAACTTTTTCAATTGCTGCGTTTTGTTGTCTTCCTCGTAGTTAGCATTGTTTTTGCGAAAAGTCATCTGACCCGGGCCGAAATTGGTTCGTGGGAGACCTTTCTCTTTATTGCCAGTCTGCTAAGCTTTTTCTGGGTCACAGGTATAATTCAGTCTCTGCTCCCTTTATATCACCGAAATAAAACTTACAGAAGAGTTGGTGAAACTGATAATGGAAAATCACCTGTAATTTTTAACGCTTTCCTTCTGCTTTGCTTCTTCAGCCTCTTGTTTTTTGTTATCGGAGAATCCATTAAGGGGAGTGTCAGAGTTTATAATTTCTCCGGCAACGTGCCATATATTAATCTGCTTCTATATTACCTTTTGCTTAGTAACCCGGTTTGCCTTATTGAATATATCTATCTTCTGAACAACAGATCACACCGTATTTTCCAGTATGGATATATGACTTATGCTGCTCAGCTTATATTGATACTCGTTCCTTTTTTTGCAGGGAAAGAGATTATATGGTCAATTTACGGACTGCTGGGAATCACCGCGATAAGATGGATCTGGCTCATTATTCTGCTGCGCAGGTATACTGAAATGAGAATTTCAATTCCCTTCATGAAGGAACACCTTTACCTTGCTTTTCCACTGATAATTACCTCACTGATAAGCGGTTCGGCACAATATATAGACGGATTGATCTTGATGACATTATTTAATGATCCGGCCTCTTTTGCCACTTTCAGGTATGGCGCTAAAGAGTTTCCCCTGGTTCTGGCACTTGCCAATGGTCTGAGCAATGCAATGCTTCCTGAGTTCTCCACCAGGGTGCAAATGAAAGAGTCTCTGGCAAAAATCAAAGCTAAATCGAAAAGATTGATGCACCTGCTTTTCCCTACAGCAATGTTATTGCTGCTCTTTGCGAAATGGATATATCCAAGAATGTTCACATCCGATTTTTTAAGGAGCGCCGACGTATTTATGATTTATACTCTTTTAATAATACCCAGGCTGGTCTTTCCTCAAACTATTATAATAGGCAGGAAAAAGACGCATATAACACTTATTGCCGCAGTGATTGAACTGGCAATCAATATTCCTCTCAGCATTTACCTTGCCGGGTTCTATGGGGGGAAAGGACTGGGTGTTGTTGGTGTTGCACTTGCAACATTGGCAGTCTATATTCTTGAAAAAATGATCCTTGCAGGTTATGTATGGATAAAGATGAAAATCAAACCTTCGGAATATATCCCGGTAAAAGTATATGCCGTCTACTCGATTCTTATTACAATTCTCTTTATTCTAATTGACCACCAGATAATCAATATTCAATAAGGAAATGCAAACTTTCGAGGTCAAAGAGCCTGCTGACAGGAAGGAATTTCTCCGGTTCCCCAGGGATTTATATAAGAATGATCCCGATTGGATCGCACCTCTTGATGCAGAGGTGGAAGCTGTGTTTGATCCTTCTGAAAATCAGGCTTTTAAACATGGAGAGGCGGTGCGTTGGATATTGAAAGACGGTGAACAAAATACTATAGGGCGCATAGCTGCATTTATCGATCTCCAAAGATCAAAAGCAAATAACCAGCCAACCGGCGGGATCGGTTATTTTGAAGTTATCGACGACAGGGAGGCTGCATTCAGCCTGTTCGATACCGCGAAGAATTGGCTGGTATCAAAGGGGATTGAGGCAATGGACGGACCTATAAATTTTGGAGAGAATGATAACAACTGGGGACTTCTGGTCGAAGGTTTCATGCAACAGGTTTTTGGAATGCCTTATAATAAAAAGTACTACCAGATCTTTTTTGAGGAATATGGATTTAAAAAATATTTTGAACAATATTCGTATCATGTCACTGTCCGGAGGCCGGATAATCAAATAAATGAATTCCCCTCACGTATGATGAAAATTGCAGCCTGGCTTTCCAGAAGGCCTGGGTACTCCTTCCGTCATTTTGAATTCAGCAATAAAAGCCGTTATATAAATGATCTGGTTGAAATATACAACTCAGCCTGGTCGGTTTTCAAAGAGGATTTTACACCCCTTGATCCGGCTTTTTTTGATGGGGCAATCACCAGGGCAAAAAGCTTTGTTGATGAGGAACTTATCTGGTTTGCTTATTATTACGACCGGCCAATAGCATTTTTTATTCTTTATCCTGATCTGAATCAGATTATAAAACATTTCAATGGCAGACTTCATCTCTGGAATAAATTGAGATTCTTATACTTTAAATACACACATAAAATGACCTGGATGAGAGCCGTTGCCGGTGGAGTTCATCCATCTTATCAGAACAGTGGTATCGAATCGGCGATATTCCTGCAGCTATATAATGTTTTCAGGAACAAGAGGTGGTACAAGGAACTGGAACTTTCATGGGTTGGAGATTTTAATCCTAAAATGATAGCCATTTATGAAGCTCTCGGAGCCACAAAAACCAAAACCCATCTGACATATAGATACATGATTAATAAAGAATTGGCTTTCAGAAGATATATGGAAGAGATAGCTGAGAGGCTTCAAAAAGATCAATAATCCGGGTAGTTCTTTTAATAATTCTTGAATTCCATTTGTATTTTGAAAAATGTTCATTACTTTTGCAAACCCTAATATTAGGCAGAATATTGATATCAAAAGACTATAAAAAAAAGGCGAAATGAAAAAGGGAATACATCCGGGCAATTACAGATTAGTGGTGTTTCAGGATATGTCGAATGGTTATTCTTTCCTGAGTAAAACAACTGCCCCTTCAAAGGAAAACATAAAATGGGAAGATGGCAATGAATATCCTCTCATTAAACTTGAGATATCAAATACATCTCATCCATTCTATACTGGTAAAATGAAACTTGTGGATACTGCCGGTAGAGTGGATAAATTTATGAACCGGTATAAAGATCTCAAGGGAAAAAAGAAATAATACTCTGTTATTTATAAGGGGGCTGTCTCAAAAGCCCCTTTTTTTTATTCTTTTTTGGCACAGTCATTGCAGATCTAACATTTCTATTGACTTTCAGTTTAATTAAGAAATATGTAATTTTGCCCACATTAAAGAGTATGGAAAAGAAATTCAGGAAACAGACTACAAGTATATTATTTCCTGACCTTGTTGACGGTGAAGGGGATTTAATACCTATTATTGCCGATGGTGATGACGGAGACCTCGAGGATATGGAGTTTCCGGAAATAATTCCAATCCTATCTCTCAGGAATACTGTTCTTTTCCCCGGTGTAGTTCTTCCTATATCAATAGCCCGGCCAAAATCTATACAGCTTATCAAAGAAGTCTACAGAACTGATAAGATAGTTGGTACTACTGCCCAGAAAGATCCTGAAATTGAAAATCCGCGGTTCGACGATCTTCATCCTGTCGGGACTATCGGACAGATTGTCAAGCTTCTTGAAATGCCCGATGGCTCGACAACTGCGATCATCCAGGGAAGAAAAAGAATGATGCTCAGCGAGATGGTCTCTGACGATCCATATTTCCTTGCGAAGGTGAGACCGTTGCCGGAACATAAACCTGAAATAGCAAGCAGTGATTTTGATACAATAGTCGGATCACTTAAAGACTTGTCGATTAAGATAATAAAACTCAATCCCAACATAAGCCCGGAAGCATCTTTTGCTATTAAAAATATTGAGAATAACACATATCTTATTAATTTCATCTGTTCCAACACAGATATTAAAATCCAGGATAAGCAGAGACTTCTTGAGGTTGGCAGTATGCGCGACAGAGGCTACATGTTGCTTGAATTCCTTGTACAGGAGATACAAATCCTGGAGCTGAAGAGTGAGCTGCAATCGAAGGTGAAGAGTGATCTTGATCAGCAGCAAAGAGAGTTCCTGCTCCATCAGCAGATGAAAACCATTCAGAATGAGCTCGGAGGAAATCCGGGTGAAAAGGAGATCGAAGAGTATAAAAGAAAGGCTGATGCAAAAAAATGGAATGCTGAAGTAAAAAAGATATTTGATAAGGAACTTGATAAACTTCACAGATTAAATCCTGCAGCAGCTGAATATTCTGTGCAGGTAAATTATATTCAGACTCTCCTCGACCTGCCATGGAATGAGTATTCAACAGATAATCTCGACCTCAATCATGCCAGACAGGTGCTTGACAATGATCATTTTGGACTCGATGAGGTAAAGGAAAGAATCCTTGAACATCTTGCTGTTCTAAAACTTAAAGGCGATCTTAAATCACCAATATTGTGCCTCTATGGTCCACCCGGGGTCGGAAAAACATCCCTTGGAAAATCTGTTGCCAAATCACTTGGCAGAAAGTATGTCAGAATGTCATTAGGAGGACTTCATGATGAGGCTGAAATACGTGGCCATCGTAAAACTTATATAGGCGCAATGCCCGGACGAATAATTCAGAATATTAAAAGGGCAGGATCATCGAATCCGGTCTTTATTCTCGATGAAATAGATAAAGTAGGCCAGGATTTCAGGGGAGATCCTTCTTCCGCACTGCTCGAGGTTCTTGACCCTGAGCAGAACAGCACATTTTTCGACAACTTCCTCGAGATGGAATATGACCTTTCTAAAGTTCTCTTTGTAGCAACAGCTAATACTCTTTCTACGATAAACCCTGCATTGCGCGACAGGATGGAACTTATTGAGATTTCCGGCTACCTGGTTGAGGAAAAACTGGAGATCGCAAGAAAGCATTTGCTCCCAAAACAGCTTGATAATCACGGTGTCAGAGAAGATCAACTTAAGATTAATCGAAAAGTTATGGAGCACCTGATCGAAAAATATTCCAGGGAATCGGGTGTGAGGGAACTCGATAAACGACTGGCAAAAATAGTCAGGTCAAGGGCAAAAGATATTGCTTCAGAATCCACATATGAAACCGAGTTATCTGAAAAAGGACTTTTAGCAATTATGGGACCTCCAAAATATTCCCGCGATCTTTATGCAGGAAATGATCAGGCCGGTGTTGTTACCGGATTGGCCTGGACCGCGGCAGGAGGAGAGATCCTGTTCGTCGAAACCAGCCTCAGCAAAGGAACAGGAAAACTCACGCTTACGGGAAATCTCGGTGATGTCATGAAAGAATCGGCCGTTATTGCACTTGAATATCTCAAATCAAATACGGAGATGCTTAATCTTCCTGATAACTTTTCCGAAAAATGGAATATTCATATACATGTCCCTGAAGGAGCAATACCAAAAGATGGCCCTTCTGCCGGAATTACAATGGCCGCTTCCATTGCATCGGCATTTACTCAAAGAAAAGTGAAAAAATATATTGCCATGACAGGCGAAATTACCCTTCGTGGCAAAGTGTTACCCGTAGGCGGAATCAAAGAAAAAATTCTGGCTGCCAAAAGGGCGAGTATTAAGGAAATTATTCTTTCAGAAGAGAACAGAAAAGATGTTGAAGACATTAAAGATATTTATATCAAGGGTTTAAAGTTTAGTTATGTTAGATCTATAATGGATGTTCTGGGACTATCACTTCTTAAACAAAAAGTAAAAAATCCAAAGAAAATATCATTTGAATAAACTCTGATAAGGGTAGCATAAGATTCTAATAAGAGTGACAATGAAAAAAATTGCCGTTTTCCCGGGATCATTCGATCCTTTTACTGTAGGTCACGAAGCAATAGTATTACGTGCCCTAAGCCTGTTTGACGAAATAATCATTGCAGTAGGGGCAAATGCACTTAAGAAAAGCTTCTATCCGATAAATACAAGGAAAGAGATGATAAGTAAAGTTTTTCGGACCGAACCCAGAATAAAAGTTGATCATTATGAGGGACTTACAGTTGATTACTGTAGGGAGAACAACGCTGGCTTTCTGCTAAGAGGACTGAGAACATCTGCTGATTTTGAATTCGAGAGGGCAATCGCCCAGGTTAATAAGGTTCTGGCTCCCGATATAGAATCGGTTTTTATCCTGACGGTACCTGAACATTCGCACATAAATTCTTCGATTGTAAAAGATATTATACGAAGCGGAGGTGATGCTTCCAGATTTGTCCCTTCTTCAATAGATCTTAAATCATACAGGGGAGATGAAGGTATTTAGACCTGTTGTTTCTCTTTTACTTCTCTGTTTCTGTGTCGTTATAACCGGGCAGACTATCAAAATAAAAGGATCGGGAACAGGATATAAAAATGTTGAATTAAGGTTCTTCCAGCAAACCGATCCTATAACAAAAAGGTTCAAACCCCATTCAACTGTCAAATGTGATGAAAGCGGAAAATTTTCATGTGATCTGGCTTTCTCCGGACATGCAATCATCTTTATCAAGGCCGGAATTTATAATTTTCATCTATATGTAGCTGAAGGAGGAGCATACGAACTTTTATTACCCGATTATGTTCCCAAATCCGAAAGTGAGAAGCAGAATCCTTTTTTTATTGAAACAGAAGTGGTTCCTGAGGTAATAAATAATCAGAAAGATGTTAACAACCTTCTCAGGATTTTTGATTCAGAGTATAATCCGGTTTTCAATTTTGTCGCAGAGAGTATTTTCATCAATTACCGAAAAGATGAGATGCAAAAGCAAATATCCAGACTCGATAAATTCTCTGAATTAAAAGGGGAGCCATATTATGACAATTATGTGAAGTGCAGGATGATAATGCTTAATCTGATTGCGTCTTCTTCCAGCCAAGTACAAACATCAGCAACTCAGTTTATTAATTCCAGCTTTGATTCTTATAATCAGGCCTTTACTGATCTTGCAGATCAAATGTTTTCAGGGTATTTCAGCAATATCTCATCAGGTCCTTCAAGGGATTTATTTGAAAGGGCTATCGCAAAAGCATCTTTTGAAGAGCTAAAATCAATTATTCTGAGAGATAATAAAATAACAAACAGGGAACTTGCAGATTATGTAATTCTTTTGAATTTGAATACTGATTATTATGAGCGGAATCTTCCGGGAGAAAATATCCGGAAAATTGTCTCCCAGATGAAATCACAAGGTGAATCAGATTTTATAAAGAATATTGCTTCAATATTGCTCTACAAGATAAATTCCTCACTTCCCGGAAACTTTCCACCTGATATTTCTCTGTTAAATATTAATGGCAAACTAATGAGCTTTAAGGATTTCATGGGAAAATACCTGCTTCTTGGTTTTGCAAGGTCAGATAATATGGCATCCGTAACTGAATTGGGGATAATCAATATGTGGCGGACCAAATATGCAGGGGATCTTCAGGTAATGACTATACTTAGAGATAAAAATTTTAAAGATGCAGCGGAATCAATGAAGAAGCGTGGATTTAACTGGACTTTCCTGGATGGATCCCAAAGCGATGATCTTGAGTTTTCCTATGACTTAAAAATGTATCCTTCGTTTCTTCTACTTGACCGAGACGGAAAAATAATTGCTGATCCGTGTCCATATCCTTCAGAGGATCTTGAGCTTACAATTAAAAGAATAATCATGGCCGATCAAAGTAGATCAGGTTCTAAGAATAGATGAGTTGATAAGATCATTAAGGGAAAGCCAGATAGTACTTCTGATATTGTTTAATTCATCCGGCCATAACCATTTAACTCTTGTAATTCCTTCTTCTGTCTGGGGATTGAAAATTATTTCTTCGTCGTAACTCATTAAAAACCAGTGAGTCTTTTTTAAGTAGGAAATGCCTTCCCACATATATGTGTGGTAACTGGGTTCCAGAGGCTTAATTATCTTATGATTACATATTCCGCATTCCTCATGCACCTCTCTGACGGCACAATTGTCCGGAGTCTCTCCTCGTTCGATATGCCCTTTTGGCATATCCCACTTTCCATTCTTTTCTATGAACAGATATTTTCCGGAAGAATGTCTCACAAGGCCACCTGCAGCCTCAACTTCGGTGAAAAAAATCCTGAATATCTTCCATATGAACTTAATGTCAGGCCCATAAATATTTATAGCGGAAATTTCCTTATTGGCCTGAAAATCAGAAATTAATTTATAAAGTTCCTTTGTGTCATGAAATTTATGGAATAAGGCGTACTTTTGTAAGCGATCGGGTTCCGGACTTATTATTATGAACCTGTTTTCAAAATGAACTTTATACATTTCTAATGGAGAATAGTGCAAAAAAAATCGCTGAATACTTACTACAAATTAAAGCAATTAAATTGCAACCATCAAATCCTTTCACATGGGCTTCAGGATGGAAGTCACCTATTTATTGTGATAACCGTAAAACTCTGTCATTTCCCATCGTAAGATCCTATATCCGTGATTGCTTTTCGACAATTGTAAAAAATCGTTATCCTGATGTTGAACTTATAGCCGGAGTTGCTACAGGTGCTGTTGCCCACGGGGCAATAACAGCTGATAAGCTTGGGTTGCCTTTTATTTATGTAAGATCGGAAGCTAAAAGTCACGGGCTCGGAAACCAGATTGAAGGATATTATGAAAAAGGGCAGAAAGTGGTTGTAATAGAGGACCTTATTTCAACCGGTGGAAGCAGTTTAAACGCGGTAAGAGCTTTAAGGGATGCGGGATGTGAAGTCCTGGGTATGGTGGCTATTTTTACCTATGGCTTTAAAAAGGCTGCTGACGCATTCGAATCGGAAAAATGTGCTCTTGATACTCTCAGTGATTACAGCACACTTTTAGAAACTGCCGTCAGTTCAGGAACTATAACTCAGGCTGATGTTGAAACATTGAAAGAATGGCGTATTGACCCCTCTGCATGGGGTAATTAATAATCTTATTGAATCAGAAATGTCCGATAATATGGTATTTGAAAGCAGGACAGGGAAACTGACCTGCACCACTTCTGAACTGTTCAGTTTTATTACAAACCTCAGAAATTTTGAGCAATTCATCCCTGATGGAAATATAAAAAACTGGCAGGCTTCAGACGATAATTGCAGCTTTCAGATTCCTCCATTTGGTACAGCCAGCGTAAGAATAATGGAGAAAATCCCATTTTCACTTGTTGAATACTCTGGAGATGCACTGAAAAAAAATGATTTCAAGCTCTCAGTTCATATATCAGAGAATGAGAAAAAACGGGCTGAAGTAAGACTCATTTTATCGGCTGACCTCAATCCTGTCCTGAAAATAATGGCGGTTGAGCCGGTTAAAAAATTCATGGAAATGCTGATCTCGGAGATGGAGAAGTTTAACAAATGGTAAAGAAATCATAAAAATTCTACTTCCCTGAATCCATAATCAAATACCCTGCCACCACGCTCCTCAACTTGCAGCCTTCCATCAGAATCCACAGAAACTATTTTTCCTTCAAACAATCTGCCGGAAGAACTATAATTGCACCATTGACCTTTCCTGTAAAGTTTTTCGTTGTACTCGCTGTCAATTCCGGCCCTCCCTTCCTTCAATAGTTGTTTATACCTTGTATCCAGACAAGATGCAAGATTTTTGAGACTCTCTTCAAGATCATATTCTACTCCGTTGATCATATTTAATGAAACAGGATTGGGTACATCGCTTTTAAATATCCTTTGGTTTATGTTAAGGCCAATTCCGACTATCATGCTTTCTATTTCATTCCTGCTGATAGCTGATTCAATGAGAATACCTGCTATTTTGTCATTGTTTATGTAGATATCATTAGGCCATTTAATTGAAACATCTGTGGTAAACTCAAGGAGAAAATCACAAATTCCAAGTGAAACTGCCTTTGAAATTATGAACTGTTCGGCCGGACTAATCGTTGAAGGAAATAGTATAAGACTGATTAACAGGTTTTTACCTTCTTCGCTTTCCCACGAATTTCCCACTTGCCCCCGGCCTGCTGTCTGGAAGTTTGTATAAACAATTGTCCCTTCCCGGACAACTTCATTCTTCAACAGTTGTGCAGCATATGAGTTTGTTGATGGCAGATTTTCACAATAAATATATTTTCTTTTTATAATCATGATAATCAATGAGATAAATCAGAAAGGAATTATTTATTACTGCATTGTCATATAGTTGATCAGATTGGCATCCTAATTGTAAAATGTAAATGACTGTTACAAAAATACAGATAAATGTTTGTACTTTTGCGACTGAATAATTAACTTAAAATTATTGATGAAGAAAAGATCGGATGGAACTGTAGTCCTGATGGATTCTGTGATAAAAGGGATATTTGAAAAGCAGGGACAAAACGTTCTGAAGATTGATCTGCGAAAACTTGAAAACAGAATAACAGATTATTTTGTTATATGTCATGCTGGTTCCACAACGCAGGTTGATTCAATTAGTTATTCAGTTGAAGATACTGTAAGAAAGGAGACTGGCGAAAAGCCATCTCACAGGGAGGGGCTGGAAAACTGTTTCTGGGTGCTAATAGATTATGGAGATGTGATAGTTCACGTGTTTCAGGAGGAATACCGTAATTTCTACAGTTTAGAATCACTCTGGGCAGATGCAAGTATTGAAAAACTGGTAGATAAAAAATTGTAAGATAATGACTTATGGCAGATGATAAAAATATAAATCAGAATTCTGAAAAGAAAACGGACAAGAATCTAAAGCCCCGTTTTAATTCGAACTGGATATTTGCAATTATAGCAGTTTCAATCCTGGTCTTTCAGATCCTCTATAGTGGAAAGTCAATTCAGAAGGCTACGACAAATCAGATAAAGGATATGATCGTAAGGAAGGACATCGAAAAAATTGTCGTTGTCAATAAAGATCAGGCTGAAATATATCTTAAAAAGGAGGCTATTGATTCCAAGAGATATCCCGATTTACCAAAACCGGGAAACGGAATGGGACTTTCAGCTCCAAAGCCTAATTTCACTTATAACATTGGTGATTTAAGTAAATTTGAGACGCTACTGGTTGAAACTCAGAAAAGCGCCGGTATTGAAGATAAGGATATTCTTTATCCTGAGTATATTACCCGCAAAAATTACTTTGGCGAGATCCTTGGCTGGATATTGCCTCTCGCGTTTTTCCTTATTCTATGGTTGTTCCTTATGAGGCGGATGTCAGGTGGCGGAACCGGGGGTGCGGGTGGAATATTCAGTGTCGGCAAATCACGTGCTCAGATATTTGACAAGGATACCAATATAAAGCTGAATTTCAATGATGTAGCTGGCCTTGAGGAGGCAAAGACAGAGGTGATGGAAATTGTAGATTTCCTGAAAAATCCAAAAAAATATACAAACCTTGGAGGTAAAATTCCGAAAGGAGCATTACTGGTCGGCCCTCCGGGTACAGGGAAAACATTGCTTGCCAAGGCTGTAGCGGGTGAAGCAAATGTTCCCTTTTTCTCAATCTCAGGATCTGACTTTGTGGAGATGTTTGTCGGGGTGGGAGCTTCAAGAGTAAGGGATCTTTTTAAACAGGCTAAAGAAAAAGCCCCATGTATTGTCTTCATTGATGAGATAGATGCTGTTGGCCGTGCAAGGGGACGAAATCCTAATTTCGGCTCTAATGATGAGAGAGAAAATACCCTTAACCAGCTGCTTACTGAGATGGATGGATTTGGAACGAATATGGGTGTGATTATCCTTGCTGCCACAAACCGGGCCGATATTCTGGACAGGGCACTTCTGCGTGCGGGGAGATTTGACCGTCAGATACATGTTGAGCTACCGGATCTGAAAGAAAGAGAAGCTATTTTTAAAGTTCACCTTCGTCCTATTAAACTTGAGAAAGACTTCGATATCGTCTTTCTGTCAAAACAGACACCGGGTTTTTCAGGTGCCGATATAGCAAATGTTTGCAATGAATCAGCTTTAATTGCAGCACGAAAGAATAAGAATATAGTTGAAAAACAGGATTTCCTTGACGCAATAGACAGGATTGTAGGCGGCCTGGAAAGGAAAAGTAAGATTATTTCGCCTGTAGAAAAGAAAACAATCGCCTATCATGAAGCCGGTCATGCCACTGTGAGCTGGCTGCTCGAACATGCCAGTCCCCTGGTAAAAGTAACTATCATACCTCGTGGAAGGGCTCTGGGTGCAGCATGGTACCTGCCTGAAGAAAGACAGCTTACCACACGCGAACAGATTCTCGATGAGATGGCTTATGCTCTGGGTGGCAGGGCTGCTGAAAAATTGGTTTTCGGTAAAATATCAACAGGAGCCCTCAGCGATCTCGAAAAAATAACCAAACAGGCATATGCAATGGTTTCATTTTTCGGGATGAGCGAAAATGTAGGAAATATAAGCTTCTACGATTCCTCTGGCCAGGGTGATTTCGGATTCACAAAACCCTACAGTGAAAAAACTGCTGAACTTATTGATAAGGAAGTAAAAGATATTATTGAGGAGTCTTATGAAAGGGCAGTTGGTGTTTTGAAAAACAATATCAAAGGACTTACGGAACTTGCTGAACTTCTTCTTGAAAAAGAAGTAATATTCAGTGAAGACCTTGAACGGATTTTCGGTAAAAGAAAGGCTGATCTTGTAAAAGATGTTGAATTGGCCGCTATTAAAATGGCTGAAGAATCTTCGAAAGAAATCGACACAAAGGTTAAAGAAAATTCAATATCCACAGAGAAAAAAATCAAAACCAGAAAGAACCGGGACGCAGCCGGGCCCGGCAAGGCCAAACGAAGTTCTGCCGATAAAGTGCCAGATGATCTGAAGAAAACTTCAAAAAAGCCAAAAACTAAAAAATAGAATAGTGGAAAAGGATTGGGTGATGATATTTGAATCCCCTGATGAGCTGCAGGTTGAAAGCGCCAGACAGGCACTGGAACGTGTGGAAATAGATGCAGTAACCATTAATAAAAAAGACAGGGCTTACAATTTCGGTCAGATAGAATTGTACATTCACAGAGATAATGTGATTCGTGCAAGACAAATTTTAAAAGATTTTTAGTCTTGGATAATTTTATAAGACGGACTTTTACCGCTTTCTGGATAGTGCTTTTCATCCTCGGAGGATTCTGGCTTCACCCCATTTCTTTTTTTATAACAGGCCTCGTTATTTTGACCGGAACTCAGTATGAGTATTACCTGATGATCAGGAACAGCGGGGTTAAGCCGCAAATGATTCCCGGAATAATAGCCGGCATCTCGGTTTATATTCTTTCAACACTTGTTGCATCAGGAATCCTGCCCGGCAGCTACTTTCTTTTTCTCATACCAATGATGGCTGTCATAATGGGAATAGAACTTTACAGAAAAGAGGAAAAGCCATTTGATTCACTAGCCCACACTTTCTTTTCTGTTTTGTATACGGCAATTCCTATATCAATGTTTCCCTTTTCAGCATATTTACACACGGATAGCCATCAGAAGGGTCTTGATTCGCTTTTATCCCATGGCTCAGTTGAGTTCTCCCCGGGAATTATTCTGGGTTTTTTTATTCTGATATGGGCATTTGATTCAGGTGCTTATCTGATCGGAATATTTCTTGGCCGACATCACCTGCTGGAGCGGATCTCCCCCAAAAAATCGTGGGAAGGATTTTTCGGAGGAGTTATTATTGCTGCCATAATTGCCTGGATTTTTTCCGGTTGGCTTGGAGTACTTGACAGGAAGGGTTGGCTGATTGTATCCTTAATTGTTTCAATAGCAGGAACATATGGTGATCTTGTAGAATCAATGCTTAAGAGAAGCCTTGGCGTAAAAGACTCAGGAACAATAATGCCAGGACACGGAGGGTTCCTCGACAGGTTCGACGGGGTTATTATTTCATTTCCATTGGTATATCTTTATATCTCACTTTTTGGATGATTGACCAGACTTGATTAGTTTTGTGCAAATTTTTAATAAATGAGTATTCACCGGGAAGGTTATAAGATTTTGGCATTTGGGTTTCTTCTTTTGCTGGTCCTGAATATTATCGTTGAGATATTCTGGCACGATATGAATCTTTTTAAATGGATTTTCCTTGGATGCTCACTTCTTTTCTATGTATTTATACTTTTTTTCTTTCGTCTGCCGACACGTAATCTTGAACCTGTTCATGATCTTATCTATTCTCCGGCCGATGGGAAAGTGGTGGTAATTGAGGAGACAGAAGAAAATGAGTATTTCAAGGATAACAGGCTTCAGGTTTCAATATTCATGTCCCCATTTAATATGCATAGCAATCGTTATCCGGTATCGGGGAAAATAAAATATGTAAGTTATAACCATGGTAAGAACATAGTCGCATGGCATCCGAAATCGTCGGAGAACAATGAGAGGAGTTCTATTGTTATAGAAACAAATGATGGTATTGAGATACTTGTCCGACAAATTGCCGGAGCCGTTGCCAGAAGAATCGTTACTTATGCAAAAAAAGATATGGTAGTACGGCAGGGTGATGAGTTGGGATTCATTAAATTCGGTTCACGTGTCGATCTCTTCCTTCCGATAGGAACAGAGATGGAAATACCAATACTGCAGCATGTAAGAGCAAACAAAAGTATCATTGCCAGGATATGACTATGAAAGAAGGAAAAGTCAGGTTGAAAGATGACAAGGTGATAGATGTTACACGAGATGTCAAATGGATCGGAGTACTCGACTATGACATAGTAACTTTTGATATTGTTATGAGTACCGATTATGGTACAACCTATAACTCATATTTCATAAATGCTGAAAAGAAGACCATAATTGAGGCATCAAAGGAGAAATTCAGTGAGAAACATATTTCAAAATTAAGATCAGTTACAGATCCTTCTGAAATTCAATATATTATTCTTGATCACACAGAACCGGATCATTCGGGAAATACAGCCAGGCTTCTTGAAATTGCACCTTCGGCAGTTGTTGTCGGAAGCGGGAATGCCATAAGGTATCTCGGCGATATAATTAACAGGCCTTTTAAATCACTGGTAGTAAAGGACGGAGATACACTGGACCTTGGAAATAAAACCCTGAAGTTCATTTCAGCTCCTAATCTTCACTGGCCTGACACGATGTTAACTTATCTTGTTGAGGATAAGATATTGTTCACCTGCGATCTCTTCGGAGCCCATTATTGTTCAGAAGAACTATTTACTGACAACTCACCGGAATATTTTGAGTCATTCAGGTATTATTTCAAAATCATTCTAAGACCATTCAGCAGATTTGCAATCAAAGCCATTGAGAAAATCCAATCCCTCGACATAGAAACTATCTGCCCCGGACATGGTCCTGTTCACAGGGAATCATGGAAGGAGATAGTAAGTTTAACAGAAAACTACGCCAAAGAGTATATCAAACTTACCGCCGGTGGTAATGAAAAAAATATCCTGATCACTTATGTTTCTGCTTACGGATACACAAAAAAGATGGCCGAACAGATTGCTGCCGGAATTCAGGAAGTTGAAAACATGAAGGTTACTTTATTAGATATTGAAAATATTCAAATCGGTGAGCTTGAATCGGAGATAGTACTGGCCAATGCATTGCTTGTCGGATCTCCTACAATTAATCAAAATACAATGTTGCCTGTATATAAACTCTTTTCGATTATTAATCCGTTAAGAGATAAGTCAAAGGTGGCAGGTGCCTTCGGCTCGTATGGATGGAGTGGTGAAGCATCCAGGATAATAACTGATAATCTGCGAAATCTGAAGTTAAATGTATTTGAGGAAAGTGGATCAATGAAATTTTTCCCCGGAGAAGAGAAGGCATCGCTGCTTAAGGAATTCGGAAAACGTTTTGCCGCATATGTTTTAAAGGAAAGTGTTGATAAATAAGTTTACCCCCCAGCCCCCTAAAAGGGGTAACTAAATATTCGAAACATAGACTATCTAAAAGAGCTGGAATTTATCCCGCCAGGGCGGGATAGGGGGTACAACTCTGATTACGAAATCTGCAACCTCTCTGCTTATTTTAGACTTTTCTTCTTCTTCTTTTGGAAGTGCAACTGTCAGAATGCCATCCTTGTAATTAGCTTCAATCTTTTCTTTATTCACATTTTCGGGAAGGTAAAAACTTCTGCAAAATGATGAATAACTAAATTCTCTCCTTTTGAAACCATCCTGGGTTTCGTCTTTTTCGTTCTTGGTTTCAGAAGAGACTGTAATGACATCTTCATTAATTTCGATCTTAAGATCTTTCTTTTCAATTCCGGGAACTGCAAGATCAAGAACGAATTTCTTTTCATCTTCTCTGATGTTTACTGCCGGCATAGAAGTATTTCTCTGTGAAACTACCGGGAAAAAATCATCATCAAAAAGGCTCGACCATAAAAATGGTTTGTAACTTCTTCTTGTAATCATTGGTAACATGGTTTTGTCCTCCTGTTATTTTAAATTATACACTTTAAATTTGTTTTTATATACTCTTTCAATATCTATTCCAAAGCGAGAAAAGCGACATAATGGCATTCAGGTTATAAATTAAAGTGACATAATGGCAGAGATAATCAGTTATGACTTTTCATAAAATTAAATTAGGTTTGTATTACTAAATCTTGAAATAATGAATACAACGCTGAGGAATTTATTGATCATCGCTGCTGTCCTTTTGATCCTGGCAGCGATTTGGTTTTTCAGAGAGATTGTTGTTTATATTCTTGTTTCGGGAGTTTTGTCAATTATGGGACGTCCTTTAGTAGATCTGATCTGTAAACTAAGGATACGGCAGTGGCATATTCCAAGGGCTATTGGAGCTCTATGTACATTAATTGTGATATGGGGGGGGATAATACTGTTTTTTGCTATCTTTATACCTCTGGTTACCAGACAGATAGATCAATTATCAACAATTGACAGCGGTAGAATTGTACAACTAATTGAGGGTCCGATCAAAAAGGTTGAAAATCTTTTCAGGGCCTTTAATAAAGATATAACAAAGGAAGTCTCCATACAGAGTTATATAATTGCAAAGGTTGCTGGTGTCCTCAACATAAATCTGATACAAAATTTCATTGGCTCTGCAGTTAACACACTGGGTAATATTCTTATTGCGATTTTTTCAATAACATTCATTACATTTTTCTTTCTGAAAGACCAGCAGCTGTTTTTCGAATCCATATTAATATGGGTACCAGATAAATATATGGATAATGTTACCAGAGCTTTGTTCTCTGTAAAAAGTCTCCTGACAAGATACTTTATTGGAATAATGATACAGAGTACCTGCATAATGATTCTTGTTACGATCGGTATGACTATCGTTGGAATAGATTTTCAGCAGGCACTTGTAATGGGTCTGATATTGGGTATATTAAATATTATTCCTTACATAGGGCCATGGCTTGGTCTGTTCATTGCCTTGATAATGGGGATTGCTTCACATATGAATCAGGATTTTAATGAGGTTGTAATACCCCTCATTACTTACATGATCGTTGTTGAGGCAATAGTTCATCTGATTGATAATGTTGTATTCCAGCCTGTTATATTCTCAAACAGTGTAAGGGCCCATCCACTTGAGATCTTTATTGTTGTACTGGCCGCAGGATTTGCAGCTGGCGTCCCGGGGATGATACTGGGAATTCCGGCATATACGGTCCTGCGGGTTTTTGCCCATCAATTTTTCAACAACTTTAAAGCAGTGCAGAGAATTACCTCCAGCCTGGCACAAGATGAAATAATCCCTCCTGATAAAAATGATTGAGAATATTGATCCGGGACTAGTCGACTGGTCGAGAGCACAATTTGCCCTCACAGCGATTTACCATTGGTTGTTTGTACCGCTTACACTGGGGCTTTCATTTATTATTGCCCTTATGGAGACAGTTTACGTAAGGACAGGCGACGAGGAGTGGAAAAAGATCACAAGATTCTGGATGACACTATTTGGAATTAACTTCGCAATAGGTATTGCAACAGGATTAATCCTCGAATTTGAGTTTGGAACAAACTGGTCGAATTATTCATGGTTTGTCGGAGATATTTTTGGTGCTCCCCTGGCTACCGAAGGGATACTGGCCTTTTTCCTTGAATCAACTTTTGTAGCTGTAATGTTTTTCGGATGGAATAAAGTGAGTAAAAAATATCACCTTGTGTCAACATGGCTTGTTGCCGCAGGAGCAAGCCTGTCTGCCTTGTGGATCCTTGTAGCCAATGCCTGGATGCAGAATCCGGTAGGAATGATTTTCAATCCCGAAACAGCCAGAAATGAAATGTTGGACTTCAAAGCAGTGATATTCAATCCTGTTGCCATTGATAAATTTCTTCATACAATTTCTTCTGGTTTTGTCCTTGCGTCAATGTTTGTAATGGGGATCAGTTCATGGTATATCATAAAGAAGCGCGAGGAACTTCTGGCAAGGCGAAGCATCCTGATTGCCGGATTATTCGGCCTGGCTTCTTCGCTGTTCCTTGCATTCACGGGTGACTCTTCGGCACGAAATATTGCAAAGGTTCAACCGGTCAAATTTGTTTCATTTGAAGCTCTTGCGAAAGGCAGACAGAACGCTCCACTGGTAGCTTTTGGAATATTAAAAAAATCAGAAATAAAAATAGGCAAAAAGGAAGTTCCTGAATTTGCAGTCAAAATAGGAATACCTGACCTTTTATCGGTTTTGACGGCCGGTGACAAGGATGCTTATGTTCCGGGTTTGATTGACCGGATTGAAGGAAACACCGAAAAAGGAATAATGTCAGTAGCTGAAAAAATTGAGAGAGGCAAGGTTGCTTATCAGGCCTTAATGGATTATAAGAAGGCTAAGGAGAGTGGTGATAATGAGAATATTACAGTATTAACTCAAAAATTCACTAACACAGACTTCAGAGATAATTATTTTAAATATTTCGGATATGCATTCATTAAGTCACCCGAAGATGTAATACCCGATATTTATGTAGCATTCTATTCTTTCCATTTAATGGTCATTCTTGGCTTCCTTTTTATCTTAATCTTCAGCATGGCTTTGTTCTTTCTTTACAATGGGACAATACTTTCTCAGAGATGGTTTCTGAGGGTTGTTCTTTTTTCAATTCCACTGACGTACATTGCCAGTGAATTAGGATGGATCCTTGCAGAGATGGGACGTCAGCCATGGATAATTCAGGATCTTATGCCAGTCTCCCAGGCAGTCACCAACATCGAGACGGGCTCAGTACAGACCACCTTCTGGATATTTGCTTTTATTTTCACAGGACTGCTTATTGCTGAAATTTCAATTATGCTTAAACAAATTAAAGCTGGGCCAAAACATTAACATAATAATAGTGATTACAACGATTACTCATATTTTTTTACAGAACTACTGGTGGTTTATTGTATCGCTTTTAGGCAGCCTCCTTGTCTTCCTTATGTTTGTTCAGGGAGGTCAGACATTTATCTTTTCGCTGCCCAAAAGCGATATGCATAAGAGAATGATCGTTAATACCTTCGGAAGAAAATGGGAATTTACATTTACTACACTTGTAACCTTCGGCGGAGCCTTTTTTGCCTCCTTCCCACTTTTTTATTCCACTAGTTTTGGCGGGGCATACTGGGTATGGATGGCAATTCTTTCCAGTTTTATTCTGCAGGCTATTGCATATGAATACCGGTCAAAACCTGCAAATGTTTATGGTCAGGCGACATTCGATTTTTTTCTTCTTCTAAACGGATCTCTGGGACCATTCCTGATAGGAGTCGCTGTAGCAACTTTTTTCACAGGTTCACAATTCAGCCTTAGCAATATGAATCAGGTAAAATGGGAGACACCTTGGCACGGTCTTGAAGCTGTTGTTAATGCTAAGAACCTGGCACTAGGATTTTCTGTTTTATTCCTGGCAAGGACAAACGGATTATTATATATTATAAATTCCATTGATGAAGAAGATATAAGAAGGCGTGCTCATAATAAGCTTCTTTTTAACTCTGTTGCATTCCTTGTTTGCTTCCTGTTTTTTATTGTTGCCATACTTGTTTCTGATGGATTTGCTGCAGACAAAGTCACCGGGACTATTACAGTGGAGAGATTCAAATATCTGCATAATTTCATCAAACTGCCAGTTCTTCTGATAGTTTTTCTTGCAGGTGTTGCAGGTGTTCTTTATGGAATAACTATCTCTTTCCTTAAAAAAAGTTCCGGGGGGATCTGGTTTACCGGTTCAGGAACTGTACTGGCTGTTCTGGCCCTTTTGCTTATATCAGGGTATAACGGTACGGCATTTTATCCCTCAACATTCAATTTACAGAATTCCCTTACAATCAGAAATGCTTCTTCAAGCCTGTTCACGCTAAAGACAATGTTCATAGTTTCTTTAATCATCCCTTTTGTTCTGGGATATATCTGGTTTGCATGGAAGGTTGTTAACAGTAAGAAAATCACTTCTGAAGAGATGGAGTCTGACGAACACATATATTAAGCCGCACATCGCATGCCGCATGCCGGAAACCGTTCAGAAGAGAAGAGTAATAAGAGAGACCAGGATATAAACCGGAATAATAAGAGGTATACTGACTATGCCGAATATCACAATTAAAGCTGCGCATATAAAAATCATTATATACCTTTCTTCCTGTTTTACACGTTTTTAAAAATAGCTTCTACAACACCTAATAAATGGGGATTAGTTTTTGAATTTGGGTGTTGCAAACTATCTTTATGGCATGTTTCGCGAAAATTGAAATATTAAACAGATGGCAAACACTTATACTCAATGTTATTTTCATTTGGTATTTGCGGTGAAAAACCGTGATGCCTTAATAAAAAAAGAATGGAAATGTGAGTTGGAAAAGTATATTACAGGAATTGTTCAAAATCATCGGCATAAAATGCTGGCAATAGGTGCAATGCCCGACCATATACATATCTTAATCGGATATAATGTAAATCAACTGATTCCGGATCTGGTAGAAGAAATTAAAACATCATCCAATTCATGGATAAAAGGGGGAAAGTTATCTAAATTTAAGTTTGAATGGCAAAAAGGCTATGGAGCATTTACATATTCCCGCTCTCAAATTGACATTGTGGCAAAGTATATTTTAACCCAGGAAGAACATCACAAAACAAAGCCATTCAGAGAAGAATATTTAGAAATGCTTGTAAAGAATAATATTGAATTTAAAGAGGAATACCTGTTTGAATTTTTTAGTGATATTTATAATTGGGATTAAATATTGCGGTGCTCTGCACCTATTGGTTATGTGTTTCGAATGCATTTCTACAAATATTATGCGGCTCTGCCGCTTAATATTAGGCCCAGAATATGCAGACATCAAACTAATTGCAGATAAATAATTGTGTGAGGATCCAAGGTGCGGAGCACCATAATATTTGTAGAAAAATGTTTGTTCTCGAGGACAAAGGTGCAGCGCACCGGAATATTACATTAAATGGTTGAAATTTAATTCATTAGCAAATATATTTTTGGGAATAGCAAATGATATCCATTTAGAATTAAAATTTGGGTGTTGCAACGCTGAAAACAGGAGAAATGCTTCTTCCAGCCTGTTCACGCTGAAGACAATGTTCATAGTTTCTTTAATCATCCCTTTTGTTCTGGGATATATCTGGTTTGCATGGAAGGTTGTTAACAGTAAGAAAATCACTTCTGAAGAGATGGAGTCTGACGAACACATATATTAAGCCGCACATCGCATGCCGCATGCCGGAAACCGTTCAGAAGAGAAGAGTAACAAGGGAGACCAGGATATAAACCGGAATAATAAGAGGTATACTGACTATGCCGAATATCACAATTAAAGCTGCGCATATAAAAATCATTATATACCTTTCTTCATTGCCTTTAAAATTTAAACTACTGAATTTAAGTGAGAACAGAGGAATTCTGGTTACCATCAGTACAGATAAGGTTAATGATAATATTATCAATGAGACAGGTGATACAAGTAATGAGGCAAGAAAAGCAGAACCGGAATAGTAACTGCCAATTACAATTGAGATAACAGCAAGGGCATTGGCAGGGGTTGGTAATCCTTTAAAGGAGGTTGTTTGCGTCACATCGAGATTGAATATAGCCAGCCTCAAAGCTGCACAAACCGGCATTATGGCCGGGACAATAAGAAGAACAAGTGATGTAAAACCCGAAATTCCGGAAATAGTTTGAGAACCAGGGGAAAGCGCTGCGTGCAACAGGTGATAGATTATTAATCCGGGAGCAACTCCAAAACTTACCACATCTGCCAGACTATCCAGTTCTTTTCCGATGGCGGAATACGCTTTCAGTGCTCTGGCTGCAAATCCGTCGAGGAAGTCAAATACCATCGCAGCAGCGATCAGCCATGAGGCTGTATTTATGTCTCCGCTGATTATAAATATTATTGAAATAAATCCTGAAGCTAGATTAAGAGAAGTAATAAAATTTGGCAGGTGTCTCATATTTAGTAAATCTCATACCGGGAAAACAAAAATAAGATAAATTTCAGATTCATCTGGCCCAATCTGGAAATGATTTTATAGAATGCAAAAGACTCATTCCATTCCCAAAAAATTGATAAATTTACCTCTTCATAAAATCGATCGATGGAAGAGTTCAAAAATATAAAAATTGCAGTTGATTTTGACGGAACAATTGTTGAACACGAATATCCTAAAATTGGGAAAGAAAAGCTATTTGCCTTCAGAACTCTGAAAGAACTGGAGAAACAAGGTGCCCGGCTGATCCTGTGGACTTTCCGTACTGGCAAAGAACTTCAGGAGGCAGTGGAGTATTGTAAAAATAACGGCATCGAGTTTTATGCAATAAACAAGAACTATCCTGAAGAGGTGATGGATGAGACAGTTAGCAGGAAGATAGATGCAGATATTTATATCGATGATAAAAACCTCGGCGGTTTTCCCGGATGGAGTGAAGTCTGGCAGGTACTGAATCCATATGAGCTTCAGGAAAAGCTGGCAGAGAAAAGAATAGCCAACAACAGGAGAAATGCATTTTTAAGACTTTTTAGCAGAAAAACGAAAAATAATGAAAACTGATTACCTGAAGTTTTTCATCAGTCTGACAGTTTCATTGCTGGTTACCTGGACATTATCGTGTTCAGGAAGACCGGGCCGGGTAGTTGAAACAAAGGCTGAAACAGTTTCAGCAGTTCCTGAAGAACCATTATTGAATCTGATAAGGATAGTTTCACCTGAGGAAAATGCAGAACTAAAGCTCAATGGGCCGGTCAGGATAGTCTTGTCACCTGAAAATAAAAATGGTCCCGATTCAGTAAGGATCTGGTTCGACAGTCAGATAGTATCTGTTTTGAAAAAATTGCCCTGGGAATGCACAGTTCCTTCAGCACTTGTAAATAAAACCGGCAGAAAGTCACTTAAGGTTGTTGCATATAAAACAGGAAACCAGCCTCAGACCATTACCAGGTTTATGGTAGTTTATTCGGATATAAAGCCTAAAAGGGATGGCTATAAAGTCATCAAAACATACCCTCATGACAAAGATGCTTATACACAGGGCCTGGTTTATGAGAATGGAGTTTTTTACGAGGGCACAGGGCAGTCCGGATCAAGCAGTTTAAGAAAAGTTGAGCCTGAAACAGGGAAGGTTTTGTTTCAGGTAAACCTTGAATCACCTCTTTTTGGAGAAGGAATAGCAATTTTGGGGGAGAGGCTCTACCAGGTAACATGGCAGAATAAGGTGGGTTTTGTTTACGATAAATCAACCTTGAAGCAAATTAATAAGGTTTTTTATCAAACTGAGGGATGGGGCCTGACAACTGTAGGTAATAAGCTGGTTATGAGCGACGGAACCAATGTGCTTTATTATATGGATCCGGATCAGTTCAGCGTAATCTCGAAAATAGAAGTCTATGATAACGAAAAAAAGGTCGACCAGCTGAATGAGCTTGAATTTATTAATGGTGAGATCTGGGCAAATATCTGGAATACCGATCTTATAGCCAGGATTGACCCTTCAAGCGGCAAAGTTATAGCATATATTGATCTGAAGGAAATTCTGAATGATCCGGCTACTGATACTAAAGTAAATGTTCTCAATGGGATAGCCTATGATCAGGTGGGCAAGAGGATCTTTGTCACAGGGAAAAACTGGCCGAAACTATTTGAAATCAGGATTACTGAGTGATCCTTGTAGCATACACAATATTTATTCCGGCGGGGATTATGCTAAATTCAACCGGAGTATGTCCGATTGATTCACCATCAGCTTCAGCATAAAGAAGCTTTTTCGATTTGACCTGAAGATTCGTTGTTCTGTACCCATCTACTTTCGGATGAGAAAGGATTGTACCATCGTATAGTATTGGTAAATTCCTTATTATTTCAATCTTGCCCATTCCGTTTATAACTGTTATATCGAGTAGTCCATCATCAGGTAATGCTTCCGGTGTTTGCCTCATTCCACCCCCGCAGTATCTTCCATTACCAACGTTAATGGAAAAGACCTTACAGTTTATTACCTGTCCATCTATCAATAATTCAGCATCAGTATTTTTGTATGAAATAAGACTCATCAGGAGATTATAGAAATATATCGCCTTGTTGCTTCTCCCTTTGTCTTTTTGAATATTTGTTCTCTTTACAACAGCTGCTTCGAACCCTAATCCTGCGATATTGATGAAGTATCTGATTTCCTGTTTGCTGCCATTAAAGTAGCTTACTTTGCCAATGTCATGCAGAATGTGTTTTCCTGCGCATATCGTTTTTACGGCGCTCTCATAAAGAAGAGGAATCCCGAACATTCTTCCCCAGTCATTTCCTGTTCCAACCGGAATAAGTGAAAGAGTAATATCAGAGGTCGGACAGTAAATCTGCGAGAAAATACCATTTATTACCTCGTTTAGAGTGCCATCGCCTCCAACAGAAATTATTTTCCTGAAACCCGATGAAATACTGTCAATCACAAGCCTGGTAGCATGGCTTTTAGATTCCGTAAATATTGCTTCGAAGCTGATAGAGTACTTTTCCAGAAGTGATGATATCTTATTCCAGTCTTTTTTACCTTTTCCATTTCCTGCATTAGGATTAACGATAACCAGCCATTTATCATCATTGGGATTTTTATCCATTCTAATTAGATTTTCTATTTTCACTTTCCCTCTTCCACCTTAAATATTTTGATACTTAAGAGTTGTAAACAATTAATTCCAGAGCAAAGATGGAAATTTAGGAGATAAATTAAAATAATGCGGATAAATAGCAGTTTATTTATGTTAATAAGATGTTGAAAACCCCAAAAAAAATGTTTACAATTACACCGAAGTCTCTCCGTGGTGATGGTTCATAAATAGTAAATTTGAAGCTCAAAATTAACAACAGAAATACACGTTATAAAGATGGGAAGGATAATAGCACTGGCGAATCAGAAAGGCGGAGTAGGGAAGACAACAACAGCTATCAATCTTGCAGCAAGTCTTGCCGCCCTTGAAAAAAGGGTATTGATTGTAGATGCTGATCCTCAGGCTAATTCGACGTCAGGCATCGGGATTGACACTCGCCAGATTTCTTGTACACTTTATGATTGTCTGATTGATGGCAAGAACCCGAGGGAAGCTCTCATGAAATGTGAAGTTGAGAATCTTATGGTGATGCCTTCAAACATTGATCTGGTAGGTGCTGAAATTGAAATGCTTGAGAGACCGGAAAGGGAAAAGGTACTTAAAAAAGTAATTGCTGCAGTTGCAGATGATTTTGATTATATCCTGATTGACTGTTCCCCTTCCCTTGGTTTGCTTACTGTAAATGCTCTCACTGCATCTAATTCAGTTATTATACCCGTTCAGTGTGAGTATTTTGCTCTGGAGGGTCTTGGGAAACTGCTGAATACAATTAAGATAATACAAGGTAACCTTAATCCTGAGCTTGAGATTGAAGGATTCCTTCTTACAATGTTCGATTCCAGGTTAAGACTTTCAAATCAGGTTGCTGATGAGGTAAACAAGCATTTTCAGCAGATGGTATTCAAGACTGTTATTCAGAGGAATGTTAAGCTTTCTGAAGCGCCTAGCTTTGGGCAGCCTGCCATCCTTTATGATGCAGAATCAAGAGGTACGGTTAATTATCTCAGTCTTGCTAAAGAATTGTTAGAGAAGAACGAGATCAAAAGAGCTCAGGTTTAAACATTTAACTGTTAAGTAAGGTGGATATGATTAAGAAAAATGCCCTGGGTAGAGGATTGGGTGCTCTTATTGAAGGAGTTGAAAAAGAAGTGCTTGAGAAAAAAGTAGAGGCGAACCTTCAGATTGCCATTGAATCGATTGATGCCAACCCATTTCAGCCAAGAACACGGTTTGATGAACAGGCATTGCAGGAACTGGCCACTTCAATAAAGCAGCTTGGAATTGTTCAGCCTCTTACTGTTCGGGAGACTGGCGGCGGAAGGTATCAGCTTATTGCAGGTGAAAGAAGGCTGAGAGCAGCAAAACTTGCAGGTCTTACGCATGTTCCTGCTTTTATCAGAACTGCGGACGATCAGGCTATGCTGGAACTTGCACTGGTGGAGAATATTCAGCGCGAAGATCTGGATGCGGTTGAAGTAGCGATCAGTTACCAGAGACTGGTTGAAGAATGCAATCTTACCCAGGAACAGCTTAGTGACAGGGTTGGTAAACAGAGATCTACAGTCGCCAATTATATGCGCCTTTTAAAACTTCCTCCCGAAATCCAGCTCGGCATAAAGAACAAGCAGGTCACCATGGGTCATGCCCGCACACTCGTAAATATTGAAGATCCGAAGAAACAGATAAAGGTTTACTATAAGATAATAGACAATGACCTTTCTGTCCGAGGTGCGGAAGAACTTGTAAGAACTCTTCAGTCAGAAAATCTGAAGGATCCTTCGAAAGTTGAGAAAAAAAAGAAACTTAATGAAGATTTCACACAGCTCTCAATCCATCTTGAGAAATTATTCTCCTCTAAAGTAAAATTCCGGATTAACGATAAGGGGGTTGGTAAAATTGTTATCCAGTTCGACAACCCTGAAGAGATGGAGCGTATTTTAGGAGTATTTGACAGACTGAACTCCTAAAATACTTATATTTGTCCCGGCATTTTACAGGTACCGGCAACAAAAAGCCGGTTTATTACTTTGAGAGCGGGGAAATACATAATATTTTTAATTACTCTTTATTTGGTGCTGTATCAACATGTTGTAACAGCACAGGACACCACACTTGTTTCTGCAATTACAAAACAGGACAGCACAGCTGTTTCAGCAAAAACAAAAAAGAAATTGGTATTGTCACCGATGAAAGCTACAATGCTGTCAGCTGCGTTGCCCGGATTTGGCCAGATATATAACAGGAAATACTGGAAAATACCACTTGTTTATGCAGGATTCGGTGCGCTTGGGTACAGTGTGGTTTTTAATATTACCAGTTATAACAAGTTTATAAAAGGATACCAGGATTTTGTTGACAACGTTCCTCAAACAAATAGTTATGTGAACCTGATAAGGGGTGTTCCGCAATCAAGTTACGATCCTGTGGTCTATCCGAAAACCGCTAATGCTTCTGATGCCGAATGGGTAAGAACCGGACTTTTACGACAGGTGGATTACTACAAAAAATACCGTGACCTGTCATATATGGGGATTGCAGCGTGGTATATTGTTTCTATTCTTGATGCAAATGTTGATGCAAGTCTCTCAGATTATGATATAAGTGACAATATAAATCTTACCTTAGCGCCGGCTCCAGTGCCAAATTATTATTTTACCGGTTTAGGAATGAATCTTTGCTTACGAATAAATTTCTAGAGGAGGATGAGGATAATGAAAGTTAAAATAGTATTGTTTCTTTTATTCATGGCCACATTGGGCGTAAATGCTTCAGTCATTAATGACACCATTATAATTAAAACTGATGATGCTGCTGAAAAGATAACACGCGACCTCGACAGCCTCGTCAGCTCATGGTATGTTAAACTGGCTATTAAAGATAATCCGGCCATCTTTCAAAATGATTCTGTAATTGCTGAATTTTCTGATTCAGTCTATAAGAACCGGCTTAGTAATATAAATTCCATAATCAGGTTGCCATATAATTCTATCATAAAAAATTGTATTCATGTATATACAAAAGTAAAGCTGGATGATTTCAGGGCAATCCTTGGCCTCAAGGATTATTATTTCCCGATGATAGAGGATATATTTGATTCCTATGGATTACCGGCAGAACTTAAATATATGGCAGTCATTGAATCCGCCCTTAACCCTAATGCAGTCTCAAGGGCAGGTGCAACAGGATTGTGGCAGTTCATGTATAGTACAGGACGACTTTACGGCCTGACTATTAATTCCATCATTGATGAGAGAAGAGATCCGGTAAAGGCAACTCATGCTGCTGCGAAATATCTGAAAGATATGTACAATATCTACAACGACTGGACTCTCGTCATTGCAGCTTATAATTGCGGACCAGGTAATGTTGACAAAGCAATAAGAAGATCTGGCAACAAGAAAGATTACTGGGATATCTATTGGAGGTTACCACGTGAAACCAGAGGATATATGCCAATGTACATAGCAGCAACCTATGTATTAGACAATTATCCGGAACATCACATTCAACCTTTACCTATAAATATTCCGGTTTCCACCGATACAATAATGGTAAACAAGGATATACACCTTTCTCAGATATCTGAAGTGATGCATATACCTCTGGGAGAATTACGGGCGCTCAATCCCCAGTATAAGACAGGACTAATACCCGGAAGTACCAAACCTCTGTCCCTCACACTTCCTCTGAATCACCTGGGCGATTTCATAGATCTGAATGATACAATAAGAAGCTATAAAGCAGATATTTATCTTAACAAGAGAAACCTTACTGTTAATCCAACACGGTCGTCTTATCTTTCACCCGATGTTAAGGGAAAAACCAAGATATATTACACAGTTAAGGATGGTGATAATCTTGGTTTCATAGCTGAATGGTTCAGGGTTGGATTAAGTGACCTGAGATACTGGAACGATATTTATGGGAACACTATAAGAGTGGGCCAAAAGCTAGCCATTTTTGTCGAACCTTCAAAAACCGATTATTTTACTGCAATTAACTCGATGTCATTTATCGAAAAACAGGCACTGGTAGGAAAGAGCATCCAGGTAAATAATCCTGTTCCAAATACAACTTCGGTTTCATTGTCAGATTCAGAATATATTATTTATATTGTTCAGTATGGAGACACCATCTGGGATATTGTGAAAAAATTTGATAGTGTTTCAGCCACGGATGTTTTGTCGTTAAATAGTATATCAGATCCGGGTAAGATACAGGTGGGTCAAAAGCTTAAAATAAAGAAGAAGAGCTGATCCTTTTGGTAACATATGCGCCCATTTAGGTCATTTTTACTTTTATTGATCTTTCTGACCTGTTTTACAGGTCTTTATTATATTATACCGGGTTATGTCCGGTTGCCAGATTTAAATGTTTTCATACCGGCAAAACTATCAGATCTGCTCCTCAAAAAAGATGCAGTTCCTTCGGAACCGGATTCCCTGAAAAAACCAAAAATATCTCCGGTACTGTCTGACAGTCTTAAGACAGCGACACCAGACAGCATCCGGATTCAATCCTCCAGGCAGGGGGTTCATTCCTCTCAGCAGGGGGGGCTGTCAGAAGCTATTGATTCAACAATGCAGGCAAAAGGTCAGGTCAGAATAATGTATTATGGTGATTCCCAGATTGAAGGAGACAGAATTACCTCCTTTCTCAGACAATCACTCAGGAAAGGCAGGGAAGGGACAGGACCGGGACTATTCCTTCCGCTTATGCCGGTAATGTACACCAGGTCAATCTTCCTCAGATCATCTTCCAACTGGAAGAGGTATAACTACCTCTCATTTAAAAATGGTGAGATCGGGTCCGCTGATCTTGGACCATTTATGACTATCTGCAGATATCTGCCCAGCGGAGTCAGATCAGATGCAGTTGTACAGGCATCAGTAAGGATTGTGCCCTCAGCATATGCCGATAGTGCGGTTGCTATCTATGACAACCTTCGCATATTTTATAAAAATACCCAGGAACCTGTGTTTGTCAGAGTAAGTGAGGGAGATAAACAGATCAGTCTGGACACACTTCAGGTTGGCAGAGAAATCTGTGAACTGGCAATAAAACTAAATAAACCCAGAGATCTCCGGATTGAATTTAAGGGATTTGCAAGCCCGGATATTTATGGAATGAGCATCGAAAGTAACCAGGGAGTTGTCGTGGACAATATTGCTCAAAGAGGCAGTGCTGGCATGGAATTCACAATGGTAGGTGAAAAAAACCTGAAGGAGATTTATGATATGCTAAAACCTGATCTGTTTGTTCTTCAGTACGGACTTAATGTGGTAAGAAATATAAGAGAGGATTATTCTTATTATGAAAACGGTCTCGTTCGTCAACTATCATTATTGAAAAAGATATCTCCCGGGGCCCGGATCCTTGTTATCAGTCTAACAGATATTGCATTCAGGGAAGGTGACAGCATTAAGTCTTTTCCTAACATAACTAAGATCCGGGATGCACAAAAAAATGCCAGTGAAAAAGCAGTTGTTGACTTCTGGGATTGTTATGAAGCTATGGGCGGGATTTCCTCCGCTGAAAGATGGTCCAGGAAAAAGCCACCTCTTTTCCAGCGAGATTATGTCCATTTTACTTACCAGGGAGCCGATACTGTTTCAAAGTTGCTTTTTCAGGCAAAGTTCACTCTTCCCGACACTGTAACTGAGGATACTCTTCTTTCTCTGCACCCTGCACCCAGCACCCTGCACCCTGCACCCAGCACCCTGCACCCTGCACCCAGCACCCTGCACCCTGCACCTCCTCCGAAACCTGCAGAAACACTCATTTCAACCCTGCGCTCACTGGTCCTGAGTTATAACCCCGCCACTCCCTTCATCTTCACCTCTCCGGCATTCTGGGTATTCTTTCTGTTTGTGCTTTTAGGTTATAGTGTGGTTTACAGGAGACTGGTTTTACGTAATGTATATCTTTTCCTTGTAAGTCTTTTTTTCTATTTCAAAACAGGAGGATTATTTCTTTTTCTTCTCATTTTTGTCACTGTAGTTGATTACACATGTGCACTGCTTATTCATGGAGCCGGCAGAAGATGGAGCAGAAAGTTTTACCTTCTGTTAAGCCTGATCTCAAACCTGGGTCTCCTGGCCTACTTTAAGTATGCAAGCTTCATTGCAGAATCTTTAAATGAACTTCTTGGTACTGATCTGAAAGTATATGATCTGCTTTCTGCTTTTTCCAACTCTGTACTTGGAACATCTTTTGATATAAGTTATATAATACTTCCTGTTGGGATATCGTTCTTCACATTCCAGTCACTGAGTTATACAATTGATGTCTACAGAAAGAAGATGGAACCGGTCAGGAACATTATTGATTTTGGTTTTTATGTTTCCTTCTTTCCTCACCTTGTGGCAGGTCCTATTGTAAGAGCATCGGTTTTCATACCCCAGATCTATCAGAAATTTCATCTTACTAAACGCGAGTATGGTCATGCCTTATTTATGATTTCCAAAGGTTTGATCAAGAAGATTATAATTTCAAATTTCATTGCAGTTAATTTTGTTGACAGGGTATTTGATGCGCCTTCATTATATTCGGGCTTCGAAAACCTGATGGCGATTTACGGCTATGGACTGCAGATATACTGCGATTTTTCAGGATATACTGACATAGCGATAGGTGTTGCACTTATTCTTGGATTCAGGTTGCCCGTCAATTTCAACTCACCTTACAAAGCAACGAGTATTACCGATTTCTGGAAGCGATGGCACATCTCGCTTTCACAATGGCTTAAAGATTATCTCTATATCTCAATCGGAGGCAACAGGAAAGGGAGAATCAGAACCTATATCAACCTCATTGTCACAATGCTGCTTGGAGGCTTATGGCACGGAGCTTCCCTGAGATTTATACTTTGGGGTGCTTTGCATGGAATCGGGCTGGTCATAAACAGGATATGGGATTCCATTACCGGAAGCAGGTTTAAGACCGGACGATTGGGAAGGATTATTGGCATTTTTATTACCTTCCAGTTTGTCAGCTTCTGTTGGATCTTTTTCAGGGCCGAGACCATGGATAATGTATTTATTATGCTGAGACAGATTGGTCAGAATTTTTCGCCGGGTTCCTACACGACTGTGCTCCCGGCGTACGGTAACGTATTCATCCTTATGGCTGTAGGATATATAGTTCATTATCTTCCTGAAAGAGTTAAGGAGTCATATCGCGGGGTCTTCATCAGGATCCCGGTTGTAGCGCAGTTCGCCGTAATTATGCTGATAGCTGTTATGTTATATCAGCTGAAGACAACTGAGATAATGCCGTTTATCTACTTCAGGTTCTAAGGTTTAAAGGTACATTTCTGTCTCATTTATTCCCTTCACAAAAGGCGCAATAGCCCTTTTATAAATTCCCTGGACATATGCAATGGCCATACCATAATTTGTTACGGGAACTTCGGCTTTAATAGCCATGTTTAATCTGTTATGAAGTTGTTTACGGGTAATCATACAGCCGCCACACTGAATTACCAGGGAATAGTCTTTGATCGGGTGGGGTGGCGGATCCAAACCCGCAACAGTATCATATTCAATTTTTTTTCCGGTAAAATTTGAGATCCATCTGGGTATTTTTGTTCTGCCGATATCATCACAGGCTACATGGTGGGTACATGATTCCAGAAGAAGGACTCTGTCTCCATCCTTCAGATCGGAAATCCTGGGTGTTCCTTTTAAATAATTTTCAAAATCGCCTTTAAACCGGGCAAGCATTATGCTGAAGCTGGTGAGTGGAATATCAGCCGGTATTGAAGCATCAGCCTTAACAAATACCTGGGAATCAGTTATTGCCAGTGCCGGTCTGATTTTGGTTCTTTTCAGGAATGCATCGACTTCCCTCTCTTTAAGAACTATTGCAACTGCATCGTTATCAAGAATATCTCTGATTGCCTGCACCTGAGGAAGGATCAGCCGGCCTGCCGGAGCTTCGACATCGATGGGTGTGATCAACAGGACGACATCGCCATATTTTATCAAATCGCCCAGCAGTGAAGGATTTTTCAGGGAGTGTTCCGGTATTGTTATTCTGATAAGATCTATCAGTTCCTCATAATTTAATCTGTCAGCGCAGGAGTATTCAAAAGGAACAGATCCTGAAGCTGCCTTCACTTTTTCCCTGAATGGGAAAGTGGTTTCCTGCAGGTCGGATTTATTATGAATTATGATATAGGGTATATCCAGATCTCTGAATTTTTTGATAAGTGAGTCTTCATAAGTATTCCATGTGTTATGAGTTACCACCAGAAGAGCAAGATCGATTATATCCAGAGTTCTGATCGTACGGTCAACTCTTTTCGTTCCAAGGTCACCTGAGTCATCAATGCCCGCAGTATCTACCAACACTACAGGACCAAATCCTGTGATTTCAAATGATTTTTTTACCGGGTCTGTTGTCGTCCCGGGCTGTTCTGAAACGATAGCGATATCCTGCCCTGCAAGTGAATTTATGAGGCTGCTTTTTCCGTTATTACGTCTGCCGTAAATGCCTATATGAGGCTTCTGATCTTTGGTTTTAGCCATTATGGCAAATATTTACTGCAAAGCTAGAGATTTTTCAGATCTTCCAGGGTATACCCAAGTTTAAGAAGATTCGAAGGTTCGAGGATTTTCTTAATCCTGGTGTTCCCGATTATTTTGAGGATGGAATCTGCTTCAAAAATATCTATATTCTTGTCCTTCATAAGTTTAGCCAATTCACCAGCTTTGTGATAACCGATATAGGGGATCAGGGCCGTTGTGACGGAAGGACTCCTCATGAGTGCTTTATAACCTCCTGATTCATTATATTCAAGTCCTGTGAAAAGGTTTTGCAATAATGTCTGATCAGCAGAGATGAGCAAATTAAGACTTTCTATCATCGCTGCTCCGATTACCGGGAGATAAGCATTGAGTTCGAGGCAACCCTGGCTGGAGAGCGAGCTTATAAGCATGTCATTTGAATAGACTTTATGAGCGGCAGAGATTACAAACTCAGGGATCACCGGATTGATTTTCCCGGGCATGATTGAGCTTCCTACCTGTTTTTCAGGAATTGAAAGCAGCTTTACTCCTGCTATATCTGAAGAAAGAAGCCTGATATCGCTGACTATTTTTTCAAGATTAACTGCATGAGATTTTATTGTGGCATGAATCTCAACCCACTTGTCGAGATTAGAGGTTGCATCTGCAAGATTTTCACTGTGTGTAAGTTGAAGTCCGGTGAGTTTTCTTAATTCAGGTACAATTTCCATAATAAAAAACCTCGGGACAGATAACCCTGTGCCTATTGCCCCTCCGCCGATATTGATTACTTTGACCCTTTCGGTACATTTAGATACTCTCCACCAGTCGCGGGATAATGCTTCATTATATGTACTGAAAAGAAGACCAAAGGATGATGGAACAGCCTCCTGCATCTGGGTATAGCCTGGTCTGAGTTTATGACGGCTGCTCTTTTCAAATTCTTCTACTTTCTGTCTGAGACTGTTAATATGGTCTTCCAGTGAAGATAGCAATTTCATAGCAGCAATAGTCAGTGCTGTGGGAACAACATCATTGGTAGACTGAAAGATATTTGCATGTTCGATAGGGTCTATTATTGAATATTCCCCACACTTATGATCAAGGTATATCAGGGCAGAATTTGCAACGATTTCATTTACATTCATATTAATACTTGTCCCCGCTCCTCCCTGGACACACGGGACAATAAAATGCTCAAAATATTTTCCTTCAGATACCTCAGTGGCGGAGATTATTAAGGCATCGACAACCTTTTTATCAATCTTTTTTAAAAGTATATCATTACCAGCTTTTTCGGTTGCAGCCTGAATGAATTTGTTGTAGGTTTGATAGCAAGCAAGTTTGGTTTGGCCCATAGCCTTGTACCATTCAACAGGAAACTGAGAGAATAAAGGAAAGTTCTCCTTAGCCCTCAGGGCATGAATACCGTATAGTGCTTTTGAAGGTATCTTCTTTTCGCCCAGAGTATCTTTTTCGATCCGGAACATCTATTGTTATGAATTAGTTCCGGAAACCGGACGGGCATAAGCGATGACATCCTCTCCCCGAATTTCATCTTTACATAGAATGATCAGTCTTTCCAGGACATTTCTGAATTCCCTGATATTCCCGGTCCATTCAATCTTCTGAAGCTCTTTAATAGCATCTTTAGTTATAACCTTCCTGCTCATACCATATTCATTACAGATAGTTGAATTGAAATAATCTGCAAGAAGTGGTATATCCTCCTTGCGTTCATTAAGTGTGGGGACATGAATAAGAATTACGCTCAGCCTGTGATAAAGGTCTTCACGGAAAGTATTATTCTCAATCTCCTTCTTTATATTTTTATTTGTGGCAGTTATAACTCTTACATTTACATGTACATCTTTATCAGAACCGACCCTGGTGATCTTATTTTCCTGCAGAGCCCTGAGAACTTTTGCCTGGGCTGAAAGACTCATATCGCCTATTTCGTCAAGGAAAAGGGTTCCCCCATTAGCCTGCTCAAATTTTCCGATACGTTGTTTAATTGCTGAAGTAAAGGATCCTTTTTCATGCCCGAACAATTCACTTTCAATGAGTTCGGAAGGAATTGCAGCACAATTTACTTCCACAAAAGGTCCTTTTGCCCTCGTGCTTTTCTCGTGAATCTGATGAGCAACCAGTTCTTTCCCTGTACCATTAGCCCCTGTAATAAGGACCCTTGCCTCGGTAGGAGCAACTTTATCGATCATTGATTTGACCATATTGATGGATTCAGATTCTCCCACCATCTCGTACATTTTGCTGACCTTATTTTTCAATACCTGAGTCTGGGAGACCAGGCTCGATTTATCCATCGCATTACGGATAGTAATCAGAAGTCTGTTCAGGTCGAGAGGTTTTTCAAGAAAGTCGTATGCTCCCTTTTTTATTGCTTCAACAGCAGTATCTATATTGCCATGTCCGGAAATCATTATAACCGGAATGTCTGAGCCTGTTTCATTTATCTTAAATAGCACTTCAAGTCCATCCATCTTCGACATCTTAATGTCGCAAAGTATGACATCATAGCTGTTTGCAGCGAACAAATCCAATCCGGTAGGTCCGTCCTCGGCGAGATCTACCTGATGATGCTCATATTCCAGAACTTCTTTCAGAGTATTCCGGATTGCCTTTTCATCATCTATTACAAGAATTTTGGACATATGGAATATATATTAAGAAACCCACCCCTGACCCCTCCGGAGGAGGGGAATTAGTTCCAAATACCCTGACTCACCCTGTACCCTGTACCCTGCTTACCCTGCACCCTGCACCCTGCCTATCCACTATATCTCAGCCACTTCCACATTTCTTTCCACGATGTTTTCTTTCCATACATAAGGATACCTGTACGATATATTTTTGCAGCCATCCAGACAAAAGCTCCAAAGGTGATCAGCATCAGAAACATCGATAAACCTAATTGCCAGTATGGAACACCAAATGGGATCCTTGCCATCATTACAATAGGAGAGGTGAGCGGGATCATAGAGCACCAGAAAGCCAGAGGACTCTCAGGATTTCTCATTGTTCCCATAGCAACAAGAAGTGCAAAAATGATCGGTAGTGTTATGGGAAGCATAAATTGCTGGGTTTCTGTCTCATTATCGACAGCGGATCCGATTGCCGCAAAAACTGAGGCATAAAGCAGATAACCTGTTAAAAAATAGAATATAAAGCTGAAAATGATCAGTCCCCAGTTTTGATTCATGGCGTTCTCAAAAAGCTTATAAATTTCGGCTTGCTGCGGAGTGAGCTCTGCAACCTGCTTAGCAGTATCGACATTTAAATTCGATGACATTAAACTTTGCGGACTTATCGCACTTTGAGAGATCGAGAAACTTGCTTTTGGCAGGAAGGTGGTTTTAAGTACTGTTACAGTTACTCCTGTAAGAATAATCCAGATAAGGAATTGTGTTAATCCCACAAGTGCTATCCCGACTATCTTGCCCATCATTAACTGCACAGGTTTCACTGAAGAAATAATGACTTCGACAACCCTGCTGGTTTTTTCTTCAATCACACCTCTCATTACCTGTGCGCCAAATACGAAGACAAGCATGTACATTATGAATGCGCTTATATATGCCAGCGCCATAGCTATGCCAGTGCTGGTCTCTTTAACAATACCGCTTTCATCAATCTGAACAGTTGTAACCTTGACCCGGGTTTTGACAGCATTCATTATCGAGTCGAGGTTTTTGATCTTATATGTAAGCAGTTTCTGGCGTTCTATATCTTTTCCGAGGGAACTTTCGATATGGTCAAGAAGGTCTATCGGAGGCTGATTTTTTTTAAAGACAATTTGTGTGGTAACCGGGGCACCTGTGCTTCCTATAGGTCCGATATAAAGAATTCCATAATATCCGGCTTTATCGAAAGTTTTCTTGAGGTCCTCCAGTTTTGCACCCGGAAGATATTCAAACTTTGCATCCTTCAGATCAAGAATAACATTTCTGAAAGCATCACCGTTGTCATCAACCACTGCGATCTTTTTTACGGTCTTATCCTTGGTTGTCATTGTCAGTCCGGCGACAAGAAAAAGGGATCCCATAAGAAGCGGAGCAAGAAGGGTCATTATAATAAATGATTTCTTTCTGACCCTTGTCACATATTCTCTTTTGATTATAATTGATATCTTGTTCATAGCATGAAAATTACAGGATTATTTTATACTATTTATTGCGGGTTTCAATGACTCTGATAAAAATCTCATTCATTGAAGGAAGAGATGGGTTGAATGAGATTATCTGGCCGGACTTCATCATAATCTGAAGAATGTCGTTTGTAGAAATGGTGTCTTTTGTCTTAAGTTTCATCACACTTTTATTATTCTCGTGCTGATTATTTAAGACAGTGTAGTGGCTGTTATCCTGAACATCGACTGTTCCTTCAAACACAAGATCGAATTCATTGGCTCCCCAAGATTTTCGTATCTCATCAACTCTTCCTTCAAGGATAGTTTTAGCTTTGTCGATAAGGGTTATGTTATCGCAAAGCTCTTCAACAGATCCCATGTTATGAGTAGAGAAGATTATTGTTGCTCCTCTTTCCCGCAGGAAGAGGATTTCATTTTTAACAATATTGGTATTTAAAGGATCAAATCCTGTAAAAGGTTCATCAAAGATCAGAAGTTTTGGTTCATGAAGAATAGTAGTGATGAACTGCACCTTTTGTGCCATACCTTTTGAGAGTTCTTCAACCTTCTTTCCCCACCAGTCAACAATATCCAGCTTTTTAAACCAGTATTTAAGCCTCCTCAATGCTTCAGCTTTTGAAAGACCTTTTAGCTGACCCAGGTATAATGCCTGTTCTCCGACTTTCATTTTTTTATACAAACCTCTTTCTTCCGGAAGATAGCCTATCATCTGAACATCGGAGGGTATAAGCTTCTTCCCGTTGAGGAACAATTCTCCTGAATCAGGTCCGGTGATCTGGTTTATAATTCTTATCAGGGTTGTCTTTCCGGCTCCGTTTGGACCGAGCAGTCCGTAAATGCATTGCTCAGGAACAGAAATGCTTACTTTATCAAGGGCATAAAATGTTCCGAACTGCTTTGTAACATTCTTCGCTTCAAAGAGTGCCATATGGATCTATTAGATTAATAAAATAAGGTAAATATAGATAATTACTGGAAATAGCTCCTCATTCTTTCGAAGAAGCCTTTATCATTTTTATCGGGGTTTGGAACAAATGCCTGAGACTCTTTAAATTTTTCTATGATTTTAAGCTCTTCTTTGCTCAGGTTCCTGGGTATCCATACATTAACATTAACAAGCAGGTCGCCTCTTCCGTATCCATTTACTTCGGGGAGGCCTTTACCACGTAGTCTAAGTATTCTGCCGGGCTGAGTTCCGGGTTCAATCTTAATTTTGACATTGCCATCAACAGCTGGTACTTCAACCTGTGTTCCGGTAATAGCATCCGGGATACTGATAAACAGATTATAAATGAGATCATTACCTTCTCTGATAAGCTCATCATGCTCTTCTTCATCGATTACTACCAGCAAATCACCGTTTACTCCGCCTCTTCTTGCCGCATTGCCTTTCCCACCGACTGTCATTTGCATTCCCTTTCCGACGCCGGCTGGTATATTGATCTTAATAATTTCCTCTTTTTCAACAATACCTTCCCCATAACAGGTCAGGCATTTTTTGGTTATGATCTTTCCTTCACCGCCGCATGTAGGACATACTGATGATGTCTGCATCTGGCCAAGGAGGGTATTTGTTACCCTTGTTATATGACCCGATCCATGGCAGGTTGAACAGTTTGAAAAACTTTTGGAGTCAGCTGCTCCGCTACCATTGCAAGTATCGCAAACGGCATATTTATTAACTTTTATTTTCTTTTCAGCACCTGTAGAAATTTCACTCAGGTTAAGTTTAACTTTTACCCTGAGGTTACTGCCTTTATTGACCCTTCTGCCCTGCCTGGCGCTTCCGAAACCTCCAAAACCACCAAATGCATCTCCGAAGATATCACCAAATGAAGAGAAAATATCTTCAACAGTCATTCCCTGTCCACTGAAACCACCGCCGGAATTACTCAGACCAGCATGCCCATATCTGTCATACCGGGCTTTTTTTTCATCATTGCTTAAAACCTCGTAAGCCTCTGCTGCCTCCTTAAACCTTTCTTCAGCGCTTTTATCACCCGGGTTTTTATCAGGATGCCATTTCAAAGCCTGCTTTCTGTAGGCTTTCTTTATTTCATCCTTTGCAGCATCTTTTGAAACGCCTAATATTTCGTAATAATCTCTTTTGGTCGTCATTCTTTAGTTTTTTATCCCGGAATGTGGGGCTTTTTATTTGGCAGACATGTGTGAAACCGCTTTTTTGGGGAATATCCTATTCCCCTACAACAACTTTTGAGTGTCTCATTACTTTATCGTGAAGCCAGTAACCTTTCACAAGTACTTCAACTACTTTTCCTTTCATGGATTCATCCTGGGCAGGCATCTTTGTTACTGCATCATGGAGGTCGACATTAAAGTCTTTATTTATTGCTTCGATTTCCTTTAGTCCATTTTGTTTCAGAAAATCACTTAATTTGTTGTAGATAAGATCTATGCCGCTCTTCATTGCAACACAATCCGATGCAGTTTCCATTAGTTTAAGAGCCCTTTCAAAATCATCCATAACCGGAATAATACTGATAAGGATATTCTCTCCAGCGTGTCTGGTCAGTTCTATTTTTTCCCGGAGCGTCCTTTTCCTGTAATTGTCGAATTCAGCTGATAGGCGTAAATACCGGTCCTGCATCTCTGCCAATTTTTCTTCAGCCGAAATACTCTTAACCTCTTTGTCAGATTCAACACTGGCATCGGTATCAGCTTTCATGGTATCAGATATCTCTTCTCCGGTTTGTGATCCTTCTATATCCGGACCATCATTTTCATCCGAACCTTCTCCCGCACGTGATATAATGTCTTTATTTCCAATTACATCATTAATATCATTTTCTTCCATTTCGTTAATATGGGCCTTCTTTTTCTTTGTCATTTAACACGGTTTTTCAGTTATCTCAATTTTATTTACAAATAGCCTGCCAATTTGGAGATGTTGTCAAATTGACAGGGCTGCTCTTACGACGAAGTCTTACGGGACTAGATAGCGAATTCCCCCCTTGAGGGGGGTAGGGGGCATAGCCGTCAAGTTAAGGATTAGGAATCTGGGAAATAGGGGGGGATTTTAGCCGGAAACTGAATATAAAGTTCAGAAATTAAGTCTGTTGCATTTCCCCTCCTTTTGAAGGAGGGGTGGCCGGGAGTATTGATTATCTGGTATTTACAAGATTTTTCTCCCCGGCCGCAAAAAAGCCTTTTCAATAAATTAGCCATATGTCTGTTGCGGTCACCCCTCCGATGTCTATGGTCTGAACACTTGAAAAGGAGGGGAAACTGAAAACGCACAATTTCAGATGTTTACAATGTCTATCTCTCTACAATGTCATCCCAGATTCCTTAGGTTGACGGCTACACCCCCCTGCCCCCCTCAAGGGGGGAATCTGCCACGCAAGGTCCTCAAAGTCGATGGAAAAAAGCTTAAGTTGACGTGTATGTCTAAGCAAAGCTAAGTCTCCCGACTTCGCCCTACACATATAATTAGTTCATCATTAAAGTACAGCGATGGCATCCATCTCTATTTTACACCCATAATGCAGGTCTTTTACGGGGACGATCGCTCTGGCCGGCTTATGCGGTCCAAAGAATGCAGCATAAGTTTTGTTGACCTCTGGCCAGAGTTCAATATCTGAAATATAAACAGTCACTTTGACGATTTTTGATAGATCACTTCCCGCTGCCTCGGCGATTGCCTTTATATTATTTAAAACACGGAGTGTCTGCTCCTTAATGGCGCCATTCAGTTTTTCTCCGGTACCGGGAACAACTGGTATTTGTCCTGAAATAAACACCAGATTACAGTAAACTATTGCCTGAGAATAATGTCCTCCCGGTTCAGGAGCTTCCGTAGTATGTACTTTTGAAATTTTCATTAGTCATGATCTTCTAATGTCAGCACCAAGAGCATTTAATCTGATATCAATATTCTCATATCCCCTGTCGATCTGTTCAATGTTATGAATTACGCTTTTCCCTTCGGCGGACATTGCAGCGATGAGCAACGCCACTCCGGCGCGGATATCGGGTGATGACATGGTAGTTCCTCTGAGCTTTATTTTCCTGTCATGGCCGATAACAGTTGCCCTGTGTGGATCGCACAGAATTATCTGAGCACCCATATCAATTAGTTTATCCACAAAGAAAAGCCGGCTTTCAAACATTTTCTGATGAATAAGTACTGCTCCTTTTGCCTGAGTCGCAACAACGAGGAAGACACTGAGCAGATCGGGTGTAAGACCTGGCCAGATTGCATCCGCGATTGTCATAATAGATCCATCAATAAATGTCTCAATTTCATAGTGTTCCTGCGGTGGAATATAAATATCATCACCTCTTTTCTCCAGGGTTATCCCGAGCCTCCGGAATGAATCAGGTATTATCCCGAGATTATCCCAGGAGACATTCTTAATTGTGAGTTCCGATACAGTCATTGCTGCCATGCCGATGAAAGATCCGATTTCGATCATATCAGGAAGGATCGAGTGAGTACATCCGCTTAGCGATTTTACACCATCAATGAACAAAAGATTTGATCCTATTCCCTCAATTTTCGCTCCCATTGATACAAGCATTCTGCATAGCTGCTGAATATAAGGTTCGCATGCTGCATTATAGATTGTTGTTCGTCCTTTGGCCATTACGGCTGCCATTATAATGTTAGCTGTACCGGTTACCGATGCTTCATCAAGATGGAGGTATGTGCCTTTAAGTGAGGGAGCATCAATAGTGAAATATGATTCAAAAGCGTCGTACTCAAACTTAGCTCCAAGCTTCTGAAAACCAATAAAATGCGTATCGAGCCTCCGACGACCTATCATATCGCCACCGGGTTTTGGAATGAGTGCTTTTCCAAACCGTGCAAGAAGCGGACCAACGATCATGATTGAACCTCTCAGGCTCATACTCTGGTCCCAGAATTGCTTAGTCGTGAGATATTCGAGATCTATATTATCAGCCTGAAAGGTTGTGGCAGCAGCCGATTCTCTTTTAACTTTTACCCCCAGCGACTCCAGCAATTCAATAAGCTTGCTCACATCACGTATCTCGGGAATATTTTTAACAGTGACTTTTTCTGGTGTAAGGAGTACAGCACAAAGAATTTGAAGTGCTTCATTTTTAGCGCCCTGTGGAGTTATCTCTCCTTTCAGCGATTTTCCTCCATGAACGATGAAAGTTCCCATTAATGTCTGGAATAGCCTTTTTTCTTAGCGAATTGCTTGTTTTGTTGTTTGCCATGGGATTTATTTGCCATCATGGGCTTCTTTTTAACAGGAGGAACAAGTTCCCTGGCCTCAAGTATTTTCACACCGGGGGTAATTTTTAGTTTTCCGCGCGAGAGTTGCAGAAGATCGCCAATGATTACCTCATCAGGTACCTGACTCCTGTTCCAGGTTATGTAAGATTTTTTCATGTGGTTGACTATCAGGGTGGTAAGATATTCCTTTTCCTCCCCATCCTCTTTCTCGGATGCAGCGTCAATCATCATTTCAATTATCCGTCCGTAATGGAGAAACCTTATCGCACCAAGCTTATAATCTACCGGCTTAGGTTTTTCAACGAATTTAGAAGGTTCCGGAACAGGATAGGGAGAATCGATATCCAGCTCAAAATTGGCTATAAGAGCAAGATGATCCCAGAGCTTATGCTTAAAATCCCCAACATCCCTTATCTGAGGATTAAGATTGCCCATTATCTGGATAATTGTTTTAGCAGCCCGGTTCCTCTCATCCCTGTCCTCAATGGTTTTAATATGATCAACCATCTTCTGTACGTTTCGCCCGTATTCTGGCAGTGACATCCTTTTGCGCTGAGTATTATAATCGTACGTCATCCCTTATTTTATTTACTGCAAATCTAATAATTAAAAGTCAATGTTGTTACCTTTGATTTTCACGAAAATGTTTCCGCCGTTGAATAATCAGAAGAGATACAGGTTAAAGAGGGTTTTTGCATCTTCATGGCCGCTTTTACTTGCACTCCTGGTTTTTCTGAGCATCAGATTGGCTCTTCGAAATCCCCGGTCAGTCGAACAGTATTATTCTGAAGGAGTTTATCCCTTTATCGCTAAAGTTATTTCCTTTTTCAGCAACCTTGTACCATTTTCTTTATGGGATGTTTTTTGGGTTTTATCGGTAACTGTCCTGATCGGAGGATTGATCATGGTCATTTTAAAAAGACTAAAGCTCAGAGTTTATGGACTCAGGATTTTGCAGTTTCTTACTTTAGGATATTCATTCTTTTACTTGCTATGGGGTTATAATTATTTAAGGCCCGGAATTGAAACCCGGTTAGGTTGGGGAACAGTAAATTCAGACTCAACAGTTTTCCGGTCGATTCTCGATTCGTTAATAACTCATACCAATTCGAGCTATATTAAGATACTGGCATCTGATTATTCTGAGTTTGATAAGCTTACTGAGGAATCTTATAGAAAAAATTCAAATTACCTGGCAGTCTCTTATCCGGGAGGATCACGTCGGCCAAAGAAAATGATTTTCAGTTCTGTTCTTGCAAAATTTGGACTAAGTGGCTATTTCGGGCCATTTTTTAATGAGATTCATCTGAACAGTTATATTCTTCCAATGGAGTATCCCGCAGTACTGGCCCATGAGAAGGCTCATCAGTTTGGAATTACAAGTGAGTCAGAAGCTAATCTTATTGCATTCATAATATGTACGACCTCCACTGATCAGCATCTGCAATATTCAGGATATTTATATATACTTTCTTATTTCCTCAATGACGCAAGACATCTGAAAGACTATCAGAATTATATTAAAAAAATCAGCAATCCTGTTATAGAGGATTTGCGCTACAAAAGAAAATATTACCTGGGATTGCAGAATAGAAAACTTCAGAATGTGCAGGCAGCGGCGAACAATGTCTACTTAAAAACCAATTTTATTAAAAGCGGGATAAAGAATTACAATCAGGTTGTTTCGCTTGTATTAAGCTGGTACAATAATTCTCACCCTGGCAGGGCTGATAATAAAGAATAAACGAATTAGCCTCCTAAAACTTTAAACAACAGGGTAGCCAGGAAGCCTCCCAGTGCCGAGAGACCTGTAACTGAGCCGCCAATATGGAAAGCTTCAGGGAGCATCGTCTCCGCAATCATTGTAAGCATGGCACCGGCAGCCATCCCATCGACAACAGCAAATGTGACTGGTGATACATTAGCAAAAAAGACATTCCCCATAAAGGCACAAATACCAGCCACGACCATTATAGATGTCCACATTGCCAATATTTTCATATTAGACATTCGCTGTTTTCTCATTCCGACAGAGCTTGAAAGAGCTTCCGGAAGGTTGGAAAGAAACAATCCGGCAATCAGGGAAATACTTACATTGCTGTTAACAAGCATACTCGACCCTATCACAATTGACTCAGGTATTCCATCAAGCATCATACCAAGCCAGATAGCCATTGATACGTTGCCATGTTCTCCAACCTCCTCATGAAAATCGGATTCTGTTACCTGTGATTTTTTGTCCTCAAAATGGGAGAAAGCCTCTTTGTACCATGTCTCAGCTTTGGTATTGTCAATTTCATTCCTCAATTCCAGAAGATGTATCTTTTCCGTCACCAGTTCCTTAATTTCCTTTGCGAGGTGAGGATTAAATGAAATGATCCGGTCGAGGGCCTCCTTATTTATCACCCAGGCATGCATATTTTCCTTTACAACGACCGTATAACTATGAGTAATACCTGTAAGCATCTCAACAATCCCATAAGTATCATTTGCTTTCAGGATATCGACAATGCTGTTGTTTTTATCATCCATAACTATCGCCTCTCCTTTTTCAACAATAAAGAAGTTGTCACCGGGATCTCCCTCATGGATAACTATTTTACCCTGACGATAAAGATAACGATTGAGATAAGGAATAATCAGCTGGGCTTTTGAAGGTGATAGATTATGAAAGAATTTAACCTTGCTCAATTGCTGAAAAAAAAGTTTCTGATGGTGACTCTTCTTTCTGTAGATATGAGTTAAAGTGGTTGCAGTTTTGCGAAGGAACCCTCCTTTATTATCAACAAGTTTATTAAGTACAACAAAAAAGACTCCTCCTGTTATCATTCCAATAGCCAATGGGTAGTAATGTCCTTTTTCCATTGATGTGGATACGAGGTCGATTGTAAGAGCAGCAAGCAGAGCACCGGCTCCTATTGCCATAAGCGAAGCAAGCATTTTTGGTTTTGGGCTCCATACGAACGCGATTAACACTCCGATAGGGAGTGATACTGCACTTATAATCCCGAAAAGAAAAGCGTCCAACCACATTATTCCAGTCATAGCTGTATATTTTAAATATCTGATTCAATAAATATTCAGATCAGTTATATTTTGTTACAATGATATTCATTTTTATTAACTTTGCGCGCTATAACCCTAAGATAGTCAGATTAACAGTTCGATCTTTTCATGGATAAAAAGCATCATCATTTAGATATAAATAAACTCTCTCTTGCCGGACTGGTAATTACACTAGGTGTTGTTTATGGTGATGTGGGAACAAGTCCCCTTTATACTATGCGTGCTATTGTTCTGGGTGGAAGAAGCAATTTTAATGAATTGCTTATCTATGGTTCGATCTCTTGTATTTTCTGGACCCTCACACTTCAGACCACTATTAAATATATCCTGATTACATTAAGGGCGGATAACAATGGAGAGGGTGGTATTTTTGCACTTTTTGCCCTGATGAAGAAAAAATCGGTCTGGGCCGCAGTTCTTACTATGATCGGAAGCGCTGCACTGCTTGCAGATGGCGTTATAACACCTTCAATAACAGTTACCTCAGCAATTGAAGGATTGAGGCTTTTTAATGCTAATATTCCTGTCGTTCTCATTGTCCTCTGTATTTTTGCAGCTCTGTTCTTTATCCAGCAGTTTGGTACCAATTTTGTCGGTGGTTCTTTTGGTCCTGTAATGGTATTATGGTTTTCTATGCTTGGTGTATTGGGATTTTCACAGTTATCACTTCATCCCGATATCTTAAGAGCTTTAAATCCTGTATTTGCATATCGTTTTCTCAGTGAATATCCCGGAGGATTTGTCTTACTTGGGGCTGTATTCCTTTGCACAACAGGTGCTGAAGCCCTCTACTCCGATCTTGGTCACTGTGGCAGGTCAAATATAAGAGTCTCATGGATTTTTGTCAAAACTACTTTGGTACTAAATTACCTGGGACAGGGAGCCTGGCTCATGATTAACGATACTTCAGGTGCTGATATAAATCCCTTTTTCGCCATTATGCCAAAATGGTTCCTCTTGCCCGGAATTGTTATTTCGACTTTTGCAGCTATAATCGCCAGTCAGGCTCTCATTAGCGGTTCATACACACTTATAAGCGAAGCAATATCTCTGAATTTCTGGCCCAAAATCAAAATTTTGCATCCGACTTTTATTCGGGGGCAGGTTTATCTTCCTTTTGTAAACTGGTTTCTCTGGATCACCTGCAGTCTTGTGGTCTTCTTTTTTAAGGAATCAGCAAATATGGAAGCTGCATATGGACTTGCTATCACTATTACAATGATAATGACTACTTTATTGTTGTCGTATTATTCATTCATAAGCGGCTGGAATCACAGGCTGGTTTTATTGATGCTGACTGTCTATCTTACAATTGAAGGCAGCTTTCTGATCGCTAACCTTCATAAATTCAGATATGGGGGATGGTTTACCCTTATGCTGGCCACGCTCTATTTTCTTGTTATGTTTGGCTGGTATTTTGGCAGGAAAATTAAAAACAGATATATAACCTATGCAAATCTTGATAATTACCATCAGCTCTTCAAAGATCTGAGTTCAGATAATTCTGTTCCACGGATTGCGACTAACCTGGTATATATTATCAGGGCAAACAGGTCGGATCAGGTTGAATCAAAAGTAATTTATTCAATTTTTCAGAAACAGCCCAAACGAGCTGATACTTACTGGCTTCTGCATGTAGACAGGGTAAACGATCCAAACAGATTCGAATATAAGGTGAAACAGATAATTCCTGGAATACTTATAAGGGTTGATTTTCACATTGGGTTCAAGGTCGAACCGAAGATAAACCTCTATTTCAGAGAAGTCCTGGAGGATCTGGAAAAATCAGGTGAGATAAAGCTTGCCAGTAGTTATGATTCTCTGAGGAAGCACGATTTTACAGGAGATTTTAAATATATTATTATCGACCGTATCATGCCACGTGACTATAAGTTGTCCAGCTGGGAGAATTTTATCCTGACACTAAATAATATTGCAAGAAGGCTTAGTATCAATGATATAAGGGCTCTTCAGCTCGATTCAACAAATACAATAGTTGAACAGGTTCCGATCACGATCGATCAGGAAGTTGATCTTCGGATCCAGAGAATCTCTTAGTTTTCTTTCCCCCCTTACCGAACCATCTCAAAGGATTCAGATAACTTTTGTACTTTTTAACAAGCTCCTTTCCAAGAAAGAATGCCCCTCCCCAGAATGCAATTTCCCCAATTACAATCCCGATAGGTACAAAAGTAAGTTTGACATAAGTCGGGACTTTGAGTAATGGGATAACTAATGCCAGTGAGTAGACTATTGCACAAATAATCATCAGGGCTATGCCAATCTTAATCTGCAATTTGTTTTTCATTTCATCCTTAACAGAAGCAATTTATACCCCTCTTCATTCCTGATATTGTTGAAAGAAGGCTCAGTTACAATTGCTTTCTTTGAGGTAAACCCATGTCCGATCGCTTTGTTCAATGCCTCAATTGCTTCGCGTCTTCTATTTTGCAGGGATAATGACCTGGCGAGATTATAGTAGTTATTTGGATTTTCACTATCCGACATAGTGCATAATTCAAAGAAAAATCCGGAAAGGGCATACTGCTTCTCCCGGAAATATGCCATTCCCTGCTCTGAACACAATATTGATATGAAATTCAATAATCGTGAGGCCATCTGGCTGTTCCCGGGATTGGCCTTGTCTGTAGTAAGTTTAAGCGATCCAATTTCTCTTTTCCACCATAAAGCAGTTGTATCAGGTACAGATCCGGAATTTAGAATACCCTGTATCGACGAAATATATCTCTCATTCATTTTTCTTTCCCGCAATGAAATAGCAGACCATTCAAGGTCGGCTGATCTATATTCTTTTGATTGCCTGATTGATGTCAGCATTCCTGACATATCCCTGGCGACCGGCAATCCTGAAAAGTCTCTCACAGCATATCCCAGGTATCTTGCTGCATCATATTGTTTCCCTGAAGTGGTAAGGTTATTTATAATCGTTTTTGTTTTACCTGCATAAAAGGAAAAATATACAGAATCGATTTTTATGATTTTCTTTTTCATTGCCTGGAGGTTAATCCACTCAATGGCTTCCTCCAGAATTTCTGAGGGTGGCCACTGATGTCCACCATCGAATGTCCTGAGATAGGGAATAACAGTCGTTTTGTTATTAAAAAACGTCATTAATTCGAACATTTCCAGATAATTCATGTCCCTGTTTCCGGCAATTCCGTAATAAATGAAGGAGGATTTTTCAGAGGGCATCAGGTTCCTGTCACCAGGCAATCCTGCCCCACAGCCGATAACACCTGCAATGAAATTGTTTGATGATGCCAGGGCAAGCGCAAATCGGGAACCGCCAGAGAAACCGGCAGCATAAATTCTTTTGTTATCAAGGTTGAAGCGCCTGGTAAGATCATTAAGCACCGATCCTGCTGCAACAAAATTCTTATCCAGTGGTCCGTTTCGTGAGTTATGTGAACATGCAAGAATATAACCGTACTTTTCAGAAGCCTGTCTGAAGGCCTTTACTGCAACAACTCCCTGACCTCCGGGATCAAAAATAAGTATCACAGGCCACTTGACCGATTCTGTGTAAGATGATGGTACGAATAATGAATATGTCTGATCAGGTTGATTCTGACATTTAACTGTATCGATTATTCTTCCGTTAAACACTATTTGCGCAGTAAGTGAGACATGCGCTAAAAGAATAAGGATGAAACAAATTTTTATATTCAGTATACTCTTTCTCATTTGTTCAGATTGCCGGATCTTTTACGCATGATGCCTAATGCACATAAATACCCACCGTATATGACTCCCGAGAATCCGCCACCCGATTTTCCCCAGGCGGATGCAAAATTAAGATTACGAAGAGATTTAAGATAGTTAATACTCTTTTTGTAAGGTGGCTGCGTGAAACCATGCGTTGCACCGTCGGTATTCATCGTAAAGCGCTTCACTGTCAAAGAAGTTCCAACTTCATAATAATCTATTACATCTTTAATTCCCGGAATTAATTTTTCAAGCCTGTCAATAAAAGTTCTTGCTACTCTTTCCTTTTCCAGTTTGTATTCAACAGGTGTGAATTTTTCCCAATCCTTTACATAATCAATGCAGCAGAGAGCTCCCACACTTTTCCCTTCAGGTGCCAGACCCGAATCAATCTGACCGTAATCGACAAATGTGAAACTGCGTTTTGAAAAATCACTACTGTTGTTTATTCTGATATCAGCCAGATTTTTAACTGAATCATCAAATATGAAGGTTGTATAATATTTGGATCCAAGATCTTTGAGAGGTTTTTTAAATCCAAAATAGATAGTAAGCAGAGAAACACCATTTTCTTCAGCAGCAATATTCTCAATTAATTCCCTGGCATATTTATCTGGTAGCATCTCTGCCAGCCCGGGGACAGCCGAACCGGCTATAATCTCCTCACCAAGAGCGATAATACCTTCTGTATCAGATTTATTTTTCCTTTTATATGATACGCCAATCGCTTTATCATCAGAGGTAATTACTTCCGTAACTATGTGATTAAGAATGACATCACCTCTATGCATTTTGATATAATTTGCCAGGTAATCTGAAAGTTTTTGTGACCCCTCCCTGATAAAGCTTCCCCCGCACAAGAAATAACTGCCCTGTGCAACAGAGTAGTATGCCATTGAAAGAGAATAAGGATCGTCATGAAAATACCCAAGGTTTCCAAGAAGAACCAGTTTAAGATCATCATTATTTATAATTGAATCGAGGTATTCTCCGACCGATATATCTTTGATTTGTTCCTTGTCGGTGTTCTTTTTCCGTGGGGCAAGAATATGATTAAAGTAAGTATTTATTCCACTTATTTCTTCAGGGAATGCAGAAGACAATCTTTCAACAGCGATTTTTGGATCGTGCGGTATAGTAATTTCGTACCTGCCGTTTATAAAGTGATAAAATTCGGGAACCTTTAAAAACCTGACATCTTTAAAGACGCCGAGATCGTTAAAAATACGTGTTTTCATGTCGCCGGCAGAAGGGCTATCCATTTCATGGAGGCCTACTTCAAGAGTGTAATCCCCTCGCTGAAAGGTGGTGGCACAACCGCCGGGTTTATTATGCTGCTCAATTACCAGGACTTTCCTTCCCTCTTTTGCGAGTTTTGCACCAGCTGTTAATCCTCCCAGTCCGGCTCCAATTATAACTATGTCATATTTCATTTTATATCTGGTATGGGGTAACGTTTAAACTCTTTTGTCCTGTCAAACAGATACCGGTAAGTGATATAGTTTTTTGCAGGTACACTTCCAATGGAAATAAAGATCTTTCTCATCTTTGGATTGAAATCTGCAACCCATGAAAACTCAATCTCAGAATAGTGTGGTTTTCTTTTCAGTGCCTCTCTGATATACAGTATGAATGCAGATTCGATGCCATGGTTCTGAAACTTTGGTATTACACCCATGAGAAGTCCTTTTGCCCTGGTGATGGTTTTCCGCTTTTTATAATATACAAATCTCAGCATATTTAGAAGGTCCATTCTGCCATTCAGATGTTTCAGGATCTGATTGACATCGGGAAACATCAGATAGATTGCTATCGGTTTCCCTTCAAAGTAAGCCATCCAGATAAATTCTTCATCGAGTATTGGTTTGGCTTTCTTAAGGACATTTCTTATGTAATCTGCCTCAAGTGGCTCAAAAGTTTGTTTAAAAGAGGCCCATGCCTCGTTAAATACTTCGGCAAAGTCTTTTGATAGAGCTTCCTGTTCTTTCCAGGTAAAATGTCTGAATTCATAACCGGGCTTATTCACTACCCATGATGCTATCTTAAAGAGTCTTTCAGGCAATGGTTTGGTCAAATCAAGATGAAATCCTTCCATTTTATAATAAACCTGAAAACCGTAAGATTCGAACAGATCCTGGTAATAAGGGTGGTTATACGGAACGTCAAATGAGGGATGGGTAAAACCGCCCACAAGGAGACCCCAGTATTTATCGGTCTCACCAAAATTAACCGGCCCGTCCATTGCCTGCATACCTTTTCCCTTAAGCCACTCCCTGGAGGTATCAAACAGAAGGAATGCAGCTTTCCTGTCATTTATGCACTCAAAGAAGCCTGTTCCACCCGTGGGTTGCTCATATGAATCACAAAGATTATAATCGATGAAGGCTGCTATCCTGCCTACAGGTTTGTTTTTCTCATCAGTGAGGATCCACCTTTCAGCAGCTCCATGTTTATAATAAGGATTTGTCAGCGGGTCAAAAATTGCATTGATATCATTGTCCAGAGGACAGACCCATGTTTTATCATTTTTATAAATTGCACGGGAAGTGTCAAGAAACAATTGCCTGGTTTTTCTGTCATCGACTTTAATTAAATTCATCTGTTACCCGGCCTTTTAGAAATGATTACCTCATATATACCTGTTCAAGGAGAGTCTGATACTTATCCTGAATAAACTGGCGTCTTAATTTCAGGGTTGGTGATAATTCGCCTGATGCAGGACTCCATTCATCCTGAACAAGTCTGAACCTGTTTATCCTTTCAGGCGGACTAAGACGTCTGTTCAGCCTGTCAATTTCTGTCGCAAAGATGGTTTTAACCTCAGGCAGGGTTATCAGCTCCTCATTACTGGCAAAGGTTACTTTTTTCGAAGCTTTAAGGTCATCGAAGTACTTGAAATTAGGAGAGATAAGTGCGCTTGCAAATTTTTCATGCTCGCCCACAACTATTATCTGATCGATAAGCAGGGATTCCTTGAATATATTTTCTATGACCTGGGGTGCAATGAATTTCCCGTTGGAGAGTTTAAAGATCTCTTTCTTCCTGTCTGTTACCATAAGAAAATTACCCTCTTCAATATGCCCTATGTCTCCTGTATGGAACCAGCCTTCTTCATCGAAAACTGACCTGGTAAGCATAGGATCCTTAAAATATCCTAACATTACATCAGGACCTTTGCATAAAATCTCTCCATCACCGGCAATTTTTATCTCAACACCCTCTATTGGCATCCCAACGGAACCAAGTTTAACCTTTCCTTTCTCAGTCCTGTTAATAGTGATTATTGGTGAAGTCTCAGTAAGTCCGTACATATTAATTATCTTAATTCCTGCTGCCCAGAATATTCTTTCAAGTCTTGGTTGAAGACTTGCGCCTCCGCAACCTACGATCCTTACATTTCCGCCCAGGGCCTGCCGCCATTTACTGAAGATAAGCCTGTCGGCTAAGTCTAATTTTTTCTCATAGAACCATCCGTTTGCACCAAATGGTTCATACCTGAGTCCTAACTTAACAGCCCAAAAGAACAATGATTTTTTTATTCCGGTAAGCTTCTTGCCTTTTGAAATTATTACATCGTAAAACTTCTCAATAACACGAGGGACAGCATCAAAGCCATCAGGTCTGATCTCCTGAATATTAGCAGCTATGGTCCCCATATTCTCAGCGTAATATATGCTGCTTCCGCTGTATTGGGTCTGATAATTGCCCATCCGACCGCCTACATGACAAAGCGGAAGAATACTCAGGTACTTATCTGATGATTTGAGGTTGAATACCTTCGATGCAGAAATAAAATTGGTAACCATATTTTTATGAGACAGCATAACTCCCTTTGCTGCTCCGGTCGTTCCGGATGTATAAATGAGAGTTGCAAAGTCTTCTGGTCTGATACTGTTTTTTAGTTCTTCAACCTCATTCCTTAGTTTTTCCTTGTTCTGCTTTCCTTTCTCTGTTATCTCTTTCCAGCTTCTTATACCATCGATATCATCAAAAGAAAAAACTCTTTCGGAAAGCCCGCATTTTTCAGCAGCAGGTTTAATTATTCTCATCAGTTTTGAGTCAGAAACTATGATCATCTTTGCCCCGGAATGAGTCATTATATGCTCATATTCTTTTGTGTTCAATGAAGTAAAAGCGGGAACGTGTATGACACCAATCATTGCCATGCCGAGATCTGCAAAATTCCACTCAGGCCGATTATTTGACACCGTTATTATCTTATCTCCCTTCTTAAGACCGATTGCAAGCAGTCCATAGCTGAAATTATAAGAGTATTCTATGTAATCTGCAGTACTGTATTTTACCCATTCACCGTTTTGTTTTGCGCAAAGAGCATCTTCTTTCAGGAACAGTTCCCTGTATCTTTCGAGAAGATCAAAATTCCGTGTAACTTCCATAGCCGCACTTTATAATATTAATATTCGCAATTTAAGAATTAGTAGAATAAGGAAGCAAATTTCTGAATGTTTATTAAGTTTGTCATATTCATTATGTGATTGAACTCGGCTTTATGAATGCGATGCCATTTGTCCTGGGTGCCATTGTGATCTTTGCGCTGGCATACCGATTCTATTTCAGTTTTGTTGCAGCAAGAGTTGCAGTTAAAAATGATCTTGCGGAGACTCCTGCACACAGGCTTTATGACGGGCAGAATTATTATCCAATGAATAAATGGGTTCTTTTCGGTCATCATTTTGCTGCAATCGCGGGGGCCGGACCGCTTGTAGGACCGGTTCTTGCAGCTCAGTTCGGATTTTTTCCGGGATATCTGTGGATGCTTATTGGTGCTGTTATGGCCGGTGCTGTTCATGACTTTGTAATACTTACAGCTTCAGTGCAGCACGATGGCAAATCGCTTGCTACAATAGCCCGTATTGAAATCAATAAATTAAGTGGTACAACCACATCGTTTGCTATAATTATTATTGTTGTTCTTGCATTGGCTGGACTGGGGCTGGTTGTCGTCAACGCACTTGCTGAAAGTTCCTGGGGAACATTCACTATTGCATCCACAATTCCTATTGCAATTATCATGGGGCTATGGATGTTCAAAATAAGAAAAGGAAAGATCCTTGAAGGGACGATCTTTGGGGTAATTATGCTTTTTCTGGCGGTAGTTCTTGGCAGGTATATTCCCGAATCCTCAATTGCCGGATGGTTCACATTTAACCGTAATACATTGACTATTCTGGTAGCGGCCTATGGATTTATTGCATCGGTCCTTCCTGTATGGCTTTTACTTTCACCTCGCGATTATCTGAGTTCGATAATGAAAGTGTCTGTAATAGGGTTACTTGCAATAGGCGTTATAATAGTCGCCCCGGAAATAAAAATGCCGGCTTTCACCGATTTTGGAAAGGGAGGAGGCCCCATTATTCCGGGCAGGTTGTTTCCATACCTCTTCATAACAATTGCATGTGGTGCCATTTCAGGATTTCATTCGCTGGTAAGCTCAGGGACAACCCCAAAAATGATAATGAAAGAATCGAATATTAAATTCATTGCCGTGGGTTCAATGCTTACAGAGGGTATTGTCAGTATTCTGGCCCTTGTTGCTGCATGCAGCCTTCTTCCGCTCGATTATTTCATCATAAATGTACCTGTGGAAAAACTTCAGGATGTTCTTCCAAGGCTGCATGATATGGGATTCACAGAATCCAATATAGCTGAGCTTTCTGCACAGGTTGGCGAAAAGATTGCAGGAAGAACAGGAGGAGCAGTATCTCTGGGTGTGGGCATGGCATATATATTTTCCTCAATTCCGGGGATGAAGCATCTTATGTCATACTGGTATCATTTTGCTATAATGTTTGAAGCTCTTTTCATCCTCACGACCATTGATGCGGGTACAAGGATCGGACGATTTATACTGCAGGACACGTTAGGCAGGATATATAAGCCATTTCAAAAAACCAGCTGGCTGCCGGGGAATCTTGTTTCAAGCGGACTGATAGTATTTGCCTGGGGGTATTTTATTTATACCGGAACTGTTGCTACAATATGGCCTATGTTCGGTACAGCCAACCAGCTGCTTGCGACGATAGCCCTGGTCATCGCTACATCATTTATAATAAACAGAGGCAGGGCAAAATATGCATGGGTGACAATAGTACCGATGATATTTATAGGGATAACCACACTTACAGCAGGATTTCTTAATATGAAAAATATCTACCTCCCCCAGATGCAGAACCGGTCAACAATGTTGCCGGGGCTTATTAACCTGATCCTTACTCTGAGTATTATAATCTGCCTGATAATTATTCTTTATAATGCTGTTCCGAAGTGGATTAAAGGGGTAAAAAAGGACTAAATCTGTTTCACACATTCAATCAACGAAAAGGGGGTTATTGTCGGAATAATCCTCCTTACAGCAAAACCTGATTTCTCAAAGATGGATTTGAATTCATCAAGGGTTCTTTCCCTGCCATCTTTGGTTATTACGAGCATTAATATGTCGAGCATTTTACCAAATGAATAATTATTGTCATTCTTTAAAATCGTCTCTATTATCAGAAGTCTCGAACCTGTATTCATCGACTTATTAATAATCTTTAAGATTTTAATACTGTCGGTATCATTCCAGTCATGCAGGATGTGCTTCATGATATAGAGATCTGCCCCCTCCGGAACACTCTCGAAGAAGTTACCCTCCACAATATTAATTCTCTCTTTTAACCCGTAGGATTCAATATTCGCAGTGGCCCTTTCCACCACGTGTTCAGAGTCGAATAAGATGGCCTTCAACTTGTCATATTTTGTTAACACATGACAGAGCAAACTTCCATGACCTCCTCCGATATCAATAATATGGCTATAAGTAGAAAAGTTATATGTAGACAATAAAACTGGTGCAAAAAGCTCAGAAGTGTTGCTCATGCCCCTGATGAATCGTTCATGTTCCTCAGGGGTGTCATGAACATGGGTAAAAATGTCTTTATTAAATAGCTTTTGAGAGGCATTAATACCCGTTTTCACTGTATAATCCATTTCAGAAAAAAGCTCATAATGAAGTTTTCCAAGATGGCTCAGCAGGAAATCCTTTACAGAATCCTTGTTTCCCTCAAGCATTACCCTTGACCAGGGAGTAAGACTATAGATCCCTTTTTTGGAGAGTTTGAAGATGTCATGGGCACAAAGCATCCTCATTAGTCTGTACAGAGCATCGGGATTGGTCTGAGTACTCGTGGCCAGCTGGTCTATAGTATTTTTACCATCCCTTATGAGTTCAGCAATATTCAGCTCCAGGGCTGTAACCAGTCCTCTTGAAACCCATAAATTCTCTGCATGGTTTATCATCCAGGCTTGCGGTGGCGTTAACCGTTTTGCCAGCTTATAAAAAAAGCCCTGCAATCCATTGATAAGATTCATTACAGGTACAGGCGGAATAATATTTTTTTGATCTTTTTTGTTTGGGGTCATATAAAAGTGATTGGATCTATCGGTTAATATTGAATAGTCAAATGGCCGATAAATATAATATGACTATCCGGAATAAATAAGATGAAATTAAATTATCTGCAATTTGTAATGCTTCTCATCCATTGTCTGAACTGTGATTTATGTGATTATTATGATTGTCATGATTGGATGGCTTGAATTTATCATGTCTTTCATATTAATCATTCAAAATCATAATTCAGAAATTGTATTCTGCTAATTACTCAATGCTTATGTGACTGACGGAGTAGTGTTTTGATTAGACAAAAGAAAAAGCCAAAATGTGTTTAATAACTCTGAAAATTATATGATTACTATTTCCTTTATGGGACTTGTAAACGAGTAGGGAGAATTTAGCATCCAGCCTGTTGATTAGCTATCCTAATTAAATAATTAAAAAATGGATTATTAAGAACCGTAAGTTATTTGGGAAAAAAGGAGTTACCTTATTTCAGTATGAAAATTTCAATAACAAACTCACATTAAAAGAAATAAAAAATTAAACTTTGCTTCTTAAAAGACAAAGTACAGGATATCCTTAAACCAATTTGACTTATATGAAAAATAAGGTATTATTCATTTTCATAGTTCTTTTTAATTTTGGTTGCATATCAAAGACTGCTCAAAAAGAAAAATCAACCAGAATACAACCAGAAAATGCTTTTTTCTCTATAAGCATACCTGAATCGATAAAAAAAGAACGAGAGGTATTACTTTCTGAGATTGCAGATACAATTGAGTATATTCCATTAGAAACCTCTCAAAATTCTTTACTGGGCTCTATCAAGGATTTGAAGATGACTAAAGATTACATTTTCATTGAGACATGGAAAGGACCACTTGCTCAATTCAACAGATCGGGAAAGTTTATTCGATATGTTGGTAGTTTCGGACGGGGGCCAGAAGAATATGTATCGATCCGGGAATTTAGTATTGATGAGGAACAAAAAAAAATTTATATCCACTCAGGTTATAATAGGAGCATCCTTGTTTATTCATTTAATGGGGATTATTTAAATACTATCAGGTTCCCGGAGGATTTTGGAAATATTGTTTGGAGTAGGGATAGCTTATTAATGTGCTTTCATGAACCCACAAGAGGTGTCGAGAAATATGTATTTGAAGAAAGAAATAGTAAGGCTGAAATCCTTCAGTCTGTGAAGAACAACTTCTTTTGGCAAAATAGCAGTAAATATAGCTATATGACAGCCTACACTCAACGAACAGTCTACTATAGATTAAATAATCGTCTTCATTTTAAGGGCTGGTATAATGATACCGTATTTTCGTATGACAACAATAGCAAAATCGTTCCTAAGTATTTTATTGATCTTGGAAAATTAAGATTGCCCGATGATTTGAGAGTAGAAGTAACCAGTAAGACTCCAACATCTACAGAATTTTATTGGGTAAGTGCAAAAGAATCTATAAGGTATATTTTCTTATTCTATTGTACTTATTCATCCTCAGAGAGGAGACCCGGTGCACCAACAGATTTTGGGTTTATTTATTTTGATAAGAAGAAACAAGAATCAACCCGATGTAAAAGAAATCTATTTTTTAACGATATAGACGGAGGCCCTAATTTTTATCCTGAATATGTAAATGATTCAATTGCAATTGGGTATGAGACGGCATCCCAACTGATAAAATATTTTGGTACAAATTATCAACCGAATTCAATACCAAAAAAACAGGAACTAAAACAAATTCTCAAAATGAAATTCAAAGGATTAGATGAAGGTGATAATCCAATAATCACGATTGTTAAATTAAAATCCCGGAACTAGATAAGAGATCAGCACATAGACGGTGTGCCGTAATATAATTCTCACGTCATTTGAAAAAGCTTCTGCCCTAAATGCTTTGAATTTATCATGTCTCTCATATAAATCATTCCAAATCACAGTTCAGACATTGCCTTGAATTTTTTGTTTTCGAGCCGGTGAAATTTCAATCTGACTTCACCGAAATTAATTAATAACCCGATTTCAAGGTTGTAAGCTTCAAGGTAATTAATTGCCTGAGCTAAATGAACCGGTTCAATTTGAATAAGCGCTTTAAGTTCAACACTGATTACTTTTTCAACCAAAAAATCAGCCCTTCTTGTACCAACCTTATGTTCTTTGTAAAACACCGGCATTTCAAATTCTCTGGAAAAATGCAAGCCTTGCGATTCCATTTCATATGCAAGTGACCGCTGATAAATGACTTCCTGAAAACCATTTCCCAAAGCTTTATGCACCTCCATGGCACAACCTATTATTTTCCCGGTAAGTTCGGAATATTTATATTTCTCATTTATCATGTCCATCATATTAATCATTCAAAATCACAGTTCAGACATTAACTTCAGCCCAGAGCTGCAAAATTGCTGATTATATTTATCAGCCATGCTGGAAGAATACCAAGAATCAGAATGCCTAAAGCTATGAATACCAGAACGATATAGGTTGTAAGAGAAAATGCATGAAGACTCTCTTTTTCAGTTGCAGTGAACATGATCTTTACAACTCTCAGGTAATAATACAGACTTATCACACTATTTATTATTAGGCTGAATACAAGAATCCATAAACCTGATTTCAGACCGGCGAGGACCAGGTAAAATTTCCCCAGGAACCCGGCGGTAAGTGGTATTCCGGCAAGTGAGAGCAGCGTTAACGTCATCACAATTGCTATCCAGGGATTTTTCCAGAATAATCCTTTCAGATCTTCAATATCTTCGGCATCCCGCTCGCAAACAGACAGGATAGAAATTATTCCGAAAGCCCCGAGTGTTGTAATCATGTAAGAAGCCAGGTAGAAAACGGCAGCCTGAACAGCTGTGGGAGTTCCGGCAAGAAGCGTGATAAGGAGGTAACCAAGATGAGCTATTGAAGAGTAAGCAAATAACCTTTTGATATTGGTCTGTTTAAGTGCCAGCAGGTTACCGGCAAACATGGAAAGTACTGCAATTATAGAGATGGCAGCAAACAGGGCATTATTCTGAAAGCCATGGATACTGACAAAGAATCTTAAAAATATTGCCAGTACTGCACCTTTCGAAATAGTAGCAATAAATGCCGAAATAGGAGCGGGAGCTCCCTGATAAACATCCGGCGTCCACATATGAAAAGGGACCAGGGCGAGCTTAAAGCCGATACCGACCAGCATCATTCCGATACCAGCAAGGAATAACGGCATTGAGGCACCTGGTCTTCCAAAAGCTGTTGCGAAATCTTTAAAATTCATAGTTCCTGTAGCTGCATATATTAATGCCATTCCGAATAAAAGAAATGAGGTTGCAACAGAGGCAATTACCAGAAATTTAATCCCGGCTTCAATGCAAACCGCACGATTTTTAAGATATGAAACAAGTACATAAAGGGAAATGCTCAGAGTCTCAAGCCCCAGAAAGAATGAAACAAAATTATTTGCGATAACAAGAACCGAAGCTCCGAAAGTTGCCACAAAAAGAATAATGAAATACTCCTCCCTTTCCCCACCGTGCTTATTTAAATATATATACGATAAAACAGTTATCAGCAAACCTGTTGAAAAGATCAATCCAAGGAATAGAACACTGTAGCCATCAATAATAAATAGAGGTTTAATTACAACTGGGGTCTCTTTCATTACAAAAAAGAGTGACATGAATGCCGCAAAAAACATAATCAGAGAAAAGCCATAAACAACCTTATAATCCCTGGATATGGTAATAGTAAGCATTATGATTATCGGAGCAGTTGCAATGATAACGAAAGGTATTATACTCAATAAATTCAACTCAGCCATAAACCGGGGTTATTGTTTCTTTGATATGTTCAATACATTAAAACTGACTTCAGTATCTTGATTTTGAATTTTATATGATGGATTTTCGGTTAATGATAATTCCTTAACCTTAATCGTTTTTAAAATTGCCGGTTTTGCAGTATTGATTACCGGTTGAGGAAAGAGGCCAAGCCACAGTATTGCGACCACCATTATTCCCATGATAAATGATTCACGAACCGAGAGATCCTTTAATTTAGCACCTGTTGTATTTGCTCCGAAAAATACTTTTTGAACGATTCTCAAAGAATATATTGTTGCTGCGATCAGACCTGCGGAGGCTATGCAGGCCACTAATACATTTATTTTAAATGTACCGGTAAGAATCAGAAATTCAGCAACAAAATTCCCCAGCCCGGGCAATCCCAGTGATGCCATTGAGAAAACGAGACCCATAGAACCCATAACCGGGATTTGCTCCCACAAACCCCCCATCCTTTTCAGGTCGTGTGTATGAATTCGTTCATATAATTGTCCGGCAAGGATAAAAAGAGCGCCTGTACTTATTCCATGTGCTATTATCTGAATAACTACACCCTGCCAGGCAATTTCATTGAAAGCAAAAACTCCCAGTACAATGAAACCCATATGACTGACACTTGTATAGGCAACAAGTCTCTTGAGATCGGTTTGTGCAAACGCAAGTTTTGCTCCATAAAGAATACCTGCAATTCCTATGATCATTCCAACAGGGGCAAAGGAGCTGGCAGCATGCGGGAATAATGGAACTATAAACCGTATTAATCCATAGGCCCCTGTTTTAAGCATCAGAGCAGCCAGGATCAGACTACCCGCAGTTGGTGCCTCAGTATGTGCGTCCGGTAACCAGCTATGTAATGGAACAACAGGAAGTTTTACCAGGAAGGCAGCAAGAAAACCACTCATCAGAAGAATCTCCAGGGAAGGAGTCATCGAAGTTCTGAGAAGGTGCTGATAATCGAAGGTATATGTACCAGTGTTTTTACCATGTATCAGGTACAATCCAATGATTGCCAGAAACATGAGCAAACCGCTTGCCTGGGTGAAGATGAAAAACTTATATGAGGCATAGATCCTGTTTTCGTGACCCCAGATTGCGATAATGAAATACATGGGAATCAGCATTACTTCCCAGAAAAAGTAAAACAGGAACAGATCCATCGCAAGAAATACACCGGTAATTCCGGCCAGTATCCAAAGGATGTTAAAGTGAAAAAAAGCTATGTTAGTTTTTATCTCTTTCCACGATATAAGAATTGCCACGATCCCAATAAAAAATGTAAGGAGTAACATTAGCAGACTAAGTCCGTCAAGAGAAAAATGAAGGTTGATTCCAAACCTGTGGATCCATTCTTTATTATAATCAATCAACCAGGTTTTTTCCGGTAAATTTCCCCGGGTAAGGAAAATATAAGAAGTGATCAGAAAATCACTTAGTACTGCAATAAGTGAAATAATGCGTGCAATAATGGAATTTGCACGCCCTGCCAGCCATGCAAGCACCCCACCTGTCATCAGAATTATGATAAGAATTACCAGTATCATAGATTCAGCATTATAGTTAAAATCAAAATAATACCAACCGTAATCACCATCAGATACCATCTGATTTTTCCGTTTTGAGTCTTGCTCAGCAGGAGATTAAAATAACCGGTACCTGTGGCAATGAATGAATAAAACCTGTCTATGAAATCCTTTTTGTCTATTTCAGATAACCAGACAACAGGTCTGACCATCAACTTATTGTAAAACCAGTCGAATCCCCAGCCTTTATAAAAAAAGTTACTTAAAGGGGTATTTACAAAAGAATTACGGAAAAGTGATTTTTTAATAAAAATAAGATAAGCAAGATAAATACCTCCTATCGAAATAATTATTGAAAAGATCTGAAACAGGAACTCCGGAATATTATTACCATTCAGAACGGTGGCAGGAAGAACTGATTTCATAAGATCTGAAAAGAGATGAACAGGGCCCAGGTTTTCCGGTAATTCTATAAACCCGCCAACCAGCGATAGAGCAGCAAGTACTATGAGAGGAAATACCATCCGGAAGCCTGGCATTTGAGCGGGTTCAGTATTGGTTTTCCCGAAAAATGTAATGAAGATCATTCTGAAAGTGTATAGAGAGGTCATAAATGCACCAGCTATACCTGCAAGTGAAAGAAGCTTACTTCCACTTACTGATGACCATGCAAACCACAATATCTCGTCTTTGCTGTAAAAGCCTGCTGTTATCAACGGCAGTGCTGAAAGTGAAGCGCCACCGATGAGGAAGGTTATGAAAATAACAGGCATTTTTTTTCTGAGACCACCCATTCTGAAAATATTGTGTTCGTGATGAAGCATTTCAATAACACATCCCGCAGCGAGGAACAGCAAAGCCTTAAAGAATGCATGGATCATAAAATGGAATATTGCAGCCGACCAGGCTCCAACACCAAGTGCAAGAAACATATAACCTATCTGACTGATTGTTGAATATGCAAGTATACGCTTCAAATCAACCTGGGCCATTGCACTGAATCCGGCATAAAGAAGGGTCAGGGCTCCAATAACAGCTACTATTGTCTGAACTGCCGGAGCAAGCATAAAAAGGAGATGTGTCCGTGCAATCAGATAGACTCCGGCGGTTACCATAGTCGCAGCATGTATCAGTGCGCTGACAGGAGAGGGACCGGCCATGGCATCGGGTAGCCATGTATGGAGCGGAAGCTGTGCAGATTTCCCGAGAGCTCCTCCGAGCAAAAGTAAGGCAGATATGTTGGCAAGAGGAGATCCGGAGGGCCAGCTCGAAGAAACATGCTGCATTAATTCCTCTATTTTCAGGGTTCCAAAATTTACAAACAACAGAAATAGTCCAATGATCATCGCTGTATCACCTATCCGGGTTACGATAAATGCTTTTTGAGCGGCAGCGCCATTAACCGGATCTTTGTACCAGAAACCGATCAGCAGATAGCTGCAGAGCCCTACACCTTCCCAACCCAGGTAAAGAAGCAGTAGATTGTCTGCGAGAACAAGGATAAGCATTGATCCCACAAAGAGATTCATATATGCAAAAAAGCGTGAGAATCCTTCACCATCTTTCATGAATTCAGCAGAATAGAGATGTATCAATGCTCCGACAAAAGTTATGACAAAACAAAAAGCAAGTGACAATGAATCAAGTCTGAAGGATATTGAAGCTGTAAGGTTGCCTGCACTGAACCATGTATAAACCGTTGAGTTTAACACTCCTCCGGGACCGGATGCAAGAAGTTCTGCACCGGCCAGAATAGTTATAAGAGCGGATATGACTACCGAACTTACTCCAATAACTGCACTAGTTCCTTTTGAGATCACTCTTCCGAAGAGCGCCAGTACCAGGAAACTAACCAGAGGTATTAAAGGAATAAGCCAGATATAAGAATTCATTTAAGTAAGTTTTCTGATTTTCTAGTCATGAAGTTTATTTATTGAATCGGCATCAAGCGTCTTGAAATGATGATACATCTGAAGTATTAAAGCAAGTGCCACCGATACCTCTGCAGCTGATACAGACAGAATGAAAATAAACATGACCTGTCCGTCAGCCTGCAACCAGTGGGATCCGGCAATTACAAAAACCATCCCTGCACTGTTAAGCATTATTTCAATTGACATCAGCATAAAAATTATATTTCTCCGGACAAGCAATCCAATAAGGCCTATCAGGAACAGAATTCCCGCCAGTAAGATCTGCACTTCCATTGATACTGATACCATCTCGCTTATTTGTTTTTGTATGATGAATCTTTAATCATAAAACGATGTAAGACCTTTTTCTTTTGCTTCCCTAAATGATAAGCTCCTGTAATGCCTGCCAGCAATAGTATGGCGGCAATTTCCACAGCAAGAAGATAGGTAGTGAACATTGATATTCCAACCTGTTTGGGCCCGATAATTTCAGGTCTGGTTTGTTCAAGATGAAATACTCTCATTACATAGATAAAAATCATAAAAAGAATCGCAGCCAGTATGGACGGCACTATCCACATCCGCGGTGACAGCCAGTTATATTCGGATTCACGTTCCATACCAATGTTTAGCATCATAACCACAAAGATGAACAGAACCATTATTGCACCGGCATATACTATTACCTCAAGAGCGGCAATAAAAGGAGCTCCAAGGATATAAAAAATCACTGAAATTGAAAGAAGTGAGATTATGAGGAACAACAAAGCATGGATAGCATTCCGGTTAATAATTGCCATTATGGATGAAATTATGGCCACGATAGCTGCTATATAAAATATTGTGTTCATTCAGATTTAATGAATTAAATTTTTAATATCAACAGGTTTTTCTTCGTGTTCTCCTTCTCCTTTTCTTTTGACACCCATATCAACACCGGCTTCATTATAGAAGTTATATCCGTGGTACTTACCTTCGCCGCTTATAAGGAGGTGTTCTTTTTCATATACCATGTTCTGCCTGTCATATTCACCCATTTCAAAATCAGGAATAAGCTGTATTGCATATGTAGGACAGGCTTCTTCGCAGAATCCACAATAGATACAGCGTGAGAAATTTATCCTGAAAAATCCGGGATATCTTCTGTCATCTTCACCGTTTGCAGCCTGTAATGCAATACAATCCACCGGGCAGACTGCAGCACACAGATAACATGCAACACATCTCTCATTACCTTCAGGATCACGGGTCAGTACAATCCTGCCCCTGTATCTTGGTGGCAGATAGGGTAGTTTTTCAGGATAGCCCTGAGTTTCCCGTTTATGGAATGCGTGCAGAAATGTCAGCCATATGCTTCTCAGTATGCTAATCATCAACCAGATATTATTTAATTAACAAAATAATTCCTCCCGTAACCAAAATATTAAGTAAGACGAGCGGTAATAGTATTTTCCATCCCAGTTCCATTACCTGGTCGTACCTTGGCCTTGGTAATGAAGCCCTGATAAGAATAAACAGGCAAATAAAAAATGAAGTCTTAAAGAAGAACCAGAAAGCAGGTGGGAGGAAAGAGGGTCCCAACCATCCTCCGAAAAACAATGTTACAATCAGTGATGAGATTAATGTGACACCCATATACTCGCCCACAAAGAACATCCCGAATTTCATTCCTGAGTATTCAGAATGATATCCTGCAACCAGTTCACCGTCTGCCTCGGGAATGTCAAACGGCGTTCTGTGAGTTTCTGCCAGTCCGGCTATCAGAAATATTACAAATCCGAAAAATTGCGGAAATATAAACCATCCGTTTCTCTGGGCTTCAACAATTTCGCGAAGGCTAAAACTATCTGCCATCATAACTACACCAATAACGGAGAGTCCCATAAATACTTCATATGTAAGCATTTGCGCAGATCCCCTTATAGAACCAAGAAGGGAGTATTTATTATTGGAAGCCCATCCACCCAGAACCAGGCTATATACTCCGAGCGATGAATTACCAAGGAAAAAAAGCAAACCGATGTTTGAATCCAGTACAAGAAAGTTATCGGTGAATGGAATCACGGCAAATGTCAGAAGAATTGTGGTTATCAATATCCCGGGGGCAAGTACAAAGACAGCTTTATCAGCAAATGGGGGCACCCAATCCTCCTTGAAAAAAATCTTTATGACATCGGCGAGTACCTGAAAGAGACCGTATGGTCCAACCCTGTTAGGGCCATACCTGTCTTGCCATAATGCAAGCATTTTGCGCTCAACCCAGATCAATCCTGCTGCTATAGTCAGAACTATTAAGAGGACACCGGCAATTATGAACACATATTTCATTGTATATTTTAGTCTTTTAAATATCCGTTTATATGGCTATTTTACTCTTCAATTTTCCCGGTGCAGGTAAATTAAGGAATGGCACACCCGGAATTCCATACGAGATCCCTGCAATCCCGTCCGGCACTGAGTTATCTATTTTTACTATAACATCGATTAAATTATTGTTGACCTGCAACTGATATATTTCGTTTTGAGTTATTCCCGATTTCTGTATTTCAGATCCATTAATTATTATAAATGGTTTGGAAATACGATGCTCTATTGCTTCCCCAAGCCTACTAAGTTCCTCTGAACCAAATATCTGCCAGACAGGAACCACGAGTACATCACCATGGAGGATTTGAATGGGCTGAAGGGCTTTTTTGAAATAGCCTTTAGCTTCTGAAAGATCCATTTTGAACAACAGAACTCCCGGGTCACCTCCATTTCTCAGGGTCCCATTAGGTTCCTCCGTATATTTATTCATAGCCTGGACAGAATTCCACCCCGGAGACCAGTACCATGAGATCATGTCTGACGGGGGATAGCCCTTATACCCCTCCATACTATATGCAAGAGGAGAACATTTATCTTCAGGAGGTTTGGGCTCACTAACCGATCTGTCAGCATCCATTGCAGTTCTTCCACTGAATCTGCTGGTTTGCCTTGGTATTTTTCCGTCATAATATCTGAAATTTGCTGATGGAATTTTTGCCCTGATCGTATCAAAGAAAGGATATTCAGCGGCCATAGCCCCGACAATATCATCAATCCCGGACCAGTTTTTGATTTTCTCATTTCCTGCAGCACTAATCATTTCTGAGAGCCGGCACCAGGTTGATTTTATTTGTTCAGATTCAGGAAGAGCACTATAATACCGCTGCGCACGTCCTTCATTATTTATAACAGTCCCTGTCGTTTCTGCAAAAGAGCCTACCGGGAGTAAAAGGTCTGCTTTTGCTGTTGTTTCATTCTGAATGTGGTCCAGTACAATTATCCTGTCAGATCTATCAAAGATGACATCGGCTTTTTCCTTTGAAATTCTTCTGTAAAGATCGTTTTCAGCAATTATCAGGGTTTCAATTCTTTCTTTTTCAACAAGATCAATAACTTCATCGAGAGAACCGCCGTCAATCATTGCCAATCCTGTGCTGTTACACTCTGAAAAAATTATTGACAATGAGGGTTTCTTTCCAAGACGGGTAAGTGCTCTCGCAATATTTGCAGAGGCATTTAACAAATCCTCATTTCCCATATGAACACCGGTGATAATCAATGGTTTTAGTGAATCAATAAGTGCCTCCGAAATACGACCTGAGATCTCCTGAATTGATTTATCAGAATCGGCCGGGGCAGGGGATAAGGGGTCAATCAAAGCTGCAACAGTAAATCCAAGATCTGCGATTTTATCCGGATCTGCATAATAAGTTATCCGGGCCAGTTCATCAAGTTTTGTGCTGAAAGGAGAAGCTATGAATTTTTTCCCTGCAACCTGCCTGACTGCCAGGGCAATCATCGGAGCAGTATTCGTTACATCTTCACCCAGTATTAATACTGAGTCACAACTTTCTATTTCTTTTAAAGAAGGAACATTCGCAATACCGCTTTTGAGGATCTTAAGAGCTTTTTTAACAAGAGCATGATCTGTTCCGGAAATACCGTGATAAAAATTCTTATTCCCAACCAGTGAAGAGAGGGCATAGTTCGATTCAAGAGATGCGCGTGGAGAACCTATCCCGATTATCCTTTTTGCTGACAAGGCTCTTCCTATCCAGGGAAGATATTGCTGTTTATTATCCTCTGCAGGAGCTTTATTCCTATCATTCCTGAAAAGAATTTGTTTTTGTTTTGAGGTGCTATTCAGGAATTCATAACCATATCTTCCTCTGTCGCATATAAAATATCCGTTGACTGACCCGTTATAGCGGCTAAGGACTCTTCTGACTTTCCCGTAACGGCTGCCCACAATCGTATTACATCCAACGCTGCAATGCATACAAACTGATGGTGCATTTGTAAGGTCCCATTTACGGGTATAATGTTTTTTAAGTGTTTTATCGGTGAAGACACCGGTAGGGCATACCTCAACCAGATTCCCGCTAAATTCATTTTCAAGAACTCCATCTTTCTGCCTGCCAAAATAAAGATGATTTGCTGAGCCATAAACATTCAGATCTTTTCCTCCGGCATAATCTCTATATAACCGCACGCATCTGTAACATTCAATGCACCGGTTCATCTCGTGATTGATGAATGGCCCAAGTTCCTGATTATAATATGTTTGCTTTTTAAACTCATAACGTCTGTAGTTGTGTCCTGTCATAACAAGCATATCCTGCAGGTGGCATTCTCCTCCTTCATCGCATACCGGGCAATCGTGAGGATGGTCTATCATAAGACTTTCCAGGATAGAAGCTCTGAAAGCTTTCACCTCATTGTCTTTGACTGAAATGATCATCCCGTCGACAACCTCTTCCATGCAGGACATAACTATGCGGCCTTTTTTGTCATCGGGATTTGCATATTTTTTTACGGCACATAATCTGCAGGCGCCTACAGATCCCATTGCGGGATGAAAGCAAAAGTAAGGTATGTCAAAACCCAGCGCAAGGCAGGTCTCAAGCAGGTTCTTACCGGGTTTCACCGTGTACAACACGTTATCAATATTTATATTAACTGTAGTCATTTCCATGGACAACGCTGACCGGTTATATGTTTCACAAAATCGTCACGGTAATATTTCAGCCCGCTCTGCAAAGGTTCTACAGCGCCCGGAGCATGAGCGCAAAAGGTATTTCCCGGTCCCAGGTAGCGTGTATGAAATTCAAGAAGTTCGATGTCCTGTGTTTTTGCCGTTCCATTTTCAAACGACCTCAATATTTTTTCAGTCCATGGCAACCCCTCACGGCATGGTGTGCACCATCCGCAACTTTCATCTGCAAAAAATTTAATGAGATTGTGTATAAATGCGACTGGACATGTTTTGTCATCAAGTACGATCATAGTCCCGGTTCCAAGCCTGCTTCCTGCATTTCTGACTGAGGCAAAATCCATTTTTGTATCCAGATGGGCTTTTGTAAGGAAATCTGTTGATCCTCCTCCAGGGATTATTCCTTTTAATTTGTAGCCCTCCATCATACCGCCTGCATGCCCATCGATTATTTCACGCATGGTAGTTCCCATTGGCAATTCCCAGAGCCCCGGATTCTTTACATGACCGCTGACTCCATAAAGTTTTGTTCCACCCTCAGCACTTAAGCTCAGGCCTTTAAACCATTCGGCCCCATATTCTGCAATAGAAGGGATAAAACAGAGAGTTTCTACATTATTAATTACTGTGGGTTGTCCGAAGAGACCGCTGGCAGCCGGGAAAGGTGGTTTTGACCTTGGAATACCTCTTTTACCTTCAAGGGAATTTAAAAGGGCAGTTTCCTCTCCGCAGATATACCTCCCTGCACTGACATGAACATAAATATCAAGATTGTAACCTGTTCCAAGAATATTTTTCCCCAGATAGCTTTTTTCGTATGCCTCGGCAATAGCACTTCTGATTATTTTCTCTGCTTTTTTATATGCCCACCTTAAAAAGATATAAGCTTTCTGAGCCTGAATCGCATAGGACGAAATTATCATACCCGAAATAAGCAGATGTGGATTGTTTTCAAGAAGATACCTGTCCTTAAAGGCTCCGGGTTCCATCTCGTCAGCATTGGCAATAAGATATTTCATACCATTTCTCGGGGCATCTTTCGGAACAAGGCTCCATTTCAGACCAGTAGGAAAGCCTGCTCCGCCTCTTCCCAGCAGTCCGGATGATTTAACCAGATCAATGATTTCCACAGGTGACTTCTCCTTCAGCGCTTTACGGACTATCAGGTAGCCTCCGGTCTTTTCGAATTTCTTTATATCCGGTTCAGAAATATTTTCTTTAATATATTGCGTTAATGGAAATTCCATATTTATCAGGGGTATCTGTCAATGATTTCGTCAATTTTATCAGATGTCAGATTATTATAATGATCATTATTTATCATCAAAGCCGGAGCATGGTCGCAATCGCCAAGACAGGTAACCGGCAGAAGGGTAAATCTTCCATCATTTGTTGTTTCTCCAAAGCCAATTGAAAGTTTTTCTGAAAGATGTTCATAAACCGACTGGTATCCCATTATCATACAGCTTATACTATCACAGACAAGGATTATATTTCTTCCAACAGGCTTGCGGTAAATTCTTGTATAAAATGTAGCTACGCTATCAACCTCTTCAACAGACATACCCAGTTCCGATGCAATCTCCCCAACAGTCTCATCGGATATCCATCCACGATGTTTCTGAACAATTTTCAAAGCATCAATGCAGGCAGCTGCTCTATACGGATATAGTTTTACCTCCTCTCTTATTTCTTCTATTTCTTTTTCACTCAACATTTTTTTTGGTCTGTGTTACTTTTGTCTTTTCCATAACTAACACCCCCCTGCCCCCCTCAAGGGGGGATTTACTTCCGCAAACCCTGCACCCTGCTCCCTGCACCTTGCACCCTTTCTCCTTTAACGATCCAGATCCGCCAGCACAAAATCCATTGCCCCGAGAATTGAAAGAAGATCGGGAATGGTATATCCTCGTGCAATTAATGGGAGCATCTGCATATGAGGAAAAGAAGGGGTTCTTATCCTGGAACGGTATGCAGATGTTCCACCGTCGCTTATCATGTAATAACCATTGCTTCCTTTAGCTGCCTCTGTCGGGATCATTGCCTCTCCTTCAGGGATCACCGGTCCCCAGCTTACGCCAAGAAAATGTGTAATAAGTGTTTCAATGTCTTTCATAGTTTTTTCCTTCCTCGGTGGGGTTGTCAGCGGATGGTCGGATTTATAGGAATCAGAGGGCATATTATCGAGGCATTGCTGAATGATCCTGAGGCTTTGCCGCATCTCCTCCATTCTTATAACGGACCTGTCATAGCAATCTCCGTTTTTCCCAATAGGGATCTCAAATTCAAACTGATCATAACCGGAATAGGGTCTTTTTTTACGATAATCCCAGTCAAATCCCGTTGACCTGAGTCCAGGACCGGTAACGCCCCAGTCAATTGCTTCTTCAGTGGTAAATACACCAATACCGATTGTTCTCTCTCTGAAAATTCTGTTTCTGATGACCACATTCTCAAATTCATTCAATCGTTTGGGAAAATAATTCAGGAATTCCTGGATGAGATTTTTCCAGCCATCCGGCAGATCATGTGCAACGCCTCCAATACGGAACCAGGAGGGATGCATACGGCCCCCGGTAATTGCTGAAATAATATCGAATATCCTTTCCCTGTCATTAAATGCAAAAAATACCGGAGACATCTGACCAAGATCCTGGGCATAAGTGCCCAGCCATACCAGATGACTTATTATGCGAAACAGCTCGCACATCATCACCCGGATAACATTTGCACGGTCAGGTATACCAATTCCTGCGATTTTTTCAACTGAAAGAACATATGGCAGATTATTTAACACACCACCCAGATAATCAATGCGGTCGGTATAAGGTATATATGTATGCCAGCTTTGTCGTTCACCCATTTTTTCAGCACCCCGGTGGTGGAATCCAATATCCGGAATAATCTCCACTATGTCTTCTCCGTCAAGCTGAAGTATAAGTCTTAACAAGCCATGAGTTCCCGGATGCTGGGGTCCTAAATTGAGGAACATGAAATCAGTATCTTCGTTTTGTGTTTTGAGCCCCCAGTCTGCCGGATCGAACTTCAGATCATCATCAGCAATTTTCCGGAATTGCTCGTCCAGTGCAAATGGTCCTAATTCAGTTGCCCTTGCCGGATATTCCTTCCTGAGGGGATGTCCGTTCCAGGATTTTGGCATGAGAATTCTGTTAAGATTCGGATGACCGGTAAATGTAATGCCAAACATGTCGAAGATCTCCCGCTCGTACCAGTTTGCAGAAAGCCATATATCTGTAATTGTATGAATAACAGGATATTCACCTTTAAGTGGCACCTTAATACGTATATCTTCATTTCTCTCAGGGGAGGTCAGATGGTAGACTATTGTAAAATCGTTTTCATTAAGGCTTGTCTTCTTAAGTCTTCTCCGTTCGTCGATCGCAGTTAGGTCGTAAAGCATTCTGAAAGGTCTGTCTGTTTCATTCTTCAGATACTTAAGCAGGTTTCTGAAATGGTTCTGATCGACCAATAATGTCAGAGTTTGATCTGCGGTGGTCTGTTGACCAATAATTACCTGATCGCTGAACTTTGAGTTGATATTTAATATGAGCTCAGACATTATCCATTGTTCTGATATTCCCCATTTTCATTCGTTCACTGTTCTTCTGGTCCCTTATTGAAATTTTTTCCGGTCTAGAGATACCCTGTGGCCCTATCAGCCAGCTTAACGGACGTTCCTCTTTTCCAATAGAGTCGCGTAAAAGGAGAAGACCTTCAAGGAAGGCATCAGGCCGCGGAGGGCAACCTGAAACATATACATCGACCGGAAGAAACTTATCCACGCCCTGCACCACGCTGTAAATGTCATACATTCCACCGGAGTTTGCGCATGATCCCATAGAGATGACCCATCTGGGGGCCATCATTTGCTCATGCAGCCGTTTTATTATTGGTGCCATCTTAATGAAGACGGTACCTGCTATTACCATCATATCTGCCTCACGTGGTGTACCTCTGATGACCTCTCCTCCAAACCTGGCAATATCGTATCGACTGGTTATTGAAGTTGCCATCTCAACAAAACAGCATGAGAGACCAAATGCAAATGGCCAGATCGAATTCTTTCTTCCCCAGCCGATCATATCGTCGAGCCTGGTGAACAAAACAGATCTTTGAACAGCTTCATCTGCCTTAAATGATTCCTCTTCAGATTTTAACCCGGAGGGTTTCTCCAATCTCCATTTCATTTTCCCTGTTTTTTACTTTTAAGAATAGCTTTTCCCTGGGGACCGAAATCAAGGGCTTTTATACCTATTTCGTAGATAAGTACCGAAATCAATATTCCGATAAATATCAGTATGCCGATATATCCCGCAATTCCGACCTCCCTGAATGAGATTGCCCATGCCATAATAAATACTGCATCAAGATCGAATATCACGAAAAAAATGGCTATCAGATAAAAATGGGAGGAAAACCTGAGCCGGGCGTCGCCGGTGGGTGGAATTCCGGATTCGTATGGCTCCCCGGTAAGCTTTTCTTTATGTCGTTCCCCAAGTATCCAGGAGAGGCCTATCATTATGCAGACGATTAGCAGAACCACTATTGCATAAATCAGGAAAGGCCAGAAGATAATAAACTGAAGTGAGGTCATATTTTATCTCAGCTTAATCAGGGTTCACCAGATAAGATAAAGTTAAATAAATAATTCTTATTCTATACCCGAATAGAGTTTCATAAATTGAACCCTTTCAATAGCTGCAGGATTTTCAAGATTTGATTTGCTCAGTTTACCCCGGAAAGCATTTACATCCGTAAATCCGTGCTTCTTCATCCATTCTGAAGTTTTATTCAGAATATCCGGAATAACATCAAAACCTTCCTTATATAATGCTGATGCAATCTGAACAGTAGTTGCTCCGGCAAGAAGTTGTTTTACAAATGCATCATAATTATGGATTCCGGTTGAAGCTGAAAGGTCACAATCTGTATGACCTGATAATATTGAGATCCAGCGAAGGGTATGGGTAAATTCTTCAGGGGAACTGTAAATTGAACCATGGCTTAAAACCAGATTATCTATATCAAAATCAGTATTATACGGCCGGTTAAAAAGTACCAGTCCCCTGATCCCGGTTTGTGATAATTTCTGAACAGATTGTGCCAGCGACGAGAAATAAAAACCAATCTTCACAGCTATTGGCAGGGTTACATAATTTCTGACTTCCCTGATGATATCATAGTAAATTTTCTCATTATCACCACCACTTCTCCGCCAGTCAGAAGGCAGAATATAGATGTTCAGCTCCAGGGCATCAACTTTTGTCTCTTCAATTTTTTTTGCGAATGAGTGCCAGTCCTGATCAGAGACGCAATTTATACTGGCAATGACAGGGATGTCAACTGATCGTTTTGCCTCTTGAAGAAACCCGAGGTATTTCCCAAGAGTGTTTCGTTTAGCAAAATCGTAGATATATGAATAAGCTTCATCATAATCATAGATCCTTTTACTCAGAATTGTATCGGGAGCGTGAGTAAATGTTTCAACATTGCCGTTATCTGTCTTAATAACTTTCTCGGTTTCGATATTTATCTGCTCCTCAAAAAGTGATTTGATGACAATTGCTCCGGCACCTTTTGCTGCAAGTTCCTTAATATTGGCGATTGAGTTTGTAAGACCGCAACTGCCGGCTATTAAAGGGTTCCGGAGCTTTAGGCCTAAATAAGTAGTTTGAAGGTTTTCCATGATAATGTTTGCTTTCTTTAAGCGTTATTTTATAAACCAAAGGTAATAAAAGGTCTTTTAAAAAAAACACCAGGAGACATAGCTCCTGGTGTATAATTTGATAATAATTCAGGCAGAGTTACTGCAATGAAATTTTCTGCACCTGAGTAAAGTAACGCTCGCTGACGCCTGAGATTTGAATTGACAGTCTCACATAGATATAGCTTCTCTTCTTATTTGCGGAAGTTAGCGTAATCTTGTTGGTCTTAGCAGTGGTAAGATCGGTAAGCCCTGTTGTAAGAACATTGTTCTGAGTAGTATTGGTGTTGTCAACAATGCTTGTAACGCCAGCATAAAGTGTCACGTTGGTGATGGCATTTGTTCCGACTTTTGTAATGTTACAGGTTGATGTTATTGATGAGTCTGCCTTATTATAGGTGTATGTTTCACCTGAAATTGTATAATAAGGAGTGACAGGAACATCAAACGTGGTTTTACCATGTACGGTTACACTCAGAGTATCCGTATTAGGATCTGACCATGGAGCTCCGGCGAGCCTGACGATCTTATAGTCACCGTCAAAAAGTCTGGCAGAATAGGAGCCATCCTGGGCGATATAAACAGCAATCTTAGCCCGCGCTATTTTACCCCTGGTATCCCAGGTATACTGCCACAGTTCAAGCTGTGTCCCATTTGATCTGACTCCCACAGGAACACTGTTATAGACAACATTTCCTGACAGGATTGATGTAGGAGGATTATAGTTATCATATTTACATCCTGCAATCATTATTGCGAATGCAATAACCGTCATTAATATAATTTTATTTTTCATAGTCGTATTTTAATGGAATGGATTTTTAACTATCAGTGGATTGTTATCAAGCACCTGTTGGCTGATTTCGGAGTAATAGTTACCCATCCGGAAGAATCGTGGGGCTTTGAATTTCGGGGCAATAAATCTGTCAAAAACATATTTCCCATCGTTAACATTACCGGGTCGTACTATACGGTATGGGTAAAGTGCATACTGGTTTGCAGATGTAGTTGATGCAGATCCGTTCCATACAATATGTGCTATTCTCCAACGCATCAGATCCCATACGCGGTGGTCCTCATAGGCGAGTTCCAGTCTGCGTTCATTCTGTAGTTTAGCCAGGGTTAAGGTAGTGGCATCCAGGCTGTTAGCCGGGAAACCAGCTCTTTGTCTTACCTGGTTAACATAATTGAGAGCATCGGTAATATTTGCGCCCCCAAGCTCAAATGCTGCTTCTGCTGCGTTAAGCAATACTTCGCCGTATCTGAATCTTATCCACCATACATCTGTCCCTACACCTCGTGCACTTGACAGGGTTGCAGGATCAATGAATTTTTTAATATAGAATCCTGTGTTTGATACTTCCTGGGAAATACGCATGGGCCCACCATTACCGGTCAGAAGCTTTCCATCGGTATGAAGACTATGGAAATTTTCTGATTCGTACCTGACGTATCTGTTTAGCGTAGCGCTCCATTCATAGACGCCGGCCTGCATTTCGACATCCACACCTTTAAATGATGTACCGGGGTAGACTATGGTACCATATAACCTGCCGTCTTTATTCGCAAAAATGTCGCTCGGCTTATTGTAGAAAATCCATTGTGCCTGTCCTGCATTAGTACCATCTCCATAACCCTTAAGTTTGCCGTTAGTTCCATCGAGATAATCGAAAGCCTCAACCAGGCCCAGATCGGGATTGGTAGCTGAGGAAGAGAGATTATCCTCACGCATGGTACGACAGATCTCATGATATGAGAAGTTATGCTTCTTCGTCGGGATAAGAAAATCCGTAACCATTATCATTTCAGGATTCCCGGCTTTTTTGACGACCATTTCATAAAAGTTGTCACCAGGATTGGGGTTTTTACTGTAGAGGGAATATACTCCACTGGCTATGATCTCCTTGGCAGCAGCAAGGGAAGCCTGGTAATAACCGGCAGCCCTTGCTGCAGGTATTCCGACCTCACCGCCTGGTGTAGTTATAGGACTTGCCAGAAGGTTGTTGTATTTGGCTATTGAAGCTGCATACAGGGCTGCACGGCATTTAAGCGCAAGAACGGAATACTTATTAGCCCTGTCTTTGCTTGGTGTACCACTTGAGATATTACCAACTGAATCTTTTATAGCATCCAGTTCACTGATAATAAAATCATAGCATTGTTCCTCAGTGTTACGGGGCTTTCTCAGAGGGGTTGCATCCCCGCTGAAGTCGTAAATAAGTGGTTCGGTAATAATAGGAACACCACCCATTCTCTTGACCATTTCAAAATAGTCATAAGCCCTGAGAAATCTGAGTTCTACAGAGAACTGGCTTTTCTCGGCGAGTGTAAGCTTGGTCGAGAATTTCTTAATACTTGAAATAGCCAGATTAATGTCTCTAATATAACCTCCAGGAGGGTTATTATTGCTAGGAGGTGCATAATCCCACAATGTCCACCTGTTATAGGCGTACTGAGTAAGATTATTGTTACCTATATCAACACCACTTTCCTGGCTTCCGGTTGCTATACCTTCATCATAACAGGCATAGTTACCTTCTCCGCTATATATATTACTATGAGAGGGCAATCTGTTGTACAGGTTAGCAAGAAGGTCGGTTATCATAGCTTTATCATTCCACACCTGACTTTCAAGAAGGATGGTTGTGGAAACGGGTTGATCAAGGTATTTATCCCCGCAGCTTGTATAGAATAAAGCGGTTATAAGAATAATAAGATATTTTAATATATTTTTCATTTTTGCAATTTTAGAAAGTTAAACTAAAACCAAAATTGTAGATCCTTGACTGAGGATAAACCAGACCGCTGCTGCTTGAAATTTCAGGATCAGTTTCGAACTTCCTGGTATTATCTAACGAAAACAGGTTAGAAATATTTGCATATATTCTTGCTCTCGAGAGACCCAGCTTAACAATACTAAGGACCTTCGTTGGAATCTGATAACCTAACTCTAAGCTCGAAAGTCTGAAGTAGGTCACATTAGTTGTGTAAAAATCATTCGTTCTGCTGAAGTTTGAATGAGTCTGAAAGTCTTTCCTTGTAGGAGGATAATATCCCGGCACCCATTCGCTGGTATTATCGAATGGATCAGCCCTGTGCCATGCATTATCGAGGAGCCACTGGGGAGAGTTGCCATTATTTGTACCATAAGGAATTTTCAGCTCATTGTTCCGGGTCCATGTCTGCATGGAGCCTCCTCCAAAAATCAGAGCGAGACTGATACCTTTCCAGTCAAACTGGCTGTTAAGGCCAAAGCTTACATATGGATTGGCGCCTGTGGCATATCCGATAGGTCTCTGGTCCATAGAGTTTATGATCTTATCACCATTAAGGTCTTCATAGATCAGGTCACCGGGAAGAAGGGTCCTGTTTCCGGAACCGTCAACATTGACCGGGTAGTCATCGATTTGTTCCTGTGTCTGGAACTGTCCGATAATATGATAACCCCAGTTTACGTTATCCCAGCGTCCTTCATTTGAGTTCCTGTACTCATCATATGAGTTACCAAAACGTGGCTTATAGGTCTGAAGTGTCATAGCTCTTGAATAAGTGGCATTTACTCCCAGATTCATATTAACGGGTCCTATCTTACCCCGATATGAGACCATACCCTCGATTCCCTTGTTAGCAGCGCTGTTAAGGTTTTCATTAGGAAGTGTATATCCTACCTCGCTTGGAATCAACACGTCATATCTGGCTGCAGGTATACCTGTACGCTTTCTCTGGAATACATCGAACTGACCACTTATTTTGTCGCCAAATAAAACAAAGTCAATACCAATGTTAGTAGAAGTATTTGTTACCCATGAAAGATTTGTAACCGGTAATCCTCGTGGAGTGATACCAGTATAGGTTACTCCGTTAAAACGATAACTTCCTGAAGACCAGTTAAATCCACCTAAATATCCAAATGCATTTACTCCGGTTTCAGCTCCTGTCTGACCCCAGGATCCTCTGATCTTAAGGTCGCTGATAAGCCCTTTCAATGGTGCAAAGAATAGTTCATTTGATACCCTCCATCCTATTGAAACACCCGGGAAGAATCCCCAGCGGTGACCTTTGGCATACATATAAGAACCATCATATCGTCCAAGAGCTTCCAAAAGGTACTTATCATTATAATTGTAATTAAACCTTCCGATATAGCTTGCTCTTGCAGACATTAACCATGTATTAGTCAACTGGTCCTCATCTACAAGGTTCTGGACAGGAATATAATTGGTAGGTGGGATAGTATGGAGTTGCAGAAACTGGTTATCACCACCGGTCTGGTCGTAAGCTGCAGTAGCAGCGATAGTATGTTTCCCTATCTTTTTATTATAATTCAGCTGTAACTGGGCATATTTGGTCTCATTATGTTGACGGTCTGTACGCCTGTAAGGATTTAAATTACCTCCTCCGACAACCTGATTGTATGTTTGAGTTACCCTGTCATAAGTATAAGCAGGATATGTGAATTCAAAACATTCCATGATCCAGTTGAAATACTCATATGAATATGTTCCCCTGGCTTTCAGACCAAATCCGAAATCGTAATCAGCATAGATATTGGCCTTAAATACACGTGTATATTCAGTGGTCCAGCCTGTAAGAGATTCTTTGTAAGTAGCAGGGTTTATATTAACACTATGGGTATTGTTGACATACAGAGGATTGTCGTTGGCATAAGGCCGTTCAGTGGGCCAGTTTCTCATGGTGGAGATGAAGATATTCGGATAGTCATCAACTCCCGGGATCCCTGCCTGGTGGCGTTTCTCAATACGAGGGGAAAGCTGCAACCCAAATTTCAACCCTTTTGCAAGTTTGGCTTCTATATTTGATTGCATGCTGGTGCGCTTGAAATAATAGCTTTCGATAACAGCATCCTGGGCCATGTTTGCTACAGAGAAGAAATAATTTACTTTTTCACCGGCACCAGAAGCGCTTGCATTAAAATAGGTTTGAGGAGCAGGAACGTTTTTCCCGATGATCTCTTCAAAATAGTCAAAGCTTCTGTAATCAGCATACTGTGCAGGGTCACTTGACGGGTTATAATATTGTGTCCTCCAGTTTTCCAGTGCATCCGCAGTGATTGGGGGTGGATTACCCTGGTTTTGAGCCGATTGTAATAGTCCAAGCTGGTACGTATAAGCATCTGCATGCTGGGGGTACCTTGTAAAGCTCTGCAATCCATAATAACCGTCAATTTTGATACTTGGTTTTTCATTTACCTTGCCTTGCTTGGTAGTTACGAGTATTACTCCGTTGGCGGCCTGCAGACCGTAAATTGAAGCTGACGCATCTTTCAGAATTGAGATACTTTCAATGTTATCTATCTCCAGGTTGTTAAAGTCTCCGGTTGAACCAACAAGGTAAGAGTTGGTAATAATAGTTGAAGAAGGCACACCATCAATGATAACCAGAGGTGTACCATAGTTACGGATCTGCAGCTGGGAGGCGTTTCCCGGTCTGGCATCAGTAAGACGTGCCGTTATACCCGGAACCTTTCCCACAAGTGCTGCTGCGGCCGTGGATGACTTGGTTTGTGTAAGTGCATCTGCCTGTACACTGCTTACGGCTCCTGTAAGTGTCTTTTTTGTCTGGGTGCCATACCCTACAACAACAACTTCATCGAGCCCGATAGCAGTTTCTAACATAGAAGCATCAACCTTAGACCGTCCGTTCACCGGAATATCCAGAGGTTTCATACCAACAAATGTGAATGCAATTGTGGCATCGGTTGGGACATTTGACAGGGTATAAGTACCTGTTGCACTGGTAACAGTACCGTTTGTGGTTCCTTTTACCAGAACTGTAACCCCTGTTAGTGGTTGTCCTTGCTGATCTGTTACTGTACCTGTGACGCTAAGCTGTTGAGCAGAGGCATAATTGCCGGTGCCGATCAAAGCTGTCACCATGAACAGTAGCAAAACCATCACACCCCTTGTCAGGTGCCTGACACTGGAGTGCATGGATTTTGTAGAAATAATAAAAAGTCTACATCTGTTCTTCATAACATTAATAGGTTAGTTAATGAATTTTGGGTTAGTAATTAAGAATAATTTGATCTGTTATATGGTTTTTGTGTTTATTTTACACTTAATATTACAGACATTCAAGGAAATAAATAATTAAACAAAATAGTCAGTCATCCTAGTTTAGCGAATTTACTCCCTTTTTTGTGTGTCTGATACACTTATTTTGATTCAAACTATAGGTTAAGCTATTGCCAAATATATAAGATTCTATTTATCAAAAAATAAAAAGTGATAGTTATTAGTAAAAAAATACATGTTGTAGAGCATCGGGTGATACCAATTTAAAAATCATTTTCGTTCTAACCGGATCGTTGTAAAACTGTATCCCGGAAATTTGTGAATAAATCCGGATCTGCTGATCTTCATTTTTTCAACTTTCGGACCAATAAGATAGGGATTTTCCCTGCTGTTGCGGGCAGAAAGAGGATATGGACCAAGTTGTGTAACAGTCGCCTCATTGGCAGGTGCAAAATCAACCAGCTTAAAACCTTTTGAACGTATTGTAGAACAATAATTTACGATGTAGAGTGTCATTTCCTTTTCATCATTACTTGCCTTGACAAGGATGTCCAGGGAATCTGCAGGTTGCTGATTCTGTACATCAATCACCCATGGCAGCCACTCTTTGGTGAACATCTGATCGACATATCCTGACGTCTGGTTCCAGAAACGGTGAGAATCATAAAAAACCCGTCCCTGGGGCCATGTCATGTAAGCCGTTTCAGGCTGGAACATGTTTGCTGTGGCAGCTGCTTCTATCCTGCCACCCCAGCGGTTCAGAAAGTTTTGCAAACGTGCATGAACCATACCTCTTTCAAAAGTATGGAACTGACCATTTTCCTCCAGTGGATAGAGCTTGAGCTTAAATCCCAGATCGGCCGCAAGCTGATCCTGTAATGCAAGGCCAAAGCTTCTGTAAATAACCGAATCACGTGAGAAAGAAGCAGCATAGTGGCTGTCCCATCCAAATCGTTCCTCCTTCCCCTGAACTTTGATCCATTCCACGAAATCCCTTACAAGGTTATAGCCGGGATTACTTTGGTCACCTTTTTGCAGATTGGAAAAGTTGTTGCCTATATTAATTGATACTAAGAGATTTATATCTGGATCAGCTTTCCATATCTCGGTAGCCAGGCCTTTGAATTTTTCAAAGTATTCATTTGTCCGCGGACCAGTTGGTCTTTGTTCATTACTTATCTCGATATACTTTAGATTATAGGGCTCCGTATGTCCATCGCGAACTCTTGCAGCACCCCATTTGGAGGTAGCGGCTCCTTTGGCGTATTCAATCATGTCTTTGATTTCAGCAGGATTTTCATCTTTGCTTATACCTACCACGCCATCAAGACCGGCGGCTTCAGCCAGCATCAGGAACTCGAATATGCCAAAACCATGTGATGCATATGGCGTAAAGGTGCCGGTATATGGCAACCGTTCATCCCTGGGGCCTATCATATTTTTCCAGCGATATAGCAAACTGTCGGTACACTGGTTATTCATTGATCCGTTATAACGGATTATTTTCATGCCGTTTCCTTTGATCTGATCTACAAAGTCCTGACGTATCGGATAACCACCCTTTACTCTTCCCCATAATCCCGGTTGCAGAAAAGCATAACCTAATGTTATCATGCCCGGTTCTTTCAGTATAACGGCAAATCGTCCTCTAATATCTGATTTGGCAGGTGTTAGTTCAAACTCAACTTTTTGGTAGGCATCAGCAGATGGCTTCAGTCTTATGACTTTTTCAGCCAGCTTTGTCGCTCCGATAGAATCTAACAGAACCACATAAAGGTTGCATGCTTTTGGATTTTTGATCCTGAGCAGACCTTCATAATTTTTCCCTTCCTGAATATTAATTCCCATTCTGAGCAGCCCCATATTATCAATTCCAACTTCTCCGTTACCAGAGACAAATTGAATCTGCTGATCGCGTCTTCCTTTATATTGCCCTTTTGTGATCAGTTTAAAAATTCCTTTTGCTGAACCGGAATTGACTTCCCTCCAGTAACGGCTTATCTGTTTATCGCCATTGACCTTTTCAAGCAACATTTTTTGCTGTACTTCCGATAAAGAATCAAGAGGACGAATAACAGGAAGTATATTTTTACTGTTCAACTCATAAGTCTGAGTCACAGGATTTCCAACTGCATTTATTCCCAACCGTCGGCACTGTGTTGTAATGTAAGGTTTCCCTTTCTCATCAAGAACAACCATCGAGACCCATCGTAACGGACCTATCACACTTTTGGGATTTGATACATTGGCAGGGAGATTCAGGAAATCCACATCGACATGTTCCTCAAAGTCCTGACCGTAAATCAACTGGCTGTACATCCCACCATAACACTGGAAATTCAGATCCTCAACATTAGCCCCGTTCAACCTGTCAGAGGCCTGATTTAATCTTTTTGAAGCATCAATAGTAATAGTGTTCTGCTGATTAGTACAAGAAACTGACAGACATAACAATACCAGGTAAGTTAGTTTATTCATGTTGGTAATTATTTTATTCATATTTTATCCAATAATAACACATCAACGTCAGAAATTTTATTGATCATCTTCTCTCCAACCGGATCACTATAAAGCTGTGTGCCGGGAAAATATATTCAAAAGAAGATCCGCTGATTTTCATTTGTTCTGTTTTTGGAATAATCAGCTCAGAATTCTCTCCGCTGTTCCTTGCTGAGAACGGGTATGGTCCCAGTTTCGTCACAATAGCCTCTTTATTTGGCTTAAAATCAACCATTCTGAAATTTCTTTCATGAGATTTCAACCCATAATTTACTACATAGAGAGAAATAATCTTTCCGTCCTCGCTGGCTTTAGCAAGAATATCGAGTGAATCTGCCGGAGGTTGATTCTCTGTACTGATCACCCAGGGAAGCCATTCTTTTGTGTACATCTGATCGACATAACCTGATGTCTGGTTCCAGAAGCGGTATGAATCATAAAAAACACGCCCCTGTCCAAAAGTCATAAAACCGGCTTCAGGCTGGAACATATTAGCTGTGGCTGCTGCCTGAAGACGATCACTCCATCGGTTCAGGTGGTTCTGAAGGCGGGCATGAGTTATGCCCCTCTCAAAAGTGTGATGAGCTCCATTTTCTTCCAAAGGATAAAGCTTAAGCTTGTACCCTATATCTTCAGCAAGAACATCCTGCAGTTCCAGGCCAAGAGCCCTGTAAATTGTGCTGTCGGGTTCTATCAGCCTGCCATTGTAGTGGCTGTCCCAACCTATCTGATCCTCTTTACCCTGTTCCTTTACCCACTTTAAAAACTCCCTTACCTGCAGATATTCCGGGTTGTTCTGATAAACTTTTTTCAGAACATTCAGATTATTGGCTGCACGAACGTTTATTGAAGTCAGCAAATGCATTTCAGGATTGGCTTTCCATATTTCTGTTGCCAGTGCCCTGAACTGGTTGAAATAGGCTTTAAGTCTGTCTGCTGTTACACGTACTTCATTGCCTATCTGAATATACCTGAGGTTATAGGGTTCGGGGTGTCCATCACGAGCCCTCAGTGCACCCCATTTGGATGTAACCGGTCCTCTGGCATATTCAATCATGTATCTTATTTCTGCCGGATCTTCATCCTTGCTGATTCCAACCACACCATCCAGTCCTGCTGCCTCGGCGAGCATAAGGAACTCAAAAATGCCAAAACCATGTGTTGCATAGGGAGTAAATGTGCCGGTATATGGCAGCCTTTCATCTCTTGGGCCGATCATGTTTTTCCAGCGATAAAGAAGGCTATCGGGGCATCTGTCGTTCATTGAACCATTATAGCGGATGATCTTCATGCCATTGTCTTTTATGCGGTCAACAAAATCCTGGCGAATCGGATATCCACCTTTCACCCTTCCCCACAAGCCGGGTTGCAGAAAAGCATAGCCAAGCACTATCTCTCCTGGTTCTTTCATTATGACTGCAAAACGGCCCTTGGTATCTGATTTATCAGGGATCAGTTCAAATTCAATCTTCTGGTATGTATTCGGAGAAGCATTTATCCTGATTGCCTTCTCAGCCAGTTTTTCTTTGCCGTCACTACTTAAGATAGCAACATAAAGGTTACATGTCTTAGGGTTTTTTACTCTAAGGAGGCCTTCATAATTTTTGCCTTCCTTAAAATTTATACCCATCCGCAGAAGACCCATATTGTCAATCCCTACTTCTCCACTACCGGAAATAAACTGAATTTGCTGATCACGTCTTCCCTTGTACTGACCTTTGGTTATTAGCTTATAAACTCCTTTCGCAGTACCAGAGTTTACTTCCCGCCAGTACCTGCTTATCTGTTTATTGCCATTGACCATTTCAAGCAGGATCTTTCTTTTGTCTTCCGGCAGTGAATCTGCCGGAAGAATAGACCGGGGTACCCTTCCCTCTGTCAGCTCATACGTTTTGGTGACCGGATTGCCAAGAGGATTAAAACCCTGGCTTCTGGGCTGAGTGGTATACCAGGGTTTTCCATTTTTATCCAGAATAATGAAGGTGATGGTTCTTAATGTACCCGTCATGCTTTTCGGATCAGTTATCTGAGAAGGCAATTTCAGAAAATCTACATCAACATGCTCCTCGAAATCCTGCCCATATAGCAACTGACTGTACATACCTCCGTAACATTGAAAATTAAGATCCTCAACATTAGCCCCGTTAACACGATCTGTTACAAGATGAAGTTTTTTTGATGCATCAATGGTGATGACCTCATTATGTTTTTGCGTACATGATATACATGTACATAAGAGTGACAGTATCAAAAAGTTTTTCATAGTTCTTTGTTTGATTTTGGTGGTTATCAATTTATGCCAGCCTGTTCTATTGCAGCAGGTGCACTTATTATGTCATGAAATGCCTTAATATCGAATTTTGGTTTACGGTCATAAAAATAAACCCCGTTCACCTCACCTTCAACATCTGTCAGCTGACAATATGTGAATCCTGAAATATTTGGATTATTAAGCAAAGCATCAGTAAGGTTTTTGACGATGACAAGCACTTCTGTTGCTGTTTTGCCGTACCCTATGGCAAATCTGCCCATCAGGTTGGTAGTTCCCTCAGGCGGCTTTAAAGCGGGATAATTTGGAAGCCAGCCAGTCCCTCCATATTCATCGACCACATATGGCTGACCTGCATAAGGTACTGCCAGTTTGGGATTTACAACATACGACTTTTCAGGACTTTTAGGATCTACGGTTGAATACCTTTCTTTGAACAAAACAGCATCCTGGGTATAATCGTGAACTGTGAAAATATCTGTAATGACATTGACATAACCACTGGTAGTATTTACCGGACGGGTAGGATCAAGTGCATGGGTAAGATCGTAGAAGTTCTTTACAGTGTTACGGTAAAACTCTAAATTGTTTGAGGCTGCACCACTGGTTTCATTGAAAGGTGTCCATGCTATAATTGAAGGGTGATTTCGATCACGTACTATAGCTTCGCGCCATTCATTTGACTGATTAAGAAGGCCTTCGGGATCCCTGAAATTATGCGGCCCTCCCCAATCAGAAAATTCTCCCCAGGTGAGGTATCCAAGCTTGTCGGCCCAATAGTGGAACCTGGCTTCAAAGACTTTCTGATGAAGCCTTGCACTGTTGAATCCTGCTGCCATTGACAACTGGATATCATTTTTCAGGGCGGCATCACTGGGTGCAGTCCAGATCCCGTCAGGATAAAAACCCTGATCAAGAACCATTCTCAGAAAGATCGGTTTGTTGTTCAGGAAAAATTTATTGCCCTCTATGTGGAACTTCCTCAGGCCTGCATAACTTTTTACATTGTCAGTCCCTCCTGAACCACTCCTCAATATAAGTTCAAAACTATACAGATAAGGATCCCCGGGAGACCAGGCATGAGGATTGGGGATCTTTATTGCAAGCGGATATCCGTTACTGGCTGGTGCTGTAATTGATGCGACTTTTTTCCCGTCAGACGTGGTAATTTTAACATCAAACATATCACCGCCAGCAATTCCGTTAAATTCAGGGGTAACTGAAAATTCACCCCTGTCAAGATCAGGTATAATGAAAACCCGCTCAATATATTTTTGAGGTTTTGCCTCCAGCCAGACTGTCTGCCATATCCCGGTAGTACGAGTATAACTGACACCGCCCCATCTTGGAGGCTGTCGCGTCGACTGTTTACCAAGAGGCTGTTTTTCGCTGAGGGTGTTATCATAAGCATAGACTATAATTTCATTTTCACCTGTCTGAACCAATCTGGTAATTTCAAAACCGAATGATCCGGTTCCACCGACATGACGACCCGCCAGCTTGTTATTGATCCAGACTCTAGTATCAAAATCCACAGCTCCGAAATTGACAAAAATGCGCTGGCCCTGCCAGTCATCGGGAATGGAGAATTTGCGTTTATACCATACACCCTGTACAAAATCAGTAAATTCAATACCTGACAACTTACTTTCCGTTGCAAAAGGTACAGTAATCTTCTTATCAAAAGTCGCCGGAATTGTTTTCCAGTTCTCCTCAGGATTTTCAACTTTGATCTGCATTGTAAAATCCCAGGTGCCATTAAGGTTTATCCACATACTGCGCTCAAACTGAGGTTGAGGATGTTCAGGGCGGGGAATATTCTGAGACTCTAAATTAAGATTCAGCAGGGGAAACAAAAAGGAAAAGAGGAAAATGTGTTTTAATTTCATAATACTGTCTTTTATGGTGAGCGGTATCCAGGATAATCAGGTCCGGAAGAATTAACCTGTTTATCATCTCAAATCTATCAATAGATTTTGTTAAATTTTTTTAAACACTCTTTTTTTTTCAATAATCTACTGTTAAAATAGGGGAGATTACTCATTTTAATAGTTACCCGGACAAGAATGATTATTTATGTTCTTAAATATCATTAAAAAATTAGATTAACTGAAAAAAGGTTGTTAAATTGGAATACCTTTGAGATGAGTGCGAAGGTTCAAATAAAAATTTGATGGAAGAATATTTGAAAATTTTTGATTAATTAACTTAAGTTGCTAGTTTTAAAATTTATTATAATTTGGACTATGACCTCTCTTCCCTTAAATATTCTTAACCCATCCCCAACCCTTCCCTTAAGCATAAGGGAAGGGAGATTTAATTAATAATCATTGGTTTACACCCCCTTCCCTTAACCTTAAGGGAAGGGGGATGGGGGGATGGGTTCAGAGGATATCTAAGGAGAATGCAATTTATTTAAACTAAAATATTAATTAGCAACTTGAGTTGATTAATCTAATTAAGTGTAAAAAACACACAAAAAAATAACAGCTTAAATAATATTAACAGATCAACCAAATGAAAATGCAAAATTATATGTATAAATTTTTAATATTTGTTTCGACCCTGACGATATTCCCGGTTACAGTTTCTGCACAGAACCCGAACTGGAAAATTGCAGGGGACAAAATTTTGTCTCCCTGGGCTGAAAAGGTGAATCCTGCAGCTCCATTACCTGAATATCCTCGTCCACAGCTTGTAAGAAGTGAATGGAAAAACCTGAATGGTCTGTGGGATTATTCGGTGACATCGGTCACTACAACAAAGCCTCTTTCTTATAAAGGGAAAATTCTGGTTCCATTTGCCATTGAATCAGCCCTTTCGGGAGTAAAGCAAAATGTGGGGAAAGACAGCATTTTGTGGTACAGGACAACTTTTATGCTTCCTTCATCAATGCGGGGGAAAAATGTATTGCTGCATTTTGGAGCTGTGGACTGGGAATCGGATATTTATATTAATGGTATAAAAGCAGGTAATCATCAGGGAGGATATGACCCCTTCACGTTTAATATTACACCATATATTAATAAAGGCAATAAGCAGATTCTTGAAATACGTGTCTGGGATCCATGCGACAAGGGACCTCAGCCGCGAGGCAAACAGGTAAGCAGACCTGGAAGTATCTGGTATACATCGGTAACAGGTATATGGCAGACAGTCTGGCTTGAAGCTGTACCGGAAACATATATTTCATCGACAAAACAAACCCCAGACATTGATAAACAGATAGTTACAGTCAGCGCTGATATATCAAAACCTCAGGCCGGGGATTTGATTAAAATTTCTGTCTGGGATGGGACCTCAATGATTTCTGAAAAAGAAATCCCGGCTACAGGAAGTGCCGTACTTCAAATACCAGGTCCAAGATTATGGTCTCCTGAGAATCCGTTTTTATATGATCTTAAAATTTCAGTCATCCGGAAAGGAAAAGTGGTTGATGAGGTTAAGAGCTATTTTGCCATGCGCAAGATCTCTATGAAGCCAGACAGTAATGGTGTTTTAAGAATGTTGCTTAATAACAATTTCGTATTTCAGTACGGTCCCCTTGACCAGGGATGGTGGCCTGATGGATTATATACTGCTCCGACAGATGAAGCTTTGGAATTTGACATAATCAAAACCAAAGAGATGGGTTTTAATATGATCAGGAAGCATGTTAAGGTAGAGCCCGCCAGATGGTACTATCATTGCGATAAGAACGGAGTACTGGTATGGCAGGATATGCCGAGCGGTGATATGGGCGGGCATAGATGGAATGACCGCCCCGGGATGGAAGGGGGATCAGATAAGAACAGGTCTGAAGCATCTGAAAAAATCTACAGAACAGAATGGAATGCTATCATTGACAATCTTTATAATTTCCCATGTATTATTGTATGGGTACCATTTAATGAAGCATGGGGTCAGTTTAAGACTGTGGAAATAACGAACTGGACAATGCAGAAAGATCCGTCAAGACTTGTCAACAGTGCCAGTGGAGGTAACTTTCATGAAGTAGGGCATATACTTGATTTACATAACTATCCGGGACCAGTGATGGCTAAACCGGAAATATTCGGATCGAAGCAGGCTCTTGTGCTCGGTGAATATGGCGGCCTGGGCCTCCCGCTTGAAGGACATACCTGGCTGAACAAAGATAACTGGGGATACAGGACTTTTGCTAACGCAGACACTCTGTTCAGTACCTTTAAATCCTACCAGAGACAAATGATCCCCTTCATCTCGAGAGGTCTTTCAGCTGCGATATATACTCAGACTACCGATGTCGAAGTGGAGACAAATGGTCTTATGTCATACGACAGAAAAGTTATGAAAATCCCGGCCGATAAATTAAATGCAGAAAGCCGGAAACTATATGATGCTGCAAAAGATGTTGTTATAAAAAAATAAAATACAGGCAATTTTATAAAATGTAATTATGCGACTAACCTTAAAACCATTATTATTATGAAAAGAATTTATTTAATCCTGATTATCTGTACTGTGAGTCTTAACAGTTTTGGACAATCAGTTACCTCAATGGTAGTTGACGGCTCAGCGTCCAGGTATACAATCAACAGACATATTTACGGTCATTTTTCGGAGCACCTGGGAAGATGCATCTATGATGGTTACTGGGTGAGCCCTGGAATGAATGTGCCAAAACAGGACAGGATCCGTCTTGATGTTGTAGATGCACTGAAAAACATCAATATTCCTAACCTCAGATGGCCAGGTGGTTGCTTTGCCGATGAGTACCACTGGAGAGATGGTATTGGTCCCAGGGAACAGCGGCCAACTATGATCAATACGAACTGGGGTAATGTTACGGAAGACAACAGTTTCGGTACTCATGAGTTTCTTCTGCTTTGCGAACTTCTTAAAACTGAACCGGTTATTGTCGGTAATGTCGGGAGCGGAACAGTACAGGAGATGTCGAACTGGGTTGAATATTTAAATTATGATGGAGTAAGTCCTCTTACTAACCTGAGAAAGGCAAACGGCCATGAAAAACCTTTTGGTGTTAAATTCTGGGGTGTAGGGAATGAGGCCTGGGGATGCGGAGGAAGTATGACTCCTGAATATTATGTAACCCAGTACAGGCAATACTCTCAATTTGCCAAAAGTTATCCCGGGGCTCAACTTATGAAAATTGCCTCAGGAGCAAGTGGAACTAACTACCAGTGGACAGATGTGCTGATGAAAGGTATTGCTGGTGGTGGCGGAAGAGGCGGAATGTGGGGAATGGATATCCATTATTATACTCGTCCTCCCAGAGGCAATTTTGGCGGAGGCCAGGGACAACGTCCTGCAAATCAGCCGGGAACACAGGGTCAGCAGGTTCAGAGCCAGGGTTCAGCTACCAACTTTTCTGAAGCTACCTATTTTGCAACTATGCGGAACGCTCTTCGAATCGATGATATAATCAAGGGTCATGATTCCGTAATGACCAAATACGACGCACAAAAAAGAATTGCCCTGGTTGTAGGTGAATGGGGTATCTGGACTGATCCGGAACCCGGAACCAATCCAAGATTCCTATATCAGCAGAATAGTATGCGCGATGCTCTTATAGCAGGTTCCACATTAAATATATTCAATAACCATTGCGACAGGGTAAAAATGGCACAACTGGCACAAACTGTCAATGTACTGCAGGCACTTATTCTGACTCAGGGTGAAAAGATGCTTCTGACACCAACTTATCATGTTTTTGATATGTATAAAGTACATATGGATGCAACAATGATCCCATTGAAATTTACCAGTCCTGATTATGTGCTGGGTGAACAGAAACTTCCTGCATTAAATGCTTCAGCTTCAAAAGATTCTACAGGAGTGATCCATATAACACTTGTTAACATTGATCCGAATAAAACCATTACCGTAAATACCTCATTTAAGGAGTCTAAATGGACTTCAGTTTCAGGAAAAGTATTAACTTCACCTAAGATTACAGATATAAATACATTTGAGAACCCGGGCAATATTAAGGTTGTGAAGTTCGACGGGGCTAAAAGGCAAGGTGAAAATCTTAATGTAATGCTGCCGGCTAAATCGGTCGTACTGTTGGAACTTAAATGATGTATTAATTTTAATACAACCCAACATATGAAAACGAGAAACTGTTTCAAGATCGGCTCCTGGTTTCTTGCAGTAGTATTCCTTTGTTGTTTTTCAATTCAGGCACTGCTGGCCCAGGAAATCATTGTTCAGGCCAATAAGTCAATAGCGGATGTTAAACCAACAATGTGGGGTGTCTTTTTTGAGGACATTAACTTTGCAGCAGATGGCGGAATATATGCTGAACTGATTAAAAACCGGTCATTTGAATTCTCATTGTCCATGATGGGCTGGAGACCTGTAAGACTCGACGGGAATGGGAGAACATTGCCCACATTTTATTCTCCATCCAATCCATTAAACTCACATTTTCTGGAGGTAGTTGTTGATGCCCCTTCCGGATCCTTTGGAATTGTGAATGAAGGATTCCGCGGGATAGGTATTAAAAAGGATGAAACCTACAACTTTTCTGTCAGCGCAAAGGTTGGGGCAAATTCAACTCTGAATATGAAACTTGAACTCTTAAGTTCAACGGGAAGTGTAATAGGAAATGCAGAGATTACAGGTTTAACTAATGTCTGGAAAAAATATACTGCCACCATCAAAGCAACTGAGACTGATCCTAAAGGCCTCTTTCGGATACTTTGGAGCGGTAAAGGGACTATAGATATAGATATGGTTTCTCTCTTCCCGTCAACTACATGGAAAAACCGGCCAGGTGGTCTGAGAAGTGACCTGGTCCAGCTGATAGCTGATCTTAAACCCGGGTTTGTCCGTTTTCCTGGTGGTTGTATCGTGGAAGGCAGGGATCTGACCAACAGGTACCAATGGAAAACGACTGTCGGCCCCATAGAGGAAAGAAAACTCATTATGAACAGATGGAATGTTGAGATTCAAAACCGGCAGGCACCTGATTATTTTCAGACTTTTGGACTTGGATTCTTTGAATATTTCCAGCTGGCAGAAGATCTGGGGGCAGAACCTCTTCCAATTCTTAACTGTGGTATGTCGTGTCAGTTCAATGCCGGTGAGGTAGTTCCACTCGCTGACCTTTACCCGTATATTCAGGATGCACTTGATCTTATTGAATTTGCAAACGGGGGAATTGCATCCAAATGGGGAAAACTGAGATCAACTTTGGGACATGCAAAGCCCTTTAACCTTAAGTATATTGGTGTTGGAAATGAACAATGGGATGTTCAGTACATTGAGCGGTACAAAGAGTTTGAAAAAGTCATTAAATCAAAGTACCCTGATATCAAAATTGTATCCGGTTCCGGTCCTTCTGCCGGTGGACAATTATTTGATTATGCCTGGAGTGAGCTAAAAAAGCTTAGTCCCGCACTTATTGATGAGCATTATTATATGCCACCAGACTGGTTCCTGAAAAATGCCGGACGATATGATAATTATGATAGAAAAGGAATTAAAGTTTTTGCAGGTGAATATGCCGCTCATGGACAGGAGGCTGAAGAATCAGAATCCAGAAATTCATGGTACAGCGCTCTTGCTGAAGCTGCTTTTATGACAGGACTGGAAAGAAATGCTGATGTTGTAAATATGGCTTCGTACGCTCCCTTACTTGCTCATGTGGAAGCCTGGCAATGGCGTCCCGACCTGATCTGGTTCGATAATCTTAAGGCAATCGGCACACCAAATTATTATGTGCAGAAGATATTCTCGAACTACAAGGGGACACAGGTTATTTCTGCCCTCACCAAAGGGAAACCACTTATTGGTCAGGATAGCCTCTATGCGAGTGCCACCTTTGACAAGGGAGCGGGGAAGGCATACGTTAAACTTGTAAATGTCTCAAGATCACCAAAATATTCAATTATAACTCTGGAAGGACCTTCATTCGGCACCGATGGTGTATGGATTACCCTGAAATCAGATGGGTTATATGACTTTAATTCAATGTCTGAGCCGCAGAAAATCTTTCCTACCGGTAAATCAGTAGCGATTACTAACAAAAAAATTGAATTGTACATGAGTCCTATTTCAGTTAACGTACTCATCCTTAGTGTAAAAAAATAAATACTAATCATTTCAGGTTATGAAAAGGGCTTTTTTATTAGTCATAATTGTTTTTTCTGTTGCCCTTGCTGTAAGAGCACAAAGTCAGAATATATCAGTTCACGATCCTGTGATGATCAGACAGGACGGAACCTATTATGTTTTCTGCACGGGTAATGGAATATCAATGTTTTCATCCCCTGATATGGTTAACTGGAAGCAGGAAAAGCCTGTTTTTGCTGCTGCTCCCGAATGGGTAATTAAAGAACTGCCACGTTTCAGGAATTCGATGTGGGCTCCTGATATCTCATTCTATAAGGGTAGCTATTATCTTTTTTATTCTGTTTCGGCCTTCGGAAGGAACACTTCATGCATTGGTCTGGCGATGAACAAAACCCTTCATACTGACAGTCCGGATTATAAATGGATCGATATGGGATGTGTCATTCAGTCAATTCCGGGAAGAGATAACTGGAATGCTATAGACCCGAATCTTATCGTTGATGATTCCGGAATTCCGTGGCTTGATTTTGGTTCTTTCTGGGGTGGAATAAAACTTGTGAAACTTAAGGATGACCTTACAGGGATATTTACCACTCCGCAGGAATGGTATACGGTTGCCAGCAGACTGCGCGAGCCGTTTACTGACGACAGAAATGCCGGATCTGCACAGATTGAAGCACCATTCATTTTCAAAAGGGAGAATTTCTACTATCTTTTTGTCTCGTGGGACAAATGCTGCAGTGGAATAAAAAGTACCTACAAAGTGGCCGTAGGCAGATCGGTAAAGGTTACGGGGCCTTATTTTTCGAAGGACAGTGTTGACATGGCTAAAGGTGGCGGTACCATTGTTGTTCAGGGGGATGCCAATTATCCGGGTGTAGGTCATGAGGCTGTTGTCTCTTTTGACGGAACGGATTTCCTGGTCTATCATGGTTATGATGCAAAGGATAATGGCAGATCCAAGCTGATAATCAAAAAGCTTCGCTGGGAGTCAGGATGGCCTTCAATAATTGAATAACTCTTTTATACTCCGTGAAACTCTGTATATTACTCCGTGTGACTCCGTGGTTAATTCTAATCCCACTTTATAATCTGTGCTCAGGTCAGAACAAGGATGGAGTCGAAGAGACCTTCACAAATCCTATATTTACTTCCGGAGCTGATCCCTGGGTAACTCAGAAGGATGGATATTATTACTATTCAGGCAGTTCAGGAGGCAGGCTTGTCATCAGAAAAGCAAAATCCCTGGTGGAATTGAAATCATCTGTCGCGATAACAGCCTGGATACCACCGACCGGAACTTCATATTCAAAAGAATTGTGGGCTCCGGAGCTGCACTATGTCCGGGGGAAATGGTATTTGTATTTTGCTGCTGATGACGGAAGTAATAAAAATCACAGGATGTACGTGCTCGAAAATCCTTCACCTGATCCGACGGAAGGAACCTGGGAATTCAAAGGGAAGGCCGCAGACCCTACTGATAAATGGGCAATTGATGGTTCTGTATTTGAATATTCGGGTAAATTGTACATGATCTGGTCTGGTTGGGAAGGAGATGTCAATGGTCAGCAAAACATATATATTGCATTAATGAAAAATCCCTGGACTATCGATGGTGCAAGAGTAAGAATATCTGCCCCGGAGTATGACTGGGAGACCATAGGCGACCTTAATAATCCAAATGATGTTCCTCATGTGAATGTCAATGAAGGACCCGTGGCACTTATTCACGAAAACAGACTTTTTATCACCTATTCTGCCAGTGGCTGCTGGACAGATAACTACTGCCTCGGTATGTTGACTTTTACCGGGAGTAATAATCTTCTGGATCCGGCAGGGTGGAAAAAATCAGCCAGTCCTGTTTTCAAGCAAAAACCGGAATCGGGAGTGTATGCCCCGGGGCATAATTCTTTTTTCATTTCCCCTGACGGTAAGGAAAACTGGATACTTTACCACGCAAATGCAGCGTCCGGGCAAGGCTGTGGCAGATTCCGTTCACCAAGAGCACAGATGTTTACCTGGCATAAGGACGGGAGCCCTGATTTTGGTGAACCACTGAAAACGGATGTTCCGGTAAAGATTCCATCAGAAAGGAATCAGAAAAAATAAAATTGTGTAAATTGGCAAACAAAAAGTATATGAAACGTTTAATTGTAATTATCATGGTATTGACAAGCATCCCCGGATTATCTGGCAATAGCCAAACGGATCCTTCAAAATGGAATTCAGAGCAACTTAACTCCTGGTTTACAAAAGGCGACTGGCACAAAGCATGGGCGGTTACACCCGATCCATCAACAGACAAAATGGCGCTTGCAAAAGCTTATTTCAAAAATCCTGACAGATGGAATAAAGCATTTGCTTTCCTGAAAGAAACGGACCTCAAAAAACTTGAGCTTAAGCGATATGATATTGACGGTGATAACCTTTACATCATTATAAGCGAGTATAATTCGAAAGATCCAAAAACGACAAGATATGAGGCGCATAAAAAATATATCGACATTCAGTATGTCGTAAGCGGGAACGAACTGGAAGGTGTTGCGCCTCTCACATCACAGGAATCAGTACTTCAGCAATATGACGCTGCAAAAGATATTGAATTTCTTTCTGTTAAGAATGGCAAAATGATTTCAGCAACACCGGCAGGATTCTTCGTTTTCTTTCCTTCAGATGCTCATATGCCAGGGTTGATGAATAAGACCAGTGTACCTGTCAGAAAAGCTGTCGTCAAAATAAAAATTGATTGATGACAGAGTTCTTTCATTCTCTTTTCGACTGGTACATGGCCAACTTGAATTATTTCACGGTTGCCCTGTTAATGGCCATCGAAAGCACTTTCCTTCCATTGCCCTCAGAAGTTGTGATACCGTTTGCTGCCTACAAGGCAGCTCAGGGTCAGCTAAATGTCTTTGGAGTTGTGATATTCGGTACAGTTGGAGCTCTGTGCGGTTCTCTGATTAATTATTTCCTTGCCAGGTATCTTGGCAGGCCGATTGTCTATAAGTTTGCCGGATCGGGATTAGGGAGGGTGTTTCTTTTGTCAAAGGAAAAAATAGAACACGCTGAAAGTTTCTTTATCAGGAACGGAAAGACGTCAACATTTATTGGCAGACTGGTTCCGGGTATCAGGCATCTTATTTCTATTCCGGCAGGCCTTGCAAAAATGAACCTGCGTGATTTTATGCTGTTCACCTTTGTCGGAGCAGGTATCTGGAATATTATTCTGGCTATAATAGGATTTTATCTTTATGATATACGCGAACAGATATACCCGTATCTGGGATATATACTTATAGGTCTGGGAGTGGGTTTCACAATTTACCTGGTAATTAAAGCTAAAAAGAATAAGAAAGAATAGCCAGAAATCCTTTTACTATTTTAGTTCCTCATCCCTGTTTACGGTTTCCGGAGAGAACGCCGGAGCACAAATTGCTATGTATTCAGCTCCTCCTTTGAAAGGGGAGCTATACTGAACCCATTCGCCCTTAATGGTCAGGATCCCCATTCCTTCGGTAACCATAAATTCATCCTCGATTGTTCTGACCAGAAGAGTTCCCTTCAAAACAACTGTATATTCATTAAATTCAGGACATTGACCTGGTTCTTTCCAATCTTCAGGACTCTTCATTATCGCTATACTTATCTCTGAAGTATTGCTGTTAACCCTGCCAAAAAACTCCTTAATGATTTTTTCCTTGTTACCTGCGGCTTTAATTACCGAGGGATTTTTGATAAGCTGTGCCATATAGTGGTTTAGTTTTGCTAATTAACTCAAGTTGATAATTAATATTTTAGTTCAAATAAATTGCATTCTCCTTAGATATCTTCAGAACCCATCCCCCCATCCCCCTTCCCTTAAGGTTAAGGGAAGGGGGTGTAAACCAATGATTATTAATTAGATCTCCCTTCCCTTATGCTTAAGGGAAGGGTTGGGGATGGGTTAAGAAATATTTAAGGGAAGAGATTATCATAGTCCAAATTATAATAAATTTTAAAACAAGCAACTTAAGTTAATTAAACATTAATCTTCCAGGTATCCGAATTTTCCGCTCTAAAAATAGTTATAAGCCTTCTGATCAGGCATTCTGTTTTATTGGGACACATTTAAGGTATCTTTTTTCTTCACCGATTATTATCCAGACAGCTGACCTCTGGATTTTCTCTTTTGACTCCGATCTGGGCTGATGTCCATCCTCTATTATCAGGATACCATCCTTTTTTGTAATGCGGCAAAGTTCCTTTAAAAAGAGATCTGTCTCTTTTACCATATGGAACATGTCAAGGGCATAAATCAGATCAGCCGTATCATTGGGAATAGATGAACTTTTGCCGTCTGTGAGTACAGTTTTTACGTTTAAAAGGTTTTTCTTCGTTATCAGTTTTTCAACAGAAGCTATAGCCATCTCATGAACATCTGCTGCATAAACCGTACCTTTCTCGCCGACCAGGGCTGAAGCAGCTGGTAAACAGGCACCGGGTCCACAACCATAGTCAATAACAGTACTTCCCGGTTTGATTCCAAATTCCTTCAAATATTTGTCTGCCGGTTTAAAGAAGTAAAAGATCTTAAAGAATATTTTCATCATTCTGAAGGCAAAGTCAGGCATTCTATCTATCTCGTTACCAAGTAGTTTGTTTTTCATAGTTTAACTTTTATTGTTTTCAGGCAATGAATATGCTATAGCTTTAACCCTCTGTGCCCACTCAGAGTGGGCAAGTTCTCCGGTGAGGGACTGATATTTAATAGGTTTGCCAATATATAAAATGGCTTTGGAGTCTCTTTTTTTCAGCATTTCATGGGGAAGTAATAAACTCTCCACATACATTTTAATCCCAAGAAATTTTCTGATGTTAGCAACTATATAAAAGAGATTTGAATTTCTTCCTGCAACGAACACCGGAATTATATCTCTCCTGTGTTCAATTGCTTTTGAGATAAAAGATTTCTGCCATGTGAGGTCAGAAATAACCCCATTCTTTCGTCTTGATACCTCCCCGGCAGGAAATATCATTATCTGGGCTTCAGAATCAAATACCCTATTCAGTTTAATTGCTTTTTCCCTGTTGGTTTTTCCAAATACATTTACTCCGACCATCAAAGGCTGAATGTTCGGAACTATTTCAAAAAGCTCATTCGCCGGAGATTTTATATCAGGAAAATGCCGGTATATCAAACTGAAGAGAGCAAGGGCATCAATACCTCCTAACGGATGGTTTGATGAGAAAATAAAACGTCCCGAAGCCGGAATGTTATCCTCACCAATAAATTCAACGGCGACATTCCAGTCATTTAAAATACCATTAAGGAAGGGCACTCCACTCTTCTCGCGATTATTATAAATTACTTTGTTTATCTCATCCTGCCGGACAATTTTAATAATTAACCTGACAACAAACCGCGGGAGTGATTTGAAAAACCGGGAATTACTGTTCCGGATAGCCTTTTCAATATCGATTACTTTATTGTTCTCGTCCATCTACGGAACTATTCTTTAGTCTTACTTTTTTGTCCGACAGGACATACTGCAACACATATTCCACATACCCTTGCGTCAAGGCCAAGTCTTGTTTTTCCAAATTCAGCGCACTGTTTGCGACATTTCCATGGATCAAAAAAGTCCTCTCTTTTAACATTTATATCCCACAGAACGCCATTTGCAGCTTTGGCAGGGCAGATTTCAACGCAGATATTACATGTTCCGCATCGGCTCCGGTTAATGGGTTTTGATACAGGAATAACCTTCGATTTTAGAAGTATAGAAACAAGACGGAGTCTGGGTCCGATCTTTTTTGAAATAAAAAGATCTGTTTTCCCGATCCAGCCCAATCCGGCACGTGTTGCCACCATTTTGTGCGAAAGATCGGTCCTCAATGTTTTGGAATATGTAGTATCCAGATCATTTGTAGTGACGGTAGGTTCAATATTCATAGATTCTATCCCTTTATCATTCAGATCTTTGGAAATATTATTTGTAAGTTGGGCCAGGTCGGTATTAATTTGTTTGTAGTGTGTGTAATATTCTATTGTTGGTCCGTCAACAATGGGATCAACCTTACTATTGGTGAGTTTTTTACCAATAGAGATACCATAGCGGAATTCTTCAAACTTTTTATCGAGAAGACCAGTCAGATCTGCAAATCCGTAAATGTAATCCTGTTCAGGATTGAGGTGTTTCTTAAGAATTTCTTCAATCATTGCCACAAATTATTTAATCTGCAACACTCCCTGCAGCCATTTTTCAGCCAGGAGAGGCCATGTATCAGGGGCAGGTTTTCCGGGTCGAAGACCATACCCATGTCCTCCTGCAGGTAAGAGATGGAGCTCAACAGGAAGTTTGGCGTCTCTTAATGCACTTGCCATAACCAGAGCGCTGTTTCCGTAAGGGTCATCAGCAGTTTGAAATATGAATATAGGGGGTGTCGATTTTGTCAGTTCCAGTTCAGGAGTGAGTGTCTTATTCGGACCCTGATCGAGATATGCCGGATAGATCAGCAGGGCAAAGGAAGGCCGGCATGATAAACTATCAGACTTATCGACCGGCTGATAAGTTCTATTATTAAAAAGAGTACTGGTCCGGGCACTCAGGCTTCCTCCGGCTGAGAAACCCATTATACCGGTCTTCTCAGGATCAATATTCCATTTTGAAGCATTATTCCGAACGATCCTTATCGCCCTCTGGGCATCCTGCAACGCGCCCTCTTTCTTATCGGGGATTCTGTATTGCAGTACAAATGCGGAATATCCAAGCCTGTTGAGCCATTCGGCAATTTCGGTACCTTCTTTATCATATGCCAGAATTCTGTAAGCACCTCCGGGGCATACTATAACTGCACATCTGTTGCTTTTAGATGGATCGGCCGGATAAATCTCAATAGCAGGATTTGTCACCTCTGTAAATCTTAACACGTTGTCATTTTTTGGTGCATCTTTAACAGGAAGCTGCTTCTCCTTTGTTTCCCCGGGGACTTTACCAGGCCACAAATAGATAATTTCTTTTTTTTGCGCGAAAGAAATGAGCGATATCAAAATAAATAAAAATGTAAATAAGGGTTTCATATAATATTTTTTAATGGTTTGAAAGTTGTTAATTCCCTGGTGGTTTATATTTAGTGTTCAGTTATCAGGTAATCTCAGCATGTTAAAAATTTCTGTTTTTCATTTTTACAGATCATTTGAATAGCCCATTTGCCTGATTGCCCCGATGGTGGAAGGCCTCCTCCCGGGAAAAGCCACTGACCTGCCATATAAAAGCGCTTTAGTCCGGGCAGAGTTGCCTTCAGATTCGAATTCAGGTTTCTGCTTGTTGGCAGAAAACCCTCATAAGCGCCTTTCCATACGCCAGTGTGTCTGACACCTGTTAATGGAGTGGCAACGTCAACAATTTCTATGTTTTCTGTGATGCCTGGAAAATGTCTTTCCAGAATCAGACCAGCCTCTTTTTTGATCAGCTGTTTTTCCTTCTCATATAATTCACTCTCAAGTGTTTTCCATAATTTCCATGGAGTGACAAATCTTATCACAATAACAGTTTTTCCTGCAGGAGCCATAGTGGGATCAAAATTGTAATTCATTATTGAATAGCCATGATTAAGTTTCGTCATCCCGATCTTTATATTTTTTACCAGCCAGGTCTGAACAGAATAATCTGATTTTATTTCTTTATTAACTCCAAAAGAAACCTGAACGATAGGACTGAACACCTCCCATGATTTATATGCATGTGAAATACTATCACTTAAAAATTTGCCCCCAAGCATATCGTAAATAGTTGTATGGCCATCAGCTGCACTTATTACATAGTCCGACATAATATTCACATTGTCTGATAATTTGACTCCAACAGCTGTATTATTTTCTACAATTATTTTGTCCACCTTCCTTCCGGTTGAAAGAGTTCCTCCCAGTCCAAGAAATTTTTCGGTCATCCGTTTTGCCAGGGGTAAAGAACCTCCGATGACATAACCGGCATTTTTTTGATTGAACCAGGCAAGCATCATTATAAATGCGAGGGCTGAATAATCCCTGGTACCGTAGAGGTTGGAAAAAAAGTATTTCAATGTCGGGTTTTTAAAATTCAGCTTTTCAAAATACTGTATGCAGGTCTTTCTTCCAAATTTCAGATATAGCATTATTACAGGAAAATTATGGATTAGCTGGCGGATATTGTCCAAAATTTTCCTGCTCCGCGGTTCATCTGTGAAAGGTCTGACAAAAGATGATTTTCTCATATCGTTGCACATTTTCCTGATGCTTTTTGCATCTTCCGGAGCAATCTGCAAAAGATATCCTTTCCACTTTTCCAGATCGGTATAGAGATTAAACTCAGTGCCATCTTCTGAGAACATTTTTGTATGTATCTCGTGGTTAATTATTTTGACCTGATCGTTAAGAGCATTTGTCTCGAGCCAGAGATCATGAAATGGACCCGTCCTGGTCCCGACAAGCCAGCGAAGGCAATAATCAAAACGGTATCCTTTCCTTTCCCATGCGGTACATTGACCTCCGGTTCTGGAGTGCATTTCAAGGATCTCGGTCTCGAATCCGTTCAGTCGCCCATATATTCCTGCTGACAGCCCGGCAATACCACCACCTATTATGATGAGTTTTTTACTCATTCCACAATTTCTGCTTTATCGAATCTGGTACTATTAATATTTACCCGTGTTTGCCCTACTCTCTTTACTCCCTTGCCACCGAAGAATCCCCAGCCGCCACTTCCCAGCAGGAATCCCAGTGCATATAAACCACCATTATTATTTTGGGCATACATAGTGATCTTTTCGTTGAAAAGCATACCAATGAAATCGAATGGGGCAATGAATCCATGCCATAATCCACCAAAGAAACCATAAGTATGTCCTGTAAGGCACTGTTTGACGGATTCATTATTAGCACATCCGGAAAAAATAATAACAGATAATAGAAGAATTGTTATCAGCAGACGTCTTTTGGAAATAAATGCTTTCATTGTTCAAAGGTTAAATTAATAATTTAATGATACTGTATCAGAATAGAGAAAGGTCAAAAGCCTTTCCTGAATGTTTTTTTTCATGATCAAGAAGCCATTTTTTCCTTTCTAATCCACCACCATAACCTGTCAGATGTCCGTCAGATCCAATTACCCTGTGGCACGGTATTATTATCGCAACCCGGTTCATTCCGTTTGCATTTGCCACGGCACGTATTGATTCAGGTTTCCCCAGAGCAATTGCCTGTTCAAGATATGTTCGGGTAGTCCCATAAGGAATATTTATAAGCTCCTTCCATACAGATTGCTGAAAATCTGAACCCGGTGTTAAAAGTGGCAGCGAAAACTCTTTCCGTCTTCCTTCGAAATACTCTCTCAGCTGTGTCATAAGAGTTTTGAAATGCCTGCTATCTCCTTCTTCAATGGTTGTATTGAAATACCTTGCAAGATCTTTATATTCAGCTTTAAGCATTCTTCTGTCGCTGAATTCCAAAAGACAAATTCCCTCCTCGACGGCGCCTGCTATCATTATCCCAAGTTCAGTATCAATTTTAGTTGTGGTTATCATTTCAGGATCATTGTGAAGAACGTCAATGCCCTGACTTTATGAATCTTACATTCCTGAATCTCAAGGCGGACCAGTCAAGGTCAAGTGAAACCAGTCTGACCTTATCCAGTCCGCGATCAGTTAAGATTTCCCAGCCATGATCCCGGTCAATATCGGATTTAAGTTTCTTTGACCCCTTTTTGGGATATGCAAACCAGAGTATCCCATCGGATATCAGATTATGAATGGCCTTTGGAGCCAGCAATTCCACTTCACTGACTAATCTGACGAAAAGGATCAGGAATTCATATGGGAACCGCTGATCAATCTCTTTATCTATCTGGACCCCTTCAAGACTCTTGGTAAAAAAATTTATGAAATATTCAGGAGCATTAATTATTGCAATCCTTTTTTGTCCTTTATAATTAAGTTTTGCTATTAAAGCATCCATTACCCAGCGCGCTTCTCATTTAAGTAGCAAATTTACCAAAAATTCCTACATAGCGTAAAAACTTGTTTATAATGGGTTGATTAAAGAAAAACGATTACCTTTGTATAATCAAAAATGGGGTGCCTTAATACAACGGGCTGAGATCATACCCTTAAACCTGATCCGGGTAATGCCGGCGTAGGGAAACAAGAGTATCATTTAATTCAGCTTCCACAACCACCTCAGATTATGATCTATTCAAATCATAATAGTATGAAAAGATGTTTCTTCTATCTGTTTAATAGCCTGTTAGTTGTAATATTAGATGTTTTTATTTACACTGCATCGGGACAGGAGATCAGGGGGAGGGTGACTGATGTGAATGGTGATCCTCTTGCAGGAGCAGCCGTTACCATAAAGAATACTTTTCTTGGTACTTACACTGAGTCTGACGGTACTTTTCTTTTGAAATTGTCCCAGGGCGGAACCTACATCCTGAATTTCTCATTCATTGGATACAGGACCTCCTCACAGGAAATTACCCTAAAGGATGAACTCACACTGAATGTAACTCTTGTACAGGGAGAAATTATGACAGGGGAAGTGATTGTGAATGGAACGCGGGCAGGTAACAAAACTCCGGTGACCTTCACAAATGTGGGAAAAGAAGTAATAGCCAAAAGTAACAACGGACAGGATATTCCATACCTTATCGGATTGACACCTTCCCTTATTGAGACATCAGAGACAGGAACAGGAATAGGTTACACCGGATTGCGGATACGTGGTACTGATGGCAGCAGAATAAACGTAACAATTGATGGCATACCATTGAATGACGCGGAATCGCAGCAGGTTTTCTGGGTTGACCTTCCGGATCTTGCGTCCTCAGTCGACAATATACAGATCCAGAGAGGTGTTGGAACATCCTCCAATGGTGCCGGAGCATTTGGTGCTTCAATCAATATTGAGTCGAAAAGCCCTGACATCCTCCCCTTTGCCGAGTTAAGCACAACACTTGGGTCATTTAATACAAGAAAAAACACGATAATGGCAGGAACCGGATTGCTTGCAGGAAAATTTGCCTTTCAGATGAGGTATTCAGATATAAAAAGCGACGGATATATAGAAAGAACAGGAGTCTCTAACAGATCAGCATATATCAGTGGGATCTATAGCACGGGCAGATCAACTCTGAAAGCAAACCTGATACTTGGTGAAGAGCATACGGGAATAAGCTGGTGGGGTGTTCCAAAGGAAATGCTTTCGATAAACCGCAGGTATAATCCGGCCGGAGAGTATATTGACCAAAACGGGAAAATAAATCATTATCAAAATGAAAGTGATAATTATAAACAAAACCATATCCAGTTAATTTATCATCTGAATATTAATAAATATACCTTTCTGAATGCTGCTTTGCATTATACTTTCGGAGAGGGATATTATGAAGAGTACAGGCAATATCAGCCGTTATCGGATTATGGATTGAACTCAATAGTTATCGGGAATAAGGAAATAGATACTACAGATCTGATCAGGCGAAAATGGCTGTCAAACAACTTTTATGGAGCAGTATATTCCCTTAGTTACAGGAAAGGAAGGACAGATGCTGTTCTCGGAGGAGGGATGAATGTCTATAAAGGCGACAACTTCGGTACTATTATATGGATGAGAAACGCAGGGAACACTGAAAAAGACTGGCAATGGTACCTTAATAAGGCTACCAAGGATGAATTTAACATTTATGGTAAGATAAATTATGAGCTTACTGATAGACTTAATGGTTTTGTCGATTTTAACTACAGATACGTTTTTTATAAAATGGCCGGACCTGATGACGACTTAAGGATTTTATCAGAAAAACACACTTTTAACTTCATAAATCCCAAAGCCGGACTATTCTTCTCAATATCCCCCAATCAGGAGACCTATCTTTCCTTTGCAGTTGCTCATAAAGAACCAACAAGGTCAGATTACAAGGTAGCATCAGGAGATAAAAAGGTCACTCCCTTACCAGAAACACTATATGATGTTGAGGCAGGATATAATTTCAGAACTGGTAAATCAGCAGTTGGCTTGAATCTGTTCGGTATGGTCTACAGAGACCAGCTGATCCCCACAGGTAAACTAAGTGATGTGGGATATCCGGTTATGACAAATGTTAAAAACAGTTACAGAACGGGTATTGAATTCCTTGCAGGCATTAAGCCCAATAAGCTGATCAACTGGCAATTCAATATGACTCTGAGCAGGAATAAGATCCCGGACTTCACGGAATATTATCAGGACTATATCACAGCAGATAATTCATATATCGATAAGACTAAAAAACTAAGAAATGTTGACATTGCATACTCGCCATCATTGACCGCATCGAGCGATATTGGCTTGAGTTTTTCTGATGATATTAAAATTCATTTTATTACAAAATACGTGGGTGCCCAGTATTTCGATAATACAATGAATCGTGAAAGAAAGCTTGACCGGTATGTCGTAAATAATTTGAGGATCGATTTTAATCCTGTAATTAAAAAGACAAAAAGTGTGGATATACAGTTGTTTATAAATAACCTCTTAAACAATATGTACGAAAATAATGCATACGGGGGCAGCTGGTACCAGGATGGAAAGGGAAACACATGGTCGTATTATTTTCCACAGGCAGGAATTAATTTTCTGATAAAACTGGGTATCAGATTTTGATTGGTTTGAAAAATGAATACCTGGATATATAATAATTATATAGAAGTCTTTGGTGCTTTAACCGGAATCATATATGTAGTGCTTGAGATAAGGCAGGCTGTCTGGCTCTGGCCGGTCGGTATCGTTACTTCTGCTGTTTATGTGTGGATCTTTTTTACAGGGAAATTGTATGCCGATATGAGCCTTCAGGCTTATTATGTAGTAATAAGTATCCTGGGATGGTACTGGTGGATGAAGGGCGGAGGGCGGAGGGCGGAGGGCGAAGGGCAGGAATACCAGGCTGAAGATTCCCCCCTTGAGGGGGGACAGGGGGGTGTTATGACTGTCATAGAAAAACCTAAGACACTAGTAGTCACTAGGTTGAAATATAAGACCGGATTAATCTTACTGGTTACGTTTATTATCTTATATTTTTTCATGTGGCTTACTCTGTCACGGTTGACAGATTCCCCTGTGCCCGAGTGGGATGCCTTTCTGACATCCTTGTCAATTATTGCGACCTGGATGCTGGCAAGGAAAATTTATGAACACTGGTTCTTGTGGATAGTTGTTAACTCAGTCTCCGTCATTTTATATTTTACACGAGGCTTATATCCAACAGTGGTGCTTTACTTTGTTTATCTGAGCATGTCATTTGTCGGATTGCTTGCATGGAGGAGATCTTTAAATATTGAGATCCCGATTTCTAAAGAATATTCCTGATTTATTTCAGTAAATCAGTCCCCGGAAATTTCAGACGCAAATAAAAAAAATAGTCTAAAAAAGTTTGCAGGAATAAATTATTTAACATAAATTAACTCGTTTTTTCCGATTTCTTATATATCGTGGGGAAGCTTTATTTTAGAGTTTCGCAGGAGAATATCGGAAAAGCGCTGAAAGTCAACCTTGTAGAAGAATACTATTAGGTATTAATGTTAACTGTTGTGTAGGGCTTTTATTACGGATTGAGAATGTATTCTGACTTGTATTGGAATATATAGATAATTCTGATTAAACCTATGTCTAACCTTAACCTTTTTGCCTATGGACCAACCCTATCCTTCCTGCCTCAATTCTGATTTGTTTGAGGTTTATGTTTTTTAGACTGAGCAAAATGCCATCTAACCAGCATTAATAGTCTATTTGTTATTTTATTTAAAAAATTTAAACTTAATACATTAACAGTATGACAAAGAATCTCTTTATGATTAGTTCATTGCCAGGTCATTTCAAAAAGACAATACTGGTGATGAAACTAGTAACTATGCTGTTCCTGTTCGGGTCAATCCAGATATTTGCTTCTTCAGCAAATTCTGACAGGATTGCTTACCCGGACGATTTTCAACAGAAAACAGTGACTGGTGTGGTTAAAGATGTCAATGGAAATCCTTTAGCCGGTGTCAATGTCATTGAGAAAGGAACAACTAATGGTGCCCTGACTGATGCAAACGGAAAATATACAATTACCGTTAAATCAGCAAGCTCTGTACTTAATTTTTCCTTCATCGGACTTACTACCAAGGAATCCGTCGTAGGTGCAGGAAACACTGTAGATATAGTATTAATTGAGAGTCTCTCTAATCTTGATGAGGTTGTTGTCGTAGGGTATTCGACCCAGACAAGAAAATCTCTGACAGGTGCAGTTACTACAGTTAACGCCCAGGCTTTATCCAAAGAAACAACCGCGAATGCAATTACGCGTTTGCAGGGTAAGGCATCAGGGGTCAACATTCTCAATGCAAAGGCACCCGGAGGAGGAGCTACTATTTCAATTCGTGGTTTGGGAACAATCAATAATAATACTCCACTGTTTGTAATAGATGGAGTACCTACCAAATCATCAATGTCCGAACTTAACCCCGATGAGATTGAATCACTGACAGTTCTTAAGGATGCTTCCTCGGCAGCTATATATGGTGCACGTGGGGCAAATGGTGTTATTCTTATTACAACTAAGCGTGGGGCTACAGGTAAAGCTAAAGTTTCATTCAGTGCTCGTTATGGTACCAGTGGTTTTTCAAAATATTACAGAATGCTGAATACTCAGGAGTATGGAGAATTGATTTGGCTCGAAGCCAAGAACATGGGCGTTGCACCTTCGAACATTTTGTATGGAACGGGTGCCACACCTGTAATACCAGACTATATTGTTCCGGCAGGAAAGATGGCAGGAGATCCGCTTGTCGATCCCGCCCTGTATAATCATACACCAGGCTCAGGATTCAACAATATCACAAAGGCAAGTAAACCGGGAACTGACTGGTATGCAGCAATAAGCCAGCCGGGAGTCATGAATGAATATAACCTATCGCTTACAGGAGGTTCCGAAAGAGGAACATATGCATTTACTGCAGGTTATTATACTGAAAAAGGTGTAATAAAATATACTGAATTTGACCGTTACTCACTCCGTGCCAATTCCGATGCCAGATTAAACGGCTGGCTGCAGGTTGGACAATCTCTTGGTATGACTTACTCAGTAGGAAAAGGTAACCGCGGTGAATATGGTGAAGGAATTCCCATATCACAGGCCTACCGTATGCAACCGATTGTCCCGGTTTATGATATTATGGGTAATTTTGCAGGAACAAAAGCAACCGGAACCGGAAACGGGGAAAATCCTCTGGCAGTACTGTACCGCGACAGGGATGACGTATCTCATAACCTGAGAGCAATTGGTAATGCATTTCTTGAAATAACACCTTTGAAATGGCTCCGGGTAAAATCACTGTTCGGATTTGACTACAGACCTTATGACAGTAAGGACATATTCCGTCAGAACCCTGAATTCCAGGAGTCGAAACCGACTGATATTCTGACTTTGAACAGTGGTTCTACGCTTCAGTGGAACTGGACTAATACAATGAATATCACAAGGGTCATTGCATCAAATCACACCTTTAATCTACTGCTTGGTACTGAAGCAGTTTCTGTAAATTCCCTGGATATGAATGCCAGCCGTTCAACCTACTTTTCGGATGATGTCACCTATATGTACTTGAATTCAGGTGAGAAGGATCAGACAAATGGTGGTGGCGGAAGTCAGGTCAAATGGATGTCATATTTCGGAAGATTGAATTATGATTTCAGTGGAAAATACCTTGCTGAAGTCACTTTGCGCCGCGATGGTTCCTCAAGGTTCGGTGCCAACAGCCGCTGGGGTACATTCCCGGCCGCGTCGGTGGGATGGGTTATTTCCAGGGAGAGCTTTCTGGCAAGTACGGCAAGTTTTCTTAATAACCTGAAGATCCGCGCCGGTTGGGGAATGTCGGGTAATGATGAAGTTGGAAACTACAATGGATTCAGTACATATGGTTCAAACAGCGGATCATCATTCTATAGTATCAATGGTAGTGTAAGCACCGCTACAGCAGGATTCTATGCTTCGGCTCTGGGTAACCCGGATGCCAAATGGGAAACAACCACCACTACGAACGTCGGTATCGATGTTGCTGCACTGCAAAACACTCTTACCCTTACACTTGATGTATGGCAGAGAAAAACAAGAGATATGCTTTTTGCAATCGCTATTCCTCAGGTGGTCAGTGCTGCTTCGGCACCTTCGGTTAACATCGGTGATATGGATAATAACGGATATGACCTGAACCTCAACTACCAGAATAAAGCCTTGTCAGGTGAGTTGACATATAACGTGGGATTAACTCTTTCACATTATAAGAATAAGATTGTGAAGATATCCAGTACAGCAACCGAGTTCATTAATGGCGGCGACTTCAGGCAGATGACCTATACCCGTGCTACTAAGGGTACTTCATTCCCGGAATTCTATGGGCTGATCGTTGACGGCTATTTCATGACACAGGCAGAAGCTGACGCCTATGCACCCGAATATGGCGGCACATATAATATTGCAGGACACTTCAAATTCCGTGATGTGAACAAGGATGGTGTGGTTAACGATAATGATCGTGTCTATATCGGAAGCCCGCATCCAAAATTCATTGCTGGTCTCAATGCTGACGTGAATTATAAAGGTTTCTATCTGAGTGCTTTCTTCTATTCAAGCTATGGGAATAAAATAGCAAACTATGTCAGCCGCTGGATTGATTATACACAATTTACCGGTAACCGCAGCCATGATCGTCTCTATAATTCCTGGGGGAGTCCTTATTTGAAAAACAATGCAGATGCCAAATTACCTCTGGCTGATCAAAATATTGTTAGCCAGTATCCTTCAACTGCGTTCCTGGAAAATGGTTCATTCCTGCGATTAAAAACTTTACAGGTCGGTTACGCTCTGCCTAAGGGTCTAAGCCAGAAACTGAATATAGGCAAAATGGAGATCTATATCCAGGGGACTAACCTCTTTACACTCACCAAATACAGGGGGCTCGATCCTGAGATATCAAGAGGAGGTGTTAACCTGGGAGTTGACGATGGTCAGTGGCCGACAGCAAGACAGTTTGTGATTGGATTAAGGCTTGATATTTAGGCAAATTGATGTTGAAACCGTAAAAAAGATAAACAATGAAAAAGAAAATTATATTTTCAACTCTCAGTTTAGGGCTGTTATTAACTCTGCTGTTTGCCTGTAAAAAAGACTTCCTTAATACAGTACCTACAGGATCGGCAAATAACGTAGTCCTGGCTAATGAGAAAGGCGTGAATGCACTTTTAATTGGTGCATATTCTGCTATTGACGGCCAGATAAATGGAGCAGATGGTACTTCCTGGGCCTCCTCGGTATCCAACTGGGTATGGGGTGGTGTAGCTTCGGATGATGCCACAAAGGGATCAGATATAGGTGACCAGTCAACTATTGTGCCAATAGAAAACTATAGTGCTGATGCTACTAACGGATACATACGCGACAAATGGCGTTTCAATTATGCCGGAGTATCCAGGGCAAATGATGTCCTGAAGATCCTCGCTCAATGCAAACCTGCTCTGCCCGATGCTACCCAGACTTTAATTAAAGCTCAGGCATTATTCATCAGAGGTTTTATTCACTTCGAGCTGAAAAGGGTATACGAAAATATTCCCTACATTACAGAAACAAGTGATGCTGCAAAAGTAGTGAATACAGTAGATGCATGGCCACTGATCGAGACAGATCTTAAATATGCAGTGGCAAACCTGCCCGCAACTCAGACCGATGTCGGTCGTGCCACCAAATATGCCGCTGAAGCTGTTTTGGCAAAAGTTTATATATTCCAGAAAAAATGGACTGACGCCAAACCACTGCTGGATGATATAATAAGCAGTGCCAAGTATAGCCTTATGCCTAACTTCAGTGACAACTTTGTTGCCGCCAAAAGGAACAATAAAGAGTCAATTTTTGAGATTCAGTATAGTGTTAATGACGGGGCAAGTGGTTCACCGAATGCAGGCTGGGGAGATGCACTCAACTTCCCGGTGGATATCGATGGAACAGGAACCTGCTGCGGATTTTATCAGCCTACGCAGAATCTTGTAAATGCATTCAGGGTTGATGCTGTAACCGGTCTTCCAGTTGATCTGGCAGCAAACTTCAAGAATGATATGGGTATTACCTCCAACCAGAATTTTGTTCAGGATACGGTCACCCCGGTTGATCCAAGGCTGGATCTGACGGTTGGCCGTCGTGGCGTTCCATATCTCGACTGGGGAATTATGCGTGGTTCAACATGGATCCGCGACCAGGGTAATGCCGGCCCTTATCTGAACAAGAAGAATATGTTCCTGAAGAAAGATAAAGGGACATTGTCGACTACCACAGGCTGGGCAACCGGAGTGAACTCTAACAGCTACCGGGCTATCCGTTATTCGCATGTGCTTCTGTGGAGAGCTGAAGTTGCTGCAGAGACTGGTGATCTTGCAACAGCCACATCTCTCGTTAATCAGATCAGAACAAGAGCACAGGCTGAAAAAGTATTGGGAAGATGCCGTACTTTCGTTCTCGCAAGCCAGACTGGTCTGAATGTAGCCACTACTGTTCCTGCTGCAAATTACCTTGTCAATCCTTACCCGGCCACATTTGCCAGCCTGGATGCTGCAAGAACAGCAATCAGAAGAGAAATGCGCCTTGAGTTCGCAATGGAAGGTATGCGTCACTTTGACCTGGTTCGCTGGGGCATTGCCTCCACAACCATAAATGCCTATATTGCTCAGGATAAACTTTTCAGATCGTTGTTAGGTGGTACCAAACCAGCTGTTTACGAATCTCCAAAAAATGATTACTGGCCGCTTCCGCAAATTCAGGTTGATCTTCAGCCTGGCGTTCTTACCCAGCGTACCGGTTATTAATGATTGGATACTATAAGAAAAAAGAGGCTGTGAATATTGCAGCCTCTTTTTTATTATTTAACTCTTGACAGGCTGTCACCGGCAAATTTATACTTTACTACCTCTTTGCAAACAGCACAGCCATAATTAGGAGCATCAGGTTCAAGCTTCGGTATTTCAGCGTAAATTATCCTGTCCTTAATTGAAACAACCTTCAATTCATTTTTTAAAGTTATGGTAATCACAAACTTTCCATCCATGTTAATCAAAACCAGGTGATCAGTGTGTTCAAGGGTCTGGTTTCTGAAAAAGTAAACCGGAGCAATTGCATCAGTGTAATTATCCTCATCAATCTCGCCGATAACTATTTTAGAGGGATCGATCAGACATTTTACCTCTTTATCAGTTAAGACAATCAAACCATTTTTTGAGACTGCCTTTTTTGGCTTGTTCAACTCTCCCTTTGCATATGTTTCAGCAATTGCGGCGGCATGTTTTCTTATGTTCTGCTCAGAAGGATCATCCCTTATATTTTTATTATTAATACATGATGACAGAAAAAAAAGAAAAACAAAATAAACATGAACATTTTTCATAATTTCACATTTAATGAATCAGATCAAAAATACATATTAAAATGTTACCCGAAACAATCATTCTTGCCAACGGCAAATTTCCCGATCACCCTGTTCCTGTGGGTTATCTTCTGAATGCAAGGAGAGTGATATGCTGCGATGGCGCCGCTGATTCACTGATAGATTTTGGATTAGAGCCTTACGCAATAGTAGGTGATTGTGATTCAGTTAATAAAAAGATCGCAGAGAAATTTAAGGAGAGGCTCTACAGAGACAATGACGAGGAGACAAATGATCTTACCAAAGCCGTTAAATGGTGCTCACAGAGAGGGTATAAAGAGATTGTAATTCTGGGCGCAACTGGGAAAAGAGAGGATCATACTCTCGGAAACATTTCTCTTCTGATTGACTATGCAAAATTCATGACAGTCAAAATGGTCACAGATGCCGGAACTATCCTTCCGCTACTTGAAAGCTGTAAGGTTGAATCCGAAAAAGGGCAGCAGATTTCAATCTTTTCTTTGGATCCTGCTACAGAGATCACCTCTTCAGGTCTGAAATACGCTCTAAACAGGAGAAAACTCGGCAACTGGTGGAATGCCACGCTGAATGAGGCTGAAGGAAAAAGTTTCACCCTGGAGTTCAATAAAGGGACACTTATCGTGTTTTTAAAATTCGCGGAATGAAATTGGAGCAAATAGCCTTTGTATAAACCCACCCCTCCGGAGGGAATTACACCCCCCTGCCCCATAGCCGTCAACCTAAGAGAAGCAAAGTATAAATAGTTTCCCCTCCTTTTCAAGGAGGGGTGGCCGGGAGTATTGATTATCTGGTATTTACAAGATTTTTCTCCCCGGCCGGGGTGGTTGATTTTTTTCTTGTCACCTTTATATCTATGAATAACAAAAACCTCTTCAACAGAAAGGTCTTTAAGGTCTTTCAGAGCATCTCTCAGGAACAGATCCACTTCAGCTGAAGCAGCATTATGGGAGATGATAAAATCAAAAAAGCTTGATGGAAGAAAATTCAGAAGACAATATAGTATCGGAAGTTACATTGTTGACTTTTGTTGTCCTTCTGAAAAACTTATTAATGCTTGACGGCGATCCCCACGGTGAATATCATAGAATAGAAGAAGATAAAAACAGAGATAAACATCTGGGAACCTTAGGATTCACAGTACTGAGATTCGAAAACAGAATTGTATTCCAGGAACCTGAATATTTGAAGAGTGAGATAAGGAAAGCTTTTAATAACAAAATAGAATAGGCCTGAGAATATAATCAACCACCCCGACCGCAAAGAAAGTCTTTTCAATAAATGAATCATATGCCTGTTGCGGCCACCCCTCCTTCAAAAGGAGGGGAAATGTAAAAGACTTAATTTCTGAACTTTATATTCAGTTTCCGGCTAAAATCCCTCCCTATTTTCCAGATTCCTGATCCTTAGGTTGACGGCTATTCCCCCTGCCCCCCTCAAGGGGGGATTTACTCCCAGCACCCAGCACCTTGCACCCTGCACCGTCACCCCTTCTCCCCATTTTTCACCAGATTCATCAATTGCGCCCGGCTCCTTACATTAGTCTTTATGTATATCCGGTGGGTATGATCTTTAACCGTCTGAAGACTTATGAAAAGCTTATCTGATATTTCTTTGTTACTCAGCCCGTTACAGATTTCACGAATTATATCAGATTCACGCGGAGAGACTTCAAATTTTTTACAGAACTCCTCGAATGAAATATCTGTTACAGCTTTTTCCGGAGTCTCTTGAATCTTTGCTCCGTAACTTAGATAAACAGGAAGAAAAGAATTTCCGGCAAAAAAGATAAATATGAATATTAATCCCGTTGCCGCTTCACTATTATAAAAATACAGTGATATACCCTGTGATACCATAAGAATCAATATCATAAAAGCTATAAACCTCCTTTCACTTTTCAACAGGATTGATCTTTTCTTCTCAGGGATCAGAATAATAGCTGATGCAATAATTGTATAAAGAAAATTAAGAATTATAAAATAATATCTTATAAGTAACGTCGGTTTAGTGTCCGATCGGTTGGTCAGTAGATATCCTATAGAGAGAATAATAAGAAAATTAATCATTAAGAACCAGAATACTAACCAGTTACTGGTTTTTTTAGCCGAAATTTCCAGCGAAAAGCTGATTAGCATAAGCCAAGAGAATACAAGAAAAGGCAATCCAAGCAGAATGGAAATATCGGTAATTCTTGATATTGTTTCGGTTGAAACGTATTCTGCAAGGAATGTTTTAACTGCAACTTGTCCCCATATACCATAAAAACCAAAAGTAAATATGAAAACCTGAAAATAAAGCAGTGTAGAAAGGAAACCGGCCCGGTACCTGTTTCTCAATCTTGAAGAGAGTATTATTCCAGCAGAGGCAAATGCAACTGAAAGGATAAACAGCAGGTAGACCAGTAACCTTAACATATTATAAAGATATAAAAAATGAAGTAGAAACCTTGCCAAATCTAAACACTACTAAAGTTGGGGTATGCATACTTTAGTAGGAAAAAAATAAATCAATACTATAGTATGAAGATCAGAATTCCGGGAGTCGTTAGATTTGCTGTGTATTACAGTATAATTAATAATTTAACGATTAAAAGAATGGAAACTGAAAGAAAGTACACGCTGGCTCCAACCTTCGGAGACAGTTTTGGCACAGGCTGGTATGTAATGTTTGATAATTTTCTGAGATTATTCCTGCTTGTATTGATCATTGGCATTATTGCTGCACCCTTTAAGATGGCCCATATCAAATTTGATATGTCAGATTTTCATCACTGGGCTCCATGGAATTGGCATCAAATGATAAGATTTGGCACATTCGGTATGTTTGCAATGATGTATGGGCTTTTCTCAATGCTTTATGCATTCCTTGTGGCTCCGGTATTCCAGTTTGGAGCAAATCTTATGTTTGTTCAGTCTGTTAGAAAAGTAAAGCCGGAATTTGAAACATTAATTAAAGGTTTCACTGAAAACTATTTGTCAATTATTCTGGCAAATCTTCTTGTTTTTGCACTGGTGGTAATGGGATTTTTTGCCCTTATTATTCCGGGAATAATAATTGCATGCAGACTCTGTTTGGTTCCATATATAATTATGGATAAGAAACTAGATCCCATTGAAGCTGTAGAATATAGCTGGAAGCTGACAAGAGGACATGGCTGGACAATTTTCTTTATGGGATTTACATCCATTTTCATCATTCTGTTTGGATTTATATGCTTGATAATAGGAATATTCCCTGCAATCATATGGGTCTGGAGTTCATTCGCAACTCTCTATCAATCAATCCTTATAGAAAAGGAAAAGCCGGCAGAGCCCGTGACTGAGCAAGCTGCTCAACAAGTTTAGGCACTCACTGATTTCATCTATGTAAAATCCTGCCGGAACTTTTTACGGCGGGATTTTTTATGATATAAATTAGGTTTGTTCAACAAAACAAAAATTTTGTTAATTTTATGGTATATCTTAAACCTTACCAAAATGAAAACCAGGACGTTATTCTTTGCATTTTTGATCATGATTCCCGTTGTGTCAAATGCCCAGATCGGGAAGTTTATCAAGAACCAGGCATCAAAAGCTGCCACTGTTGTTAACAGGGAGGCTGAAAAGGAAGCCAACAGAAGAGCGGATTCTATTGCGCAGGCTAATGCCGAAAGAGCTGCAAAAGAAACAAGCAAGAATATCGAAAAGGATATAAACAAGAACAACCAGACGACAAAAACCGAAGAGCAGGCCAATCAGGGACAGGGAGGATTGGATCTTGGCAAGTTGATGAGTGGTAAAGTCGATCTGAAATATAATGAGGAATATAATTTTACCTCAAGGCTTTATATGCAAACTGAAAACTATGATAAAAAAGAAGTTTTGAAAATGGATCTGTACATGTACTTCAGCTCTAATTCACCCAGGGTCGGAATGGAAACCAAATCAATATCTAATGGGCAGGACAATTCTTCAAATGTAGCTTCTTCCGTGGTTATGGACGGAGAAAACAAGTGTTTCATTGTTCTGACTGATTTAAATGGCACCAAAATGGGAATTATTTCCCCTATCCAGGATCCGAATAGTACACAATCCGACAGCAAAACTGGTCAGAAAAGTCAGATTCCTGTTTTCACAAAAACAGGGAATACAAGAATAATTGCCGGTTACAAATGTGATGAATACACATATAAGAATACTGAAAATAAATCAAACGGAAAAGTCTGGTTCACAAAAGAAGCAAATCTTAAAATTGACAAGCGTGGCTGGCAGCAAACGGGCATGGCTGCTTACTATGGTTATGCCGGTTTTGAAGATGGGATCATAATGGCAAATGAAGCTTATGATGAAGCAGGAAAATTAACAATGAAATCCGAAACAAAAGAGATAAATGCAAACTTTGCCCATTCAATCTCTGTAAAAGGGTATTCCCTGAGGCAGATGAATCTGAATCAGAAATAACCCCCATCCCCCCTGAAGGGGGGTAAATACATACAAATTAGCTAGATCACCATGGATTCACCCCCCTTCAGGGGGGCAGGGGGGTTCTTCCCTTCAGGGGGGCAGGGGGGTATCCTATTGAGGGGGGCAGGGGGGTATCCTCTTCAGTTTGGCAAACCTCAGCAAGAGCTTTTTCCTGCCATCTTTTTTGAATTCAACAAGAGCTGTAGTATTTGGCGGCTGACCATCAATTGTGATAATTTTACCCTCCCCAAATCTTTCATGTTCCACCTGGTCTCCTTCTGAAAATGCTGATGGATCACTGAAACCCGATGAAAATGAAGGAACATTGTCTGTTCTGTTGATCTTCCTCATTTTCGGGGATGGAGGCAGTGAATATTTTTGAGTCTCCTCTCTGAACGAGGGTGACCCTGATCTTTCCTGATCGGAACCGCGAAAGGCTTTCCCGCCTGTCTGGGGGTATTCCAGAAAACTCTGATCTATTTCTCTCAGGAACCTGCTTGGCTTGCTTCTTTCCAGATTCCCCCATTTATATCTGTTAAGAGCATAAGTCAGTGTGGCAAGCTTTTCGGCACGCGTTAACGCCACATAAAAAAGACGTCTCTCCTCTTCAAGCTCCCTTGGGTTGGCCGATGACATTGGTGAAGGAAAGAGAGTATCTTCCATGCCAGTAATATATACATGCTTGAATTCAAGACCTTTAGCTGAATGCATAGTCATAAGCACCACCCTGTCACGCTCCTCTTCATTATCTGTATCCTGATCTGTAAGCAAAGCTACATTTGCCAGATAGGCTTCAAGTGTAACAGGTTCTCCATTTGTTTCCGCAGACTCAGTAAACTCTTTTATGGCATTTAATAATTCCTCAAAATTTTCCAGCCTGCTTACTTCTTCAGGTGATTTCCCTTCCCTGAGCTCTCTCATAATACCTGTCGCCTGAGATATCTCTCTTGCAAGGTTATATGCATCGGAATCAGAGGTTTTCAGTGCAAAGCTGCTGATAAGCTCACAATATAATGATATCTTCTTCTGTGAACCAGAATTAAAGTGTGAATGGAACTCAGATATTCCTGTAATAACACTCCATGGAGATCTTCCGTGTGCTGTTGCCAGTTCAAAAATCTTACCTATTGTGGTATCACCAATTCCTCGTTTTGGATAATTAATCGTCCTTTTCAGTGCCTCCTCGTCCTCGTGATTAATTACAATCCTGAAGTATGCAAGTATATCCTTAATCTCTTTTCTGTCATAAAAAGACAGTCCGCCATAGATCTTGTAAGGGATATTTTTCCTTCTGAGGGTCTCTTCAAAGATCCTCGACTGGGCATTTGTCCTGTATAGAATTGCAAAGTCCGACCAGTTAAACTGCAATGAGTATCTGGTATCGAAGATATCTGAAGAAACCAGAAATCCTTCTTCAGAATCAGTCATCGCCTGAAGTACCCTTATCCTTCCCCCGGGCTCGTTTTGCGAAAATACCTTTTTGTGAATTTGACCTGCATTGTTCGCTATAATTGTGTTGGCTGCGTTAACAATTGTCTGAGTGGATCTGTAGTTCTGTTCCAGTTTATAAAGCTTATAATCGGGATAATCGTTTTTAAATTCCAGGATGTTCTCAATTCTTGCGCCTCTGAACGAGTAAATGCTCTGGGCATCATCACCTACGACACAAATATTTTCATTTTTGGCTGCCAGCTTCTTAACTATCAGGTACTGGGCATAATTTGTGTCCTGATATTCATCAACAAGAATGTATTCAAATTTGTCCTGGTACTTTGCAAGTACATCAGGGAAATCTCTTAAAATAATATTTGTATTAAGGAGAAGGTCGTCAAAATCCATCGCATTGGATCTGAAGCACCTTGAAGCATATGTTTTATAAATTTCTCCAAGAAGAGGTATTCTGTTTGCCTTATCCAATTCGGTCATTTCAGCGCTGGCAGCATACATATTGGCAGTAACCAGATTATTCTTTGCGTGCGAAATTCTCGAAGCAATCACTCCGGCCTTATAAATATTGTCGTCGAGGTTTAACTCCTTAATTATTGACCGGATAAGGCTTTTAGAATCTGTCGAATCATAAATGGTAAACGAAGATTTATAACCTAAAAGGTCTCCTTCAAAACGCAGTATTTTGGCAAAGATTGAATGAAAGGTTCCCATCCACAGAAACCTGGCAATTTCCGGTCCGGCAATGCTGATTATCCTTTCTTTCATCTCCCGGGCAGCCTTATTGGTGAATGTAAGAGCAAGGATCTTGTTTGCCCTGATCCCTTTCTCAAGAAGATAAGCGATTCTGTATGTCAGAACCCTTGTCTTGCCCGCGCCTGCTCCTGCAATCACAAGGGATGGACCAGAAATATTCATTACAGCCTCCCGCTGAGAATCATTCAGATCATTTAAGTAGGTATTTGTCATAAGTTTGCAAGATTAGAGACACGATGTACCGTGTCTCACACCGAGGCATCGGCAAATTTAGCAATAACAAGGTAATTCAATGATAATCACATCACGGAAAGTGGTATTATTTATTAACAATTCGCTATCTTCATTCCCTGGATTAAAACAAAAATATTATGAAAAGATTTGGTCAATTGATAGGAGTAAAACCTGAAGATTTTGAAAGATACAAAAAGTATCATGCAGCAGTCTGGCCTGGAGTTCTGGATATGATTAAAAAGTGTAATATTCAAAATTATTCTATCTTCCATAAAGATAATATGTTATACGCCTATTTTGAATATACCGGCAGCGACTATGCTGCCGATATGGCAAAAATGGCAGCCGATCCAAAAACTCAGGAGTGGTGGGCGATAATGGAACCTATGCAATCTCCCGTTGCTACACGTTCAAAAGGTGAATGGTGGGCAAACATGGAAGAGGTATTTCACCTCGATTAAACTTACACAGGTTTTTATTATACTTGCATAAGTTTATACCAAATAATATTAAGTAAACGTTTAAGTTATAAAGAACGGATTGCCTGTGCGTTATTTCTTAATAACTCTTTTCTCTCTTTTGCCATTGATCTCATTGGCCCAGCTGACTGCTCCGGGTATGAAAGCAGTAAGATATACTGCTTATCCCTCATCCCCGGGGACAAAAGATCCGATATTCATTTTCTGCAATTCGTCAGGAACCCAGAAAGGGGCTCTTCATACTGTAAGCCCGGGAGGAACAGGTCCATTTAATTTTTCATGGTTCAAATGGAGCGATGTCACAAAAAGTTTCAGTCTGGTCTTAAAAACAGATGTCGCTAAATTTTTTTCAGATTCCACTAATCTTGATGAAGGGGGCTACAAAATTAAAATTTCAGACAGTGGAGGGTTTGCTTATAGTTTTGTCTGCTGGATATTCATTGACAAACCTTTAGCGCAGGCAAAACTTCAGAATTTTACTTGCGATTATGTCGCTTTAAGTGGCCTGGCTACCATAGATCCATTTTATTATAAAAATCCTGCAACCGGAGATTCTGTAAAACTTCCAAATGCATACTCATTTATGTGGTCATCAAACCCGGTATCCACAATACCATATCCAAATCTTGATATTAGTCCGGTGACATTTACGCCCCCTCTTGAAGATGTTACATATAAGCTCCAGGTAGTCGACAGTTTCCAATGTACTTCAGAGTCATCCTTTCAATATACATCAATACATGTCAAGGCCGGTTTTTCAGTCGAACCTGAGAAAGGAGAAGCACCGCTTACTGTCAAATTTGATCCCTCAAAATCCGTAAGAGGATCTTCCTTCTTCTGGGAATTTGGAGATGATTCAGTCGCCACTCTGCAGAATAAGGATACAATTTCTCATACATATTATCGCCCCGGTGAGTATTCTGTGAAACTCACAATTGAAAGTGTTTTGCACTGTATTGATTCTATGAGATTCGAGAAAATTGTTGTCGATCCCTCCGAACTCAAGATCCCAAATGTATTCACACCAAACGATGACGGACTGAATGACAATTTCATTGTTGAATCGAAGTCTTTAAGAACAATCAGTGTAGAGATCTTCAGTCGCAGTGGTTTGATGGTTTATAATTTTTCCGGAGAAGGAAACCGGCTCAAAGACTGGAAGGGTTGGGATGGAAATGTAAACAACTCTTCCACCAAGGCTTCTCCCGGGATCTATTTTTATATTATCAGGGCAAGAGGGTGGGATGATAAGATTTATGATAGTAAGGAGTATAGAGGATTTCTGTATTTGTACAGATGATTGATGGCGCAATGGCTTAAATGCATAAAGGCGCAATGGTTTAGGGTATCTATTCCCCCTTTGAATCCCGCTTGCGGGATCGACGAAGTCAACGGGGTTAGGGGGATGTTTAATCGACTTAATAAAATAATATAATATACCATGAATCGTCGAAACTTCTCAAGAAACGTGTTGGCAGCCGGACTCGGTATTCCTGCCTTTAGTCTTAATGATAATACTTTACCCTATGAATCTGGCATTAGCGGGGAAGAGGTAAAGGGTCTTCCGGTTAAGGAATTTGAAGTAGTTGTGGCTGGAGCCGGGACTGCAGGTGTCTACGCAGCCATTGCCTCCGCACGTCTGGGTGCAAAGACAGCTCTTATAGAGGCTAAAGGATATCCCGGAGGTACAGTAGTCGAAGGTGGCACTGCTCTTCATAGTTTTTTCAACCTCTGGAAGGCTTTTCCCGGTGTTGAGAAAAGACAAGTAGTAAAAGGTTTAGCCCAGGAGGTCATAGACCGCCTACTCCTCATTGGTGGAACAACGGGTCATGGAGATGTTACAGGAAAAATAGATTATGACAGCGTTTGTACTGCAATTGATACTGAATTATATAAACTTGTTGTTTTTGAGATGCTTACAGAGGCAGGTGTCTCTGTTTTTACAAATACTCTTGTTGCAGGTGCTTTAAAGAAAAAAGCAGTTATTGAAGGCATAATAACACAAAGCCGGATGGGAAGAGAGTATTTCAAAGGAAAGTGCTTTGTTGATTCTACTGCTTATGGTGACCTGTCAGCCTATGCCGGAGCAGAATTCATTGAATTAAATGATCATCCGGTTTGTAACAGTATGGGTATCGGTAATGTAAACATCGAAAAGCTATATTCTTACCTAATGAAAAACAATGCTTTAGGAGACATTGCTTATGGTATCCGTGATGGGAAGGAGGGGCAGATAATCAGGATGGGCAGCGAAAGCGGATACATCATAAGGGATAAACTACCCAAAGAATTTGTAGAGGGTGTGGTGAAGTTGGGATCTGGTCTTATAACTACCACAGTACATGATAACTATCTAATGTTCATAAAAGTGAATTATAAGCTACCGGTAAGCCCCACCAACAGGGATGAGGTTTCGAAAGCGGAAATGATAATAAGACAAAACCAGTTTAAAACACTCGAGCTCTTCAGGAAGTACCTTCCGGGATGCGAAAATGCTTTTATTGCCAGAACAAGTCCAACCCTGAATATACGGAGGGGGCGAACCATAACCTGCGACTATGATATCTCATTAAAAGATGTACTTGAAGCAAGACATTTTGACGATGATATAATGTCTTATGGTTTTCACGATTCAGCTCCCCGGTACCAGATTAAAAATGGAGGCACATATGGTATCCCGTATAAAGCACTCAGGGTCAAGAATATTGAAAATTTGCTTGCAGCAGGAATGCTTATTACAACCGACCACGAAGCCCATATGTCTACAAGAAATACAGTTTGTTGCATGGGACAGGGTCAGGCAGCTGGTACTGCAGCAGCATTATGTGCAGCGAAAAAAATCGGAACACGTGACCTTCCATATGCCGACCTGCGAGCCGCACTGATAAAGGCGAATGTATATCTTGAAGGATAATCCTTTTTTGCCTTTATGCCTTTTTTAGACAAACAACTCTGCCTTAAATATCGTTTTCGCCTTCCCCGATATTTCAACTCTCTCTCCTTTCATACTGACTTTCAGAATACCTTCTCTTTTTGATATCTGGTGGGAAATGAAATTGGTTCTTCCGGTTTTTCCATGCCAGAAAGGGACAAGTGCACAATGTGCAGAACCTGTAACAGGATCTTCATCAATTCCAAGCGCAGGAGCAAAGCATCTGACACAGAAATCATATGCCGGATCTGATGAGGGAGCGGTGATTATAAGATCACCGAATTCCGAATTCTTCATCTGTGACAGGGAGGGTTTCAGACTTCTTACCTCGTTTTCGTTATTCAGAAGGGCAAGAGTCCATCCATAACCGGCCCGATATAATTCTACGGGAGTTATACCTGTCAGCTCTTTAAAGACCGCCGGGATTTCCATAGATTCAAAGCTATATGAAGGAAAGTTCATTACAATCCATTCTCCGTCCTTTCTTATGATGAGTTCACCTGCTTTTGAAGAAAACTTTATCTCTTCTTCATTTTTTACAAAACCATATTCGTATAGAATATGTGATGATGATAGTGTAGCATGTCCGCATAAATGAATTTCAGCAACGGGGGTATAGAATCTGATTACACGACCATCTTTCCCGGGAAAAACAAATGCAGTTTCAGACAGATTCATTTCCATTGCCATGTTCTGCATCCAAATTACAGAAGGTTCCTGATCGAGGATACAAACTCCTGCAGGATTGCCTTTGAATGGTTCAGAGGTGAAGGCGTCGACCTGGTAGATTGTTCTCGGAGTTGACATTTCTTTATTATTTATGAGAGGTTCAAAGGTGCAAGGGTTCAACGGTTCGGCGGTTCGAGGGTTCAAGGTTTAAAGGTTTAAAGGTTTACAGGTTCAAGATAAGCACAATTTTTCAGAATACCTTTAGAATATAACCCACCCCTACCCCTCCCAGGAGGGGATCCTTGTTAACAACCCTTGCACCCTTGCACCTTTGCACCCTGCACCCTGCACCTTGCACCTTGCACCCTTTGCACCCTGCACCCTGCACCCTGCACCCTGCACCTCTTTCGTCACTCACCGGTAGTTTTCTTCCGCTTACAGAGTTTAACAGAATCTTAGCAAACAAAACTTTAAAAAGTAAAAAAGGTTTCCCAAATTTGCAGGATGACTAATTGCTAACAAATTATTCCAATGAAAAACAAAAAAATTCAGGCAATCTTACTCTTCTTATTTTTTACCGTTCGGATTGTCTACCCCCAGAACGGCGGCAATGAACTAAACCTTTCTCTGAAGGAGGCTCAGGACTATGCCATCCAGCATAATAAGATGGTGATCACCGCTCAGCTCGATGTGCAATCCTCAAAGCTGGCACTTTGGGAAACAATCTCAGCAGGATTACCTCAGCTAGATGCTTCAGGATCATTTACAGATAATCTGAAATTGATGACGACTCTTTTACCTGGTGAGTTTTTCGGAAAGCCGGGTGAAAAAATCCCTGTTACATTTGGTTCCCAGTTCAATTCGGGAGCTAGTGTGCAGGCCACGATGCTTATCTTCAATGCAAACTATTATATAGGTCTTCAAACAACTAAACTTGCACAAAAACTTAGTTCATTTAATCTCGACAAAACTGAGCTGGACACCAAAGAATTTGTAGGCTCAGCATATTTTCTGATACTTGTCTCGGAAAGATCTCTGGAAATTTTAAATAGCAATATTGCTAATCTAAAAGAGACACTCAAATCCACAAAGTCTATGTATTCTGCCGGAATGGCTGAACAGACAGATATCGACCAGATGGCCTCAAATGTTACAATGGTCGAAAACTCACGCAGTTCATTGGAGCGTACAATTGAACTCAATTATAATCTTCTCAGGTTTCAGCTTGGTGTTAATGCTGATACCAGGATAAAGTTGAAGGAGTCTCTGGAGAGCCTGATAAACCAGATTAACGTGGAAGCTCTTATGTCGCAGGCATTTGACCATACTAAAAACATCGGTTACAGCCTTATTGAAGGACAGGAAAAGATGTCGTCCTTAACACTTAAAACGCAAAAAGCAGCAGTTATTCCTTCACTTGCCGGGTTTTATAGTTACGGTGTGAATGGAATGGGTGATAAAATATCTAACCAGCAATGGTTCCGAAATTCTATGATTGGCATGCAACTTTCAATTCCGATTTTTGCAAGCGGGCAGCGGTATACCAGAATTAAAAGGGCACAAATCAGCCTTGAAAAAGCAGTAACCACAAGGGACATGGTTACAGAACAGCTGAGGTTACAGGAGAAACAGCTCCGGTATAATCTTGTGAACGCAAACCTCCAGTATATTAGCCAGAAAGACAATGTGGATGTCTCGAAGAGAGTGTATAGAAGTACCGAAAACAAATTCAAACAGGGAATGGCTTCAAGTCTTGAGCTGACCCAGGCCAACAACTTTTACCTGCAGGCAGAAAATAATTATGTCTCAGCTCTGATGAACCTGCTTCAGACAAAACTTGCCATGGATAAACTGCTAAATAATCTGTAAATAAATGTGATAAACTTTTAAAAATAATACTAATGAACTACCTAAAGACATTTTCAGCCATAATGATAAGCATTCTTATCCTTACAGGGTGCACATCAAAAACAAATAAAACGGTTGCCGGACAATCGGCCTCTGCAACCGAACCCGCTAAAGCCGCTATTCCTGTAAAAGTTATTACTCTGGCAAAGACAAAAATTGCAAGGACAATTGAAAATACAGCAACCATTCTTCCTTTTGAAGAGGTAAATATGGCTCCTTCAACACCCGGAAGAATCGAGAAGATATATGTGGAGGTAGGCGACAGGATCAAAACAGATGACGCCTTGTTCCTCATGGACCGGACACAGCTTTACCAGCTGAAGCTGCAATTGAGCAGTCTTGAGAAAGATCTAAACAGGATTGATACACTTTTGAGGTCTGGTAGTGCCAAACAGCAGCAGTACGACCAAATGAAAACCCAGTATGATGTCACTAAAACAAATGTGGAATTCATGGAACAGAATACTCTGCTGAAAGCACCCTTCGCAGGTGTTGTTACAGGAAAGTATTTTGAAAATGGAGAGATGTATTCGGGAACTCCAACAACCCTGTCGGGAAGATCCGCAGTCGTAACTGTAATGCAGATTAATCCGCTGAAAGTAAATGTCAGTATCTCAGAACAGTTTTATCCGTTAATTAAAAAAGGGATGAGAGCTGATATTACTTCTGATGTATATAAAAGTGAAGAATTCACTGGCACAGTTTTCAGGATATCTCCTACAATAAGTTCAGCTACCAGATCATTTAACGTAGAGCTTGAGCTTCCTAACAGGAACGATCTTCTTAAACCCGGAATGTTTGTGAGAGTATCTATGGATCTGGGAGAGGTCGAAACTTTCGTCGTTCCTGCTAATACCGTTCTGGTCCAGGAAGGTACAAATATCAGGTTTGTATTTGTTGAGAAGAATAATATCGCAGAAAGAATCGAAGTCATCCTGGGCAAAAGATTTGACGACAAGTTTGAGATCATTTCCAATAACCTTAAAGCTGGCGATAAGCTTATTACAGAGGGACAGTCGAGGCTTATCAATGGGGACAGGATTGAACTAGTTAATTAATTATCACAACTTCAACTATTATAAAATGAGTATTTATAGCGCCTCCGTAAGAAGACCAGTTACAACGATCCTTGTATTTGTTGCATTGATGGTTATGGGGATCTATTCACTTACGAAATTGCCAGTGGATCTCTATCCCGAGATGGAGTTGCCTTTTGTTGTTATATACACAACATATCCAGGGGCGAGTGCATCTGATATTGAATCAAATGTTACAAGACCGCTCGAAAATTCCCTTAACTCGGTCAGCAAGCTTAAAGAGATCACCTCCACCACAAGTGATGCATCATCAGTGATCTTTATGAACTTTGAATACGGTACGAACCTCGATGAGGCATCGAACGATATCAGAAGTGCTCTCAGCTTTATAGAACGTTATCTGCCTGAAGATTGTGAGAAACCGACGATCATTAAATTCAGCACCAGTATGATGCCTATAATTTTCTATGCAATCACGGCGAGGGAGAGTTATGCAGGCCTTGAGAAAGTACTTGATGAAAAGATAGTAAACCCGTTAAACAGGATTGAGGGTGTCGGATCTGTGTCCCTGGCAGGAGTTCCCGGTCGAAAGGTATACATAGATGTGGATCCAAGAAAGATGGAGGCATACAACCTTACAATAGAACAGATCGGGAGCGTTTTGAGGGCTGAAAATATGAATATGCCGGCAGGCTATCTTGAAATGGGTAAAACTGATTATCCATTACGTATTCAGGGTGAATTTCCGGAAAGTGAAGTTGTAAAAAATCTGGTTGTTACAAGCTATAATGGGAACAGTGTTTATCTGAAAGATATTGCAGAGGTGCGCGATACAATCCGCGAATCAAAACTTGACACTAAGATTAACGGCTTAAAGGGTATGAGTATGTATGTTCAGAAACAGTCCGGTGGTAATACAGTAAAAGTTACCAGGGATGTTGATAATGCCCTGGCAACCCTTAAAAAGGATCTGCCTCAGGATGTAAAAATTGAAAAACTATTCGATAGCGCTTCATTTATTAAAGGGTCGGTCAGCAATCTTACTGAGACATTAATGTATGCCGGCATCTTTGTCATTCTGGTGGTCCTGTTTTTCCTTGGAAGATGGAGGGCGACATTTATTGTTATTCTGACAATCCCGATCTCTTTGATTGTAGCATTTATCTATCTTTTTGTGACAGGTGCCTCAATAAATATCATTTCTCTTACTTCTTTATCGATTGCGATCGGAATGGTGGTGGATGATGCGATAGTTGTTCTTGAAAACATTACAAAACATATAGAAAGAGGAAGCCGGCCCAGGGAGGCTTCAATTTATGCCACTAATGAGGTCTGGCTTGCCGTAATTGTGACCACTCTTACGGTTGTTGCAGTTTTCTTCCCACTGACGTTTGTCACAGGTCTTACTGGAGTGCTCTTCAAGCAGTTGGGTATGATAGTTTCTATTACAATAATAACATCTGTCTTTGCAGCTATTACTCTGACTCCGACATTAAGCTCACTTCTGCTGAAATGGTATCCTGCAAAAAAGGATGCACCGATATGGACCTATGACGGAAGCATCCGAAAAGGACTTGACTGGTTTGATCGTTTTTACGAGAAAACTCTCAGGTGGGCTCTGCATCACAAGAGTGTTGTTTTCATTATGGCTATTGTAATATTCGTCGGATCCATGAGCCTCTTTGCAATTATTAAGACCGAATTCTTCCCTCAGGCAGATGAATCGAGAATTTCTGCAACCATAGAACTGCAGACCGGTACAAGAGTCGATCAGACAATAATAACAGCGAATAAAATAGATAATCTGATTAAAGAGAAATATCCTGAAGTAAACATTATCGCAACATCCACAGGTTCTGATGACCAGGGAGGATTTGCCGCAATATTTGGAGCGGGTGGTACTCACAAAATTAGTTACAGCCTAAGCCTTAAACCAATAGAGGAAAGAAAAAAATCGGTATTTCAGATTGTTGAGGAGATGAGAGGAGATTTTTCAAAAATGTCGGAGGTAATCAATTTTACGCTTAGTACTTCCGACAATATGGGAAGCTTCGGAGGAAGTAATGTTGATGTAGAGGTTTATGGATACAATATTTCCGAAACAAACCTTGTAGCACAGGACCTTGCAGCCAAAATAAAAAACATAGCGGGTGCAAAGGATGTTACAATAAGCCGCGCCAGGTCGAAACCAGAACTTCAGATTGTCTTTGACCAGAATAAAATGAGTGCCAACGGGCTTAATACTGCAATGGTATCGACAGCGGTTAAAAACAGGGTCGATGGTCTGACTGCTACAAAGTTGCGTCAGTTTGGCGACGAGTACGATGTTGTGGTAAGGTTAAAAAAGGACGCCAGAAGTACTCTTACTGATATTGAAAATCTCGGTATATCCAACCCCATGGGACAGCTTATAAGATTAGGTGAAATAGCAAAGGTCAAAGAGTATTGGTCTCCTCCTAACATTGAGCGTAAACGAAAAGAGCGCATAGTAAGAGTTACTTTTACACCATATAAACGTTCTCTAACAGATATACAGGCAGATGTTCAGAAAGCAATTGATGAAACAACGCTTCCGGGAGGTGTCATGGTGCAGATTTCGGGAGCGATAAAGGAGCAGATGGATGCATTTAAAGATATAGCTCTTCTGATGGCTGTAAGTCTTATACTTGTCTACCTTATTATGGCCTCTCAATTTGAGTCTATGAAGATGCCGTTCATCATAATGTTCTCAATTCCATTTGCTTTTTCGGGAGTGGCAATAGCATTGTTCATTACTAATACAACATTAAGCGTAATATCGGGCATAGGAGCAGTGATGCTTATCGGGATTGTGGTTAAAAACGCGATCGTTCTTGTCGACTTTATTAACCTGATGAGGGAAAGAGGCCATGAACTGTACGAAGCAATTGCATTATCCGGAAGGTCAAGACTGAGACCTGTCGTTATGACATCAGCGACAACAATCCTGGGTATGCTGCCTTTAGCTATGAGTACGGGTTCAGGATCGGAGCTCTGGAGCCCGATGGGCGTTGCGGTAATCGGAGGACTTGTCTTCTCAACTCTGGTAACCCTGGTTCTCGTTCCGGTGGTTTACGCTATGTTTTCAAAGCATGGTGAACGCAATAAAAACATCGCTCTCTATTCAGAATTTGACTTTATGAACGGGAATAATGGAAAAAATGAAAAGACATTGTAAAGCTAACCTTCTAAATAATTGATTATGAAAGCAATAATGATAATATATAATCAGGCCCATACCGAAAAGGTGGAATATATGCTTGACAAATTGGGAATTAAAGGATTTTCTCTCTGGGAAAATGTACGGGGCAGGGGTACAGCCACAGGCGTTCCTCATCTTGGCACTCATGCCTGGCCTGAGATCAATAAGAGCCTCTTTACAATAGTAGATGATGAACTGGTCGATACAGTTCTCAGCAAGGTGAAAAAGATAGATGCCATCAACACCGAAGTTGGCATCAGGGCGTTTGTATGGGATATATTGAAAACTGTGTGATGTTTGAAAACATACAGCGTCCGGTCGCGACCGGTCCCCGCACTTGTAAAAAAGAGGCTGGCCAGATGGACCAGCCTCTTTTTATGCAATCATTATCAAGAAAGCTTATTACTTTCAACAAATAGAGGGGTGTCAGTTAATAAAAATATAATATATAGAATAAAACCTATAAAAAAAGGGGGGTATAATTTATAATATGTATATATATAAGAAATAAACCCCAAAATAACTGAGGGTATATAGAAAAATATATATATTTGTTGTTTATGCTAGTATTAATTTAAATTTTCAGGAGATGAAAGAGACAAGCAAGTATTCAGGATGTTTGGTTTTTTCGACAATAATTTCGATAACCAGTTCACGAAATTGTAACCTTCAATAATAACAGAGAACCGCAAGACATTTATTATTATTTAATAGTATTATAGTTAACAAGATAAAATATGAAAAAAGTTTTAACAATAATAGCAATAGCGTTTGTATTGAACAGTGAATTTTCCTATTCAACGCCTTCAACTCAGTTATGGATTCCATCACCAGATTTTCAGAAATGGAAAACATTACATCTTGGACTTGATAACTATGTAAGAACCTCAAATAATAATGGTTTTCGTGGGGCTGGCATATTCGATATTGGTCTGACCACAGGATTATTGCCATTCGAGAAGTTCCAGGGAGAAATAGGTATAGACTATTTGTACATGGGAGATAATGTATATGACAACCATCCGATTTATTTTAATGTAAAAATCGGGTTGCCCGAGAATGCCATGTTCAAGGGTTCTCCTGCCTTAGCAATAGGTGGATATAATATTGGATTAAAGAAGAATCTTACTGATTACAATATTGTATTCGGAATAATCTCAAAGACAATCCCAATAGTCGGCAGATTTTCAGCTGGTTATTATACCGGCAATGAGAAGGTTCTTGTTGACGAAAACCTGAAGAAATCAAACAGAGGGATTCTATTATCATTGGACAGAACCATGAGCGAAATTTCTGATAAACTCTGGTTGTCAGTTGACTATCAAGGAGGCAAAAACTTTTTTGGTGCTTTAAACTTTGGTTTTTCCTGGGCGTTTTCAAAAAATGTATCGGTGATATTCGCCTATGATATCTGGAATAATAAAAACGTTTTTTATAATTCAAAAGATGCAAATGTCGATTCATTTACCGTACAGGTAGACATTAATTTTTAGGATAAAAGAAAGAGACAGGCATCTGACCTGTCTCTATATTTATATCTTTGAATTATATTCTGATAATAAAATCTCTATTCTTCTTCCTCTTGTTCTGAATAGGCCTTAATAACTGCATCCTGAACATCGCCGGGTACCTGTGCATATTCCGCAAACTTCATGGTATACATTGCCCGACCACCAGTAACTGAGCTGAGAGCAGTTGAATATTTGTTCATTTCGGCAAGAGGTACTTTTGCCTTGATAACTTCAAACCTCTTTTCACTTGACATTCCAAGTACCATTCCGCGACGACCCTGGAGATCACTTATAACATCACCCATTCTGTCAGATGGTACCATTATTTCGACATCATATATAGGCTCAAGGATCTTTGGACCTGCCGATTTGAATGCCTGGCTGAATGCGTTACGACCGGCAAGTCTGAATGAAATTTCGTTGGAATCGACAGGATGCATCTTGCCATCATAAACATAAACCCTGATGTCGCGGGCATAAGATCCGGTAAGTGGTCCTGTCTCCATTTTCTCCATTATCCCCTTGAGAATTGCTGGCAAAAATCTTGCATCGATCGCCCCGCCTACAATACTGTTCACATAAACTAGTTTACCACCCCACGGAAGATCAATTTCTTCCTTGTCTCGAACAGAAATTTTAATCTCTTTACCATTTATTTTCTGCAGAGAGACTTCTGTGGAACCCTCTTCATAGGGTTCTATCAGCATATGAACCTCACCAAACTGGCCGGCGCCACCGGATTGTTTCCTGTGACGGTAGTCAGCCTGTGCCGATTTTGTTATAGTCTCACGGTAAGGGATCTTCGGAAGATTAAAATTTGTGGGAATCTTATAAATATTATCCAGATGCCACTTCATTATGTTAAGATGATATTCACCCTGGCCATGGATTATTATCTGTTTCAGCTCCTTGGAATATTCTATAATTATTGTAGGATCCTCAAGATGGATTTTGTTCAGAGCCTCACCAAGTTTTTCGTCATCGCTTTCACTCTGGGCCTTTATTGCTGTTCTGTACTTCGGTTCAGGAAATTTTACTCCCTCATATTTCCAGTCATTTCCGGGGGCATTTAGTGTGTGATTGGTTTTGGTATTCTTCAGTTTTACGAATGCCCCGATATCACCAATGTGTAATTCCGAAACTCTTGTCCGGTTTTTACCGGCACAAACGTATAACTGTGAAAGTCTCTCCTTAGTACTGTTGTTGCTGTTTATCACATCAAGGTTTTCAGTGATTTTACCTGAATAAACCCTGAAATAGTTTATCTCGCCTATATGTTCTTCTATTGATGACTTGAATACATATACAGAAGCAGGTCCGGCAGGGTTTGGTTTCACTTCATTTCCTTTGCTGTTTACCGGAGATGGCAGATCATTAATTGAAGGAGCTTCATTTATTATAAAATCCATCAGATCATCGACCCCGATGTTGTTCTTTGCAGAAATGCAAAAAATCGGAAACATTCCTCTTGTGACGATACCTTTTGCAATACCTTTTCTTATCTCTTCCTCTGTCAATGTGTCGTTCGCAAAGAATATCTCCATCAGAGACTCATCACTTTCGGCAGCTTTTTCAACCAGGAGGGAATGCAGTTCTGCTGCCCTGTCGGCAAATTCGGATGGGATTTCCAATACTTCAGCAATTCCACCTTCTTTCCCGTACTTGAGCATTTTCATCTTAAGGACATCAATTACAGCGTTATATCCTATGCCTTCATTCACGGGGAACTGAACCAGAACAATATTATTGCTAAGGCGCTCTTTCATCATTTCCAGCGACTTTTCAAAATTGGCCTTTTCATGGTCCAGACCGTTTACCACAAGGATCACAGGCTTATTGACTTTCTCAGCATGACGGAAATGAATTTCGGTTCCGACCTCAACACCATTCTGTACATTGATTGTCATTACGGCACAGTCGACAGCATAGAGAGATGAAATTACACCACCACTGAAATCATCAAGCCCTGGTGTATCAAGAATATTGATCTTCTTATTTTTGAATTCTGAGTAAAGAACTGTTGAAAAGATGGAGTTACCATTCTCATGCTCTATGGGTCTGTAGTCTGATACAGTATTTCCCCCTTCAATTGTTCCTCTTCTTTCTATTACACCACCATTGAAGAGCATGGCTTCCGCTAATGTCGTTTTACCTGATCCTGAATTGCCCAGCAGGGCAATATTTTTAATCTGGTCGGTCTGGTAGGTTTTCATCTTTAAGTCAAAATTATTTGTTATACATATTTATTATATACCTGGAAATGGAGGTGACAAAAATAATAATTTTTTAAAACAGTTGCAGAAAGATATTATAATTCCAAATTTTTTATTTCCTTTGCACCAGTTTTTTGAAATACAGGAGTACCGGTTTTTCTTTCTCTGGTAAGTTTACAAAAGTTTTCTCTGGGGAAAGATCGGGAAGGAACCTGTTTATAACTTACAATTTAAATGAGAAATATAGTTATCTGCTTGTTATAATGCCTTTAATCGATTGTGATCAGGCGCATAAGACGGGCTTATTGTAATGTTGTATAAAAAATAACATACATGTTTGTAAATTAAGAAATAAAAACAATACCTTTGCAAACCATTTTTTTCGGTAAAATTTAATGCTAAATAATTGTATTTATGCCCACAATTCAGCAGTTAGTCAGAAAAGGCAGGAAGAAGCTGGTAGATAAAAGTAAAGCACCGGCTTTGGACTCATGCCCTCAGAGAAGGGGTGTTTGCGTGCGTGTTTATACCACAACACCAAAGAAACCTAATTCAGCTATGAGAAAAGTAGCCAGGGTAAGGCTTACAAACCAGAAAGAAGTGAACTCTTATATTCCGGGAGAGGGTCATAATCTTCAGGAGCACTCAATTGTGTTAATCAGAGGCGGAAGGGTAAAAGATCTGCCCGGAGTCCGTTATCATCTGGTTCGTGGTGCTCTCGACACTTCAGGTGTTGATGGCCGTACCCAGAGACGATCAAAATATGGTACAAAAAGACCAAAGAAGTAACAGTTAAAGGAATAAGATAATGAGAAAATCAAAACCAAAGAAGAGAATTCTGTTACCGGATCCAAAATATAATGATCCATATGTAACAAGGTTTGTGAATAATCTTATGTTCAATGGTAAGAAAATCGTTGCATACAAGATTTTCTACGATTCTTTAGAGATAGTTGGTGACAAACTTAAGAATGAAACAAAATCACCACTTGAGATCTGGAAGCAGGCTCTTGATAACATTACACCTCAGGTTGAAGTTAAAAGCCGCAGGGTGGGTGGGGCAACTTTCCAGGTTCCGATGGAGATCCGCGCCGACCGTAAAATCAGTATCAGTATGAAAAACCTGATCTCATTTGCCCGCAAGAGAACTGGCCATTCGATGGCCGAGAGGCTTGCAGCAGAGGTCATGGCAGCATACAATCAGGAAGGCGGAGCATTTAAAAGGAAAGAAGATACTCACAGGATGGCTGAGGCAAACAAAGCTTTTGCTCATTTCCGCTTTTAATGTAGTTCAGCGCCAGATAAAAGAAGATGGATAAGAACCTGAAATATACCAGAAACATCGGAATCATGGCCCACATCGATGCCGGTAAGACCACTACAACAGAGCGTATTCTGTTCTATACAGGTCGTACCCACCGCATGGGAGAGGTGCATGATGGCAATGCCCAGATGGACTGGATGGTTCAGGAGCAGGAAAGAGGAATAACTATAACCTCTGCTGCTACAACAACTTATTGGAAATATAAAGATCAGGAATATAAAATCAATATTATAGATACTCCGGGGCATGTCGATTTTACCGTAGAGGTTGAAAGATCTTTAAGGATTCTCGATGGTGCAGTAGCAGTTTTCTGTGCAGTTGGGGGAGTTGAACCGCAGTCTGAAACCGTTTGGAGACAAGCTAATAAGTATAATGTACCCAGGATTGCTTTTGTAAACAAGATGGACCGTGCCGGAGCTGATTTCTTTGGGGTGGTTCAGCAGATCAAAGAAAAACTTGGAGCAATACCGGTTCCTATTCAAATACCAATCGGATCTGAGGATAGTTTCAAAGGGGTCGTTGACCTTTGTGAAATGAAAGCAATTGTATGGTATGAAGATGCTGCTCAGGGTTCAAGGTTTGAACGTGAAAAAATTCCTGCAGATCTGCTGGAAGAAGCAGAGGAATGGAGAGGTAAACTTGTTGAGTCTCTGGCTGAAGTGGATGATTCGTTGCTTCAAAGGTATATCGATGATCATGAGTCCATTACCTGTGATGAAGTCCATGCTGCATTGAGAAAATCAGCAATTGCAGGCATTACTGTTCCGGTTATATGTGGAGCTGCATTTAAGAATAAGGGTGTCCAGATGCTTCTTGATACTGTCGTTGCTTTCCTTCCTTCACCTGTTGACAAGGGTTACGTTACGGGGAAAGATCCGAGAAATGACCAGGAGGTTACCCGTCAGCCTGATGACGATGAACCAATGGCTGCACTTGCATTTAAAATAGCAACAGATCCTTTTGTGGGCCGTTTGGTATTCCTGCGTGTTTATTCAGGAATTCTCAATGCCGGCGATACAGTTCTGAATGTCAGGACAGGCAAGAGAGACAGAGTCAACCGGCTATTCCAGATGCACGCAAACAAACAAATTCCAAAGGATAGCATTTCTGCCGGTGATATTTGTGCAGGCGTCGGATTTAAGGATCTTAAAACTGGTGATACAATTTGTGCAATACATAAACCAATTTTACTTGAATCTATGGATTTTCCCGATCCGGTTATTGGTGTTGCTGTCGAACCGAAAACACAAGCAGATGTCGATAAGCTCTCAATGGCACTCAATAAGCTTGCAGAGGAAGATCCGACATTTCAGGTCAAAATTGATCCCGACAGCGGACAGACGATAATTAATGGTATGGGTGAACTGCACCTGGAAATACTTATTGACCGTTTGAGAAGAGAATTTAAAGTTGAATGTAATCAGGGTGCTCCCCAGGTTGCATATAAAGAGGCAATAACTACTTCGACTGAGTTTCGTGAAGTTTTCAAAAAACAATCCGGGGGTCGGGGCAAATTTGCCGATATTACTGTTGAACTTATGCCTGCAGATGAAGGTGTAAGAGGGCTCCAGTTTATTAATCAGATTAAAGGAGGCAATGTACCCAAGGAATATATCCCTTCAGTTGAAAAAGGATTCCGCGAAGCTATGCTGAACGGACCACTGGCCGGATTCCCCCTTGACAGCCTAAAAGTAATTCTCAAAGACGGTTCATACCATCCCGTCGACTCCGATGCTCTTTCATTTGAAATTGCAGCCAAACAGGCATTTAAACGTGCTGCAGGCAAATGCAACCCTGTTTTGTTAGAGCCTATTATGGCTACAGAGGTTGTAACTCCTGAAGAGTATGTTGGCGACGTAATTGGCGATTTCAACCGAAGAAGGGGAAAAGTGGAAGGTATGGAATCGAAAGCAGGTTCAAGAGTCATAAAAGCAAAAGTACCTCTGGCTGAAAAATTCGGTTATGTTACTGTACTTAGAACTCTTACCTCCGGAAGAGCAACTTCAACAATGGAGTTCTCGCATTTTGAAGAGGTGCCTGCATTAATAGCAAACAGAATTGTAGAAACTACAAAAGGTAAAATTCTTTAAAGATGAGTCAGAAAATTCGTATCAAACTGAAATCTTATGATCATAACCTCGTGGATAAATCTGCTGAGAAGATCGTAAAGACAGTCAAATCTACTGGTGCAGTGGTAAGTGGCCCGATTCCACTTCCTACACACAAAAAGATTTATACGGTTCTTCGTTCAACATTTGTGAACAAGAAATCGAGAGAGCAATTTCAGCTCTCATCCTATAAAAGGCTGCTTGATATTTACAGTTCAACGCCGAAAACTATCGACGCGCTTATGAAACTGGAACTGCCAAGCGGAGTAGAAGTTGAAATTAAAGTATAACCGGTAAAGAATTTAAAGATGCAGGGATTAATAGGAAAAAAGGTAGGAATGACCTCCATTTTCGATGAAAATGGAAAAAATATTCCATGTACAGTTCTGCAAGCCGGACCATGTGTTGTTACTCAGATTAAAACACCTGAAAATGACGGCTACTTTGCTGTTCAACTCGCATTCGAGGATAAAAAGGAAAAGCACACCACAAAAGCCGAACTGGGGCATTTCAAAAAGGTCAATACAACTCCGAAGAGGAAGCTCATCGAGTTCACAGGCTTTGCCGATGGTCAGGTTAAAGAAGGTGAAGTGCTTACAGCCGAACTTTTCAAACCCGATAACTGGGTAGATGTAAGAGGCTGGTCAAAAGGTAAAGGATTCCAGGGTGTTGTTAAGCGTCACGGCTTCAGCGGTGTAGGCGGCCAAACCCATGGACAGCATAACAGGGGCCGAGCTCCCGGTTCACTTGGTGCTTCTTCATTTCCCTCCAGAGTACTCCCTGGAATGAGAATGGCAGGCCGTACAGGAGGGGACAAAGTGATGTCAATAAGCATGAAGGTTATTAAACTCATGACGGAGGAAAATATAATTATTGTTAAAGGATCAGTTCCCGGTCCAAAAGGTGGTTACGTAATAATTACAAAGTAATGGAATTAGCAGTTCTTAATATTGAAGGTAAAGAAACCGGAAGAAAAGTTAATCTTGACGATTCAATTTTCGGTATAGAGCCTAATGATCATGCCATCTATCTCGATTCGAAACAATACCTGGCAAATGGAAGACAGGGTACCTCAAAATCGAAACAGCGTGGCGAGATTGCAGGAAGCACAAGGAAGATAAAAAGGCAGAAAGGAACCGGTACTGCACGCGCCGGTAGTATAAAGAATCCACTTTTCCGCGGAGGCGGACGAATGTTTGGACCACAACCAAGATATTATGGATTCAAACTGAATAAGAAAGTAAAACAACTAGCCAGAAAATCAGCACTTTCCTATAAGGCTTCGGGTAATAATATTATTATACTGGAAGACTTCTCCCTTGAAGCACCGAAAACCAAAAACTTCCTGAAAATGGAGAATAACCTGAATATCGCTGATAAAAAATCAGTATTTGTTTTAGCAGAACAAAATAAAAATATATATTTGTCGTCTCGTAATTTGCAAGGTGTTGAGGTTATAATTGCAAGTGAATTAAGCACTTACAAGATAATGAAAGCTTCAACTCTGATACTTGCAGAGAGCGCAGTTGACGTTTTGCAGGCAACATTTGAAAACTAGTAAAAATTAAGTGATGAATATTTTACTTAAGCCGATAGTAACAGAAAAGATGACAAGCCAGGGTGATAAATTTAATCGCTATGGTTTTCTCGTTGCTAGAAGCGCAAATAAAATTGAGATTAAGAAAGCCGTAGAGGATCTGTATGGCGTTACAGTTGAGTCGGTTAACACAATGCGTTATGGGGGAAAGGTGAAAACCCGATATACCAAATCAGGTGTTATGTCCGGAAAATCAGCAGCAACAAAAAAAGCAGTGGTAACTCTTGCGGAAGGTAACACTATAGACTTCTATAGCAATATTTAAAACCATTATGGCAGTAAGAAAGATCAAACCTGTAACACCAGGTCAGAGACACAAGATCATCAGTGCTTTTGATAATATCACAAGTGCTGTGCCGGAGAAATCCTTACTTCGACCGCTTAGTAAAACAGGAGGAAGGAATGGTAACGGCAAACGGACTATGAGGTACATCGGTGGCGGTCACAAGAAGATGTACAGGGTCATCGACTTCCTGAGGGATAAAGATGGTATACCCGCAACAGTCAAGACAGTGGAGTACGATCCTAACCGTTCTTCGAGGATTGCACTCGTCGTTTATGCTGACGGGGAGAAGAGGTACATTATTGCACCCAATGGTCTGCAGATTGGCCAGAAAATTTCTTCCGGAAAAGATGTGGCTCCTGAAATAGGTAACACATTATTCCTTGCCGACTTGCCAATGGGTACAATTATACACAACATAGAACTGAAACCTGGTAAAGGTGCAGCTATGGCACGCAGTGCAGGTTCCTACGCACAGCTTATTGCCCGCGAAGGAAGGTATGCAACGATAAAACTGCCATCAGGAGAGACAAGACTTGTTCTTACAACCTGCCGCGCAACTGTCGGTACAGTATCCAATCCTGATCATAACCTTGAGATATCAGGCAAAGCCGGTCGTTCACGCTGGCAGGGTCGCCGTCCAAGGGTAAGAGGTGTTGCAATGAACCCGGTCGATCATCCAATGGGTGGTGGCGAAGGAAGAGCTTCAGGTGGTCACCCGAGATCACGCAAGGGAATTCCGGCCAAAGGCTTTAAAACCAGGGACAAGAAAAAATACTCCGCAAAATTCATTGTTGAAAAAAGGAAGAAATAACTGATATAAAATGAGTAGATCTATTAAAAAGGGCCCTTTCATTGAATTCAAACTTGAGAAAAGAGTTATGGGTATGAATGAGGGCGGTAAAAAGTCAGTACTCAAGACATGGTCAAGGAGATCAGTAATATCACCCGACTTTGTCGGTCATACAATAGCAGTTCATAACGGGAACAAATTTATCCCCGTTTACATTACCGAGAATATGGTAGGTCATAAATTAGGAGAATTTGCACCTACTCGTACATTCAGGGGACATTCAGGTAATAAATAATGAGTAATGTAAACCTTTGAAAACTATCAGAAATGGGTGCAAGAAAAAGAAATACAGCTGAACAAAGGAAAGAAGCCGCCAAAAACAGGTACCAGGCTGTCCTTAAAAATTGTCCGACATCTCCTCGTAAAATGAGGCTTGTAACGGATCTTATCAGCGGAATGGATGTTAATAAAGCGCTTGATGTTCTTAAGTTCAGTCATCAGGAAGCATCACGCAGGATGGAGAAGCTTCTTCTGTCAGCAATAGCCAACTGGCAGTCAAAGAATGAAGGCGTACGCGTCGAAGAAAGCAACCTTATTGTAAAAACGGTCCATGTTGACAGTGGCCGTGTACTCAAGAGATTGCAGACTGCTCCCCAGGGAAGGGCTTACAGGCTCAAAAAGAGATCTAACCATGTAACCCTGGTGATTGACAGTAAGAAAGAAGAAGTAGAAAACAGTTCAAAATAGAATAGATGGGACAAAAAGTAAATCCGATTAGTAACAGATTAGGAATAATCAAGGGCTGGGATTCAAACTGGTACGGCGGAAAGGATTTTTCCGGTAAACTGGTTGAAGATTCAAAGATAAGAGAGTATCTGAATGCAAGGCTCGCAAAAGCCAGCCTCTCAAAGATAATTATTGAGAGAACTCTTAAGCTTATAACAGTAACTGTAAATACTGCACGACCCGGCATTATAATTGGTAAAGGCGGACAGGAGGTAGATAAGCTTAAAGAGGAGCTGAAAAAAATAACAAAGAAAGAGGTTCAGATCAACATCTTTGAGGTTAAAAGACCGGAACTCGATGCAAATATTGTTGCTAACAATGTTGCCCGTCAGCTTGAAGGAAAAATTTCTTACCGTCGTGCAATAAAAATGTCGATTGCCTCTACAATGAGAATGGGAGCAGAAGGAATTAAAATAATGATATCCGGTCGTCTTGGTGGCGCTGAAATGGCCAGAAGTGAATCATATAAGGAAGGACGCATCCCACTTCATACTTTGCGTGCAGATATCGATTATGCACTTGCTGAAGCTCATACTAAAGTTGGACTTCTGGGAGTTAAAGTCTGGATATGCAACGGTGAAGTATTTGGTAAAAGAGATCTTAGCCCCAATATAGCAGCAAGAAATGCTAAGAACAAAGGATTAAAAAGAAAATCAAAGAAATAACTCTCTGAATAAAATAACAATATAACATATTTGAGCAATGTTACAACCGAAAAGGACCAAATTCAGAAGATCGCAAAAGGGCAAGATGAAAGGGAATGCACAAAGGGGCAACCAGCTGGCATTCGGTTCATTTGGAATCAAGGCCCTGGAGTCAATCTGGATTACAGGAAGGCAGATCGAGGCAGCTCGTCAGGCAGTGACACGTCATATGAAACGTGAAGGTCAGCTATGGATAAGGGTTTTTCCTGATAAACCAATTACAAAGAAGCCTGCAGAGGTTCGTATGGGTAAAGGAAAAGGAGCACCGGAAGGATTTGTTGTGCCGGTAACTCCCGGAAGGATATTACTTGAAGCCGAAGGAGTTCCTTTCGAAGTTGCCAAGGAGGCTCTGCGCCTGGGAGCACAGAAACTTCCTATAAAAACCAAATTTGTTGTAAGACGCGATTACGTTCAGGAATAAATTTAAGGATACATGAAAACTTCAGAAATAAAGGAATTAAGCACACCGGACCTTCTCGAACGTATAGATACGGAGAAGACCATGCTCGTTCGTTTGAAACTTAATCATGCGATCTCACCTCTTGATAATCCGAGGAAAATTAATGAGGCAAGACTTACAATCGCAAGACTTATGACGGAATTGCGCACAAGGGAGTTAAGTAAAGAACCTAAAAGCTAATATCAGCGATGGAAAGGAATTTCAGAAAAGAACGTATAGGTATTGTCGTCAGCAACAAAATGGAAAAATCCATCGTTGTGGCTGTGAAAAGAAAGGTTAAACACCCAATATATGGGAAGTTTATCAACAAGACCAAAAAACTGATGGCGCACGATGAAGAGAACAAATGCAACATCGGAGATACCGTCCGCATTTCGGAGACCAGGCCTCTGAGCAAGATCAAAACCTGGAGATTAATTGAAATTATCGAAAGAGCTAAGTAACCATGATACAGCAGGAAAGCAGATTAACAGTAGCCGATAACTCAGGAGCCAAGGAAGTATTGTGCATCCGGGTGTTGGGCGGTAGCAAAAAGAGATATGCTACTGTTGGCGATAAGATAGTTGTGAGTGTAAAAAGCGCGCTCCCCTCAGGTGAAGCTAAAAAAGGAACCGTGAGTAAGGCAGTTGTTGTAAGAACCAAAAAGGAGATACGTCGTCCGGATGGCTCTTATATAAGATTTGATGATAATGCAGTTGTTCTCCTTAATAATGTCGATGAGGTTCGCGGTACACGTATCTTCGGGCCGGTTGCCAGGGAACTTCGCGATAAATACATGAAGATTGTTTCATTAGCACCTGAAGTGTTATAATTTTCTAAACAAAGAACGATGCAGAAGAAATTACATATAAAGAAGGGAGACACCGTTATAATTATTACCGGTGAATCAAAAGGCCAGAAAGGCCGTGTTCTCGAGATTGACAGAGATAAAAACAAAGCTATTGTTGAGGGTGTTAATATGGTATCTAAACATACTAAACCTAATGCAAAAGCACCGCAGGGCGGGATTATTAAAAAAGAGGCTCCTGTTCATATCTCAAATGTGATGCTGGTTGATCCCACAACTGGAAAACCCACAAGGATCGGCAGAAAGTTCAATGACAAAAATAAATTAGTACGTTTTTCAAAAAAATCAGGAGAGGAGATTAAGTGATGTATACGCCTGCATTAGAAACAAAGTATAAAGACGAGATCGTCCCTGCATTGATGAAAGAATTCAGTTACTCATCTGTTATGCAGGTCCCTAGACTGGAGAAGATAGTCATCAACCAGGGGGTAGGACAGGCAATTGCCGATAAGAAACTGCTGGAATTCGGCGTAAAGGAGATTTCTGATATTGCCGGACAGAAAGCTGTGCAGACAAATTCTACAAAGGATATTTCCAATTTCAAACTGAGGAGAAATATGCCTATCGGTATTATGGTGACGCTTCGTAAGGAAAAAATGTATGAGTTCCTTGAGAGACTTATCTCTGTTGCGCTTCCCCGTATCCGCGACTTTAAAGGAATAAATGCCAAACTCGACGGTCGTGGCAACTACACTCTTGGGATCACAGAACAGATAATCTTTCCTGAGATTGACCTTGATAAAATAGCAAAGATCATGGGGCTTCAGGTAACTTTCGTAACCACGGCCGATACAGACGAGGAAGCATTGGCCCTTCTTAAACAATTTGGTTTACCCTTTAAAAATACTAAAAACTAAGAGCATGGCTAAAGAATCAATGAAAGCCCGTGAGGTTAAGCGTGCAAAACTGGTACAAAAATTTGCTGCAAAAAGAACTCAACTGAGAGCCGATGGCGATTATGTCGGATTAAGCCGGATTCCAAGAAATTCAAATCCTAACAGACTGAGAAACCGCTGCAAGATAACAGGAAGACCAAGAGGTTACATGAGACAGTTCGGAGTAAGCAGAATAACTTTCAGGGAAATGGCATCCCAGGGATTAATACCTGGAATAAAAAAAGCCAGCTGGTAATTTTAAGGAATGAATATTAACTACAATAATTAAATAGAGATGACTGATCCAATTGCAGATTTACTGACCAGACTAAGAAATGCCATCATGGCAGGTCATAAGGTTGTCGAGGCACCAGCATCCAATCTTAAGAAAGAAGTTGCACGGATTCTTTTTGAAAAAGGATATATCCTTGGTTATAAGGTTATTGAGGGCGAAGGCGTACAGAATACACTGAAAATTGCTCTCAAGTATAATCCCAAAAGTAAGAAACCGGCTATCAAATCAATTCAGAGAGTAAGCCGCCCCGGTCTCCGCAAATATGTCGCAGCTGACGAAATGCCCAGGGTACTTAACGGACTCGGAGTTGCGATTCTTTCTACATCAAAAGGATTGATGACCGACAAAGAGGCACGAAAAGAAAACATTGGTGGTGAAGTATTGTGTTACGTTTACTAATAGGAGGATAACTTAATGTCACGAATAGGAAATTTACCTGTAAACCTGCCCAAAGGAGTCACTGTAACTGTCAGCGACACCAATGTGGTTAGTGTGAAAGGCCCCTTAGGTCAGTTAACCCAGGTGGTTGACAAGGATATGAAAGTGGAAGTGGTGGAAAACGAAGTACATTTATCGAGACCAACAGAATCGAAAAATCACAAATCCCTGCACGGACTCTACCGTGCACTAATTGCCAATATGGTGGAAGGCGTATCAAAGGGCTATAAAAAAGAACTTGAACTTGTTGGTGTCGGGTACCGTGCAGAAGCAAAAGGTCAGAACCTTGAACTCAGCCTTGGTTTTTCTCACGATATTATTTTTCAGCTTCCAAACGAAGTAAAGGTTGAGACCAAGACTGAAAGAAGGAGCAATCCGATCATAACTCTGACATGTATCGACAAACAGCTTATCGGTCATGTTGCAGCCAAGTTAAGATCACTCCGTCCCCCGGAACCTTACAAAGGAAAAGGTATTAAGTTCGTTGGAGAGCAACTCAGAAGGAAAGCTGGTAAATCAGCTAGTGTTTAATAGGTAAAAGTATAAAAATCATGGCCTTAACAACGTTGGAAAGAAGAACAAGGATCAGATTGAGGATCCGGAAGAAAATCAGCGGGACTGCTGAAAAACCACGACTTGCAGTTTTCCGTAGCAATAAACAGATTTACGTTCAGCTTATTGACGACCTGAATGGAGTTACTCTGTTGTCTGCTTCTTCAAAAGAAAAAGAAATAGCTGCGAAAACCGGAAAAAAAATAGAACAAGCTGCTTTTGTAGGTAAACTTCTCGCTACAAAATGTAAAGAGAAAGGTATCGAAAATGTCGTATTTGACAGAAGCGGATATAAATATCATGGTAGAGTAAAATCATTGGCTGATGCAGCCCGCGAAGGCGGTTTAAAATTCTAATGAATTATGGCAAACGGTATAAGAAAAGTAAAAACCAGTGATCTCGAGCTTAAGGACAGGCTTGTTAGTATCCAGAGAGTCACAAAGGTTACAAAAGGTGGACGTACATTCAGTTTCTCAGCCATCGTTGTTGTGGGAAATGAAGATGGCATTGTCGGACATGGGCTTGGTAAAGCAAGTGAGGTGACGACTGCTATAGCAAAAGGGATTGAAGATGCCAAGAAGAATCTCATAAAGGTTCCGGTCATTAAAGGCACAATTCCTCATGAGCAGATAGCAAAATTTGGAGGAGCAAAAGTCTTCATTAAACCTGCTTCTGAAGGTACCGGTGTAAAAGCTGGTGGTGCAATGCGTGCAGTTCTTGAAAGCGTTGGAATAAAAAACGTACTTGCAAAGTCAAAGGGTTCATCAAATCCTCACAACCTTGTGAAAGCTACATTTGCGGCCCTGCTCGAACTGCGCGATCCATATGCGGTAGCAGAACACAGGGGAATTGCTATGGATAAAGTATTTAACGGTTAGAAAAATAGAGACGATGGCAAAGATCCGAATCACACAGATTAGAAGCAAAAACGGAAAACCTGCAAGGCAGAAAAGAACCCTTGAGGCATTAGGCATCCGGAAAATGAACCACAGCGCCGAACATGAAGCCACTCCGGCAATTATGGGAATGGTAGAAAAAGTAAGACACCTTGTAAAAGTTGAAGAAATCTAAGAAATTAAACATATCTGATAATTAAAATTATGGATCTCAGTAACCTAAAACCTGCTAAAGGATCAGTTAAAGACAACAAGCGTCTGGGCCGCGGACAGGGTTCCGGTAGAGGAGGAACATCCACAAGGGGACACAAAGGCGCAAAATCCAGATCAGGTTATAAAAAGAAGATCGGTTTTGAAGGAGGCCAGATGCCTCTCCAAAGACGCGTTCCAAAATACGGTTTCAAAAATATCAATCGTGTTGAATATAAGGCTATCAATATTAGTACATTACAGGCTCTTGCTGAAAGACTTGATATTGAGAAGATTGATTTTCAGACACTTGTTACTGCCGGATTTGTTTCTAAAAATGCTCTCGTCAAGATACTCGGTAAAGGAGATCTTGAAAGGAAACTCGAGGTACATGCACATGCATTCAGCAAATCAGCAGTTGCAGCTATTGAAGCTAAAAGTGGAACCGTTGTAATATTGTAAGTTCATGAGACTGATACAGACTATAAAGAACATCTTTAAGATCGAGGACCTCCGTGCGAGACTGATTTACACACTAGGTATAATTCTTCTGTACAGACTGGGAAAATATGTTACTCTGCCGGGAATTGATCCTAATCAGCTTACTATGCTTAAAAATCAGACAGCTTCCGGTATTATGGGGTTGCTCGATATGTTCTCCGGAGGAGCATTTTCACAGGCATCAGTATTTGCCCTCGGTATCATGCCCTACATCTCTGCATCCATAGTCGTTCAGCTCCTGGGGATAGTTTTCCCTTATTTCCAGAAGCTGCAAAAAGAAGGTGAGAGCGGAAGACGTAAAATGAATCAGTATACAAGATACCTTACGGTTATTATTCTGGTACTTCAGGCACCTACATATCTCATAAATTTGCAGCGGACACTCCCGGCAAGTGCCTTTATTTTAAGCAATACCTTTTTCTTTCAACTCTCTTCTGTTATAATTCTTACTGCCGGTACAATATTTGTAATGTGGCTCGGCGAGAAAATCACCGACAAAGGGATCGGGAATGGGATCTCTCTTATAATAATGATTGGTATCGTTGCAAGGCTGCCTGCAAACTTTGTTTTTGAAACAGGAGCCAGAATGAATGGGCAGGGAGGACTTATTGCACTTCTTGTTGAAATAATATTTTTATTTATTGTTGTACTTGGTACAATACTCCTGGTTCAGGGTACACGCCGTGTCCCTGTCCAGTATGCAAGAAGGATAGTGGGCAACAAGCAATATGGAGGTGTGCGTCAATATATACCTCTTAAGGTAAATGCAGCAGGTGTTATGCCAATCATTTTTGCCCAGGCAATAATGATGCTCCCTGTCATAATTGCAGGATATGCAACTAAATCCGGATCAGGTTTTATGATTGCTTTCGGAAATATGTACGGATTTTGGTATAACCTCGTTACTGCGCTTCTTATAATATTATTTACTTATTTCTACACTGCTATCACTATTAATCCTGTGCAGATGGCAGAAGATATGAAAAAGAATGGCGGTTTTATCCCCGGTATCAAACCTGGCAGAAAAACTGTCGAATTCCTCGATACTGTAATGTCGAGAATTACATTCCCCGGCTCCATTTTCCTTGCAATCGTAGCCATTCTGCCTTCGATAGCAGTTAAAGCCGGAGTTTCTCAGAATTTTGCACAGTTTTACGGAGGAACCTCGCTCCTTATTCTTGTAGGAGTTGTTCTGGATACTCTGCAGCAGATCGAAAGTCATCTGCTGATGCGTCACTATGACGGCCTTATGAAAACCGGCCGCGTTAAGGGCAGAACTGGTGCAGTTTCAGCGTATTAGTACGCAAAGCGTTCTTTGATGTTGTATATAAAGACTAATGAAGAGGTCGAGTTGCTGAGAGAGAGCAATTTGCTGGTGTCGAGAACACTTGCAGAGATTGCTGGACTCATAAGACCGGGAATTACCACTCTGAGCCTTGATAAAGTTGCTGAAACGTTTATTCTTGATAACAGAGCTCAGCCGGCTTTTAAAGGATATAACGGATTTCCGAAGACTCTCTGCACATCTGTTAACGATCAGGTGGTCCATGGTATTCCTTCAGGTTATGTACTGAAGGAGGGAGACATTGTTTCAATTGACTGTGGGGTGATATTGAACGGATATTATGGCGATAGTGCATATACTTTTGCTGTCGGGGAGATTGATGACGAGGTCAGAAAATTGCTCGAGGTAACCAAAACCTCTCTTGAAGAAGGAGTTAAAGAAGCAATAGCCGGAAACAGGATTGGAGATATATCTTTTGCTGTTCAGGCAACTGCTGAATATGCCGGTTATTCTGTTGTACGGGAATTGGTCGGCCATGGTTTGGGAACCAGGTTACATGAATCTCCTGAGGTTCCAAATTATGGCAGACGCGGAACCGGTGCAAAAATGGAGAAGGGATTGGTGATCTGTATTGAACCGATGATCAATATGGGTTTAAAGGAGACCGTTCAGATGAATGACGGATGGACCATTAAAACTGCCGATGGAAAACCTTCCGCACATTTTGAATATGCAGTGGCGGTTGACAGAGGAAAGGCAGATGTATTAACAACTTTTAAATATATAGAAGAAGTTTTAAATAAAATGTAATTGTATGGCTAAACAACCATCGATCGAGCAGGATGGTACAATCATCGAAGCCCTGTCAAATGCAATGTTCAGGGTGGAGCTCGAAAACGGACATGTTATCACGGCACATATCTCCGGTAAAATGCGGATGCACTATATAAAGATTTTGCCGGGAGATAAAGTGAAGGTTGAAATGTCACCATATGATCTCACGAAAGGAAGAATAACATTCAGATATAAATAAGAAATTATAAGGTAATGAAAGTAAGAGCATCAGTAAAAAAACGCAGTCCCGAATGCAAGATCGTCAGAAGGAAGGGACGCATTTATGTAATAAATAAGAAAAATCCCAAGTTCAAACAAAGACAGGGATAATTTTAATAATTTTGCACACAATTAAAAAAATTATATGGCACGTATTGTTGGGGTAGATTTACCAAGACATAAAAGAGGCGAAGTAGGCCTGACTTATATTTACGGTGTTGGCAGGAGTACAGCACAGAAAGTACTTGATGAGGCTGGTGTCGACAGAAATGCTAAAGTCGAGGAATGGACTGATGAGCAGATTAACTCTATCCGTCGGATCCTGAATGAAAACTACAAACTCGAAGGAGAGCTTCGTTCAGAGACTCAGCTTAACATAAAGAGACTTATGGATATCGGCTGCTATCGTGGAGTCAGGCATAGAATCGGTCTGCCTGTGAGAGGTCAGAGCACAAAAAACAATGCCCGTACACGCAAAGGCAGAAAGAAAACTGTTGCAAACAAGAAAAAAGCTACCAAATAATCATATTATGGCAAAGAAGACTGGAGCATTAAAAAAGAAAATAGTTAAGGTTGAACCCGCTGGTCACGCCCATGTTCATTCATCATTTAATAATATTATAATTACACTGACCAATAATTCCGGTCAGGTGATTTCATGGGCTTCCTCAGGTAAAATGGGGTTCAAAGGTTCCAAGAAAAATACTCCTTATGCAGCACAGATGGCTGCTGAAGACTGCGGAAAGGTTGCTTATGATCTTGGCTTGAGGAAGGTTAAAGTATTTGTAAAAGGGCCGGGTGCCGGACGAGAATCTGCTATCAGATCAATCAGCAATACCGGAATTGAAGTGACAGAGATCGTTGATGTTACTCCGATGCCGCACAATGGATGCCGCGCTCCCGGAAGAAGAAGAGTATAAAGTTTAAAGTAAGTTATTTAAGTTTTAAAATATTTAATCGATGGCAAGATATACAGGCCCAAAATCAAGAATAGCAAGGAAATTCGGAGAACCGATATTTGGTCCCGACAAACACCTGGAGAGGAAAAACTATCCTCCCGGACAGCATGGGATGAACAAAAAGCGGAAAAAAACATCAGAATATGGCGTACAGCTAAGAGAAAAACAGAAGGCAAAATATACCTATGGCATGCTTGAACGTCAGTTCCGTAATACATTCGAGAAAGCATCTAAAAGTAAAGGTGTTACAGGTGAAGTTCTTCTCCAGTTACTGGAATCACGTCTGGATAATACCGTTTACCGTTTAGGTGTTGCCCCTACCAGATCGGCTGCACGTCAGCTTGTATCACACCGTCATATTACTGTTAACGGTAAAGTGGTAAACATCCCCTCGTTTCAGCTCAAACCAGGAGATATCATTGGCGTAAGGGAAAAATCAAAATCTCTCGAGACTATTTCTGATTCACTCTCCACAAGGAGATATGCAAAACTTCCATGGCTTGAGTGGGATGATGCTCAGATGGCCGGTAAATTCATGAGTCTGCCTGAGCGTACTGACATACCGGAAGATATCAAGGAACAGTTAATTGTTGAATTGTATTCTAAGTAATAATATAAGAAAATCCATATGGCCATATTAGCATTCCAGAAACCAGATAAAGTCATAATGCTTGAAGCGGACAACAAGTACGGCAAATTTGAATTCCGTCCGCTTGAACCTGGTTATGGTATTACTGTCGGTAATGCGCTGAGAAGAATTCTCCTCTCTTCGCTCGAAGGTTTTGCCATTACAACGGTAAAGATCGAAGGAATCGACCATGAGTTCTCCACCATAACAGGTGTTATGGAGGATGTAACCGAGATTATACTCAACCTGAAACAGGTCCGATTTAGAAGAACTGTAGAAGATGTTGATTATGAAAAGATTGCAATAAAAGTAGGCGGTCAGGAGGTTCTTAAGGCAGGAAACCTGAATGCAGCCCTTAGCAGTTTTGAGGTTCTTAATCCCGAGCATATAATCTGTAGGATGGAACCGGATGTTAAGCTGCAGATTGAACTCTCGATCAGTAAAGGCAGAGGATATGTTCCTGCAGAGGAAAATCAGCCGGTTGACAGTGAATTCGGACTTATTGCTGTTGACTCAATATTTACACCTGTCAGAAATGTAAAATATGATGTCGAGAACTTTCGCGTTGAACAGAAGACAGATTACGAAAAGCTTCTGCTCGAGATCGAAACCGATGGTTCAATACATCCTAAAGATGCTCTGAAAGAAGCAGCAAAAATCCTGATTTATCATTTCATGCTATTCTCTGATGAAAAGATCACACTCGATTCAGACGATAAGCTTGCAAATGAGGAATTTGATGAGGAAGTACTGCATATGAGGCAGTTGCTTAAGACTAAACTGGTTGACCTTGATCTTTCAGTAAGGGCACTGAATTGTCTTAAAGCTGCAGAGGTTGATACATTGGGTGATCTTGTTAAATTCAATAAAAATGACCTCCTGAAGTTCAGAAATTTTGGTAAGAAATCACTTACAGAGCTGGATGAACTGCTTGAATCAATGAGCCTTTCATTTGGAATGGATGTAAGCAAATATAAGTTAGATAAAGATTAATATAACGGGCTAAGGATAGAGAGAAATGCGACATCAAAGAGTTATAAACCATTTAGGAAGAACAAGTTCTCACAGGAAAGCAATGCTTGCAAATATGGCTTCTTCACTTATCCTTCATAAGAGGATAACAACTACAACAGCCAAAGCTAAGGCACTGCGAACCTATGTTGAACCCCTGATAACCAAATCTAAAGAAGATTCAACCCATTCAAGAAGAATGGTCTTCAGTTATCTTAAAGATAAAGAAGCAGTATCTGTACTTTTCAGGGAAGTATCACCAAAAATTGCCGAGAGACCGGGGGGGTATACACGTATTCTAAAAACTGGAAACAGAATTGGTGATAATGCAGATATGTGTATTCTCGAACTTGTAGACTACAACGAGAGTATGCTTGGAGAAGCTGCCACCAAGGTTAAAGCTACAAGAAGAAAGAGAACAACCAAAAAGAAAACTGAAGGAGTGGATGAAAATGCTCCTGTCGTAAAAGGAAGCTCTGTAAAAGCTGGTGCAGGGAAAGCAAAAAAAGCTGCAAAACCCTCCGGGGAAGCAAAAGATAAAGCGGAAGAAACTCCGGAAGAATAAATATTTCTTTTAGAAAGATTTCAATAAAAAGGGAATACCAGATTTACCGGTATCCCTTTTTTTTGTATATTGCATGATTGTTTAATAATTAATTAAAAATCTATGAGTCAGATAGTTAGTGTACATGCACGTGAAATACTTGATTCACGCGGTAATCCAACAATCGAAGTTGAAGTTACAACAACCAGCGGATTTTTCGGCCGTGCTGCTGTTCCTTCAGGTGCCTCTACAGGCGAAAATGAAGCTCTTGAGCTGAGAGATGGTGACAAAGGCCGTTACCTGGGAAAGGGTGTTCTTAAGGCTGTTAATAATGTAAACAACGTTATCGCGGAAGAAATCATCGGAATGGACACAACCGATCAGGCAGGCATTGATAAGAAGATGATCGAGCTTGATGGTACGAAGACAAAGAGTAATCTTGGTGCAAATGCAATACTTGGGGTATCACTTGCTGTTGCAAAAGCCGCAGCGGCATTTCATGGACTACCATTATTCAGGTATATTGGCGGAGTAAACTCAGTTACTCTTCCAATACCTATGATGAATATTATAAACGGTGGTTCACATTCGGATGCCCCTATCGCTTTCCAGGAATTTATGATCAGACCAATAGGTGCTCCATCATTCAAAGAAGGTTTACGAATGGGAACTGAAGTTTTTCATGCGCTTAAAAAAGTTCTAAAGGAACGTGGTCTGAGTACAGCAGTTGGTGATGAAGGCGGTTTCGCTCCGAATCTGAATGGAACGGAAGATGCTCTCGAAACGATCATAAAAGCTATCACCGCAGCAGGTTATAAACCTGGTAAAGATGTTACAATAGCGCTCGATCCGGCAGCTTCTGAATTTTATAAGGATGGGATATATAACTATTCAAAATTTGAAGGACCAAAGGGTGCAAGGAAAACTTCAAAAGAGCAGGTTGATTATTTTGAGCAACTGATCAATAAATATCCGATTGATTCTATAGAGGATGGCATGGCTGAAAATGACTGGGATGGATTTAAGATGCTTACTGACAGAATTGGGAAACGATGCCAGATAGTTGGTGATGATCTTTTTGTAACGAATGTGGAGTATCTTAAGAAAGGCATTGAACTGGGTAGCGCAAACTCAATCCTAATTAAAGTCAACCAGATCGGTTCGCTTACAGAAACGCTGAACGCAATAGAAATGGCACACCGTGCAGGCTGGACAACAGTTACTTCACATCGTTCAGGTGAAACCGAAGATGCTACAATAGCCGATATTGCTGTTGCAACAAATTCAGGACAGATCAAGACAGGATCAGCAAGCCGTACCGACAGAATAGCAAAATACAATCAGCTTCTCAGGATAGAAGAAATGCTGGGTGATCTGGCTGTTTACGGGTATAAGAAATAACCTCCCAACCTCACTGCCTCGCTTCGCCGATTTCCTAGGGCGTAGCCGACTACGCCGGCCGAAGTCCGAAGCGATTACGCGCACAGCCAGAGAGGTTCCGACGTTATTAACAATTGTTAATAACTTTTGTTTATATCCGGTTTACAACAATGCTGATTTCTCTTTTGTTATGTCATATTCTAGGTTTAAATTTGATATATCAGGTGAGCGATAAAGGGCTGCTTGAACGATGTGGAAACGGTAAGGATTACTTAAATGAAACACCTCCGTTCGGTCAGACCTCCGGGTCTGCGCATCAGAAGAGCCGAAGTCTGAACGAAATGGACTTGTCCAGGGATGTTCAGTAGGTCGATGAAAACCGGAAACGTTCTTTCAGAGATTGAGTCTCAGGGCTTCAGGGAACAAAGGGCTTCGGCCCCGAAGTGAACTGAAAATGATGACGACTCCCGCAAGGGAGACAACATCATATGCCTGAAAGACACTTCGTCCCGGAAGTCCTGCCGTAAGGCAGGAAAGAAAGGACAGCCTGAAAGTAGTACTGTAACAGGTATTACCGGAAGGCTCCGGGTTGCAATAATCCCGCTTCGGCGGGGGGAAAGCAGCCGGCCGGAATAACAGTAGCTTGACGCCGATTGCGGCTTCGGTTGCAAATGGTGAGTGGGAACTAATCGCAAGACTAGTTCCCATTATTGTTTTATATAAGTCTAAGGTCATTAAGATACCCACCCCTCACCCTTTCAATTTTTAACTCTATCCGCTTAACTTTCCTCCTTATTGAATATCTTTGCACCTTCAATTAGAGAACCTATGAGTTATTCCGGCTTAAGAGAATTTGTCGATGACCTGCAAACAATTGGAGAGCTACAGAGAATAAAAACATTCGTGGATCCTGTTTTAGAAATTTCTGAAATCGCCGACAGGGTTTCCAAAGCCGGTGGAAAAGCCTTGCTCTTTGAAGAGAACGGAACTCAATTTCCTCTTCTTATTAATGCCTTTGGCTCAGAACAAAGGATGTCAATGGCTATTGGACGAAAAGACCTTAATGAGGCAGGAAATGAGATTGAAAAGATTTTTATCGGATTATCCGGAAAATCAGGAAATCTGTTTAATAAGATTTCCGCCTTGCCCGATCTGATAAGATTGGCCGGGATATTTCCTGCAAGATCACACCGATGGCTGAAAGGAAAATGCCAGCAAGTTGTTCATAAAAATCCCGATCTGGGAATACTGCCGGTTCTCAAATGCTGGCCCTTTGACGGTGGCCGTTTCATTACACTTCCGATGGTACATACTGTAAATCCGGAGACTGGCAGGACAAATGTTGGAATGTACAGAATGCAGATACTTGATAAGAACACTACAGGTATGCACTGGCAGCTTCATAAGACAGGGGCAAATCATTTTGAAGCATGGAAGAGGAGAGGTGAAAGAATGCCGGTCTCAGTTGCACTGGGAGGAGATCCTGTTTACACATATTCAGCCACTGCACCCTTGCCTGAAAATATCGATGAATACCTTCTTGCCGGATTTCTCAGAAAAAAAAGGGTCAGACTAGTAAAATGTGTTACAAACGACCTCTATGTCCCTGCCGATGCTGATATCATCATTGAAGGGTTTATCGACCCCCGGGAAGAGTTAGTCCTTGAAGGTCCATTTGGTGATCACACAGGATTCTATTCTCTCGCTGATTGGTATCCGCGATTACATGTTACTTGTATCACTCATGCCCGCTATGCTGTCTATCCTGCAACTATTGTGGGTGTTCCGCCGCAGGAAGATTCTTTCCTTGCAAAGTCGACGGAAAAGATATTTCTTGCACCCATTAAGTTCACGCTTCAGCCAGAGGTTGAAGATATCCATATGCCGGATGCGGGAGTAGCTCATAATCTTGTTATTGTAAAAATAAGAAAGAGCTTCTCCGGTCAGGGGATGAAAGTAATTAATTCGCTTCTCGGAGCAGGACAAATGATGTTCACAAAATATATTATTGTGGTTGATGGAGATGTTAATATAAGAGATTACAAAGATCTTATCAGCCACATATTTTTGCACACCGATTTTACACAAGATCTGGCCTTTAGCCACGGTCCGCTGGACGTCCTTGATCATTCCTCTGACACATTTGCGTTTGGAGGTAAACTAGGAATAGACGCAACAATGAAAACGGCTGTAGAGGGATCTTTTCTAAACTCCGGAGTAAATAAACCTTATGAAGGGCTGGAAGAAATATTTGACAGGATGGTTGCCGAAAATATTCTGCGAAGCTATCGTTCATGTTTGCAGAAAGATGATCTTCCTTTACTGATTCTTGCAGTTGATAATTATGCCGATAGAGAAGTAGTTGACAAACTCAAGAATAAATTGAATAGTAATCCGGATATCGGCATATTCAAAATTATTATTGTGGTTGATCATACGATTGATGTGAATAATTTTTTTACGGTTGCCTGGCAATTTCTTGGTAACTCCGATCCTGTAAGGGATCATTCTTTTATTTCACGATCATCATTACTTATTGATGCTACAATCAAGGCTTTCCGTCCGGGAGGATTTTCCAGAAAATGGCCCAATGTTGTTTGTTCTGACATTGAAACAATAAAGGCTATCGACGCTAAATGGAGTAAGCTTGGAATAGGAGATTTAATTCAGTCACCATCGCTGAATTCAATAAGTATGAACCATAATTGTGACGAAGAGGTTAAAAGATGATCTACCAGGTTTTCAATATATCTGATTATACCACCCCATTTCACCTGGTATTTTATTCTGTCCTTGTTTTATCGCTGGTTTATTTTCTGGTAAGGTCCCAGACAATTATTCTTATAAAAACAAAAAAACTTCTCCGGGAAAAAGAAGAATCTCTTTTTCACCTGGAAAGTCAGAAGGCCGACCTGGCTTCAAAAAACAAAAACATTACCGATAGTCTTGTTTATGCTCAGAGGATACAGGAAGCGCTTCTCCCTTCAGAAGATTATTTCAAAGGATATTTTAAGGAATCTTTCATTTATTATAAACCTAAAGATATTGTCAGCGGCGATTTTTTCTGGATACAGGAAAGAGGGGGCAGGATTTTTATTATAGCAGCAGATTGCACAGGACATGGAGTTCCCGGAGCCCTGATGTCTATGATCGGACATGAACTTCTTGACAAGATAATCAATGTCGATAATATATTACAGCCCTCAAAAATCCTGGGAATTCTTAGTAAAGGGCTTGAAAAGATTTTCAGCAGGGAGAAAAATGTGGGAACTATCATTCGCGATGGGATGGATATAGCTATTTGCGTTGTTGACCGGATAAATAGAAAAATTCAATTTTCAGGAGCGTTTCTGCCACTTTATATTATTCGCGACAACCGTCTGATTGAGTTGAAAGGCGACAAGTATACTATTGGAATGATACCAGAGGGTGTATCCTATACTAATACTGAAATGGAATTGATGAAGGATGACATGATGTATCTTTTTTCAGATGGATATGTTGATCAGTTCGGAGGCTCTGAAAACAAAAAATTTATGTACAGGAGATTCAGACATCTGTTAATGACAATCTACCGTTTCCCTGTTGATGATCAGAAATCGATTCTTGAGGAGAATATGAAAACCTGGATGGGTGGTACACATCAGCTCGACGATATGCTTGTGATAGGATTTAAACCTCTTTGACCGATAATCTAAATGTACTTCCTTATGATATCTATCAGGGCAGCAGGCTGGAAGGGTTTGCTTATGTAGTCGTCAAATCCGGCTGAGATGCATCTCTCTTTGTCCCCCAGCATAGCATTTGCAGTAATGGCAATAATTGATATGTGAGAATTAGTACTGTCTTCAAGGGCCCTTATCTTCTCTGCAGCCACAAGTCCGCTCATAACAGGCATCTGGATATCCATCAGTATAAGATCATAGTTAGATGTACCGAATTTATCCAGAGCTTCTTTTCCGTTAGTGGCAGTATCTATGCTGTTTACAAGAGGTTGAAGAGTAAGCAGTGTGATTTTCTGATTTATAATATTGTCTTCAACAAGCAGAATTTTGGCGTCTTTCAGCTGCTTGGGAGATATTCTTTTTTGCTTGAGCTCTTCAATTTTTGGTGAAGCAATTGGTTTTCTGGTCTCTGTAATCACATTATAAAATGGAAGAATAATATCAAGAACCGTAAAGCTATTACCAAACTCCTGGTGGAAAGAACCCTTGCTGTTAGTTATAAGTTTAGCAGCCAGGTTCCCGACAAGCTCTTTTTCGTCAATCAATACCAGATTCGAGTCGGTTTGTATCCTGAAATCGACAAATGTCTCCTGGCCTGATTCTTTGACTTTTTTAAGATTGATGGTCACTTTGGTGGTTCTGTCTGTTTCCTGACTCTCGACAGTGTTGAATATATCAAGAAGTATTTGCTTCAGGATGATCGGATCACCTACAATTTCATATTGTGAGAGATCTTTACTATTAAAGATGAAATCGATCTTTGATGAATCCTTTAAACTGAAGAGATCAATTGTATTCTGAATTGTGGATCCAAGATTGAACCTGATACTTTTTCTGTCTTCATAGCTTATACTCCCTGCTGACTGCATTGTCAGTTCATTGACTGTTGTAACCATATTATTAGTAGAAGCTATGAAAGTCTCGAGCATCTCTTTTTGTTTCTTCTGCAGTCCTGATCCAAGTAACAGATCGCCGATAGTGACAAGGTTATTCAGAGGTTCCCTTATTCTGTGTGAAAAATCCGTGATAACATCATCTTTCTTCTCGCTCGAATCGGAGACATCGTTGAGTGATTCCCTGACCTTTTTTAGAAGGTTTAATGCCGTTCTTACAACAAGTATCCCAAGTGAAGTAGCTATAATTATAAAACACCCTGCCAATAATCTCAGGTTGAATGTTAGAAGTATAATGCTGGCAATGAGACTTAGCAACGCGATTAGTGAGACCTGCTCAATTTGTTTTCGATTTTTTTCGAAAAATGAACCGAATGTGTCTGTAATTCTGTTTTCCGGATCACCTATATCGGATTTCTTAATCATAAAATGATTATTGGATAGATTTGTAAATTTAATAAAATATCTTGTTAATAATTAACCATCTGCAATTAAGGTTTATATTACCCTTCCCGGAAACGAGAAAAAAGAAAAGATGTTTCAATAAATGGGTAAAATCAATGAAAAAAACCCATTATATTTACAATTGAAATAGCCTGGCTTTTTCCTGGAAGAAAGCGGTGGCTTTTATCTGATCGGTACGATTATTGATAGTGATAGTAAGATCTATTGGATTATGCTGAACGGTGTTAAAATATTATTTGTTGCTGGTCTTTATCTTGCTTCTGCTACTTCTTTCGAAGTTTGCGGTCAGTTACCGGAACAGGAAGGGAAAGTTAAATACACTCCCGAGTTTAAATTCAAAGACGGTATCTATCTCAACTTTGACCAGGTAAAGGCAAATAACCCGATCCCTAAAGCAAAATTACTTACATCGGCTGATTACAACGACAGGGAATTTTTTAATAAGGTGTTTGAATCCGGAAAGATCTTTTTTTATGATGAGATGGGAGTAAGACAGGAGGTCGACAAAAACAATATATGGGGTTTTGCGCGTAATGGGGTTCTTTATGTTTCTATACAGGAAAATTTTAACCGGATAACATTTGTGGGAAGTATCAGTCACTTTGTTGCTGATATAACAACTTACGATACAAGGTATAATAACTATTCTCCCTATGGATATTACGATCCATATTACGGCTATTCGCCATACGGATATGGTTATGGAAGCTATTATCCATATGGTTCATATTACTCACCTTACAGGCAGCAAAGCCTCGCCCGAAATGAGTTGAAACAATATATTTTCGATTTTGAAACAGGAAAGGTCCTTGAATTTACCACGGAGAACGTTCAAATACTTCTGATGAAGGACCCTTCTTTGTATGATGAATACGTTCAGCTTCCAAGGAAAAAGAAGAAGGAACTTATGTTTGTTTATATACGAAAATTTAATGAAAAAAATCCTTTGTATTTACCGGCCAGATAATATGCCAGTCTTGAGAAAGATCGTGCTGATTATGTTTGTTTTATTTCTTCCGATAGTTGTGAAAGGTCAGAATCCGACACCATTTCCGAGTAAGGATGAGATAAAACAGTTCATGGCTTCTAAAACCTGTGTTGTTATTGAGACAGATCCCTTTTATAATGCATTTATTAAAGAAGCTGTTAAAAATTATTGGAATATAACCCCTTATGAGTTCATTGACGTTAAGGAATTCAATGTAAGGCGTCTTGATCCGGCATATTCCTTTATTGTTCTTACTGAAACTAACTTTAACAGGGATAAATCAGGTTCTGTTTTTAACTTTATCAATCTGTTACAGGGGAAAAAGGTAGATAAACTGAGCGAAGTGCCTGAAATATGTGCGGTTCCGCTGTCATTTTTGGGGGTGGACGATCTTGAATATGGATATAAGCTTGGTGTGATTCTTTCCTTTATGCAGAAACATGCTAAGATGATTTCAGAAGATCCTTCACTGACAGGAAGAAGATATCTGAGGTATTACAATAAAAATATACCGGAGGTAATCAAAAAGACAATACTGGTAAAGAAAGAAGATCTTTCTCCCCAGATATCCACAATCGAAAGCATAAAGGCAATTTATAAACATGATATTAAGATCGCAAGTGAAGATGAGATAAGGGATGCCATTGCAAAAAAAGCTGCGAATACTCTAATCCTCCACAAAGTAGGACCTGTAGGAGAATGGAAAACAGGTTATTGTTTCGTAATGCTTATCGGGACTGATGATGCTGATATGTATTATTATAACTACCATCTTATTGATGCAAAGAATCCAAATGGGCTGCTGGAATCTGATCTGAAACGTCTTGCCCGGTTCTGATGATGCAGCATTGCGTTAATTACCAAGTCCTTTAATTAAAACGGATGTCATGAAAGAGATAAGAGTATTATCCGAAACTGAAAGAAACTGGGCAATGTTTTGTCATCTTTCTGCTTTTGCATGTTTCCTTTTCCCTTTTGGAGGGATAATTGGACCATTTATATGCTGGATGTCAAGAAAAGACGAATCTACATGGGTAAATGAAAACGGAAAAGCCTCATTGAATTTCCAGTTTTCCATGCTTCTATATTTGGTTCTTGCAATTCCGCTTTGCATAATCGTGATCGGATTTCCTATTATAGGAGCAATATATACCTTAAGGTTTATTTGTATCATTATTGCCAGTATTAGAGCTTCAAAGGGTGAGGAGTTTAAGTACCCGCTGGCTATACCGTTTATGCAATAAAATTATCCACCTATACATTTGTAAGGTAGGAACCCAACCCCCCTGGAAGGTTGGACCCCCCTGCCCTCCTAGCCGTCAACTTAAGAGTTGGGCATAAGAGATTATAATAAACAATTTCCCCTCCTTTTGAAGGAGGGGTGGCCCCGCAGGGCGGGGCCGGGGTGGTTGATTATCTTCTCAGGTCTATTCTATTTTGTTATTGAAAGCTTTCCTTATTTCACTTTTCAAAAATGCTAAAGTGGATCTGTCCCTGGGAGAACTTCCGAAGGACTAATGGGTCTTTCTGTTGAAAAGGTATTTGTTATGGATGAATATAAAGTTTAAAATAAAATGAAGAAATCAACCACCCCGGCCGGGGAGAAAAATTGTGCAAATAACTGAGATTCAACTGCCCCGGCCACCCCTCCTTGAAAAGGAGGGGAAACTACCGGGACTGAAATTCATTCAAGGATGTGTATAAAGATTAGCTGTAAGGGTGGACGGTCGATAAATCTGTCCGGTACAGGGTTTCACAGAGTTTAATTTTACATATAATTCATTTTTATTGGAAAAAAGATTGTAAATTTCTATCGTATTAATCTACAATACTATGGCAGAAAAGAAGAAATCCACTAATGCAAAAGGCGACTCTCAGAAAGTCAAAAAGCAAAAGTTTGACAAGTCAGATCTATATCATGATATTGAGCAACAGAAGGCTGATAAGATGAAGAACAAGCGGTACTTCAGGGAACTGATAAAGCTTGACATTGAATTAGTTAAACTTCAGGAATGGGTAAAAGCAAAAAAACTCAGGGTTGTTGTGATTTTTGAAGGTCGTGACGCAGCCGGCAAGGGAGGAGTAATTAAGACAATATCCGGATGCCTTAATCCACGTATCTGCAGAGTTGTAGCTCTTGGAACTCCAACTGAAAAAGAGAAGACCGAATGGTATTTTCAAAGGTATGTCCCCCATCTTCCTGCCGGCGGAGAAATAGCTCTTTTCGACAGAAGCTGGTATAACAGGGCCGGTGTTGAAAAGGTAATGGGTTTCTGTACAAACGATGAATATGAAGAGTTCCTGAGGTCATGTCCTGAATTCGAAAGAATGCTGATACGATCAGGTATAATTCTGATTAAGTACTGGTTCTCTGTAAGTGATCATGAACAGGAAAAGAGATTCCATGAAAGAATAACCGATCCGACCAAACGATGGAAAATTAGTCCAATGGATGTGGAATCGCGCGACAAATGGGTGGAGTACTCAATGGCAAAAGACAAGATGTTTTCGTATACCGATACCAAACAATCTCCATGGTTTGTTGTAGAAGCTGACGACAAGAAGCGTGCAAGACTGAACTGCATCAGCCATCTGCTTTCACTTATACCGTATGAGGATCTTACTCCGGAACCTATCAAGTTACCGACCCTGAAATACGATACTGCATATGTAAGACCTCCGAAAGGAGAGCAGACGTATGTGCCGAAGATCTTTTAATCTTTTATCTTTACCACATGTCATCCAAACCATCTGTACCCAAAGGAACCCGCGATTTCTCCCCTGAGGAGATGCTTAGAAGAGAATTCATTTTTGATACTATCCGTCAGGTTTTCAGATTATATGGTTACCAGCCGATTGAAACACCGGCAATGGAGAACCTGTCAACTCTTCTGGGAAAATATGGTGAAGAGGGTGATAAACTTCTTTTCAGGATACTTAATTCAGGAGATTTTCTTTCGTCAGTTACTGATGATGACCTTCTAAAACGGGAACAGGGAAAATTATCTGCACGAATATGTGAAAAAGGACTAAGATATGACCTTACTGTTCCATTTGCACGCTACGTGGTCCAGCACAGAGATGAGATTGTTTTTCCGTTCAAGAGATACCAGATGCAGCCGGTGTGGAGGGCAGACAGGCCTCAGAAAGGCAGGTACAGGGAGTTCTTTCAATGTGATGTAGACGTTATCGGAAGTGATTCATTATTAAACGAATATGAGCTAGTTAAAATAATTGACGAAATATTCTCAAGGTTCAGTGTTACTATCCTGGTTAAGATCAATAACCGTAAGATTCTTACAGGTATTGCAGAAGTTGCCGGCGTTGCAGATAAGGTTACTGATATTACAATTGCAATCGATAAAATAGAAAAGATCGGTATCGTGGCAGTCATTGAGGAGCTTAAGGAGAAAGGTATTTCTGTCGATGCAATTGACAGACTCAGGCCTGTATTGAACCTTAAAGGCAATTCTCATGTTAAACTTAATGAGCTTGATGAGATATTATCGGGTTCTGAAACCGGAATGAAAGGTATTGCCGAACTGCGTACCCTTTTCGGGTATATTGAAAAGGGTTGTGTAAGATCTGCCGTTGAACTTGATCTGACACTTGCAAGAGGACTCGATTATTATACGGGTGCGATCATAGAGGTAAAATCCGCTGATATTGAAATTGGAAGTGTCTGTGGAGGAGGTCGTTATGATAACCTTACAGGTATATTCGGAATGGAGGGTGTATCCGGAGTCGGTGTCTCCTTTGGCGCCGACAGAATATATGATGTGCTTACTAGTCTGAACCGATTCGAATCACTTAAAGCGAACGACAGGAGTGTAATGGTTACGAACTTCGGGGAAAATGAATTAGCTTATAATCTCAATATCCTTTATGTCATTCAGAAGTTAGGAATAACTGCCGAGATTTTTCCTGAAGCCGCAAAAATAAAAAAGCAGATGGCTTACGCCGATTCTAAGAAGATGACATATGTTGTGATTGCCGGTGAGGATGAAATAAAAAATAGTGAAGTAACTATTAAAAACATGCTCACAGGTGACCAGAAAAAAATTCCATTGGACGAAATAGTCACTTATTTCCAATGATTTAGCAGATGGTTAGAGTGACTTTTTCGACAGTCCCCGGAGGGGTCGGTAAATATGGCCGGAATGTCAATTAGGTCTCCGTACTGGTACTCTTTGCTGCTGATTATTTCTTAAAGGCTGTTTTTTCTCAAGTTCATTTAATAGTTGTAATCTGTATTGATTTTCAGCCTGATAGAGCCTCAGGACTTTTGCTGGTGACAATATTTCCTTGAATTTTTTATGGTATTCCTGTGCCAGTGATGCCTCCTGGATCTGCAATAAAATAAGTTTATCGCCGGTTTCGGTCATCTCCTTTTCCGACATATTAAGCATATTCTGGTTAATATTTCTGTTCAGACCTTGCCTTTCCACCTGTATTGCAGTTCTTTTACCCTGGAACTCATTGTAAACAGGCCAGAATTTTTCAGCTTCCTGTGATGTAAGGTTAAGCCTTCTTGTGAAAAACGCAATCTTATATGCATTCAGTTTATCAATGTTTGGATTCAGATTTTGATTTTGATTTTGATTTTGATTTTGATTCTGAGCATTTAATTGCCAGAAAGGAAGCACTGCCATTGCAATTAAAACAATCATCCCTCTTTTCATTACTGTAATTTTAAAATTGTTCATGAAGATCATTAATTTCTATATTTTCAAATACCAGATAATCAATTATATCTTTACTGTTTATATCAATCTGGGCCAGATCGGGTTCAATATTTCCGGCTCTCTCCTCGAGAGTTACAATATCAATATCATTAAGGTAATTATCGCTGAATTCATTAAGAGTTATCTCCGGGATAGTCGATTTACTTCTGCCGGATGACACAACGTTAATAACGGTATAACTTAATAATATCAGTATAGCGATAGAAGCAGCAATAGCCAGATACGGTCTTAACCTTCGATAAATACTTCTCTCTTTCACCTGAGAATTATAACCTGCTGTTGAAGCGATAATCTTTCTGTTTACCTCTCTAAAATAGTTGTCCGGAACTCTGAACGGACTCTTTTGTGATATTTCTTTAAATTCTTCCATTACTCCTTTAGATAAAGTGAACTCATAAAGGTTTAACCATTAATAATATTTTTTCAATTTTTTTCACCGCATGGTGATATGATGCTTTTAAGGCGCCCACAGATGTTTTAAGGATCTTGCTCATATCTTCATACTTCATATCATCAAAATACTTAAGGTTGAACACAATGCGCTGTTTTTCAGGCAGCTGCAGGATTGCATTTTGAAGTTTGATCTGTGCTTCATCTCCGTCAAACCAGGTACTTCCTTCTCTGGAAGATATAAAATAGCTGCCCAGATCATCGAGAGAAATTGCAGCGTTCTTCTTCCGCTTATTGATAATTGCAAGTGATTCGTTGGTTGCTATTGAATATAGCCAGGTATAGATTGAGCTTTCGCTCCGGAAACTGTCGATATTTCTCCATGCATTTATAAAAGTATTCTGAAGGGCATCGTCGGCATCTTCATGAAGGATAACCAGACGCCTGATATGCCAGTAAAGCCGTGAACTATATCGCTCAACGATAATACGGAATCCTTTATTGACGTCGGATTTTAATATATCGGATATCTCCCTGTCAGGATTATTGTCTCCCACCTGCTAATCAGATAAAAATCTTTGATTATATTTCTATCCAAAGGTTTAAAGATAGTAAAGTAAAATGGAGAAAGCTGTGATGTATAATGTGTGAGATTATCTATAGAATTCCCCTCCCGGGAGGGGTTGGTTTTTTTATTAATGTTTAACCCACCCCTGGCCCTCAACCTAAGAGAAGCATAGTACAAATAGTTTCCCCTCCTTGATGAAAAGGAGGGGAAATCGGAAGTGCAGATTATCAGATGTTTACAATGTTTATCTCTCTACGAAGTAGGTGATTTATTCTTTTATTTTTAACATTATATTTATGATTAACAAAAACCTCTTCAACCTTTTTCAGGACGAATCAGGCCCTAAACTATATTGAATGACACAATAGTTTTATCTCCCATACTCATTTGTAAAAAGAAAGTCCACCCTAATAAACAGGTAGATTACTTTTTGATAACTTTACGCGCAAATTAACTAATCAGAATTACGGATGGCCCTTCAGTGCGGAATAATAGGTATTACAAATGTCGGCAAGACGACAATCTTTAACTGTATTTCAAATACAAAAGGTGAAACAAATGCCTTTGCATTCAGCGCCACCAAGTCAAACATCGGAATTGTGAAGGTTCCGGATCCAAGGTTATACGAACTTGAGAAATACCAGGTTACGGACAGGATCGTTCATGTTACTGTGGAAATTGTCGATATTCCTGGTCTTGCAAAAGGATCAAATAAAGGAGAAGGAGTCGGCAACAAATTTCTCGGAGATATCAGAAATACTGATGCCCTGATACATGTATTGCGGTGTTTTGACAATGAGTCTCTGCCGCATATTGAAGGATCCATCAATCCTGTCAGAGATTTAGAGACAGTTGATCTTGAATTGCAGGTAAAAGATCTCGAATCAGTTGAAAAAAAAATTCAACGGCTCGAAAGGGCAGCAAAGACAGGTGATAAGGATGCAAAGCATGGTGTTGAAGTTTTGGTGCGCTTTAAAGACCATTTCGAAAATTTCAGCAATGCACGTACTCTTCAGGTAAAAGATGACGAAATGAAGTTCATCGATGATCTCTTCCTTCTTACCATGAAACCAGTAATCTATGTTTGTAATGTCGATGAAAAATCAGCCATTACAGGCAATAAATATGTTGATAGCGTAAAGGAATTCCTGAAAGATAAAAATGCTGAGGTTCTTGTGATTGCCGGAGCTATAGAGGCCGAAATAGCGGAACTTGAGAGCAATGAAGACCGACTTGCATTTCTTAAAGATGCAGGATTGACAGAACCGGGGGTAGATAAGCTGGTTAGGGCAGCATACAAGATGCTCAACCTCCAGACATTTTTTACTGTGGGTCCGATGGAAATACGTGCCTGGACCATTAAAACGGGTATGACAGCTCCAAAAGCTGCCGGAGTGATCCACAGCGATCTCGAAAGAGGTTTCATAAGGGCAGAGGTGATGAGATACCATGATTTTATTACCCTTGGATCAGAACATGCCTGCAAGGAGGCAGGTAAATTTTATATTGAAGGCAAGAACTATGTGGTACAGGATGGAGATATTCTTCATATAAGATTTAATGTTTAGTACCACGATGATAAAACAGTTTCTGATATTAGTATATTTATCTGTTTTAGTGATATCTCCTGCATTCTCTCAAGACACTCTTAAAGACAGTCAATTGCGGAATCTTGTTAAGGAGTACAGGCAGGCGGAGGTTTCGATACCATACCCGGGTGCAAATGCAATGGATATTCTTACCAGGAAGGTCTCAATAACTTCTGTCAGACTCAAAACTGTTTTTATAAGTATTTCACCTCGTACCATCGACTGGTTTATCTCTGCAAAGTATAACTATACTATTTCAGCAAGAGCTGATTCGAAAGGACTTTTTTCAGCCGGATCTCTCGATCAGGCCATGGACTGGCAGAGCTATCCGACATATACTCAGTATTTATCCATTATGCAGGGATTTGCATCAACATATCCTTCACTTTGTCATCTCGATACTATCGGGACGAGCATCAACGGGAGATATGTTCTTGCTTTGAAAATATCTGATAATGCTGCGATAAAAGAGGATGAGCCGGAAGTGTTTTATTCCTCCTCAATGCACGGAGATGAACTGGGTGGTTTTGTTCTCATGCTCAGACTTGCAGATTGGCTGCTAAGCAACTATAACCTGAACAGCAGAGTTAAAACCATGGTTGATAATCTTGAGATATGGATCAATCCGCTCGCAAATCCTGATGGAGCATATACTTCCGGAAATACGATTACTTCACCAACGAGATATAATGCAAACGGTTATGACCTTAACCGTAATTTTCCTGATCCCATGGACCAATCTATTGTTCAGCAGAAAGAAAACGTCGACATGATAAAGTTTATGCGGAAGCATCATTTTGTTATCTCGGCAAATTTTCATTCCGGCGCTGAGGTTGTTAACTATCCCTGGGACAGATGGTCAAGATTGCATGCCGACAATTCATGGTTTTTAGGCATCAGCAGAAGTTATGTCGATACCGTTCATAAATATTCTGTGCCTGCATATATGGACTATCTCAATAACGGAGTTACCAATGGTTACGCCTGGTATTCTATTTTTGGCGGAAGACAGGATTTTATGACATGGGAACTGCATGGAAGGGAGGTAACTATTGAGCTGGATAATATAACACCAACACCGGCAGCACAACTCGAGCTGTTATGGCAAAACAACTGGCATTCATTACTGGTATATCTCGAAAACGCATTATATGGTATTCATGGATTTACCAGAGATGTACATACCGGCGGTCCTGTACCTGCAAAGGTCTTTATCGCGGGCCATGACATTGACAGTTCCCAGGTCTATTCCGATACTTTGACCGGAAGGTTTATTCGTCTGATTGCTCCAGGAACATGGAATCTGACTTTCTCAGCTAATGGTTACAGGGATACAACTATATATAATGTTTTAGTTGTGGCAGGACAGAGGACAGATCTGTTATTGGAGATGAAATCAATCACAACTGCCATTATCGACACTACAAATCCTAAAGCTCCTTTGTTATATCCCGACCCGGCATCTTCATATATAATGGCGAAGTTGCCTGACAAACTCAGCGGGCTTATCAACATTAAGATCTATAGTCAGTCAGGAGCTAAGGTAGCAGATTTTATGAGGAATTATATATTCGGATATCCTCTTCAGATAGATATTGGAAAGCTATCAGGAGGAGGATATTTAATTATATTTACAAACAGACTTTCCGGAGTATCATATAGAGGCCGGTTTATTAAAATATCTAAATCCAATTAATACTATGTCTTTCAGGAATATATTAACAAATGTTTATCTTATTTGTTTGACTATCAATCTTTCAGGGCAGAGTGGCTATATTCCTCCTGAGAAACCAAAACTTGTTATTGGAATAGTTGTAGAGCAACTCAGGTTTGATCAGCTTGAAAAATTCAGGGACAGATTTTGTGAGAATGGTATACGCAGGTTGCTGAATGAAGGAACGTATTTTAAGAATGCATCATATAATTATATGCTTACCCAGTCAGCGCCAGGCCATGCAACGATATCTACCGGGACTGAACCCTCTTTTCACGGAATAACTTCAGATAACTGGTACCTGCCATTAAGAAATGAGATGATCTATTGCACTCAGGATAGCAGGGTCAATCCTGTTGGTGGAAGCTTTGAGGCCGGGCTTCATTCTCCGGTAAATCTACTTGCTTCGACATTTTCCGATGAACTGACCATGGCTTCAAATGGAAAGGCAAAAGTCTTTTCAATCGGATTAAAAGAAAGTTCCGCAATACTTTCGGCTGGTCATTCAGCTACCGGAGTCTACTGGTTTGATAATGTGACAGGCACCTGGATGTCGAGCACCTGGTATATGGATAGCCTGACAGCCTGGGTTAACGATTTCAATGCATTGAGATTAACAGACTCTTATCTGAATAATCCATGGACCCTTCTGAAGCAAAAAACAGATTATGCAGATTGTCTTCCGGACTCTAACAGCTATGAAACAGGCTTTAATGGACTCAACTATTTTCCTTTCGATCTTAAAAAAATGAGCTCAAAAGGGGTAATAAACGTAAAACGCGATTATTCTCTGATGCGAGAAACGCCTTTTGGGAATTCTTTCACAAAAGATTTTGCAATAAGGCTTATTAAGGAAGAGAGACTAGGCAAGGATGATGTGACTGATTTTCTGGCAATAAATTTTTCATCTACGGATTATATAGGTCACCGTTTCGGACCTTCATCAGTAGAAACCGGAGATGCTATCCTGAGGCTTGACAAAGATGTCGAGGAGCTGCTCAAATACGTTAACGACAGCATAGGAAAGAAGAATGTTCTTATATATTTTACTGCAGCACATGGCGTTTCAGAAATACCTGCTGTACTTGAAAAAAATAGAATACCAGGTGGCTATTTCAAACAAACAGAAGCATTACAACTGCTTAAGAGTTATCTTAATGCAGTCTATGGGCAGGGGGATTGGGTAAAGGGTTATTTCGAAAAGCAGATCTTTCTTAACAGAATTTTGATTGAAGATGCAAAAATACCACTGGAAGATATTCAGAAGAAAGTAGCAAGATTTCTTGTCCAGTTTTCAGGCGTTGCTTCAGCTTACCCCTATACTGCATTTGAAGCTAATGATTTCAGTAATGGTCATCTGAAGAGAATTGTTAATGGGTTTACTCCTCTGAGATCTGGCGATATTATCATTACGCTGAATCCGGGGTGGGTTGAAAAAAACGAGAACTATGTTACAAACCACAATTCACCTTATGAATATGATTCACATGTTCCTTTGATCTGGTATGGATGGACTGTAAACCGTGCGTCAGTAACAAGAAAAGTAAGCTTAACAGATATATCGGCTACATTATCCTCATTGTGCAAAGTGCCTTATCCAAACGCCTGCACGGGTGAGCCACTGCTTGAGTTAATGAGGTAAGCCACCTAGAAAGGATATTTCTTACATCTGAATTCATCTCTTATAACACATGCATCGATAAGCAACTGTGGATCATTTTCTACTCCGTTTCCAAGGACTATCATATCTGCTCCTGCAGAAAAAGTTTCTTTAATCTCCTGTTTTGTTCTTAATCCACCGCCAACAGCCAGGGGTACAGAGATATTATCTCTTACAGACTTTATTACAATAAACGGTACAGGTTTCTTTGCTCCGCTGCCGGCTTCGAGGTAGATCATTTTCATTCCAATCATTTCCCCTGCAATTGCGGTAGCTACTATTATATCTGTTTTATCACAGGGAATAGCCTCAGTCTGGCTCATATATTCAACAGATGTTTTAGTTCCGCAGTTAATCAGAATATATCCGGTTGAGATGAGTTTATCTTTGATATCTTTCAGGTAGGGTGCAGCAAGTACATGATTACCGATCAGTAATTCCGGATTCCGGCCAGATATAAGAGAAAGGAGCAGTATTGCATCAGCCTCACGTGACAGTTGAAGCAGGTTCCCAGGGAACAGTATTACCGGAATATCACACTCTTCTTTAACATATCTTATCAGCAGATCTATCCCTGTGAAGGTAAGACTTCCTCCCGCCAGGATATAATCTGTCTTGCTTTCCTCTGCAGTCTTCAGAATTACTGTAAGTGATTTCCTGTCAGCTTTATCAGGATCAAGAAGTAAGGCAATACTTTTTTTAACAGGAAAATTAACTGTTTTCATTATAGTTCTTTTTTGTCCAGACTATTGCATAATTATCGTACCTGGTATAAAACAGATCGAACGACTCTTTAATTTTTTCAGTTTGAACCTTCCCTTTTATTTCACCGGATTCCATAAGTATGAAAGGTTCTATAGTAATATTATTTCTTACACTAATGCCCTCTTTATCGCAAATTTTATACAACGCCTCTTTTGCACACCAATGAAGATAGAGGTGATATTTTCGGCTCTCAGGATCTTTCAGGATCTTCTCCTTCCTGTTCATGAATTTGAAAGCAAAAGCAGAAATGTTCATGCTCATATATTCCAGGTCAATGCCAACTTTTTCATTTGTGCTCAACAGAATAGCCGTTAGCTTGTATGAATGAGAAATGCTTATAAAATGCGATCCGTTTTTAAGAAAAGGCTTGTTGTTTTTATTATAGACTATCCTCGCTTCCTTTCCAAGCAATTCAGAAAGGAGTGCCCTGACACTCAGAAATTCAAGTTTACGGGAATTGCTTCTGAAACCCCTGTATCTTTTCTTTTCTTCGTTATCAAGCACAACATAAGAAAGCAAAGTATTCAGATCTTCCTCGATCTTCCAGACACCGAGGACGGAGTATTCATTAAGAAAATGTTTAGTTATACACCCCATTGATCTGAGATTGAATTATTTATTCTTCCATTTAAAAGTTTCGACCAGATGAATTATATCTTCCCTGAAAAACCTGATTACCGGAGCAAGGGAATCAGCGTTTGGCTCAGAAGAGAAATACAAAGCACCACGCAGAAAATTCTTAGTACTGTCGGTCAGGAAAAACTGAATTGAAGAGGCAGAGTTCCCTTTTATATCGTAAAGGATTCCAAATACATTATCCCTGGGATTTTGATATGGTTGTTCGGTAATTGCATCTGCCTTAATTGAATGGCTGTAAGCATAATCGTTCGCCTCCTTAAGCAGTATCTCAAGATTCTTATTTACAGACTTATAGCTGAAATGAACTATTGCTTTGAAGCGGGGGAATACAAGATTGAACCAGCAGGGTTCACTGTTCTTCCCCACGTTATAGGAAATCTCTCCATAAACAGGATATTCAAACACAAACGGACAGGTGGTATCATAAGTTCTGTATTCTTTTGGTGGAAGATCAATCCTGAAATATCCTCTCGGTTTTGGCACTGATCTCTCCCTGCAACCTCCCAGGGAGGATGCAAGGATAATGAGCAGGAGATATTTAAGCTTCAGATTTTTTATCATCATTTATTTTAGTTGAAACCCGTACTTCCCTGATCCTTCTTTTATCAGCTGATTCGATAAGAAAGGTAAACTTGTCCACTATAATTTTACGCCCGTTTTGGGGTATTTCTCCTGTAAGCTCAAGGATCAGACCTGCAAGAGTTTCAGATTCCCCTCTTATATCTTCAAAAGGGTCTCCCTCTATATTAAATATCCGGTAAAAATCGTTTAGTAGTGTTTTTCCCTCAAAAATGTAAGTATTTTCGTCGACCTTTCTGAACATCGGCTGATCGTCATCGCCCTCATCACCAATTTCACCCACTATCTCTTCGAGTATGTCCTCTAATGTGACAATACCGCTGGTCCCGCCATATTCATCAATAACTACTGCCATATGTATCTTTCTTATTTGAAACTCTTTAAGAAGATCATTTATTTTTTTGGTCTCCGGGACGAAATATGGCGGTCTGATCAATGACTGCCATTTAAAGGAATCGGGATTGCCGGTATAGGGGAGAACATCCTTAGCATAAAGTATACCTTTGACGTTATCGAATGAACCTGAATAAACAGGAATTCTTGAAAATCCCGATTCAATTATCTGTTGAATGATCTGGCTGAATCCTGATTTTATGTTCAGGGCTGTCACGTCAACACGCGCGCACATAATTGCGCTTACATTAATATTTCCGAACTTTACAATCCCCTTAAGTATTTGTTCATCCTCGTGAAGGTTATCGGACGTGAGTTCAAGGGCATCGGAAAGGTCATTCATACTCAGGTTCTTATACCCGGGAATAGTTCTTTTTTTAACAAATGATGTTGAAAAAATTAGAACTGAGGTTATTGGAATAAAGATCTTCTCAAGGAGTATAAGCGGCAATGACATTGCGAGGGCAACCCTGAGTACATTTTTGGTGGCGTACACCTTTGGCATTATCTCGCCAAAAAAGAGGATGAGGAAGGTAATGACAACGACTTGGATAATAAAACCAAGAACCGGTTCATTACTGAAATTGAAAGATCGCGTGCTTATGAAAGCAGCCAGTATTATTATAGCTATATTAATTGAGTTGTTTGCAACAAGTATGGTACTCAAAAGCTTTTCAGGCATATTGTATAGTTTAAGAACTGCCAGAGACCGCTTGCTTTTAGATGATTTTAATTTATTTAAATCGTAGGGGCTAAGTGAGAAGTATGCAACTTCTGACCCCGACATCAAAGCCGATGCAAACAGAAGGATTATCAATACAACTACACTAATAATTGTTTTCAGGTCAGGAGAATATACCATTACCCCTGACAGAATTTTAATATTCGCAAGAAGGTATCCCGATTCCAATTTTGGCTGGTTTGATTGACTCTAGAATGGCAGATCATCTTCATTTTTATCACCACGGATCTCCTCATCAAATGAATTATCCTGTTTGATTTGATCACTCTCAATGGCATCATTTGCAGAAGGAACATCTGTTTTCTCATTCCCGCGGGCTTTATAAACAGAACCTTCACCGGCTCCTGAGTCGTGTACCTGATTTCCGATGGGAGACACGGCTTTCTTTTCAAGTAATATCATTGTATCACCAAGGATCTCTGTTATATACTTATTATTTCCATCTTTATCGACATATGATCTGGTTTTTATTTTTCCGACAATATAAAGTTGGGCACCCTTTTTAACTGTTTTTTCAGCAACTTCCGCAAGAGCTCTCCAAAGTACTATATTGTGCCATTCCGTAGAGGTAATGGTTTCTCCCTGCTGGTTCGTATAGGTTTCACTGGTTGCAAGAGGGAAAGAAGCTTTAGCCACACCTTTATCAAAATACCTTACCACCGGATCTTTTCCGACATTTCCGACGAGGATAACTTTATTGATTGACATATAGTTATATTTAAAATTTCAAATTAAATTAAACCATAAAGTTACTAAAAAATCGGCTTTAAGTTAAGCCGGAACATCCAGTTTTTGATTTTGAATTCATCAATTATTACTTTTTTATCATTTTAATATTAGAATATCACTTTATTGCCTCCTGGCATTATGACAACTTTTCATGAAAAATTCAGGAAAATGAAGGTAATCTTATTCTTGTATAAATCTGTGAGTTATAAAATGTTGTCATTAGTAATGAAGAATCTCATACTTATAATGGTTGCTTCTGAATAATAACAAAGAAATCAGTTAGAGAATAAAAACATTATACCCGTTATTAGTCAGCCAATATTTGCTATTTCACTGTATTTAAGGCGATAATATTGACTGAAAAAATAAAAAATTGCCTAAGTGTTTCAATTTAAACAAATAATATATTTATATTTGCACAGTTGAAAAAATAGAATACTCAAAATAATTTGTTGAATTTTAAACTTCACGAAAATGACTAAAGCAGACATCGTCAATGAAATTGCCAAGAACACTGGTATTGAAAAAGTAACAGTTCAGAAAACTGTTGAAGCCTTTATGGAAACTGTAAAAGATTCTATGGTAAAAGGAAGTAATGTTTATCTGAGAGGTTTCGGAAGCTTTATCGTTAAGAAAAGAGCTAAGAAAACGGCAAGAAATATTTCTAAGAACACCACCATTATTATCCCGGCTCACAATATTCCTGCCTTCAAACCAGCAAAATCTTTCATAACAAAAGTAAAATCTCACAAGAAATAATCATCCATGCCAAGCGGAAAAAAAAGAAAAAGACATAAGATGGCCACTCACAAACGCAAAAAGCGTTTGCGGAAGAACAGACATAAGAAGAAGTAGCAGATCAGAAGTGGTCACTTTTTAGATATCATAAACCTAAAGGTCTGACGGTCTTTAGGTTTATTATATTTTATACCGGTTGATGCTCGACACAAATTAACTCAGACTATTTTAGTGAAGTGGTAAGCAAGGATTTAATCATTGATGCTGGTGATTCCGAAGTTTCTTTAGCGTTGTTGGAAGACAAACAGTTAATAGAGCTAAACAAGGAAAAGCGAAATATACAATTCTCAGTTGGCGACATTTACCTGGGAAAGGTTAAAAAAATAATGCCAGGGTTAAATGCTGCATTCATTAATGTCGGATATGAACGGGATGCGTTCCTGCATTATCTTGATCTTGGCGCACAGTTTCGCTCGCTTCACCGTTATTACGCAACTGCGATTCAGAAAAAAGGAAAAATCCCGCCCGTTAGCAGATTCAAGCCTGACCAGGATATTGATAAAGAGGGAAAGATAACCGATGTCCTGTCAACCGGCCAGACTGTAATTGTACAGATTACCAAGGAACCTATATCAACTAAAGGCCCCAGGCTTGCTTCTGAAATTTCGATTGCCGGAAGAAATCTTGTTTTAATGCCATTTTCAGATAAGGTGTCTGTTTCTTCAAAGATAGAAAGTATTGAGGAAAAGAACAGATTGAAGTCTCTGGTTCAAAGCATTAAACCAAGAAATTACGGCGTTATTATAAGGACTGTTGCAGAGGGCAAAAAAGTTGCTGTCCTTGATGCGGAACTGAAGGAGCTCGTAAATAAATGGGAATCTGCCTTTTTGACAATTGTTAAGGAGACAAAATCACCCAGGCTTTTCATTGGGGAAATGAACAGGACAACCACCATCCTGCGAGATATGCTCAACGTTACTTTTAACAGCATTCATATTAATGATGCTTCCCTTGTGCAGGAGATAAGAAAATATATACGGGAGATAGCTCCGGATAAGGAAAAAATCATAAAATTATATAAAGGCAGCCTTCCGTTATTTGACCATTTTGGTGTCAATAAACAGATAAAAGCCCTCTTTGGCAAGACAGTCTCATTTAAGCACGGAGCTTACCTGATAATTGAACATACTGAGGCATTGCATGTAATTGATGTAAACAGCGGTAACAGATCCAGATCAGGCAATAACCAGGAGGCCAACGCTCTCGAAGTGAACATGGAAGCAGCAACAGAAATAGCAAGGCAATTAAGGCTGAGGGATATGGGCGGTATTATTGTCGTCGACTTTATTGATATGCAGTCAGGAGAGAATAAGCAGCAACTCTATGACAAAATGAAAGAAATTATGTCGAACGACAGGACCAAACATAATATCCTTCCACTATCAAAATTTGGTCTTATGCAGATCACGCGCCAGAGAGTCCGTCCTGAAATGAATATTGTAACAGATGAGAAATGTCCTTCATGTAATGGTACCGGTGAAGTACGGCCTACTATACTTTTTACAGACGATCTCGAAAAGGAACTCTCATTTATTCTTGACAAAGTGAAAACGAGAAAACTGGTCCTGAACGTTCATCCGTTTGTCGCTTCATTCCTGACGAAGGGATTATTTCCTGTATATCGCAGCTGGAACAGAAAATATTCTGCCAGTCTGAAAGTGCAGGCAGTTCCTTCATATCATATGCTTGAATATCATTTCTTTGATCGATATGATAATGAAATTGACCTTAGCTGAAAAATATGGAAGTATGATCAAAAGAATTACAGTAGTTGCCATTCTGCTTTTCGGTTCATTGAATATCGGTGCTCAGATTTATGATCCTGTTTCGTGGGATTTCAGTTATGAAAAAAAGAGTGCAAATCAATTTGAACTGATTTTCAGGGCAGCCATTGAATTAAAGTCTCATATATATTCTCTTGATGTGCCTGGCGGGGGACCCATACCTACATCTTTCCGGTTTGACACAATACCTGCTTATACCCTTGATGGCAAGCCTTTTGAAGCCACAAAACCAGATGAAATATTTGATGAAGCATTCGGTTTTAAAATAAAGACCTTCAGTAATAAAGCAGAATTCCGTCAGAAAATTACTGCAAATTCACCCTCATTTGCGGCCACAGGTACTTTAACGTTTATGTCGTGCAATAATGCTACCTGCCTGCCACCTAAAGATGTTGAATTTTCGATAAAAATTTCAGACGGTCCTGCAAGTGTGACTACTATTGCACAGGGATCAAAAACTCCCTCAAAGGAGGTTAATCAGAACAAAAGCGGAATGCTGAAATTCTTTATTCTATCCCTTCTTGCCGGATTTGCCGGAGTTCTTACTCCTTGTGTGTTTCCCATGATCCCAATGACTGTTGCCTTCTTTTCCCGAGGAGCAGAAAACAGGGGGAAGGCAATCTTTAAAGCGCTGGTATTTGGTTTATCGATAGTTCTCATCTATTCCTCCCTTGGCATAATTGTTTCATTGACAAGTGCAGGAGCCGGATTTGCAAATGCTTTAAGTACTCACTGGATACCAAATGCGATTTTCTTCATTCTCTTTGTCGTTTTCGCCATTTCTTTTTTCGGGGCTTTTGAGATTTTGTTGCCAAACAGCTGGGTGACAGGTGCAGACTCGAAAGTTGATAAGGGTGGTATATTAGCCGCATTCTTTATGGGTCTGACAACTGTGATAGTCTCTTTTTCTTGCACCGGACCAATTATTGGTGTTTTACTGGTTCAGGCAGCCACAGGAGACATCCTCAGACCAACCATCGGCATGATTGGTTTTGGAGTTGCATTTGCACTTCCTTTTACTCTCTTTGCGCTGTTTCCATCCATAATGTCCAGGCTTCCTAAATCAGGGGGCTGGCTGAATTCTGTTAAGGTAGTACTCGGATTCATTATGTTAGCTTTCAGCATGAAGTTCCTTTCTACCATTGATAGTGTTTATTCATTGAAATTTATTTCGAGAGATATCTTTCTGGCTGTTTGGATCGTTATTTTCTCATTACTGGGTCTGTATCTTATGGGGAAAATAAAATTCTCGCACGATAGCGACGTTCCATATATTGGCACTTTCAGGTTATTCCTGATCATTGCAGTTTTTTCTTTTGTTGTATATCTGATCCCCGGTCTTTTTGGTGCACCCTTAAAAGGCCTTTCAGCGCTGTTGCCTGAACAAAGTGCCTCGAGTTTCAACATTGCCAGGCAGATTTCGGAAAATAAATCATCTGCCGGGCCTATAGTTTCGTTTAAATCAGGCAGCGAGCTTTGCACAAGTCCCAGGTTTGAAGATATTTTTGATATGCCATTGGGGCTCAGGGGATATTTCGATTTTAAACAGGGAATGGAATGTGCAAAAGAACAAAATAAGCCGGTACTGATTGATTTCAAGGGTCATGCATGTGCCAACTGCAAATTGATGGAGGCCAGGGTATGGTCAGATCCGGAAATTCTGAAAATACTAAATGAGAATTTTGTTATCATTTCTCTCTATGTTGATGACAGAACACAATTGCCTGAAAATGAATGGGTGATATCTACAGTTGATGGGAAAACAAAGAAGACAATCGGAAAGGTGAATGAGGATCTTGAGATATCGCGGTATAGAACAAACTCCCTTCCATTATATGTAATTGCAGATTTTGAAGGTAATTCTCTCAATACGCCTATGCCTACCAACCTTAATATCGCTGAATACAAAAAGTGGCTTGAAGAGGGAATAGTAAAATTCAAATTGAAAAAGTAGCAGAAGTTATAATCAGAACTTCCCGAACTTAAAAGAAAGATTATAGGTAACTCCCTTAAGTGATTCTACACTTGCTGCCGGTGTTCCGTTTTTTCCTACATTGAAACCAGTGGGAAATCTGTAACTGACACCGAATGCCAGACGAAAATGTCTGGTAACATTTAGCTCAATTTCTGCAGAAGGCTCTACAAGCAGAAAAGCCTTGGTGTCTTTAACTTCACTATTGTTTGAATCAGGGTCACCTGAAACACTGCAAATTGCGCCTCCCCCAAACAGTATAGGAAAAGAAAGGTGAACAGGAAAATTGGGCACTAATATCGGTTCAACATATACGCCACCATATCCTCCTGTAAAATGAACATCCCGGTTCAGAGCAGGTTCAAAATGATTTTCATTTAAAAAGACAGTTCCACCTATGCCCACTCCTATAAAGTGACTTGCAATCCCTGATACTCTTGCACCTAAAAGGACAGCATTCTTGTTATCAATCACTGAATATCCGATCGTTACAGTGCCATAACTGCCTCCGGGCATGTTTTTTCCAAGCAAGGTCTTTATCTCCTTGCCTTTATAATATTCAAATTCCGGATCCTGCGATTGTAAGGTTGCCCCAAAGAGGATCAGGATTACTGTAAATAAAAGTATTCTTTTCATATTATTTAAGCAGGTTAAATTTTAATATAAAGGTATTTATTTTGGAACAAATTTGTGCATCACCTCCTTTAAGAAGATAATTATTAATACAATTATTGCTGAAAGAATTCCGCATTTCAGCAACCAGTCTCCATATTTCACATATAGCGTTATCCTTGTCTCAGGGATTAAACTCCCTTTCAGTGTTGCTTCGGTCCACCACTCACTTTTACTTATGACCTTTCCTTTGAGATCAATGAATGCAGAAATCCCTGTGTTCCCTGACCTGGCCACGGGACGTCGGGTTTCAATAGCTCTTACGAAGGCAAATGACAGATGTTGTTCATATCCGTTTGTGTTTTTCCACCAGCCGTCGTTAGTGATAATGAAAAGGAGATTTGCACCCTTTTTTACGTATTCAGTTACATATTTTCCAAAAACAGATTCATAGCAGATTATTGGAGCAATTTTTAAATCAAAACCTGAATGACTAAAAATGCTGCGTTCTTTCTGGTGCCCCATAACCCCACTGGGATCCGCCGAGGTATGGCAATATCCTGCTCAGGACTTTTCCGGGTCCTGAAACAAACTGTTTTTCAATTCCCGGAACCAGCTTTGATTTATGGTATATTTCTGTTTTTTTGGAAGTATCGATTTTCAGGGCTGAGTTAAAATGATCATAATATCTACTCAGGCTGTCAACAAACCTGGCAGATCTGGTCGGCCTTTCAGATGATGCAGGATATAATTTACAGGTTGTCATACCAGTTACTACATTCACCCTGGAATATTTAAGGGGAAGCTCTCTTACCATTTTTATATAAACGTTGTTGCCGATACTGTCTTCATTAACAGGGTCATCTACAGTTGTTTCCGGAGTGATCACCCATTGGGTGTTTCCCGATATTGCTGATTCTGCCTGAAAAAGTGCCTTTTGAAGTTGTTTATCAAAGGGAACGGTGAATTTTGTCGTATAGGGGTCGAAGTTGGGCTGAACTATAACAACTTCTGATTCTTTACCCGGTGCGGGTTTTATGGTTTGGTACCGCCATACAGATAATAGGAGAGGTACCACTATAATCATTGTCCATATTGAAAGAAGGATCCGGCTTTTTTTGAATCCATTTACGGATTTTATGATAACCGCCGATAAAACAATATTCGATATCAATATCCAGACTGTTCCGCCCGAGGTACCAGTTATTTCGTACCATTGAATGAACCGGATGTCCTTTGCCAGACCATTTCCCAAGTTTACCCAGGGAGTAACTATATCGAGATTAAGGCTCATATATTCATAACAAAGCCAGAAGGAGATCAGAGCAAAAACTGACAGTAAAGTACCTGTCCGAAGCCTTACAATATGGGCAAGCCATGCGGTAAATGAAATAATAAATGTGATTCCCATTATCACTGTAATGGCAGCAACCATGCTGGCAATTCTTAACCAGCCAAGTGTAAGCATCGAAAAAATCAGGAATCCTGGTAACACATAAACAAAAAACGAGTTAGCGCTAAATCTTTTACGATTCTTATACAGGTGGTTTTCAATTAAAAAAAATGGAACAAAAGATATCAGAAGAATAAGTCCCGAACACCATTGTGTCCATGCAAGAGCGGATAAGAATCCACCTGCAAGAGACAAACAGACCAGTGAATACTTTTTCATTTAATATGTTTACCGCACAAAATTACATAGTTCGTCTATTTTTTTCAGACGCTGATGAAATTGAATAAATAAATATTGCTTTTTGGATAAATAATTGTTATTTTTACAAAAATTGGTTCGTAGACGGGAAAATTATTTAGATGAAACGCAACTCCTTGATATTATTGATGATGCTATTTGCTTTATCAGTGGGAGCACAATCTCTGAAGCAGGATGTTATTTCCAGTGCCGGAGGATACAATGTTGCTTCCGGCGGCAGTATATCAATAAGCTGGACTCTTGGAGAAACCATTATCCCTACTTTTACTTCTTCTGATGGATCTCTGATCATTACCCACGGATTTCAGCAAAAAATCATTATTACTACTGTCGTTGAGAATATTCTGGACCCGGTTTCGATAACAATATACCCTAACCCTGCAAGCGAAGCAATTAATATTAAATTTGATTCTCCTACTACAGTAGAAATTACATTCTTTCTGATCAATAACCAGGGTGGTATGGCAAAGACCGGCAAGATCGAAGCTGCTACCTCAGACAAAGAGATAAACATGCAGGACCTTCCTTCAGGTATTTATTACCTGAGACTTATGAAAGGCAACCTGGTAAACGTATATAAAGTTGTGAAACTTTAAAGAAGCTTTTTACTGTCCAAAAGCAATTTTTCCATTCTTTTCATGGCTGCCCCTGACTGTCAAGTCGGGGGCTTTCTTTTTGTTGAAAATAAATAATATAGATGCAGGAGCCAGGAATGTGGCGATATTTGAATAACCCCCAGCCACAAGCTTAATCTTTATACACAATAAGCTATATTATTGAATGTTAATAATATATAGATTATTGTTGGTGTATTGAATTGACATCCTGATTATTAGATTAATAAAGCAAAATGTTTGTCAGATCGGTGAAAGCCGGAGGCTTTAAATTCCAATATCCCCGGTCACGCCCCATAGCCGTTAACTTAAGAGTTGGGAATAAGAGATTTTAGTGAACAATTTCCCCTCCTTTTGAAGGAGGGGTGGTCGGGAGCGATTGATTATCTGATATATACAATATTTACTCTCCCGACCGGGGTGGTTGATTATCTTCTCAGGTCTATTCTATTTTGTTATTGAAAGCTTTCCTTATTTCACCCCTTATATATTCAGTTTCCTGAAATATAAACCTGTTTTCGAATCTTAATACAGTGAATCCTAAAGTCCCCAGATGTTTATCCCTGTTTTTATCTTCTTCAATTTTATGATATGCACCATGGGGATCACCATCAAGTTCGATAATTAGTTTTTCAGAAGGACAACAGAAGTCGACAATGTAATTTCCAATACTGTATTGTAATCTGAATTTTCTTCCATAAAGTTTTTTTGATTTTAACATCTCCCATAATGCAGCTTCAGCTGAAGTAGATCTGTTCCTGAGAGATGCTCTGAAAGACTTAAGGACCTTTCTATTGAAGAGGTTTTTGTTTTTCATTGATATAAAGGTAATAAGAAAGAATGAAATCAACCACCCCGGCCGGGGATAAAGTCTTGTAAATACCAGATAATCAAGGGTCCCGGCCACCCCTCCTTGAAAAGGAGGGGAAACTATTTGTATTATGCTTCTCTTAAGTTAACGCCTATGGGTCACGCCCGGGGTAGAGTCATTTTCTGAGTCGTCAACCCCAGCGGGGTTGAATAAGTCAAAAATTATGCTTAATTTTATTCTGTGCTAAATGTGGAAATATGTCAACTTATACCCAGTTTCTTTATCAGTTAGTCTTTGGCAGCAAAGGCCATGTTTCTTTCCTTAATTCCTCAAATGAGGATATGCTTTATGGATATATAGCAGGAATACTAAAAAATAAAAGTTGCCATTCTTATATCATCGGTGGATGGAGTAATCATATCCATATAATAACGCATATCCATCAGACACTGTGCCCATGCTATCTTGTAAAAGATATCAAAGCAGCATGTCATAGTCTTATATTAAGAGAAAAGGCCAAATTCCCAAAATTTCCCGGATGGCAAGTTGGATACAGCGGATTCACTTATCATATTTCCAGTAAGAAGAATTTGATTAATTATGTGTCAAATCAGCATACTCATCACTAGAATGAATCATATAAAGATGAGATCATCAGGTTGCTTATGGAGAATGAGATTGATTTTAAGGATGAATATCTTTTCGAGTAAATCTATTCGACCCCGCTGGGGTCGCCCAGCATAGGAGACGATTCACCATGGACGTGACCATGGATATTGGAATTTTGTGCCTCCGGCACCAACTGATACTATTAAAACCTGAGGGTGAATTTCGAGCGAGATCCAATATCTACACACAAAGAGCGAATGGGGTATGTATTTTGATAGTAAAAAAAAGAGTTCCAGATTTTCAAGATGTGTGTGTGCCCTACCCCGCCACCTGAGGGATTATTAATATAAAGATTCGGGTCTAACATCTTTCCTGATAATTATTTCAGTCCAGGATATTGCATTATCTTAGCATAAGGAAAATATTATGTTATGAAGTCTTTAACAACCCTATTTCTTTTCCTTATCTCCCTGGGGATCATCTCTGCTCAAAACAGGGACAAGAGCCCGGAATATTTCTTTATTCAGTTAACTGACCCACAGTTTGGCTTCTTCGAATCAAATAAAGGATTCGGAAAAGAGACGGAATTGTACGAAAAAGCTGTTGCCGCAATAAACAGGTTGCAACCCGCTTTTGTTGTACTTACAGGTGACCTGGTCAATAATAGGGCTGACAGGGCTCAGGTAACTGAGTTTAAGCGTATAACGGCTATTATCGATAAGAACATTCCTGTTTATTATTCACCCGGGAACCACGATATTAGTGAATCGCCGGGACAGAAGGATATTGATCAGTTTATTTCTGACTATGGACATGACAGGTTCTCATTTAAATATAAAAACAGCACCTTTTTAGGGCTGAATTCCTGCATAATAAAAGCTGGTACCCCGGTTCTGGAACAACAACAGTTCGAATGGCTCAGGAAGGAGCTCTCAAAAGCAAAAAAATCAGAACATATAGTACTTTTTTGTCATTTCCCCTTCTTTATCAATTCATTTGATGAGCCTGATGAATACTTCAATATACCAGCTGGAATAAGGATTAAATATCTTTCACTCTTTCAGCAAGGGAAAGTGGCTGCAATATTTGCTGGGCACCTTCATAATAATAATATCGCTGAATACGGCGAAATGCAAATGGTAACGACAAGCTCTGTCGGAAAACCTCTGGGTAAGGCTCCTTCAGGGATCAGAATCGTCAAGGTTTTTCCAGACAGGATTGAGAGTATTTATTATGGTTTGGAGGAGATTCCTGAATCAGTCGGAATAACAGATGAACATAGCTTAATTAAATAGTGGGCTTACCCTTAAGCTGAATCAACCAAAGATATCGCATCTGAGACGATGTAGTTGGCAATTATTCCATTCTTTTTATGGCTGCCCCGATCCTCAAAGTCGGGGGCTTTCTTTTTTTATTAATCAGGATATACAGGCTTGAACTGTTTGAATTGAATGTGCAGGAATCAAAGTGGGATTATTATCCGGACTAGCGGGCAGTATTTAATTCAAGGATAATTTTAAAAAATGTTAAAGGTTTCGTAACTTTTCATAATCAATCGATATTGCAGAGCTATGAAAAGTCAAACGCTATATATTTTAATAATTTTTGTTTTACTGAATAATTTGAAATGTATTGGCCAAAATTTACCTGATTCGATCAAAACGGTGAGGGTAGAAACAATCGATGGCAATATATTCATTGGAAATGTTGTCAAAGAAGATTCCTTAAATATGGTACTTAGGACTGAAAACCTGGGCTTACTTAAAATCCCGCTGAATAATATAAGATCAAGGACGGAAATTAAGGGGATTAAAAAAGTCGGTAGTACATTCTGGCTTCCTAATCCCCAGTCAGCTAGGTATTTCTGGGCTCCTAATGGTTATGGATTGGAAAAGGGATCTTCTTATTATCAGAATATCTGGATTTTTTATAACCAATTCTCTGTCGGACTAACTAATAATTTTTCTGTAGGTGCAGGTATGTTGCCATTATTCCTTTTTGGAGGAACATCAACACCCGTCTGGATTGTTCCGAAATTATCAATACCGGTGATTGAAAACAAATTTAATATCGGAGCAGGCGCATTTTTAGGTACTATCCTTGGTGAACAAGCAGGTGTATTTGGGCTATTATATGGAACTTCCACATTTGGTTCGCGCGATAAAAACCTGAGTCTCGGGCTTGCATACGGATTTGCTGATGATGAATGGATGAAAATACCTATAATCAATGCCAGTTGCATGATAAGAACTGGTGCAAAGGGCTATTTTGTAAGTGAAAATTACCTGATTACAATTGAGGGAGAAACATTTGCTCTGATCTCAGTGGGTGGACGGAGTATAATCCGGAATATTAGCCTTGATTACAGCCTCTGGATTCCAGCCGGGGGTGAAATTGATAGTTTTGTTGCAGTTCCTTTCCTGGGAGTTACAATTCCGATAGGCAAAAAGAAATAGGAAATTAATCCAGGTTTTCCTCATATAGTGCCTTTTCCAGTCCCAAAAGCAATTTTTCCATTCTTTTTATGGCTGCCCCGACATTCATTGTCGGGACTTTCTATTGAAATCAATTCCTAACCGCTTTGGCAGGTTTGATTGCTTATTACATATAATTTATCTTTGCCCGCCTGGCATTGCTCTTAATCGAATCAATACCGTTTTCGGATGATACATTGGTTGTGTACATCTGGCTCTTGCCAATAACTTTACTGTTAGCTGCTTTTAGTACAAAATAGTAATGATCATCTTTAGAGTCTTTTCGCTCATAATTCTTTTTGTTTGTAGAATTTTTTTTCACACTTGCGATGCCGTTTATACAGCCATCTTTGGCTTTATATCCCTGGCTTGAAAGGATAACCAGCCCATTTTTAGCTGTCAGGTTAAAGTAGAACTTGTCATCTTTACCAGTTGAAACTTGAAATTCAGGATGTGCCATGGTTTTAGAATTTAGTTATTAAATTGATTAATTGATAAAAGAATCAGTCTTTTGCACTATAATGAATAGTAGCAGAGCTTTTACCAATCAAAGGTAAGTTCATTAATTCCTCTAAGTCTTACATAATTAGAATTATAAATTACAACATTCTCACATTATTAAGATTAAGAAAATGCAGGTAAGGGCTTTCTTAAGAAGTATCCGGAAGTAACTAAAGGAGATATTGTTAATTTGAAAATATATAAACTACGTTAAAACAATCATTCCTGAACTTAATATAATACAACCAGTACGTCTCTAACGTGACTCTGGTAAACACATTTAAATTAATTGCCCCAGTTTGCCAGCTGGCAGATCAGGGGTTTTATTTTATTTCTTTGCTGCTTTCTCCTCCTCAGTTTTCTTGTCAACATACTTCTTCCCGGAGGTAATCCAGTTGGCCGCAGTATCGTTAAGCAGGTAGTGGTTAAAGAACTCATTTACCTTCTTTGTATAATCTATCTGATTTTCTTTTTTGGCAAGCGAATGGTTTTCAGTATCATAAACCAGCATTATGTAAGGCTTTTCCATTCGTCTCATAGTGGCAAACATCTCAATACCCTGATGCCAGTCAACTGCCCCGTCATTATTTCCGAAGGCAACCAGCAATGGTGTTGTTATATTCTGAGCCTGAAACATTGGCGAGTTCTTCATATAGTCTTCCATTATCACCCACCAGGGTTCTCTCAGACGGCCCTGTGATGTTTCAAAAATCCCCTGGTTGGGCGAACCCGAATTCCAGTAGATCTCATTATACATGCTTATCATGTCAATCAGCGGAGCGCCTGCTACAGCAGCTGAAAAGAGGTGGGTCTGAGTTATAATATAGCTGGTCTGATATGCACCCCAGCTATGCCCCATTATACCTATCTTCTTTTCATCAACCAGACCTTTTTTAATTACCTCTTCAACTGCAGGTACAACACAGTCAACCGCCGATTCACCAGGGTGGTTGGTCTTATAAACTATGTCGGGATGGAAAATAAAGTAGCCCTGGCTTGTGTAATTTGTTGTATTGTAAGGACTTCTTGGCGAGGGTGTGACATACCTGTTAACATCAGACGATAACAGTTCGTATATATACACGATCATGGGATATTTTTTGCCAGGTTCATAGTTTGCCGGGTAAAACAGAGATCCCTGCATAGCCTTTCCGTCTTTGTTCTTATAATAGACAATCTCACTCTTTCCCCATGCAAATTTAGCCTGTTGCGGATTTGTGTCAGAAATCTTCACGGCATCAGCAAAGGAATTTGAAGTCTTATAGACATTTGGTGAACTTGAATAGGTTCCGGAGCTGTAAACAAACCAGTCTGATTTTTCAGCTTTCCTCAGGTTAATTGATTTATCATCATACAGAAGTTTTTCAAACTTGTTCTTTACCGTAAGTCTGTAAAAACCCATTTTCTTGTCAATATCTCCCTGGGCGCTGAAAAAAAGATCTTTATCCGGTTCAAGGTATGGATACTCGTAGCTCATCCTTGTAATCCTGAAGATGATATTGTTTTCCTTTCCGTTCGTAAGCCGGATGGCTTTGGATCCGTCCATATTGATCTTCCAGACATCATATTCGTCATATACAAGGAGCGCCTTATCGTCTTTAAACCAACCTCCGTTCCCAAAGGGTGGCTTAATATCTTTCGGGCTGTCATCGCGTGTATTCCAGAATACTGAAGGAATATCCTTTGTAAGATTTGTGTGGGTATCTTTCTGCAGATCGTAAATCCACCAGCACTTATCCTTAAAATAAAGAGCATATTTGCCAGAAGGAGAAGATCCATAAAGGTTTGTAAAGCCTTTAAGGATAAGCTTTTTCATTCCGGTCGCAGTGTTTATTGAATAATGATCATAAAGCTGATCCCTGAAGGCTGGTTTATAGGCCTTATCGTTTGTAGCCAGGGCATAGTGACCATCACTTGTCGAATATGCCTGCCTCGTATCTTCGTCGGTTATCTGAACTATTTTATTCAGATCGGGTGTCCAGGCATAGAGGTATGTAAACTTCCTGTCTGTCTCAAATGTTGTCTTTTGTCTTGGCTGCACCGGGTCATCCTGCCAGTGCCAGATGTCTACACCAGGTAATTTCACTGTCTCAGCCGGCTTTTTCTCTTTCTTATCCTTCTTTTCTTTTTCAGTCCATTTATAGACCCCGAAAAAGAGTGTCTTCTGGTCATCGGCAATATTTGGATTATAATTCTCACTTATCCTCATCTTTTCAGGGAATGATTTATCGCCGGAAGGATTAAAGCTTTTTATTTCAGGTTTGGTATATATATTCCTGACAGTAAATAATTTATGATTTTGTTCCACATAGTTGGTATCAGCAAAAGCTTTGAGGAAAACAAGTGCGTTTCCTTCCCGCTCCCATGCCAGGCTTCTGTACGTACAGGTATCGTTGTCGATAAACATGATGTTGTAAGTATCGAGATTCATAAGCTCAACTCCGTTACCTTTCTTGTTTTCAGCGCTAATGATATATGCCAGGCGGTTACCGGGTTTATTTACTGAATACTCGCTTACATTGCCAATATTTTTCAGCGTACCCGTTGCAAGATTAACAATAAAGAGGTCTTTGTTTTTACTGTTTTCGGGAGTATATCCGGCCATAATCAGATGTTTCGCATCTTTTGTCAGTCTGAATTCGGAGATGTTTTCGAATAAACGTTCCTTGCCATTTATAAGGTCAAGAAGCTTCGCACTGTTTTTTACAGGTTTTTTCTGCTCTGTCATCTTCTCAATTTGTTTTTCACTGAATCCTACTCTGAAAGCTGCCCATTTCGAATCGGAAGAGAAGACCATACCTGTTGATAATGCAAATTTGTATAGCTTTGATGAGGAAGGATTTTTAATGTAGAGGGTATCATCACCATCCACCAGGCTTACATTCCAGCTAACCCAGTTGCCATCATCAGAAATTGAAAAAGAAGTAAGTGTCTGCCACTTTGCGAAGTCCTCAGGTTTGACAGATGGAAGAGAAGTCTGAGCCAGAATCAGGCAGGATGTAACAAACAGGATGGTCAGAGTAAGGAGACTCTTTGGAAAATTTTTCATGATTGGAATATTTTGAAAACGGATATAAATAAAATTGATAAATCAAATTTAAACAATACTTTGTCAACTCTGCCTTTCCGCTATTATTAATTAAAGTTAAATGTGTTATATAAAAGGTCAGTTTTAAAATAACAGGAATTCATTTTGTTTATATTAGCAAGGACATACAAAAACTATTAAATCATGAAAGCTTTACTCTGTTGTTTAATTACTCTGTTTTTGTTGGCAAGTTGTGGAAATAAGGAAGAGCAGCTTATAAAAAGAGCAAATAAAATTCATGCCTCTGTGCTAACAGTCGATACTCACTGTGATACTCCTATGGATTTTGCCCGATCAGATTTTGATCTGGGTGTAAATCACCAGGATGGTTGTGTTGATTTCCCAAGGATGAAGGCAGGCGGGCTAAATGCCGAATTTTTTGCAGTTTTTACCGGACAGGGACCAAGAAATGATTCATCCTTCAATAAAGTGCATAAAAAGGTACTCGAAATTTTTGATGCTATTCATAAAAATGTGGAGAAAAATTCAGCAATGGCTGAGCTGGCCTATACTGCAGATGATGCCTACAGGATTAAAAGATCCGGAAAAATAGCAGCCTTTATTGGCGTCGAAAACGGATATCCTGTTGGAAAGGAGATTTCAAGAGTTAAGCTTTATTACGATCTGGGTGCACGATATATGACCCTTTCACATTCCAGAAATAACGATATATGTGATTCTTCAACAGACCCGAATGGAGCAGAGAGTAACGGTCTTTCTCCGTTTGGGGAGGAGGTTGTGAAGGAAATGAACAGACTTGGAATGATAGTAGATGTATCCCATATTTCAGATAGTTCTTTTTACGATGTAATTAAGCTTTCAAAGGCTCCGGTGTTTGCATCTCACTCTTCCTGCCGTGCCCTTTGCGAAAATCCCAGGAATATTGACGATAATATGCTCCAGGCCCTTAAGCAAAATGGAGGAGTAATACAGATTTGCATTCTTAGTAATTATCTCAAAACACCAGAACCCAATCCTGAACTTGAGACTAAACTCAAGGAGCTGAGAGGGAAATATGGAGATAGCAGTGGCCTTTCTGACTCAGTGAGAAGACAGATGCGTGATCAATACAGGGCTCTTCAGAAGAAATATGAAAAGCTGGCAACAGTAAAAGATGCTGTTGATCATATTGATCATGTTGTACAGGTAATTGGGATTGACCATGTTGGAATCGGAACTGATTTTGATGGAGGTGGAGGAATAGAAGGCTGCAAAACAGTGGCCGACATGAAAAATATTACAATTGAACTCGTAAGACGCGGATACTCTAAAGCCGATATTGAAAAGATTTGGGGCGGAAATGTAATGAGAGTTCTTCGTGAGGTAGAGAAAATTTCAAAAAAAGGATAAAAAAGTCATTACCTTTTATTTTACCTTCGAGAATCTGAGTGTTCGCAGCATCCAGTTTGGCAGTGATTTATACGGATCTCTGTTACGAAGATCAAGATACCATCCCAGCTTTTTAAGAATGGGTACCTTATGTGTCTCAACAAATTCTAAAAGAGTGCCGTCGGGATCTTCGATATAGGAAAAATGACCTGCAGCCTCACCCATATCGAAGCTGTTTCCATCGTGACTCATTTTACTGTCAACAGTAAACGGAAATCCCTTTTTTGCAGAGGCTTCTCTGAGATTATCCATGTTCCGGATATCATAACAAAGGTGAATAAATCCAGGGTCTCCCCAGAACCGGCCTTCATAAATTTTCCTTTCGTTCTTTTCACCCGATGATAACAACTCTATTTCGCTATTCCCCATTAACCTGCTGAATGGTCCCCTGAAAGGATTTGACCTTCTCAATAACACCCTTCTGAATTCTCTTTCGCCTCCAGGGAGCTTGTTCAGGTCCTTGAATACTCCTGTAGAATCATATACGACTTCATTATAGCCAAGGATATCAGAGTATAGCACTCTTGACTTTTCAATGTCTGAGACACCTATAATTACTCCATAGGCGCCACCTGTGGGCTTATTTTCACGCACAAACCAATCATTGGCCTCCACCATTTGAAAGATATTTTCAAACGGATCTTTGATGAAAAGGGTCAGTTTACCTGAAATATCCGGAGCTGGTTGTCCTAGTACCGGAATATTCTTCCTGGCAAAATCGGCTAAAACCATTTCAATACTTTTAACCTTGATTTTGCAGGCAAAGATCCCCAGGTTTCCTGCCCTGATTTCTTCAGAAACCTCAACAGGCTTCCGGCTCTTATACTGCCATATCTCAAATCCACCTCCGCTTTGAAGATTGAAAACAAGTACAGCATGCCTCGACCTTGGCTCACCTCCTGTATAGGGTAACATAATTTTGGCCTCTGCTGTCTCTTCAAAGATGGGACAATCCATTCCGAAACTCTTTCTGTACCATGCCCAGGCTGTTTCCACATCTTTAACGCCTATACCAACCTGCTGGATTCCACAAATAACATAATCGGTCATAAAAATTATAATTTAACAACTTAAGTCGATTTAATCCTGCTTGCCAACATAAAAAACAGAGATGGAAAGTATCGTCTTATGTGCAACATAAATAACTCGCTTCCACCAACAAGGATCTCTCTCTTATTTTTTAACATCCCTCTGATAATTATCTCAGCTGCTTTTTGGGGTGGAATTCCTTTATCGAGACCCGGATCCATTTTCCCTTGTTCCTTTCCCTCAGCATCGAGGGCTCTGAATGAAATTTTTGTCCGGACCCTGCCGGGAATAATAACAGATGATCTTATGTTGTACTTTTTGTTTTCAATATAAAGGGTCTCAAAGAAGCCATGCAGTGCCTGTTTTGAAGCTGAATAAGCAGAACGTAGCGGAAACCCGAATCTTCCTGATATACTGCTGGTAGCAAGAACATGTCCCGACTTTTGAGCTATCATATAAGGAAGGACGGCTTTGGTGAGGGCTATTGTACCGAAATAATTAATCTCCATAATTTTTCTGTCAAGCCATAGTGGTGTATCCTTTATCAAAGCGCGCTGACTGATGCCACCGATATTCAGCAGGTAATCTATTTTCCCGGTCAGGCTTAACTGTTCTTTGACTATCTTAGCTATTTCTGAAGTATCCGACAGATCAAACGGGACACAAAAAACTTTTCCGGAAAGTCCACCACATCCTTTTTTGACTCTTTCAAGTTCAGAAGGCTCATTGGAAGATGCAATTACCGTAGCACCTCTCTTTACAAATGAGTAAACAAGACATTCACCGATCCCGGATGAAGCCCCGGTTATCCACACTGTTTTTCCTTCAAATAATATCATTTACTATTTCTATAATTTAGAGATCAGTGCCAATAACTCTTCATGATCCTTTTTAAGCTGTTGATATTCCTCATTGGCTTTCATCATCATGTTTCTAATTCGCAATCCACCAATGATCCTTCGTAAGAGAAGATAATAACTCCATGAGAACAGGCCTGATGCAGGTATTGAAATAAAGATTAATATGGCCAGCCACCAGGGGGTGATCAGTGCATAACAAAGGATCAGATAGACCGGTAATAATACTATAGCCAGAACAAGTGAAATTGCATACCTTATTGAGCTATGAAATTGAATATCAATGACTTTTTTAATTTGTATGTTAGGTATCTGAAGGAAAACAAAGTTAAAGATAAAACCGAACACAAATAATGGAAAACTTATGATCAGACCAACGACCCCCATCAGAATAGCAAAAAGGGGATGACGCTTCTTTTCAAGAAGTCTGTAATCGGTTTTGAGTTTTTTTGCTTTTTCTTTAATCCTGAGGCTTAATTGACAAATTTTTGTATAAGTATCCGATGCAGTTGTCTTTAGTCGGTTCAGCTTATTAATAAGAATCCTGTCGCGGAAGAGTTTAGGCATCCTTGTATCATCACTGTATTTACCGTTAATAATACTTCTGAGTTCATCAATGGCTTCATAATCATCCTCGGATTCTATGTGGACCATATTCTTCTCCATTTCACTGGAAAGAAGAGCTCTGAGATCATTCATGGCTCTTTGAGGATTTGTTCTGTAAGAATCATGAAACTGCGAAATCTCTATGGGTTTACCATAAACTACTGTCAGAACCTGTCTTATTCTGGAATAATGCGTAAACTCAATACCTACAGGAATGATCTTTATATTAAGGCTAAACCCGGTTGCTTCATCTGCCTGGAATGCAACACGGCAGATACCCTTTTTGAGTTGCCTCAGCCGTCTTATTCCTTCATGATTTCCTTCGGGAAGAATTACAACACCATTCTTATGTCTAAGTACCTCAATAGTTTTGTCAAATATGACATCATTGCCTTTAACATTAATAAAACCATCCCTGAGGCGGTAAACCGGCAGAATTTTGAGAAAATAAAGAATTGAAGCGATGAATCTGTTTTTGAAGATATCGGCCCTTGCAAGAAATACAGGTTGTCCTTTATGTGTAAACAGGACAGCAAGGGCATCCATAAGTGCATTCTGATGATTGGGGGCAAATATCAGATAGTCATTTGGATTAATGTTATCCCTCCCGATAACAATTACTTTTCTGTAGAAAAAATTGTTATGCCAGAAATTGGCAACAGATTTTAGAACAGCATATCTGGCAGAATATTTTTCTATGTTTTCACGCCCCATCAGGCCAAAGTTATATATCCAAATTTCATTCGAAACCGGTCAAAATCTGTTTTCCCTGTTTGAGTGCAAGTTAAAAAAAATGGATTTATTTCAACTATTCTCCAGGTCCTCTTTTAGTCTGTCAATATTTCTTCTCTCTCTCTTTGTAGGCCGGCCGGTACCCCTGTTTCGGTATCCGAATCCGCCAATCTCCCTGTTTATAAGCTTGCTTTTTTCAGTCTCAGGGGTAATATCATCGATATAAAGATTTACCAGCTTTGCCGCTACCCTGTTTTCAATGGTTTGAATAATTCTGTAGGAATATATCACGGGTAGTTTTCTGACAGTGACAACTTCATTCTCATTTACTATTCTGGAGGGTTTTACCTGGATATCATTTATTGATACTCTTCCTTTTCTGCAGGCTTCAGAAGCTATGCTTCTTGTTTTAAATATTCTTACCGCCCACAGGAACTTGTCAATTCGTATTTCATTATTCCCTGACATTTGAACTGTCTATTTTTCAGTGGGTACAGGTGATGACTGACCGAATGTTCCTTCAGCAGGAGGTTTTCCGATTCTATTAAAGGTTGTCATCGTAAGCTCAAGTCCGGCTGTTCCGAATGATTTTATCATTTCAACTACAATGGCAACTCTTTCTTCAATGAATTTTTTCTCTTCAGGAGTCCATATACCGAGAACATAATCTCTCTGGGCTCCTTTTCTGAAAGAATTTCCTATCCCGATCCTTATCCTTGCATAATTGTCGGATCCGAGTATAAGATTGATATGTGCTAGTCCGTTATGTCCTCCGGGGCCTCCCCTGGGTCTCATTCTTATTGTACCGGTGGGGAGTGCCAGATCATCCACAATAACAAGCATATTTTCGGTTTCTACTTTCTCCTTCTTCATCCAGTAGTCAACGGCATGGCCACTTAGATTCATATAAGTTGAAGGTTTCAGGAGAATAAATGTACGTCCCTTATGTTTTACCTGGCAAACGGCTCCGTATCTTTTATCGGTAAAAACAGTATTGGATGCCATTGCCATAGCATCCAATACTGTAAATCCTATATTATGACGGGTGTTTTTGTACTCTTCACCGATATTTCCCAGACCAACTATCAGATATTTCAATGTGCCTGATTTTTGGTAATAAAAATAATAGAAGTTTATTTTTCTTCAGTAGCGACCTCGGTTGCAGGAGCTGCTGCCAAAGCTGCGGCTGCTTCTTCTGCTTCAAGTTCCTCAGGTGTTTTCTGTGCAACGCGGGATGTAGCTACTGCCAGAACCATTGATCTTTTCGGATCGAGCAGTTCTATTTTATCAAAGGAAAGGTCACCAACTTTTATTGACTGATGAATTTTAACATCTGTGATATCTATTGGAAGAAATTCAGGTATGTCATTCGGAAATCCTTTGACCAAAAGGTTTCTTCTTCTGATCCTGAGTTTTCCGCCAGCTAATACGCCAACAGAATCACCTGATACCTTGATTGGAATAGCAATTGTAATGGGCTTATTTTCAGCGATTTCAGTAAAATCAGCATGAATAATCCTATCATTGACCGGGTGAAACTGAATGTCTTTTAAGACCAAAGAATAAACTTTATCTTCTAATTTAAGATTAACAAGGTGAGCATCCGCAGTGTAGACAAGATTTTTAAAATTATTCTCATGAGTATAAAAATGGATGTTTTCTTTACCGCCATAAATTACACAAGGAACATTATTTGCTTTCCTCAACTCTTTTGAACTTTTTTTACCGAGCTCTTTTCTTACAGTACCATTAATTTCGATAGTTTTCATTTGTCTTTAAGTTGTTGTGCTACTCAAAGTTATCGCCACGATAACCTCCCATTACACGTTTGACATTTTTTTTAAAAATTTGGCTGGCAAATATAGCACAAAAGAATCAGAATACAAAATTAGTGCTAATGGACTGATTTGTATTTACGGCCTGGATAGTGAGAGCAAATATTTCAGCTATAGAGAGTATTTTAATTTTTGGAGAATGATTAATGAAAGGCATGGAGTCAGTAACTACAAGTTCTTCGATAGGAGAGTCATTTATTCTATCCACGGCATTCCCTGAAAGGACTGGATGTGTTGCAAATGCTCTTATACTTTTTGCTCCTCTTTCCATCATCATTTTAGCTGCCAGTACAAGTGTTCCTGCAGTATCAACCATATCATCAATAATAATAACATTACGCCCCTCAACCTCACCAATAATTGACATTTCTTCGACTACATTGGGTTTCTTTCTGAGCTTATAGCAAAGAACCATTTCAGATTGAAGGTGCCTGGCATATGCATTTGCTCTTTTTGATCCACCCATGTCGGGAGCTGAAATAGTAAGATTGTCTAACCTGAGTTTTTCGATATAGGGTGCAAAAATAGCAGAACCAAAAAGGTGGTCAACAGGAACATCAAAAAAGGCCTGGATCTGATCAGCATGCAGATCCATGGTAATAATCCTGTCGACACCTGCAGCGCTGAGCAGATCAGCAGATAGTTTTGATCCGATGGAGACCCTGGGCCGGTCCTTACGGTCCTGCCGGGCGAAACCATAATATGGGATCACAGCAATAACTTTATATGCAGAAGCCCTTTTTGCAGCATCGATCATCAGCAGCAATTCAAACAGGTTATCAGCCGGAGGATTGGTTGACTGAACAATGAAAACCATACTGCCTCTCACAGATTCGTCATAACATGGCTGGAATTCTCCGTCACTGAATTCTGTAACAGAGCTTTTTCCAAGCTCAATTTTAAGTTCATCTGCAATCTTCTGGGCCAGATCTCTTGAAGCCCTGCAGGAAAAAAGTTTCATAGGTCCCTTACCATACATTTTCCGGTGATTTAGCTGTTAAAAATTCAGGTTAAAATATTATTACAAAAATAGAAAATCCCGACAATCTTATATTACGTTTTTGTAATTGTTAATAGATTGTTCAATAAAGTTCAGTATTTCTTCCCTGCCTGATCTGTTTATGGCAGATGAAATAAAAGTTTCAGGCAATTCTTCCCATTTTTCAAGCATTACTTTGTTGTAAAGACTTATGGAATTTTCAATTTCGGTTTTTTTAAGTTTGTCTGTTTTGGTAAATACCCGGACAAAAGCCAGCTGGCTTAATCCGACCATTTCCATAAAATGAAGATCTATTTCCTGTGGTTTTATCCTGCAGTCGAGAAGAACAAAAAGAACAACAAGGTTTTCTCTGTTTACAATATAGTTTTCAACCTCCCTGACCCAGTTTTCCCTCATTTTTGCCGGAACTTTTGCATAACCATAACCAGGCAGGTCGGCCAGATACCATTCATCATTTATGATGAAGTGGTTGATAGTGCGTGTTTTCCCTGGCTGACCAGATGTTTTTGCCAGCTTCGACCACCCTGTAATCATATTTATCAGCGAAGATTTGCCTACATTGGATCTTCCGATAAAAGCAAATTCAGGCTTTGAAGGTTCAGGACACTGGGAAAGCACAGCACTGCTCTTTACAAATTCTGCAGATCGGATAATCAATGATTTTAAGCTTTATTTTAAGTCGTTGTAAGGAAGTTCAATTTTTTTGAATACCAGGTATCTGTTGCCGAGGGGAGTCAATATTTCTGCAATTATTCCCACATAATTATTCCCGGGATTTGCTGATTTCCTGAGCTCAAGATAACCCGTTGTTTCGGATGAATTTATTTTTGAATATTTTTTTGGACTGAAAAGGCCGTCAATATATTCTCCCCGATAATAGTTGGCTTTTGTCTCTTTCTCAGTCAGTTCGAGGTATATTTTGAAGGTGCCATTCATAATATAGTCATCTTTTGTTCTGATCACAAGATCAGGATATGAAGCGATCTTCTTACCATTTGTCTCAAACTCTTCAAGGTATGGAGTACGCAGACCATTTACGAAATTCAGTTTAGCTCTAACCGCTCCCGACATGTAATATTGTGTCTGAATACCATGTGCCGAGTCATCTTTGAAAGGTGTTGTTCGGAATACTTTGCCATTTGGGAAGTATAATCTGGCGGTATCCTGAATTTTTCCCTTTTCGTACCAGAATGTCTGGTAGAGCTGTCCGCTCGCATTATAGGTCTTCATCAGACCTTGTCTGATGCTATTCTTAAGAGTAACCTCTTTTACCAGGTTACCTTTGGAAAAATATCGCCTGATTCCCGTGAACCCGGTATCTGCTACGGTAGTTGTGTCAACCTGATTTTCGCTTTGAGATGATACTTTATTCTTTGGCTTATTCTGACAGCCCCCGTTTAAGATAATTAATATGGAAATAATTAAAAGGATAGTATTGGTTTTCATGATGTAAATATTTTGGGTGGTAAATTCCCATTATTAATAAAAACTTCAAGAATTCTTGCCTCTGGCCTTGGTTCCAGAACAACATCGGGGATCATCGCTGGTAAAAGAACAGTTTCTCCTTTTGTTACAAGCTCGGCTCCGTTTTCCCAGTGAATAATAAATTCTCCTGCAGTACATACATAAATAATGAAGGAATCAAGAATATTATAATCCTTTCTGATAAGGCTGTTAAAATGTAAGATATTTGTATTGAAATAAGGGCAGCTGACAACATTTTCTGTTTTGTCAGGTTCCGGTTTTTTTATGATCTTGTTTATGCCCGAGGAGTTGTAGTCCAAAGCATCGATTGCCAGATCAATATGCAGATCTCTTGCCTTTCCTCCCGGATCAAGACGGTTCCAGTCAAATAATCTGTAAGTTATATCGGATGTCTGCTGGATTTCAACAAGAGTTATTCCCGCGCCAATTGCGTGAATTCTTCCTGCCGGAGTAAAGAACACATCTCCGGGTTCTGCACTTTCGACATTCAGTAAACTTACAAGATTTTTTTCCGAAAGAGCATCTTTAAATGTTTCTTTTGTAATGGGATGTGTGAAGCCCGTGTAAATGTTTGCAGCAGGGCCGCCCTCAAGTATATACCACATTTCACTCTTCCCATAGGCATTATGTCTCTCCCTGGCGAGTTTATCACCGGGGTGAACCTGCACAGAAAGATTCTGTTTTGCTTCAATAAGTTTGATCAGTAGCGGGAATTCCTTTCCAAACTTTTCAAAAACAGCTTCTCCCACAAAATCTCCCATATATACTTCTATGATCTCTTCAATATTGTTTCCTGCAAGAAATCCATTATTCACAACCGATAGATAATCCTGCAAAGCAGATATTTCCCAACTTTCGCCGATCAATCTTGATGGATCTGCTTTTTTACCATAATTCTTTACAAGTAAATAGCCCCCCCATATCTTGTCTTTCAGAATAGGATCAAACTTGATTGGATATAATTCGGTCATTTATTAATTGCTAAAATTCATATTTAATCATAATCAATACTCGCAAATTGTTATTTTTGATAGAGATTTAAGTATGCAAAAGTATAAATAAATGCTGATAGTAGGAATTGCCGGAGGCACAGGATCGGGAAAAACAACAGTGGTACGGAAAATTAAAGAGGTTTTTGCCAGCAACGAGGTAATAGTTCTTCCTCAGGACGCCTATTATAAAGATAATAGTCATATCCCACTGGAGGAACGTCTGAAAATAAATTTTGATCATCCCGATTCAGTTGAATTTCAGTTGCTTATTGATCAGCTTCATTTGCTAAAAGCAGGGCTGGAGGTCGAAATGCCAATCTATTCTTATCTGACATGTTTGAGATCAAAGGAAACCATTACTATCAAACCGGCTCGTGTTGTACTGGTCGAAGGTATTCTTATTCTGTCAGATAGTGGGTTGCGCGATATGTTAGATATTAAGGTCTTTGTAGATGCAGATGCTGATGACAGGCTTGGCAGGGTAATAACCCGTGACATTGTTGAAAGGGGAAGGAGTGTACTTAAAGTACTTGAACGATATCACGATACAGTAAAACCCTCTCACCTTCAGTTTATAGAACCTTCAAAGCGCTATGCCGACATAATTATCCCGGGCGGTGGCGAGAACCAGGTGGGGATTGAGGTGTTGATTACAATAATAGAAAAACATCTGGCAATGGAAAAAATGTAAGATAATTTAATTCAATAATCATGCTGGAAAATATTAATCCCGGAGACATCGTTTTCCTTGACATTGAGACCGTTCCACATTCGGTATCATTTGATAGCCTTGATCCCGCAAAACAGATTTTGTGGGACAAAAAATCATCAAATTTCAGGAAAGAGGATCAGACTGCATCTGCTGTTTATCAGAGGGCGGGAATTTATGCCGAATTCGGAAAGATTATCTGCATATCTGTCGGGATGTTAAAAGACAAGGCTCCATATGGATTCAGGCTGAAATCATTTTTTGGCGATGATGAAAAGCTTATCCTTAACGAGTTTTCTGAAATGATCTCGAAATTCTCAAAGAACAGGGAAGCCATTCTGTGTGCACATAACGGCAAGGAATTTGACTATCCTTATATCGCACGAAGGATGATCATTAATGGAATCCGAATTCCCAATATACTGAATAATGCAGGCAAGAAACCCTGGGAAATTAAACTGCTGGATACGATGGAATTGTGGAAATTTGGAGATTATAAGAGCTATACTTCTCTCGATCTGCTCTCATCAATTCTTGGTTTTCCATCTCCAAAGGATGATATTGACGGAAGTATGGTAGCAGATATATACTGGCTTGAGCATGACCTTAGGAGAATAGTTACATATTGTGAAAAAGATGTTCTTGCTGTAGCAAGGATATTACTTCGCTTCATGAATGATACTCCGATAAGTACAGATAATATTGAATCTGTAACAACTTTCTTATGATTAACCCTTAAGTTGATTCAACAGGATCTCTGTAATTTCCTCCGGCCTTTCAGTATGCACCCAGTGTCCGGCATTTTTTATAATGACAAGTTCTGCAGATGGGAATAGTTTTTGAATTGCCTCAAACTCACCAGGAAGAAGATAGTCGGAATTTTCTCCTTTTATTACCGTAACAGGAAATCCTGTCACAGTCTCTGTGTCAGGAGTAGGACGAGGCAAACCACTTACTATGTTTTCAAGATTATCATAGAGGGATTTTATGTTCATTTTCCATATAAAAATATTATCTCTGGTCCTCTGAAGATTTTTCAGTATCAATCCCCGGGTTTTTTCCGATTCGATACTTTTTACAAATAATGCTTCTGCCTCGGCTCTTGTTCTTACTCCTGAGAGATCAGCTGCTAAAATGGCTTCAAGAATATTCCTGTGTTCCTCATAGAATTTCCTTTCAGGAGTGGCAGCTTTGAAAGGAGATATATCAATAATAACCAGTGAATTAATCTTTTCGGGCCATCTCAGGGTAAAATTAACCGCAACTTTCCCTCCCATACTGTGACCTGCAAGAAATAATTTATTGATTTTTAGTGCTTCAGTCAGTTCAAAAAGATCAAGACTCATTGAATCATAATTATGAATATTACTGTGAGGTGATTGCCCGTGATTTCTCATATCGGGAAGGTAAACGGTGAAATTATCTGATAATTTTTTGGCAATGGTCACCCAGTTATCTGAGGAACCATAAAGACCATGTAATATAAAGAGAGGAGGTCCGTCTCCAAATTTCCTGTAAAAAAGATCCATGATAAATTAACCTTTCAGTTGCCGTTTGTACATCTGAATAGTGTTTTCCAGACCCAGATAAAGAGCGTCTGAAATGAGGGCATGACCAATCGATACCTCATCAAGCCAAGGTATATTTGAATGAAAATACTTGAGATTTTCAAGATTCAGATCATGTCCGGCATTAAGCCCAAGTCCTGATTGTCTTGCTATTATGGCTGCATTGATAAAAGGTCTGACTGCTGATTCAGGGTTAACACTAAAAGTACTTGCATAAGGTTCAGTATAAAGTTCAATTCTGTCGGTGCCTGTCCTGACAGCATTTTCAATATTTACAGGATCAGTATCAACAAAAATAGATGTCCTGATACTGCTCTCCCTGAACTGAGAAATGACATCTGTAAGGAACGATCTGTTTTTTAGTGTATTCCATCCAGTATTCGATGTAATTGCTTCGGGCGGATCAGGCACAAGAGTTACCTGGTGAGGTGCGACAGAGATTACCAGTTTGATGAAGTCAGGGGAGGGATAGCCTTCTATATTAAACTCTGTTGTTATGATTGGTTTTATTTCCAAAAGATCTTTAAATCGGATGTGTCTTTCATCGGGGCGCGGATGAACGGTGATACCATCTGCCCCAAAGAGCTGGCAGTTTATTGCAGCCAGTCTGACATCAGGTATATTCCCTCCCCTGGCATTTCTTATGGTTGCGATCTTGTTTATATTAACACTAAGTTTGGTCATTTATGGTATTGTGTTATTACTTCAGACATTAATTGTGGTGTAAAAATACAACAACTGCTGTTTTTTTTTGTTAATTTAGTTGAAAAATAAAACCTCTTTATTGAGCGATGATTGCAAAAGATCTCATATCGGAAGTAATACCTTCCCTGAAAACATCAGATTCAGGGCAGACAGCCCTTAACTGGATGGAAGCTTTCCGGATTTCTCATCTCCCGATAGTTAATAATCAGGATTTTCTGGGATTGATTTCTGATGCTGATATTTACGATATGAATCAACCTGAAGAACCTATTGGCAATCATCGTCTTACGCTTTTCAAGCCATATGTTACTCTTGGACAGCATCTCTTTGAGGTGATTGGCCTTGCTTCAAAATTAAAGCTCACTATTGTGCCTGTCCTTGATGAAAACAATCATTACAAAGGATCAATAACCACCAACGATCTGATCCGTCATATTGCCGGAATTTCCTCAATGGATCAGCCAGGCGGTATTATTGTAATTGAGCTTCTTGAAAGAGATTATTCTTTGTCGCAGATTGCTCAAATAGTCGAGGGCAATAATATTAAAGTATTAAGTATGTATCTGACTTCCCCACCTGAATCAACAAGGCTGGAAGTCACGCTAAAATTAAATTCCAGCGATTTGACATCTGTTATAAGAACCTTTGAAAGATATAATTATGAAGTCAATACGTGGGTCACAACAGATGATTCTATGGACCGGTTTTATTCAGAAAGGTATGACATGTTTCTGAAATATCTTAATATCTGATCTCCATATGCTTGCACGGGTAGCAATCTACAATCAGGAGAGTAGTTCAAGAACCAGGGAGGTTATCCAGCGGCTTGTGAATGAATTATGCATCAAAGGGGTGAAAATCCAGCTCCATGAAAACACCGGGGGTAATGGTTTTTGTACGGAAGGGGCTATGATTGAAAGATTTTCTGACCTTAATACTTTATCAGGTCTGCCCGACCTTGTCTTAAGTGTTGGAGGCGATGGTACTTTTCTTGAGACAATGCTGATGGTAAAAGACCTGGGAATACCCGTTGCAGGTATTAACACTGGCCGGCTTGGCTTTCTTTCAAATATTTCAGAGGAGGAGATAAGTCAGAGTCTGGATCAGCTGTATTTAGGAGATTATGAAATAATTAATCGGTCTCTTCTGGAAATTACAGAGCCATCTGATCTCTTTAATGGTTCAGCGCCTGTCGCTTTAAACGAAATAACAATCCAGAAGGCGGACCTCAATATGATCACAATTCTGGTATATGTTGATGGTATTTACTTAAATACTTACTGGGCTGATGGATTGATAGTATCGACAGCCACCGGATCGACTGCTTATAACCTGAGCGTTGGTGGTCCGATTTTATCACCTGAGGATGAAAGCATAGTTATTTCTCCTATTTCACCACATAATCTTACTATCAGGCCAATTGTGCTGTCAGGCAAAAGTAAACTCAGAATGATCGTGGAGGGGCGAAGCAAGGGATACCTGGCAACATGTGATTATAAGTCAGAAAGGGTTTCATTTGGAAGGGATCTTCATATTGTACAGGCGCCCGATAAGCTAAAGACTGTAATGTTAAAAGGAAGAGATTTTTATAGTACTCTGAGGAATAAGCTAATGTGGGGTGCAGATAAGAGAAATTAAAAATAGATTATTATATTTGTATTAGTAATTTAACAATTATAATTATGAAACGCACCGCTGCTGTTATTATATTGTTTTTTATTCTGATACAGATTTCCACCGGTCAGGAGCTATGGCGCAGGCATAGATATGAGGCAATAGCAGGTATAGGTACTACACAGTTTTTTGGCGATATAGGGGGTTTCTCACAAGGTAAGAATATATTAGGACTTAAGGATATCATCTTTTCACAAACACGATTTAATTTGTCTGTTGGCCTTAAATACAAGGTTCTTAATAATTTCAATGTAAGATTAAATCTTGCATACGGGATGCTGCACGCTATCGATTCCCGCGGCTCAAATGAAGCCAGGGGATTTGAGGCCAGGACTTCAATTTTTGAACCCTCTTTTATGGCTGAGTACTATTTTATTAAGAGTAATCTTGGTGATAGTTATCTTTTCAGTTCCGGGAAAGGAGGTGAAAATGCAACCCTCTTTTCAGCGCTTGAATTTTATACTTTTCTTGGGGTAGGAGGAGTCAGCTATAATGTTAACAGGAATCAAAGGCTTGCGGCTATGGGATTACAAAGCCGAGGATTTGCCCCGGTTATCCCTGTAGGTGTTGGTGCAACCTTGCTTTTTAAACCGCAATATAATCTGGGCATCGAATTCGGAGGCAGATATTCATTTACTGATTATCTTGATGGATATACTTCACAACATTCCAGTTCAAATGACGTTTATTATTTTTTAAACTTCACGTTTATTTACAAAATCAGGACAAACGACAAGGGATTGCCTTCATTTTTAAGTAAACAGAAATTTTGAACCGGTTCTCCTTCTTAATGAAAAATTTTTATTTGTTTTTTTTTCTTGTTTCACTTTCTTTGTCTTTATCAGGACAAAAGCAAGCTGATTTCGGTGTATTTGCCGGTGTCTCATCTTATATTGGTGATATAAATCCAAACAGACTTTTATACAAGCCACTACCTGCCGCTGGAGTATTCTACAGATATAATTTACATCCGCGTCAGTCGATAAGAACCAGTTTGATTATCGGCGGAATAAGGGCTAACGATCATGATTTCAGGAATGCTTTTCAACAGGCCCGGGGTGCCTCTTTTTCAGGTTACGTAGGAGAATGGGCAGGCCAGTTCGAATTTAATTTTTTCCCTTATTCGTCAAGGGGGAAACGATGGAATTACTCTCCTTATATAGCAGGTGGCGTCGGTTTGGCATTCATCAATACCACAGTATTTACTTATCAACCTGTTATACCATTTTCTGTAGGGTTCAAAATCAATTTCTATAAAAATTTCGGGTTAGAAGCAGAATATGGTTTTCGTAAAACTTTTTATGATAACTTTGACGGCTTAAAAGATTTGATAGCACCATCAGATTATTCATGGCTTCATAATAATGACTGGTATACTTTTACAGGCATATCACTGACCTGGAAAATGTATAACAGACTTCTCGGATGCCCGGCATATAATGATGTGGATACCCGGAGAAAACGTTGAATTATGTCGTTGAAAAAGAACATAAATACAAACAAACTGCCTGTTCATATTGCCATCATTATGGATGGCAATGGCAGATGGGCAAGACTTCGTGGCAAGGAAAGGGTTTTTGGACATCAACAAGGTGTAAAAGCCCTTAGGGAGGTTATTGAATGTGCAGCAGAACTTGGGCTGAGGTATCTTACTTTGTATGCTTTTTCGACTGAAAACTGGGGCAGACCTGATGATGAAATATCAGCATTAATGGATATTATGGTTCAGTCTCTTAATAATGAGACTGATACACTGATAAAGAATAATATCAGGCTTAAAGCAATTGGTGATGTTAACAGACTGGCTGAGGATGTGAGAAAAAGATTATTCAATACTATTGAGCTGACTTCATCAGCAGATGGTCTCACACTGGTTATTGCCCTGAGCTACAGCTCACGATGGGAGATACTGAACGCAACCAGGAAATTGGCAGCCGATGTTAAAAACGGACTCATCGAACCGGGGGAAATTAGGGAAGATGACTTTGAAAAATATCTTACAACCTGCGGCATTCCTGATCCTGAACTTTTAATCAGGACCAGTGGCGAGTTGAGGATAAGTAATTTTCTTCTGTGGCAGCTTGCATACACAGAATTATATTTTACCGAGTTACTTTGGCCTGATTTTAGCAAGGAAGAGTTTTATAAAGCAATAATAGACTTCCAGAAAAGGGAGAGACGATTTGGAAAAACGAGTGAACAGGTATTGGAAAAATAATAAAATATGATTATTAAAAGATTGAAAAATGCTTTAGCAGCTATTTTGCTGATATTTATGGGTTTATCACTAAATGCACAGGAGAAGAAGGATATTGCCAACTACCTTGAACCGGCTGATTATATACTTGATGGTGTAACTGTGTCGGGCATCAGGTTTCTTGATACCAATGCTCTTATTGGGATCTCCGGATTAAGAATCGGTAAGGAGATATCAGTTCCGGGCGAAGCTATTACCCAGGCAGCAAAGAAATTATGGGAACAGGGACTTTTTTCAGATATCCGGATTACAATAACTAAAACAGAGGGGAATAAAATCACTCTCGATATTTACCTCCAGGAGAGACCACGCCTCTCATCCCTTAAACTTCTCGGTATCCGGCAATCCGAATCTCAGGATCTTACAGAAAAAATTAGCCTGCCGAATGGTTCACAGGTTACACCATATGTTCTGAATAATACTGAAAAGATCATTAAAGATCATTATATAGCTAAAGGATTCATGAATACCAGGGTTACCTATATTCAAAAAGATGATCCCAGCCAGCCCAACAACGTAACTCTTACAATTAATGTTGACAAGGGCAAAAAAGTTAAAATTGCCTCTATTAAATTTGTCGGTCTTGAAAACTACGATGCAAATAAGCTCAAGAGGCAGATGAAAGGTACAAAGGTTAAAAACTGGAACTTTTTCAGATCATCGAAGTATATTCCTGAAAAATTTTTAGAGGATAAGGATAAGCTCGTTACCTTTTATAATGATAACGGATTTAAAGATTTTGCCATTCTGTCTGATTCGGTTTATCCTGTTTCTGATGCCAGGGTTGCACTGGTCATAAAAGTTCAGGAAGGTAAACAATATTTCATAAGGGATATTAAATGGACCGGGAACAGCATTTATCCCACCCAGCTTCTCGATAAAGCGTTAAATATAGAAAAGGGTTCAGTCTTTAATCAGACTCTTTTAAATGAGAGACTTAATACAAAGGAAGATGCTGTAAGTTCACTTTACATGGATCATGGCTATTTGTTTTCAAGCCTGACACCTGTTGAAGCAAAGATTGAGGGTGATTCGATTGATCTCGAAGTAAGGGTTGTTGAAGGGGATCAGGCTTATCTTAATAATGTAATCATAAGTGGTAACACCAGAACAAATGAACATGTTGCACGAAGGGAATTATACACTCTACCGGGTGACCTGTTCAGTAAAGATGCTATTATGCGCTCAAGCAGGCAGATCGGAGTACTGGGGCATTTTGATCCAGAAAAAATAAGTCCTGAGCCAATTCCTGACCACATTAATGGTACAGTAGATCTTCTCTATAAGCTGGAAGAGAGAGCAAATGATCAATTCGAAATTTCAGGTGGCTGGGGTGCCGGGATGCTCGTTGGAACCGTTGGAGTCAGATTCAACAATTTTGCCATGCGTAATTTTTTCAAATGGAAGGACTGGCGTCCCTATCCTTCAGGTGATGGTCAGTCGTTGAATTTCAGGGTTCAGACAAACGGACGTATCTATCAGTCGTACAATATTTCTTTTATTGAACCGTGGCTTGGTGGCAAGAATCCGAACAACTTATCTATCTCTCTTACCCGTGCTATGATGACAAACGGGATGCGAAAAGGGGAAGATGGCCGCCAATCGATGATTATTGATGGTGCATCCCTCGGAATCGGAAAACGTCTTCAGTGGCCTGACGACTGGTTCTCCCTTTCCGGAGAGCTAGGCTATCAGCGATACAGTCTGACTAATTATACTCAATATCAGTTTCTTTTTGACAATGGCAATTCAAATATCTTTAGTGTCACTGCAAGATTAATGAGGTTTTCAACAGCACCAAACCTTATTTACCCAAGAACCGGATCGAGTTTCTCGCTTTCAGTTCAGGCTACTCCTCCTTATTCATCGATTTCAGGGAAAGATTATACAAATGCAACCCAACAAGAAAAATACAGGTGGATAGAATACCATAAATGGACCTTTAAAGCAGACTACTATTACCCGATTTCAACAAATGATAAACTGATACTTAATACCAAGTTTGCCTTTGGGTACCTAGGTTTTTATAATAAAAGTATCGGACCATCGCCGTTTGAAAACTTTTACCTGGGTGGTGATGGTATGTCAGGCTACAGTTTTTATGGCAGGGAGGTCATTGGATTAAGAGGGTACTCTAACGGATCCGCAACACCAATTGATAATCAGGGTAGGCCTGTGGGTAATGTATACTCCAAGATTACTTTTGAACTACGTTATCCTGTTTCATTGAATGCACAGGCTACAATTTATGGTCTGGCTTTCCTTGAAACAGGAAAAGCATGGTATGAGCTGAAGCAGTTTAACCCGTTCAGAATGTACCGCTCAGCAGGTATCGGCGTGCGAGCCAACCTGCCAATGTTTGGGCTTTTAGGTATCGACTGGGGATACGGTTTTGATGCTGTCCCGGGTCAACCAAGCGCTAATAAATCTCAATTCCAATTCGTGATTGGCCAGCAATTTTAATTAAGTTGAATTTAAATTTTGATGATTATGAAAAAAATAAGCGTTTTAGCAGTAGTGATTTTGCTGACAACTGCAGCAGCATTTTCACAGAAATATGCATTTGTTGATACGGAGTATATCAGGAAAAATATTCCTTCGTTTAATACAGCACAGGAACAACTTGACAAACTTTCCAAGCAATGGGAAAAAGAGGTTGCTGACGGTTATGCTGTTGTTGAGCAAATGTATAAATCATATCAGAATGAATCTGTTCTGCTTTCGCAGGATATGAAGACTAAAAGAGAAGAAGCTATTATTACCAAGGAAAAAGAAATGAAAGATCTTCAGAATAAATACTTTGGAATGCAAGGCGAATTATTTAAAAAGCGTGAAGAGCTGGTAAAACCGATCCAGGACGAAATCCTGAAGGCAATTAAAGAGATAGCCGTGGATGGGAGTTATGCTGTTATATTTGATTCTGCAGCAGGAGGAAATATCCTTTTTGCAAATCCTAAATATGACATAAGCGACCAGGTTTTGCAAAAATTAGGTTATAAAAATTAATTAATTACTTTTGTACAAATTGTAAAACAAAATTTACTTCAATATGAAAAGATTTTTAGGAATTGGGGCTATTGCTTTGATGGCTATGTTTGTTGGGCAGAATGCTCTCGCGCAGGGCTTTAAATTTGCACATATTAACAGTGATGAACTGATCAAATCAATGCCTGAGTATGATTCAGCAACTGTCAAACTTGAGAAGCAGCAGAAAGAACTGGTTAATGCTCTTGAACTTTTACGAGTTGAACTTAATAATAAAGCTGATGCTTACACTAAAGAAATGAAGACACTCACAGAACTTGTCAGGCAGACTAAAGAGCAGGAATTGAATGATATGCAGACCAGGATTCAGACATTCCAGACAAATGCTCAGACAACACTCCAGGAACAACAGACTGCACTCTATCAACCGATTTTCAATAAGGCAGATAAAGCTATAAAGGATGTTGGTAAGGAGGGTGGCTATATATATGTGTTTGATGTCGCAAAAGGTCAGCTACTCTATTTTGACGAAACAAAGAGCACAAATATTTTATCGGTAGTCAAAACAAAACTTGGATTGAAATAAATCATTTTATCATATCTTTTGACCATCCATAACAGGATGGTCATTTTTTTATAAAAGTAGAGTGAAGAACCAGCCTATCGGTATATTTGATTCGGGTGTCGGTGGCCTGACTGTTGCGCATGCGATAAAGCAGATTCTGCCCGGAGAAAGCCTTATATACTTTGGTGATACAGCACATCTTCCCTATGGTGATAAATCAGAGGAATCTATAAGATTCTATTCACTTAAGATAACCGAATTTCTTCTGGACCATAACGCAAAAGCAGTACTCATTGCCTGTAATTCGGCTTCTGCTTCAGCATTTGAGTACCTGAAAGGAGTATTTGGAAATAAAACAATACTGCTCGATGTAATCGATCCGGTTGTTGATTATATTTCTACAAGGAACTTCAGCAAAATAGGTGTAATTGGTACCAAAAGAACAATAAGCTCAGGAACTTATGAACAAAAAGTTACCAGTAAGACCCTCAATACTTCAATAGTCTCCATGGCAACACCTCTGTTCGTTCCAATGATAGAGGAAGGTTTCATTTTCGACGATATCAGCAATGCAATAATCCGCACTTATCTATCAAATGAGTCTCTCTCCGGCATTCAGGCTCTTATATTAGGCTGTACCCATTATCCCATCATCAGGAACCAGATAAGCAAGTTCTTTAATTTCAATGTTGAGGTAGTTGATTCAGCAAGGATCGTCTCAGCAATACTACGTGAGGTTCTCGAAAAAAATAACCTGATCAATAATTCAGGGACAGTAAATGATCAGTTCTTTGTGTCTGATTATACAGATTATTTCGAAAAAATTGCCCGGATGTTCTTTGAAGGAGAGATTAACCTGCAGAAAGCAGATATCTGGAATTAATGGATGAATTCCGGAATTATCAGCCTTCTGATTCAAACCATCCTGCATACATCAGATAGTTATCTGCAATCCTTATAATCATTTCCTTTGTCTGCCCGGGTTCAATTTTCTTTATGAATTTTGCCGGAACACCTCCCCAGATGCTTCCGGGTTCAACTATTGTTCCGGCAAGAACAAGAGCTCCTGCCGCGATAATTGAGTTCTCGCCTATAACCGCATTATCCAGTATAATTGCTCCCATACCGATGAGGACATTATTGCTGATTTTAGCTCCATGTACTATAACGTTATGACCTATAGAGACATTATCGCCAATCTCAATTACAGATTTCTGATAGAGACAGTGCAATACTGCACCATCCTGTATATTGACCTTATTGCCAATTCTGATCGAATTAACATCACCCCTTAATACTGTATTAAACCAGATGCTGCAATAATCTCCTATTACAGTATCGCCTATAACTGTTGCATTGTCAGCCAGATAACAACCCTTACCGATCTGTGGGTCAATACCTCTTACCTTTTTTATTAATGGCATGGATCTATCCTTTTTTAAATGACAAATATAAAACAAATACACCTATTCGATATTCTGAACCATATGCAGCTGGCCCCCATGAAGAAAAATAACCCATTCCCCTGTCCCCCTGAACCCATCCCCCTGTCCCCCTGAACCCATCCCCCTGGCTACTGAACCCATCCCCCTGGCCCCCTGAACCCATCCCCCTGGCCCCCTTCCCTTAAGGATAAGGGAAGGGGGAACTAATTAATATACAGTGTATTACTCCCCTTCCCTTAATTTTAAGGGAAGGGGTTGGGGGATGGGTTGGATTTGATTTGGGAAGGGGTTGGGGGATGGGTTGGATTTGATTTGGGAAGGGGTTGGGGGATGGGTTGGATTTGATTTGGGAAGGGGTTGGCAGATGGGATGGATTTCATTTTCCGAGGGCCGGGGGGTGAGTACATGGTATAGTAAACTGAAACATGATCAATATCATATTGATTTTGCCCGCATAAAATGAATTTTGAATTTATAATAACGTAATTTTGTGTTTTAATAACAGTTAGCTAATTTTTAACTGTTAGAAAAAGAAATGAATTAGTACGCTCGATGCATATGAAGCTCAATATGTTTTCGTATGCATTTACTTTTAATGAGCTTATAAAAATGGTCGCTTGAGAAACACAGGTATTATGAGTAAAAGTTCAAAGCTAATCGAGAAGAACGAGGTTGTAATCCGGTTTTCCGGTGATTCGGGTGACGGGATGCAGCTTACCGGAACATTATTTTCCGACACAGCAGCATTGTATGGCAACGATCTGTCAACCTTTCCGGACTATCCTGCCGAAGTTCGTGCCCCTCAGGGGACAGTTGGAGGTGTTTCGGGATTTACTATCCATATGGGTCATACTGAGATAAACACTCCTGGTGATTATGCCGATGTTCTTATTGCTATGAATCCTGCTGCAATAAAGGCGAATGTGAGGTGGATAAATGAAGGAAGTACAATTATTTATGATTCAGACAACTTTACAGAAAAAAATATAGAAAAGGCAGGTTATAAGGAAGATCCGATAAAGGAGGAAAAACTGGAAACTTATAATATCATTGCTACACCAATAACTTCAATGGTCAGGGAAGCATTGAAGGATCTGGGACTGGATACCAAAACTGTTATCCGTACAAAAAACATGTTTGCTTTAGGAATGGTTTATTGGCTTTTTGACAGGAAACTGGGTTACACTGAGGATTTTTGCGACAAAAAATTTAAAAATAAGCCAGAGGTTGCCAAGGCTAATAAAATTGCTTTAAGGGCCGGATATTACTATGCAGAAACGATTGAGGCATTAAGGCCTGTAAGAATTAATCCTGCACCCATTGCCAGGGGCAAATACAGAAATATAAATGGTAATGTGGCTACCGCATGGGGATTTATTGCTGCCGCTGAAAGAGCTGGTCTAAAGCTTTTTATAGGTTCATACCCCATCACCCCGGCAACTGGAATTCTCGAAGAACTGGCTGCAAGAAAAGACCTGGGAGTAAAAAGTTTTCAGGCCGAGGATGAAATTGCAGGTATATGTACTGCTCTTGGTGCAAGCTTTGCCGGCTATCTTGCTGTGACATCTACTTCGGGGCCCGGTCTCGCACTTAAATCAGAAGCAATTGGGCTTGCCGTAATGGCAGAACTACCAATAGTAATTGTTAATGTTCAGAGAGGTGGACCCTCTACCGGACTTCCGACAAAAACAGAACAAGCCGATTTGATGCAAGCCCTTTATGGCCGTAACGGTGAGAGTCCTGTAGTTGTGATTGCTGCGAGTACTCCTTCAGATTGTTTCCATTTTGCTTTTGAAGCTGCCCGAATTGCAATGGAGCATATGACCCCCGTTATACTCCTTACAGACGGGTTTATTGCTAATGGTTCTGAACCCTGGAGAATTCCGGAAATGGACGATCTTCCAGCTATTCATCCTCCTTATGCCATTGCAGGCGATGGCCCGTTCTTACCATATAAAAGGGACCTCTTAAGGTTAACAAGATCCTGGGCTTTCCCAGGGACTCCAGGATTGGAGCACAGGATTGGCGGACTTGAGAAAACAATTAAGGGGACCGTTTCTTACATTCCTGAGAATCACGAAGAAATGGTGAAAATCAGGGCTGAAAAGGTCGAAAGGGTTGCGGAAAAAGTACCTGATCTGAAAGTATATGGTGAAGAATCCGGAGAGCTTCTTATAGTCGGATGGGGAGGTTCATACGGCCACCTTGTTACTGCTGTAAGGGAATTGCAGGCAGAGGGACACAAAGTGAGCCTGGCAAATTTCAACTATATAAAACCTTTCCCGAAAAATGTAAAGGAAGTGTTTAAAAAGTTCAAAAAAATAGTGGTCTGTGAGATAAATTTAGGTCAGTTTGCCGATTATCTGAGAATGAATTATCAGGAATTCAGATACGAACAGCTAAATAAAGTCCAGGGACTTCCTTTCACGGTGAAAGAAATTAAAGACTATTCCATTAAATTACTGGAGGATGAATAAAATGGCAGAATCAGTTGTAGCACAATATACTTCTAAAGATTTTAAAAGCGATCAGGAAGTCAGATGGTGTCCGGGCTGCGGAGATCATGCAGTTCTTAGCGCTGTACAGAAAGCATTGGCTGAATTAGGCATTTCTAAAGAAAAATTTGCTTTTATTTCAGGAATCGGCTGCTCATCACGTTTCCCATACTATATGAATACTTATGGTTTTCATAGTATTCATGGGCGCGCATCAGCTATCGCTTCCGGTGTTAAAGTTGCAAATCCCGAACTGTCTGTCTGGCAGATTACTGGAGACGGTGATGCACTTGCAATTGGAGGAAACCATTTTATACATGTTGTCCGTCGCAATATCGATATTAATATCATATTGTTTAACAATGAGATATATGGATTGACAAAGGGTCAGTATTCACCGACCTCAACAAAAGGACTGAAAACGAAAACCTCACCTTTTGGCACTGTGGAAGAGCCATTTTCAGTTGGAGAACTTGTTATAGGGGCGAAAGGTAAATTCTTTGCCCGCACCATTGATGCGAACATAGCCCTGTCGACACAGATTTATACTGAAGCCGCAAAACATAAAGGGACTTCTGTTATTGAAGTGCTCCAGAATTGTGTAATATTTAATGACGGGATTCACGATACTGTTGCCGACAAGGCGGTCAGGGATGAAAGAACCATTATTCTCAGGCATGGTGAGCCTATGATTTTTGGTAAAGAAAGGAATCAGGGTCTTATTCTCGATGGATTAAAGCTTAAGGTTGTAAATCTGGGTGAGAACGGTATCACAGAAAAGAACCTTCTTATTCATGACTCAACTGAAAGTAACCCTGGTATTCAATATATGCTGGCAAATATGAGGTATCCGGAATATCCTGTAGCGTTGGGAGTTGTACGATCTGTTCCCGGACCGACATATGAAGCTGCAGTTGAAGAACAAATCAGCGAAGTGCAAAAAACTTCCCGCATTAAATCGATGGATGATCTTCTTCATTCCGGATCGGTATGGGAGGTTGAGTGACCCCTGAACAATTTTTCGTAATTTTAAGACCTGATCCTTTATGAATCCGGCATGGCTACATTTAATAATAATGATCCTGAATATAAGCGTCTACTTCATGAACGTCAGGAGAGACTAAAAGAGCTTGCCTGCATTAACCGGACTACATCAGTTCTTAAAGAAGGCAAACCGATTGAAGAAGCTCTTCAGCAGATTGTCCTTCTCCTTCCCGCAGCCTGGCAATATCCTGAGTACACCGTTGCCAGGATAAAATTCATGAATAAAGAATTTGAAACCGCAAGTTTTACCGAAACAAGCTGGAGAATTTATCAGGAATTTGTCACAATCGATAATGAAAAGGGATCAATTGAAGTTTTTTATACACGAGAGTTCAGAGTAGAAGATGAGGGTCCCTTTCTGAAAGAGGAACGCGATCTTATACAGAATATTAGCAGCCTCATTACCGGCTATATAAACAGTGCAAAGGCAAGGGATCTTTTCAGGCAATCAAAGGTCCAGGATCAGGATGATGAGGACCCGAAAGATATAACCAGCCGAAAATTGCTGCAGAAATTCCTTGACAGACATAATGCTGAACGTGATGTATTTCACGATCTTCAGCCATTTAAAGTTAAAGAAATTTTGCTGGTTGCAAATTTGTATGATGCATATTCTATTGAGGGTGAAGGGAGGTTCTCAGATCATATTCTGGGGGAATACTACCAGCTTAGTCTTACTTCAATTCCCAGGGTTACAGGCGTTTCGGGTGAAGAGGAAGCCTTCAGCAGACTGAAGTCCAGACATTATGACATGATAATCATAATGATAGGGGTTGATAAGGACAGCCCAATGAAATTGTGCAAAAAGATAAAGGATAAATATCCCTATATCCCTACTTTCCTGTTACTTAATAATCCGGGTGATGTCAGTTATGTTAAAAGGATGAAAGCCGGTAGTGTACCTTTTGATAACTACTTTGTCTGGACAGGCGAGTCGAAAGTCTTTTTTGCTATGGTCAAACTGCTTGAAGACAAAGTAAATGTTGAAAACGATACAAAAAAAGGACTTACCCGTGTTATCCTTATCGTTGAAGATTCTGCAGAATATTATTCAAGTTATCTGCCGATGCTTTACACTCTCGTACTGGAACAGACAAAAACTTTAATAGAAGATGTATCAACTGATGAGCTGTATAAGGTCCTTAAGCTACGGGCACGTCCAAAAATACTCCTTGCATCGACATATGAAGATGCAATAATAATCTTTAACGAATACAAAGAAAGTTTGTTATGCGTTATATCAGATATGAGGTTTCCTAAGGGGAATAATATGTCAGATACGGCAGGATTTGAACTTATCCGGCACGTGAAAAATGAACTGCCTAATCTGCCAACTGTTCTTCAATCATCGGATTCATCAAATGCAAGCTATGCATATACTCTTAAGTCAAGTTTTATAAATAAAAATTCTGAAAGCCTGCTGCAGGACCTTAAATCCTTTATTACATATTACCTGGGTTTTGGCCATTTCGTTTACAGGGATAATAAGGGCAGGCAAATTGCCGTAGCAAAATCTATGAAGGAATTTGAGTCATACCTCGAGACAGTACCTGAGGACTCACTTGTCTATCACGCTATGAAGAACCATTTTTCCCTCTGGCTGATGGCCCGCGGTGAAGTTAAGATAGCAAAAATAATAAATCCTTTGAAAGTGTCGGATTTTCAGAGTCTTAAGGATTTGAGAAAATTCATTATCGACATCATAAGGAAACGCAGGAAGGAGATGAACAAAGGAAAAGTGGTGAACTTTGAGGAGTCTGCAGTTATCGACGAAACCAATGTTGTAAGTTTGGCAGGAGGATCACTCGGAGGAAAAGGGAGAGGTCTAGCTTTCGTAAATACTCTTATTTATAGTTTCGAGCTTGGACGTCTGCTTCCCGGGGTAAATATTCGGACTCCGGTAACAGCCATTATTGGTACAGATGAATTTGACATGTTCATGGAACGTAATCATCTGTGGGATAAGATAAAAGAAGAGAAAGACTTTCAGGTTCTGCAAAAACAATTTGTCGATGGAAGCCTCAGCTACAGCCTTGAAAAGGAATTAAGGATCTTTTTAAAGCTTATCGAAAAACCTCTGGCTGTGCGTTCATCAAGCCTTTTTGAGGATTCGATGAGCCAGCCTTTCTCAGGAATTTTTGGAACCTATCTTCTTCCAAACAACCATCCTGATTTTGATATAAGACTCAGGCAACTCGAAGACGCTATCAAACTCGTTTTTTCATCAATTTATTCGAAAAATGCCCGAACATATTTTGAAGCCATAAACTACAAGGTTGAGCAGGAGAAAATGGCAATTGTGATCCAGGAGGTAGTTGGAAACAGATTTGAAGACACCTTTTATCCCCACATCAGCGGGACAGCCCAGTCTTTTAATTTCTATCCGGTTGCTCATATGACCCCGCAGGATGGATTTGCAGTAATTGCAGTCGGCCTGGGACAATACGTGGTTGAAGGCGACAAGGCATTCAGGTTTTCTCCCTCTTATCCTTTGCTCGATATTGTTTCTCAAACTGATCTTTGTAAAAATTCACAGGTAACATTTTATGCAGTTGATATGGCCAAGAAAGATGTAAACCTGCTTGAAGGGGAAAACGCGGGACTTACAATAATGGATATCAGCCATGCTGAAAGGCATGGAACACTTAAACATTCTGTATCGGTTTATAATCCTGATAATGATTCAATTATTCCGGGTCTTGATTTTCCCGGCCCAAGAGTTGTCAATTTTGCAGATATTCTAAAATATAATTATGTTCCATTGTCGAACACACTTAAAATAATCCTTGATGTCGTTAAAGAGGCATTCGGAACTCCTGTTGAAATAGAGTTTGCTGTAGACCTGAATAAAGATAAGGATGGAAATGCATCTTTCTTTCTGCTTCAGATCAAACCTCTTGTTGGCAGCGGTGCCGGTTATGAAATTGACCCAGCTAGCATTGTGATGGATGATGTGATACTGATGACAAAAAAAAGCATGGGTAACGGAATAATTGATGATATAACCGATGTAATATATGTTGAGCCCTCAAAATTCGACTTTATGCAAACTGAAAAAATGGCTGCTGAGATAGATGCCATAAATGACATGATGCTTCAGGAGGGAAGACGCTATGTATTGATAGGTCCTGGCAGATGGGGGACACGCGATAGATTTATAGGTATTCCGGTCATGTGGCCTCAAATATCAAATGCTAAAATAATTGTAGAGGTGAGCCTTCCTGACTTTCATCTTGATGCATCTTTAGGATCGCACTTTTTTCATAATGTCACCTCAATGAATGTTGGATATTTTTCAATAGATGAGGAATCTATGGATGGATCTATTTTCTGGGGAAAAATAGGAGACCAGCAAACTGTTGCAAAAGGTGAATTTTTTCACCATGTCAGGTTTGAAAAACCACTGTTGATAAGAATGGATGGTAAGAAAAGAATGGCTGTAATTTCGATGAAAAGCTAAAGACTGAGTTTATGGCAATTATTGAAGGAATAATCGATCTTCAGAAGTATGATTTTGTCGATACCTCTTTCGACCTGCTTATGCAGAACAGGATACACCGTGTCCTTGTAATATGCAGTAACTATGATAATTACATGCTTGAAGAAGATGGAAGGATTGATGAACAGATATTCAATGAATATGTTTCTCTCAATCTCAGATACCCACCCACTTTTGTTCAGACAGATAATGCAGAGGAAGCCTTCAGAATTCTTGAAGAGGACAATATTGATCTGGTAATATCAATGCTCAGTCTGAAGGGAACAGATGTGTTTGCTCTTGCGAAGCGTATCAAAAATATGTACGCCTGGATTCCAATAGTTGTCCTTACATATTTTTCACGTGAGGTATCTCTCAGGCTCCAGGGAGAAGACCTGAGTGCAATTGATTATGTTTTTTGCTGGCTAGGAGATGCTTCTCTGATCCTTGCTATTATAAAATTGATTGAGGATAAGATGAATGCTGAGTACGACATTGAACAAATTGGAGTTCAGGCAATTATCCTGGTTGAGAACTCCATCAGGTATATTTCATCTTACCTGCCATATCTTTATAAAATTGTGCTTTTTCAGTCACTCGATTTTCAGAGAGAAGCATTAAATGAACACCAGCAAATGCTTAAAATGAGAGGGCGTCCTAAAATCCTTCTGGCAAATAATTTTGAGGATGCTGTCGCACTCTACAAGAAATATAAATACAATGTTCTGGGGTTAATATCCGATATCAGTTATAAGCGAAATGGTGTTATTGATGAAAATGCAGGAATTGAGCTATGCAAGCTTGTCATGGCTGATGATGATAAGGTTCCTTTTCTGCTGCAATCATCAAGTCTTGAGCTAAAAAAGACTGCAGAAGAACTGGGAGCTGGTTTTATCTATAAATATTCAAAGTCACTCTCACTGGAGCTGAGAAATTACATAATTCAGAATCTGGCCTTTGGTCCGTTTATTTTCAGAAACCCCGATACATTGGAGCCTATTGCGACTGCTACTGATCTTCAAACTCTTCAGCAGGTAATTCTTACTATTCCTGATAAGACTCTCGAATTTCATGCCAATAAGAACCATTTTTCAAAATGGCTGAACGCACGGGCACTATTCCCGGTTGCACAGATGTTCAAATATATCAGGAAAGAGGATTTTACTTCTATGGATGAGATGAGAAGGTTTCTTTATCTGGCTATTTCCAGTTTCAGGCAAGGCAAGGGAAGAGGAGTTATTGCCAAATTTGACAAAAGCAGCTATAATGAATACCAGACGTTCTCAAGGATAGGCGAAGGTTCAATAGGAGGTAAGGCGCGCGGATTGGCTTTTATCAACAGCGTAATAAAAGAAAATAAGCTGTTCAATAAATTCCCTGAAGTATTGATTTCAATTCCGAGAACAGTGGTCATAAGCACCGACGCTTTCGATGAATTTATGGAGAACAACAATCTCTTTTCAGTTGCACTTTCTGATGTGGGTGATGAGGAGATCCTTTCCAGGTTTATCAATGCAGAACTGCCAGGCTGGGTATATCAGGATCTTTACGCGTTTCTGGATGTCTCGAAGTCATATCCAATCGCTATCAGGTCATCAAGTAAACTGGAAGATTCACATTATCAGCCTTTTGCTGGCATTTATTCAACTTATATGATTCCAAGGATACCTGAAAATATCCAGATGGTAAAGATGTTGTCAGACGCAATAAAAGAGGTTTATGCTTCAGTTTATTATAAAGAAAGTAAAGCCTATGTTACTGCAACCGCTAATGTTATTGATGAAGAGAAGATGGGTATCATACTGCAGGAGGTTTGCGGTAACAGGCATGGAAATATATATTATCCAACCCTTTCGGGTGTCGCAAGATCAATTAATTATTATCCGATTGGTTCAGAGAAAGCTGAGGATGGAATTGCTAACGTTGCATTTGGCCTTGGCAAGCTGATCATGGATGGTGGAATATCTTTGCGTTTTTCACCTAAACATCCAAATAAAATACTGCAGCTTTTCTCTCCTGAATCGGCTATTAAGGAGACTCAGAGAGAATTCTATGCTCTTGACCTTAATTATAGCAGTTTTGTACCCTCCACAGATGATGGCATTAACCTTTTTAAAATAAACTGCAGAGATATAAATAATGAGAATGCAATGAAGTATATTGCATCTACTTATGATCAAAATAATAACGTATTATATGACGGAATCAACCGCCCCGGGAAACGAATCATAACATTCTCCAACATACTTCAGCACAAACTGTTCCCCCTTTCAGATATAGTTAATACTCTGCTTGAAATCGGGCAGCAGGAAATGAACAATCCTGTTGAAATAGAATTTGCAGCTAACCTGGAAACCCCTGCCGGATCACCAAAGATTTTTAACTTCCTGCAGATAAGACCAATTGTGCAAAACGATCAGACTTTTAATTTTGATATAGATAATATCAAATGGGACGATACAATTATTTATTCTGATCTGGCCCTGGGAAATGGTCAGTTTAAAGGAATAAGGGATCTGGTTTATATAAAACCAGACTCTTTTAATGCAGCAAATTCTGAAAAAATTGCCACCGATGTTGAAAAAATCAATGCTGCATTCGTAAAGGCTACGACAGGATATGTGCTGATTGGTCCCGGCAGGTGGGGTTCATCCGATCCATGGCTCGGCATCCCAGTTAAATGGCCGCAGATCTCCGCAGCCAGACTTATTGTTGAATCAGGTTTGAAAAGTTATCGGATCGACCCGAGCCAGGGTACTCATTTCTTCCAGAATGTCACCTCATTCAGAGTCGGATATTTCACCATTAATCCTTTTATAAAGGAAGGATATTACGATGTGGAATTTCTTGACAAACTTTCTGCCGTCTTTGAGGATGAGTATGTGAGGCATGTGAGATTCGAGAAACCGCTCGATATCATGATAGATGGCAAGAGACATATAGGGGTAATTATGAAACCCCTTTGAATCCCGCTTGCGGAATCGACGAAGTCAACGGGGCCAGGCGGATGTAAAAAGTTTACTAATTAATAAGGATTTTATGGAAACAGCAAAAACAAAGTACCTTGGAGATCTCAGATCAGAAATAATTCATTTGAGATCGGGAAGTGTCATAACAACTGATGCACCTGTTGATAACAAAGGCAAGGGCGAAAACTTCTCACCTACTGACATGGTCGCTGCAGCTCTTGGCAGCTGTATCTTTACAATAATGGGTATTGCTGCAAGGGAACATTCTTTTTCAATAGATGGAAGTACCTGCAGTATAACTAAAATCATGACAAATAATCCCAGGAAGATTGGTGAGATTAAAATTGATTTCGACTTATCGATGATTGACTTCACTGATAAACAGAAAAAGATTCTTGAGTGTTGCGTGAAAACGTGTCCTGTAGCCCTTTCTTTAGATGAATCGGTTTTTCAGAATGTGAAATTGAATTTTAAATAGAGAGATGGGGGTTATTAAAATAATGCCCCCTCTGTTACCATATCCTTGTTCACTTTTTTAATTAATCCCTGCAGAACACATCCCGGGCCGACTTCAATAAAGGTTGTGGCCCCGTCAGAAATCATATTCATCACACTCTGGGTCCATCTGACAGGTGAAGTTAACTGAGCAACAAGATTTAATTTAATGACCCCAGGATCAGTTGAAGGTTTTGCGTTTACATTCTGATATACCGGACATACAGGTTTGTTAAAAACAGTATTTCTTATTGCTTCTTCAAGTTCGAGACGTGCCGGTTCCATCAGTGGGGAATGAAAAGCACCACCTACTGCCAGCTTAAGGGTTCTTTTTGCCCCTTTTCCTTTGAGTATTTCAATAGCCTTATCAATCCCCTCATTTGATCCGGATATTACAACCTGTCCGGGGCTATTGTAATTTGCCGGGACAACAACTTCAGGGATAGAGGCACAGGCTTCCTCAATTATCTCATCATCGAGACCAAGAATTGCTGCCATCGTTGAGGGAGTCTTTTCACAGGCTTTCTGCATAGCCATAGCTCTCTTTGATACCAGAACAAGACCGTCCTCAAATGAGAGCGCTTTCCCGGCAACCAGAGCGGAGAATTCTCCAAGTGAATGCCCTGCAATCATTTCGGGTCGAAATGAGTTTCCAAGAACTGTCGCTAGAATTGTTGAATGGAGGAATATTGCCGGTTGAGTGACTTTTGTCTGTTTCAGATCTTCATCAGTCCCTGTAAACATCAGGTCGGTTATACGGAATCCAAGTATAGAGTTTGCCATTTCGAAAATCTCTTTTGCTATAGCCGATTTATCATAGAGATCCTTTCCCATTCCTGGAAACTGAGCTCCCTGTCCGGGAAATACGTATGCTTTCATAATTGTTCTATAATAGTTTAACTGCTTTCTTCAGCGCGGCAAAAATATAAAAAAATCTAATGCAGTTTTGAACCTATAAGGTGAATATACTCTTCCCTGGTATTTAATTGTTCGAGGAAGATCCCGGTAAAAGCTGAAGTCGTTGTTACTGAGTTCTGTTTCTGGATTCCTCTGATCTGCATACACATATGCTGGGCTTCAATAACCACAGCAACTCCAAGCGGATGAAGTGTATCCTGGATGCAATTTCTGATCTGGGTGGTGAGTCGTTCCTGAACCTGAAGTCTTCTCGAAAATGCCTCCACAACCCTGGCAATCTTACTTAGTCCGGTTATGTAACCATCGGGAATATATGCTACATGAGCTTTGCCAAAGAATGGCAGCATATGATGCTCACACATAGAGTAGATATCAATATCCTTTACCAGAACCATTTGTTTATATTCCTCCTTAAACATAGCTGATCTGAGGATTTCTTCGGCGTTCATATTATAACCGTTTGTCAGGAATTGGAGTGCTTTTGCAACCCTTAAGGGGGTGCGCACAAGACCTTCTCTTTCCGGATCTTCACCTAAAAGCTGTAACACCCTGAAGTAAATTTTGGATAACTCTTCAATGTTTTTTGAATCCCGGGTTTCAATTTTATTGTTTCCATCGTCTTTACCGGAACCATCATTTATTTTTTTTATTTTATCAGCCATAATATTCTATAGAATTATTTTCAGTCTCTTCAATTTTAACACAATGGAGGATTGCCCCCTCCTTCTCAACTGCAGGTTTAAGCTCATTCCATATTGCGACAGCCAGGTTCTCAGTAGTTGCAATTTTTCCACTCATGAAGTGGACCTCCATATTAATATTCTTATGATCAATGTTATTGATCACAGTATCCTGAATTATTTTCTTCAATGTGTTTATATTCATCACAAATCCATGTTCTGTTGAAGGCTCCCCTTTTACGGTCACCCATAAAATATAATTATGTCCATGCCAGTGAGGATTCGAACACCTGCCAAATACCTTCATATTTTCTTCATCAGACAAGTCAGCCCGGAACATTCTATGAGCAGCACTGAATCTCTCCCTGCGTGTTAAATATATCATTTTATTGTACTTTTATCTCAAAATTTATCAATGACATGACCCCTGGCACCTGAAGACTGATGCCTGTTGTCTTTCTTCAAAATTAACCAATAAATTTGTACAAATCTACCCGTAAATCAATATATTTAGTCCTTGCATAGTGCCAGAATTAATTATTACCTAATGGCTATAAGGGTGTTAATCGTATTTGCTACTTCACAGGAGGCTCAGATTCTTCAGAAAATATCAGGGATTGTTTCAACGAAGGAAGGCTATCATCTTGGCAAATCATTAATAAGTGTACTTGTGACCGGGGTGGGAGGTATCTCTACTGCCTGGGCAATGAAACAATGGCTAAGCAATAATTCTGGTCCTGATCTTGCCATAAATGCAGGTATTGCAGGAAGCTACTCCGATGTGATTAAAATCGGGGATGTTGTTCTGGTCAGAACTGACTGTTTCGCTGATCTGGGTGTTGAATCAGGAAACACATTCAGTACCCTGTCTGAAGCCGGCCTTATGGACCCGGATATGTTTCCCTTTGAAGGTGGAGTCATTCATTCACGCAACAAATATATTGATGGTGACCAAATGAATCTCAAAAAAGTAAAGGGAATAACTGTTAATACCTGCTCCGGATCAGCAGAAACCATCGGGAAATTAAGAAATAAATTTAATCCTGAAATAGAGACAATGGAAGGCGCAACTTTTTTCTATATTTGTGCCAGGGAAAAAATATCTTTTTTGGGAGTAAGAGCGATCTCAAACAAGGTTGAGCCTCGAAACAGGGATTCCTGGAATATCGGGCTTGCGCTGGAAAACCTGGCCGAAAAGATTAAAGAATTATTATTAATGCTGGATTAAAAAAATGAAACTTACTTTGGGATTTTCACCCTGCCCGAACGATACATTTATTTTCGACGCTATGGTGCATGGGAGGATAGATACAGAGGGGCTGGAATTTGATTATTTTCTCGCTGATGTTGAAGAACTTAACCGCAGGGCATTTGCAGGAACTGTAGACATAACAAAGATGAGTTACCATGCATATGCGTATGCGGCAACTAACTACCTTATTCTCAACTCAGGAAGCGCTTTAGGAAGGAAAAACGGTCCGCTGCTCATATCCAAACATTATATAAATCCTGATAAACTGTCTGATAAGCTTATTGCAATACCCGGGAAATACACTACAGCAAATCTTCTCATGGGAATTGCATGGCCCGATGCGACAAACAAAAAAGAGTACCTATTTTCTGATATTGAGGCTGCACTTCTGAACGAAGAGGTTGATGCAGGTCTTATTATTCATGAAACAAGGTTTACTTATAGTAAAAAAGGACTTCTTAAAATCGCTGACCTGGGAGAATACTGGGAAAAAATGACTAATCTGCCAATTCCCCTGGGAGCCATAGTTGTAAACAGGTCAGTACCTAAGGAGATTGCGCTGAAAGTAAACCGGATATTGAAAAGCAGCCTCGAATATGCTTACCAGGATTCGATCTCAACATTCGATTTTGTTGTAGGTAATGCTCAGGAAATGGATAAGAATGTTATGAATAGTCATATTAAACTTTTTGTAAATGATTTCACACTGAACCTTGGTGAGGAGGGACATGCTGCAGTCGAAAAGTTTTTTAGTATTGCTTCAGAGAGGAATATAATACCTGCTCTGCCTGAACAAATCTTTCTTACCTCTGCTGGCGAGTAGAAGCTTTCTAAATTTGAACATAGTTCTATGCTTGATTGTTTTGTTTATGAAAAGGTCAAACCAAAATAAAACTTACTATGTTATTTGAATTGCCAAAATTGCCATACAAGCTTAATGCGCTTGTACCTTACTTAAGTGAGGAGACACTTGAATATCATTATGGTAAACACCATCAGGCTTATGTAAATAATCTAAATGGTCTTATACCTGGTACACAGTTCGAAAAGTCTGATCTTGAGACTATTATCAAAAATGCTGAAGGAGGTATTTTCAATAATGCAGCTCAGGTATGGAATCATACTTTTTATTTCGAAAGCTTTTCTTCTGAGGGCAGAAGAATACCGAATGGTCTTTTAGCTGATGCAATAAAGGGATCATTTGGTTCTTTTGACACCTTCAGAGAACAGTTCAGCAAAGCAGCTGCCACATTGTTTGGCGCAGGCTGGGTCTGGCTCGTTAAAAAAGATGATGGAACTCTGCAGATTTTACAGGAAAGTAATGCGGGAAATCCTCTTCGCAAAAATCTAAAGCCAATAATTACCTGTGATGTCTGGGAACATGCCTACTATATCGATTACAGGAACAGACGACCGGATTATATTAAGTCGTTTTGGGATATTCTTGACTGGGACATGGCTGGAAAGCGTTATTGATTATTTTATTTATTTTTACGGTATATAAAATTTTACCGTAAAATGAATATAGAAGATCTTGTAACAAAAACCCGGACATATAGAAGGTTTGAAGAATCATACAATATTGAATATAAGATACTTGAACAACTCATAAGTCTTGCAAGGCTTTCTGCTTCCGGAGCCAACAGGCAGCCCTTGAAATTTATGATATTCAATTCACCCGAGGACTGCAAAAGAGTTTTCCCTTTTACTGCATGGGCTGGCTACCTTAAAGAATGGCCTGGTCCCGAACCTGGTGAACGGCCTTCAGCCTATATTATTATTTTGGGGGACGTTTCAATAAGTGATTCTTTTGGCGTTGACCATGGTATTGCTGCTCAGAGCATTATGCTTGGCGCAACCGAGGCAGGCATTGGTGGCTGTATAATCGGATCTATCAAGCGGGAAGAGCTCAGGTCAGAACTTAAAATTCCCGGAATCTTTGAAATACTTCTTGTACTTGCCCTCGGGAAACCTGTAGAACATGTCGTTATCGAAGAGATGAAGAATAATGATGTGAAATACTGGAGAACCGACGATAAAGTCCATCATGTCCCCAAAAGGAGTATTGATGAACTGATTCTGAAACTTTGATTTCTCTTTTCATGTAACACCCCCCTGCCCCCCTCGAGGGGGGAATTAGTTCCAAATACCCCTGCACCCTGCACCCTGCACCCTGCACCCTGCACCCTGCACCCTGCACCCTGCACCCTGCACCCTGCACCCTGCACCCTGCACCCTGCACCCTGCACCCTGCACCCTGCACCCTGCACCCTGTCTATCCCTTATAGAAAATTGCCTTCATAATATGGCTTGCCATCTTAGGATTCTCCTTTAACCGGCGTGTGGAATATCCAAACCATTGTTTGCCAAAAGGAACATAAACACGCATTATATGTTTATCATTTACAATGCTCTCTCTTAACTTTGGTGTTACCCCGTAAAGCATCTGAAACTCATACAGATTTTTCGGAACGTCGTATTTCTTTATTAGTTTATTAGCCTCATCTATCAGTAGTTTATCATGAGTGGCAATTCCGACATGGATCTTGTTCTTAAAAATAAGTACAAGATCTTCAAGAAAATGCTGGTTGATCTCTTCATATTTCTTATAGGCAATAGCCTCTGGTTCAACATATATGCCTTTACACAGCCGGAAACTGACTGGATGTTTTTCACTGTTAAGATCAAGCATATCTTCAATATCCTTATATGTTCTTTTAAGATATGCCTGCAAAACAAGGCCCACATTGGCAGGAAATTCCCTTTTAAGCTTACGGAACAGCTCGATCTCGAGATCTGTGCATGGAGAATCCTCCATGTCTATCCTGATAAAACTATTATACGAAGCTGCCCTGGCAACTATTTCCCTTATATGATTATAGCATACATTCTTATCAATGAGCAATCCAAAGCTTGTTGGTTTGCATGAAAAATTTCCGTCAATGCCGTACTGATGAGATATATCAATAAGATGCAGGTATTCCTTCTTGTTAGCCTCCGCCTCATCAAGATTTTTAATAAATTCACCAAGAACGTCAAGAGTGACCTTTATATTTTTGGAGTTCAGATCTTTTGATACACGTATAGCATCCTCAATAGTCTCACCTGAAATATAAGATTTTGAAAACATCCAGATAAACTTTTTGGGGAAATATGGTAAAATTGCAGCAATAAATTTATTAAACATATTATTTGAATTTAAGCTTTTAAAGATATGAAAAAGAGCGCTTCGAAATTTCCGAGACCACATTGGTAACGAAGATGCAAATAAAATCCATAGCCAGGCTAAATTTAATGACCTTTGTCACATTAAAGAGATGATATAAAGCAGGAATTTTGTTATTTTGAATAAATTTTTTCAGACAGTGCAACCATTTATTTTTCTTACAGGTCTTAAAATTGTCGTAAGCATATGGTGAATGACCCGGAAATAATTGAGGGATGCGTCAGGCACAACAGAAAAGCGCAACAGATGTTATACGATAAGTATTCACGCTTTCTTCTGGGGATTTGCTTAAGATATGCTGAAGACAAAGCGGAAGCTGAAGATATTTTACAGGATAGTTTTTTGAAAATATTTTTTAGTATAAAAGATTTTTCAGGTACGGGTTCTTTCGCAGGCTGGTTGAGAAAAGTAGCAGTAAATACTGCAATAACTCATTATCACAAAAACCTTAAACACAGATATCATATTGAAATTGAGGAATATGTGTCTGTTGAAACGGGAACAAACAGTTTTGAGGAGAGTTTATTCTCAGCAGAGGAACTTTACATAGTATTGAATGAGTTACCTGCAGGTTACAGAATGGTTTTTAACCTGTACGCTGTTGAAGGTTATAAACATAAAGAGATAGGTGAGATGCTCGGGATTGATACCAATACATCTAAATCGCAGTACAGCAGGGCAAAAGCAGTTTTGCGTGGAAAACTTGAGAAACTTCGCAAATTGAAGAAAAGATATTAAGAGTAGAGATAAAGAATAAATTAATAGTTGAAGGAGAGTAAAGAAAATATGAACGTCAGGGAGTTATTCAGGAGTAAACTTGGAAGCTCAGAAGTCATCCCGGCAAGCTGTGTCAGCGTTGAACTGATGCGGAAGCTGGGGATAAAGGAATTCATGCGTTTCAATCCTTCACGTTTTAATATTTATTATTCAGGTCTTATCCTTGCCGGAGCAATTGCCGGGATAATTATTATCACCTCAAGACCCTTTCAGGATAAGGACAAGTATTCAAAACCTGCGCAGAAAACTGAAGTTCCGACGACTATTAATATGCCCGTTGCACCCGTTAAAGAAAGTACTGATGAAAAACCTCGTGAAATAAGCATTTCCGGCAACTCTGGCGGTCAAAAGAAATCTTCAGAAAAATCAGAAATCCGGAGTAGTATTAAAAGTACTGAAATCGGAGGTATTGAAAAATCCGGGAGTCAGGCTGCTAAATCTGATTCATTGAAGGAAAAAGAGTCAATTGTTGAAAATATTTCAAATAAGAGCTCTCAGAAGAATAACCCTGTTGAGTTGCAAAAGACCATTGGAGCTTCTTTTGATGTATCAGTAACAGGTGGATGTTCACCATTAAAAGTTAAATTTCTGAATAAATCTGTTTACTACGATTCCTGTCAGTGGGTATTTGGTGATGGCGGTTTTTCAACTAAGAGGGACCCTGAATGGATATTTGATAATCCAGGCGAATACAAAGTTGTTTTGAATGTTTTCAGTTCTGATGGAAACCAGGCAATTGCCTCGTCCTTAATAACTATTCATCCAAGACCGGAGGCACGTTTTGAAACAGCTCCCGAAAAGCCTGTTATACCAGATGATGAGATACGTTTTATGAACTTTTCAGTTGATGCTATCAGATACAGATGGGAATTCGGGGACGGCAACACATCCAATTTATTTGAACCATATCATAAGTACAGAAAGTTTAATAAATACAATGTCAGGCTGATAGCCTGGTCAGAATATGGTTGTTCAGATACTGTGCTGGTTAAAAATGCATTCTCCGATTCAGGTTGTTTCATTGATTTTCCAAATGCCTTCATCCCCGGTACCGATGGACCTGTCGGTGGATACTATTCGACAAAGAGCGATGAATCGGCAAGAATATTTCATCCAGCCACTTCCGGAGTAAGTGAATACCAGTTGAAGATCTTCAGCAAGCTTGGAATTCTCATCTTTGAGAGTAATGACATTAATATTGGGTGGGATGGATATGTGAAAGAACGTCTTTGTCAGCCAGGTGTATACGTATGGAAGGCAAGAGGTACCTACAAGAATGGTGAACCTTTTGTAAAAATGGGTGATGTGACGATTATTAAAAATTGAGAATCAATCTGATCTCCTTTAAAATTCATTTAAATAACTCAAGTTGCTAATTAATATTTAAGTTCAAATAAATTCCATTCTCCTTAGATATCTTCTGAACCCATCCCCCATCCCCCTTCCCTTAAGGTTAAGGGAAGGGGGTGTAAACCAATGATTATTAATTAGATCTCCCTTCCCTTATGCTTAAGGGAAGGGTTGGGGATGGGTTAAGAAATATTTAAGGGAAGAGATTATCATAGTCCAAATTATAATAAATTTTAAAACTAGCAACTTAGGTTAAATAGTTCATCTAAATATTCAGGATTCTCGACTAAAATAAATCTTTGTTTGTTGAAATATTGATCTGACATATAACCTTTACGGCAAAATTTCGTTAAATAGCGATGTAAATTGATTTCATTTGACTATTTTCGTCTGGAGAAACCTAACGATCTGATTTTGCTGAAGAGGATAAAATATTTAGTAATTGCTTTCTCAATATTTTGTGTAGATAGCTTTGGGCAGGATCCTACTTTCTCTCAATTTTATGCCAATCCGCTTTACCTGTCACCCTCTTTTGTGGGAGCGACAGAAGAATACCGTTTCTCCATAAACGTCAGGGACCAATGGCCCCAGGTCCCGGGAACTTTCATGACATACAGCATTGGATTTGATAAGGCAATGCCGAATTTTAACTCCGGAATAGGAATACTTGCAACATATGATGTAGCTGGTTCCGGAGATCTGAGCACAACCAATATTGGGCTTCTTTATTCATATGATTTCAATATCAATAAGCAGTGGCATATAAGGCCGGGAGTAAACTTTAAGTTTTACTATCTTGGCCTTAATTTCGGGAAATTGCTATTTAACAGTCAGTTGTCAGGAACAGGTACCACGCCCAATACAAATCCTCCTCCCTTCGACAAAGTTGCCGATTTTGACTTTGCGGCATCCACAATAGTCTATAACGAATCAATATGGGGCGGTTTTACACTTGATCACCTGATGACTCCCAAGCAATCTTTTTACGGTGATAACACGCAATTGCCTGTCAAGTTCAATCTTTTTGGTGGAGTGCGTCTTATAGGCCACACCAGACTGAGGCAGAAGCTGATTGAAGCCCTTTCACTGGCTGCAAACTTCCAGGCTCAGGGCAAATTCTATCAGACAGACATAGGGCTCTACTATTATAAGAACCCTTTGATTTTTGGCCTGTGGTACAGGGGGATTCCATTCATGACTTCACAGGCCGGAGATGCAATAATTGGACTTGTAGGTATAAAGACCAAGCAATTGCACATCGGCTACAGCTACGATTTTACTATATCTAATCTGATTGCCTCTAGCGGCGGAGCGCATGAGATTTCTATCGTCTATGAGTTTAATTCATTCACACTTGGCAGCCCCCGCAGAAAAATTCATGCCATTCCTTGTCCCGAATTCTGATCTGCTGTTTATTAGTCATTTATTTTTTTATATTTGCGCCTGACTAATGTTTAACCATAACTATTTAATGATGAAGAAGCTTAATGTTGTTCTTTTCGTGGTTCTTTTCCTGGCTGTTGCAGTGCTCTATTTGTTTCATTTTAAAGGAGACAAGAAAACCAGCACAGCAGGCGCACCAAAAGGAATTAGCGAAATGCCGGGACAGGGAATCGTTTATGTTAATATTGACTCGGTTATATTCAATCTTGATTTATTTAAGGACCGACGAGATGAATTATTGACAAAACAAAAAAATGCTGAAGCTGAACTTAATTCGAAAGGCAGTTCATATGAAAAAGGTGTCAAAGATTATCAGGATAAGCTAAATAAAGGCCTTATTACAAGAGCAACGGCAGCGCAAATGGAGCAAGGACTTCTTCAGCAGCAGCAGGAACTGGTTACGCTTCGGGACAAGCTTCAAACAAATCTGGTTGAGGAAGAACAGGTAATGAACAGACAGGTTCTCGAATATATTACCAAATTCATTGAAGAAAACAAAACTCAATACGACTATCAGTTTATACTTGGCAAGAGTTTCGGAGGACCCGTTCTCTATAGCAACAGTTCTCTGGATCTAACCCACCAGCTTCTGACAGCCCTGAATAAAAAATATCAGTCAGATAAAAAGTAGATATATGGGTTTTGCCTCAGACTGGCTGAAGTCAGGAACACTTTTCCCTGCACTTATCAGTGAGGTACCGGATGCTGATACAGGTATTATAGTTGTAGTACCGGCGTTTGATGAACCTTTTATTACCGAAATGCTTGATTCTCTTGCATTATGCAAATCACCTTCGTGCAGAACAGAGGTTATTATCATAATTAATGCAAACCCGAAAGCCACTCCTGAAAGCCTGAAAAATAATCTTACTGCTTTATCCGAAATAGAAATCTGGAAAAAGAAAAATGCAAATTGCTTTTTCCGGACATTTGCGTTTAATCTTGGTCAGCCCGCAATAAAGGGATGGGGTGTAGGCCTTGCAAGGAAAGCAGGGATGGATGAAGCATTAAGAAGATTCAACATTGTCAACAGGCCTGATGGGGTAATTGTCAATCTGGATGCTGATTGTACAGTTCAGGCAAACTATTTTGTTGCTATCGAAAATGAATTATTACTCAGAAAAGCGAAAAAAGGCTGTTCAATTTATTTTGAACACCCTCTCGCAGGTAACAGCTTTCCTGAAAATATTTATAGTTCTGTTTATCAGTACGAATTACATCTTAGATATTATTTCCAGGCCATTTCTTTTACCGGATTTCCGGATGTTTATCATACAGTCGGATCATCTATTGCCGTAAAAAGTCTTTCATATCTGAAAGCAGGCGGGATGAACAGGAGGGAGGCTGGTGAAGATTTTTATTTTGTTCAGAAGCTTGTTCCTGCCGGAGGATACTTCACTCTTAACTCTACAACTGTATATCCTTCCCCAAGGGCTTCAGAAAGGGTACCCTTCGGTACAGGACCTGCAGTTCGAAAAATGATGGCAAATAAAGACAATCAGTTGGTTACCTATAACACATTAGCCTTTAAAGATCTTCACGCTTTTTTTGAGACAACCCCGATATTGTATAACTGCAAACCAGATGAGATCAGCAATTACTATAATAGTATGCCCGAAAGCATCAGATCGTTTTTTGAGAGGCAGGAATTTATAAAGAAGATTATTGAAATTAAAAACAATACATCCGGACCAGGATCCTTCAGAAAGAGATTTTTTGGATGGTTTAATATGTTCAGGATTGTAAAATACCTCAACTTTGCTCATAAATCCGTTTTCGAGAAAGTCCCGGTACTAATTGCTGCAGAAGAGCTTTTGAAAATAAAGGGTATTGAGGTAACAACTGAAGACAAATCTGATTTGCTGAAGTTGTATCGAGGGTTTGAAAAGACACCCCCTTGCCCCCCTCAAGGGGGGAATTAGTTCCAAGTACCCTACTCCTTTCATCTTGCACCTTGGACCTTGCATCTTGCACCTAAAACCTCTCAGTTCCCCTTCTTCAGTTTTCTGTCTTCCTGCCGTGTAAGTACGATATATAGGTCCTCATCTTTCCTCTTCATCCGGTACTGTTCCCTGGCAAATTTCTCAAGATTATGATTATCAGTCTTAAGTTCATTAAGGTTGCTTCGGTCCTCCTCAATTTTTTTGATATAATACTCCCTTTCATCCTTCAGTTTATGTAACTCAACTAACTGACTATATCTCTCTGCCAGATTGTTAGAATCCAGAAGCGTTATCCAGAGGATGAAGATAGTAATGGTAAGGAAATACTTGTTCCTGAAGACAGGCGGAATTTTATCGGTATATTTAAACCTGAGTACCACAATACAAAACTACAACTTTTTATTGAATCTCTATCAACCTCCGCTCATCAGATAAAGCATCTGAACCTCATCGCCACCTTTTATAAAGGTATTATCGTAAGCATTTTTTGGTATGAGTGTCCCATTAATTTTGACAATACGCATCCTGAACGAGAACTTTTTAAATGTCAGGAATTCACTTACTGAGATAGGTTCTTTCTCTATTTCTTCATACTGGTTGTTCAATAATATTATCATCAATAACTATTTTTTATTCATCAGGATTTCGATAACTGCATTAGCCTGCATATTAGCAACAATTCCGATACGAGGCGCCATTGCTGGAATTTCATTTGACACCTCCGTCGATTCATCGCCACATACATAGAGATAATCATCTATTTTACGGAATTTGATGGATTCATTGTTGCCCCAGCCAGCCATTCCGGATCCAATTACCAGAGGTATACCCGCCATTTTGGTCTGGACAGTTTCAATAAGCATCTCCTTCATGTCTGCCCTGTCAAAAGCTTCAACTATTACATCACAATCTGAGTAGATTAACGGAATGTTAACCGGAGTAAGCTCAACCTGATTTGTAATTACTCTTGTTTCCTTGTTTATTTTCGCAATATTTATTTTGATTGCTTTGGTTTTTTCCATTCCAACCTGATCGATAAAATAGAACTGGCGATTCAGATTAGCTTCCTCAACGATATCGAAATCCGTGATTATGATCGTGCCAATTCCGCTTCTTGCGAGTGCAACAGCACAGTTGGATCCCAATCCGCCTGCTCCCGCTATTCCAACACTGAATTTTGCCAGATGTTCTTTTATCTCCGAAAATTCCATAAATGGGGGTTTTCCGGAATCAAAGATACGAAATTAACAACTTTAACTAAATGGATCAAATCATCCCGTAGCCAGGGAAAGATAAACCCGGATATGTTTATTCCGATATATTGATTAATATCATTAATTATCTATTTAATAATTAATAATTTTGATGAGTCGGTATAAATGCAGTAGTACCTCAAATTGAGCAGCCATGAATAATGACTCTTTCAAAGCAAAGCACAGACTCTTAAAGAGGTGGGACTACAAATGGATTCCGCTTTCCAGGGGCTATACCGATAAGATCCTTTATATAAATGTTGGTTCAGCCGAGATAAAAGAAAAAGATGTTCCTGCTATAATGAAAGAAAAATTCATAGGCGGGAAAGGTTATGGACTTCGGCTTCTCTGGGATGCCACAAAGCCTGATACAAAATGGGACGATGCTGAAAATGAGATAATTATCTCTTCAGGACCGATTGGCGGAATTACCCAGTATTCCGGCACAGGTAAATCGCTGGTCGTAAGTATATCACCGCAGACAAATTCTGTAATGGACAGCAATGTGGGTGGTTTTTTTGGTCCCTTTCTTAAGTTCTCAGGATTCGATGCAATCGAACTACAGGGGAAATCAAAAGATGATGTTATTAGTATTTATAGATGGTATAAACCATTCTGTTGAGATATATGAAGCACCGGCTGATGCTGTTGACAGCCATGTTCTTGCAGAACAACTCACTGAGGTGTTTGCTGTTACAGAAAGTGAAAAGAAAAATATCGGAGTAGTATCAGCTGGTTCAGCTGCTGACCATTCATTAATAGGGATGCTGAATTTCAGTTTTTATGATCCAAAAAGAAAAGTTGTCCGTCTGAAGCAGGCTGGCAGAGGAGGAATTGGATCGGTATTCCGCAATAAAAGGATTAAAGCACTTGTCTGCAAGATCCCGGGTGTGAAAGGGAACCTTAATAATGTTGTTGATCTGGAGGCAATTACAGAACGGGGCCGGAGGTTCAACAGGGAAATGAGAGAACTTGATGCAGTACAATGCCAGATGAGACAAACCGGAACTGCCCACCTGATGGAAATTATGAATGATCATGATCTTCTTCCGGTTATGAACTACAAATATGGCAGCCATTCAGACGCATTCAGGATTGACTCATCAGTCTGGAAAAGGCATTTTACACAGAATGTTCCTGATGGATGCTGGATTGGCTGCAATATGTCGTGCAGCAAAGCAGTTGATAAATTTGAACTTAAAACCGGACCCTACAAGGGAAGCATAGTCACTGTTGATGGTCCTGAATATGAAAACGCTGCCGGACTGGGAGCTAATTGCGGGATTTTTGATCCCTGGTATATAGTCGAAGCAAATTTCTATTGCGATACCTATGGAATTTGTACCATTACCTGGAGCACAGTCCTGGCGTTTATTATGGAATGTTACCAGAATGGCATTCTGAACCTTGAAAGAACAGAGGGATTGGATATTAATTTCGGTAATTCCCTTGTTGCACTTGAACTGTTGCACAAAGTTTCCAGTGGCGAAGGATTCGGCAAAATCGCCGGAACAGGAGTCCGAAAAATGAAAGAGCTGTTCGTCAGGAATGGCTGGGGAGACGAAGCATTCCTGAACGATATTGGAATGGAAAATAAGGGACTGGAGTATTCCCAGTATATGTCAAAGGAATCTCTTGCACAACAGGGCGGATTTGCTCTTACAAATAAAGGTCCTCAGCACGACGAGGCATGGCTGATCTTTATGGATATGGTTAACAACCAGATTCCGACATTCGAAAATAAAGCCGAAGCATTACATTATTTTCCGATGTTCCGGACATGGTTTGGTCTTGTCGGCTTGTGTAAATTACCCTGGAATGATGTTGAACCTGAAAATAATGCCCTGACTGATGAACCTGCCAAAGTACCTGAGCATGTTGACAACTATGTTACTATTTACAAAGCTGTCACAGGTCGTGAGTTTGATAAGAAAAGGCTTATTGAAGATTCTGAGAGAGTTTATAATTTTCAGAGAGTTTTTAATCTCCGCAGGGGATTCGGAACAAGAATACACGACAGACAACCTTACCGTGCAGCAGGTCCGGTGACTGTGGAAGAATATGAATCACGTACGGAACGATACGACAGACAACTTAAGGAAAAGGTTGGATTCGATACTGTCGGAAAGACCACAGAAGAGAAAATGAAAGTCTTGCGCAAATATCGTGAAGATCAGTATGAATCGCTGAAAGACGCTGTTTACCTGCGGAGAGGATGGAATAGTAACGGAGTCCCTAAAATTGAATTCCTAAAAAAAATCGGGATGGATCTACCGGAAGTGATTGAGGTTGTGAAAAACTATCAGTAACTTAATGCCAGTCTATATCTCACTGCTTCGGGGCGTAAATATGGCAGGTCATAATTCAATAAAGATGACCGATCTGTCCTTATTGTATGAAAGCCTGGGTTTCAAAGATGCAGTTACATTTATTCAGAGCGGAAATGTTGTTTTCAGCACAAAAGATGAAATGGATGAATCGGGGATTGCCTTAAAAATTGAAAAAGCAATCTTCGGAAAATTCAATTACAATGTTCCGGTTATGATAAGAACTCCAAATGAATTACGGGAAATTATCTCGGATAATCCTTTTCTTGATGAAATAAATTTTGAACCTTCAAAAATGGCTGTTATCTTTCTTCATGAAAAACCCCTGCAAGAACAGATCCGGAAAATAATAAATGTCGATTATCCTCCGGATAAATTTAAAATTTCAGGAAGTGAAATTTTCCTTTATTGTCCGAATGGGTTTGGAAGAACCAAATTGTTTACAAATTTTTTCGAAAGGAAAATGGGTGTTACAGGTACAGGTAGAAACTGGAATACAATTACCACTTTACTTAATATTGCAGAAAAGTTATAGACTCCCGGAATCGGATAAACATTCAAGTTGAAATGATAACCTTTGAAAAAGCATTTGAAATAGTCATGAATTCAGCCTTTGAGACTGAGTCAGAGACAATTTCATTCATTGATTCAGGAGGAAGGATTCTTGCAGAACGTATTATAAGCGATGTTGAAATGCCTCCGTTTAACAGGTCGGCAGTTGATGGATATGCCTGTCACAGGAAAGACCTGGATAATGAACTGGAAGTCCTTGAGGTCATCGCAGCCGGGCAGGTTCCAGATAAAATTCCGGGAGAATGTCAGTGCTCAAAAATTATGACAGGAGCAATTGTTCCTGATAGTTGTGATATTGTTATAATGGTAGAAGATACCGTTATTCTCCCTTCAGGAAGGGTAAGGTTTACAGGCACCAATCCCAAAATGAATATATCATTAAGGGGAGAAGATGTCAGAATCGGAGATGTTGTTCTTAAGTCCAGAAAAATTATTAAACCTCAGGATGTTGCGGTAATGGCAACTGTCGGTCATACAAAAGTAATTGTAAAAAAAGTGCCGGTTGTTGGAATAATCAGTACAGGTGATGAACTCGTTGAGCCGTCTGATGTCCCGGACTTTTCACAAATACGCAACAGCAATTCATATCAGCTGCTTGCCCAGGTAAGAAGGGCTGGTGGAGCCGGAAGATATTGGGGTATAGCTCCTGATAATGAAATAATCACATATGAATTGATACAAAAAGCTATTAATGAGAGTGACATAGTTATTATTACCGGAGGCGTATCAATGGGCGATTTTGATTTCGTACCGGCAGTTTTGAAAAGGGCCGGAGTTGAACTATTATTTGAGCAGGTTAATGTTCAGCCGGGGAAACCGACAATTTTCGGCACCCATTCAAGGGCTCTGGTTTTTGGTCTGCCAGGAAATCCGGTATCGTCATTTATTCAGTTCGAAACACTGGTCAGGCCATTAATTTGCAGGATGATGGGCTATCTCTGGAAATCTCCGGAACAGAAACTTCCGATGGCAGTCAGATACGAAAGAAAATCTTCAGCAAGGATGGGATGGATACCAGTCTTAATAACTGAAAACATTGAGGTTGAACCTGTTGATTATCATGGATCTGCTCATATTAGTTCTATTCCTGATGCTGATGGGATAATTTCGGTTAAATCCGGAATAAAGATTATTGAAAAAGGAGAAATGGTTTGTGTGAGGGAAATTTAAAAGAAACAAAGCTTTCAAAGCAATAAACTTATGAACCTTCCCGAAGAATTGGAAGTACTGGTCATCACTCTGAGCGACAGGGCATCGAGAGGTGATTATGAAGATTTAAGCGGACCGAGAATAAGTATCCTGGTTCAGGAATATTTTGCTTCGCTCGCTTTAAAATGCTCGGTTACAAACGTTCTTATTCCGGATGATCCTGAAGAGCTGGGAGAAATTATCCAGGTTTCAGGTTCCGGATACGATATTATTTTTACAACAGGTGGAACAGGTATTGGTCCAAGGGACATAACTGTTGAAACTATAAAACCGCTGCTTACAAAAGAAATTCCGGGGATAATGGAATTCATTAGAGTAAAGTACGGAGCTGAAAAACCAGCAGCTCTTTTGAGCCGGGGAGTTGCCGGATTGATCGGAACAACACTTGTTTATACCTTACCCGGTTCGGTGAAAGCAGTTAATGAATACATGGAGGAGATACTTAAAACACTTGAACATACCCTGGAGATGCTCCGGGGAATCGACAGTCACAATAAAAACTAATTCCGGATTTTCCCGGAAGTATTGACAATTAATGATCCTATAATTCTGTCATATCGCTCCTTCGGATTCCTGTAATAGACCAAAATCAGATAATCATTTTCAGTCTCATAATGATTCCCCTCAAAGAACGATGGTTCTGCAGATTTATCACCATTCTTCAAAAACAGGTATTCATAATTATACCATCCTTGCTTCAAGAACATGGAGCATTGATACTCAGCTTTTTCAGGGTCGTAAGTCATCAGGTTTCTGTTCCTGAAGGTCCAGTCGCTCAGTGCACCGGCTACATACATATTTCCATCAGCGATAACATACTTTGACGGGAGGGTGAAATATACCCAGACATAATCAGCTTCTGTATCCATATCACGTCCCTCCTGGATAGCGATATAGTACTTACCGTTAAAATCCTGCCAGTAAAAATATGGCTTGAATTCCCTGTTTTCCGAAGGAAATAGAAAAACATGGTAATTATTTCCGGTGAAATCAATTTTCCGGATGAATTCACTCTGGTACCTTATACTTTTGATGTCGAAATACCTGAATTCATTCCCGCCCTTAAAAATATTCTTTTCAGACAATGAGTTGTATTTGAGTTCATTATTGCCAATGAAATCAGGCTTAAGATTTCTTTTTGCAGTGGTCCACTGACCATTCTGAAGGATGAATGATGAGATATCCCTATAAGGATCGTTGATATTTATCACCGCATAATTTACAGTGAAATTTACCTGCTGGCCCGTGTTATAGCTATTGGTCATTTGAGGCCTTTGTGCTGTTGCGGTGAGTCCGACAATATCTTCTGTTACAATAAATCGCCTCGTAATTACAGGTTTGGCAGGATCACCTATCGGGTATATGGTCAAAATATAATTTCCCGACAACTTTATATTAATCCGGTCGTTTGGAAAGCTTAACTTGTAATGATAATACTTTACAGTGGTGTTGAAAGATGGCTTATAATCCTCTATCTGATTCTCAGGATAACCTTCGAGATAATCGGCAGGGAATACTCCTGATCTCTTCCAGTCTTTGTCGCAGTGAATAAATGAATAGTAATATGTTTCAGCCTCGTTTCCCATAAGGTCGAAGTGAAGGATAAGCTTGTCGGGGCTTTTAAGTTTCAGAATTGGGTAGGAAAGATTCCACCCTTCTTTGAATATCTGGACAGTATGTATCCTGTCGGTGAATATATGATCAGTATAGTACAGGGAATCTGACTGAGAAGATGCTGAAGAGTATCTCAAAATTCCAAATAATATGCTTAATAATATGAATGGTTTCATTGAAAGTCAATATTCTGGCAGAGATAAAAGTACGATAATTTTTTTTCTCTGCGGGACAGTTCTTCCTAAGTTCCCCTCCCTAGGAGGGGTCAGGGGTGGGTTGGTTTTTGGGAATCCAAACATCAATCGCTTCTACATGAGGGAATTGAGAGCAATTGACCCACCCCTAGCCCCTCCGAGGAGGGGAATAAGAAACCAAACAGGGTATTCAACCCACAAACGGCAAAAAATTACAATATGAATAATTCAGAATTTATAGTTTTCCAATTGTTCCAATGATCACTCAATAATAGTAAATTTGTATTATGATAAGCTAACATTATGAATAATAAAGTTTTACTGATTTGTCTTACTGTTATAACCTGTACTGTTGCATGCCGCACCAGAAAAGTTGAGTTCGGCAGAATAGCCGGCAGGGCACAGGGTACTTCTTATAGTATTGTTTATGAAGATCCTGTTAAATTTAAGCCTGACGAATTGAAAAAGGTAGTTGACTCTGTTTTCCATAATTTTGATATGTCAGTTTCTTCATATAATGCCTCCTCTATTATCTCAAAAGTAAACCGGAATGAAGCTGTTGAGGTTGATACTTTTTTTACTGGGGTCTTCAATAAATCAAGGGAGATTTCGCTTCTGACAGATGGTGCATTTGACATAACCGTTGGACCTCTGGTTAAAGCCTGGGGATTTGGTCCGGACAATTATAGGAAATTTGATGTTTCAAAGCTCGATAGTCTGCTTCAACTGATTGGTTTCGAAAAAGTTGCTATCAGAGATAACCGGGTGGCAAAGTCTGATCCACGTATCTGTCTCGATGTAAACGCCATTGCTCCCGGATATTCCGCAGATGTGCTTTGCAGATATTTCAAAGGACTGGGAATGAATAGCTTTCTGGTTGAAATCGGGGGAGAGGTTAGGGCAGTTGGGGATAAAAACGGAGATTACTGGAAAATTGGGATAGACAGACCGGAAGACAACAATATGATTCCCGGAGAAAGACTTCAGGCAATTGTCAGGATAAAGAACAAAGCGCTTGCCACGTCAGGGGACTACCGCAAATTTTATATCGAGAACGGTGTAAAATATTCCTCTCATATTAATCCGAAAACCGGGTATCCTGTCAAAAATACACTATTAAGCGTATCAATAATTGCTGATGAATGTGCAACTGCCGATGGCATAGCTACAGCCTGTATGGTAATGGGAAAGGATAAGGCAATTGAATTCATTATGAAGAACGGAAATCTGGAAGCTTATTTTATATATTCAGATGATGAAGGGAATTTTAAAACATGGATGACCCGGGGGTTGAGGAAGAATTTAAACGAGAATCCACCGAACTAAACAACATAACGACAATTTTGTTATGATAATATGAAACAAATGATTACTTAAAAATAGAGACTGGATGAAAAATACCAAGAACACGCCTGATCTGAAATTAAGCAAAGAGACAATTTTGGCTGACTTCAGGTTGGCAAATTTAAGCAGGAATTTAAGCTATATAGGGAGGAGAGAGGTCTTATCCGGGAAGGCAAAATTTGGGATTTTCGGAGACGGGAAGGAGATTATACAAATAGCATTGGCGAAACAGTTCCGTGATGGTGATTGGCGTTCGGGATATTACAGGGATCAGACATGGATGATGGCTATGGGTCTGAATGGCCCGGTTGAATTCTTTCATCAGCTTTACGGCAACACCGACAGGAATATAAATCCTGGCAGCGGAGGACGTGTTTTCAACAATCATTTCTCAACAGCTAACATAAATCCTGACGGGACGTTCCGAAATCTCATGAAACAAAAGAACTCTTCTTCAGATATTTCACCAACCGCCGGTCAGATGCCCAGACTGGTTGGACTGGCATACGCTTCAAAGCTTTTCAGACAGAATAAAGAACTACATGGCTACAATAACCTTTCTTTTAAAGGTAATGAAGTTGCTTTCGGGTCTATTGGTGAAGCAGCCACATCAGAAGGATATTTCTGGGAAGCAATAAATGCTGCCGGCGTTCTACAGATTCCCATGGCTATCTCTGTCTACGATGATGGCTATGGAATATCTGTTCCTAAGAAATATCAGACTACCAAGGGAAGTATATCTGAGGTGTTAAAAGGATTTGAGCGTACAGAAGAAGTTCCGGGTATAGTCATCTTAAAAGGTAAAGGATGGGATTACGCCGGACTTGTCAGGCTATATGAAGAAGGTATTGAAACATGTCGCAGGGACCATACTCCGGTACTTTTTCATATTGACGAAGTTACGCAGCCACAAGGGCATTCCACCTCAGGTTCCCACGAGCGATACAAAAGTGCTGAGCGATTGAAGTGGGAAGAAGATTTTGATCCGATAAGAAAAATGAAGGAATGGATTGTCGAAAGCGGGATAGCAGAAGCCGGAGAGCTTGATAAGCTTGCTGCCGATGCTGAAGAGGAGGCAAAGGAGGCCAGAAAGAAAGGATGGGAGATGTTCCAGCAACCGATAAGAATCGAACGCGATGCACTGGTAAAAATTATAGAGGACCGCAACTGCAAATGCAAGGAGGAGGTGAAGGAAGAGGCGGTCGATAACATAAAGGATGGTCTGAAACAGGTGCTTGCTCCAATCCGGAAAGATAACTTTGTGGCTGCGAGGAAGATATTGCGAAATGTGTGTAAATCATGCCTTGTTGCCGATAGTCTGAAACATGAAATGCAGGGATGGCTGGTACGCAATTATAAAGATGCATCCGTCAGCTACGATTCATTTTTATATAATGAGACACCGTCATCAGTACTCAACGTTAAACCGGTGGCTCCTGTTTACTCTGAAAACTCACCGGAGGTACCGGGCAGACAGATATTAAGGGACAATTATGACGTACTTTTTAAAAAGTATCCTTTGCTTGTCATTTTTGGTGAAGATGTGGGGAAAATTGGTGGTGTAAATCAGACTCTTGAAGGACTGCAGAAGAAATACGGGGAACTCAGAATTACTGATACAGGAATAAGGGAAGCAACAATACTTGGTCAGGGGATAGGGCTTGCGTTAAGAGGTATGAAGCCAATTGCAGAGATTCAGTATCTTGATTATCTCAGCTATGCTCTTCAGTTACTTAGCGATGACATTGCCACAACACATTACAGAACTGCGGGCAGAATGCTGGCTCCAGTTATAATAAGTACAAGAGGTCACCGTCTCGAAGGCATCTGGCATTCCGGTTCTCCTATGAGTATGCTTGTCAACTCTGTGCGGGGAGTATATGTTTGCGCACCAAGGGATATGACACGCGCTGCCGGATTTTATAACTCTTTGCTCGAAGCAAATGATCCGGCCGTTGTAATCGAACCTCTTAATGGATACAGGTTAAAGGAAAAACTTCCTGATAATATCGGGGAATATCGTCTTCAGCTGGGAGTACCGGAAATTCTGAATGAGGGCAAAGACATTACACTTGTTACTTATGGTTCAACAGTACGGATTGCTATGGAGGCGGCCAAACAGCTGGCCCATCACGATATTTCTGTGGAACTCATCGATGTTCAGACACTTGTTCCGTTCGACAAGGGGAAAGTGATCCTTGGATCGCTCAGGAAGACAAACAGAATACTTTTCCTCGATGAAGACGTTCCCGGTGGTACCACAGCATATATGATGCAGGAGGTCCTGGAAAAACAGGGTGGCTGGCAGTTCCTCGACAGCGCACCCAAAACTCTTACAGGTAAGGAACACCGACCCGCTTATACCACAGATGGAGACTATTTCTCAAAACCAAGTGCGGAGGATGTTTTTGATACGATATACACCTTAATGAAGGAATCAGTTCCGGATAAATATTAAACACCTATTATCCTTAGCAGCTCCGTTGCCGCCTCTCTGGGTCCCTTTGTCTCATAACCGGGAATTCCGAGTCGTGTACGCATCTGGCCAACAAAAACGTTGTTTTTGAAGAATGAATTGAAATAATTTATAGCAAGCTTTTCATGCAGCTCTTTGTATTCGGGAGGTCCGAAAATATTCGCAAAATATGAGTTAACGAGCCCGCTTGATGTAGTTGTCCCTTTGCTCATTACCAGTCCGTTACGAAAAACCTCCAATGCCTCTTTAACCGAATGGAATCTCTCTATTACAGGATGTTCGTCATCAGGCTCTTCATAGTTGTTCGCATAGAGGATATAATCGATCTTATGCCCAAGGACAATAGTATCGAAATTTGTAACAGGAAAAACAATTCTTGCATTTACCTGGCTTGGATTCATAATTATTGACCTGTCGAGATGGCCAAAAGCGTATCCGGGCTGGAGGTCATCGAGACGAAGGAAAGCTCCGATTTCAGTGCCATAACCTACAGGACAGCCGTTCGTGTCAAGAGCAACAGACCCCATATCATCGGCAATAATAGTAAGTTCACGGATATATTTATCACCCAGGACCCTGAAGGCTTCCAGAGTCTCCGATTTACCTGCCCCCGTGTCGCCCATCATAAGGATGGTAGCCTCTTTATTTCCCTGAAGAAGAATTTTTACCATTGCTCCATGGAACGGCAGAAGGCCGGCTTTCATAATTATTGAATTATGAAGAGTCAGGATCATCTTTTTAAGATAGCCGAAATAACCAAACTCTTTTCTGTCAGGTATTGCACCAACAAACAGTCCGTTTTCTTCGTCATCATAAAAGATTGTTGAGTAATCTGAAAGTCCATCGATCGCTTCCCCCGGTACGCCATAAACAAAAACAGCGTCTGGTTTCTTTAAAAGCTCAGCATCTCCAGCCAGCTCAAAGAGGTTACATAAGGAAAACCCGAGTTCAAAGAATTTGATATGGAAATAGACCAGGATCACCAATTTCCCCACACGAGCCGGATAGCATAAATATTCGTCTGAATTAATTTCAAAAAGGGCGAGTGGGTTTTGTCCGACCTTTCTGAACTGACCTGTCCTTTTATTCTCAGGTTGTTGTATCACAAGCGGCGGATAGATAAGCATCTGCCGGATTAATGGAACAGGAAGCAGTTTTTTGTACAAATCTCCGGTAAATTGTATTTTTTTCGGAAGAGAGATAACCGCCATCTCTGCCCCGGCAGGAACCTGACGGTAAACCGATGGACGGCTACCGGTTATATGTTCTTCTATGTGGCGATATACTGTCCTTACGAGATGAGTAAGCTGTTCTATTGTTTCATTGAAGGTTCTGTATGGCCTTTTGTCGAGCCGGTCACCCTCCGAATCATTAACAATGAATCTGTCAAAATGCCGCCAGTAGTCATAAAGGTGTTCCACAAAACTGTTCAGCAACTGTCTGTTCTGAATAAAAGGAATTGATCCGCTGAAGATATGAGGAACAACATGATTCTCATATTTCTCAAGTAAGATCAGGGTTTTTATAAGATTGGAAATGCCACTTTGCGTAACCCTTCCATTTTCAAAAATCGCCAAAAGCGGGGAATTTCGCACTTCAAGTTGTTCAACACAATGTTCCAGCACCAGCCTGAACATATCGCTTTCAAGCATCTCTTCTGCTGTTTCGCACATTCTTTCCCTTATATACAAAACAGATTTGTTGCCAACAATCTTCAATTCGTTTTTCTGCATAATCCGCTTTTAAAATCAGGCTAAAATATGATAAATTTCAATTGAAGAGTTAATAAAGCAATAGTATTTCCTGACAAATTATTAAAAGCCTGAATGTTTTTGATAAACATTGGCAGATATCTTTAATTTAATAAAATAGTTTTCAATCAGGGACTGTCTCAAAAGTTTAGTTTTACTTCACAATCATTTGGTTAAAGACAGGAGAGCGGATTAACAAAAAACAGGCATTCTAAATAACAACTGTCTCAATTTTCTGTTATTAATAGAGTGATATTAGATTTTTTTGTATATTGTATAAGTAAATTCATCAGAAGTGCAAAAGGAACTTGATCTGTTTACAATTCTACCTGAGGATAAGATTCCTGAAAAAGGAAAGATACTGATTTCTGAACCTTTTCTTCCGGATTCTTTTTTTAACAGAAGCATCGTATATCTTACGGACCATACACCACAGGGTTCTGTTGGATTTATCCTGAATAAGAAACTTGATATTAAAGTAAAGAATGCTATATCCGGATTCGATACCTGTGAGGATTATTTAAACATGGGTGGACCGGTTGCTCCTGATACACTTCATTATCTCCATACTTTGGGAGAATTAGTGCCTAATAGCGTGAGTATAGATGGCAATATTTTCTGGGGCGGCGATATTGAGGTTATTAAAAGCCTGATAGCATTTAAAAAGATAGATGGATCGCGGATCAGGTTTTTCCTTGGTTATTCAGGCTGGTCAGACGGTCAGCTTGACCGGGAGCTAAAAGAAAATTCATGGGTGATTGCCAGCATCAGATCAGATATTGTTATGAGTAACCGTGGTGATGATACCTGGAAAATGGTGCTCCGGAGTCTGAAAAACAAATATCGGATATGGGCCGATTTCCCGGAATCTCCTGATATGAATTAATAATCTTTCAGATCTGCCCCGATTCAATAATATTCATCATATTTCCGTTCGTTGGAATCAGAATGCCGTTTATATGCATTTTTTCTGCGGCTTTAATATCAATTTCGCTATCCCCGATCATAAAGGAAGTCTCAGTATCAATGTCGTACCTGGCTATCGCCTGCTCGAGCAAAAGGGTTCCGGGTTTACGGCAAAGACATTGCGAAACCGAAGGATGATGAGGACAATAATAGATATCAGTGAGCAAAATATCAAACGATTTTAACTGCTGTGCCATATAACGGTGCAACTGTTCAAGTTGAGATACAGTGAATATTTTCCTGGCAATTCCTCCCTGATTGGTAATTACTATTAACAGAAAACCTTTTGAAAGAAAATACTTAAGGGATTCTATCACACCTGTGTTCAGAAAGAATTCCTCCTCTCTGAAAATATAATAATCGGAACCTTTTCTGTTTATGACACCGTCACGGTCGAGAAAGATTGCTTTGTTCATAAATCAGTTATGAAGGATTTTATAAACAAGCTCTTTGAGAAGATCGCCAGGAGCAGAACTGAGGTCACCAAATCCTTTTGATTTCATATCGTAAATCCGCAGCAGACCAATTATTTCCACAGTTTTTTTCACGTTGTATTTTGCAGCTGCGCTTTCGTAATCCTTTACAAAAAACGGATTAATTTTCAGCACTGCTGCTACATTGTTTTTTGATTTATCGGTAAGGTAATGATATGTTAGGACTTTAGTGAAAAAGCTGAATAATGATGCGACTGTAAGATTTATTGGATTATCCCTCGGATTATCTCCGAAATAATGAACTATCATATTTGCCTTTAGAATATTCTTTTCACCAACCGCTTTCTGCAATTCGTAATTGTTATAGTCCTTACTTATCCCAATATTCTTTTCAATAAGATCATTTGTAATGATCTGCTTCCCTGCAGGGAGGTTTATCAGAAGTTTGTCAAGCTCATTTACTATTTTGTGCAGATCAGTTCCAAGGTATTCCGTCAGCATTGCACTGGCATAAGGTTCTGCTTTTATTCCTTTCACCATAAGGTAACGCTCAATCCATGGAGGAACCTGATAATCCCTGAGTCTGTTGGATTCAAAATATACTGCACTGCTGTCTATCAGTTTACATAATTTCGTTCTCTTGTCAAGGACTTTATACTTGTAATTAAAGACAAGTATGGTAGATAGAAGTGGCCTCTCAAGGTAGAAAATGAGATCATCAATTCTCTTAAGGGTCTGAGCCTCCTTAACGATGATAACCAGATGGTTTGACATCATTGGAAAGCGCCTCGATGTTTCAATAATAGCAGGCATTGTAGTATCCTCCCCATATAACACCATCAGGTTGAACGATTTTTCAGCCTCAGGAAGTACCTTTTCTTCTATGTAGTTGGTGATCAGGTCAATATAATAGGGCTCCTCGCCTGCAAGAAAATAAACCGGCTTATAGATCCTGTTTTTCAGATCAGACATTATCTCTTCAAATGTAGCTGCCATTTTTAAAATCTCAGATGTTTAACCGACAATCCCTGTTTCTTTACCCATTCCATCGCTTCAATTCCAATTCTCAGGTGTGTCTCAACATATTGATTTGTTACCAGCCGGTCGCTGGCTTCAGTTTTGATCCCCGTGGAAATCATTGGCTGGTCTGAAACAAGCAATAACGCACCGACAGGAATTTCGTTGGCAAATCCCACCGTAAAGATAGTAGCGGTTTCCATATCGATAGCCATTGCTCTTGTCTTTACCAGGTACTTTTTGAACCTTGCATCGTATTCCCAGACGCGCCTGTTAGTGGTATATACGGTTCCTGTCCAGTACTCCTTGCCTGATTTTGCTATTGCTGCAGAAACAGCTATCTGAAGCTTAAATGCAGGCAAAGCCGGAACTTCTTGTGGCAGATAATCATTTGATGTTCCATCACTTCTGATTGCTGCAATTGGAAGAATAAGGTCACCGAGTTTATTCTTCTTTTTTAGTCCTCCGCATTTACCCAGGAAAAGTACGGCATGTGGATTAACTGCACTAAGAAGATCCATGATTGTTGCTGCATTCGGGCTTCCCATACCGAAGTTTATTATTGTAACACCGTTGGCAGTGGCACTGGGCATATTTTTCTCCTTACCTTCAAGCTCCACATTATGCCATTTCGCAAAAAGCTCAACATACAGGGAATAGTTTGTCAGCAGGAAGTATTTTCCAAAACTCTCTAGTGGTCTCCCGGTATATCTTGGAAGCCAGTTATTAACAATTTCATCTTTGGTCTTCATCACTTATTCCGGGTTTAAATTATCTCAATATCTTTGCGGTGATCTGAATTTTTCAGTTCATCCGGTTTCCAAAAATACAAAACAAAGTTGAAAGAGTTAAATCTGCCTTCATATTCCTTTAAAGTAACCGGGGATGACAAGTCAGAAATGATATTTGATCCGCTGAGGAAAAAGTATGTAAAACTTACACCTGAAGAATGGGTGCGGCAGAATTTTCTTCAGTATCTTATTCAGGAGGGTCATTATTCTCCAGGGCTTATAGGAGTCGAAGTGATGTTCCATCTTTTTAAAGTTAAGCGGAGGATTGATATTCTTATTCATGACAGAACAGGGAAACCAGTCATGATGGTGGAATGCAAAGCCCCTGAAGTTCCTGTTACTGATGGTGTTTTTGACCAGATAGTTACATACAACATGGAATTGAATCTTCCATATATCATTGTCACTAATGGTCTTGTACATTATATTTGCAAGATCAACCACGAAAACAAGAGTTATGAATTCCTCAATGTTATCCCGCTTTTTGAGGATATAATAAACTGAATCACTCCGACATGATCGACGTAACCTGTGCAATAATCAGAAATGAAGATAATGATGTGCTCATTGTGCAGAGAGGTGAAAAAACAGATCATCCTTTCAAATGGGAATTTCCTGGCGGGAAAACAGTCGAGGGAGAGAGTAGTGAAGATTGCATAATCAGGGAGATATCTGAAGAATTGTCAATGGATATCGTAATCTGCAGACATCTCAATAATGTGGAGTATGATTATGGACATAAGAAGATACGGCTGATACCGTTTATCTGTGATACTCTCGATGAACTGCCTTTATTGTCTGAACATATCTCTTATAAATGGATTTCGGCCCGGGAGCTTGTAAATGTAGATTTTTCTGAGGCAGATATAGTTGTGGCAGAAGAATATTTCAAATCTCTTCAGGAAATGCCTGAGAATAAGGAGGAGCCTATTCCTGAAAATGTGCAATCAGCCATAGATGAGGAAGACCTTAAACGGATGATTAACACCATGATGAGCAGACAGGAAGCAGACTGGATAGCAAATTCAGCTATCGAGAATACTGAAATTTTCAAAAAGCTCCTTGAGTATTCGTTTTCAACTGAAAGAAAACTTGCCTTCAGGGCTTCGTGGACACTTTCCAAGGTTTGTGACCAGTTTCCCGAGTTGATCTATCCTTATTTAAGCCAGATTGTGGAAGCCATTCCTGAGTTTGACAATGAGAGCGTTCAGAGATCATTCCTCCGGATAATTTCGCTGAGTGATATGAAAAAATTAACAAGCGGCCACCATGGAATTCTTGCTGATCACTGCTTTGCAATGTTGAATTCGGGCATCTCAGCAATAGCTATCAAGGCTTATTCAATGGAAATCCTTTATACGCTTTCTCTTATCTATCCTGAACTGCGAAATGAGCTCTCTGCATCGATAATTGTTTTGATGGAAGATGGGTCCGGCGGGATAATAGCACGGGGAAAGATGATACTGAAGAAAATCAGTGAGATACCTTTAGACCAAGGATCCAGTCAGAAATGATCTGCAGGACTTCCGGTGAAAAAGTCTCTTCAATCTCTCCATATTCTGAAGGTAATCCGGTTTTACAGTGTTGAAAAAGATGGTTCAGTCCGGGAAGCTGCATGGTTTTGACTGCTTTGTTACCTGAAGATCTGACAGCTTTTTCGATAGCCGGGAGGTTTTCATGAGCAGCAACCTGAAGATCTTTTTCGCCATTCAGTGCAAGGACCGGACATTTTACTTTATTCCAGAAAACAGAAGGATCGGTGAACAGGAAATATCTGAGCCAGGTATATTTAGATTCCCCAAAAGTAACTTTAAGCTGATTTACAGCCTTTTCCGTGTTTTCTTTCGAAGTCTTTTCCTTTTCCAGTATTTCCCTGTAAAGTGCCATTATTTTTAATTCCGCCTTTTTATTATCATTTTCTTTTCTGAGCACCGCGTAAAGCTTCTTGTTTGTCTCGGTAGATTTTCTAATCTGACCTTCGCTTATTCCGGACAGTCTGCCTATATCTTCCGATTGTCTGATAATAATCTGTTGTCCGGTAACACCGGGTCCTGCAAGAGAAACAATAAATGCAATACCCGGATTTGATGAAGCGACTATAGGAGCTATCAAGCCGCCTTCACTATGCCCCATAAGACCTATCGCAACAGGGTTTACCTTTGGATTAGTTTTCAGATAATCAAATGCAGCCTGTACATCTGTTGCAAAATCAGCAGAGGTTGCATTGAACTGCGAGCCCTGAGATTTTGCTACTCCCCTGTCATCATACCTTAATACGGCAATTCCATGCCTTGTCATCCAATCGGAAATCACAAGGAATGGTTTATGACCTAACAGCTCTTCATCCCTGTTCTGCCCTCCCGATCCGGTGATCATTATTACAGCACGAAATGGTCCTTGTCCAGGCGGAATTGTGAGTGTTCCGGCAAGATTAATCTTTGCTTTGTTATTAGTAAATGTAACATCTTCTGATATATATGGAAATTCTGCTTTTGGTTCCTGAGGTCTGTTGAGTGCAAATGCTGTTTTGAGCTTTCTAAGATTTAACTGATAACCGGCACCTCGCTGAGTCCATGTTCCGTTTATTGCAGTATCATTAATAATTGTTCCCTTGTATTCTCCAAGCATCATCGGTGCCTGGATTGTAAGCAGTGATGCCTTGAGAATAACACGTCCAAGAGGAATATTCTTTGCACCCTGATCAGGGCTGTCCATGGTAGCTGTAAGACTATCCTTTTCATTTAATTTTATATTGAAAACTAATCGCAATTCAATAGCATTAACAGACAATTTACCCAGCCACGAACCTGGCAGAGCGTTTTTATCGTAGCTGTTTTGAGCAGATATTGAATTTGCTGAAAGCAAAAGAATCAGGAAAGAAAAGGTAAAAACTCTTTTCATATTGCGAGGTTGAAAGGATTGAATAAATTACAGATTGCAAAGGTATAAATTATTCTTTCGTACTTTTGCAGATCTTAATATTCAGTGGATGCATATAGTTGATACCAGAGGAAAGAAATGTCCGGTGCCGATAATAGAAACCAGGAAGGCACTGAAGGCAAGTAGGGCTGATGAAATATTTGAGGTGATTACTGATGACAGGACAGCCTTTTCAAATATCTCCAGGTTTCTGAATGATAACAAAATTCAATTCTCCGTTTCTGAAGGTCCGGGTTTATGGAAATTTAAAATAACAAACAGGGAAGTTTCCGATATTGTACCTGCACAGGTGCATATTAAAGAAGATGACTCCGGGATTCCTTCAGGAGATTTTGCTGTTGTTATTTCCTCCGAAATCATGGGAGAGGGCGACGATGAACTGGGCAGGAAACTGATGAAATCATTTTTCATTGCACTTAGCTGCCTCGACATAATGCCCTCATCTATAATGTTTTATAACTCCGGAGTTAAATTAACAACAAATTACTCCGAAGTGATCGAGGTTCTTCATGAAATTGAAAGGAAAGGGGTAGAGATATTGATTTGTGGTACCTGTGTTGACCATTTTAAAATCGGAAACGAGATAAATGTCGGAAAGATATGTGATATGTATATAATCACTCAGACACTTTCACAGGCAGGGAATATCATCCGTCCATAAAGTCCTGCATCATATTAATCTGGTTTAAATGAAAACGGACCTTCTTAAGTTTGTTGAGCATGGTGGTTGTTCCTCCAAGATCCCTCCAAAGCAGTTGGAGGAGATCCTCCGGCATCTTCCAATTCCCGAAGATCCAGATATTCTGGTAAATATTGATACTCATGATGATGCAGGGGTTTATAGAATAAGTGAAGATCTGGCGATAGTTTTCACAACCGATTTTTTCCCTCCTGTTTGCAGCGATCCCTATGTATTCGGCCAAATTGCTGCAGCAAATTCCATAAGCGATGTATATGCTATGGGAGGTAAGCCAGTGCTTGCCCTCAACATAATAATGTTTCCCTCTTCAAAGCTTTCTGCCGGGGTCTATGGCCAAATTCTGAAAGGCGGATACGATAAAGCACGCGAAGCCGGGGTAAAAATAATAGGTGGTCACACAATCGATGATACCCCCCCCAAATATGGCCTTGCTGTTGTAGGATTTGCCCATCCTGAAAAACTGACTACAAATGCCGGAGCCAGGCCGGGAGATTCTCTTATCCTTACAAAACCTATAGGCTCCGGGATTATTTTGGCGGGACACCGCCTTGGAATGACCACCGACGATAATCTCAGAGAGGGGTTGGAATATATGAAGTTGCTTAACAAATCGGGTGCAGAGGTAATGGAGAAATATTCAATAACCGGAGCAACTGATATTACCGGATTCGGACTGGCCGGTCACACTTTGAAAATGGCCAGGGCAAGCAACGTATCGATAGAGATCAGGATGAAAACTGTTCCTTTGCTGAGCGGCAGCCTGAAGCTTGTGAATGAAGGATGTATTCCCGGAGCTTCATTCACTAACCTCGATTATTCTGAAACTGATACGGCTTTTTCCAGAGACTTAAATTATGATCTGAAGATGATCGCTTTCGATGCCCAGACCTCTGGTGGGCTGCTGATAAGTGTTCCAAATGCAAGGGCTGAAGAGATGCTGGTCGAATTAAAAATGTCAGGTTTGGCCAGGTCTGCTATAATAGGAAAAGTAATTAGCAGGGAAGAAAAATTGTTATATTTAACAGACTGAATTTATTGGTTGTATATTATTCAAATTAGTCATGAAGAAGGTTTTTCAACTGTTTGTCTGGCTGATTGTCATGTTGCTGATAATCATATTAATCAAGACTTTGTTATTCAAATCATTACAGATTAAAACTGAACCTGTCAGCATTACCTCCTATGGTACTGAAAGTGTTGATCGTCTTTCAAAAGCCATCAGATTTCCGACAATTTCTTATTCCGAAGATTCCCCAATAGATTCTGCTTCATTCGGGGCCTATCACAACTTTATCGATGAATCATATCCACTTATAAAATCTAAACTACAGAAGGAGGTATTCAATAAATTCAGCTTGTTATATACCTGGAAGGGAAAGAATCCTTCCCTGAAGCCAATGATCCTTATGGCTCACATGGATGTTGTACCCCCTGGTGATACCACCAGATGGGAGAGAAGTCCTTTCTCAGGCTATAATGACGGAACTTTTATCTGGGGAAGAGGCACTCTTGATGATAAAGTTGCAATGATCTCAATCTTTGAAGCAGTCGAAAAGCTTTTATCGGAGGGATTTGAGCCCGAAAGGACCCTGATGCTTTCTTTCGGACACGATGAAGAATTAAGTGGTAAAAGAGGTGCAAAGACAATTGCTTCTTCTTTGAAAGAGCATGCAGTTGAAGTAGAGTTTGTTCTCGATGAAGGATTAGCTGTGACAAAGGGAATGGTTCCTATGATAAAAAAACCTGTCGCTCTTATTGGAACTTCAGAGAAAGGTCTGCAGTATGTCAACCTGGTTGTTGATATGCCCGGCGGCCAATCTTCAATACCTGAAAAGGAATCATCACTAACTGTTCTTAGCAAGGCTATTAATAATATTGTAAAAAAGCAGATGAAACCTTCAATTTCTGGTTCTGTTAATGATTTTATAAGGTATATTGGTCCGGAGATGCCGTTTTATGCAAAAGCAATTTTTGCAAACAAATGGTTATTTAAAAGAATAATATTAAAGATCTATACCGGAAGCGCCTCAGGAAATGCATTAGTCAGAACAACTACCGCCCCAACATTTTTTAATGCAGGTGTAAAAAACAATGTTATTCCCACGGAAGCAAAGGCAGTGGTGAATTTCAGGATACTTCCGGGAGAAACTTCAGCCGATGTAACGGATCACCTTTTAAAAGTAGTTGCAGATAAAAGGGTGAGAATTGAGACAATTAAAGAACTTACTTATGAGCCTTCACCGGTTTCCCCATTAACTGTTCCCGGTTTTAAAAACATATTCATTACACTTCGTCAGATTTACCCCGAAACAGCAGTTGCCCCAAATATAATGCTGGCATCATCAGACGGCAAGTTTTTTTCAGCAGTCACCAATAACATATACAGGTTTTCACCGATAGTTGTCAATTCAGATGATATGGCGAGAATTCATGGTTTGAATGAAAGAACAAAGATCGAAGATTATAATAAAGGAATCGGGTTTTACTACCAGTTAATCAGGAATTCACAAGAGAGATAACAAGGCTTCGGATAAAATAATATTTTTACACCTTAATTATTATTAAATAAAATTTCTTCAATATCAGCTATAATGTCAGAAAATATATATAACGGAACCGGTATCAGAAGCAGTATCCAGGGTCTGGCTAACTTTATCGGGAATACTCCTCTTCTTGAAATCGAGTTTTCATATCTGGGGAGGCCCCGTAAAATATATGCCAAAGCAGAATATCTCAATTTAACCGGAAGTATTAAAGACAGGATGGCGTTCCACATTATAAGAGAGGCTTATGCCAAGGATCTTATCAAGCCGGGATACAGAATTATTGAGGCGACGAGTGGAAACACCGGGATCGCATTTTCAGCTGTAGGGCGTGCGCTTGGTCATCCGGTGACTATTTTTATGCCGGACTGGATGAGTGAGGAGCGGAAGAATCTTATAAGAAGCCTGGGAGCAGAAGTTGTTCTGATAAGTAAAAAAGAGGGAGGATTCCTGGGAAGCATTGCAAGATCACAGGAGATGGCCGCATCAGATCCTGAATCCTTCCTTCCGCGGCAGTTTGAAAATGAAGATAATATGATGGCTCACTATACAACTACCGGGCCAGAGGTCTGGTGGCAACTAAGGCTTCGCGGTATAATTCCCGATGCATTTATTGCAGGTGTTGGCACAGGAGGTACAATTATGGGTGTTGGTAAGTACCTGCGCGAGAAGAAACCAGATATTAAAGTTTATCCCCTCGAACCTTCAAACTCGCCTACGATGTCAACTGGTTATAAAGTTGGGGTTCATCGCATTCAGGGTATTTCAGATGAATTTATTCCTGCACTTGTCAAACTCAATATGCTTAACGAGGTAGTATCTGTCGATGATGGTGACTCAATAATCATGGCACAGAAACTGGCAGCAGAGCTTGGATTGGCTGTCGGCATCTCTTCAGGTGCAAACTTTCTGGGCGCACTTCTGAAACTCGAGGAGCTTGGATCAGAATCAACTATTGTAACGATTTTCTCTGACGATAATAAAAAATATCTTACTACCGACCTTATGAAAAAGGAACCGCTAAAAAGCAACTTCTTTTCCACGAATGTTCAGCTTAAATCTTTCAAAGCATTTAAACGAAGCTGCGTCACATGTTGCAACCCGGTTGAATGTACGGCTGTTACAGATCCGGGCATAATCAATAAGATCGATCTTCCACCCTGTTCTCTCAGAGGCTCAGGGTGCATTAATTGATTCCTATTCCTCAGCCGGACTTTCCTGATAATTTCTGCGCCTCTTGTCTTTTTCATTTACAGGATTGGCATCCATCACCCATAGTCCGCGTCCGTGAGTTGCAATAATTATCATATTGTCACGGGGATGTACGGCGAGGTCATGAACATAAGAATATGGCAGAGTCCCCAGGATGTCCCATTTCTTTCCTCCCTCTTTTGTCACAAATACTCCGGCATCTGTTCCAACATATAAGATATCCTTATTTACCGGATCTTCTCTTATAACGTTCACCGGGCCAAGTGGAATATTACCGGATATATCCTGCCATGTGTCCCCGAAATTAGTTGATTTCCAAATATATACCTGGAAATCATCATCTCTTCTTCCGGATTGTGTAATATAAACGGTTCCAATGTCGTATTTTGAAGCTACGATCCTTGATACTAACTTCTGGGGAACAGCCCCGTTCCTGATTTCTGTCCATGTTTTACCATTGTCCTTTGTCCTCCATATTCTTCCATCGTCAGTTCCGGCATAGAGCAGGCCAAACCTTAGAGGTGATTCATCAAGAACTGATATTGTCTGATAGTTTATGTCTCCTCTTTTCTTCGGATCATTGAATGAAAGGTCAGGACTTATAAATTCCCAGGTGTCTCCTCTATCTCTCGACATCATTACATATTGCATTCCATGATAAATAATGTCAGGATTATGTTTTGAAATTATAGAAGGAGCCACCCATTCCCCGCGAAGAGGTGTTTCCTCAGGATACATATTTGGCAGAAGATCTTTTGTGCTCTTTGGGTAGTTATTAATCTCTGCCCTTGCAAGTGCACCATAAAATGTACTTGAATAAATAGTGTTGTTATCTTCAGGGTTTACCGCATGCGTACTTCCTTCGGCTCCAAGTATATTCTTGAATTCCTGTAAAGGTACCCTGTCACGACCTCTTGAAAGATCAACAGGTGCATAAAAACTATGATGATCCTGGATAGATCCGAATACCCTGAAGGGTGTGCTGAAATCATAGGCAACATTATAGAACTGTGCAAGGGGAAGGACCTCAATCGGAAATTTCCAGGTTTTACCTTTATCATATGACATTGTCAATCCGCCATCCTGGACGTTGAGAAGGTAGTCTGAATTAGACGGATCGATCCATAAACCATGGTGATCAACATGAGGCCCTCTCAGAGACTTAAAGGTTTTTCCCCCGTCTGTAGATTGATTCAGCTGTATTCCCATAGTATATACTGTGTTTTCATCATTTGGATCAACTCTTATCTGTCCAAACACCCAGCCATAGGTCGCAGAATGTCTTTCCATAAATGTCTTCTGTTCAGGAGTAAGTCCGCTTACCTGTCCCCATGTCAGACCCGCATCATCTGTACGGTAAACAGTAGCACCTTTTATAACATCGGATTTTTGGCGGCCATATGAATCTTTCTCCCCGGGAGTAGCTTTATATGCAGTTTCATAATTGTCAACATAGGCATAAAGTACTTTTGAATTGGAAACAGCTATATCAATTCCGATACGCCCTCTTTTGTTCGGGACGGGCAGACCTTCGTTTATTTTGCTAAAGGTTTTTCCGCCATCTGTCGACTTCCATATCCCGTTGTTCAATGTCGTTTCAAAAGTCCTGGGATCATTCCATTTTAGTCGCATCCGTTCCCAGGTAGTGCAATAAATTATGTTTGGATCTTTGGGATCGAGTACAAGGTCATAAGCCCCCGTGTTCTGATCGATATATAGAATTTTGGTCCAGGTCTTGCCTCCATCATTGGTCCTGAATAATCCGCGATCCTCGTTAGGAGTCCATTCATGCCCCGTTGCTGCAACGTAAACTATATCAGAGTTCTGTGGATTAACTCTTATTCTACCAATAGTGAAGGTATTCTCCAGTCCTGTTAAATTCCATGATTTCCCGCCATCTGTGGTTTTAAAGACTCCGCTGCCGGCATTCGAACTTCTGAAAATATTTGCTTCTCCGGTTCCCACCCAGACAACATCCGGATTATTGGGATCAATAGCGAGATCCCCGATTGATGCAGTCGGCATTCCTTCAAAAACAGGTTCAAAAGTTGTGCCCTCATTAATTGATTTCCATACTCCGCCTGTGGCAGAACCAACCCATATTGTAAAGTTTTTACCATGAGGGATAACGGCTTCCACATCGGTGCAACGGCCACTAATGTTGGTAGGGCCAATATATTGCCATTTAAAATCTTTATAAGGAGATGATTTGAGCATTTCAGCCTGTTTGCTGAACATCACAACTTTGTCTTTCCCGTTTGTAACAGGATTTTTTATCTGAGCAGTCAGGCTTGGAGAGATAGCAATAAACATACAAACTGCAGTTAGCAATCTTTTTAATTTAGGGTCTAAGCGTTCCATAATCTGGGTTTTATAGTTTTTTCAGATCTATTTTAAAATGAAAGGTAAAATAATTCAGCTGAACAACACTTCAAAGAATTGTTAATAATTTCACAAACATGTTAATTACTCTCAAATTTGCAGCTTTTCCGGCAAGCGGGACTTAGTAAATTTGTTTTTATTATTAATAATGATCAACAGATCAGATGATTTTTGAAAAAAATGCCACCAGTCAATTTTGATATTTGATCATTGTAATTTCGCAGTTGATAATAAAAAAAGAGATTTTAGTCATTTTTTTATGCATTCTAAAATCCGGCAATATTATTTATGAACGAAACTTTACTATATTCGCCACGTTAAAATATGCAACCAATTAATTAATTATATGGTCATTAATGAAATAATTTAAGAATTCGGACCAAGCCCTAAACAAAATAAATAAATAAATAAACTAAAAAATAATTATTAATTTCTAAATCAAATTTTTATGAAAACTATGACTAAATTTCTTGTACTTGCGGTTATTATGTTCGCTTTTGGGGCAACCACATTTGCTCAGACTTCTGCAACCGCTAATGTTACAGCAACAATTGTTACACCTATTGCAGTAACAAAAACTACTGATATGAGCTTTGGCAACGTGGCTGCAGGTGCATCGCTTGGCACGGTTGTTCTGCCTCCAACAGGAGCACGTACTACAACAGGAGGTGTTACACTGCCTGCCACAACCGGCACTGTTACGGCTGCACAATTCCATATTACAGGAACAGCTGGAGTTGCTTTTACTCTTTCTTTACCTGCTTCTACCACTATTTCCAATGGAGCACCCAATATGTTAGTAAATTCGATTGTAAGTGATGCTCCCGCAACAATTACAGGTGGAGCTATAGATGTTAATGTTGGAGCTACACTGAATGTAGCAGCAGCACAGGCTCCGGGAGGATATACTGGTACGTTTGTTGTAAATGTGGCTTACAATTAATTTAATATAAAAGAGAAACTATCATCAAATCTGGGAAATGAAAAGGCTTAAGATATTTTTTTTCAGCCTGATATTTTCATTTGCTTCATCCGGGATCTGGCTGTATGCACAGACGCCGCCTGTAAGTACGACCGGACATATTACTGCTGAAGTGATTCCAGTTTTCTCTGCAGCTGAGACATCGCAGATGAATTTCGGCCGGTTCTCTCCCGGCCCCCAGGGGGGTGAGATAGTTTTAACTCCTGTTGGATCAATATCGGTACTTGGAAGTGTATATACAGGCACCGGTATGCATAATGCTGCTACTTTTTACATATCAGGAGATGCAGATGCCTCATATTCAATATCGCTTCCAACTGTTCCTGTTGTTCTGACCCATATATCAAGTGCCAAAACTATGAGTGTTGAGAACTGGAATTCTATTCCTCTGCCCGGCATCGGCACCGGCAAACTTGAGAACGGATTCCAGGTTGTCAATGTGGGTGCCACGCTTAAAGTTGGCACTCTTAATGACAATCCTGTTGGTTTATATACAGGAACTTATGTGATAACATTTGACTTTAATTAGCGGGTTTGATTTAATATTAACATTAATATTTATCCGATGTCCATATCACTGAGCTTTAGAAGGTTACCTGCTTTGTTCAAGTCAATAGCTTTCTCTGTTTTTCTGGTCCTCTTTTCAGGATCAATGTTTTTGTTCAATTCTGTTGCATCTGCCCAGGGAGATTTGCTTATTACCCCGCGAAGGGTAGTTTTTGACGGGTCAAAAAAATCATTCGATCTTAACCTGGCGAATACAGGGAAAGATACCGCTGTATACGCGATTTCTATTATTCAGATCAGGATGACAGAAGATGGTGGTTTTGAGACAATTACGCAGCCGGATCCGGGCCAGCTTTTTGCTGATAAATATATCCGCTTTTTCCCCAGGTCTGTAACTCTTGGACCTAATGAAGCTCAGGTAGTTAAAGTTCAGCTGATGGCTGCAAGCGGAATGGCTCCGGGAGAATATCGTTCTCATTTCTATTTCAGGGCGGTACCCAAAGAAAAACCCCTGGGTGAGGTTGAGAAACAAAAAGATACAACTGCTATTTCGGTAAGACTTACTCCGATTTTTGGTATTTCTATACCCGTTATCATCAGGGTTGGAGATTCTAATACAAAGGTCACTTTAACTGATCTTAAGCTGGAGGTTGTCAATGATACTATTCCAAGGTTAAAACTTGTTTTTAACAGGGCAGGGAACATGTCGGTCTATGGTGACCTGGCAGTAGATCATATCTCTCCTCAGGGCAAGGTTACACGTTTAGGCAATGCAAATGGTGTCGCAGTTTATACACCAAATGCAATACGAAGGTTTCAGTTCAATCTTTTTAATCTACCCGGTGTCGATTATAATTCGGGAAAGCTGCGAGTGACATATTCTGCGCCTTCGGATGTCAAAGCAGTCAGGTATGCTGAGGCAGAATTGTCTCTTCAATAAAGGCGAAGGCGAAAATTGATTTTTGACTCCAATTATTCTAAAAATATGAAAAAGCCAGGCCTGATCAATAAAATTGTTCTGGCAGGGGCTTTAATTTTTGCCATGCAATCCGCATGGTGTCAAACTACAGGAGATTATCGGTCAAGTGGAACAGGTAACTGGTCGACATTAGGGACCTGGCAAAGATGGAGCGGAGCTGCCTGGGCGGTACCAACTGCCGGTCAGGGATACCCGGGACAGAATTCTTCTCCTGCACTGGTGACAATTCTAAGCAACTATACGGTCACCCTCGATGTTTCTCCCGCCAATAGTATCAGCGCACTTTCCATATCACCAGTTACATTTAGTTTAGCGACCTTACAATTTAATGCCGGTACTCTATTAACTGTCTCCGGAACCGTTACATTAGGAAATGCAGGTAGTAGTAGTCGTCGGGGCGCCTTGACCATGACTAATGGAGGAACATTAATTTGCAACAGAATCTTCCTTGCAAATTCCGGGGCCAATACATTTACACCAGGAACAGGTACTATACAACTTAATGCCACAAATACACTTCCTGCTACGATATTTACAACCTTCAATAATCTGGTTGTAAATTCCGGAACAACCACTCTTGGTGTAGGCATTTCACTTACCGGGACTTTGACCATTTCCTCAGGAGCAACTTTATCTACCGGCAGTTATGATTTAACATTAGGAGGAAATTTTGTAAACAATGGAACTTTTGCAGGTGGTAGCTCCAATATTATAATTTCAGGTACAGCTGCAACACAAAACATAGGAGCCTTTACTGTTACCGGTAATGTCACTATGTCAAAGACCGCAGGTATAGCTACTTTAACTGGTAATTTCAACAGTACAGGCCTGATTATCAATGGAAGCGGTGGAACCCTTGATCTCGGTACCGGGTTGATCCATACTATCACAGGCAACTGGACACGAACCAACGGAACACTAAATGGGGGTTCGAGTTTTTTCAGAATCGGAGGGTCAGTTAGTGGAACAGGTGGTACCTTTAATGCCGGATCAGGGATAGTTGAATGGAATGCATCAGGGGCACAGACTATTGCAAATTTGACCTATAATAATCTTTCTCTTGACGGATCTGGTACAAAGACCTTCCCGGCTGCACTTACAATAAATGGCTATCTCTCTGTTAGCACCGGTGCTGTAGCAAATCTTGGAACCTATACATCATCGGCAAATACACTTTCCCTTGGAGGAATAGGTCAGGTTTCAGGTTCCTGGGGTAGCACAGCTTCATCTGCAACTAATAAAAACAATACTTATTTCAGCCCAACAAATGGTATTGTAAATGTAAGTTCAGGTTCATGTGCAACTTATATGGGCTATGGTTACGATAGACATATTACAATTGATTTTAACAAAGTTGCCGGTGGATCGGATCTTTATAATTTCCCGTTACTGGTTAATCTTACCGGTCAGAACTTTCTGATGAATGTTCCAACAGGCCAGGTATTTAATTCCAATGGTTATGACATTGTTTTTACTGATGAAAATAATAATAGATTCGATCACCAGCTTGAGTATTTCGATGGAACAAACGGAGACCTTATAGCCTGGGTCAGGATCCCGATCCTGTCTCATTCATCAAATACAATAATCAAAATAATGTACGGGAATCCTCTGGCAACCACAGACCCTTCGGTTACCACCGTCTGGGATAGCCACTATAAAGGTGTATGGCACCTCGATAATAACAGCCTGAGTGATTTTACATCATATAATAAGGCCGGAACTCCCTTCGGTTCCCCTACATATCCGGCAGGAAGGATTTATAATTCTCTGGGTTTAAATGGAACAAATCAGTATGTGGAAGTTAACAGCGCACCCAATATAAACTTTGCGGGTAATATAACTGTCTCTGCATGGGTCTATATGAATGCAGGGGGACGTGATCAGAAGATTGCCAGTAATCAGAATAATTCAAGCGGAGGTTATAAGTTCGGGATCTATACAAATGACAAAGTGGAATTTGAAATCAGGAATTCTTCAAACACCCCCTCATTAAACAGGGATGTAACAGGAGGGACTGTACTCAGTACTGGACAATGGTACTACCTTTCAGGAATAAGTTCTGATGTCCTTGACTCTATAAAGACCTTTGTAAATGGTATACCTGAAAGACCCTTCAAAAAAACCGGTATTCTTGGCACAGCTTCCAATAATCTGGTTATTAGTAAAGAGCCTTTCCAGTCAAGCTACTATTTCAGTGGTAGATTTGACGAACTGCGAATATCTGATGTAGTCAGGTCAAACGGGTGGTTAAGAACCGAATACAACAATCAATCTTCTCCATCGACATTCTATACTGTTGATGCCACCGGAACAGCTATAAATATAATCCCTTCGGCAGGCCTCTGTTCAATGCCAATGACACTTACATTTGGTTATCCGGCAGGAGGGACCTATTCAGGTAATTCATATATTACCGGAGACAATGTCTTTAATCCTCCAGCGGCAGGTACTTATAGTATAACTTACACCTATGATGCCGGATGTGGTACCACCAGTGTTACATTAGATATTATCATAACTGACCAACCTGCGGCTCCGGCAGCCTCAAATAAAGTTTATTGTTCAAATCAGATCGCTTATCTGGAAGCTACTACAGGAGTTAATATCCGCTGGTATAGCGGTGGTACACTTGTCAGCACTGCAAATCCTTTTTCAACAGGGCAAACTACTCCAGGTACCTATAATTATACTGTAACACAAACAGTTAATGGTTGTGAAAGCACAGAAACCGCAGTTAGTCTGACCATATATGGTGGTATAACCATTAATACTCAACCTCAGCCAACATCTATTTGCACTACTGGAAATGGTACTTTTTCAGTGTCAGCATCAGGTGTTAATCTAACCTATCAGTGGCAGGAGGCAGGTGTTAATATTTCTGACGGAGGTATATATAGTGGTGCAACAACTCCAACACTTACCCTTACAAATCCGGGAATTGCAAAAAATGGATTGTCCTACAGATGCGTTATTTCAACTTCATGTGGAACATCTCCTTTGAACAGCAATCCGGCAATTCTTACGGTGACATCTTTACCGGTAGCAACTTTTAGTTATACAGGTACTCCTTACTGTCCTAATGCATCCAATCCCTCTCCGACTTTCAGTGGGGGAGGTATTGCCGGAACGTTTTCCTCCACATCCGGACTGGTGTTCGTCAGTACTGCAACCGGGCAGGTGAACATTGCTGCCAGCACACCAGGCAGCTATACCGTTACAAACACAATCGCTGCAGCTGGCGGGTGTGGTATTGTAACTGCAACCAGTCCGATTTCGATTATTGCCGACATTGTCTGGAACGGATCAATAAGCACTGATTGGAATGTTCCCGGTAACTGGTCATGCGGAATAATACCCCTTTCAACATTAAATGTTGAGATTCCGAATGTTACTAATAAGCCCGTTCTAAGCAGCGGAGCTATGGCAACAGTCAGGAATCTGGTTATCGATAACGGTTCATCGCTTACTATTTCAGGAAATAAAATTCAGATATCCGGAACAATGACAAATTCCGGGACATTTACGGCTTCCGACGGAACTATTGAATTGAACGGCACTTCTCAACAAACAATCGGTGCAGGTATTTTTGCCGGCAATATAATTAAGGATCTTATTATTAACAACTCTGCCGGAGTAATCCTGCAGGGCCCATTGAGTCTGACCGGAATAGCAAAGATACAGAACGGGGATCTCTCATCAGGAGGAAATCTGACACTGGCCTCTTCTTCCTCCGGAACAGCATTGATAGATGGTTCCGGAACAGGAACAGTATCGGGAAGTGTCACTATGCAGCGATATCTTGCTTCAGGATATGGATATAAGTACTTCAGTTCACCATTCCAGGCTGCCACTGTAAATGAGTTTCTGGATAATGGAATTTCTCTTCTTTACAGGTATGATGAAAACCGACTTGTAGGAGGAAATCCTGCCTCAGGATGGGTCAACTATAAGATAGCTGCCAATGTCCTTAATCCTGTGGAAGGTTATGCAGTAAATTTCGGGTCAGGGGGAGCTCCTAATACAGTTGATGTGACAGGAGTTGTAACCAATGGAATCAAATCAATAACTCTATACAATCATGACCAGATATATACAAAAGGTTTTAACCTGATAGGTAATCCCTATCCATCTCCAATAGACTGGAAATCTACTTCAGGCTGGACAAAGACAAATATTGATGATGCCTTATATTATTTTAATGCAACTGATCAGTATGGTGGCACTTACAGCACCTACATTAATGGTGTATCAAGCGATGGACTTGCTACAAGAATAATTCCGTCGATGCAGGGATTCTTTGTTCATGTTGCAGCGAGTGGCCCTCCCTGGCCGGTAACAGGAACACTGTCTATGGATAACGGAGTCAGAATAACAGATCAGACTCACGGGTTCCTAAAATCAGCAAAAACAGGACCTGTGCCTCTTATCCGGTTGACAGCATGTTTTTCAGATGATACTGCATCAATTGATCCAGTTGTTTTGTATGTTGATGAGAACGCAACTGAGGGATTTGACAGCCAGGCAGACGCACTAAAGCTTCTAAATACTGACATGAATGTCCCGAATCTTTACGCAGTAAGTATAAATGATGCAAATCTTTCTATTGATGGATTACCAATAATTGATTCTTCGACTGTTGTTCCTCTCGGCCTTAAAATAAACAGGAACGGTTCTGTCATTTTTAAGATCCGGAATATTGAATCAGATTTTTCGAATGTAAAGATTGTCCTTTCTGATATTGGTACCGGTATAGAGAAGGATCTGCAAACAGGTAATGAATACCAGGTCAATCTGGTTTCAGGTGAGTATAAAAACAGGTTTTACCTCAACTTCAGGAATAGTGTTGTTACAGGAGCTTCTGAAAATGCTTCGGCGGATGGATCTTTCACCATTTTCAGCTCTCATGGAATTTTGAAGACCAAAATCAGACTTTTACAGGAAACAACAGGGACTTTGCAGATATTTACTCTTACGGGACAATTATTGTTTAATCAGAAGATTTATGAATCAGGTTATTATGAATTCAGTACCGGTATAAAAGATGGAATCTATATAGCCACTTTTAGTTCAGGTAGGTTCACAGTGTCTAAAAAATTATCGGTGCAGAATCAATGAAAATCAATCCGCTTATAAACCCGGTGGTGTGGCGATCTTTAATAGTCCTGGTTGCAATACTTGTTTTTGCAGGAAAAGAAATCCTGGCTCAGGAACCACCTCCCAAACCAATTCAGGTTACTGTCACCGGACAATCTCTTAGTTTTGGAGCTTTTACTTATGCTTTAACTACCGGATCAGTAATAATAAATGCAGATGGATCCCGCTCATCTTCAGGAACTTTAATTCTTGTTTCAGGTTATTCCTATTCCACTGCTCTTTTTCAGCTTGTTGGCAATCCGGGAACCGTAGTAACGCTTCTTCAAGGCCCGGATGTCAGTTTGATTGGAAGCAGCGGTGGTTCTCTGACACTTCAAATTGGTGCTTCAATTCCGGCAACACCTTTTGTTATAACTACAACTCCTCCTGCTTCTACTTCTCTTTACCTGGGAGGAACACTACTGGTTGGCAGTCAGGTAGCGAATCCGGCCGGTAATTATACAGGAACATATTTAATTACTTTCGTGCAGGAATAATAGTCCTGAGAGAATAGAATGAATAGATTAAAATGACGATCAGAAAAGCATACACCAACCTCGCAACATCAAGGCGTGTGCATGCAATTCCAATACCATATTTTACTCTCATCATTTTCTTATTGGCTCTCATGCTTTCCGCTTCTCTAACTGCACAGGAACAGACAGACTATGACGAGGTTTTGGTTTTTATTGAAGTTCCGCGTGCCGGAAGTGCTGAAATCTCAGCAGTTATCAGAGGCACAGAGCTTTACCTTCCTGTTACAGATCTGTTTGATTTTTTGAAAATCAGAAATATACCTTCTCCTGGAATCGAGGCAATATCAGGTTTTTTTATTAATCCGGAAGCAACTTACCTGATCAGCCGCACTGAGAACCTTATCCGTTATCAGGGTAAAATATATAACCTTCAACCTGGTGACCTGATCCGGACAGAATCTAACCTTTATCTCAGGGCATCATATTTTGGAAAGGTCTTCGGACTCGATTGCATTTTCAAATTCCGGAACCTGTCAGTTACCATTGACACAAAACTCGAATTACCATTCATAAGGGAGATGAGACTGGAAGAGATGCGCCGGAACATTACCAGACTTAAGGGTGAAGTTAAAGCTGATACAAATATAGGTCAGAGCTATCCTTTGTTCAGATTTGGTATGGCTGACTGGTCTGCAATAGCAACCGAGGAGATCAAAGGAAAGTCAGAAACAAGACTTAATCTTACTCTGGGTGCAATAATTGCAGGAGGAGAAACCACTGCTTCTTTAAACTATGATAGTCAGCAACCATTCAGTGAGAAACAGCAAAACTATCTTTGGCGAAGGGTTGATAATGATTTCAAACCTCTCAGACAGGTTATTGCTGGTAAGATACCCACACATGCAATTTCTTCGATTTATAATCCCGTAATTGGAGTACAGATCACGAATACGCCAACCACCTTCAGGCGGTCTTTTGGATCGTACACATTAAGTGATAAGACTGAGCCGGGATGGATTGTCGAGCTGTATGTTAATAATGTACTGGTTGATTATGTCAAGGCAGATGCCTCAGGATTTTTTACATTTGAAGTACCTCTTGTCTATGGGAATTCAATTATTCAGCTCAAATTTTTCGGCCCATGGGGAGAAGAGCGGTCACGGCAGCAAAATATCAGCATTCCGTTCAATTTCCTCCCTAAAAACACTATGGAATACACAATAAGCGCCGGTATTGTGGAAGATACACTTTTTAGCAGGTTTAGTCGTGGCAGCCTCAACTATGGTTTATCGCGAAGTCTTACAATAGGTGCTGGCGTCGAGTACCTTTCCTCTGTGAGATCGGGCCCTGCTATGCCGTTTGTAAACGGCTCATTAAATTTGTTCAAGAACATTCTTCTCTCAGGTGAATACACTTATGGAGTCAGGGCAAAAGGGACACTTACTTACCGGATGCCTTCCAACATACAGCTTGACCTTAACTATACAAAGTATGATAAGAATCAGACAGCAATTAACTTCAACTACCTCGAGGAAAGAAAAGCAGTAGTATCACTACCTCTCAAAATACGCAAATTTTCATCCTATCAACGATTTTCAGTATACCAGATTGTTCTTCCGTCAACAAACTACACAACCGGAGAATGGATGTTTTCAGGATTTCTTTTCGGAGCAGGTATTAATCTATCGACTAATGCTCTGTTTGTCGGCAATCTAAAACCAAATTTTTACAGTAATCTTTCTCTCGCCCTGAGGCTTCCTGCAGGAATCGTCGTTAGGCCCCAGGCTCAGTACGGATATACGCTGAACAAACTTTTGTCTGCTAAAGTCGCTCTGGAAAAAAATCTGATGGAACATGGATTTCTGAATTTATCGTTTGAACGGAATCTGTTAAGTAATGTCAATCTTGCTGAGTTAGGATTCCGTTATGACTTTTCATTTGCCCAGACAGGGTTTTCAGTCAGACAAAGCGAGAAAAAGACAACCATGGTTCAGTATGCAAGAGGAAGTTTGATAAATGATGGCAAGGGCAGGTATTTTGGTGTTGATAACCGGAATAATGTCGGCAGGGGAGGGATAGCTATAATACCATTTATCGATCTCAATGCAAATGGGATTAAGGATCCGGGGGAACCTAAAGTATACGGACTTAACCTTCATACCAATGGGGGCCGTATTGAAAAAAGTGACAACGATACAACAATACGTATCCTTGGATTGGAGCCTTATACCAACTGTTTCATAGATCTTGATCCCAATAGTTTTGATAATGTGGCCTGGAAATTGACTGTAAAGACTCTGAGTGTGCTTGTAGATCCGAATATGTTAAAACATATCGAGTTGCCGATTACGGTTGCCGGCGAAGCTACCGGTACAGTAATTCTTGACAGGTATGGCGAAAAGAAAGGTCTCGGTCGCATAATCATTAATTTCTTCAACAGCAATCTAAAGCTTTCAGGCAGAACACTTACCGAGGATGATGGATACTTCAGCTACCTCGGGTTAGCTCCCGGTTCATATCTTGCCATGGCAGATACGTCACAATTAAGAAGGCTTGGTATGAAGTCCGATCCCCAAACTGTTAAGTTTGATCTTGCAGTGAAACTGAACGGAGATATTGCTGACAAACTGAACTTTACCCTTCAGATGTTAATTCCCGATACACTTCCTTCAAAGGAGACCGCAAAACGTGTTGCCAGAAGAGATACTTTAATAGTACATGAGATCACCCAGGAACTGGTTACAATTTCTGAAGATAGCTATGCGATCCAGTTTGGTGCTTTCAGGGTTAAATCGAATGCCGAAGCACTACGTAGCAAACTCCAGGTCCTCCTTGGCCGTAAAGTTGAAATCATGACGGAGGACAATTTCTATAAAGTCAGGATTAACGATATCAAAGACCGGAAAGAAGTTGATGAAATAGTCGCTGTGCTTGAGAAAAACGGGATAACTGAACTTTGGATAATCAGCCTGAAAGCTAAAAAGCAGCTGGTTAAAGTTGTAAGGCAGGATACAATTGCCACAGAGGAAGAGATCTCGATACAGCTGGGTGCTTTCCGCAGGAAAGCCAATGCAATCAAGCTGCGCGAAAAGATTGAAGCTGCGACTAAGGAGAAAGTGGTAATTGTAAATGAGGGTGGATATTACAAAGTCCAAATAATGGGACTACCTTTTCTCAGACAAACAGTTCTTGAAGAGATGAAGAAAATTGGTTCGCCATTACGCAAGCTTGGAGTAAAAGATGTCTGGGTACTCCCGGTTAAAACACCTCCAGCAAAAGAACCTGCTGCTGTTGTAAAAGAAGTGGTCAGTGCAAGTAAGATTCAGGGTAAAACTAAGGTATTTGTCCTTTCAAGAACTGACTCTTCACTTAATCTTATTGCGAATAAGATCGTGACTCCCGTCGTTCCGCCCGAACCAAAAATTTCTCTTCAGGTGGGTTCTTTTATTAAGCGGTCGGAGGCATTACGTGCTCAGAAAAAAATTATTGCAAAATTCAAACGGGAGGTGGAACTGGTGCAACAATTTGAATACTACTACCTTATAATCCCGGGCTTCTATACCCGCAGGGAGACTTACCCATTCTACCCCGAGCTTGCAGGAATGGGCTACAATAAAGTATCGCTGATAGAAAAGAAGTAGAATTCCAGAGGTTATCCATAATTATGTACGCAACACTTATAAGGAGCTTTTTAAATTTAGCAGATATCTTTTCTGAAGGGTTTTCTGCCGGGTTTTATAATAAAAAAAATCTTTTGTTAACCCTGTAATATGAAATTGATCAAATTCTTTAAGAATTGAATAATTCAATTTGGCCTCATTCATTTTATTTAAATAATCACCATCAGCGAAAACAAGTACTTTATTCCCCACTCCGGGATTTACTAAAGTATCAATCTGGCTTAGATACTGTATTTTATTTTTGAAATAAAACTGTAAAAGCCAGTCTTTCTTATTTGTGACTATATCATACGAAGGGTATTCGCGATTACAGAAAAAAGCGGCCTGGGAACCGGACTGGTACTTTAACAATTCGGGATAAAAACCTGTGTTAAGATAAAGTCCAAATAACATGGAAGCCAGTACTCCATATACTACATATTTATAGTTGAGGTTGTATTTATATATGTAAGTAGTAACAAATAGCAATAATGATGCGATCATAATAAGAATACCCTGAAATGAATAATTAGTTTTAAAAAAGTATTCTGTAAATCCTATCATTATAATATATACGGCTCCATAAACGCCTATGGATATTTTTGTTATCGCATTTATACGTTTGCTGTATTGTGTCTCTTGCGTCAGATGTGCGGCTATGAGAATAGCAAGAAAAGGTAAAATAATATTAATGTAATGAGGTAACTGAAATTTAGAAATGGAGAAAACCAAAAACATAATTATAAAACCAAAAAAGGTCAGGGCTTCTGCCTGTTTAATTCTTTTAAAGATGTTCCTGCAGAAAATAATAAGTCCCATAAAGCCCAATATTGCCCAGGGAGCAACAGCCCATAACATAGTGTGAACAAAAAAGAATTTGTCACTCTGCCCTTTAATTGGTCCGGTATTAAAAAATCTCCCGAATTGGCTGTCCCACAAAAAAAACTTTACCCCTGAAACATTGTTTTTATTGAATACTGTCTTTTCAGGGTGCAGGTCGAACTGATTATAAAGAGCATATAATTCAGGAGTTATAAAAATTATTGTCAAAATAAAAACGGCGATCCACTTTACATTTAATAATTTATAAAACTCTTTTTTAAATATTAGATTTCCAAAAATTGCCGAATATATTACTATTAAGATGAAAATGCCTTTAGTCATTATAGCTGCTGCACTAAATAGCGAGGCAAATAGTACATTTTTCAGCGTAAAACCATCAGGCAATTTATGCAGGTAATAAACTGCACCCATTATCAACCCCAGCAATATTGCCTCAGCCCTTGTATCATTATTGGATATAATAATATGAAGGGAGGAACCAAGGATCAGAACAGCCAGGTATGCTGTTTCCCGGTTGTACAATGTCTTAGCCAATTTGTAAGTATATAGCATTCCCAGTAGAAAAAAGCAAATGGATGGGAATTTATAGCCAAAAGTGTTTATTCCAAAAAGCTGCATGGACAAACCACATATCCAGAATTGGAAATGAGGTTTGTCCAACCAGTCTTTTCCGTCTACAAACATGTTCAGGTAATCATGACTCTGGGCAAAAGATTTAGAAATTACGGCATATAGCGATGAATCCATGGTAAAAATGTCATTCAGGAGGCCCAGCATATTTACACCAAGGACTATACTCAATAATATAAGAAACAACTTCTTATTCATATCTGTCCAGGGATAAATTTTAATGATCTTTCAGTAGCAGGTAATATTCTCTTGTACCAGCGATCAGGATTACAGATGCAAGAAAGTATTTAAGATACACTGCCTGTTCGTATTTACAATCATAAAAGATCAGAAAATAAATATCTAAAATTATCAGGATAAATCCTATTATGAGTTGAACAGTTTTATTCCTCGTCCATCCAAGTTTCCTGACAGAATATACACCAATCATTGCGGTTGAGATTCCAACTGACGCCCCTGCAAGAACATCTGCAGGCCAATGAACACCAACAGCAATTCTGGATGTACCAATTAATATGGCAAGTAAAATTAAACTGAATCGGATATAAAATGATTTAAAATAGAATAACAATATACCTGTTAGTGTAAAAATTGTTACCGTATGACCCGATGGGAAAGAATGAGCAGAAAGGGACGGACCTATGATATGTATTATTCCACTATCGTAGATGGCGGGTGGCCGGGGGATGTTAAAAAATGATTTGCTTAAATTGACGATCAGAGTTCCAATTATGGTGGCAATTATTCCTGCCCAGACAAGATCAGGTCTTTTTCTGATAAATAACAACATTATTGCAGCGGCGGCCATAGTATCACCCAGGAAAGTCAGATTGGCCCATATAAAAGGATAGGTTTTTGCAGTAAAAGAATTTATATCAAGAAATAGAACTTTATTGGTACCGGTTAAACCAATAAGTGCCAGACCCAGGAGGAAGACACTGAACAAAGCTAACCCGGTTCTGTAAAAAATCAGGTCATCTTCAACAGATACAAATTTCTTTCTGGTAAAATCTTTCTTTGTATTACCTGGTAATTCTTCTGAGACTATCATAACTGCAAAATAGATCGGAAATTTATAACTGACAACCAAAAGTAAAAAAGTGAACAGGAACGTATGTTCTTCTCCGGATAAATTAATGTTAAAATCAAATGAAGAAAAGATTAATTATTTAAGTCACTTAAAATGCAAAAGTATAAATTTACATCTTTATCTTTTAACACTTTATCTTAAACCAGAGTAAGTAGTGAACACCGGCAATTTAATTTTCCTGAAATTCGTTAAATTCTGCGCTGTAGGATTTTCGGGGATGTTTATTGACTTTGGAACTACCTGGTTATTAAAGGAAAAAATAAGAATTAACAAATATATTGCCAACTCCACCGGGTTTATTCTTGCTGCTACTTCTAATTATTTCTGGAACAGATTCTGGACTTTTCAGAGTGAAAACAAACAGATTGTCACCGAGTATGTTTCATTTTTGTTTATTGCTATTGCAGGTCTTGCAATAAATAACTTCATGATTTTTATTTTTAATGATAAACTGAAAATTAATTTTTACATCTCAAAGCTCTTTGCGATAGGAATCACTACCATCTGGAACTTTATGATGAATTATTTTATAACATTCAGGTGATAAGTTAAATTCTATCATGATGAATTACTTTATTTTCGGTATAAGTTATGCCTTTGCATGCGTAGTTCAGCCGGGGCCATTTCAGGCTTTTCTTTTATCTCAGAGTTTTCTAAATGGATGGCGAAAGACTATTCCTTTGGTATTTGCTCCTCTTATCAGTGATATTCCGGTAATCTGTTTGGTTTTATTTGTTTTAATGAATGTACCTGGTGAAATCTTACTGATTCTCCAGGCTGCAGGTGGATTGTTTCTCTTTTACCTTGCATATAATGCATATAAATCCTGGCGCACATTTAATCAGTCTGAAAAAAAGGATATTTCCTATAAAAGGAACTTGTTCAAAGCTGTGTTAGTGAACTTATTAAATCCTAATCCATACCTTGGCTGGAGTCTGGTAATGGGGCCTCAGCTTATTAAGGGATGGGCTGAAAGTAAGACTAATGGTATAATGCTTCTCAGCGGATTCTATAGCTCAATGATTATCTTTTCAGCCATTATGATAGTACTTTTTGCATCTGCCCGGAATTTCGGGCCAAGAGTGCATCGGGTATCAATAGGTGTATCAGTAATTACTCTTATGATTTTTGGATTTTATCAGTTATGGTCGGGACTAAAATTTGTATCATTTTGATATGAAAGAAGAACATTTTTATGAAATTCACCCGTCAAGTGAATTGAGTTTTCCCTTATAAAGTATCGGAATAGGTGTAAAAAAGGCTGATCATTCCGATCAGCCTCTCTGCTTTATGTCAGAATTATTTTAGAATCTGAAATCCAATCCAATTCCACCCATAATTGTGTTTTTCTTATAAGTCTCGGTCGATTTTACATCATAAACCGGGGTGCTTGGAAACATATGATCAGTGGTTTTTGTGGCATCTGTGTAGAGTGTTGTACTTACTCCCAGGTTTAACTGTATCTTACTTGTAATATTGTATGCACCACCAACGCCAAAAGTCCTGGAACTCTGATAGTAATTCAGATCACTCTGAAATTTATCGTTTACGCCTTTATTTGAAATGATAAAGCCTCCGCTCACAAGAAACTTCTGAGTAATATTATATTCCAGACCTGCCTGAAATGATAAACCGTTAGTCGCTATTATATCCTTATTTGGAATGTGCACTATGGGTGTTGCTCCGTTCAGGTCATCATCTGTTTTATGTCCAAAGTCGGCCATTTTATCAAAGTAGTAATTGCCTCCGAGTGAAAGTTTAAGATTTGGAGTTAGTTTATAATCAATACCTAAAGTAATCATTGCAGGCATGTCATTTCTTGTATGATCACCATCGAGGAACATGGTAATAGGCTGGGTCATATCCGGAATTAAAGCTCCGGGAACACTACCAGACTTAGCTACATAGCCAACTGTCAGATCCTGCGCAGTTTTATTTGAAAGCTTCATTTTTGTCTGGGTCTCAAACTTGATAGCAATATTCAGGTTTTCTGTGGGTGAAATATTGACACTTAAAACGCCTGCATAACCTGATCCGGTTTGTTCAACATCAGCAGACTGATTAGCTACCAGACTGGAGGATGCAGTTATACCGGCAATCTGATCATTCAATGCCGGAGTTGCTCCGGTAACGGTAGCCCTGATTGTATTTACATTCATTCCTGGAATAGCTGCGGCCGGGACACCGATTGCTGCCAGACCTGCTTCGATACCTGCTTTTTGTGCAGCGGTCATAGCACCTGCACCAACAAGTACGGCAAGGGTCTGACCCCCATAACCAGCATCAGCTGCTCCCTTTAATGAAGCTGGTATACCGATAATACCATTGAGATTGGTTACCAGTCCTGCTAATACAGTGGTTGCTGGCAGCCATGTACCTCCTCCCATATCAAGCTGAATATCATTTAGATGACCTTTATATGTGTTTTTTGCAGTTACATATCGAAATCCTCCAGCTACTGATAACCAGTCATTTATTTTATAAGAAATGCCAGCCTGATATCCAAAAAATGCGGAAGTGCCTTCGAAATATGCATCCAGCCTGTACCCCTTAACTCCAGCTTTTGCTGCCAGAGACGGAACCAAATCAGACGGGCTCATAGCAAATGAAGGTAATCCTTCTTTAAAAGTGGCAGAGCCACCACCTCCGATGACACCGAATCCAAAAGAGAAAGCGATTTTGTCCATCTTATATACTGCAAAAAGAGAGGGGAACAGAGGAGCTTTAGCGGTACCTTTGTAAACAGTCTGATTGAGTCCATATGTTGCACCCGATACAGCTGGTACTATCGAAGTCGGAGGACCAGCATAATTATTATTAACTTCCCTGGTCTGAGATATCATTTGATTGGAGAGAGAGATATGAAACCCATTTTCCAGTTTCATCAAACCGGCCGGGTTAAAATATACCGCATCAATATTTGTTGATGCATTTCTCGATGGAAGACGTATCCAGGAAGCACTCTGGTTTACATTGGTCACAATACCACCAGCAAACAGGTCGCCTGTAATCAGAAGAGCAACAATGAATGTCAAAAGTTTTCTCATAAGTTAAGATTTAAGTTTAAGTTGTATGGGCAACCTGTACTACCGTACAAATTCCCTCTTTCCTGTTATTAGGTTATAATCTTTTATGTGATTAATATCATGATACTATGATAAAAATCGTATAAATGTAGAAAAATATTTCATTTATCCAATAGCTCTCATTTAATATGTAATTAAAGTACGATCCGCGCGGATAGTACGTTTTTATTATTACCTTCCATTCAGCAGTACAAAATCCTCCATTAATCCGTAATCATACATCTGGTATTTCTTACCTGCAGGATAACTTTTGATATTCCTCCACATCCCCGGAGATGCTATTCCGGAAGCCGGATTATTATGATGAGGTCCAAGAAGGTTCTTCAGACTGCCAATCACTTTTACATCAATTTTGTTTGTACCCTGTTTTATCTGCCCTGTTATGTCTGCCTGGTAAGGGGGAAATGCTATAACACCTGCAGGCTGTCCATTTACGGCAACCTCTGCAACAGTTCCTTTCCACTTTCCAAGGGAAACTTCATATTTACCTTCGGGTTTGCTGACTGTAAACTCACTGGAATATGTCATCCCCCAGGAATAGAAAGGTAATCCCTGTGAAAGCCAGCTTCCTGTTGAAAGTTTAGGCAGTGGTGCTTTTATTATAAATCCTTTCTTCGCCGGTTCAACTGAAAAATTGCCAAGAATATAGACCGGTTCAACCTCTGCATGGATCTTCATCGGAGAAGCTTTTAAGGTTATTGTGTTCTCGCCATCTTTTACAACTGTTCCGATGTTGAATATGCTAAAATTCCGGTCAAGCCACCACTTGCCTGCCTCAGGTCTTATCTCTTTCCCATTTAACTCAACTATCCACAGGTGTGGACGTTCCACGATTGCCTTTAATGAAGAATAATCAAATTTTCCCCTGACTGTAAAATGATATGAGGCGGTAAAACCTGTTTTCACACCAAATGTGTCCCTGTCAACAATGTTGGTTTTGTACTGCACTGATGCATTCCAGGGATTGCCATTTTTGAAACCATGATATTTAAATACTTTATCAGATGCATTAAATACATGAAGATCTTTTGATGTTTCGTTCCCAAGCAGCAGGTCGCAGAAATCAATCATCAGGGCATTGTCTGCATCCCTTTTGATTGTCATAGGAGTTGCTTGTTGTATAACAGTGAACTCAACTGACGGACCAGGTTTTGAGAATCCTTCAGTTTTGACATCCGGAAAGAATAGGAGGAGACTTCCAGCCGGAGGAATAGAAAAAGTTATACCTGTCATAATTCCTTCTGACTGATTTGTGAAGCCCGACAAAGTCCCTGTCAGCGTATTCATTTCAACTGCATCTTTACCGGCTGTTTTAAGAGTGCCGTTAACAGCTTCATCAAGGCTTGAATTGACAAGAAACAGGAGTTGTCCGTCTGTAAGCTTACGGCGTTGATGATAAAGCGCTCCTCCTGTTACACCTTCAAAAATCAGGTCAGGATTTGTAAAATACTTTGTTATGACCTCCTGAGTTAACTGATCGGGAATAATAATCTTTTTCGAATATTTGGAGAAGAACTCGGTTAATCCTTCATTTGGTTTGCCATCAACAAGTGATGGAAGTGAAAATGCGATTAAAGTGCCACCGTGAGAGACAAATTTTTCAAGAAGCTTGTAGGTGCTGAGGTTAAGGTTTTCAGTCATCGGGGGGATGACAACCCTTGAATAAGCAGCCTGACCTATCACAAACTTCTCTTTTGAAACACTTCCAAGAGTCTTAATAATACTTTCTGATCCAAGATCGTACTCAACCTGATTCTTTTCCAGTTTTGTAACAAATGACTGAAATGCCTGTCCGATTGCACCAACCTTTGGATTGCGTCTTGCATAAGAATCATATAACCATGCAGTTGTAGTTGGTTCCAGTACCAGGATATCATTTGTCTGTTTTCCTGAAGAAAGTGCAAGAGATAACCTGGCATAATGGTCGTTGAGGTACTTGTAATCATTCCACCATGGTTCATGGTAGTCAAAGGAAGGAGGATAGTCATATTTTCTTGCTCCGGCAAGGGTGAAATAAGAGAGATGCTGGTTCATGAGATTTACACCAAGAGCATATTCCCAGTCACCGTTCCTTTTCATCTCCGTAAAAGTCAGATCCCAACCTGATCCGCCATATGTTTCACTGAGTTTCCTGCTTCTTCCCGACTGGTTGGCAGCACTGGCAAGCTCTTTAACTGCTCTCACATTTCCAAATTGTGCTCCTGGTACTGAATCATTGAATTGGTTGAACAACATGTCAATTGCGGGAACCTGGTGCCAGATGTACATTGCCATATTATCTCCACCGGGACGCATATTTGGCCACTCATGCTCCCAGTAATGTCCTGTAAATTTAAGTCCTTTGGACGTGCAGTACTCATACCAGGGTTTTGCCCACCTGTCAATAAACAGATCCAGCAAGGTCTGAGTATAATTGTATCTTACCCGCTTCCAGTCACCAACCTCCTCATAAAGTGAGGGTAGATGAATTCTAAGGTCGTATCCCCACTTTCTCTCAAAGGTGCTGAATATATCAGGTGTGAAACGGATTCCTCCGGAGGAGTTAATCTGGGGTTCATCGGTAAATGTTCCGGGAATAGTTTTACCGAACTCATTACCAAGGTATTTCTCATAACCGGTCATTGTGACCTCAATGAATTTCTGAGTCACACCGGGATAGAGCAGATCTACATATGAAAATCCACCATACCAGTCTGATTTTCCATTATATGTTTTTGAAAAGAGAAAATATTTTCCCTGTTTGCCTTTTTCAGCTTCGACAATAGATGTGATGTCAGTGAATTTTTTCTTCTCCTCTTTAAGGCAGATATAATATTTCGAAGCAGTATCGGGCAGAGTTTCAGCCTTTGTCATTCTCAAACCTTGTCCCTGATTGTACGATTCCGGCATTTCAGCCGGGACATGGCCTCCCCCAAAACCGCTTGGATATGAATTCTCATCATAAATCCATATATCCATTCCGAGCTCCTTACCCTTTTCAACTGCATGCTTAAACAGTTCAAACCATTTATCAGAAAGATATTCTGTAACCAGTCCAGGGCGGGGGTGAATAAATACCTGGCTGCTTCCAGCCTTTTTAAAATCGTTGAGGTAATTGTCTATTTCTTCTTTTGTTATCTCAGCATTCCAGACAAAAAATGGAGCAGTAGTATATTCCCTGAAAGGTTCCTTGAACTGGGCTGAAAGAGTTTTGAAATCAGGTACTTTGATTTCGTCTCCAATCTTTTTTTGTCTGCATGATTGAAATGAGAATAAGCCGGCAAGAAGAACAGGAAGCATTACTGAAAAAAATCTTTGAGGTTTCATAATGTTTATATGGTTAGAGGTTTGAATTCGAAAGGTAACTAATTATTTGTTTATGGTCCCCAACCCCGCTATAGTGTGTCGAAAAACAATTGTAAATCTTTTATCTGACTTCAAGAATAACATGTTTTATTAGTTTTCTGTTCCAGGTATAGGTTATATGTACCAGCCCGTCACGCGTTTGAATAACTGCCGGGTAGGAGTATTCCCCGGATTCGGTTTCGAGTTTTAAGGTTTCATTCCAGTTTTTGCCATTTGACGAGATGGCTACGCTTAAAGGAGTTCTGGGTCCGCTTCTGCCTCCCTGTGCAGTTGTGACCGGGTTATAAACAAGCAACTGTCTTGTATCTATTAAAGTTACTCCGTCAATCCCTGAATTCGGATTAGGGAGAGAAGTGGTATTTAACGGAGACCAGGTTTTGCCGAAATCTGCAGACCATGATTCTGCAATGCAACCCTCCCTGGTCCGGCATAAGATCTGGAGCCTTTCTTCGTTGTGAAACAGGACGGTTGGCTGAATGGCATTCCATTTCCTTTCACTTCTGCCCGGCACAGCTTTTGTCCATGTTTTACCAAGGTCAGCTGTAAGTTCCATCTGGATCTGCCACCCGTCATTTTCGGTACTTGAAGGGCAGAGAAGGGTTCCGTTTGATAATAATACAGGCTTGTTTTTTACCGGACCCATGAAACCGTCCGGAAGTTTGATCCCCTCACTCCATGTCATTCCTCCATCATAAGATCTTTTAAGCATTCCCCACCATGCCGAAGGGCTTGGGCCAATTTTATAGAATAGCATTAACACTCCATCTTTTACCTGATAAAGTACAGGATTCCAGCAGGGGTATCTTTTACCATCAGTCATAATTCCAGTGGCAACTTCCAAAGGATCAGACCATTTCTGATTCTGATACCTGCAAACCCAGATTCCTACATCAGGATTACTTTCTTCTGTTCCGCCAAAGAAAGCCACAACAAGTCCTCCAGGTGTTTCTGCAATTGTCGAGGCATGACATGAAGGGAATGGGGCAGTTTCGTAAATAAATTCAGATCTTACAATCTGCAGCGTTTGGGAAGAACTGAAAGGGAATAATATTAATAGAAGGATTAAAGGGATATATTTCATAATGTCAGCTGATAGATCAAATTCAAAACTTACTGGTTAATCTTATACTAAAATTCCTTGGTGGTTGAATATCACCTGGTCGTCCCATATATTCAGAATTGGTGATGTTTTTAACTGCAAATGAAAGGTAAAAAACATCATTCAGACTGTACCCGATATTTCCATCCATCAAAAAGTAACCTGATGTATGGTTTGTCCAGTAATTATAAAAGCCAGGGAGTATCACTTCCCTTGAAGCCGGATTAAGGAAGACATCATCAATATTCAGAATCTTTGATCTTAAATACAATTCAACTCCAAGATTTAACTTCTTCAATGAGGCATTTATTCCGAGTTTTGCATTATGTTTTCTCCTGTATTTGAGAAATATATCGCTGTTTTTATGAGTGAAGGAATTAAATTCAACAGGATAAATATATGTATATCCTCCACTTAGTGTCATATTAAATTCTCCCAATGCTTTATTCAAAAATAGCTCGAGCTCTGATCCATAGACTCTTGATTGTTCGATATTTGTTGCCTGGAAACCGAGTTCAAATAATCCGGTAGTGCGATCGGGATACAAACCAAAAACATATTCAATCAGGTTGCTGTTCTCTGAAAGAAACATTGAAAGGTCTGCCTGCCCTGTAATACCGGCGAATCTGATGTCTTGTTTAATACCAACCTCTGAACTCCATCCCGTTTCGGTCTGGACATATGGATTAGGAAATATTCTCACAGAGCCAAGTGTTGTTGCTGCGAATTTCTCTGCTATTGAAGGGTAACGCGAACCCTGTCCGAACGACGCCCTGAGATAAGTAAAGTCGGCAAGCTGCCAGTTGGTACCTGCCCTGAATATCGGAACAATTTTATCATGGTCAGAATCAAGAGTATTTTGTTCCACCCTGATACCAGCAACAAATTTCAAACGGCTGACCGGTTTTAGTTCAAGCTGGGTAAATCCTGCAAGGTTTATCCCGTCATGATTTCCAAAAAATTCTGAAGTGACTTTATTCCAGTTTTCAGAGGCACCCGCTGTAATGCTCATAAAATCAAAAAGCTTGTACCATAGCTGATATTCACCGTATATTGAAAACGCATCGGAATTATTTTGGGTTCGTACCGGGAACTTATTATTCATTGACTGAATTCTCATTCGTAAATCATGTCTGAACCTGCCCGTGTTGTTCCATGTAATAAAAGGGTCAATTGCATAAAAGCTACCATGAAGTAATGCAACTGTAGAGGTATCCTGTATTAACGCGCCGGTTTCACCATTCTCCCAAAGAATGAAGTCTCTCTTTGTGGTATATCCGGTATTTATGTTGAGTCCATATTCAAGGCCTTTGATCTTTGAATTATGATGTTTCAAACGAAGACTGATCCTTTCAAGTTTTTCATCATTATATTTTCTATATCCCATATCAGACAGGATATTAACACCTAATCCAAAGTCTGTTTTGCCAATTTTCTGAAGATGAGAGAGGGAGGCACTTAAGAAGCCTCTAGGTGAAGACCACCATTTCCAATTTTTATTTTCTGGCTTACCGTAAATGCCTGCCTCTGTGAAAAATTGCGTATGAGGTATATTTTCAGCATTAGCTGTCCGGAAGTTGATAATTCCGTTTAATGCTGAAGAGCCATATAATACTGATGAGGCTCCTTTAATTATTTCAACCTGTGAAAGGTTTTCGAGTGGCAGGAACTGCCACTTAATACTTCCTGCATCCGGTGACAGCAGAGGAAGGCCATCTATCAGTGCCAGAACCCTGCTGCCAACACCGTAGCTGAAGCCGCTTCCCCCTCTTATAGAGACCTGTCCATCAAGTACTTCAATTCCCGAAACCTTTGAGATTAGTTCCTGTGCATCAGTTATATGATTTTCTGCCAGAAAATCGGATTTTATTATATTTAGTGAAACGGTCAGCTCTGCTGCTTTTTGTTCTATCCTTTCAGCACTGACCAACACCTGATCTATAAGCTTATTTTCAGTTTCGAGCAAAATATCGGGCTCGATTGTTTCGCCCGATCTGATCACAACATGTCTTGTGGCCGGCTTATAGCCCAGGAATCTGAAGGTGATTGTTATGTGATCCAAATCTGTCTTTATCTCCCAATAACCCTTCGTGTCGGTAATAGTTCCGAGCGATTTACCATAAACCACATATACCCCTGCAAGGGGTTCGTGTGAGTTGCTGTCATAAACAACACCTTTTACAATTCCCTGCCCAAGAGAACTGGCTGATAAAAGACTCAGAATAAATATTATTGGAATAACCAGTGAGTGCATCACTTTGCCTTAAATGTCATCCTGATTTTATAAGGATTACTTAAGTCAGTAAGGTTTGGGAAGTTTGTACTGAGTTTCAGGGATTTTGTTGTCAGCTGGATGATATTTGTCGTAAGTGGTATCAACAGAGAATCAGATTCAATAACAAGTTCAGATTCATTGTATGAGAATCTCCATTTTCCGGTATATTGACCGAAATAGCCGGTTCCATCTTCACGGAATTTTATATCTCCTACAAACTTTGCCAGCATCTGGCCGGGGCGGCTTGCATCGACACCGTTAACAAGGAGGCTGTCACTTGCCCACACTGGTTTTGTCAGCAGAAGAAACTGCTGGGATTTTGACTCTTTCTTACAGGCAAAAACAACAAGCACAGACGAAAAGATAACGAACAACATTAAATTCTTCATATCCAGACTTATTAGTTTAATGACGAAAAATCACCTTAACCCCCTTTGGTTGTCTTGCTCTCTTTTTACTTCTGTCTTTTCCCTTTCACCCTGCACCCTGCACCCTGCACCCTGCACCCTGCACCCTGCACCCTGCACCCAGCACCCTGCACCCAGCACCCTGCACCCAGCACCCTGCACCCTGCACCCTGCACCCTGCACCCTGCACCCTGCACCCTGCACCCTGCACCCTGCACCCCTATTTAAGCTCCCTTATCTTTATGTTCCTGAAAGACACCTTATTCCCATGATCCTGCAGAAGGATATGGCCATCAGTGGCTGTTGCAAAGGTTGGAATATCCTTGAATTTACTTGTGGCATAAGCAGCTTTCCATGCTGCATCACCCTTTTCATATGAAACTACCATTTGCCCATTGAGCCAATGCTCGCAATGATTGCCATTTACTACTATCTTAGCTGTTTGCCAGTTGTTTGCACCTCTGTCTTTCTTGTTTTTTGGAGGTATAAGATCATAGAGTCCTGCCAGAGTACGGTTACCGTTTATTCCAGCTTTCGCATCAGAGTGCAGCAAATCATCAAGGATCTGATATTCGCAACCAACATTTGACTTGCCGTCAATAAAATACTTTATTCCGCTATTTGCACCAGGAGTATAAAGGAAATCTACTGATAGTTCAAAGTTATTAAATGTTTTGATAGTAATAATATCGCCACCGGATTTGTTTTGTCCCTGCGGGGGTAATACAGTAAGGATGCCATCTTTCATTTCCCACCCGGTTGCAGGAAATGCAGGTTTATTGTAACTACGCCAGCCGTCACTGGTTTTACCATCCCACAGAAGCTGCCATCCATCCTTAATCTCTTTATCGGTAAGCTTGTTGTTGGCTTCGTTTCCCTGTTGTCCATATGTTGTAGTTCTGGTAATTACAATAAGAAACAATACTGCTATAGAACAAGTAAGTCTTTTCATAATTTTTATAGTTTTAAGAATAATTATATCAATTATTTTCAAAGATAATTATTCTGTTCATCCTGCGATATGTTTAAGAAAATGATTGTATCATCACTTATCTTTCTTATTTTTGAGTTAACTAAACAATAAAATCATGAAGAAAAAGCTAGCAATAATTATTTTACTGATTGTATCTGGATTCTTTTCTCTGACGACATATGCTCAACCGGTTGTCGGTCTTGATAACTGGTATAACCGTGAGGTAAATGCCAAAACAGGAGCTCCTTTTCACTACCTCTGGACAGATACTGCTTTCAGCGGGTATTCCCGATGGGGAAAAATATTCACCAGCAGGGGTGCAAAAATAACAACATTAGGAAAACCTGATGCAAGTGTTCTGAGCAAGGTTGACATCTATATTATCGTTGACCCGGATACAACAACTGAAAGCAAATCACCTAATTATATTCTGCCTGTCGAGACTAAGGCAATTGTGGAATGGGTTAAAAATGGAGGAGTTCTGGCCATACTTGCAAATGATGCGCCAAACTGTGAGTTCACACATCTTAACCAAATGTCATCACAATTTGGTATTTATTTTAACCATGTTACACTTCATCCGGTAACAGGTACTGACTTTGAGATGGGGGCAAGTACAAACCTTCCCTCTCATCCACTTTTTAAAGGAGTCTCAAAAATCTATCTGAAGGAGGTTGCCTCATTAAGTCTTTCAGGAACAGCGAAATCCATTCTGACTGAAAACGGGAATGTTTTAATTGCTGAAAACAAATTTGGAAAAGGATATGTGTTTGCAATTGGTGACCCATGGATCTATAATGAATACATTGACCATGACCGTCTTCCGGTAAGCTTCGAGAACCGCAAAGCAGCTGAGAATCTGACAGATCTGCTGATTAGTTATACAAAGAAAAAGTGACCTCTATGAACAAATCAACCAAAATCCAAATCTCTCTCACTTTAATTTTAATCGTGTTCTTTTCGATAATCACTCTTTCTGCGCAGACTATATCTAAAGAAAAGACTATCGCCTCCATGATACTTGCCAATAAATACTTCATGGAAAAATGGCCGGATGTGGGAAAGGCAATTCTCACCGATCGTGAAAGACCCAGTAATATATGGACCCGGGGAGTGTACTATGAAGGTCTTATGGGACTTTATAAGCTTAAACCTGATCCGGCATATCTCGACTATGCATTACGATGGGGAGAGTTCCATAAATGGGGAATGCGCAGCGGAATAAAAACACGAAATGCAGATGATCAGTGTTGTGGTCAGACTTATATCGATCTTTATCTTATGGATACTACACGAAAAGAGAGAATAAAAGACATAAAGACAAGCCTTGATAATATGCTGGCAACAGACAAAATTGACGACTGGAACTGGATCGATGCGATTCAAATGTCTATGCCTGTATATGCCAGATTAGGTGCCGTTTTAAAAGATAGCAGGTATTTTGACAGAATGTACGCTATGTACATGTTCACAAAAACGAAACATGGGACCAATGGTCTCTATAGCCCTGTCGATCATCTCTGGTGGCGTGACAAGGATTTTGTTCCCCCATATAAAGAACCAAACGGAGAGGATTGCTACTGGTCTCGCGGAAATGGCTGGGTTCTTGCAGCTCTGGTACGTACCCTGGATTGGCTTCCTGAGAATAGCCAATACAGAACTGAGTTTCTGACCACATATAAAGATATGGTGGATGCTCTCGTAAAATGTCAGAGGAAAGATGGCTTCTGGAATGTAAGCCTTCACGACTCCACCCATTTTGGAGGCAAGGAAGTAACCGGAACCGCACTCTTCGTTTATGGAATTACCTGGGGAGTCAATAATGGGACATTAAATAAGAAGAAATATCTCCCGGTAATTATGAAGGCCTGGAGCGGACTGGTAGATGAATCGGTTCATCCCAACGGATTCCTGGGATTTGTTCAGGGAACCGGGAAAGAGCCTAAAGATAGTCAGCCGGTCGGATATGACAATGTTCCTAATTTTGAGGATTTTGGACTTGGGTGTTTTCTCCTGGCCGGTTCGGAGGTTTATAAAATGAAATAATAATTTTCCCGAATGAAAATACTTTCATTTTTAATAACATTCTCCATATCAATTGTTATTGCAGGCTTTGTCCAGGATACGGGAAAGGTGAAATCAAAACGCCAGATGGAGTACCTTGACAGGGGAATTGTAGCAGTAAGAACGAGTCCTGACGAAGTATTTATAAGCTGGCGACTGTTGGGAACTGATCCGGCTGAAACAGGATTCAATCTTTACAGGGGTAAGCAGAAACTTAACAGGGAGCCTCTTATACTAACAACCAATTATATCGATAAAGTTAAGGATGATGAAATATATTCGGTAAAAACTGTAGTTAAAGGCAAGGAGCTGAAAGAAGTTTCAAGAAGCAGTGTCTGGCAAAAAAAATATTTAAAGATCTCACTTAAAAGGCCTGATGCAGGAAGAGTCAGCGGAGAGGTTGCCACTACTGCCAGACTACCACGGAATCGACCGGCTGATAGTTTGAACCAGTCAAACCGGCCTTTAGGCAATCGCCCCTCTGATGTTCCACCTGCAGACCGTCGTACTTATACTTACTCTCCGGGTGATGCCAGCGTGGGAGACCTTGATGGGGACGGACAATATGAGATTGTTCTGAAATGGGATCCCTCAAATGCACGGGATAATGCGCAGGATGGTTTTACCGGTAATGTAATACTCGACGCTTATAAACTTGATGGAAGGCAATTATGGCGGATTGACCTCGGCAGGAATATACGGGCTGGTGCGCATTATACCCAGTTTATGGTATATGACCTGGATGGAGACGGGAAAGCGGAAATGGCTTGCAAAACAGCAGACGGTACTATTGACGGGAAAGGAAATGTGATTGGCGATTCAACCAGAAACTATATTAACGAGAAAGGAAAGATCCTTACTGGTCCTGAATTTCTGACAGTTTTTAATGGAATGACCGGAGCAGCAATGAAGACAGTTGATTATGTGCCCGGCCGGGGTGATCAGTGTAAATGGGGAAATAATGAATGTAACGGTAACAGGGTCGACCGCTTCCTTGCATGCATAGCTTATCTCGATGGCATTCATCCAAGTCTGATAATGTGCAGAGGTTATTATGGGAGACTTACTATTTGTGCATGGGACTGGCAAAAAGGAGAGCTGAAACAGAGATGGTTCTTTGATTCCGACAAAGGACATCCGGAATATATGGGACAGGGTAACCATAACCTCAGCGCCGGTGATATTGACAATGATGGTAAAGATGAAATTGTTTATGGATCAAGTGCTTATGACGATAATGGGGAACCTTTATATACAACAGGTATGGGACACGGTGATGCCATGCACCTTTCTGATATCGATCCGGATATACCCGGACTTGAAGTCTGGGCTGTAAAAGAAACAGGCGGAAGGGGAGGGATTCTCCATAGCGCAGCAACCGGTAAAACTCTTGTAAGCATCCCTGGTCCGGGCGACACCGGAAGAGGCCTTTCAGCCGATATATATCCTAACCACAAAGGTTTCGAAATGTGGTCTTCAACATCAAAAGGAATATATGATTGTAAAGGAGTGAAAATTACAGATGCATTGCCATCCGTAAATTTCAGGATCTATTGGGATGGAGATCTGCAGGATGAGCTTCTCGATAAATCATTTATTGATGACTGGGATTACATCAATAACAAACCTGTACGACTTCTTGACGCTTCTCAATATGGCGGATCATCCATAAACGGAACAAAAGCCACTCCTGTAATAAGCGCGGATATCCTGGGCGACTGGAGAGAAGAAGTGATCTTAAAAGGAAGTGATAATGCATCACTTCTTTTGTTTACTACCACAATACCAACAGATTACAGATTGTACACTCTTATGCATGACCCAATTTACAGATTAGGAATTGCATGGCAGAATGTTGTTTACAACCAGCCGCCACATTTGGGATTCTATATTGGTGATGGATTGAAAAATGTTCCGGTGCCGAATATTGAATTGGTAAAATGATGCAGAATCGCGATACATTGCGATTCTACGTATAACTGAATATATTAAATTTTTAACAAATGAAAAAACTTGTCTTTTTGAATGTTATCGCGTTGATACTAATTTGCCTATACTCATGCGAGAATTCAACTATACTGGAGATTGCTTCCCCTTCTTCGGTTAAAATTTCAGAAGAACGTCTCGTCAGGATTGACAAAATGCTTCAGCAGTGCATAGATAGCGGCTGGACTGCCGGAGCTGTCGGTTTTATTGCCCGCGACGGGAAAATTATCTACAACAAATCCTTTGGGTTAAAAGATCCTGAGACAAAGACTCCGTTAAAAACAGATGATATTTTCCGGATAGCTTCCCAGACAAAAGCAATTACAAGTATTGCAGCCATGATGCTTTTTGAGGAGGGTAAATTTCTTCTGGATGACCCGATCTCAAAATATATCCCCGAGTTCAGTAATCCGCAGGTTCTCGATAAATTTAATGAAAAGGATACTACCTACACAACTATTCCTGCGAGCCGTGAAATAACGATAAGGGACCTTTTTACTCATACTTCAGGGATTGACTATGCGGGTATCGGGTCAAGGAATATGAGAGCTATCTATGCAAAGGCAGATATTCCGGGAGGGTTTGGAGGTGACAAAATATTATTGGGTGACAAAATGAGAGCACTCGGTAAGTTACCCCTTGTGCACCAGCCAGGGGAAAGATTCACTTACGGTTTAAACGTGGACGTCCTGGGTTACCTTATTGAAGTCCTTTCAGGAGAGAGCCTTGATAAATTTTTCAAGAAGCATATATTTGAACCCCTGGGAATGAATGACACATATTTTTATCTGCCAGCGTCATTATCCGCCAGGCTGGTTTATGTGGGTACTGAAGATAACAGACGTCATGTAGCAAAACTACCTCAGGAAATGTTTAATTACCCATTGATGGCCGGTACGTATTTTTCCGGTGGAGCAGGGTTGAGCTCAACAACAAAAGACTATGCAATTTTCCTGCAGATGTTATTAAACAAAGGTGTATATAATGGCAAGAGGTTGCTCTCAAGACGTACAGTAGAGTTAATAACTTCAAATCAGATCAGGGATTTGAATGTAGGCAGGGATAAGTTTGGTCTGGGTTTTGAGATCACAACTGAATATGGACAGGCTCAGCTGGGGATCTCGGAAGGTTCATTCTCATGGGGTGGATACTTTGGAACGACATATTGGGCAGATCCAAAGGAACACCTGGTGTGCCTCTTATTTATGCAACAAAGTCCTTTAAGCCATGGCGAAATACAGAGTAAATTCAAGGCAATGGTTTACCAGGCACTTGACGATTAACGTCTTCTCTTCACAGCTGTTATTGTCACAGGGCCTATAAGTCCCGATTCTCTGGGAAGCCATGTGGAGGCATCAAACAGGCCATTTTTGTTGTTCTGTTTTAGTCTGGATGGAAAATTGGTGTTATAAAACTTCTTCCACTGCACATTGTTCCTGTCAAGATATGCAATCCTGTTTGCCATAAGATTCGAGATCTTAATGGTGAGGACATTTTTTTCTTTAAGCATATCGGGAGTTATAATTATCTGAAAATCGGGGCCTATTAATCCTGCTATTTCTCTGCCATTAAGGATGATACGAGCGCTTTCACATACTTTTCCAAGATCAAGTATCCATCCATCAGCTTTTCCGGTTGGCCTCCTGAGATTTATTGAATATTCTGCCGTACCTGAGAAATCTTTATAAGTCTCATCCCCGAGTTCCGTCCATGAGATAAGCTTTTCCATATCCTTTGGTGCAGGTAAAACAGGACCTCCTTCTGTGAATTTCAGACTCCAGGTCCCTGAAAGCTCCACAGGACTGCCGGCAGGGTCGGGATAAATGTAAGTGCTCCCTGATACTTTACCGGTAAATGTTTCAACGATCGCCGACTGGTATGGAGACAGCCTTAAATAAATCTCAGCATTACCTTCAGCAGACTGACGAATTTTTGCCAATCCTTTATCTCCGTCGGAAGGATTGAAAATTGCAGCAGAACTTCCTTTAACACCAAGTGAGACCCAGCCATCAAACCGTTTAGCTGTTTGATTAAGGATAAAATAGTAATTATTATTGTTTTTTCTTCTGACAAACCTGAGACCGGTATCAGCCATCGGTTCACGTCTGATCTTAGCATGGGTCAAAAGCTGCTCAAGGTTGCTTCCCATTAGTATTTTACCCTTTCCGAAAAGTGCTTCCTGAATATCATTATTACCTGTAGTTTTGAATTTCAGCTGTTCTTTCAGATATTGGAACATCTCCCGATTGTTTTGAAGATCATGCCAGCCTGAAACGTCGTCGGGCATTTTACCGTAAAAAATTACTGTAGCACCTTTGTCGGCTAGATTGATGATCCTGTTAAATGTCTCCACCGGAATGTATTTGCATTCGGGAAGAACAAGTGTCTGGTACGAAACACCTCCCGTATTGAGAAGGTTTTTATCTACTAATATTTGAGATATCTGGAGGTCAGAAATATAATCGAATGAATACCCCTTGCTTAACATAACCTCGGTAGCAGATTTAAAATTAGATCCGTTAAATCGAGGACTGATCTGATCAAAATGCTCAAGCATCAGTTTATTGGTATAGTCAGAAAAGCGGTCAAATATAGGGAACCACAGAAGGATATCATTATCGGGTTTTGCCTTCTGCATAAATGATTGAACTCTTGTGACATAGGAGTTCAGAATAGAGAAATCGTTCCAGAAGCTGTTAACCGGAGTGAATTCGACGGCTGCATAAAAGAGGAAGCCCGGCCATGGCTCATTCCTTGGAGAGAAGCAGGTTCCATGGTAAAAAATATGATTGACACCTGCAATAAAGAACTGATCTACTGCTTTCTTGACATCAAATAGTGTAGATGAAAAATGTTCACCAAGCCATGTGGCAGCTTCTGCAGATGCATATTTTTTGCCCGTCACATTAGCGGCTGAAGTCCCAAATTTCATTCTGGTGATCTCCGTTCCCTCTGTCTCAGGAATGTCTGTGGCTGCATAGAGGTCAAGTATATTCCCCGGTGATCCATGAGCCTGATTACGGGTTATCTTACCCTGCTTGTTTGCCCATGATGTCCATCCCTTTGTGAAGTTATCAAGAATAAGGTCAGATATTGTCTGACGGTAATCGCAAAGAACCCGTAAATTCTTTTCGGGATCATCTTTCTGGAACAGCGCCGGAAGGTTCTCTTTCAGGTCATATCCCCGTCTGCTTTTGAACTTTTCAAAGAAATCCGGAGTCCAGCATGACTGTCCTCTGGCATCATCAACCTCGTATGAATCGTTAAAGTACCCTCTGAGATATTTAAGATCATACCCTTTGAAGGCATCATCAAAATGGCTGAGATACTTTTGGATCGCATCGTCCGAAAAATGGTCAATTACCAGTCCTTCTCCACCCGGACCTGCACGTTCAACCATTTTACCATGTAAACCTTCGAAGACAGCATAGAGAGTCCAGTTTCCCGAAGAGGCTTTCCAGCTAAGGTTTCCTGCGTTGTCAACATTCTTTGTGAGATCAATAATCTGACCTTTATCTGAATATGCCATAACTACCTGAAGAGGAATCGGTTTTTCAAATTTTATCTGGTCGATTGCAAGTTCCTGAAGATTTTTATTTTTGTAAATCGGATCAATAATATCTTTGATATCCGCTCTGTAAGTACCGTTCCATTTTATCCATGGTTCCTGTATGCAGACTATTTTCTCAATAAGCGATTCACCCTCTTTAAGATCGTATGTTTTATAGGCTACAGTCTTGGAAGCATAATCTTCAGTCACCCACTGTCCTCCAAAGGGCCAGCTTGAAGCATTTGCAAGATCTAAACCGAGATCAAGTTTTTTTGCCTCGCCAAGAGTATATTCAAACATCTTCATCCACTGGGGGGAAAGATATTGAACGAACTTATCTTCCTTCCCTTTAACACCATATAATACAGTAAGTTCCATTCCGCCAAGTCCGGCCTGACGATATTTTTCAAGTGCCGAAGTTATATCTTCTTTTGTAGTTATACTGCCGGGCAGCCACCAGCGGGTCCATGGCTTTGTCTCTTTTGTGATTGGGGGCCATGTTATTCGATTCTCTTGTTGTTGGGCACATAGTGTCTGATAGAATAGTAAAAGGAGAACGATAATATACTTAATCATAATATTACTTAATTTGAGACTATTACCGGTGATTGAGGACTCAGGGGCAGACTGAATTTCTCAAACGGATCAGGTTTAGAAGGATCAAAATCGGGAAGCCCCTTAATAAGGTATTTTGCCAGATCAGGGACATTCTTTTTAATTCCTTCAATAATACATTTTGCCAGCTGGTATGCTCCGTATGAGTTAAAATGGGTATTGTCATTCAACGCTGTGGGCTGTCCGGTGAAGGTATTTGCCGGGTAGATAACAAATGCATTTTTCGACTTCTCGACACCCATCGATTCATATAATACTTTTGTCATACCATTGAGATCTATGAATGGTACATCAAGCTCCCTTGCTACATGCTCTGCTGCTTTCGGATAATCGCCAAGCGAATTTGTAATTATACTGTTTTCATCAAATGAACGGCGATTGGCAGGCGAAACGATCACAGGAATCCCTCCTTTCTTTCTGAACTCATTAACAAAGAGACGCATACGATCGGAATAAGATTTATATGCTCCGTCGTCCGGCCCTTTCTCTTTCTGATCATTATGTCCGAATTCAATAAAAAGATAATCACCGGGCTTCATCATATTAAGGACTTTCATTAGCCGATTGGATGAAAGAAAGCTACTCAGCGAGAGACCTGATTCCGCCTGGTTTGAGAAAACCAGTCCTGAATTAAAGAAACGAGGTATCATCTGTCCCCATGAGGCCCAGGGTTCATCATCCTGATCCACTACAGTAGAATTACCGGCCAGGAAGACTGTCACAGCATTAACTGTTTTTGTAATTTCAATAGCGCAGATACACGGACGGATACCATTAAACTCAATAGTAAGCTTGTCATCCCAGTCGAGTTTATTCATTTCACGCGGTTTACGTCTCACAGAATCATTGGTCCCCGCAATCTGTGGAACCCGGATATTAATAGTAGCTGTAAGGGTTTGAAATTCTCCCGGAGCTGTCTTTATTTTTTCAAATATCAATCTTCGCGATTCAGCCCTGATAGTTGCGTTTGCTTCCTGCTTCTGATCACCAACAATTAGTTTTACATTATAGTTTCCTTCGGGGAGTCTGGCAGAAAAGAAAAATGGTTTATCACTTGTGCAAAATCCTGAAGTGACATTTACCTGTCGGCCCCTGTCAAGAGAAGTTGGCCTGGATCCAAAGTCAAAACCATAGCCTTTTTCTGAAGTATATTTTAATGAAGGATCAACTTTGATGTAACCAGGTATATTTTGCGGTCCGAAAGAAAACCTGTAGCTGGTAATTTGTTGTGCAGATAATGTCTGCGATAGAAAGAGGGCAAGAATGAGTGTTTTTTTTGACATTGTTACATTCAATTTATCGGAAATTCCTCCAATCGACACCCAGAGGATAAAGCATCACTGCAGCGTCATTGATCACTATCTGATAATTCTTTATCAGTTTGAGCATCTCTGTTCCTGCAAGTATTACCGGACCATAGCCATGAGCTGCAGCCACATTTACCGGCCTGTTATAATAAAATGAGGGATCGAAGCTCATTCCTGTGCCGACACATGTTCCTTCAACCTCACCTTTGGGGTTGACTTTGGTTTGTACAGCGTTCCACCCAAGTACAGCCATCGGACCATGTGCCTGGGCATCGATCCATCCCTTGTTGATGGAATGAGCTATACAATAAGTGAATATTGCAGTGGCTGAGGTTTCATAGTAAGAATCGTTCCTGTTTATTAGCTGGTGCCAGAATCCGGTGCCTGACTGGTAACCGGCCAGACCACGGATATGGGCACGAAGCAGATCGAGTATTGCATTTCTTTGAGGGTGATTCTCCGGAAGCACATCCAGAAGTTCCGTCATAGTAAGCAACGCCCATCCATTGCATCTTGCCCAGTAAAACTCAGGATGGACCTTCATATCCTGAACCCATCCATGCATAAAGAGACCCTGGTTTCTGTTGAACATTCTTTGTGAGAATTGCAAAACCTGTTTTACAGCATCATCAAAATATTTGCTATCATTGGTCAGCTTACTCATCTGTGCCAGGGCAGGCACACTCATGTAAAGGTCATCGAGCCAGAGAGTATTTGCCAGCGGCCTGTTCCTTGCAAAGGTACCGTCAGACAGGCGTAACTGTTTGGTAGAAATGTAATTGATATAATTTTCGATAAAAGGGCGAAGTTCCTGATTTTTGCTGGTATTATAGGTCTTTATCATTGCGGCGCACATTGAACCGGCATCGTCCAGAGAACGGGGATCAATAACAGAACGTACAGGATTGCTGCCCTGTGAACCTCCTGCAGCAGACTTAAAATACTTTGCCATTGAAGCAATGAGATTCATCCTTTTAAAAGTATAATCAGCATATTTTGGATCTCCAGTTACTTCTCCTGCATAAAGCATTGCTCCGTAAGCGACACCCCATTCATAACTTATTAGTCTGAATACTCCCGGTTCGAAAATCGATCCTGAAGTAAGTTTTGTAAGATCTGTAATCTCTCCTTTTGTCTGGCGATCAATTATTTTAGGTGGTGTCGAAGCATCGAGGTAAGTAAAAATACGGTTCAGAACGCCGGTGATCTCTTCAGCTTTAGCGGGACCATACGGCACCGGGTAATCGGGTGGCAAAAGGTGAAGGGCAGTGTTTGAATCGGTTACTCTGGAAGGTATGGTTTGAGACAGAACGGGAATCACCTGTGTGGCCACAATCAGTAACATTAATAGTTTTGACTTCATAGCTAATCTTCAATAATTTAATTTAAACCGGTAACGTTTACAAAAAGATTCTTTCATTCAAAAATATCAAAATAATTGAACAATTCACGATTTTCTGAGTTATAGAATCAGCCGTGATAAATATTGCAAACAAACTTGTTGAAACACATGATAACATTATACGACCTTAATGAAGGCGATGAGGGGATAATTGTAAAGATCAAGGGAAGAGGTCGGTTCAGGCAGAGGCTTTCAGAAATGGGATTTGTTGTCGGTAAAAAGGTCACTGTAATTAAAAAAGCACCTTTACGGGATCCTGTCGAATATCTGATTATGGGATATCATATATCCCTTAGAAACAGCGAAGCACAGTTAATCGAGATTGATATTAACGGCAGCTCCGGGGAGTTGAGTCCATCCAATGGAGTCCTTTTCAGTGAATATGAAAATCCCTCATTGCTTGAAAAAACAAAATATATACAGGTTGCCCTGGTGGGGAATCCAAATTCTGGCAAGACAACACTCTTCAACTTTGCTTCAGGTTCGAGAGAAAAAGTTGCCAATTATGCAGGAGTTACTGTCGATTCAAAAGAGGCCAGATACAGACAATCGGGTTATACTTTTTCCATTGTAGATCTCCCTGGAACTTATTCACTTAAGAGCTATTCCCCTGAAGAGCTCTATTTAAGGAATTATATTTTCGACAATAAGCCGGATATTATAGTCAACATAGTTGATGCATCAAATCTTGAAAGGAATCTATATCTCACAACCCAGCTTATTGACATGGGAGTACAGGCCGTTATTGCGCTCAATATGTTTGACGAACTGGAAAAGAAAGGAGATTCACTGGATTATACTTCTCTTGGAAAATTGCTGGGAGTGCCTGTTATTCCTACCGTCAGCTCAAAAGGGAAAGGAATTAAAGAGCTATTTGATGAGATAATTGAGGTTTATGAAAACCGGGAACCAATTGTACGTCACATACATATTAATTACGGAACTGAAATTGAGAATTCCATCTGTGCAATACAGTCGAAGATAAAAGTAGAAGAAAACAGAGCATTTACAGATATTGTCTCATCACGATATCTGGCTATCGAATTACTTGAAAATGATGCGGAGTTTTCAACCAGCATCAAACGTTGTTATAACTCATCAGATATAATTCAGACTTCAAAAAAAGAATTTCTCAGACTTGAAAAACTGTTCTCAGATCCGGTAGAAACCGTTATCACCGACCTTCGTTACGGTTTTATTTCAGGAGCCCTCAGGGAGACTTTAAAGTTGAGCAAAACAGAAAGGTTAAGAAGAACGAAAATAATTGATAACTATCTGACGAATAAATACCTGGGCATTCCGATATTCATTTTTTTCATGTGGCTTACCTTTTTCACTACCTTTAAGCTGGGTGGTTATCCCAAACACTGGATGGAACTGGGAATCGGGAAAATTTCTGAGCTGGCTTCAACTTTTTTACCTGGCAGCATTATAAAAGATTTTCTTATTGAAGGCATACTGGGAGGAGTAGGGGGAGTGATAGTATTCCTGCCCAATATTATGATCCTTTTTCTATTTATCTCATTAATGGAAGATACAGGATACATGGCAAGGGCTGTCTTTATTATGGACAGGGTAATGCATAAAATCGGACTTCATGGGAAATCCTTTATTCCTCTCTTTATGGGGTTCGGATGCAATGTTCCGGCAATAATGGCGACCCGGATCATTGAGAGCAGAAGGGACAGGATGATTACAATGCTTATAACCCCCTTTATGTCGTGCAGTGCAAGACTGCCGGTCTATATTTTATTCATTACCGCATTTTTTGCTAAATATCAGGGGTCAGTCCTTTTCCTGCTTTATTTACTAGGAGCTGTTTTTGCAATATTATCGGCACTTTTTCTGAAAAAAGTATTTTTCAGATCTGAAGAGATACCATTTGTCATGGAACTCCCTCCTTACAGGGTTCCAACTGTCAGAAGTATCTTTAAGCATGTGTGGTTCAGAACAGGCATATACCTGAAAAAAATAGGGGGAGTAATTCTAATTGCATCCGTGGTTGTCTGGATATTGACAAATTTTCCAAGAACGGTTACATATTCAAAAGATTATAAAAGTGAGATTTCTAAAGTGGAAACAGGAAATCTGGCCGAAATGGATAAGAATGTATCTGTGAATAATCTCAACCAGGAACAAAAGGGTGAAAAACAGGCTAAATCCTATATGGGGATGATAGGGCGATCGATTGAACCGGTCATGAAACCACTGGGATTTGACTGGAGGCTGAGTGTCAGTATATTGTCGGGTCTGGCAGCAAAAGAGGTAGTAGTAAGTACATTAGGTGTAATTTATCAGGCAGATTTTAAATCAGGCAATACATCGCTTGTTGAGAAGATACAAAATCAGCACTATTCTTCGGGGAAAAAAGTATTTACTCCTGTAGTAGCATTTTCATTTATGCTGTTTATTCTTACATACTTCCCCTGTATTGGAGTGGTCGCTGCAATAAGGAGAGAATCAGGAAGCTGGAAATGGGCAGCCTTTACCATAGTTTATACAACTGCTGTTGCCTGGCTACTTTCATTTTCATTTTATCAGGTTGGGAGTCTTATATTCTGAATTCTTTTTGCAAAATTGCACTTCTAATAAAACTGCTGATATGAAAAATTATTTCACCCTTTTCAGTATTTCTGATTTTTACTATTACAGCAAATGCCCAGAAAGACTGAAATCCAATATTTGTCAGGAACAGATAAGGACCACACAGTTCAATGGAACTTCTTCTGCACAAATGGTATGAACAGCGGAAAACAAAGTACAATTGCTGTTCCGTCAAACTGGGAGCTGCAGGGATTTGGATCATATTTATATGGAAAACCTAATCTTGCAGCCAATGAAAAGGGATTTTATAAATATGAATTTTCTGTTCCAAAACATTGGGTAAAGAAAAAAGTATATATTGTTTTTGAAGGTTCTATGACTGATACTGATGTCAGGATAAACGGAGTGTCAGCAGGCCCGATACATCAGGGTGCATTCTACAGATTCAAATATGATATTTCAGATAAACTGACTTATACTAAAACAAACCTTCTTGAGGTTGCAGTAAGTAAAGAATCGTCGAACGAAAGCATAAACCGTGCAGAACGCACTTCCGATTACTGGGTATTTGGCGGGATCTTTCGTCCGGTTTATCTTGAAGCAGTCCCTCTGCAATTTATTGACAGGGTGGCAATTGATGCAAGAGCTGATGGCTCGTTCTATATGGATGTTTTTACAATAGGAGCGGGCAAAGTCAGAACAATTAAAGCTCAACTACAGACGATGGACGGAAAGACTTTTGGCGATCCACTGGTTTCAGAGATTAATAACGATACAACAGGCAAGACAACAATTAAAGGATCATTCACGAAACCTGCTCTTTGGAATCCTGAATTTCCTAACCTCTACAACGTGGTTGTGTCGATTAACAGTGGTAAAAATGTGATACATCAGGTAACTCAAAAATTCGGCTTCCGTACAGTAGAGGTCAGACAGGGAGATGGCATATTTGTAAATGGTCAGAAAATTATCTTCCGCGGTGTATGCCGTCATACTTTCTGGCCATCTTCCGGCAGGACAAGCAGCAAACAAATGGCCATCGATGATATAAACCTCATGAAAGACATGAATATGAATGCCGTAAGGATGAGTCATTATCCTCCTGACCAGTTTTTTCTGGATGCCTGCGATTCGATGGGGATGTTTGTACTTGATGAGTTAGCAGGATGGCAGAAATTCTATGATACTCCTACTGCAAAACGGCTGGTTAAGTCAATGGTTGAGCGCGATGTGAATCATCCCTGTATTGTATTGTGGGATAATGGTAATGAGGGCGGTTTCAACAAAGATGTGAGGGGAGATTATGCTATCTATGATCCACAGAAACGAACAGTTATTGAACCCTGGGCAATTCTGAATGGTACAAACACAAAGCACTATCCGGGTTATAATTATGTTGTTAATGCCCTTAATAACGGTAAAGAGATTTATTTTCCCACCGAATTCCTTCATGGACTTTTCGATGGTGGCCTGGGAGCCGGGCTTGACGACTATTGGAATCTGATGACCTCTAAACCGTTGGCTGCAGGAGGATTTCTATGGGTTTTTGCCGATGAAGGTGTAGAACGAAAAGATAAGAATGATTCAATCGATACATGGGGGAACAATGCTCCTGACGGAATCCTTGGCCCATATCATGAGAAGGAAGGCAGCTTTTTCACCATAAAAGAGATCTGGTCACCGGTCCATCTGGAGAATGTTATCATTACACCTGATTTCAATGGAAAAGTAACTGTCAGCAACAGATTTCTCTATACCAATCTGAATCTTTGCAGGTTCTCCTGGGAACTTGTGAAATTCGGAACATCCTTTCCCTCTGTTCAAATGCAAAAAAAACCCGGAGAAGCCATACCCCCTGATATCAGGGCGGGCGAAAGTGGTTCTCTGAACCTGAACCTGCCGGGTGACTGGAAAAATTATGATGTGTTGTACCTTATCGCAACAGACCAGTATGGCCGGAATATTAATACATGGTCATGGAATATAACATCGGCAAAAGATATGGCTGGGCGTTTTGTGAGAACAAACCAGGACGGTGTCACGGCAAAAGAAATTGATAGTCTCATTATCCTCTCTTCAGGAAAAACTTCAGTAGCATTCAACAAGCGAACAGGGTTAATTACCGGTGTACAGAACAACAATAAGGCTATTTCATTCTGTAACGGTCCTCAGTTTGCAGGGTTTAAACCAGGTTTTTTATCAATGAAACACTATTCTCTCGGAAAGAATTACATTGTTGAATTATCATATGATAGTGTCTGTCATGTTAAATGGACAATGTTGCCTGGTGGATGGCTTCAGCTCGATTATGATTACAGTCCCAGGGGCTCGTTCGACTTTGCAGGGATCACCTTTTCATACCCTGAAAACATGGTAACGGGGGCTACTTTGATGTCAAATGGTCCTTATCATGTCTGGAAGAACAGGCTCAAAGGAACTCAGTTTGGTGTTTATAATAAGAAGTATAATAATACTGTTACAGGAGAGTCATGGGTCTATCCGGAATTCAAGGGGTATTATTCAAATTTCTATGCTGTGGAGGTACAGACCAGGGAGTTGCCGATAACAATCGTTTCAGCTACAAATGATCTGTTTTTGCATTTGTTTACGCCGGGAGTAGCAAAATTCTCAGTTGTCCGCGGGGTGAATTCCGATGTGAATCCTCCTTTTCCTGCAGGGAACATATCAGTCTTAAATGGTATAAGCCCGATTGGAACCAAGTTCTCAAGAGCGGCCGCAGAAGGACCTCAGGGCCAGAAGAATATTTATCAATCTGAAAGATTATCCGGTTCCTTGTTTTTCAGATTCGGCGATTAGGATGGATTTATTAACTTTAATGCAAAAATAAATTAACCACTATAAAACTTTTAATATGAAATCAGTCTCTTTTCTTCTGTCAGTAATTCTGTTATTGATTACAATAAGTACCTCAACGGGGCAGGAGAAGACAAGTAAGCCCGGGAGAAACCGCATAAATGAATTTCTGGGTCAGTGGACTCTTGACATTAAAGGGGGCTCAGTTGGCTGGCTAGACCTGCGTCAGGAAAACGGATATCTCGATGCTGATCTCCTTTGGGTAGCCGGAAGCGTGGAGCCAGTGTCAAATGTATATCTTGCCAATGATAAATATCTTATTGTGACACGTACAAATGAAGTTGTGCGTAAAAGAGATGATAAAAACAATCCTGTTCGCAGACACGTTATTACCAGCTGGCTTGAAATTAGCAGGAATGGCGAAAAAATAGAAGGTTATCTTATTACACCTAAGCGTAGCGGAATTGGAGTAGATTCCACATTTTTCACCGGAACAAAACTTCCCCTTGTTCCTCCTTCTCCCAACATGAAAGGTCTGAAATTCGGAAAACAGGTTTCATTGTTCAATGGAAAAGATCTGACAGGCTGGAGACTGATCGATGAGAAACAAAAGAATGGATTCACTGTTGTGGACGGAGTAATGGTAAATGATCCTGTCCAGACTGAAGGGCAACCGCATATCAGCTACGGAAATATAAGAACCGAACAGGAGTTTGAAGATTTTACCCTTAAGATTGATGTAAATGTACCGGAGGGCAGTAACAGTGGAATTTATCTGCGCGGAATGTACGAAATTCAGGTATTAGACTCCTATAAAAAAGAGCTGGACTCACATAACATGGGCTCTGTTTATAGCCGGATAACACCTACTGTTGGTGCTGAAAAACCTGCCGGTACATGGCAGACAATGGAAATAACCCTTGTCGACCGTCATATTACAGTAATTCTTAACGGGACAATAATAATTGACAATCAACCTGTTTACGGACCAACTGGTGGAGCTATTAAATCCGATGTGTTTTCTAAAGGTCCTATTTACCTTCAGGGTGATCATGGAAAAGTTTCTTACAGGAATATTGTTCTTACACCGATTGTGAAATAATTATTTCATGACGCGGAATATTGTTTTTGTTATTATTTTATTTGCCCTCTTCTCTAAACCCGAGATCTGTTGCTTAGCTCAGACGTGGTCCTTCGTTTCAGTTTCCAATAAAATTGAACAGGATACCATGAAGAACAGGCAATTGCTCTATAATGGTATTTCATGGACTAACAGGTATCACAGAATAGAAGGAGACCAGTTCCTGTTCTCTCCGCTTTTCATGCCCGGAACAGTATCAATGAATGGTAAGACATTTAAGAATGTGAGGATCAAATATGATGTCTTCTCGGATGAAATAATTACACCTTTAAACATGGAGGATATTCTGCAGGTTAATAAAGAAATGGTCGACAGTTTTTCTATTTACTTCGAGGATAAATTATACAGGTTTACAAATATCAGAAATGATACATTGAAGGAGTTAACCGGGTATGTCAATATATTATATAACGGAAATACACCTTTTTATGTTAAATATAAAAAGTCAATTTCCCCCTCAAGTTCTCCTAAAAGTGATGGACATTTTATTCAGAATCACATGATGTTCCTGGTAAAAGACAATCAAGTTTATAATATTAACGGGACAAGGACTATTTTCAGGGTATTAAATGCAGATATAGATCAGATCAGAAATTTCATTAAAAAAAATAAATTGAAGATCTCAAAAAAGATACCAGAAAGTTTTGTGCCGGTTATAATGTTTTACGATAGCATCCAACAATAGTTTAGATTTCATGAACTTCAGGATACATTTCCTTATTTTACTGCTGTTGGTAGCCATCGGTCTGGATGGTCAGGAAAAATATGGGATATCCTTTGTCTACAAAGATCTTTCATTTAAGGAATTTGTAACAAAAGCTGAAAACCTTCTTCCTGTAAAATTCTTTTACAAAGATAGCTGGATCGCCGACCTTAAACTGTCCGATTATGCTGTTTGTAAGACGCTGTCATGTGTACTTGATAATCTCTTTAAGGATAAAAAAATTCAATATTTTATTGATGAATCAGGCTATGTGGTGATTACCGGCAATTATGCGGTTAAAGATATAAATGCACCGGAGGAAAAAGAGACTAAAGTCATTTCTTCTGTCGATCGAATGGTTGCAGCAGGTCCTCAACTTAAACAGGAGGCTGTAAATATTGTGGTCGGGAATCCTTCTGAAAGGAACAAGACCGGGAATGTTGTAATTTCGGGCTATGTAACAAACGGAGCCACAAAAGAGCCGGTAGCGGGAGCCACAATCTTCGTTCAGAAGTATCTGGCAGGGACAATTACCAATGCCTATGGATATTATACTCTGAATCTTCCACGGGGCACACACATCATAAAATTTTCATTTATTGGTATGACTGAAAAATTGATCAGCCTCACTCTAAATGGAAATGGACAGATGAATATTGATATGAATCCCACCACCATATCACTCAGTGAAGTAATAGTTTCAACTCAGAAAAGTAATATACTCCAGCGATTTGAAGTGGGCGTCGAAAAGATCAATATTGCAGCTTTTAAATCTTTACCTACCTCTATGGGTGAATCAGACCTGTTGAAAAGCCTGATACTTATCCCCGGGGTAAAAACAGTCGGAGAGGGCTCCGCTGGATTCAACGTCAGAGGTGGTTCAGCTGATCAGAACCTGATACTTTTATATGGTGCTCCTATATATAACTCCTCTCATTTTTTCGGATTTTTTTCATCCGTTAATTCTGATATTATAAAGGATGTTACTTTGTATAAAGGCGGAATTCCCAGCAGATTCGGCGGAAGGATATCATCTGTCCTGGATATAGAATCAAAAGAAGGCAACAAAAAGGAATTTACAGGAAGTGCAGGTATAAGCCCGATTACAACCCGCATTGAAGTTGAGGGTCCACTGATAAAGGATACACTTTCGTACATCTTCAGCGGAAGAACTACATACTCAAACTGGATATTTGGATTGATTGATAATAAAGATCTTCATAACAGCAGGGCATCATTCTATGATCTTAACGGAGAAATCACATATAACCTGACCAGAAAAAATACTCTGGATATTTCTTCATATCTAAGTCACGATTTCTTCCGCTTTAATTCAAGAACAGAATATGGTTATGACAACAATATAATTGCTCTGAAATTCCTTCATTTCTTTAATGACAAATTCTATTCGGTTGTTTCAATTAATAACAGCTTTTATAGATATGATATCACCAATCGTGATATTCTGACTGAATCATATATATTATCTCATAAGATAAACAGTACAGGACTAAAAGCAGATTTTAACCTGTCCAGGGGCAGGAGTGAATTTAATTTTGGGCTGGATATGAACCGATACGAAGTAGTCCCGGGTAGTTATCGACCGGCTACTGATTCATCATTGATTATTCCAAATATTATTGAAAAGGAAAGGGCATTGGAAGGGGCTCTTTATATCGACGACAAGATTTCTGTTACGAAATTTCTTTCAGCCAGCGTGGGAATAAGAATGTCATCATTTTTCTCTTTTGGACCGCAGCAGGTATTTACCTATGGACCAGGTTTCTCAAAAAGCAATTCCACAATTATAGATACTCTTAATTTCAGCGCAGGAACTATTAGCAGAAAATATGCAGGACCGGAATTCCGGGCATCATTAAATTTCAGGATCTCTGACAGGAATTCGATCAAGATCAACTATAACCGGACAAGACAATACCTTCATCTTCTTTCAAATACCACATCAATATCCCCGACAGACACCTGGAAATTATGTGACTATTATCTGAAACCTGAGATTGGTGATCAGTATGCCCTGGGTTTTTATAAGATTTTGTTCAAAAACAGCCTTGAAACATCAGCTGAAATATATTATAAGACTATTAAAAATATGGTTGACTTTAAGGGAGGTTCGACACTTACAATGGTTGAAAATATTGAACAGTCCATGATTGATGTCACGGGAAAAGCTTATGGGCTTGAACTTTCATTGAAAAAGACAGGAGGCAAGGTCCGGTACAGCATTGGTTATACATATTCCAGGACATTTGTAAAAAGCATCGGAAAATTCAGGGATGAAATAATTAATTCAGGAAAGTGGTATCCTGCTAATTATGACAGACCTAATGATCTTGTTGTTACCTTTCAGTATTTATATTCCAGACGTCTTAGCTTTACAGCCGATTATACCTACAGCACAGGCCGGCCAATAACATACCCGCTTTCTACCTATCGCATAAGGAATACATTGCTTGTGCAATATTCTGATCGGAATGTGTACAGGATACCTGATAATTCGAGATTAGATGTTTCCTGCAGAGTAAGCGGAAGTCTCAGAATGAATAAGATTGCTCATCCCAACCTGACATTTTCGGTTTATAATCTCCTGGGAAGAGAAAACCCTTACTCAGTATACTTTAAAAAGGAGGGGCAAATTTACAAGGGATACCTGTTGTCGGTGTTTGGAAGGGCTATCCCGTCTGTTACTTTCAATTTTGACTTTTAAAGAACATATGAAAGCATTGCGACTGCCTGTAATATTGTTAATTCTTCTCATTTCAGATGGATGCATAATCAATTATGTCCCTAAGATCAGTGACTATGATGAAGCGCTGGTTGTGGAGGGACTAATTACTGACCAGCCTGGAGTTTACACGATTAAGATTTCAAAAACTCAGCCAATGTGGATAAAACAATATCCACAGCCACTGACAGGATGTATAGTATCAATCTCAGATGACCTTGGGAAGACTTACAATTTAAAGGAGATGACATCTGCTTTTGGAATTTACTCTACCGACCAGGCAAATTTCCGTGGTGTACCAGGAAGGGTATATACCTTGCACATCCGAACAACAAGGGAATCCGTAAATCTTAACTTTGAGTCACTGCCGATGAAGATGATTCCAGTTCCTTCCATTGATAGTATCTATTATGAAAAAAAGATCTTTACACAGTCGCGATTGCCCGTTGAAGGTTGTAATATCTATTTGAATACTCACGATCCCTCAAATAATTGCAGTTTCTACAGGTGGGAGTATTCTGAAACATGGGAAATTCATACTCCACTTGATTTTCTAAATAGTGTGTGCTGGATAACAACCAGTCCCGCAGAAATTCTCATCAAAAATACCTCCCAGGTTGCTAAAGCCAGCATTATTACAAAGCCTGTTCTCACCATTACAAACCCGGTTGACAGATTGCTCATAAAATACAGTATAATAGTAAATCAGTTTTCTTTGAATGAGGATGAATACTTTTACTGGGAACAATTAAAGAAGTCGATTGATCAGACAGGAGGACTATATGATATTATTCCATCTAATATTCCCAATAATCTCTTTTGTATTGAGGAACCAAATAAAAGGGTCTTAGGTTATTTCTGCGTTTCAGCTACAACTTCTAAAAGACTATTCATAAAAGACAAATTTGCTGGTGCGAACAGAATCTATAGTGATTGTATTTCTGATACTATTTTCACAAACAGACCTGATACTGTTTTGTTTCCAGGGACAGTAGTTAAAGTACTTTCAGATAGAGTACCTCCTGGCTTTATTTATGTCAATGAGAGGAGCTGTGCAGATTGTACAACAAGAGGTACAACTGTTAAACCTGTTTTCTGGGATGACGATAAATAAAATATTATCAATGAAGGTACGAGTGCTGTTAAATATGCTGTTCAGACCTTATTGGCTAATCTCAATGCTGGCCCTGTTACTTTTTTTTCACAGTTGTGTGTTCAATTATGTTCCTGAGATCCATGAAGATGAAAAAATGATTGTTGTTGAAGGATTAATTACTGATCAACCTGGAATTAATACCATAAAAATTTCAAAATCCCTTCCCCTCTGGAGGAGGGAGTTATCATATCCATTAAAGGGATGTATTGTATGGATTTCCGATGATATCGGTCATATTTACAATTTAAAAGAAACAAGAGATACAACTTATGTTACCGATCCGGCAAGTTTCCAGGGAGTAATAGGAAGAAAGTACACATTGCACATCCGGACAACCACTGATTCAAACAATCTCAATTATGAGTCAAAACCGATGGAGATGAAGCCTGTGCCTCCGATTGGAAATGTTTATTATGAAAAAAATATTGTTACACGATGGCCACAGCCCGTTGAGGGATGCAACGTTTATCTGGATACTTACGATCCATCACAAAAATGCAAATTTTTCAGATGGGAATATACCGAGACATGGGAAATCCACCTTATTTATAATGTTCCCAACAGGGTATGCTGGATAACGAATAATTCTGATGGAATTTTTATTAAAAATACAACTTTGATTTCGGAAGAGAGGATTATAAGGCATCCTGTAATCAATATAACAAATCCGGTTGACAGGCTAAACCTGAAATATAGCATATTAGTGAATCAGTATTCTCTGAATGAGGATGAGTACCTTTATTGGGAAAGTTTAAAGAATACTGTCAATCAGACAGGTAGTCTCTATGATATAATTCCGGCAACAATCCCTAATAATTTATATTGCCTTGAGGATCAAACTAAGAAGGTATTAGGATATTTCAGTGTTTCAGCCAGATCATCTAAAAGAATTTTTATAAAAGACACTTTTGCAGGTTTAAACACTATGTATTATGATTGCATTTCAGATACGATATATGGTACCGGACCCATTCAGGGACTCGATTCCATAGTCTGGGTAATTATAGACAAAACAAATGAAGTGCCCCCTGCCCGGATCATTACGTATAAAAGGGAATGCGCCGATTGTAGAGCCAGAGGTTCGAATATTAAACCTGTCTTCTGGGATGACATTAATTAATCAGATATTGATGAAAGTAGTTCGAATAAAAGAAACAATTCCAGCCGTTTTTATTCTGCTGCAGTTTCTGTCTCTGCAAAGTGTCCTGGGTCAGAATCAGATGAAGATGACAGATTATATTACTCAGAAGTTTTTAAAATATTGTGAATCAGTTCCCAGAGAAGAAATATTTGTACATACCGACAAGGAAAACTATATCGCCGGAGAGGATCTGTGGTTTAATATCAACCTGATAGACAGGCAAAGCTCTCATCTCTCTGTTGACAGTAAAATAGTTTATTTTGAGGTACTGAGTCCGGAAAACAAACCGGTTGCACAAAAGCGAATCAGAATGGACAAAGGTTCCGGCACGGGACAAATTGAATTGCCAGATACATTAAGTACAGGCACATACACAATCAGAGCTTACACTAACTGGATGAAGAATTTTATGCCCTACAACTGCTTTATTAAGGATGTAAGTGTATATAATGCTTTAAGGGCTAAATCTTTTAAGAGGAAAGTTTGTCTGCCGGAATTAAAGAAAGGAGATACAGCCATTGATTCGGTATTTCAAGGTTCTGATCCCGCGTTAGAATTGAAAGTTAATAATATGAGGCCCGATACTTTGGAAATATATGTGCATGCTGATGAGAAATACCAATCAGAAAACAAAAACCTTTTTTACTTTTTCATCCAGACACACGGAATAATCAATCTCATTAGTTCTGAAAAGATGACAGGAGTAAATACAAAAATTTCTTTTTCAAAAAGTGTGCTTACTCCCGGTATTAACCAGATCACAATATTTGATTTCAAAGGTATGCCTGCTGCTGAAAGATATATTTACACTCCGGCTGCAAAGGAAAAACAGTTTCTTGTTCTTCATTCCCCGGATAGTAGTAGCACCAGAAGTAAAGTATCTCTGGAACTTAAGCTAAATGATGAATCGTTGAGGGATCTGACAGGAACAAATCTGAGCATCTCAGTTGCATCTGAAACAAATGCATCCGGTATACTGGAGATGAATGATTATTTGGTTTTTGGTACTGAGTTTGGATTATTACCCCGAACTGTTTTTAAAGGAAGTAAAATCAGTGAGTTCCCTGTTGAATCTGTAGACAGCTTTCTGTTAAATGTAACAAGCAACTGGATAAAATGGAAAACTATTTTGTCAGACGAACCGCCCGAGTTTAAATATCAGATCGAAAGGGAGAATCATTCCCTTATGGGACTGCTCCTGACCGGCGAGCAGCAACTTGCCTGGCCAGGAGAGTTTCTTCTTTTGTCAATTCCGGGCAAAGTGCCGGTATTTCAATATTCTACAACAAATTATAAAGCTGAGTTCAGTTTCGATATTAAGATAGATGATGAGGTTCAGGACATTATAATCCAGCGCGATAATTTGAGCAAGAACAATAAAATTTACTTTGAATCATCTTTTTCTGATCTCTACCTCCCATCTGAGGTAATGATCGATTCAACCGGTAAACCGGTACCTCCATTTATTTCAAAACAAAGCATCAATTATCAGGTCGAAAAAATTTACGGATCCTCTTATACTGGGGAAATTTTAAATTTCCCCCCTTCTCCGGTAAAACCACGCAGATTCTATGGGAAACCTGATGCTGAAATATTACTAAAGAATTTTATTAAACTTCCGGTAATGGAAGAAGTTTTTTTTGAAATTGTACCTCATGTTACTTTAAGAAAGACAGGAACTGATTATGAAATGTCGCTGGTGGATGCTTTTGGCAATAAGCTTTACGATAAGCCTCCGGGAATTCTTATTGATGGTGTAATCATAAAAGACCCATCAGTTATTGGTAATCTTGATCCTGAGCTTGTTGAGAAAATAGATGTTGTACGGCAACAATATTATGTAGGCGACTATTTGTTTAATGGTATAGTGAATGTTATTACAAAGTCGGGCGATTTTGCAAATATATTACTTCCCGACTATGCAACCAGGCTTGCCTACAGGGTTATCGATCCGGTTCATAAATTTGTCTCACCCGATTATTCATTACCGGATATGAGAAACAGCCGGACCCCCGATTTTAGAAACACTCTCTATTGGAATCCATCAGTAAAGCCGGATAAAGATGGAAAAGCAATCATTGAGTTCTGGACTTCTGATACTAAATCCGATTATGAAATTAATATACAGGGTATTACATCAGAAGGCAAATCTGTCTCGCTCAGGAAAACCATCAAAGTAAAATAAACAGTGAAACTCCGTGTCAACTCAGTGTGACACCGTTGTTAAGCCTGAATGCAGTCAGGTGTCCGGATGCCTCTCTTACCAGACGCTGTACTTCAAGTCCATGTGAAATATCCGGAATGAAAGGCTCGACATTACTTTCGGTAAGAAAAACATAATTTGCATGTATCATCGATCTCAGCCATCCCGGAGGTACATGTCCTGAAGGGAAACTGGTTACCGGATCATAGTTGCTGCCTGTAACGATCCTGTTCCAGGATCCCGTTTCTTCGAGGAAATATTCATAGAACTCAGGGGTTTGGGAGGAGAATTTGAGCATCCCGCCTGTTGCGTAGATTTCCATTGACAGCATATCACCTGTACCTGAACTGATACGGCTTGCTGAAACAGTACCTGCCGCTTCTGTCTCTTCATCATAAAGTGAGATCTCGCTGAACAGATCAGATCCGGGGGTGACATCCATAAAGCTGCCTGCCTGGATGGCGCCTGTAATTTTCAAATTATTGTTTAAAAATGCAATCGCAAGACTGATCGCATGAGAGCCCAGATCAGCCATTGCACCTCCATCGGGTGCAGGTGTTAGTCTTGATGCCCTCTTATCACGGTACTCTTTCTTAAGATAGTCGCCGTGATAATATTTAATATCAAAATGAATGGGTTTGCCTAATTTGCCTGATTTCCAGAACTTTAACGCTTTTCTGACTGAGGCCATGAAAAGAAACTGGAAACCGGTTTGCATTTTAATGTCAGGATGCATTTCGGCAAGATGTGCTATCCGTATTTCTTCGTCTGAAGTTGAACAGACAGGTTTTTCAATGTAGATCCTTCTGACAGCAGTCATTTCAACTGCCTTTTCCAGATGATCTGCATGAACATTGTTCGGACCCAGAATGTATACGGCATCTATGTTTTTATCTGATATAAACTCTTCAATTGATATGGATTTTTTAAATCCGTATTTAGCAGAAAAAGCTGACCGGGTTTTTTCCGATGTGGAACAGACTGCCTCAAATTCTATTTCAGGAGCATCGTTGTAATAGTATCGCAACGAACTGAGAGCAAATGCATGAGCTCTAGCTATCCCTCCGGCTCCAATAAACCCCACAAATATTTTATTCCTGCTCATAGCCTGAAATTTAGAATCTATCAAAAATAGCAAAATTTACTCTGTTTTGAAGGTAAGTTTCTCTTCTTTGCAGATATACTGTATTGCCCATTTACCTGATTGACCAGCAGGGGGAAGTCCACCTCCCGGGAATATTTGTTACAGCTTTTCCTGCCGTGCTTGATAAAGAGTATTATTACTGGCATCATACTTAACAAGGAACTTAGCCATCTTTAGAAAGAATCTTTGTATGCACTTCGTGATCAATAATTTCTACCTGGTCATTTATGACATTTGTCGTCTTCCAGATGTCGTTGAAGGGGCCTTTTCGGGTACCTACAAGCCAGTGAAGACAATAATCGAACCGGTATCCCTTGCGCTCCCATGCTGTGCACTGACCTCCTGTAACAGAATGCATTTCAATGATTTCTGCATCAAATCCATTTAGTTTGGCATATATTCCGGCTGAGAGCCCGGCTACTCCCCCACCAATTATTAATATCTTTTTATTCATATAATTTAAGTTTATGCCAAAATAATTATACAAAGGAAAGGTTAAAACTTATAATCGGCGAATACCGGAAATACACGAGCGAATAGCTCAAATCAGAAGGAGAGGAAAAACCTCTGGGAAAATCAAACTGCTTCAGACAATTCTCTCCAGGCGTCAGATTCTATTTCATAAATGGATTCGAATAAGTTGCTTGCTTTTTTAATTCTTACATCCAGATCTATTGCCTTATGAGATTCTTTGAACAACATACCTGCGTCGGAAAATTTCTCCCCCGATCTGTTAAATTTTTCAGCAGGACTCAACAGCTTTTTATTGCCAGTGATTGCTGCAGATTCTTGTAGAAATCTTGAATACAGGTAACGGAAACAACCACCACCTGTGCCGCCAACCTCCACGAAAATATAGAGGTTAAAGAGATTCATTCTGAGGGAATGATCACTGAGATACTCCGGCCATTTCAGCAGCTCCTTTGCGGTATGCATAATTCCTTTAATTCCAATATTTCTGATCGGAGGATTCATCTGTGAATCAATAGTTTGCCTTATGGCTGAATAAATATCCGGAGGTCTGGGATTGCGAAAATTCGTAAAATCACACTCGAACCAGGTATTATGTGCAGGAAACGGTTTAAACCTGGATCCTCTTGCCAACCGTAACTGTTTCAGTCTAACCGGATGATAAAAGCCTTTTTTAAGGCCGCTTGTTTTTGGATCCATGTCAGAACACAGAACAATCTCTTTTCCATCATAACCACAGGCTACAAAAGTATGGCCTCCGAAATGATATTCCTGTGGAAAACTGAACCAAGGAAGGAAACCCATATCTCCAAAAAGCATCACTGGTTCTTCCTTAACAAGTTTTTCAAGCAAAGAAACTTCAGCTTTTTTATCACTCCCGGTGGATACGGATTTTATTTCCACACCGGTTCTTCTCCCGATATCGTTGAAGAATTCCTTATTATTACTTCGTCCTCCGATAAAAACAGTATCTTCAGATCCCATCTTCATTTTCCAGTAGATGAATCCCATTCCCGATCCGAGACCAAGCAGCATATCTTCAGAAACCGGATGATTATGAAAACGAAAGATCTTCGATAGTGAGTTTGTCTGGCAATGATACCCGTCAAGTGCAGGGCAGTTTGGAAAAGGTTTTAATTCCATATACCTTTATTTTGATTTTATGATTTTATGATGGTAAAATTATAAAAAACCACTTGTTTATTTTAATATTATTTTTAAATTTACACGTGTAAGTTACCGCGTAAGTAATATAAATACGAGATTTTGCATATTGGTATTAGCCTAATCTATAGAAATTTATTAACTTACAAATACATTAAAAACCTTAGACAATCTAACCAAATTGTTACTGAATATGAGAAAACTACTTTTTGCATGTCTTGCACTTGTGATTCTATGGTCATGCCAGACAAAGAAAACAAATGATTCAAGTCCGGATGCAAACCTTGAGTTTCTCAAGTGGGCTCCTGCACCACCTATGGGATGGAACAGCTGGGATTGTTTTGGTCCAACCGTAGTTGAAGATGAAGTGAAGGCCAATGCCGATTATATGGCTAAGAACCTAAAGAAATTCGGATGGCAGTATATTGTTATAGATATTCGATGGTATGTCGAAAACGATAAAGCCGGTGGTTATAATCAGACCGATCCTAAATATGTAATGGATGAATACGGACGCTACCAGCCGGCAGTAAACCGGTTTCCATCAGCTGCAAACGGAAAGGGATTTAAGGCTATCGCTGATTATATACACGGGAAAGGCTTGAAATTCGGGATTCATATTATGCGGGGAATACCTGTAATTGCCGTTAAGAACAATACACAAATACTGGGAACCAATGTTAAGGCACAGGATATATACAGTCCTGATGGTCAGTGTGGATGGTTAAGGGATAACTTTACTGTTGATAGCAAAAAAGAGGGTGCACAGGCATATTATAACTCTTTATTTAAACTTTACGCAACCTGGGGTATTGATTTTGTAAAGGTAGATGACCTGGCCGGACAGTTGCCTGAAATTGAGATGGTAAGGAAAGCTATTGATAATTCGGGCAGACCGATCGTATTCAGCATTTCTCCGGGGCCGGGACAGCTTGAACAAGCAGAATTCCTGAAAAGCAATGCCAATATGTGGAGGACTGTCGGGGATTTCTGGGACAACTGGCCGCAGCTTAAACCGCAGTTTGCAGTTTGCGCAAGCTGGGCACCACATATCGGCAATGGCCATTACCCGGATGCTGACATGCTGCCTCTTGGAAAAATAGGTATACGGGCTGAAAGAGGCGAACCACGTATGACAGGATTCACAAAAGATGAGCAATTCACATTGATGTCACTATTTGCGATTTTCCGTTCACCCTTGATGTTTGGAGGCGATTTGCCAGGCAATGATGATTTTACATTGTCCTTACTTACAAACAAGGAGGTTCTGAAAGTTAATCAAAGCAGTATAAATAACAGGCAACTTTTCAGAAACGACGATCTGATTGCCTGGACAGCAGATGATCCAAAAACAGGTGATAAATACCTCGCATTATTCAATGCAACCGACCAGAGGGCTATTATGGAAAGCAAAGCTATCTGGAACAGCAATCTTATTACCCAGGGTACTCCCGGACAGAGCGTTGATATTGATCTGGAAATTGAAGGTGCAAAAAAGTTATATCTGGTAACGAACTATGATGAAGGAACAAGATTTGCCAGCCATAATGGCGACTGGATCGAGCCAAAGTTGATTTCAGGAAGCAGGACTGTAAACCTGACAGACTTGAAATGGGTGAAAGCAACAACCGGACGAGGTGCACCTGTAATTAATGGAACTGCCAGAGGAGGAAAACTTACTGTTAACGGTAAAGAATACAAAAATGGCATAAATACCAGTGGTGTTTCAGTTATTGAATACGATCTGCCGGAAGGTATAAAAAGATTTAAGGCTAAAGCAGGTCTTGACAATGTAGTTTCCAGAGTTTCCGGAGCTCAGGGTGGCAGGGGACAGGGTCAGAGACAAGGTCAGGGAATGGGTCCGGGTGGCGGATTCCCTGGAATGAGAGGTAATAATATCAGATTTCTGGTATTTATTGATGATCCGGCAGGACCGGTTCCTGCTGAGACAGCTGAAATCTCGGTAAAATTTGAACAGCTAGGCTTAACAGGAACCCATGAGGTGAAAGATCTGTGGAGCGGTAAGAAGCTGGGCAAATTTACTGACGAATTTAAACAAACAATTAACCGGCATGGTGCCGGACTATATAGAATTTCAAAATAATGGTAAACGTCAGACAATCAGATATTGCTAAAAAACTTAATGTTTCCCGGGTTACTGTTTCAAAATCTCTGAGAAACCATCCTGACATCTCACAAGGAATGAAGGAAAAGGTCAATAAAATGGCTAAAGAGTTAGGTTACGTACCGAATCTGATTGCCAAACAATTAAACTCCAGAAAGACTTTTACCCTGGGTGTAGTTATTCCGGATCTTGAAAATAGCTTCTTTTCATATATTGTAGACAGCATAGTAGACTATGCTACTGAAGAAGATTATCATATATTACTTACTGTATCACGCGAGAAAGAGCTTCAGGAAAGACTTAATATTGAGAATCTTATCGGCATGAGAGTTGACGGATTACTGATATGTTTATCCCAGGAAACACAGGATACCACAATTTTTTCCCAGCTTAAAAAGATGAAGATTCCAACAGTGTTTTTCGACAGGGCTTTTAAAAATATGGGGTTTTCAACTGTTGTTTTTAATGACAAGAAAGGAGCCATTGATGCACTCGATGAGATAATTTTGTCGGGATATACAAGAATAGCTCATTTTGCAGGTTACTCAAAGACAAATATAGGAATTGACCGGTCTGAAGGTTACCAGAGTGCACTTAAAAAGCATGGACTGCCTATACGAAAAAAATGGATCATCGAGGGAGGATTTGAGGTGAAAGACGGGTACAACTCATTTTTCAAATTGATAAAACTGGGTGATTTGCCTGAAATAATATTTTCAGTAAATGACAGGGTTGCACTTGGAGCCTATAAAGCTGCCAGAGAATCAGGGCTCAAGATCGCAACAGACATTGGTATAATGGCTTATGGATTCAGTGAAACAGCTGAAATGCTTCATCCATCTTTGACTATCATTAACCAGGATCCCGGGAAGATGGGACAGATTGCCATTGAGACTCTGTTTGAAGAAATAAATAGCAAAACTCCTTACAAACCAAAACAAATCCTTATCGGGGAAGAATTTCTATGGAAAAATTCTGTGGCAAAAAGAAATAAACAACAAAAATAAATATAGAATTATTTAAAAACATAAAAATGAAAAAGATTGTAGTTGCAGGAGCGGGTGGATTTATTGCCGGACATCTGGTCAAAGAATTGGTTAAAAGCGGACACACTGTTCGGGCGGTTGATATTAAGCCGCTGAATGAATGGTACCAGATCTCACCTGAAGTGGATAATCTGGTATTGGATTTGCGTCTTAGAGAAAATTGCTTTCAGGCAGTGAACGGATATAATGAGGTATTTAACCTTGCTGCAGATATGGGTGGAATGGGCTTTATTGAAAACAATAAAGCAGCCTGTATGATAAGCGTTCTTATCAATACCCACTTGCTTATTGCCTCAAAAGAATGCGGAATCAGCAGATTTTTCTATGCTTCCTCGGCATGTGTATATAATGGAGAAAAGCAGACTGACCCTGACAACCCAGGGCTAAAGGAAGAGGACGCTTATCCTGCACTTGCGGAAGATGGTTATGGCTGGGAAAAGCTTTTCAGTGAACGTATGTGCAGACATTTTTCTGAAGATTTCGGTCTTACTACCAGAGTAGCCAGATTTCATAATGTCTATGGTCCCTTTGGCACTTTCGATGGTGGCAGGGAAAAAGCCCCGGCTGCAATATGCCGTAAAGTCATCGAAGCAAAGCTGACTGGCAAAAATGAGATTGTGATATGGGGCGATGGCCATCAGACCAGAAGTTTTATGTATATCGATGATTGTATTAAAGGTGTTATTGACATAATGTATAGCAATATAGAAGAGCCAATAAATCTCGGTAGCAGTGAAATGGTTTCTATAAATCAGCTTGTTGATATAGTGGAAGATATAGCTGGTTATAAACTTGAGAGAAAATATGATTTGGGAGCACCAAAAGGTGTTCGCGGACGGAACAGTGAGAATACTCTTATTAAAAAATATCTGGGTTGGGAGCCTTCCATCCCCCTGAGAAAAGGGATGAAGAAGACCTATGACTGGATAAAGGGACAGATGGATAATGACAGGGTTTCAAAAACAAAAGCGAGCAGATTCAATAAGTAAGTCCGTTTAAATGAAAAGTAAGACAGTGCTCGTAAGTGGTTGTTATGACCTGCTACATGCCGGACATGTGGCATTCTTTAAAACAGCTGCTGCATACGGGAAATTATATGTAGCAATTGGCAGTGATGACAACCTTATGTTTCTCAAGGGGAAGAGACCTTTTTTTTCCCAGCAGGAACGATTATTTATAGTCAGATCACTTAAATACGTTGAGGATGCTTTTATATCATCAGGTATGGGTTTACTTGATTTTGTACCTGAAATGAAAAGGATCAAACCAGATATTTTCATCGTCAATAAAGATGGTCATACACCTGAAAAGCAAAAGCTCTGTGATGAAATGGGTGTGGAGTATTTAGTTCTTGATCGTATACCTGAATCAGGTTTACCAGTCCGTTCAAGTTCACAATCAAAGAAGGATCTGAGATTCCCTTACAGGTTATGCCTGGCAGGTGGCTGGATTGATCAGCCCTGGGTTTCGAAAATTCATCCAGGTTCTGTTGTTGTGGCACAGATCTGGCCGACAATGGATTTCAACGACAGGTCAGGCCTGGCGACAAGCTCAAGAAATGTTGCATTAAAGATCTGGGGTGACAAATATCCTGATGGAGATCCCATACAGAACGCAAAAATACTTTTTGGCGCTGAAAACCCTCCCGGCACAAAATATGTTTCGGGTTCCCAGGATCATATTGGATTACTTAATCCCGGCATAAGCAGGTTAGACTATATCGGAGATTTCTGGCCCGAAAAGATTGAATCGACAGTAGATAAAGAAATATGTGACTGGCTTTCAAAAGTGATACATCTGGTCCCGCTGGAGCCGCGACCTGAGGGATATGATCCTTTGAAAGAGATGCATCTTGAAAAAGCTTTTATAAAGGAACTGGGTGAATCTGGCGAATTATGCTGGGAATCAATTATGAAAAAAGAGATTTATGGATTGGGAAAAGCATTAACTGATACTTTGCTTTCCTGGAAAAAAATTCTTCCTTTAACTGTTCCCGAATGGCTCATGAAAGAAATGGAGACAAAATACTTTTCAAAATACCCGGGAGCAATAGCTTCAGGAGCAGGAGGAGGCTATGTTATAGTTGTTTCTGATGAGGAAGTTAAGGGGGCTATTAAAATAAAAGTAAGATACTGAGGGGTGCAGGTTGCAGGGTGCAGGGTACAGGGTGTTGTAAACAACCATTAAATTAATAGATAACCATGAAAACTTATTATGTTGTGAAATTCTTAATTATGAGCCTTTTAGTACTGATATCTGGAACCTCTATAGTTGCTCAGATACAGGGAAAACTTCCTATAACCGATGGCCCCTATAAACCATCGGATGAATCGTTGAAGCAATACCAGTATCCCGAATGGTTCCGCGATGCAAAACTCGGATTCTGGGCACACTGGGGGCCACAGGCAGTACCACGTCAGGGTGACTGGTATGCAAAAAGGATGTACCAGGAGGGTGGTGGCGGTGGTGCTTATAAATATCACCTTGAACATTACGGCCATCCCTCTGAATTCGGTTATAAGGATATAATCCCTCTCTGGAAAGCTGAGAGATGGGATCCCGACAAACTGATGGAGCTTTATAAAAAAGCAGGTGCAAAATATTTTGTCAGTATGGGCAGTCATCATGACAATTTCTTTTTATGGGATTCAAAGATCCATAAATGGAATGCAGTGAATATGGGTCCCAAAAAAGATGTTGTAAGCCTCTGGCAACAGGCAGCCAAGAAACAGGGAATGAAGTTTGGCGTTTCAGAACATCTTGGCGCAAGTTACACCTGGTTTCAGACATCTCATTTATCCGATAAACAAGGACCTAAAGCCGGGGTCCCGTATGATGGCGCCAATCCAAAATACCAGGACCTATATCATGCCCCGGCAACTCCCGATGACAAAGGCTGGTTAACTAATAACCTTGTGTTCCAGATTGAATGGTTCAACAGTATTAAGGAGCTGATCGATAATTATCATCCCGACCTCCTATATTCCGACAGCCCTATGCCATTTGGAGATATTGGACGTAACATGATAGCTCATTATTATAATCAGGATATCGCTGCGAACAACGGGACACTGTCTGTAGTTTATAACTGCAAACAGCAATCAGGCGGTAAATGGGTTGAAGATGTTGAACGTGGTGTTAAAGATTCTGCTAGCGTCTACCCCTGGCAGACAGACACTTCTATTGGTGACTGGTACTACAGGACAGGCCAGAAATATAAGACCGCCACAGAAGTTGTTCAGATGCTTGTTGACATTGTTAGCAAAAACGGTAACCTTCTTATAAATATAGTTCAGACACCTGAAGGTGATCTCGAACCCGATATGCTTCAGATCCTTGAAGGGATAGGCGTGTGGACCGCAGCTAATGGTGAAGGTATTTACGGAACACGTCCCTGGAAAATATTCGGTGAGAAATCAGCTGAAGCATTGGCAGTGAAATCCGGAAGATTCAATGAAAACTTTAAATTCAATGCAAAGGATATCCGTTTCACTACAAAAGATGGTATCCTTTATGCATTCTGTCTGGGGTCGCCCACAGAGGATATAACCATTAAAACACTTGGTAAAAATTCCAAATATCTCGACAAGCCAATTTCTTCGATAAAAATGCTTGGAAGTAGCGATAAAATTAGATGGAAGCAAAATACCGATGCTCTCATCATAAGCAAACCTGTAAAAATGCCGGTATGGCAGGTAACAGGATTTAAAATTGAGTTCAAATCTGATAAAAAATAAAACAGACTAACCTGCAGGTAAACTTACATTCAATATACTATTAGTTATGGCCAACAATATAATATCCGGGTTAAAGTCAAGATTTGTAACTCCGGAAAACAGGACTTCCTTTATTCTTGTAACAGCATTATTCCTCTTCTGGGGTATCCCAAATAATCTGAATGACATTCTTATAAAACAGTTCATGAAATCATTCGAGATTACTCGTCTGGAAGCCGGGCTTATTCAATCTGCATTCTACATGGGTTATTTTCTTCTTGCCATACCTGCTGCTCTGCTGATGAGGCGATTCAGCTATAAGGTTGGTCTGGTTACCGGCATGTTCCTTTACAGTGCAGGGACTTTCCTTTTCTGGCCTGCAGCCCTTTCAGGAAAGTATGGTTTTTTCCTGTTTGCACTTTTTGTCATAGCCAGCGGCCTTTCATTTCTTGAAACAGGAGCAAATCCATTTATAGCTGGTCTGGGTAATCCTGAATCATCTGAAAGGAGACTGAATTTTTCTCAGGCCTTTAATCCTTTTGGCGCTATCCTTGGAGTACTGGTCGGAACGGTTTTTATCTTATCAGGGATAGAACATGACCAGGGCAAAATTGAAGCAATGAAGAAGGCGGGGGAATATTCCGCTTATCTTCAATCAGAAACAATGAGAGTTATAAGGCCTTATATGGTCCTTGGTATTGTAGTTTTTCTATGGGCTATTCTGATGATGAGGACTAAATTTCCTAAAATAGTTCATGAAGAAAATGGCATAGATACCAAAGGTCATCCGCGTGAATTACTTAAATATCGTCATTTTCTCACAGGTGTTTTTGCCCAGTTCTGTTATGTGGGCGCACAGGTTGGAACATGGAGCTACTTCATTCAGTATTCTCAGGACTATACCGGAATTCCCGAAAAGACTGCAGGATACTTTCTTACAGGCACCCTTGTTGCATTTCTTGTGGGGAGATTCAGCGCTACATGGTTCATGAAGTTTATAAAACCAGGTAAGTTAATGGGAATATATGGCATAATGAATATTCTGCTTATAGCTATTGCCGTCTTTTTCCCGGGTTGGGTAGGAGTGTGGTGTATTTTCTTGTCCAGCTTCTTTATGTCACTGATGTTTCCGACAATTTTTGCGCTTGGAATAAAAGGACTGGGTCCGAATACAAAAATTGCAGGATCTGCTATTGTGATGGCTATTATAGGTGGTGGGGTGTTTACACCTTTTATGGGACTCATCGCTGCTAAAAGCATGGCATTGGCAATGCTGGTACCGATGGGATGTTATTTTATTATTACCCTGTATGCTTTCTGGTGGTCTGTGCCAAAACAACAGGCAGTTAACTACTAGTGGCATACACCTTGAAGTTTACCAGCTATAAAATTGGCCCTGTTCACTTTATCGTTATTGTAATCTTAAAATCAAAAAAATGAAAGCCAATCAACTTAGATATGCCCTCATACTGGCATTATCAATTATTTCTGCAACAGGTTCGTATGCACGGGAGGCAACGACCCTTCAGACTGGTTGGAAATTCTCAAAGGGGAGTTTTGAAAATGCTTCGCTGCCAAATTTCGACGATTCAAAATGGCAGACGGTTTCAGTACCACACGATTGGGCAATATCGGGTCCCGTCATGATAGATGGGGACGGGAATACAGGCAAACTACCATGGCGTGGTGAAGGATGGTACCGGAGAAATCTGGAAATACCTGCCAATTATAACGGGAAAAATGTTTACCTGGTTTTTGATGGGATAATGTCGGCTCCTGAAGTTTATATTAATGGAAAGCTGGCCGGCAAGTGGGATTATGGTTATAATTCATTCTACCTTGATATAACAAAAATGCTCCAATTCCCAGGTGAAAATAAGCTTGCAATTCATGTCGATACTAGGAATCACGACAGCAGGTGGTACCCCGGCGCCGGGATCTATAGAAAAGTTCAGATGATTGCAGTGGATCCTGTCCATGTGGGAATATGGGGTACTCAGGTGCAGACGCCCATAGTTAAGCCAAATTATGCTGATGTCAGGATTATGACCACTGTTTACAATAAATCTGAGGCTAATGCTGAGAGGGTAAAGGTTGAAAATATAATTGTCAATCAAAAGGGAGTCGAAATCTCAAAAAAAGAAACTATGGCAGCAATAGCTGCCGGAAAATCAAGAGACATGGAAATTACAATCGGCTTAACTGATCCCCAGCGCTGGGATATTGCCAATCCTGTCTTGTATGAAGTCAAAACCAATATTTATAATGGTGATAAATTAGTAGATACATACATTACTCCATTCGGGGTCAGAACAATACGGTTTACAGCTGACAATGGCTTTTATCTGAACGACAAACGGGTTCAGTTTAAAGGGGTATGCCTTCATCATGACCAGGGACCTTTGGGGGCTGCTTTCTATCCAAGGGCGATGGAACGCCAGCTGGAAATATTAAAATCTATGGGCTGCAACGCTATCCGTACAAGTCATAATGTTCCGGCACCCGAGTTATTGGAATTGTGCGACAGGATGGGATTCCTTGTTTATGATGAAGCTTTTGATAAGTACGACAGAAAGGCTGATATTACTGAAAGTACAGATTTTGAAGAATTTGCACAACGCAATATAAAGAATTTCGTTATGCGCGACCGTAATCATCCAAGCATTGTTATCTGGAGTGTGGGGAATGAAATGGGAGATGTTCAAACGAACAGAAACAATGGTCTGGCAAAGCTGCAAACGATGGTAAATTATGTTCGCAAATATGATCCCACACGCTTGGTTACGATGGCTTGCGATATTGTGGAAGCTGCCGCCACACGTCATTTTGATTATTATGATGTACTAAGTTATAACTATAACCGTCGCTACAGTCTGGCCCGCCAGATGGCTCCCAACAAAGCAGTAATTGTAAGTGAATCGGCATCAACTGTTAGTACAAGGGGTTTCTATGAACTACCTCTTCCGGATAAAAAAGAAACTTTTACCAACTCATTTCAGGTAAGCTCCTGGGATCTGAATGCTCCGATGTGGGCCAATCTGGCTGATGATGATTTCATGTGGCAGCAGGAAGAGGAGTATGTCACTGGCGAATTTGTCTGGACGGGCTTCGATTACCTGGGAGAACCAACTCCTTTTGGCAGATCTTTCAAAAGTACAGATGGCACATCGGTAAAGAAAGCCTCCAGAAGCTCTTATTTTGGAATTGTAGATTTATGTGGAATTCCTAAGGACAGGTTTTATCTGTATAAGAGCCACTGGAAAACTGATGAAAATACAATCCAGATACTTCCCCACTGGAATTGGGAAGGGAGCAAAATCGATAAAATTCCGGTGTTTGTTTATACAAACGGTGATTGTGCCGAGCTTTTCCTGAATGGCAAATCACTGGGGATGCAATGCAAGAAACCGGCATCTGGTAAGTCAATTGAACGGTTTCGGCTAATGTGGCCAGATGTGACATATCAACCGGGAGAACTTAAAGCTGTCGCCTATAAAGAAGGTGCTAAAATTGGAGAACATGTACTTAAAACCGCCGGCGATCCATACCAGATCCGCATTACTCCCGACCGGTCAACTATACATGCTGACGGTTTGGATTTATCATACCTTCTGGTAGAAGCATATGATAAGAATGGAAACATATGTCCCCTTGCGAATAACAAAATTGATATATCGATAACAGGTCCTGCCCATATTGCTGGTGTTGGCAATGGCAATCCACAGTCATTTGATGAATTCCAGGCACCTTACGTTAACCTTTTTTACGGGAAAGCAATGATTATTATTGGGTCAGATTTCAAAAAGGGAGATGTAAAGATCACTGTGGAATCAAACGGACTTCTTAAAGATTCGAAGATGGTAAAAACTGAGTAAATAATATTTTATGTTGAAAACAGATATTATTGATTTTGTATTAATTTAATATCAGACATTATGAAACGTAACCTGTTATTCCTGGCATTTTCTGTCATCTTTCTGTTTTTACAGTCAGTTCCTGCAATATCTCAAACAGTTAATGTAACCGGCACTTGGAAAGCTGAGTTTGACTCGCAGATCGGTAATCAGAAATATACTTTCGATCTGAAACAGGAGGGAGCTGTTATCACTGGCAAGATAAGCTCGATTGTTGAGGGTGAGAAGCATGAGACGATAGTAAAAGATGGTAAATTGGATGGAACTAAGATCTCATTCATTGAAGTCTTTAAATTCCAGGATAATGAAATCAACATTACCTATACTGGAACGGTTGGACAGGATTTAATTGACTTTACCCGACAGGTAGGGGATTTTGCTACCGAAAAGATTACTGCCAAAAGAGTAAAGGCAGAATCAAAATTGTTTTAAAATAACAATATTTATGGAACCACAGCGTGGTTGAGAGGGTGTATCAAAAGACATTTTAACCACCCCGTCATGCCCCTTCGGGTATGACACCCCTCCTTGAAAAGGAGGGGAAATGTTTGGTAATTAATAACTTAACTTTCTCCTCCTTTTAAAGGAGGAGTACCTCTGACGACAGTCAGAGGGGAGGTGGTTGACTTTTGAGACAGCCTCATGAATCTTATTTGAGGCGAATTAGAAACTAAAACAGAATTATCATGTATATAGTAAGTTCTTACTCAATTGCAGTCATTCTATGTTTTATTACCATGTTATGCTGGGGTTCATGGGCGAATACAATGAAACTCAAACCTGCATCATGGCCCAATCCTTTGTTTTACTGGGATTACTGTCTTGGTATTGTTTTATTTACTCTGCTACTGGGTTTAACATTGGGAAGCATTGGAACAGAGGGCAGAGGCTTTATTCAGGATTTAAGTCAGGCAAGCGGGAAGTCACTTGGTTCAGCATTCCTCGGAGGAGTTGTATTTAACCTGTCGAATCTGTTATGGGTAGCGGCAGCCGCGGTAGCAGGGATGGCTGTCGCATTTCCGATTGCGGTTGGACTAGCTCTTGTTATTGGTGTTGTATTGAATTATTTAGCGGAAGCAAAAGGCGATCCATTATTGCTTTTTGCCGGAGTTGGTCTTGTTGTTGTAGCCATTGTAGTGAACGCAATAGCTTACCAGACAATTCCTGCAAAACAGAAAGGAGATACCAGGAAAGGGATCATTCTCTCGATTCTGGCCGGTACGATTATGGGTTTCTTCTACAGATTTGTCGCGGCCGGTGTATCGATGAATTTTAAGTCTCCTGAAACAGGCTTATTAACTCCTTACACTGCAGTTTTCATCTTTTCAATAGGTTGTTACATTTCAGGATTTCTGTGGAATACATATTTCATGTATAAACCTGTTGAGGGTTCTTCCTCGACTTACAAGGAGTATTTTACACGAGCGACTACAAAAGTGCACCTTGTGGGTGTTCTGGGTGGAGCAATATGGGCAATGGGACTATCATTCAGTATTTTATCAGCAGAACAGGCAGGGCCGGCCATTTCTTACAGCCTTGGGCAGGGAGCAACAATGGTTGGTGCAGCCTGGGGTGTATTTGTCTGGAAGGAGTTCAAAGAGGCTCCAAAGAGTACCAACTGGCTGTTGTTTCTCATGTTTACATGTTTTATAGCCGGACTCATAATGATAACTCTGGCAAAAAACACATGATAACTAGTAATGCCAGCCTCTATTTTTTCTGAACAAGCATCGGGAAGAGCTTAAATATCTGATCCTTATCCGGATGTGTTCCAAATTCACAATTTTTAAAAGCCTCTGCATGAATGATTCCTGAGGCAGATTGTTCACCGTACCATTTCTTAAGACATTCTTTCACAGCTTCATTGGCAGGTCCGAATCTCCTTGCGACCCATTTCAAACGTTCCTCCTTGCTTTCAGGAACTTTATCAAGAGTGCCCTGTGTCCAGGGAAGCCATTCAAAAAACTGTGACTCATGAGCTGAAGTTGCATATATCTTTTGTTGAAGCACATCATCTATATCAATGGCAATATCGGGGTTCGATGAGTTGGGATAATAGAAAACAGGATTCTTTTGAAGAGGAGGAGTATCGGGAGCTATGTTTGGAACAATAACCATAAAGGAAGCATCCTGAACAAGAATACTTGTATACCGGTGATCAGGATGATAATCATTTGGCGGGTGGGTTATTACGACATCAGCCTTCCACTTTCTGATCTCCCTGATGACTTTCAGCCTGTTTTCAAGAGTAGGCATCAGTTCACCGTCATGGTTGTCAAGCACTGTATATTCGACTCCAAACCGTTTTCCTGCTTCCTTTGCCTCCGCTATACGTCTTTTTGCAAGAGCACCTCCTCCCATTGACTGATGACCGGCATCACCATTGGTCATTGAAACAAATTTTACGAGATGCCCCTGTTTAGTAAATTCAATAGCCGTACCGCCGGCAACAATGTCACAATCATCCGGATGAGCACCGAATACAATCACTCTGATGGGTACTTCCTGTGCCACAGTGTAAATGGACACAATCAGAACACTCAAAAAAAGGCAAATTTTCTTTTTCATTTTATGATAATTTTATTTCAAAAAAAATTACCTGGCAGGTGGCTTCGAATCAAGCTGAAGAGTGAATCCGCTGCCCTTAATGATATCTTCATGATTTATAAACCAATTGTTATATCTGCCACCATCTTTGGTTACTGCCCTGATATACTTATTGTTTTTCTCCCGGTTTATTGATATCATTACAAAGGATCTTTGTCCTGGCTGAACTATTCTGACTTCATCAAAAGCCGGAGTTGTGATAATATACTGATTCGAAGCGGGACAAACAGGATAGAATCCCATCATGGAGAATACAAGCCATGCAGACATCTGTCCGGCATCTTCATTTCCACTCAGACCACCAGGAGCGATACCATACTCTTCTTTCACAATTTTTGAGACCCATTCCTGAGTTTTCTCCGGTTTACCTGCCATTGTGAAGATATATGCTGCCTGATGGTCAGGCTCATTTCCATGCCAGTAATGGCCCTTATCGAAAAACTCATTTAAACGTGATATGAATATTTCATTTCCACCCATTGCCTTTATCAGACCGGGGATATCCTGAGGTACATACCATGTATATTGAAATGGAGTACCCTCGCAGATGAACCTTGCTTTGGAATAAGGATCAAAAGGTTCTATCCAGCGACCGTCAGCATACCTTCCCCTGGCAAATCCTGTTTTAGTATCAAAGACATTCCTCCAGTTCTCTGAGCGTTTGGAGAGGATGTTATAATCTTCTGTCTTCCCAAGAGCATTGGCAAATCTGGAAAGAGCATAATCATCAAAAGCATATTCCATTGTTCTTGAAACCTGCTCGTACCTGTGAAAAGCATCCCAGACACTATCCTCCAGAGGGATATAATTGTATTTAAGGTAGCTTTTCAATGACCTTCTTCCTTTGCCATCTTTATATTCCTTTTCTGTTGGACTGTCAAAAGCGTTCTGCCGCATGTATTTATATGCTGCTTCGGCATCAAAGGCTGTAATTCCTTTCATGTAAGCGTCTGATATCATTGTGCTTACATGGTCGCCGATCATAGCAGCGGTATAGCTTCCCCATGCCGGAAATATTGGCATCCAACCTCCTTGCTGAGCCTTGAGGACCAGCGATTTAACCATATCAAGAGTTTTCTGAGGTTCAAGAATTGTCATAAGAGGATGAAGTGCACGATAGGTGTCCCACATCGAGAAATCATCGTAATAATCAAAGCCTTCTGCTTTATGGATAAGAGTATCCTGCGCAAAACCCTGATAGCTCCCGTCGACATCACTTGCAATCCGGGGAAGCTGATAACAATGGTACAAAGCAGTATAGAATTTGACCATATCATCTTCGGATCCGCGCCTTACTATGATTTTACCAAGGGTTTTTTTCCAGACATCTTCACTTGATTTTCTGAGAGCTTCAAAGTCCCACGATGGGATCTCTTTTTCCAGATTGTTTCTGGCGGCATCCAGACTTGTAAATGACGTGCCTATCCTGACTCTGACAAACATTTCATTTCCAAAACTCAGAGCCAGCTGCTGATTATTCTGCAATTGCGGAATAAGCTCAAAGGATTTGTCAAATTTAAAAACAAAGTACCCGCTGAAGCCAGCAGATTGTCCTCTACCCTGATAGAGTCTGAATACCGGATTATATCCTGCAATTTCATTTCGTTGTTTATCTACCCAGACTTTCCCTGCTTTTCTGTCGCTGTTCATCCTGATAAAAACATAACTGCCTGATCTCCCCGGGAAAGTGAAACGCATCAGCCCTGATCGCACTGACCCGGTGAGTTCGGCCAGAATCCCGGAATTATCAAGAAGCACGCTGTAACAGGCCGGCGACGAAGTTTCATTTTTATGGCTAAACTTTGAGAGAGGAGCCTTCGTGAGTGTATCCGGTTTAGAGGTTGTGAATGGCATCAGTGTTGCACTTCCATAATCCTGGGTACAGCTGCCGCTCATCCAGTGGCTGCCTCTGAATCCGGTGATATATTTATCATTATAATAGTAAGGTGAGATACATTTCTCCTCAGTGGTCCTTGTTTCCGGAGTCCACTGGGTCATGCCAAACGGCCGGCCGGTCGCAGGATAGGTTTGTCCTTTTTCTTCTGATCCCGCACCATGCCTTTTTGCACTTTCGGTGGTAGCCGGTGCAGTACCGATTAGAGGATTAACATACTGGAGAGGTGATTGTGCAGCACATAAAAAGCTAATAATTAGCTGAATAAATGACAGTCTGATTTTTTTTATCATTTAATATATTCTTGATTAACAAATACTACCCTTTGGGGTTGTTGAAAAATTCACTTTAACCACCCCAACATTCCTCCCCCAGGCGTCATTGCATATCCCAATTATCTGTACGAAATGAAGATGCCGGTATTCCTTCTGTATTAAACAAGTCTCCGATAATAAAATCTTTGAATGCATATCTTACTGCAACCGGTTTTGCAACAGAAGGAGAGTAAAGGGTTACTCCGGCATTTGTTATGAAAGCTGTAGCTGGCCAGAATCTCTTGTTTATACCTGCTATTTCGAAACATGATAGCTCTTTACCCAGTGAGGCCAGCCCGTTTACTGCATTATTGAAAGTAAGATAAACCATGTTGCTATCAACTTTCATTTCCTTAAGAACAGGGCCTTCACATGCAAATCCCTTTAAACCATAGGTTTTCACAAGTGCAAGATATGCGAGCCGGTCTCCCGCTGCCTTTTTATTTGCAGGGTGGATTATGTCTTTTTCACCTGTTTCCATTATGCATGCCATTCCGATATTTGGAATTGCGTTCGATGCATTAAGCTGGGCCTCACGAAGATAAGCAGAGCTAAGTGTATTAGACCCGTAGTCAAAAGGTGCTATCTGAACATAATAGAACGGAAATTCACCAACACCCCACACGGAACGCCAGTTTTCAATAAGACCCGGCATAAGCTTCTGATATTGTACAGGTTCGGTGCGGTTAGATTCACCCTGATACCATATTGCTCCACGAATTCCAAAGCCAACAATAGGATTGATCATTCCATTAAAAAGTACCGTGGGTGTCTGGGGTGATAGCGGACCTGCCGGAGTTTGTGTTTTGTCGGGCATTTTTACCCAGTCAAACCGTTTAAGACCATTTTCGCTAATCCAGGGCTCAATCCTTGTACCTCCCCAGCTCGTACATATGAGTCCCACCGGTACTTTCAGGGCCCTGTTAAGCATAAGTCCGAAAAAGTATGCAGTGGCGCTGAAATCACAAACACTTTCAGGTTCGCAGTTTTTCCAGATTCCTTTGAAATCATCAGCCGCTGTAAGGCTTGCTGACTTTGGTACTGTTATTAGCCTGATCTGTAAGTTGGTAGATGTGGCAATATATTCATTGGATCCGCTGATCGGCTGACCTCTAAAACCTTTCATTGGCATTTCCATGTTTGATTGACCTGAACAAACCCATACCTCACCTATCATTACGTTTTTAAGAGTTATCGACTTCCCCTCACTAATTGTAACAGTGTAAGGACCTCCGGCAACCGGAGTGGAGACTTTTACCTTCCAGTTTCCGTCCTTATCCGCACGTGCAGTATATGATTTATTGTTCCACGAAGTTGAGATCCTTACGGTAGAACTGACAGAGGCTTTTCCCCAGAAAGCAGCATCAGTCTGCTGCTGGAGGATCATATTGTCGCTGAAGATAGAAGACAATTTCACCTCGGCTTTAAGTGTTGAAAAAAAGAGTGCTATGAAGAAAAGAATAGCTGATAGTTGAATGGCGGCTTTTTTCATTTTTATCATGTATTTCGATTGAATTATTTTATGTGAATTTAAAAGAAATTATTTTTAAAAGTCTTCTGGAACCTGCAAAAGAGGTAAAATTATTTTTATGCAGAATAACCTAAAGACCGGGTGATATGAAATTCTTTGAGGAATCATCGAGTATAAGTATCCAATCATTTCCTCTTCCGGCGGATGGTGGTGTATATTTATGGCTTCCGCTTCCAGGAATGGTTTCTGCAGGTCTGACCTTACCACTCCTTGGATCAACCCAGGAGGCATTAATTGTTTTTGCACCGATTTTGTCAACTACTATTTCAGCGCTCCATCCGGTTGGGAAATAAATGAATGCATAACCTTCTCCCCTGGTCGCGACAATATAATCCGTCTCAGGATAATAGGACGGGACGATCAGTGATTGATCCGGAATACGCGAAAGAAACGGACGGGATTCGATAAGCCTGCGGGCATGAATAAGGTCTGAAGCACCTGGCAGATCCAACACATCGTACCATTTGTGACGGGCCAGACCTACAGGTGCATACTGCGGGGTCAGGAACTGCCAGACCGGGTGACAGCCATATGTATGGCCAAATGCACCGCTAAACAGATTCCAGTATAAAGCCTGCCGGATATCGGCATCATTGAACCAGCCAAGCACCTCTGGGTTCCATCCTACCGGATGGTCTTCGTACCTTGGCTCTCCGTCGAAACAGGGTTTAACAGGTGTAAGGTTGTAATCGCGCACAATAAGCCTTTTATATATTGCATAACTTCGCTGACCATGACCTGTCTGAGCCATATTAAAATCAAGCCAGTCACTGTTCTGGAACCAGTCCGAAGAGCTGCGCTCACCCCCGGGATGAAATGTCATAAGGTGGTTTTTGTCGACCGATTTTATTCCTTTTCCTATAGCTTCCCAGATTGCTTTATTATCTCCTCCGCCATCCCTGTCACCACCATTAATCCAGATGATATTCGCAAAACCCCGGTACCTGTTACCGATCCATTGACCATATTTGAAAGCATTGTCTTTATTGAAAATTACAGGACCAACGCCCCATTTTTTATCAACTTTATCACCCCAGGTCGGAAGAAGGCCGATAAAAATGCCTTTTTCAGCTGCCTTTCTTATAATCCAGTCAACATGGGTAAAGAACTCTTCATTCGGCTTCAGAGGATCATTGTCAATTAAAGGCTTTTTACCCTCAGTATTCGGAGTGTTAAGTCCGTCATGTTCAGCAAGTACAACAGCCTGGATTACAGTAAATCCTTTTGAACGGCGGTTTTCCAGGTATCTTTCAGCATCGTCTTTATTGAGGCGATGGAAAATTTCCCAGCCGGTGTCGCCCAGGTAGAAGAATGGAGTGCCATCTTCAAAAACAAGAAAGCGCTTATTGTCAGATACTTTAAGCTTTCCATGGTTCAGATCAACTGATTTCCCTTGCCAGGGGATCTCCTGTGCCAATGAAAATCCTGAAATAAATATTATAATGATCAGGATGGAGAATGGTCTTTTCATAATAATGCTATGGTTTTTTCTTAAGCTATCTGATTGGTTATTATATTATCCGTTTTACATAAAGTACCCAATCCTTGAATTCTGTGAAGCCGGGGTAATCTTCAGGACATTTTATTTCTACCATTTTACCTCCCTTGACAGTTCCATTAGATCTGTCTTCACTCTTTACCAGGTCGGTCCAACTGAACGAGAATACAGCAGATTCGGGAGATGACCTGAGGTCAAGCTTAATTGTACCACCGTACCTGAGATAAAAGAGATACTCGCTGCCCGGTTCAGCAAGGCAGTAGTGTGAAGGATTATCAATCACAAATTCAGGATGGGGTTCAAGTTTCCACCACTCGAGTTTTCTCAGATATTTTCCCATGAACCCGACAGAAATTGCACCAGGATAAAGCATTGTATTGGTGGTAAAGGAAGTGTCCATAGGCCATGATCCGACACCTGTTGGTCTCTCCGGCAAATGGACTCTCCAGATGTGGCCACCACCATAAGAATGTCCGGCTGCACCTGTCATCACTGCACTCCATGCTCCGAATCTTATATCCATTGCAGTAGGATTGCCTTTAATAAACTCATACCAGGGTTCAGTGACCACTACTGGTTTTGGGGGAATCATCTTGTAGGCCCTGCTAATTATTTCGGGTGTAAATTCATTGCACCATTTCGCGTGTCCGGTCTGACTCTGATTATAATCGAGCCATGATTGATCGTGGATAGCCTCGGCTGTCGACCATTGAGGCGCTTCAGCTCCTCCTCCCCACATCGGAGGCGTAGGGTGTGCCCCCAGGATACGTTTATATGGATCTTCTGATTTTACTGTTTTCCCAAGTCTGTTCCAGAATTCAAGCGGGAATCCGCCATAATTATACATGTTGTATTCACCTGCAAGAACCCAGATCACATTATAGGCGTGCAACCGTTGGATCACATATCTCCACCACCTAATTATGTTTTCCTCACCTATTTTTTGGTTTATTCCCTCACGGCTCCACCATGGGTGTATCCAAACCGTCATGCCTTTGGAATTGGCATAGGCGATCATCTTTTCCACCCTCTGTATGTTTTGTATGTCAGGCTTTTGAAATGTTGGATCGAGGAGGGAACTCTCTCTTCCCCAACCATTTGCAGCAAAAAAAAGTTGGCCGATATTAAAGCCCTGTAGAACCCTCGTATCAACGAGCTTTGTGAATGATTCAAACTTTATTCTCCTGTCGGTCCAGTCCCACCAGGTATCAGAAATCCATAAAGCAGGAGTATGGTCGGTATATACAAAGTATCTGCCAGCGTTCTTTCCTTTATCTTCCACAACTATGAATCCCCTTCTTGTCGGATTCGCATTACACTCCTCCTCTTTCCAGTCATTTACGGTTAATTTTCCCTTCTTTCCATTCATTCTTCTGTCTGTTGACGTTGTCTCATAAACCCAATTACCGGATTTTGGAGGTGCGAATCTGATTTTCCAGATATCCTCACCATCCCAGAATCCGCCTATGGTTAGTCTTAGCCCTTCACATGCCCCCGAAAGGCCTTTGAATTCGGCAGTCAGGAATGGCGGCTTATCTGCAGGGAGAGACATGATATAGGGATTGGGGGCAATACCTGACGCTTTAAGCATTACCTCATAAACATCCCAGCATTTAATTGTTGTCTGTGAATAGATGTAATTAAATGGTAATGATGAGAAGAGAAGAAAAATCAGAAAGAAACCTATTATTCTTTTCATATTTAAAGTTCTATTAATTACTAATCAGGAGGTTCGCATTAAGATAACAATAATCGTCCGGATATTTAATAAGGAATTTAAAAACTTCGTTATTTATCCCCGATTAGTCCATCGCATATCTTATCAATCAGTTCTACTGTATAATCTCCCATTGTGGGTCCAAACCAGCCCATCAGCTTAGTTTCATAATGATTAAGATAAAAATACTTTCCTGGTATTATATACCCCACATAACTGCCATTATAACTCAAGACGTTGGCTTGGTATCCCTTAACGGCCAGAGAATTCTTAATATGTAGCGCTGATTCTCCACTGAAATCACCCGGGGTGAAGATCCAGATTAAGTTATTGATTTTCAATGCCTGCAGATAAACATTTTTCGGGTAAGGCATTAATCTGTTACTTAAGCCCGTTGTAAGATTGATTTTTGTTGTTAACCGCAAATGATAAGGCGGAAGCAGAATTTTCAATGACAGGGCTGAAATGGTTATCCTTCCGTTCATTGGCACCTTTTCTAAATGGGCTGACAAACTATCAGCAAGCGACTCGCCGACAAATTTTGAGTTTTCAAACCTATCTCCCTTGCCAATATAACTCTGACTGCCCATCGAACCTCCGCAGAACATTGCTAGATCAGCAGATCTGCTTTCAGTTTTTCTTTCCCAGTAACCCGGATAATCGGCGCTTATCGCCATATTCTTTTCACTAAGTGTTGTAGCGTGTGCAGAAAATGAACCAATTATTGCTTTTCTTCTTCCTGTCTGTTCAATTACAATGAAATTAAAATCATTGTTTTTTTCACCTGAATCACCAATGAGTCGATTCCTGGTATATGATGAGGCATTAAAACTTCCAGATCCAATCCTGGCCGGACGCAGGTCAGCAATCGCATATAACACAGCATTTTTTATCTGGTTAATAAGCCATCTTTCAATACTCTTATTCTCTTTCCCGGCGAATAACCGTGCTACCAGACCATATCCCCAACCACCAAGGCTTGAATGAGTGTGAGTTGCAGACAAGAACAACTGGTTGCGGTTAATGCCTGCATTGGATAATGAAACAATAACCGAATCTATTATGTTTGGTGGCATGATCAGCAAATCGGCACTTACCAGTACCAGTTTCAGGCCACCTGCACTTAAGGCTACTGCCTTGACAAAAATACTGTCATGGATTCCGTTGGCTGGTTTACCTTTACGCTGACCAAAACCGGCTAATGGTACCTTCCTGAAATTTCCCAGTATGGGGTCATTGGAGCTGTTTTTTAATCCGGGCGTGATGCTGATTTTGGAGAATCCGGCATACAGAGAATCGGTCAGCTGTTGACTATTTGACTTAATACTATCGAGTCTGGAAACGGTTTTCCTGTAATAGTCTGTTGTGCGATAAGGTGTTCGCACTACAGCACAGGAACTTATAAAAAACAGAATTATCAATCCTGTTAAGATCTTTCCCGCCCTTACCCCGGATCTTTTCATACTACCGTACCACTCTCCCTGATCCGTCCCCTTTCATCAGCTGTTCAACTTCCTGAACCGATACAAGATTGAAATCTCCGTGAATTGTATGCTTCAGACATGAAGCTGCAACAGCAAAATTAAGTGCCTTCTGATCATCCCCGGGCCAGGATAGAAGGCCAAAGATAAGTCCTCCCATAAAGGAATCGCCACCACCAACCCTGTCAACTATATGAGTTATCTGATAAACAGGGGCTTTATAAAGTTTCTTTCCATCATAAAGTACTCCTGACCATGAATTGTGATCTGCATTTATAGATCCGCGCAGAGTAATAATTACCTTCTTTGCAGCTGGGAATTGCTTCATCAACTTGATGCATACAGATTTATAAATTTCAGCACTTACTTCACCACCCGTGACATCAGCACCTTCCGGTTTAATTCCAAAGACTTTTTCAGCATCCTCCTCATTCCCAAGTATAACATCGCAGTGTTTTACCATATCTGGCATTACTTCACCAGCACTCTTTCCCCACTTCCAAAGGTTTTTCCTGAAGTTCAGGTCTGTGGAAACCGTCACTCCTTTTTGTTTTGCAGCCTTTATCGCTTCCAGGCATACTGCGGCAGCACCTTCTGAAATTGCAGGAGTGATTCCTGTCCAGTGAAACCATGATGCTCCCTCAAAGACTTCATTCCAGTTAATCATACCAGGCTTAATTTCAGCAATGGATGAGTTTGCCCGATCGTAAATAACCTTGCTTGGTCTTGACACAGATCCTGTTTCCAGAAAATAGATACCTAAACGGTCGCCTCCCTGAATGATATGTTGAATGCCAACATTGTGTTTCCTGAGATCCATTAAAACAGATTGTCCAATATCGTTTTTTGGGATTCGCGTTACGTACTCAGTCTGCAAACCGAAATTAGCAAGCGACACAGCTACATTAGCTTCACCGCCTCCGAATGAAGCACAGAAAGCTGAGATCTGCGTAAACCGCTGATGATCAGGTGTTGCTAAACGCAGCATTATTTCTCCGAATGTTATTATTTTCCCGTTCATAATAAATTAAATATTAAAAATAGTCATTTACATTCTTATTATTCTCTGTTTGCTGATTCCATCGTGGAGATTGGAGGCTTGTCGCCATATACTAAGGCTTCGGTGACCCTTGCATCAACTATATTATTGGGATTCATCCATTTTATTTTCAGACTGTGATCTTTCATGGGTAGCTGGTATTTCCAGAAAATTTCATTTTTGCGGCTTAAATTCTTCACAGGTAAGGAAACAGTCTCAACAAGTTCATTATCAATATATACTTCGCCTTTTACGATATAATTATCATCAGCTTTTTTATTATCGGTGACAGAAATACCTCCTTTCAGGACTATACCATTTCCGGTAAAACTAATTGAAACTGTATCGGAGAATTTTTTATTGACCTTCATTATCTGGTTGGGATAATGTCCTGCAAAATTCTTTTCAAACCTAACCGCAGCAATGTTTTGCTTTTTGACTGAAATATCTGTATCTGAGACTTTTCCACCATTTCTTTCTATCATTTTCAGAGCCTGGTCAAGCCCCATCTTACAAACCTTGTTAATTGAGATATCGGTATATATAAAGTTAATATTGCGAATCTCTTCGAAACTTTTTTTCCAGAATGCCGGAATTTTTTTATAACCAAGCATTGTTCCCAAAATTCCGCCTGCAGTGGAAGGATTACAGTCGGAATCCTGACCAGAACGGGCTGCAATATCAATTGTTTTATTGAAATCGCCATTCCCGTAAAGAAGAGCGATTACAACATAAGCAGAATTTACTTTTGCATCGATATTATAAGGCTTGAACACACCTTCAGGGCATCCAATATCCTGTGACCATTTCCTTTCAACTTCAAACCAGGTTTGTTTCCAGTCACCTGGATTATTATTGTGCCATTTTATTACATCTGAAATGCATTTATAAAAATCGCTGCTGTCGGGAATAGCCTTTAAAGCTTCTGAAACTATATAATTAATGTCATCCGATATAAATGCAAGTGAATACATTGCTGCGACATAAACACCACCATACCAGCCGTCGCCTGAATTCATAATATGGCCTATTTTGTCGCAGATCTGACTGGATGAGTTTGGCATTCCTGGTGACATCAGGCCGGCGAAGTCGGCTTCTATCTGGAAATCAATATCATCGGCATGGGGATTGTTCAACCAGCAGCCCGAAAGGGGAGGTTTAATTCCATTTAAGATGTTATAACGTGCTGCCTGGTTAGCATGCCAGAGAGGATATTTTGCATGAGCAAAAGCATTTGCGAAAGAATCAACAGGTGCATCAAGTCCATACTTATCAAATACATCTGCAAAGCTCAGGTCCATATATACGTCATCATATAGCCCGGGACTGTTATCAAACCACCATTTAATATAATGATCATTCCATGGAATAGGTGTGTAATCCTGAATCATGGTACCCTGAAATCTGAATTCTGTTGGTCCCCCATATGAAACAGCAATTGTCTTTCCTGCCCATCCTCCTTCAATCTTGTCTTTCAAAACTTCAGAAGTGATTTTAATAAACTCATTTGTTGAGTTTTTACATGAAAAGGTAAACAGTAATAATACTGAAACAGCGACTGTAAGATATTTCATAATTCATTTCTATATGGTGCGGATGCCTGAGCACCCATTTTTGTGACGGAGATCGAAGCTGCTTTATTTGCAAAGTTAACAGCTTCTTTCATTCCCTGTCCCTCAGAAAGTGCAACAGCCAGGGCCCCATTGAATACATCTCCTGCAGCGGTAGTATCAACAGCCTTTACCTTTATACCCGGAACAAATCCGGAAAAACTGTCAGATTTTATGTAAGAACCATTTTCTCCAAGGGTAATTATTACATTTTTGACCCCTCTGTCTGAAAGTACTGAGGCCGCCTTTTCGCATGTTGGCATATTATTTATTGTTATGCCTGTCAGTGTTTCAGCTTCAGTCTCATTTGGTGTCAGTAACCATATGTTTCTTAAAAGTGCCTCAGATAATGGTTGAGCGGGAGCAGGGTTGAGTATCACCCTGATTCCATTTTCAGCTGCTTTAATTGCCGCATATTCCACCGTAGTAACTGGTATTTCAAGCTGCAAGAGAAGAATAGTGTATTTCTTGCCATCAAAAACCTTTTCAGGGATATCATCCTGCAGCAGGTATCCGTTTGATCCGGGAGCTACTACAATACTATTCTCTCCTGAAGAATCAACGATGATAAGAGCTACACCCGAAGGATGATCAAGGTCCTTTACAACATATTGGCAGTGAATGCCTTCTCTCATCAAAAACCCGAGAGTCTGATTACCGAACAGATCATTTCCCCTTTTTGTGATAAATGTTACTTGTCCACCAAGACGTGCTGCTGAAACAGCCTGGTTTGCTCCTTTACCTCCTGGATTCATAAGAAAGGTTCCACCAAGGATTGTCTCACCAGGAGCCGGAATCTTATCTGTCTTTATCACCATGTCGGTGTTTGAGCTGCCGATTACTAGGATTCGATTCATCAATAATTAGCTATAATTTGAAATATTTTAATTGGTATTGTTGCAGGTTGCAAGCTGAACCTTGCACCCCGCTTCTGCTACTAAGATACAAAATCAATAGGTATTAACCCGGTCGACCTTATTCCATGTAATTCTTCTGTAGACCATAATCCTGTTTACATACAAAATTATGAAGGCATATAGCGGGATAAGAATAAGAGTTGCATATCTGAGCCATTGCAGCAAAGCGAAATGTAAATAACCTGCTGCCGCCGCCAGAGCCATAATTATAAATACTTTAATCATGGTTAATCCACTCTGCGAAGCACTCTTTTCCATCGTAAACGGGAATCCCGGAGTTTGAAAATAATAAAATACTATTGTGAAAAGATAGGTGACCATCATTACAATGATTACATCAGGAAGTACCCTGATACCCCATATAGTAGATACGATTGCGCTTACTACCAGATAAAATGGCACAAAGAATTTTGCATAAGCAGCTTTTATGCAACCTTTGAAGAAATTAGCCGGAGAAGCAAGCGGAACCGTTTTGAATATCCAGGTTGCATTCATATTATTACCTGTCAGCAACGATTGCGGCAGTGTAGCAGCTATAAAAAGGAGAATATACAGAGAGAACAAATATTTATTACCTGCAGCTAACTCCTTAAATGGTACAGGTTTATTGATGAACTGAACCATAATAAGTATTACAATATAGCCTATTGAAGGAAAGAATGTTTGTTTGAATAACCGTTCCCGTCCTGTCATTTTCCACATCAGTCTGAAAGAAGCCTTTTCTTCATTGTTGAAAACAAAAATTGATGACATCATCCTGTACCACAGGTTAATGCCGGCATTTTCACTAACCTTCGAATTCCTGTCACCCTGCTCCAGATCCAATAATTTTCGGTTAAATACCGGTGTCAGATATTTTCCGGTAAAATATATGGCAACCGGAGGTAAAACCAATGCTTCGGCAATAAAAAGAATGTGCTGCAGATCAAAATTCCGGGAAGCCAGAGCCTCAATTATGCCTGAAAAAAAAGCGGGTGGCACCAGAAAAGTATACCAGTGGACAGGTAATACCATATCCTTTATATTGGTTGTATCAACGAGCTGCATTCCGAACTGATATCCACCCATAAAGAGAATAGCAACCACGATCTGAAAATACATCAGAATGTTCTTCAGCCGTTCACCACTGGCTATCCGCATGATCCCCAGATAAAGTATGTTGGCTAAAAACAGGGTAAATAATATATTCAGAAAAATAGTAAAGAAAAACATTACAGCCGAGACTGGACCAAACCTGACAAGCCCGATAAATATCCATACAACTGAAAGACTAAAGGCCATTAGCGTCAGATAGGTGAAAACATGGGCATTCCTGGCAAGATTTATTGTATTTCCTTTTATCGGTAGCGGCTGGATTATGACATTTTCGGAAGTGTCAAATAATAAGGTTGTGAATTCAGAGATGATAGATATTGCCATCATAGCCATAAGGAAAATGTGGGCATAGTAATAGAAGGTAAATGGCGATTTTATAATCGACAAAAAAATTCCAAATAATATCCCAAAAGCAATGTAACCTATTGTTTGTTTGAACAGCATATTCTCCTGTGTTTTTTCCGGACTTCTGTTCAAACCTTTGGGACTGCGGTTGTCAAGTGTGAGTTTAAGCTGAAGAATACGAATGAACTGATTGTAATCAGCACCCATTTTCTCGATAAACCACCTGAATGGTTTAAAACAAAAAAGAATAAAGCGGATCATTATTTTGACTTTTCAAAGGTGTTTATAAATGCGGCAGCCTTTTCTTCATGATTGGTGTTACCGGTAAGCCGTGTGAACATTTTTTCAAGGTTCTCATCGTTGGCAAGTTTGCTTAATTCTTCAAAGGAACCATCAGCAATAACTTTTCCCTGATCTATCAGAATGATGCGGTCTGAAATCTTCTCAACAACATCCATAAGATGCGAACTGTAAAAAATTGTTTTCCCTTCACGGGCAAGATGTATTAACATCTCCTTCACCATTATCACTGAATTGGCATCAAGCCCGGAAAGGGGCTCATCCATAAAAATGAGATCCGGATTATGAAGTAAAGCTGAGCAGATAAGAACCTTCTGGCGCATACCCTTGGAAAAGGTTGAAATACGTTGATGAATGTTAGCCTTCATCTCAAAGATATCCATAAGCGCTTCAGCTTTACTGCGGGTCTGGTCACGATCGAGACTGCGCATTTCACCAATAAATTCCATAAACTCCATTGGAGTCAATGATTCATAGAGAATTGCATTTTCAGGAATATAACCTACCTGCTTCTTTATCTCGAGGGTCCGGGTGCGCAGGTCCATTCCGAAAATGGTTATTTCCCCATTAAAATCGCTGATTAGTCCGCATAGGATTTTCACTGTAGTCGATTTTCCGGCACCATTTGGGCCGATATAACCGATAATCTGTCCGGATTTTATATCCAGGTCAATCCCATAAAGAACCTGCTTCTTGCCATAATGTTTTTGAAGGTTGTGAATGGCGACAACAGTTTGATTGCTCATAACGATAGAGATGCTTGATGATCATTTCACATGGACAAATATAGTTAATTGGTGCTTTTTTGCAGGAATCGCCATAAAATTATTGTTTAAAAAAAACTCCTCATTTCCAGATATTTCCTAAATTGTATCACTAATGAGCAGCAGAAAATGAAATTAGCTCTTACGCTGCAATTATTATTTATAAAAATTAACCCCTAAACTAATGGTTATGAAATGCTTATTTGTTTTTCTATTCATTTTTGTCCTGACTACACTGTCAGCACAAGTTGTACCACTTAATCCTGATGTCCTGTACGGGAAGCTTGATAATGGTCTTACTTATTATATTCAGAAGAATTCCCTGCCCAAGGAACGTGCAATGTTTTGGCTTGCTGTAAATGCAGGAGCTGCAAATGAAAATGCAGATCAGAATGGACTTGCACATTTCTGCGAACACATGGCTTTTAACGGTACAAAAAATTTCCCCGAAAAAGGAATACTGAATTACCTTCTATCAATAGGCGTCTCTTTCGGCGGAGGTCTTAATGCCGGTACCGGCTGGGATCAGACAACTTATACTCTCAACAATGTACCTACCAACCGACACGGGTATATAGACTCAGCCCTGATTGTCCTGAGAGAATGGGCAGGAAATGTATCATATACCACAAAGGAGATAGACCTGGAACGTGGTGTGATCCATGAAGAATGGAGAACAGGTGGTGGTGCATATAAACGAATGGGTGACAAAATTGATAAAACACTTTACAAAGGATCAAAATATGCCGATCACAATGTAATCGGGGAAGTTAGTATTATTGACAAAGCAGATCCTGATCTGCTGAGGAATTTCTATAAAGACTGGTATCGTCCCGATCTTCTGGCTGTAGTTGTTGTCGGTGATATAGATAGAGCTGACATCAAATCTCTGATTGAGAAAAAGTTCGGTGACCTTCCAAAAAGAAATGCAGTGCCCCCCGATGTAAAGACACTTGTCACGGGTAATAAAGATCCTCTGTTTGCAATTGCAACAGATAAAGAGGCATCAAATATCTCAATCACCTGTTATACAAAGCATCCGGGAACTGAAAATAAGGACCTTGATTATGTTAAAATGAGGATGCTGTCATCTCTTTTTAATAATATGTTCTCAGGCAGGATCAGCGAAATACTTCAGAAGCAAAATCCTCCCTTTTTATCGGCTTATTCGGGTTATGGAGGATTCACGAAGTATCAGGATGCCTTCTATACTTCTTTAAGTCCTCTTACGAATGATCCGCTGAAATCATTTAAAGCCGCTCTGACTGAAGCAGAGAGAGTAAAAAGATTCGGATTCACATCCGCAGAATTTGAGCGGGCTAGAAAACAGTTACTCTTGTCATACGAAAGATCATTTATAGAGAAGGATAAACAGTTCTCATCATCTTTTACAGGAAGTTATGCGAGCAACTTCACCTCCGGAAACCCTGCGCCAGGCCCTGTTTACTACTATGAATTATCAAAAACATATCTTCCTACCGTTACTGTTGAACAGATTAACAATCTGGTAAAACAATGGATGAAGGCTGAAGATCAGGTAATTACTGTCACTGGTCCTGAAAAGGAAGGCATAAAGATCCCAAATGAACAGGAATTGAAAAGTGCTATGTCAGAGGTTGTGAATTCGAAGATTGAACCTTATGTCGACAAAGTCCTGCCTTCTTCTCTCATTTCGGAAGAACTTAAAGGATCACCTGTTGTTAAACAGGAATATTTCAAAGATATAGATGGGACAAAACTTACCCTTGGTAACGGGGCAACAGTCTGGTTTAAGTATACAAATAACAAGGCTGATGAGATTATCATGCAGGCTTTTAGTAACGGAGGTATATCAAATGTTCCTGATAAAGATGAACCATCTGCTGAACTGGCATCAAGAATTAAATCGACATGCGGAGTTGGTGAATTTTCTGCCCTCGATCTCAGAAGATTTCTTACCGGCAAAGTTGCAAGTGTATCGAGCAACATAAGTGAGATTGAAGAAATGCTGAGTGGTAATTCGTCAGTAAAAGATTTTGAAACAATGCTTCAGCTGACTTATCTTCAGTTCCTGCCAACCCGGAAAGATGATGATGCGGTAAAATCATTGCTCCAGAGGATGAAGATAACCTATGAAAACCGGAAAAATGATCCCGGCAGCGTCCTTTCAGATACTCTTACAGTGCTGATGAGCAATCGCAGCCCTCGGGTGAGTATTATTACTCCTGCATTTTTTGACAGGATGAATCTGAATAAAGCATATTCAATAGTTGATGACCGTTATAAGGATGCCAGCGATTTTAATTTTGTATTCATCGGAAATGTGGATGTAGAGAAAATGAAGCCACTTGTCGAAAAATATATCGGCTCAATACCAGATCTTGAGAGAAAAGAGATGTGGAAGGATAATAAGTTAGATCCGGTTGACGGCCATGTGACCAGGGAACTATTCACTGAAATGAAAGATCCGAAGGCAACAGTTTATGTTCATTTCCATGGCGACTATCCTTGCACACCTGAAAATGTTGAATATCTGAATGCAATCAGATATATTCTCAATTTACGATATGTCGAATCGATACGTGAAAAAGAGGGTGGAACTTACGGAGTCTCAGTATATGGTAATCTGACCAGCAGACCCAGAAATAAATATACCATGACTATGAATTTTACCTGCGCACCCGAAAGAGCCGATTATCTTAAGAAGGTATTGCTCGATGAGATTACAAACCTTAAAAATAATGGTGTCACTGCTGATGAGGTTAATAAAACCAGAGAAAATTTTATCAAAACACTGCCGGAAAGCCTGAAGAATAATTCCTTTGTGCTGGACCGGGTTAAGAACTATATAAATAATGGTGTCTATACGCCGCTTCCTCAATATTCAACAGAAATATATGAGAAACTTGATGCGAAAAAGATACAGGAGTTTGCTAAGAAGTTCTTTGGCAATGATTATCTTGAAATAGTACAGAAACCTGCAGTAAAACCTATTTAGACATTATATTAAAAAGCCACCATGTTTATGTGACATGGTGGCTTTTTATATTTATAAAATCAATATATTCATGCTATATTTAATAATTAGTTTATCTGAATCTGACTATTATGAAAATTAGAAACCCCTTCAGAATTTTTTCATTTTGTTTAATTGTCTTTGCCTCCTGCAGCAAGCCAAAACCGATGGACAAGGTTATTGATGATGCGTTATCATTTTCTGTCAGACAATATACTTTAATGGCAGATGTGATGAAGGACAAACCCGATCTTCTTCCAAGAACATTAGACACAACTGGCAAATTTGTCACTGCCAAATCCAACTGGTGGACAAGTGGATTCTTCCCCGGAAGCCTCTGGTATCTGTATCAGTATTCAAAAGATGATAATATCAAGGAATTTGCTGCAATGATGACATCAAGGATCGAAAAAGAGAAGAGCAATAAAGGTACACACGACCTGGGTTTTATGCTTTATTGCAGTTTTGGGAACGGGTACAGACTGACAAATGATACAAGCTATTCTTCTATAATGCTTACAGGGGCAAAATCTTTAGCTACCCGTTTCCGGCCTAATATTGGATGTATCCAGTCGTGGAACAGCAGAAGAGGCTGGCAATGCCCGGTGATAATTGACAATATGATGAACCTTGAATTTCTTATGTGGGCATTTAAAAAGACCGGGGATTCGACTTACTACAAGATCTGTGTAACCCATTCAGACACAACAATAAAGAATCATTTCAGACCTGATTTCAGCTCGTATCATGTGGTGTCGTATGATACAATTACCGGTAAGGTTGAGAAAAAGCAGACTGCCCAGGGAGCTGCAGATGAGTCTGCATGGGCAAGAGGTCAAAGCTGGGGACTGTATGGATATACAGTTATGTACCGCGAAACAAAACTTGAAAGATATCTCAATCAGGCAATCCATATTGCCGACTTTATGATCAATCATCCCAATATGCCTGAGGATAAGATACCTTACTGGGATTTCAATGCACCCGGAATTCCCAATGCCAAAAGAGATGCATCTGCCGGTGCAATTATGGCATCTGCATTAATAGAACTTAGCGGATATGTACAACCTGAAGCAGCTATTAAATACCAGGACATCGCTGAGAAACAACTACGCAGTCTGGCTTCACCGGCTTACCTCGCAAAACCTGGAAAGAATGCCAATTTCTTGCTAATGCACAGCGTGGGATCCATACCCGCTAAAAGTGAAGTTGACGTACCTCTTACCTATGCAGATTATTATTTCATTGAAGCTCTGTTAAGATATAAGAATATTATTACTAAGTAATCTGAACCGAGCCGAAGGCGAGCTCGACGAAGTCAAATCCGAAATATAAAATTACCACTTAAAAGATATCAAAATGAAAGCGCCAAAAAAAATGTTATCAAGAAGGGAGTTCCTTGGGGCTTCAGCCCTGGGTGTAACAGGACTTTTTTTACTGCCGGGTATAGGTTCATCAGTTAAGAACCAGGATATAAGAGACATTAAATTAGGATTTATTGGTCTTGGTCAGCAGGCTATGTCTCTGCTGGGAGGTTTTACCCAGGTTCCCGGGGTTGAAGTTGTTGCCGGATGTGATGTATATGGTATCAAGCGCAAACGGTTCGAGAAAAGGGTACTTGCCTTTAATTCCAAAGCAGGTATTGTTTCGAAACCGGTTTTGTATGAGAAATATGCAGATCTGCTCGGCAGGAAGGACATAACGGCTGTAGTTATTGCAGTTCCTGATCATTCGCATGCAATGATTGCAATTGCAGCATGCAAAGCCGGTAAGGACGTCTACCTTGAGAAACCGATGACATTAACGATCAGGGAAGGACAGGAACTTCGTAAGACAGTACGTAAAACAAAACGTATTCTCGCTCTCGGAAGTCAGCAACGGTCTGATCCCAATTTCCAGCATGCGGTTAAAATGGTACAAACAGGAGCACTTGGCAAGATAACAAAAGTAAATGCATATGTAGGAGCTCCGCCAAAACCCTATGATCTTCCTGAAGAACCAGTACCGGCAGATCTGAACTGGGATCTCTGGCTTGGACCACTTCCTGCAACAATTCATTATAATAACCAGCTTGATCCGCCAATCTCTCTTGATCCGGATGTGAATGAAAAGTTCTGGGGAGCATGGCGCTGGTATAAGGAAATGGGAGGAGGTTTCACAACCGACTGGGGAGCACATATGTTCGATATTGCCCAGTGGGGTCTGGGAATGGACAGGAATGGTCCGGTAGAGGCTTCACCTATTGGCGATGGAACAGAATATATGTCATTTAAATATGCCAGTGGTACCATCATGACCTCGGAGCCATTTGACGAAAAGAAAACAAAAGGAGTTAAGTTCTGGGGAGAAAATGGATGGATTGAGGTAGCCAGAGGCTATTTTAAAGCTTCTGATCAGAAGTTCTATGCTGAGAAAAAAGAAGCTTCAACGGGTCCATATGAAACAAAAGTCCCGCATCAGGCCAATTTTATCGATTCCATACGCTCACGTAAAGATCCTGTTGTACCTGTTGAGATAGGACACAGCAGTTGCACGGTATGTACTCTTGGCAATATTGCATGTTCACTTAAACGCACAGTAAAATGGAACCCGGCAGCCGAGAAGTTTATTGATGATAAAGATAGAGCTGCAACCCGACTGATGCACTATAATTACAGAAAAGGCTGGAAATTAACATAACTCTCCGGAGGCCCTAAATAGCTAGGTTTCAATCCACCTGTGTTGACAATAACCTTTTGCAGTACAACACCCGGATCAACCATCCATATTTTAAGAGTATGATAACCGGGATTTGTGAGGGTATGTTTTGTTGTGATGAATCTTGCATTATCCCTGACCGTTTTTTCCCAGTCGGTATTCCTGTTCTGAGCATTATAGTCAGCCTGGACTGCAGTGACTATTTGTGGTGTTTCATCATCAAACGAAATGGCATACTTCAGACTGCGATCAGGAATAAAATTCAGTGTTGGTGAGAGAGTTGATATGATCTCAAGCTTACCGGTATTAAAAAGATACATCTGATATTCAAGACATGGAGAATCCTTGCCCGGAGTGGCCGGCAACGCATCAACATTTGCTGATGCTCTCATCGCTGACAGAGTATGACCGTAATCTTCAATCTTTATCCAGTGCCTGTCACCTGTATCTGTTTTTTTTGTAAAGTGTTCTGCCTCGATTGAGACAACACCGTCACTTTCAATAAATCCTTTCAGAGTTTCAGGAGTAATATCTGAAGGTTTGAAAGCGGACAGTCCGATCTTTACTTCTGTCCCGGCTCCGGTAATCTTAATAATACCTGGTGACTTTCCTTCTCGCACTTTAGTCCAGTCAATGCTAACAATAATTCTTTTCTCTTTTTCGATCTTTCCTGAGGATTCGTTTATTGTGATCCACTCGCCGCTCACTTCAGTTGTAAATTCAAATGAAGTTTTCCCTTTGTTAAAAATATCTATGTATCGGCTCTGTTTTTTAAAATTGTCAAATTCAGGAAGCGCGGGTGGCTTATCTGAGCCAGGCCAAACTGATTCGGAACCTTCAATGGCAATTCCCATTTTTGCTGCCGAAGGAATTACAATCTCCTTAAGTTTCAGTGCTCTCAGGCTGTTTACAGGGGGGTCAACCCAGCTGGTATAACCAAGATGAGTCTGGTCCATAAAATGGTCCCACTTACCACCGGCTAGTGTGCGGTTGAACACACCCATAAGTACAGTATCAGCCTGGAATAGTAACCGGGTCTGGTTTGCCATATCATTTGTTGCTGATCTTCCCTGTTTTGCGTAAAGCTCATTTTTTCCTGCTGTAACATATAATTCATTAACAATTGCACATGCTTTTGCAGGAAATAGTACAAGCTGATAGAAGGCATCGTGTTTCGTTACAGGTAGTTTTCCATAAATATCATTTGCTTTTAAAGTAATAGATTTATAGTCATTTACAACACTTTCAGCTTCGTTATAGTTTATCAGACTGTATGTTGATGGTTCGAGTAACTCAGGTTTTCGTCTGCCGTTATACCGGGTATATTTTGAAATTATATCAGCAATTTCAGAAGCGAACTGTGGACCAAATTGCTGTTCTGCCCAGTTTTTTGTATATTCTTTTATATTATCATTGGTAAGCTTCTGAATGTTCCACGCGAGTGAAAGAAAATACTCAATTGGGAATTCGTAGCCTTTGAAATGACCTGCGTTTACTATCCATATCTTATCGGCGCCATACTGTTTAGCCAGAGACATCTGGTCCCAGATTTTAGGGATTGGATTTGTGTTAAGCCACTGATAACTTCTTGGTCCTCCATGATAATCAAAATGATAATAGATACCTGCACCCCCGCTGCGTTTACGTTCCTCAGCTGTTGGTAACCGGCGTACATTGCCCCAGTTATCTTCAGCCCACAGCAGGGTAACATCATCGGGAACACGCATACCGGCTTTGTAGTAATCCTGAACCTCTTTATAAAGACACCACAGCTGGGGTACTTTAGTGACATCGGGGTTCATCTCTGCAGCGATCATTTTGCGCTGTACATCCACTATCTTTTCGAGCAGGGTCTTATTTGCTGCTGGTCCACCAGGTGCCATTTCTGTATCATTGGCACCTCTGAGACCGATTGTGATGATGCTTTCCCAATTCTTATTCCTTCTAATTCCATCCCGCCAGAAGGCCTCAAGCGGCGCCGGATTCTTTGCATAATTCCAGTTTCCGATTGTCTTCAGATATCGGCGATCCCATTCCTTCTGTGCCCTTATCATTGGTTCCTGGTGGGAAGTACCCATTACAATTCCGTACTCATCCGCCAGTTTAGGATTCAGAGGGTCATCCTCATTGAAAGCATTGTTCCACATTGCAGGCCAGAGGTAATTTGCTTTCAGACGAAGCAAAAGTTCAAAAAGTTTTGAATAAAAATCATGGCCATAGTTGGCAACACCGGCCGGAATTGGAGGGTTCTTTTGCAGGGCCACCATACCATATTTTTCTTTGATCCAGTTGGTCAATGCAGGTGCCTCATCATTTAGAAAAATACCGCGGTATGTGACTGAGGGAGAGCCCTGTATAAACCGTCCCTTTTTGATATATACAGCATCTTTTTGATCGACAGAAACATCTGCCCACCAGTACCAGGGCGACACACCAATTTGTTTGGATAATTCATAGATTCCGAATATTGTTCCTCTTTTGTCACTACCTGAAATTATCAGTGCTCTTTTTATGCCTGGAAGAGGCTTTTTGACGACCTGTATAATAAATGATTCCCATTTTCCCGATATCTGCTGAACATCAATTTTTCTTTTCCTGATGAGTTCATCAATAATCGGACTTTTACCTATCGTTCCTGCAATAATTATTTCCTTTGATACCGGAATTGTATCGATTCTGATTTGAGGAATTTTCCCGGTCACTTTTCCGATATCGTTCCTCAGATCCCTGAAAGCTCTTATGACACCCGGATAATCTGAGGAACTAATATAAAGAGGGAGAGACTTTCCGACATCGGAGATCAGAAAACTGCCTCTCTCTTTTTTGAATGTTACAAACTTGTCCCTGTCGGGTTTAACCTGTCCATATAGACCTGGTAATAACAGAAAGAGAAAAGTAAGGAATGTGTAAAGATTTTTGTGCATAATAATATTAATTTTAACCCACCCCTAACCCCATAACCGTCAACCTAAGGAATCGGGCACATGACATTTCCCCTACTTTTGAAGGAGGGGTGGCCGCAACAGGCACATGGTCAATTTATTGCAAAGGCTTCATTGCGGCTGGGGTGGTTGATTATCTTCTCACGTCTATTCTATTTGGCTACTGAACGCTTTCTCTATCTCACTCCTTACATATTCTGGTTCCTGGAATACAAATCTGTTCTCAAATCTCAGTAAAGTGAATCCTAAGGTCTCCAGATGTTTATCCCTTTTCTTATCTTCTTCTATTCTGTTGAAGAGATTTCTGTTATTCATAGATATAAAGATAATAAGAAAGAAATCAACCACCCCGGCCGGGGAGAAATATTTTGTAAATAACTGAGATTCAACACCCCCGGCCACCCCTCCTTGAAAAGGAGGGGAAACTGTTTGACAATATACTTCTCTTAAGTTGACGGTTATGCCCCTGACCTATTCGGGAGGGGAACCTGCTCGAATCACCTTGCGCCCTGCACCTTGTACCCAGCACCTTGCACCCAGCACCAATCATACTTTCAGAAAGACCTTTTTCTTGTATAGAATATAAAGGAATACCCATGCAACAGTTGTAATAGCTAAGCCGTTAAGAAACGGTGCCCAGTTAGCAGGAAATAAAGTTATGAATCCTCCGAAGAAGAATTTCGAGGCAGATTGGAATCTGATAATTCTCTCAGCAAGGTAGATAGTTATCGGATTCATGCCAATGACAACAAAAACGAAAGCCCATTTTCTGAAGTTCCATATGTCTATAAAAAGGTAAAACAGGGTGAAAAGCATCAGACTGAGGCCGCCAACAAAGCAAACGAATGAGCTGGTCCACAGATTCTTGTTTATTGGGAAGAAAAGATTCCAGATCTGCCCTATTATCATTAGGCAAACAGCTGCAAGTGCCATAACGAGCACCTTTTTTAATGGCTTGTCATTAAAGCGCTGAGACATAAGAAATTCTCCGGTAAACATACCCAGCAGTGCCGTTGAAATTGCTGGTATTGTACTCAGGATGCCTTCCGGATCATGATTACCCAGATAAAGCTTGCCAGGCATAATAAGACGATCGATATAGCTTGTGAGGTTACCCTCTCTTGAGAACACATCTGTTGAACCAAGATCGTGGGCCGGAAATAGAAGTAATAAAAGCCAGTAACCTATCAGTAGCGCACAGCACCAGATTATTCTGAAATTCAATTTCGTGTTCATAAAGATAAGGGCGGCAAACATCCACGCAAGCCCGATCCTTCCCAGTACACTTCCATAACGCAAATTTCCCAGATCAAATCTGATGGCATTATTATAAATGATCCCCAGAACCACCAGAGTTAATCCTCTTATTATCACATGTCTGTACAACAATTTCCGGCTTTCATTGGCAGCCTTGCGTTTTGCAACAGAGAAAGGGAATGATATTCCGGCGATAAAGAGAAAGAGAGGGAAAATCATGTCATAAGCATGGAAACCATGCCATGGAACATGTTCAAGCTGACCCGCCCACCATTGAAATATTGGCCATCCGGTTAATGACGCAAGTCCTATGAAAATACTTTCTCCACCCATTATCCAGAACATGTCGAAGCCCCGAAGGGCATCGAGAGAATAGAGCCGTTTTGTTTCAGGTTTAGTTGTGTTTTCCATGGTTCAGGTTTTAGGTTAATTTCTATTGGTACCGTCTGCCAGGTTGCAGAATGCCGGATAGATAAATACCAACATCCGCTATCTGAGCACCAAGTAACATAGATTTTTCATATAAAAATAGAAATTATTTGAAAATATGGTCAGAAACTCTGCCAAAATGCATATGTTATTTGGATAAAAAGATTTAAAAAAAATACCTTTGATAAATTGAAATAAAAATTGTAACGATATAATACCTTTAATATCGCCGTTATGAAATATTATTCAATTCTTTTAATCCTTTTTGCACTTTCCTTATCTCTTCCATCAGGGGCACAGTCCGGTAAAGTAAAGCTGGTTAAACTCAGCAAGTTTGAGCTGCAATCATCGGTTCTTATATCGGAACCCGGTGACGTTTTGTCAACTGCAGGGTATATATCAAAAGTCTACTGGTTCCCGGTTGCAGTTCCTTCTACAGTACTGACCGGACTGGTAGCTAACAAAATATATCCTGATCCATACACCGGTCTGAATAATATGTTGATTCCGGATGCTTCAGATGAATTCAATAAGATTTATAATCTTGAACAGTACAGCTTTCTTCCGGGTGAACCTAATCCATGGAAGAAACCTTACTGGTACAGAAGCACTTTCAATGTGCCCTCAGCTGATAAGGGTCGTCATTTCGAACTTGTTTTCAAGGGCATAAACTACCGTGCCGCTTTATGGGTTAATGGTAAGCAGGTAGCCGATTCAACACAGATGGCTGGTATGTTCGCTGAATATAAGTTTGATGTTTCAAACCTTATCAATCCCGGACAGAATGCATTAGCAGTAAAGATTTATCCTCTCGACTTCCCCGGGTTGCCCTCAACCGAGCAGCTTAAAGCGCTGGGTGATTTTTTCCCAAATGGCGGACCAACCGGAGATATCGGCAAAAACGTTACCATGTTGTGCTCAATAGGCTGGGACTGGATACCTCCGGTGCGTGACAGGAATATTGGCATCTGGCAACCTCTCTATTTGAGAACCTCTGGTAATGTGACAATTGAACAACCAAAACTCGTCACTGATCTCCCGTTATTACCCGATACTACAGTCGCAAAGCTATCGCTTAAGCTGAAATTGAGGAATCACAATGCTTCTACTGAAAAGGGGAAGATTAGCATAACTATATCCCCCGAAACCTTCAGGGGTGCTACGATACAATATTCAAAAGAGGTTGTGCTGGCGGCAAATACTAGTTCTGGTTTTGACCTGAACTCTGAGACAATAAAGGAATTCATTTTGAACAAACCACAGCTGTGGTGGCCAAACGGATATGGCAAGCCTGAACTATACCGCATAAAGATCCGGTATTCAAACATTACAGGGATTATTGATGAAACAACCTTTCTTTTTGGAGTCAGAACGGTTGGTTCTAAAGCTGTAGATGTGAATGGTACCCTGAGAAGAGATTTCTATGTCAATGGAAGGCGGGTACATCTTACCGGTGGCGCATGGGTTCCGGATATGATGCTGAACCGTGATTCTCTGAGATACGACTACGAATTCAGATTATGCCGTAATTCAAATATCAATCTTGTAAGGATATGGGGTGGGGGAGTGACTCCTTCGGATTATTTCTTTGATGCAGCTGATAAATATGGGTTACTGGTCTGGTCCGATTTCTGGATTACAGGCGATACACAGGGTGAGTTTAAAGGCTCACCTGACTGGCCGCTTGATGGGAATATTTTCAAACAGAATGTTGCCAGCACCATTTACAGGATAAGAAATCACCCAAGTCTTCTTGTCTGGACCGGAGGGAATGAAGGACATGCCCGCAAGGAATTGTATGATGCCATGAGAGACAGCATAATAACCCTTGACGGAACAAGACCTTATATTCCGAGCTCATCGGGTTTTGCAAAATTACCGGCAGGCTGGGCCGGTGCGTGGCCCGATAACATGGCATCGGGTGTCTACAGCGGAGGTCCTTATACATGGACTGATCCTAAGGTTTATTACAACAAAGCAGAAGCAGGAAAAGACTGGGTATTTAAAGATGAGACAGGAATTCCTTCTCAACCCCCATTTTCGAGCCTCGCAAAAAATATTCCAAACCTGGTGTGGGATAAATCATTGCCATTCCCTCTGAATAATAGCTGGGGTTACCACGATGCGGCTACCGGCAACGGACGCTATGACAGGTACTATCAGGAAATGGTAAGAAGATATGGTGAACCAGAGTCGATGAAAGAGTTTTCGGATAAAATGCAACTAATGAATGCTTCCGGTTATCAGGGGATCTTTGAGGCAGCAGGACATAAACTTAATGAAATTGGTGGAGTGATGCTTTGGAAGATAAATGCAGCTTTCCCCAGTGTTATGTGGCAGGTTTATGATTGGTTCCTGGTTCCCAATGCCGGCTACTATTTCATGCAGACCGCTTGTGAACCTGTTCATATCCAGCTTAATACAAAAGATCTCAATGTTGAGATAATTAACAGGACTTATTCTCCTGTATCTGGATTAACAGCATCGATAGATCTGTTCGGAACCGATTCAAAATCCTTATTTCATAATACCGAAAAAGTAAATCTTGCTCCCAGTGAAGTTAAGGAATCTGTCTCACTCGCATCAAATCTTGGTGGCCTGGCAGGAATAACTTTCGTTGTTCTGAAGCTGAATGATGCATCGGGTAACCTTGTTTCACATAATGTTTACTGGATCTCTGCCACTAACGATTTTAAAGCTTTAAGCGCTCTCCCAAAAACGGTAATTGAGTCTAAGGTCCTTAAAGTCGAAAGGAAGGATAATGAAACGAGATGGATACTGCAGTTTTTAAATCGAAGTGATAAGATTGCATTTTTTGTAAATCCGCAGTTAATGAAAGGTGAGGAGGAAGTACTTCCAGGTTTCTGGTCATCAAATTATTTTACACTTGCACCCGGTGAATCAATGAATATTACGGTCGGTTGTCCGCCAACGGCTGTTTTGAAGGAGGACCTTGTTTTGAAAGTGCAAGGGTGGAATGTGGAGGAGGTGAGGGTGAAATTGTAGTCAAATGCCGCCACTTTGTGGCTCAATCTCTCCTTCTCGGACATAATCTACAGACAGGTCGCCTCTATGAGGCTCAATTTCCTCTCTTCCATTTTGGGCTACAAACAGTTCGCCGCTACGCGGCTTAACCTCTCCATCTCCGATAATCTTCAGACAGTTCGCCGCTACGCGGCTTAATCTCCCCATCTCCGATAATCTTCAGACAGGTCGCCCCTACGAGGCTAATTTGATTATATTTTAGTCCCGTTAGGGACGACCTGTTTGTAGAAAGAAAATTGAGTGTGAATTTAAAGCTCCGTAGGAGCGGACTGTGAATTCAGATCCAGTCAAAAAGATATTTTGAATTATATTCAATCTCAAATTTCTCAAGTAACCTAATATATTCATCTTTGAATGATGTGGTTTTGTGATGTTCTTCCTGGGTATTAATATAATGAATGACATCATGGATCTGTGAATGACCATATGAAAATGATCCATAACCTTCCTGCCATTTAAATTTTCCTGGCAACCATTTCTTCTCATTAATAAATTTTGAGGTGTTAGCTTTGATATCCCTTAATAAATCCGGTAAAGCCTGAGCGGGATTATATCCGATAAAAATGTGAGCATGATCCTTCATGTAGTTTATTGCCAGTAATTTATGTTTCCGATTTTGTATTACTCCGGTAGTGTATTTTTGTAATTCCTCTTTATGATTGATTGGAATTACATGTTCACGTTTCAATGGTGTAAAAACCAATTGCAGGTAAATTTGGGTATAAGTATTTGCCATAACAATAAAGAATTAAGGTGATTAAAGAGAATATTATTTTAGCGAGACAAAAAAAATCAAAAAATTAATAGCATTATTACGTATAGAAGATATAAAGTTAAACATAAATTATTAGACAGTTCGCCTCTACGCGGCTCAATTTATACTCTTCCATTTTGAGCTACAGGCAGGTCGCCTCTACGAGGCTCAATCTCTCTTCTTCCATTTTGGGCTACAAACAGTTCGCCGCTACGCGGCTTAATCTCCCCATCTCCGATAATCTACAGACAGGTCGCCTCTACGAGGCTCAATTTCCTATTTTCCATTTTGGGCTACAAACAGTTCGCCGCTACGCGGCTTAATCTCCCCATCTCCGATAATCTACAGACAGGTCGCCTCTACGAGGCTCAATTTCCTATTTTCCATTTTGGGCTACAAACAGTTCGCCGCTACGCGGCTTAATCTCTCCATCTCCGATAATCTACAGACAGGTCGCCTCTATGAGGCTCAATTTCCTCTCTTCCATTTTGGGCTACAAACAGTTCGCCGCTATGCGGCTTAATCTCCCCATCTCCGATAATCTGCAGACAGGTCGCCTCTACGAGGCTCAATCTCTCTTCTTCCATTTTGGGCTACAAACAGTTCGCCGCTACGCGGCTTAATCTCTCCATCTCCGATAATCTACAGGCAGGTCGCCTCTACGAGGCTAGTTTGATTATATTTTAGTCCCGTTAGGGACGACCTGATTGTAGAAAGAAAATTGAGTGTGAATATAAAGCTCCGTAGGAGCGGACTGTGAATTCAGGGCTTATTTTACCGTGTATTTTAAAGTTGTTGATAAGGGTACACCTTCCTCCGTTATACCCTCAATAGTCAGTTTAATTTTGGCTGGATTATCTGTATTAAAGAATTCAAGTTTTGAAGTTTTATTCGCTCCTGTTTTAATTTCCGGCGCCCATAGGAGAGTAGTGCGATAGTCGGGAATGTTACTCTGTTCTTTAGGATTATTATAGTTAGGAGAATAGAAGACCCTTGAAACATCGAAACCCTTTACAGAGGTTATGACTGTATTAGGAGAAAGTTCTATCGGATCCCTTCTGACTCCTGATCGTGTTATTATATTAATTACGCCATTTGCCCCTCTCATACCATAAAGAGGAGAGGCAGTCAGAACATCGACTCTGTCAACCATTGTCATAGGAAGACTGAGTACATCCATCAGGTTTGCAGAAAGTACTTCCCGGCCATCCAACAGGATTAAAGCTCCGCGCCTGTAGACAATTTTTTTCTTTGGATCAGTCATACAACTCCTTTGGTCAACTGTAAACTGCTCACGGATATATACCTCCGCGTCATTTGGATAATATATACTGCAAGGATCAACACCTCTTACTATCCTGACTCCGGCTATCCTTCCGGATATGAAAGTGAATGGATCACCGGCAAAATTTTCCATTGTACGGCTCACGACCAGTTCTTTGTCAGGTATGGCATACACAAGCCGGCTCTCTTTCACTTTAATTTCCTGGGGTGTTTCTTCCCTTGTAGCCGTTACCGTCACTTCACCCAGGTTTATTGTATCCTTAAGTTTATATTTCTTCAGATTATTAATCTTTACTTTTACCTCCTCCTGATAAGTAGTAAAATAATTCTTTTCCGTTACCAGCTCAACTGAGAATGGTCGAAGCTTTTCTATTTCCGGCGGATCATATCTGGCAGAATCTACGCGTAAACGGGCTTTCAAATTATCGTTTTTCCCCGAAGATGTAATATATGCCTTCACATTCCCGTCAACATCAAGTAAGCTGAATCTGAATGAACCGTCCTTTCCTGTCACTGCATCAAAAGACTGCGTGGCGCCCGATGAGAAGAAAATGAGACTCAATTTTGCTCCTTCATCGGGATTCCCGTTTGCACTCCTTTTCATTGAGCCGGAAAGATTGAATCCTACCTCATGGTCAAATGATGACTCTGAATCATATTTCCACTTAAAATCCCTCCAACCCTGGGTCATAAGAAGAAGATCAAGATCCTTCAGTCTGTTGTTATTATCCAGATCAAAATAGTACGCCGCCTCTTCTACCTCTCCCCTCACATCCGACTCAAGGAGGAACCAGGATGCTATTGAGCCGGAGTATTTCAGGGAGTCCGTGAACCTGCTTTCCGCGGCTGAAAATGAAAAGTCGCCTGCAGAAGCTGCACCACCCGTTACAGATATCTCCGCAGAGACTTTCTCACGGGGTTTGTAGATGCTCTTGTCAGTAGAGATATTCAACCTTGAGTCGCTGTTCTTTTGAAAGAATACCAGCCTCTCGCACAGTGGCAGTCCCCCGGATGAAGAGAGCGTGACTCTTATTATCCCGTCGGGCATGCTGTCAAGAGGCAAAGAGAAGTTGTTTACAAGAGAGTTTATTCTAATCCTGGTTGTCCTGTTCACCAGGTTCCTTGAGGAGAGGCTGACCGTAAGATCCTGGTCGGCAAGAGAAGGAAGGGTAGCCTCGTTGGTACTTACAGTCAGCATCAGCTTCTTATCCGCCCCGATAGCCGTGTGGATAACCACGCCTTTTGGGAAGCTCTGTGGTAATGGCACTTTCATTTCAACTCCGTCCGGGTTTTGCACAACCGCGTAATAGGTATGTCCCGGAACGGGCATGATCTTGAAATACCCCATGCCACGGTGTACGCTGTTAAAGCTGGTGACCAGATCCCCGTTTGATGAGAACAGTTTTATAGTGACATCGCAACCCCTGCCAAGAGAATTAACTGCCTTGTAAGCGAGCGAGGAGGCTACATTATCGATAAGTGATCCTCCTTCGGGGAAGAAGGTAAAGTCTATTTTGTTCTCAATTTTTATCACAGGCTGGTTCATTGACTCTGCATCATCATAGGGATTTAAAATCGTTATCTCCTTAAGGAAAAAGAATTTCTCATCGTAGTTCCTCATGAAGTTGGTGTAAGCCCTTACCCTGTAACGTCCGGAAGGGACCTGGTCTCCCAGGTGGAAATCTCCTTTCCCGGTACCCTTTTCAATTCTTATTACAAGGCTAAGAAGGATCTTAGAGTCGGGAGCAATAAGCTCCACATGAAGATTATTGGTGTTCTGAGAGAGCCTGTTTGTTGAAGGATCAATAACATATGCCTTGAACCAGATGTCTTCACCTGAGGTGTAACTATTTTGATCGATATGCAGGTAAACCTTCTCTGCTACCTGTTTTGTTCCGCCTTGAGCGGAGTGCATCAAAGGAGTAACTGAACCGCTAATTGTAACACTAATTAGTTTTATCAGCAGAAACAGAGTTAATGAAAACAGGTTCATCGACTGATGTATTTTTAATCTTTTATTTAAATAAGACCCCTGGATTTTGATTAACCCTATAAATTTAGTGAAATTCCAGTTCAACAAAATCACCACGTTATAGATTATTCATATTATCTATAAGTTCCGTCAGGGACGACCTGATTGTAGAAAGAATATTGAGTGTGAATATAAAGCTCCGTAGGAGCGGACTGTGAATTCAGGATTTATTTTACCGTGTATTTTAAAGTTGTTGATAACGGTACACCTTCCTCCGTAACACCCTCAATAGTCATTTTAATAGTTGCAGGATTATCTGCATTATAAAATTCCACTTTTGCTAATTTATTCCTTTCGACTTTGATATCCGGATCCCAAAAGATTGTAGACCGATAATCAGGAATATTGTTCTTGTCTGCCGGATTGTTATATTTTGGAGAATAGAAGATCCTTGGGATATCAAACCCCTTTATTGTAACTATAATTGTATTTGCAGAGATTTCAACAGGATCCCTTCTACTCCCGCTGGTACGTGTTATAATATTAATAACTCCGTTAGCGCCTCTCATTCCGTAAAGAGGTGATGTATTCAGAACATCAACCCTGTCAACCATTTTTACAGGAAGACTGAGTACATCCATTAGATTTTCAGGAGTTACTTCCAGTCCATCCACCAGGATTAAAGCCCCGCGCCTTATCTCAACAGGTTTTTTCTTTGGATCAGTCATGCATCTCCTTTGGTCAACAGTAAACTGTTCACGGATATAAACTTCCGCATCGTGCGGGAAATATATGCTACATGGGTCAACTCCTCTTACGACTCTGACTCCCGGAATCCTTCCGGAAATGTAGGCAAGAACATCGCCACCATAGTTTTCGGCAGCAGGGGTTATCTTAAGTTCTTTGTCAGGAATATTATATACAATCCGGCTCTCCTTTACTTTAATCTCCTGTGTTGTCCTGTTTCTTTCTGCTGTGACAATTACTTCACCCAGGTCCAGAGTATCTTTAAGTTTGTATTTCTTTAAATTATTAATCTTCGTGATTGCCTCCTGCTGATAAGTTATATAATTGTTTTTGACTGGCGCAAGCTCAATTGAGAAAGCAGATAGTTTTTCAATAGCCGGTGGTTCATACATGACAGGAGCCACCGACAGGTGCGCTTTTAAATTCTCAGATTTGCCCGATGAAGTAATATATGCCTTTACATTTCCATTAATATTTAATTTCTTGAATCTGAATGTACCCTCTTTATCTGTCAGTGCATCAAATAACTGTGTGGAGCCGGATGAGAAGAGACTTAGATTTAACTTTACCCCTTCCACAGGTTTACTATACACACCCTTCTTCATCTGTCCTGAGACCATAAACCCTATTTCATGCTCAAATGCTGAAGACGAATCATATTTCCATTTAAAATCTCTCCATCCCTGGGTCAAAAGAAGAAGATCAATATCCATGAATCTATTCTTGTTGTCAGGATCGAAGTAATATGATGGTTCTTCTACCTCTCCCCGGACATCTGACTCAAGCAGGAACCATGAGGCTATTGAAGTCGGATATAGAGAAGAATCGTTGGTAAATCGCTGTTCTGCTGCTGAAAATGAGAAGTCTCCTCCTTTAAAAGCTGAGCCATCCGATACAGATAACTCTGCGGAGACTTTTTCTCGAGGTTTGTAAATATTCTTATCGGTTGAAATATTTAATCTAATGTCACTGTTCTTTTGAAGGAAAAAAAGCCTTTCGCAAAGGGGTAATCCTGCAGAAGACGAGAGTGTAACTCTGATAATTCCGTCGGGCATGCTGTCCAGTGGCATTAAGAAATTGTTAACAAGCGAGTTAATCCTGATTTTGGTTGTTTTGTTAACCAGGTTCCTTGATGAAATACTAACGGTATGATCCTGATTTATCAACGATGGAAGAGTAACATCATTGGTATTCACTGTCAACATAAGTTTTTTATCAGGAGTCAGGACAGTGTGAATAGCTACTCCTGTCGGAAAACTTTTAGGTAATGGTACTTTAATTTCCGGCCCATCTTTGCTTTGAACAATTGTATAATATTCATGTCCGGGCAGAGGCATGATCTTAAAATATCCCATTCCACGATGAGCACTGTTAAATGCAGTGATAAGCTCACCGGTGGATGAGAAAAGTTTTATTGTAACATCGCACCCTCTGCCGAGAGAATTAACAGCCTTGTACGCCAGGGCGGAAGTCACATTATCGACCAGTGATCCACCCTCGGGGAAGAAGGTAAAATCTATTTTATTTTCAATCTTAAGGACAGGCGGGTTCAGCACCTTAGCATCATCATAGGGATTTAAAACTGTTATCTCTCTCTGGAAAAAAAAACTCTCTTCATAATTCCGCATAAAGTTTGTATATGCTCTAATTCTGTACCGCCCTGATGGATATGATTCATTAAGCTGGAAGTCCCCTTTTCCGATGCCTCTTTCAATCCTTATAATGCGGCTCAGGATGATCTTTGAATCAGGAGCAATAAGTTCAACATGAAGATTAATGGTATTATACGAAAGCCTGTTAGTTGAAGGATCGATAATATATGCTTTGAACCAGATATCATCGCCGGAAGTATAGCTACTCCGGTCCATCTGAAGGTACACTTTTTCGGCCACCTGTTTTGATTCCTGCTCATCAGACTGCCCTGCAGAAAAACGCGATCCACTATTTGTGAAACTATTTAGTGCTATCAGCAGAAACAATGTAAAGGAAATCAGTTTCATTGACTGATTGTATTAAGAAGGGTTATATACAATAAGACCTGCGAAAATTGATTAACCCTACTTATTTAACTCAAGTTGCTAATTAATATTTTAGTTCAAATAAAGTGTATTCTCCTTAGATATCTTCTGAACCCATCCCCCCATCCCCCTTCCCTTAAGGTTAAGGGAAGGGGGTGTAAACCAATGATTATTAATTAGATCCCCCTTCCCTTATGCTTAAGGGAAGGGTTGGGGATGGGTTAAGAAATATTTGAGGGAAGAAATTGTCATAGTCCAATTTATAATGAATTTTAAAACTATCAACTTAGGTTATCTAGTAAAATTTCCGTTAAACAAAAAATTCCCCCCCTTTAGGGGGGCAGGGGGGTTATACTTTATCCGGCACAATAAACGGTTTACGCGGCGGACGTGTCAGCAATGCACTGGCCTCTGCGTCTCCAATAATTTCCTCTTTTACAGGATCGAAGTTGATAGTACGGCCTGTACGGTAAGCTATGTTCCCAAGATGCGCCAGGGCAGATGACAGATGAGCCGTCTCAACCGGTGCATTCAGATGAGATTTATCGCGGGACCGAACCGCCTCAACGAAATTCAGGAAATGGTCGCCTCCGGCTTCATTCTTTGGACCTGGTTCTTTTTTCTTACCAAGGAAACTCTCGTATGCGTCGTACCCCTTTACCACGAGATAACCTTTGCTGCCGTAAAAAATATTACCAACACCAGCTCCGGCTTCTGTGTTAGTTATCCATGGACGTACTTCAAACTCAATGAGCTTCTTCTCTTTTGGATAATGATAAGTTGAGCATAGTACCTCAGGAGTCTCTTTAGCATCGTTAAACAGGAATTTACCGCCACCGGCAGTAACTCTCTCAGGAAGACCGACGTTCAATCCCCACATGCAAAGATCTGTCTCATGTATTCCCTGGTTACCAACATCACCGTTACCGTAATTCCATGTCCAGTGCCAGTTATAATGGACATAATTTTTTGAGAAAGGCTTCATTTCAGCCGGACCGGTCCAGAGATCATAATCGAGTCCCTGTGGAACAGGTTCAGTCCCTTTGTTTCCTATATCACCTCTTTCACGGAACACAAGGCCTCTTGCCATATAGACATCACCGATCAGTCCGTCACGAAGATGCTTGATAGCTTCCTGTACCGCAACTGAACTGCGAAGCTGAACTCCATGCTGGACCATGCGTTTGTATTTTTCAGCGGCTTCAATCATTTTTCTTCCTTCACGGATATTGTGTGCTCCCGGCTTCTCCACATAAACATCCTTGCCAGCCTGGCAAGCCCAGATAGTAGCCAGTGCATGCCAGTGATTCGGAGTCGCAACACTCACAGCATCAATGTCTTTATCTTCAAATACTTTGCGAAGGTCCTGTACCTGTTTTACCTTTTTACCTGTCTTCGCTTCATTCTTTCCGTCAAATTCTTTGGCACGTTGTGCCAGAATGTTCAGATCAGGGTCACACAGACAGGCAACCTCAACATCAGGTAATCTTGAAAAACCAGACATATGAGCTGTTCCACGTCCATTTACACCCAGTACAGCGATCCTTACCTTATCCGCAGCCCCGAAGGCTGATTTGGGAATAATACTTGGGATGGCGAATGCTCCCGCAGCTCCAATCGCAGAAGTCTGGATGAATTTTCTTCTAGACAGATTTTTTTTCTCTTTCATCGGTTTACTGAATAAAGTTGATTTTATGGGAAAATTATTGTTTTGTATTTTCCGGATGTGTATTTAAAACTGGTGATCAAAGGTTCTCAAAGTTGAATAAAAGTAAAGATATTTATTTTCCAGGATTATATGTCCTTTCAGCATTTTTTGTTACCTCATCCTTATAGAACAATACATCCTTAAACCTGCCTTCAGTGTACATCAGCGCCTGGTCATCGAAATGCGGAGAACCCGGAACGGAATTAATACCGCCGGCCAGGATGCTTTTAGCCCTGATTCTTTTACCAAATTCAACGAAAGCCACAAAACTGTTGCCGCTGGTTCCGTACATTTTTTTTGTACCCGGCCAGGTCCGGCTTGCGAAAGATGCCAGAGAACCCCATTGGGCTGAGGCAAAAGGTACGGGGAGACTCGGCTTGTCATCATTAAATTGCTGAACTATGTCCCCGGTGAGACGCTGATACCTGTTAATATTGCCCCAAGGAGTTTCCCAGGTACCAAAGTCTGTTTCAAGTTTTTTTACTGCTGCAGACATGGCTTCTACCTGCTGCCTTTCGATATTGATTATTTCTGGTCCACTACCGGAATTGATGACAGATAGCCCCGGACGACGCCTGAGTTCCTGTCCATAATAGACTGCAAGTGATGTTGGAACTGAGGTTAATGAAAATCGGAGATCCCAGTCACGAAGTAATCCGATAGGTCCGGCCAGGTTTTTCTTTACAGACTTGTCTGTCAGAGATATCTGATCATAAGCTTTTACAAGTGCCGGAATCATATCTTCGAAAGCGATCAGATAAGAGTCATAAGCTGCTTCAATTAATTTTTCAAGAGTAAAGTCTTTCCTGTTTTGTAACACCCTTACAGCATGCAGGCCACGAGAATTCTCAGCATCGGGAGCCATATAGGCAGGAAAATTCTCCTTTTTCGGGCTGTTTTCGCCACAGGCGGTGAATGGAGTTGAGTTACAATTCTGGATCCAGCCATTGACCGGATTCTTGATCCTGATCATCTCCTCAACCCGGTGTAAACCTTTCCACTCAGTTGCCGGATTGGAGCCGTCAACAGGCCGCGACCAGTCAAATTTCTGATCTCTTACCGGCATGAAATTTCCGTGGTAATATGCTATATTCCCTTCATTATCAGCATATACAGTGTTATTAGATGAGTTTGTCCTTAATTCCATTATTTTGTTAAACTCTTCGTAGTTTTTAGCCTTGGTCCGTAAAAAGGATTGAGTAAGCGCCTTAACATGCTCAACCATTAACCTGACTGTAACCCATTTGCCTTCCTGTTCTCTGATTACCGGTCCGTGATGACTGTAATAAACTTTGATCTCTTTTGTCAAAATCTTATCATTTTGTTTATAATTCAGCTTAATTTTTTTTTCTTTAAATGGTCTCTGTACTTTGCCATATTTATAAAAATATTTCCCGTCTTTTTCGATTACTGTTTCAAGGTAGTAATCGAGTGCATCTGCCGAACTTGATGTATGCATCCACCCACAACGCTCATTAAATCCCTGGTAAATAAAGAATTGTCCCCAGGTAACAGCCCCATATGCATTTAACCCCTCTTCACTGTTCATATTCACTTCAGATCTGAAAAACAGGGATGTATGAGGATTAATAAGCAAGAGAGCATTCCCGGAAGTAGTAATAGACGGGGAGATTGCAAATCCGTTAGATCCTCCCGGCTCAGTTTCAGTTGAAAAGTTATCACTTATATTTTCTGAAACCACTTTATCTCCATAAAAGCTCTTTAAACCGTTCACCTGTATCTTTTCAATATCAATGCCAATGCTTCCTTCGGTGAAAGTAAGAGCCATCCATGGCTCAAAACGGGTAAGCAACTTTGGTTTGACTTCCGGGTGTTTATACAGATAGTAGTTAACACCATCCGCAAAAGCATCCATAAGCTTTTTAAGCCACCAGGGAGAATTCTTATACTCTTTCCTGACTTCCTCAGGATTGATAAACAGTTTCATCCTCAGGTCAGTATATAGAAGTGCTTCTCCTTCAACTTCTGCCATGCGGCCTATTGAGTTTATATAATTAGTTTCAACCCTGTTAAAATCATCTTCGCATTGCGCATATACGGTACCAAAAACAACCAGGGCATCAGTTTTTGCATAGATATGAGGGACACCATAATTATCCCGGATAATTGTAATTGCTGCGGCCTGTTTTTCCCATCTGGTTATTTCCTTGCTGCGGTTGTTGTCTTGTGCACAGGATGCGAGTACAAATAGAATAAAGAGTGTTACCTGGTGCTTTAAAAAGGAGGAGTGTTTCATATCCGATTTGTTATGATACATAAATTTTTTAACTTACGTGTGAAAACAACGCTTATACAAATTAACTTTAAAAACCTGAAAAAAATCAATAATTATGAAATTATCATTCTCACTTCTGGTAATGTTTATTCTTCTTGTCAATTGTTCAAGAAATGAAAAGGCAGGAATAATAATGACTGTTAAAGGTCCGGTTTCAACAGGGCAAATGGGAATTACATTAACACATGAGCATATCCTTGTTGATTTTATAGGTGCTGACAGTATAAATCCATCAAGGTATAACAGAAAAGATGTGATAAACAAAGCTTTGCCATATCTCCGGAAGATTAGAGAGCTTGGTTGCGAAACATTTATTGAATGCACTCCGGCTTTCCTTGGACGAGACCCTTTTATTCTGAAAAGTCTCTCCGATTCTACCGGACTTAATATTATTACAAACACAGGATTATACGGCGCAAACAACAATAAATATATCCCCGCATCAGCTTTTAATGAATCTGCTGATCAGCTTGAGAAAAGATGGATTGGCGAGTGGGAGAATGGTATCGAAGGAACAGGCATTAAACCGGGATTTATAAAGATCGCCGTTAATAGTGATTCTTTATCTGATTTTCACAAAAAGCTGATCATCGCTGCAGCCAGAACACATCTTAAGTCAGGACTGACCATAGCTTCTCATACGGGCCCCGCTGTTCCGGCTTTTCAACAGCTTGAGATACTCGGAAAAGAGGGAGTATCACCTGAAGCATTTATATGGGTTCATGCCATGAATGAAAAGGATTCATCAAAACTTATTAATGCGGCCAATATGGGAGCATGGATAAGTCTTGACAATCTTAATGAAAAAAACCTGGATCAGTTTCTGAAAGTCATTAAGATTCTTAGGGCAAATAATCTTCTGGGTAAAATCCTTCTGTCGCACGATGCAGGCTGGTACGATCCGGCCAGGGAAAATGGCGGTAATTTCAGAGGTTATACAACTTTGTTTGAAAAGTTGATCCCGGCATTAAAAAATGAGAATTTTACTGAGAAAGAGATAGAACAGCTTTTGGTCATAAATCCTGCAAAGGCTTTTGAGATTAAGATCAGAAGAAATTCTTTATAATTCATGCTCAATGAAACACATATTTATTTTTCTTTTAACAATGGCACTAACAGTACCATTAATTGCTTCTGATCCTCCTGCAAAACTGGAAACATATGAAGCTGACATTATTATTTACGGAGGAACATCTGCTGCAATTACAGCTGCAATACAGGCTTATGAGATGGCAAGAAGTGTAATACTCGTTTCACCTGATAAACATCTGGGAGGGCTCTCATCTTCAGGATTAGGATTCACTGATACAGGAAACAAAGAGGTTATAGGAGGGTTGGCAAGGAGGTTCTATCAAATGATCTATAATCATTATGAGAAACCTTCATCATGGAACTGGCAAAACAGGTCAGACTACGGGAATAAGGGACAGGGTAATCCTGCCATCGATGGTGAAAAACGAACTATGTGGATATTTGAACCTCATGCTGCAGAAGAAGCTTTCAATCTGATGCTCTTCAATTCAAAAGTATGGGTTTTCAGAGATGAATGGCTCGACAGGCAGAACGGAGTTGTGAAGGAAAATGGTTCAATCATTTCAATAAAAACTCTTAGCGGAAAGATGTTCGTTGGCAAAGTTTTTATTGACGCCACTTATGAAGGAGATCTTATGGCAGCTGCTGGCATAAAGTATACCGTCGGCAGAGAAGCAAATAGTGTTTATAATGAAAAATGGAACGGAGTACAGGCGGGTGTTTTTCAGCATGGCCACTATTTTAAGGATAAAATAGATCCATACAAAATTCCGGGTAATCCTTCAAGCGGACTTCTTCCTCGCATTTCAGCTGAACCTGTTAAGGAAAACGGAACCGGTGATAAAAAGATCCAGGCCTACTGCTACCGCCTATGCCTTACTCAAAAGCCGGAAAACAAAGTGCCTATCACAAAACCTGAGGGTTACGATTCAACTCAGTATGAGCTCCTTGCAAGACTTTCCTCTGCACGGTGGAATGAGTTTTTCGGGAAATATGATCCGATCCCTAATCTGAAGACAGATGTTAATAATCATGGACCAATGAGTTTTGATAATATTGGCATGAATTGGGATTACCCCGAAGCATCATATGAAAGGAGAAAGGAGATCTTGCTTGAGCATCAGAGATATCAGAAAGGATTGCTCTATTTTATGGCAACTGACAAGCATATTCCTGATACAGTTCGCCTGACAATGAATAAATGGGGTTTTGCAAAGGATGAATTCACCGATAACAGTAACTGGCCATATAATATTTATGTCAGGGAAGCAAGAAGAATGATTGGAGTATATGTCATGACTGAAAACGAAGTGCTTGGCAAAAAAGATGTCCCGAGACCTATAGGAATGGGTTCATATGCAATGGATTCTCATAATGTTCAGAGATATGTCACCTCTGAAGGATTTGTACAGAATGAGGGAGATATCGGTGTTAATCCCGACAAACCTTATCAGATAGACCTTGGGGCAATTCTCCCGCTGAAAGATCAGTGTAAAAACCTTCTTGTACCTGTATGTGTTTCCAGTTCACATATTGCCTTTGGTTCAATAAGAATGGAACCGGTTTTTATGATCCTTGGCCAGAGTGCAGGCACACTGGCATCAATGGCTGTGAGCAAAAAATCAACTATATATGATATTCCATACAATGAACTGAAGGCCAGGCTTATAAAGGATGGCCAGATCCTTGAATATAAACCCGTAACTAAATAACAGTCACCAAATAATCATTATCATGAAATATGCTTTAATCCTCCTTCTGTTGGTATTTCCGTTCGGATCACTATTATCTCAGCAAACCGATCCTTTTCCACTTATTGATCTTCATGTTCACATAAAGGGCGATCTGACTATCGACAGCGCAATTAAAAAATCGAGGAAAGATCATGTTCAATATGGAATTGTGGTAAACTGCGGAATGGGATTCCCAGTTCACACCGACATGCAGGTTGACTCGTTTCTGCTTGCAATGAAAAAGTATCCTCAGATCTTTATCGGAATGCAGGCTGAAGGAAGAGAATGGGTGAAGCTCTTTTCAAAGGAATCCATCTCAAAATTTGACTATGTCTTTACCGATGCCATGACTTTCACCGATGAAAAAGGGCGGAGGAACAGGATTTGGATGCCAAATGAAACATGGATCGATGACGAGCAGAAATTCATGGATTATTATGTTAAGACAATTGTTAAAATAATGAATGAAGAACCGGTAAATATTTATGTCAATCCGACCTATCTTCCTGCACCCATGGCCACCAGATACGATTCTTTCTGGACCGAAAAGCGAATGACTGCCGTTATTGAAGCAGCTAAGAAAAAAGGGATTGCCATCGAAATTAACAACCGGTATAAAATACCATCGGAAACATTTATCAGAAAAGCAAAGCTGGCCGGGGTGAAGTTCACAATAGGAACGAACAATACAAATGCTGATTTTGGACGTGCTGAATATGCACTTGAAATGATAAAAAAATGCGGTTTAAGTGAATCTGATTTTTATAAACCAGTGAAGAAGAACAGAACAGTTGTTACAATCCGGGGAGATCAGTTTTTTATAAATGGGAAGATAACTTATCCCGGCAGGATATGGAAAGGAAATAAAATTGAAGGTCTTTTGCTTAATTCAAGGATGGTCCAGGGAATATTCGATGATATGAATCAGGCAACCGTGAAGAACTGGATTTACCCGGACGGGAAGCCCTTTGATCCGGTCAGGAATACCAACGAATTCATTATCAATATGAAGAGCTGGTCAGATTATGGATTGTTGTCCTTTACAATAAACCTCCAGGGCGGTAGTCCGACCGGATACTCTGCAGACCAGCCCTGGATTAATTCCGCTTACACAGAAGATGGATCGCTACGTAAGCCATATATGGACAGGCTTGAAAAGATCCTGACCAGGGCAGATGAGCTGGGTATGGTACCAATACTCGGCCTGTTTTATTTCGGACAGGATGAGAGATTAAAAAATGAAGCAGCCATCAGAACAGCCATCGACAATGTTCTGAACTGGTTATTTGTAAGAAACTACAGGAATATTTTGATCGAGGTAAACAATGAATGTAATGTCAATAAGTATGATCATGAGGTGCTTAAACCTGCAAGGGTGAATGAACTTATTGACCTGGTCAGACAAAAAAACAGGAACGGCTTCAGGTTTTACGCCGGCACGAGCTATGGGGGAGGAGCAATCCCGAAGCCCAACGTAGTACTCTCATCTGACTTCCTACTGATTCATGGGAACGGTGTTTCGAACCCTGACTCCATATCAGCAATGGTGAAGAAGACCAGGGCCGTACAAGGTTATACCCCAAAACCGATACTTTTTAACGAGGATGACCATTTTGACTTTGACAAGGAACGGAATAATTTCACTGCCGCTGTAAAAAATTACGCATCATGGGGCTATTTTGATTACCGGATGCAGAATGAAGCTTTCGAATGCGGCTACCAGAGTGTTCCTGTCGACTGGGGAATAAATTCTGACAGGAAGAAGGGATTTTTTAGGCTCCTGAAAGAAATTACAGGGTACTGAGACTTTTGAATCGGATTTCTGGAATCTGAATGGGATTGCTTCGTCGCTTCGCTCCTCGCAATGACCTTGCATTTGTCGACCTATCTCATATGCCTTGTCATTGCGAGCCCGACGAAGGAGGGTGAAGCAATCCCTTTAGCCATAACTGTGTGTAGTCAAAACAAATATATATAACATAATGAATCGTACACTCCTTATTATTATTCCTTTCGTTTTTTTAACAAGAACCACTGCGCAGACTAAAATAGACAGGTTCAGCCTCGTAAACAGGCATAATATTGAAATCACAAGGATCGACAGTCTCAATTCATTATCTGTCGGGAATGGTAAATTTGCTTTTACTGTGGATATTACCGGCTTACAGACATTTCCTGATTATTATTCAAAAGGAATTCCCCTCGGCACAATGTCGGAATGGGGTTGGCATACAGCTCCCAATATAAATGGTTATAGTCTTTCCGAGGTTTACAGGACATATGATGTCCATGGGAGAAAGATCGATTATGTCCATAGCTTTACAGGTAAAGCAGATACCCTTCAGACATCAGCCACATCTTTCTTAAGAGCCAATCCTCATCGTATTCACCTGGGGATGATTGGTTTACAGATAATGAAGAAGGATGGTTCGGAAATCTCACTGAGGGATATAGAAAAGCCTTCTCAGAAACTTGACCTCTGGTCCGGTGAAATTACAAGCAGGTTTACAATTGAGGGAATTCCAGTGGAAGTGAAGAGCGTCTGTCATCCTGAAAAAGATCAGGTATCTGTCAAAATTATATCAAAACTTGTAACTGACAAGAGGATAAGAGTGAAAATCAATTTCCCATTGGGTGTATCTTCACAAAATGGTTATGATTTTAATTCACCTGAAAAACATTCTACAATTATCATTTCCGAAAATGACAAAAGTGTTCTGTTTGAAAGGAAACAGGATAATGATATTTACTATGCAAAAGTTCAAAAAGGACAGGCATATCTGATCGCGAAAGAGAAGCATTTGTTTTATCTTGAACCAAAATCCGGCAATTCAATACTGGAGTTTTCATGCCAGTTCTCAAAGCAGCGACCTGATGATCAGATAGTAACATTTTATGAGACTGAAAATGCAAGCAAAGAAAGCTGGAAGAGATTCTGGATGTCGGGTGGTGCTGTCGATTTTTCAGGTTGTTCAGACCAGAGAGCTTTTGAGCTTGAAAGGAGGGTGGTTCTATCCCGGTATCTTACCAGAATTCAATGCATGGGAACCTATCCGCCAGCCGAATCCGGACTGACCTATAATACCTGGTTTGGTAAGTTCCATCTTGAAATGCATTGGTGGCATGTGGTCCATTTTGCACTCTGGCAGCATGAAGATGTACTTGAGAAACAGATGGAATACTATTCCAAAATATACAACAATGCGCTTAAAACGGCACAACATCAGGGTTATGCGGGGATCAGATGGCCAAAGATGACTGATCCTTATGGAAATGAAAGTCCCAGCAATGTAGGCACATATCTCATATGGCAGCAACCCCACATCATTTATTTTGCAGAGCTTCTTTATCAGAATGCAAAAGACAAAAGGGTTGTTCTGGAGACGTACAAGAACCTTGTTTTTGCCACAGCGGATTTTATGGCATCATATGCATGGTACGACTCCACAGGCAGGAGGTATGTGTTAGGACCGGTTCTGATATCCGCCCAGGAAAGTCTTAACCTTAATACAACAATAAATCCGACTTTTGAGCTATCTTACTGGTACTGGGGTTTGAAAACTGCGCAGGAATGGAGGAAACGCCTTGGTGTTCAGGATGATAGAAGGTGGAACGATGTTGTGGCAAAGCTCTCAGCATTGCCTGTAAAGGATGGATTGTATCTTTGTTCCGAAGATACCCGGGATTCATATCAGAACGTCAGGTATCTGAGTGATCATCCTATTGTTTCAGGAAGCCTTGGCATGATCCCTGAAACAAAACTTGTTGACCATATAATATTAGGCAACTCTCTAGATGCCATTATGAAAAAGTGGAACTGGAATACTTGCTGGGGCTGGGACTTTCCCTTACTTGCCATGTCGGCGGCTGCAATAGACAGACCGGAGCAGGCAATCGATTTCCTTATGATGGCGGCTCCAAAAAACAGATATCTTGCTAACGGACATAATTTTCAGGATCCTGGCAGACTTATGATTTATCTGCCCGGTAACGGTGGTTTGTTATCAGCAGTCGCAATGATGTGCACATCGGACCGTTTCCCAAAAAACGGAAAATGGAAAGTAAAATGGGAAAACCTCAGCACAATCAGGTGAGGATCACTTTTTGAAGACCCTTACATAATCGACAAATACTGTATCGGGAAATGATGTTGTGGCATCCGGATTCTTTGGCCAGTCACCACCGATTGCCAGATTGAGTAAAAGATAAAACGGCTCATGAAACTCCTGAGTGCTGTTTACTCCGTCTTTTATGCTAAAAGCATTATATCGTTTTTCATCCAGAAGCCATCTTATTGAATCCTGATCCCATTCAATTGCATAGTTATGGAACTCTCTTACATCACATAGAGTTGTCTTCCCGGAGCTCACATGTCCGTTATTATCCCAGTGTGCAGTTCCAACAAGGGTTAAAGTGTTGTTGATATGTTCCATTACATCTATCTCGCCGCATTTAGGCCATCCTACCTGGGGTCTGTTCACTCCCATCATCCAGAATGCCGGCCACATGCCCTGACCAACCGGAAGTTTCATCCTTGCCTCAACCTTGCCATATTTTACACTGAATTTGCCCAGAGTATTGATGCTCGCTGAAGTATAATTATAGTTCTGATAAGATTCCTTTCTTCCGATAAGCATCAGATAACCATTTTTGACAATCGAGTTTTCAATCCTCCTGTTTGTGTAATACTGTTGCTCGTGGTTTCTGATATAACCTACTTCATTGCCCCATTTTGCAGGGTCTGGTAATCCTGAATAATTGAATTCATCTGCCCAGACAAGTTTGCTATCCTGTGCTTTGATGCAACTAAAACAAAGAATAATAAAAATTGACAAACTAAAATTTTTCATGATTATATATGTTATTAATATTGAAGAAACCCACCCCTGACCCCTCCAGGGAGGGGAACCAAGGCGAGACACCTTGCTCCTTGCAACCTGTAACCTGTAACCTGTAACCTGCACGCCGCACACCTCAATTTCCCATAAACTTCCATGTAACTTTTCCGATATTATCAGGTTTTCCTTTCTCTGCTTTTGAGATCGTTCCAACGGGTTTTCCTTTATTATTATCTACTTTTATCTCACGCCAGGAAAATACTCCTTTTTCATAATCGAATGTCTCACCATCATCATCATACAACATATATCTGGAAGGTTTTGATCCGTAATACCTGATCTCCAGATCGAATTTTTGCCCTGCTGCCGGAGCATGAAGAGCAGCCGGCATCAAAGGAACAATACCTCCGTCCTTGACAAAAACCGGTATCCTGCTTAAGCCAGGCGTCACTGAAATAACCTCACCCGAACCTGCCAGTTTCCCGGAATAGAAATCGTACCATTTTCCTTTTGGCAGCACAACTTTTCTGGAAATCTGTCCTGTAAACAGTGGTGCAATCAACAGATATTCCCCTGCCATATACTGGTCCCTGATCTCTTTTGTCACAGCTTCCAGGTATGGATTAACGCTCAGATCTGCATTCGCAAGCTCCTGTTTAGACTTCGCATCAAAGCCAGACTCAAGTGCCATGCCTCGGAATGGAGGAGTTCCTTCAAAATGGTACTTTGCAAACTCGCTGTAAAGGTATGGAATAAGCTGCATCCTCAGATCAGAGTAAAACCTTACTTCATTTTCAACATCCGGGAAGGACCATGGTTTGGTTCCGTCCGACCAGGCATTTATCATAGCCATAGGGGAGAAGCATACTGTTTGTATCCGCCGTAGCCACTCTTCACTTGTTTTTGATCCGCGTACCTCAGGGGTCCAGAGAACACCGCTGAAACCACTGTTAATCAGTGCTGTAATGAAATCTTCGTGACTGTAATAATCATTGTATATTACATAAGGAAAGGAGGATCCACCACCATTTGAAGCCCGGGTCAGACCAAAAGTCCTGGTATTATTCTGGCGAAACATTTCAAATGTAATTTTTTGCAGTAATAATCCGTATGTCTGACGAAGTTGCTCGGCACTGTTACCTGAAGGAAATATCGCAACATCGGGCCACAGCCACCTGTCATAACCGTCATTTTCATCAATCTTATAACCGCTGATTCCAATCTTAATCTGACTGTTTCTCAGATGATCTATGAATATTTTCTGTGCTTCCGGAATTGTAAAATCAGCAACTACACCACCCCATACATTATGAGTCCCCGTAAATGGAAGAATTGCATTATAAATCGGAGATTCAGGAGAAACATAAGGGTTTGTCCAGAGGTTGAGACGAACTCCCAGCTGCTTCATAGTTTTCACAAATGCTGGCGGATCGGGATACCTCGACCTGTCCCATTCAAAAGTACAGGGATAAGATTTGCTCTGCCATCCCGGCTCCAGTCCGATGAAATCGAGTGGAAAATTATGTTGAGCAAACTGTTTTGCCTCTTCCTCAACCTGTGAAGAGGTATAAAGAGACCGGACCCGTTGAGTGAATCCAAGACCCCACCTTGGGGGAAGGCATCCGCCTCCTGAATAAAGATTGAATCTGCGTACTGCATCGAGGGTTGTCAGACCGGCAAAAAGATAAATCTCACATCCTTTTGCAGGAACAAGTATTTCTACCGCATCTGAATAAGGACTTGCACTCCATTTTTTGTCTGTATTTCTGTCACGTATGGCATCAGGTTCCTGTCTTGCCTTGCTTACAGCTGTACCTGCATAAACCCTTATATATCTGGCGCTGTTAATAAAAACTCCGTATCCATTATCGGAAACATAAAATGGAACAGGGGCATGTGTGCGCCCGTTATCAGTTCCGCCATAATGATCGACATGTAGAAGGAGTATCTTCCCTCTTTGATGTACAGTTTTAAAATTCAGGCCAAAACCAAATATCTGTTCATCCTTTTGGAGTGGGAATCTTATATATGCTTGTCCGTCAATTATCTCAGCACTTATTTCATTCTTCTTTAAAGGAAACTGTGATGAACCCAGTTTATTAAGACCTTCCATTGAAGGGATTATACCTGCTGCATTATAAAGATCAAGCCTCTCAGGAACTCCGACAACAGTTTTCCAGACACCCGGGGCAACTTCTGTCCAGCTTGGAGGCTGAGCACAAATCTCTATTGATAATACGACTAAAAAGAATCCAAATATTGATATTCAATGCTTTTTTCATATTTTTTAAGAATAGTTCCGGGTCTGCAACAAATACTGATGCAGGTATCTGACGCAAGGTAAAAAAATTAAAAAGAAGAATCCTGGAAAATAAGCAGGTATTTGTATCTTCATGTTTTTGATTTAAACTATTTTTACAAAATCGCATACAACTTTAACCTATCAAATTATGACAACCCGCAGAGAGTTTATTCAAAAGACAGCCCTTGGGACAGCTGGTCTGACCCTTGGTGCCAAAAGCTATTCCCGCATCCTTGGTTCAAATGACAGGGTGCGAGTCGGAATAGTAGGTTTTTCAGATCGGTTCAGATCTTCTCTTGTTCCTGCATTCCTGAATAATTCAAAGGAACTGAACTTTGAGTTTACTGCTGTTTCTGATTTGTGGAGCAGAAGAAGGGAAGAAGCTGATAAATTTTTCAAAACAAAAGGCATCAATTTAAAGCTGTATCGGAATAATGATGAGTTATACAGTGCTAAAGACACTGATGCGGTAATAATCAGTACCGCTGATTTCCAGCATGCCTTGCTTTTGGCTGAGGCAGTCAGGGCAGGTAAAGATGCATATTGTGAAAAACCTTTTGCTGAAACGATGTCTGACGCCAGGGAAGCTTTGAAAGCAGTTCAGGAAACAAAAAAGATTGTTCAGATCGGATCACAGCGCAGAAGCACTCCGAATTATATAGCTGCAAATGAATATATCAGATCCGGAAAATTTGGAAAGATAGTAATGGTTGAAATGTCGTGGAACGTTAACCAGCCCGGCAGGTGGAGAAGACCAGCCCTTACAGGAGTAATTAAGGAATCGGATACTGACTGGAAACGATTCCAGCTGAATCGTCCACTTGCAGCATGGGACCCAAGGAAATATCTGGAATTCAGACTTTTCTGGCCTTATTCATCAGGTATACCGGGGCAGTGGATGGCACACCAGATTGATACCGTGCATTGGTTTACCGGGTTAAGTCATCCCAAAAGTGTTGCTGCTAATGGCGGTATTTATCTCTGGAAAGATGGCCGGACAAATTTTGATACAATGACAGCAGTTATGGATTATGGTGACGCAAATTCAGGCTTCCAGGTGGTTTATACCTCACGTTTTACCAATTCTGCCGGTGGCACCAAGGAAATATATTTCTCAAACGGAGGTTCTCTCAATCTTGATACAAATAAAATTGGCTCAGAAGGCGGACTTAGTGCAAGAGATGCTAAAGATATGAATATGCAGGCTAATTTGCTTACACCTATGGACTTACCTGGTTTTAAGATCGAAACTGCTGCCAATACAGGATCAGATCCCATGACAGATGCTCATATGAGAAACTGGATGGAGTGCGTTTTGAGCAGAAAAAAACCTAATGCAGATGTGAATGCAGGTTATAACCATTCCATTGCTAATATTATGTGTACTGCTGCTTTAAGGACAGGTGAAAAGGCTTCATTCGATGAATCACGACAGGAGGTTCTGGCTGGTGGTAAAGTATTTCAGTATTAAGCTTTTAATTTTGAAGAATTGCAAATTAAATATTTTATTTATTAATGATAAGTTATGAAACACCTTTTAGCACTTTTATTGATGGCACTTTTTGTTACTGTTAATGCGCAAAATGTAAAGCTGGTACAGGACGACAGTAAACAGAAGGTCGACGTTCTTATTGGAGGCAAGCTATTTACTTCTTACTGCTATCCGTCAAATCTTGAAAAACCATTCCTGTTTCCAGTTTATGCACCCAATGGCTCTGTAGTGACCAGGGGATATCCACTGGAACCACGAAAAGGAGAGCGTGTTGATCACCCTCATCACATTGGATTATGGTTTAACCATGGGAATGTCAACGGCCTTGATTTCTGGAATAACTCATCGGCCATACGTGCCAGCCAAAAAGACGCTTATGGTCATATTACAGTTCAGAAGATCCTGAAAGCCGAAAGTGGTCCGAAAGGTACTCTTGAGGTTGCTTCAAACTGGGATGATAATAAGGGGAAAACAATCCTGACTGAAAAGACTAAATATATCTTTTCAGGAGATAAGACCACCAGGACTATTGACCATATTTCAGTTCTTACAGCAGCAATTGACACAGTTATTATCACCGACAATAAAGAAGGTATGATAGCGATAAGGGTGGACAGAGCTTTTGAAATGCCTTCAAAAGAGCCTCTTATTTTCACTGATGAGAAAGGAAATCCTACAACTGTCAAGGCAACAGATAATACAGGTGTTACCGGAATGTATATTTCAAGCAATGGCAATAAGGGAGATAATGTCTGGGGCACAAGGAATGAGTGGGTAATTTTAACAGGAACAAAGGACAATATGGTTACCAGTATGGCGATTTTTGATAATCCTAAGAATCCTGGATATCCTGCATATTCTCATGCCAGAGGTTATGGTCTCTTCGCTATGAACAACCTTGGAGAGAAGTCATATAATCCAAAGGTGGACAGAAAGGTTTATAAACTGAAGAAAGGAGAATCAATTACTTTGTATCACAGATTTTACATTCAATCAGGTTCCGAACTCACTCCTGAAAATGCCATAAAGATTTTCAAAGATTTTTCTAAAACCTACTAATATTATTTATTATGAAAACCAGAATCATCAAGACAATTGGAATAGTATTCTTATTCGTACTATTTTTTCTCACAAACTCATTTAATGTTTCCGGTGCTGCGCCAGCAGCCCAGATGTTTTATGAGATAAAGCTTTACAGGATCAGCGGACCAGCCCAGGAGGCCAGTATAGATGCTTTTTTGAAAGATGCTTTTATCCCTGCAGTACATCGTGCCGGCATTGCTACAGTAGGGGTATTTAAGCCAATTGAGACTGATACGGCATTTGGTAAGTTTGTTTATGTATTTATTCCTTATAAAACAATTAATGAGTACACTGAACTTTTGACAAAACTGGAAAAGGATGCTGTATATCAGAATGCAGGTAAGGCTTTTTTAGATGCTCCTTATAACAATCCTCCATTTGTAAGATATGAGAGCATCCTGGCAAAGGCATTCACAAATATGCCTCAGTTCAAGGTCTATAAATACTCTACACCTCCTTCAGAAAGAATCTATGAATACCGCAGCTATGAAAGTGCAACTGAGGCAAAAGCGCTGAAGAAAATCCAGATGTTCAATGAGGGTGGCGAGATCAAAATATTTGAAGAAGCAGGATCCAATGCAGTTTTTTATGCTCAGGTGATTATGGGAAGCCAGAGACCGAGGCTTATATACATGACCACATATGCTGATATGAAGTCTCATGATGAGAAGTGGAACACCTTTAGAAATCATCCTGAATGGAAAAGAATTTCATCACTGGAGGAGTATAAAAATACTACAAGCAAGACAAAACCATATTTGTTACATCCTACTAGCTATTCGGATTTTTAAGGATCCAATATGTGGCGAAGTCAGGAGTGGCGAAGTCAGGAGACTTCGCCATGCCTGAAAACGAAATGATCTGAAAGGCAAAGCGAAGTCTCCCGACTTCGCTTTTCTTTGAACCGGCATATTACATCAGATCCGGAATATTAATATTTGCCAGCGAACTTGTGATCTCAGCTTCGGTCAGTTCATGATCAGGCAGATTATTTTCAAAGAACTTTTCATAGGCAGAAATGTCAAAATGCCCATGGCCGCTCAGGTTGAAAAGGATTGTTTTTGTTTTTCCTTCAATGTCGGCCTTTCTTGCCTCATCCAGAGCACCTGCAATTGCATAGGTCGCTTCGGGTGCGGGAAGAATACCTTCAGTCCTTGCAAATTGCACACCTGCTTCAAAGCATTCCCTCTGCATTTTAGCTTTGGCCTCAATCAACCCGTCTTTTAGGAGCTGACTTACGAGGACACCTGCACCGTGATATCTCAGACCACCTGCATGTATTTTTTCAGGAATGAAATTATGTCCAAGGGAATACATTGGAAGGAGAGGAGTCATGCCAGCGGTATCTCCAAAATCATACATGAATTTTCCTCTGGTAAGTTTAGGACACGATGAAGGTTCGACTGTGACGAGTCTTGTCTTTTTCCCATTTTTTAAATTCTCTCTAAGAAAAGGAAAAGCAATTCCTGAAAAATTTGAACCTCCTCCGAAGCAGCCGATCACTACATCGGGATAGTCTCCGGCCTTTTCCATCTGAAGCAAACATTCCTGTCCGATGATGGTCTGATGAAGTATAACATGGTTCAGAACGCTTCCAAGGGAGTACTTTGTATAAGGATCCTGTACAGCTACCTCCATGGCCTCTGAAATTGCTATGCCAAGACTTCCCGGTGAGTCCGGATCCAGTTCAAGTATTCTTCTTCCAGCCACTGTCATTGTGCTTGGTGAAGCCACTACCTTTGCATTATAAGTGTTCATCAGGAGCTTGCGTCCCGGTTTCTGGTTGTAGCTGACCTTCACCATGAATACCAGGAGTTCCAGCCCGAAGTGATGACAGGCGAAACTCATTGCGCTTCCCCACTGTCCTGCCCCGGTTTCTGTTGTTATCCTTTTTATACCTTCCATCTTATTATAGTAAGCCTGTGGAATTGCAGTATTTGCCTTATGCGAACCTGAATAGTTTCCACCCTCATACTTGTAATAGATCTTGCTTTTTGTACCGAGTGCTTTTTCAAGGGCAAGTGCCCTGAAGAGAGGAGCGGGACGATATGTCCTGTAAAGATCGAGAACCTCATCAGGTATATCAATATATCTCTCAGCAGATACCTCCTGCTTTATGAGCTCCATAGGGAAGACCGGAGAAAGGTCGTCAGGACCTACCGGCTTATGAGTTGCAGGATGGAGGGGAGGAAGGGGTTTGTTTGGCATGTCGGCTACAATGTTATACCATTGCCTTGGCATTTCTTTTTCGGTTAGAATAATCTTTCTGTACTTTTCCATAATCTTATTGTTTTAAATAGTTAAAAAAAATCAAATAAAAAAGGCATGCTGTGATCAGCATGCCTTCTATAATAAGTTATATAATGAAAATTAATATACGGCAGTTCTCACAGCAAAACTGAGTTTACTGCGCCACGACCAGATATTAAACCTCCTTGTAATCATAAGGACAAAAATAATGATTTTTTTAAATAAGCAAATAGAATTTAAAATAATTGTAAAAACATCACCTGCCCCATAGGCCGTCAACTTAAGGAATTTGGGATAACGTTGTAGAGAGATAAATATTGTAAACATCAGATAATAAGTGCTTTAAGTTTCCCCTCCTTTTCATCAAGGAGGGGTGGCCGCAACAGGCATATGATTAATTTAGTGCAGGGACTTTCTTTGCGGCCGGGGTGGTTGATTCAGAAGGACAACAAAAGTCAACAATGTAACTTCCAATACTATATTGTCTTCTGAATTTTCTTCCATCAAGTTTTTTTGATTTTAACATCTCCCATAATGCTGCTTCAGCTGAAGTGGATCTGTTCCTGAGAGATACTCTGAAAGACTTAAGGACCTTTCTATTGAAGAGGTTTTTGTTTTTCATTGATATAAAGGTAATAAGAAAGAATGAAATCAACCACCCCGGCCGGGGATAAAGTCTTGTAAATACCAGATAATCAAGGGTCCCGGCCACCCCTCCTTGAAAAGGAGGGGAAACTATTTGTATTATGCTTCTCTTAAGTTAACGCCTATGGGGCGTGACCGGGGATATTGGGATTGAAAGCCTCCGGCTTTCATGGATCTTGCATACATGTTGTTATATTAATCTAATAATCAGGATACCAATTCAATACATCAACAATAATCTATATATTATTAACATTCAATAATATAGATAATTGTGTATAAAGATTAGCTTGAAAAGGAGGGGAAATGTAACAGACTTAATTTCTGAACTTTATATTCAGTTTCCAGCTAAAATTCCTCCCTATTTCCCATATTCCTGATCCTTAGGTTGACGGCTATGCCCCCCTGCCTTGCTTCGCCATAGCGGCTACGCGAAGGCGAAGAAGGGGGGATTATTACCTACAAATCAGATACATAACCGTGGATTCACCCCCCTTTAGGGGGGAAGGGGGGTCTTGCTTTGTCCTCACCTCCATTATTCAAAACCTTCATCTGGTGATTGATCGATTCCTGGTGGATGGCTTTAAAGATTGCATCGATGAACTCTGCACTTAATTCTTTTGATCCTCCTTTAACAATTGCCTTTTTAATTATTTCATCCCACCTCGCGCTTTGCAGAATCGTAATATTATTCTCCTTTTTGAACCGGCCGATCGTTTCAGCCACTTTCATACGTTGCTCCATAAGGTCAATCAGATGATCATCAAAAATATCTATTTGTTGACGCAGTTCTCCCAGAACATCCAGGAGCTTCGGATCTGATGGGTCAGGATTACGAAGAACAAGCTTTTTCAGAAGACCTTTCAATCCTTGTGGTGTAATCTGTTGTGCAGCATCACTCCATGCATTATCGGGATCTATATGAGATTCAATTATGAGCCCATCGAAGTTGAGATCCATAGCTTTTTGCGATATTTCGAGGAGCAAATCTCTTGAACCTGCAATATGGCTTGGATCACAAATAATTGGGAGGCCAGGAATTCTTCTGCGCAATTCAATAGGGATCTGCCAGTTAGGCTGATTACGATACTTGGTTTTTTCGTAAGTGGAAAATCCCCGGTGAACCGCACCGATCTTCTTTATCCCTGCTTTGGCAATACGTTCCACTGCACCTGTCCAGAGATCGATATCAGGATTGATGGGATTCTTTATAAAAACCATAACGTCAACACCGGTCAATGCATCGGCAATTTCCTGAACTGTAAACGGATTGACAGATGTACGTGCCCCTATCCACATCAGATCAATGCCATACTTCAATGCTTCATAAACATGCTTTTCATTTGCCACCTCAGTGGCAACAAGTAAGCCGGTTTCCTCTTTTACTTTTCTCAGCCATTTAAGCCCCTTTGTGCCTACTCCCTCGAAAGTCCCGGGTCGTGTTCTGGGTTTCCAGATCCCTGCACGGAACACACTCACCTGTGGTATCTGGGAGAGATGAATTGCTGTCTCCATCATTTGCTCCTCAGTCTCTGCACTGCACGGTCCTGAGATTATGAATGGCCTGTTCCTGTGATTAAGCCAGTTGTCTAGTGTTGATAATTCCGATGTAAGTACCATGATCTGTCAGTTTAGCATTTTTTGAATCTTATTTGCCTCCTCAATAAGACCTTTAAGTCCATTTTTATCCTTGTTGGAAATCATTTTTCTGAAAAGTTTCATTTTCTCAATATATGTATCAATTGCCTCCAGGAGGTAATCTGAATTCTCAGTAAAAATCGGTGCCCAGGTGTCGCTGCTGCTTTTTGCGAGCCGCACAGTAGTTTCGAATCCTCCTGCGGCAAGAGTCAGGATATTTTCCGATTCATGCTCCTTGGCAAGAACGCATAATGCAAGCGCGAATGAGGTCAAATGCGAGATATGAGAAACATAAGCTACATGTATATCATGCTCATTGGAGTTCATTGTGACTGTTTTCATATTTAGAACTGCCAGCATTTTCTCAACAAGTTTCAAAGCATCAGGATCGCTTAGCTCCGGGTCACAGATTATGGCAGTCTTATAATCGAATAATCTTCTGTGAGCCGCCATCGGTCCCGAGTATTCAGTTCCTGCCATAGGATGGGCTGCGACATACCTTCCCCTGAAAGGACTATCCTTTGATATGACTGCCATACCGGCTTTGGTCGACCCCATATCTGTAACAACTTTTGAGGTGCCGCCAATCCTGTTAAGAATTTTTGGCAACAAAGAGCAATTAGAATCAACAGGAGTGCAAAGTATTATCAGATCGCTTCTGTCGATTGCATTTTCAAGAGTGGTGGTTTCATCGACCAGTCCGCATAGGAGAGCAATATTCTGATGCTGAATGTTAGTATCCACTCCGATAATCTTATCAGTAAATCCTCTTTTCCTGAGGTCAATCATCAGTGATCCCCCTATTAAGCCTATCCCCACAACTGCTACTGTCATAATTTTATAGTTTATAATTTTGAAATTCTTTCTTTTGCTTTTAATAACGTTTCTTCATTGCTGCATAGCGAAATCCGGATATACCTTTCGCCATTCTTTCCGAAAATAAAACCAGGCGTTATAAACACTTGCGCCCTATCAAGAAGCTTATCTGTTAAGGTTTTACTATCCCTTGATGTATCAGGAATCCGGCCCCATAAAAAGAGTCCTGTCTGGTCAGGATCGAAACTGCACTTCATGATCCTCATTATTCCTTCTGCAATTTTTCTTCGTCTCCTGTATGTTTTGTTTATTTCATTATACCAGCTTTTCTTGTTATTAAGTGCTTCAGCAGCAGCGAGCTGAACAGGCAATAACATTCCCGAGTCCATATTGCTTTTCACTTTAAGAATACTTTTAATATACTCTTTATTGCCTGCGACCATTCCAACACGCCATCCTGCCATATTGTGTGACTTACTAAGGGAATTCAGTTCAAGTGCAACTTCTTTGGCCCCGTCAACAGATAATAGACTTTGATACTTATTGTTAAGAATAAAGCTGTAAGGATTATCATTGCACAACAAAATATTGTACTTATTTGCAAATACTATAAGTCTCTCAAATAAAATCATTGAGCCTCTTGTACCTGATGGCATATGAGGATAGTTTACCCACATCATTTTTACCTTGCTCAGATCTCCCTCTTCCAGTATGGTAAAGTCGGGGAGCCAGCTGGATTCAGGCTTCAGATCATACGTCCTGATGATTCCACTAACAAGATTTGTTACTGATGAATATGTGGGATAACCCGGATCAGGAATCAATATCTCATCGCCCGGATTTACAAATGCCATACTGATATGCATTATACCCTCCTTACTTCCCATAAGTGGAAGAATTTCACTTTCGGGATCAAGAATTACATTGAAATACTTCTTATACCATTCAGAGAAAGCTTTTCTGAGTGCTAAAACACCAGTATAACTCTGATATCCATGGACATCAGGCTTTTTTACTTCCTGTATTAACCGGTCAACTGTATTCTCTGAAGGAGCCATATCCGGGCTGCCTATACCCAGGTTTATAACATCGATACCTGAGTTGCGCATGGCATCTATCTGTTTCAGTTTGGTTGAGAAGTAATATTCCTCAACAGAGTTGGTACGTATGGCAGGTTTAACTTTCATAAAGTATGTCTCCTTTGTTGTAGACACCAAGTATTTCCAGATCAGTCGTGTATTCCATCAATTCATTTCGTATAGTCTCAATGCTGGAATCTTTCCCAAGCTCCAGATCAAGGTAGAACATGTATTCCCAGCTACCATTTATTTTGGGAACCGATTGTATTTTTGAAAGATTGATGCCTAGTTCGGCCAGTTTAAGAAGAACCCTTGCGAGACTTCCGGGCTGATGGAGCAGCGAAAAGCAGACTGAAGCTTTATTTCCGTTGCGGTTTTCTTTCGTCTCACTTCCGATTACAAGAAACCTGGTGTAATTCATAGAATAGGTTTCTATGCCGGGTGCAAGAATTTCAAGCCCATAAAGACTGGCAGCATTAGTGGAAGCAATTGTTGCAACACCCTTCAGCGATTTCTCAGAAATATCCCTTGCGCTTCCAGCCGTGTCGTAAGTTTCAATAATAGTAAATTCCGGATGTTCATTAAGGAATAACATACATTGAGAAAGGGCAATGGGGTGAGACCGTATTTCTTTTATCTCTGAGATAGTCTGCCCGGGCAAAGCCATAAGATTTTGCTTTACGCGAAGATTATGTTCCCCGAGGATCTTAAGCCCTGATTCCCTGATCAATGTATAATTATATAAAATGCTTCCTGCTCTGGCATTTTCGATAGCCATCATAGCAAAATCCGCGATCCCTTCTTTAACAGTATTTAAAGTCAGGTCAAATGTTGAACACGGAATAATATCAATGGTCTGATCAGAAAAATACTGGTTGGCTGCCACATCGTGAAATGATCCTGCTTCACCCTGAATTGAGATTTTCATATTCATTTTTTAATAAAAAAAGGTCCCATTTTCGGGACCCTTGTTTTATATATTAATTTCTTAATTCTATACAAAAATCCCTTTATCTATTTTTAAAATAAAAATAGTAATAAGAGATAAAGTAATATTTGTATAAACTGTTCATCTGTTCGTTTTACAGGCTTACAAAAATAATGGAATTAATAGAAATAAAAAGATTTTTTACATATTTTGTTTGCTTTTTGAATCTTTCAAATAAATAATGTTTTTATAACTCCGTTTAGGCGGCAGTGTGTCAGACCTTTACAATTTTTCTGCAACCAGGTCACCGACTTCTGTAGTTGAATAACCCATCTTACCGGCTCCCATGTCTTTTAACTTGTTTGCAGTTACATCCATTATCGCGTGTTCGATAGCTTTGGCAGCCTTCTCTTCTCCCAGGTGATCCAGCATCATGGCTCCGCACGAAATTGAAGCCAATGGATTAATGATATTTTTACCTGTGTATTTTGGAGCAGAGCCACCAATGGGTTCAAACATTGACACACCTTCAGGATTGATATTCCCTCCGGCAGCTATTCCCATTCCTCCCTGAGTAATGGCACCGAGGTCGGTAATTATGTCACCAAACATGTTGCTTGTGACAATCACATCGAACCATTCTGGATTTTTAACCATCCACATGCATGTTGCATCCACATGATAATACTCGCGGATAATATCCGGATAATCAGCTTTGCCAATTTCATGAAATGCCCTTTCCCAAAGATCAAATACATAAGTTAATACATTGGTTTTCCCGCAAAGGGCAAGTGTGTTTTTCTTCTTTCTTTTTCTTGTATAATCAAAAGCAAATCTCAGGCATCGTTCTACCTGCATCCGAGTGTAAACCATATTCTGGATTGCAACTTCATGAGGAGTACCTTTAAGGGTAACGCCACCCATGCCTGTATATACATCGCCAGTATTTTCTCTGACGACAACATAATCGATATCCTCAGGTCCTTTATCTTTAAGTGGAGTAGCAACTCCAGGATATAGTTTGATAGGGCGCAGATTAATATACTGATCCAGATCAAATCTCAGTTTCAGAAGAATCCCTTTTTCGAGTATACCTGGCTTTACATCAGGATGTCCGATAGCTCCCAGAAAAATAGAATCGAACTTTTTCAGCTGCTCTGAAGCAGAATCAGGAAGTATTTCACCAGTTCTGAGATAACGATCCCCTCCAAAATCGAATTCCTCATAATTAAGTTTGAATCCAAATTTTGCGGCAGCGGCGCTTAGTACTTTTTTACCTTCTCTCACCACTTCCGGACCGGTACCATCTCCTGGTATAACTGCAATATTGTAAGATTTGCTCATATGAAAATTACTATTTAGGATTTTTAACTTGACATAATATTGTTCATCATTCGAGGAAGCAATTTAGCTGTTTTTATGCTCCATTTCCACCTCTTTCCCTTTCTCTTTCAGTCCCTCAAGAATATTCAACATTTTTTCGGTAGCCTTAATTGCGGACTCTGTCTGATCAGCATCTAGCCCTTTTGTCCGGAACTCAGAACCGGACAGATTCCATGTGATCACAGTTTCAACAAGGGCATCAGTTTTTCCTCCGGGTGGTATTGATACATAGTAATCTGTGAGAACAGGAAAATCCTTATTAAGCCTGCCATAGATTTTTCTCAGAGCTTTCATGAATGCGTCATACTGACCGTCACCTGAAGAAGTCTCTTCAAAAACCTCCCCGTCAATCTCAATCTGCACACTGGCTGTCGGCCGGAGTCCGTAAGAGAGTGACAATGAATAGTTTTTTATAAATATTTTGTAGTTAATGTTTTCGGTTCCAAGCACATCTGAGATTATAAAGGGAAGATCTTCGGTTGTGACATTTTCTTTTTTATCGCCAAGTTCAATAACTCTTTGGGTAACCTTAGCCAGCGATTCAGGGTTCAGATCGACACCGAACTCTTCAAGGTTTTTACGTATGGTAGCTTTACCTGACTGTTTTCCAAGTGCATACTTTCTTTTTCTGCCAAACCTTTCAGGCAGCAGATCATTATAATAGAGATTATCCTTGCTGTCGCCATCAGCATGAATTCCTGAGGTCTGTGTGAAGACATTTTCACCGATTATTGGTTTGTTAACAGGAATCCTGATGCCACTGAAAGACTCAACAATTTTACTGACCCTGGTTATTTCACCTTCATCAACACCTATTCCAGTATCGAGATGATCGCGTATAACACTGATTACGCTCGACAACGGAGCATTGCCAGCCCTCTCCCCAAGTCCGTTTACCGTTGTATGGACACCCTGCACCCCAGCTTTGACTGAGGCAAAAACATTTGCAACCGCCAGATCGTAATCATTATGTGCATGAAAATCAAAATGCAGGTCAGGATATCTGTTTATCATTTTCCGGCAAAACAGGAATGTCTGATCAGGATTTAGAATTCCCAGTGTATCCGGAAGCATAAACCTGGCTACTTTTTCATCCTTCAGGGAGTCAAGCATATAGATTACATGATCTTCAGAATTCAGCATTCCATTCGACCAGTCCTCCAGGTAGATATTGACTGTAATGTTCATATTATCAGCCCTGTGAATGAGTTCCCTTATATCGGCGGAATGCTGCTTGGCTGTTTTTCTCAACTGTTTTTCCACATGGCGGCGAGATCCTTTGCAGAGGAGGTTTACAACTCTTGCTCCCGCATCACGGATCCAGTTTAAAGAGATGTCTCCGTCAACAAATCCAAGAACCTCGATTTTGTCAAGAATATTGAATTGCGTAGCCCAATCGGCAATCAGTGAAACAGCTTCGAATTCACCTGCTGAAACCCGGGCCGAAGAAATCTCTACCCTGTCAACTTTTACCTCATTTAGCAGAAGTTTTGCAATGTGCAGTTTTTCCTGTGGTGTATACGAAACTCCCTGGGTCTGCTCACCATCCCTGAGAGTGGTATCCATAATTTCTAATCTCATCATGTCAAACCTTTCCTGTTTTCATAATCAACAACCTTGTCCCTGATACTAATCAGATAGTCAATATCATTGAATCCATTGATAAGACATTCTTTTTTATACTGGTTTATCTCGAATCCGGCAACTCTGCCGATGGATGGTATCTCAACGATCTGAGCCTCGAGACTTATTTTTACTTTCGTTTCGGGATGTTTCTGGATGATCTGTATCAGATCCTTTACAGTTTGTTCAGGTAAAATCAATGGAAGAAGTCCGTTATTAAAGGAATTATTCATAAAAATGTCTGCAAAAAAGCTTGAAATAACCACTCTGAAACCATAATCGTAAATTGCCCATACTGCATGCTCCCTGCTTGAGCCACAGCCAAAGTTTTTGCCAGTTACGAGTATCTTGCCTTTAAACGATTTATCATTCAGAATGAAGTTTTCATCAACGCTTCCATCTTTCAGATACCTCCAGTCGCGGAAGAGATTATCTCCGAAACCCTGCCTTGTTGTGGCTGTAAGGAATCTTGCAGGAATTATCTGATCGGTGTCTACATTTTCAACCGGAAGAGGAACGCATGTAGATTCGAGTATATTTATCTTCTCTTTTGACATTTTATTTTTTTTAAATCGCAATTAAGTATTTATAAACTCTGATGGATCAGTTATCTTACCAGTAATTGCCGCCGCCGCAGCAGTTAGTGGACTTGCCAGCAGTGTTCTTGCACCCGGTCCCTGTCTGCCTTCAAAGTTTCTGTTCGAAGTGGATACTGCATATTTACCAGGAGGTATCTTATCCTCGTTCATTGCAAGGCAAGATGAACATCCAGGTTGCCGCAGTTCAAATCCGGCATCATTTAATATTTCCAGAAGCCCCTCTTTCTTAACCTGCTCTTCCACCAGTTTTGAACCTGGAACAAGCAGTGCAGTTATTCCGGTAGCTTTTCTCCTTCCTTTTACAATCTGCGTGAATGCCCTGAAATCTTCTATTCTTCCGTTTGTACAACTTCCGAGAAAGACATAATCGACGGCGTGTCCGGAAATTTTTTCGCCTGGCTTGAATCCCATGTACTCAAGCGATTTAATAAAGGAATCATTCCCCTTTTTGTCATTTCCTCCGTATTCAGGAATACTGCTCTCAATCGGGATCGCCATGCCCGGATTTGTCCCGAAAGTTATCATAGGTTTTATTTCAGAGGCAGTAATATTGATTTCATGATCGAATTTTGCATCGGGGTCGGACTTAAGTTTTTCCCATTTATTTATTGATGCTTCCCAATCGTTAAGCTTCAATACTTCAGGACGATCTTTAAGATAGCCGAAGGTTATTTTATCTGGTGCTATAAGTCCTCCTCTGGCTCCCATCTCAATGCTCATATTACATATTGTCATACGTGACTCCATGCTCAGTTTTTCGATAGTCGATCCGCAATATTCTACAAAATAACCTGTTGCGCCGCCTGAGGAGAGTTTTGAAATAACATACATGATTATATCCTTGGATATCACTCCCTTATTCAAATCGCCGTCTATCGTGATCTTCAATGTTTTTGGCTTTGCCTGAAGGATGCATTGCGTCGCAAGTACCATTTCCACTTCACTGGTTCCTATACCAAAAGCTACGGTACCAAAAGCGCCATGGGTCGAAGTATGGCTGTCGCCGCACACGATTGTCATCCCCGGTCTTGTATAACCAAGTTCAGGACCGATAACATGCACTATTCCGTTATTGGGATGATTGAGCCCGAACAGTTTTATATTGTGTTTAACACAATTCTCCGTTAATTTTTCAACCTGTATCCTTGAGAGGTCATCACTGATGGGCAGATGCTGATTTTTTGTCGGAATGTTATGGTCAGCAGTTGCCAGCGTCCTTAAAGGTCTGAAAACCGGAATACCTCTTTCATCCAGACTATTAAAAGCCTGTGGGCTTGTTACCTCGTGAATATAGTGCTGGTCGATATAAAGAACATCCGGTCCATCTTTAATAGAATAAACAACATGCTCATCCCAGATCTTGTCGAAAAGCGTTTTTGGCTTCATTTTATTTTTGCAATTGCATCTATAAATGCTTCTACAGATGCTGTTATTATATCAAGATTGGCTGAGAAGCCATAGTAGATGCTTCCCTGGTGTTCAACCTGAATATGGACTTTGCCAAGATCATCGCTTCCTTTCGTAATAGCCTGGATAAGAAATTCTTCAAGATGAACAGTCTTACTGATCAGTTGTCTTACAGCAGTAAAGGAAGCGTCAATCGGTCCATTTCCTGATGCAGTTGAAGTATGGACTTCTCCATTTATTCTTATCCCGACTGTAGCAACGGGAACTGCTGTTTTGCCACATGTAACCTGCAATACCTCAAGCTTGAGAGGTTTTTCATTAAGAAAGACTTCTCCGCTCAGGATCCTTATGTCTTCATCAGTTATATTCTTCTTTTTATCAGCCATCAGGAGAAAGCGGTGGTAAATATCATCGAGATCCTCCTTTTTATAATTTATCCCCAGTACCTCCAGGCGGTGGCTAAGTGCAGCCCTGCCACTTCTGGCAGTAAGAATAATTGAAGATTCCTTTATTCCCACTTCAATGGGATCGATGATCTCATAATTCTCCCTGTTCTTCAGAACGCCATCCTGGTGGATACCCGATGAATGTGCAAATGCGTTCCTGCCGACTATTGCCTTATTAGGCTGAACCGGCATACTCATAAGAGTGGATACGAGCCTGCTTGTATTGTAAATCAGTTTTGTATTAATACCGGTTGACAGATTCAAACCCTTATGACTCTTAAGGATCATCACAACTTCTTCGAGAGATGTGTTTCCTGCTCTTTCTCCTATTCCATTTATTGTTACCTCAACCTGTCTTGCCCCGTTGATAACTCCCATAATTGTATTTGCTGTAGCCATACCCAGATCGTTGTGACAGTGAGTTGAGATGATTGCCTTGTCAATATTTGGCACATTGTTCACCAGATACCTGATCTTTTCTCCGTACATCTCAGGGAGACAATAACCAGTGGTATCAGGGATGTTCACAACTGTTGCACCTGCTTTAATAACGGCTTCAATCACTCTTGCGAGGTATTCATTTTCAGACCTTCCGGCATCCTCTGCATAAAATTCCACATCATCAACAAATTTCCTGGCATATTTCACCGCGTCAGCTGCTCTCTTTATTATCTCACCTGGTGTGGTCATCAGCTTATGTTCGATGTGATAAGATGACACACCTATCCCAGTATGGATTCTTTTTCTCTTTGCATACTGGAGTGATTCGGCCGCCACTTCAATATCTTTTTTAACCGCCCGTGTAAGAGCGCATATCACAGGTTCATTGACTGCTTTTGAAATTTCCACAACTGAATTATAATCTCCGGGGCTTGAAACGGGGAATCCGGCCTCTATGACATCAACTCCAAGTGCTTCAAGGGCCTGGGCAACCTCAATCTTCTCGATAGTGTTGAGCTGGCAACCAGGGACCTGCTCACCGTCGCGCAGGGTTGTGTCGAAAATCAGTATCTTACCACTCATAATTTCAATTTTTTGGGTTATGTTTATTTTACAGGTCTGAGTTTTCTTACTGCTGCGCCTGCCCGCCACATTTCGGAATTCCCCAGTTCTTTAAGTTCTCCCTCCAGGACCTTTTTGTAATCAGCTGCTCCAGTTGAATCAAGGACCCTCTTACATTCTTCGCCTGACTTTACTTTTCTATAAAGATCTTTAAAGACCGGGAGTGTTGCAGCTTTGAATTTCGGACGCCAGTCAAGAGCTCCGCGCTGGGCGGTAGCGCTGCAGTTGGCGTACATCCAGTCCATTCCATTCTCATCGACAAGTCGTATGAGGCTTTGGGTAAGCTCTTCAACAGTCTCGTTGAAGGCTTCAGAAGGAGAGTGTCCATTCTCCCTCAGAACCTGGTACTGTGCATCCATTATGCCTGCCAGTGCACCCATAAGAACACCACGTTCACCGGTCAGGTCGCTGTAAACCTCGTTTTCAAAAGTTGTAGGGAAGAGATAACCAGAACCTATTGCAATCCCCAGAGCTACAGCCCGTTCTTCAGCTCTGCCGGTATAATCCTGAAAGACTGAATAACTGGAATTTATTCCGGCGCCAGCGAGGAAATTACGGCGTACACTTGTCCCGGAACCTTTGGGTGCACATAGAATTACATCAACATTTGCCGGAGGTATAACTCCTGTCTGTTCTTTGTATGTAATTGAAAATCCATGAGAAAAGTAGAGGGCATCACCCTCGTTGAGACACGGTTTAAGTTTTGGCCAAAGTATCCGCTGGGCAGCATCAGAAACAAGGTATTGAATTATAGTTCCTTTTTGGGCAGCCTCTTCAACTGAGAAGAGAGTCTTCCCCTCAATAAAACCGTCTTTAAGGGCTTTGTCCCAGTCAGATTTAAATTCCGGAGCCTGACCTACAATTACCTTTATACCGTTGTCTTTCATATTTAAGGCCTGTGCTGGTCCCTGTACACCGTAACCGATAACAGCTACCGTCTCATTTTTCAGCACTTCGCGTGCTTTTGCCAGGGAGAATTCTTTCCTGGTCACAACGTTCTCAACAACTCCACCAAAATCAATTTTTGCCATAGTATTAATTTTAATATGTAACTTTTGTCTTAATTATATACTTCTGCCCCCTCGGTTTTAGTCCTGCTCGCCTGGTCCATTTCAAGAAGATAAGAGTTAAGCTCTTTTACCTGTTTGGTTATAGCCACTCTTCCGGATCTGACAAACTGAAGTAATCCATGGGGTTCAAGAAAATGAAGCAGCTGGACTATTTCCTGCTTATGACCTGTCTTCTCAATAACCATATATTCCGGTGTAATTTCAATAGACCGTGCATTATATGTTCTAACGATAGTATCTATAAGATTACCTGAGAGCATAGCTTTGGTTGATACTTTAAAAAGTGCTATCTCCTGATAAATGATCTCATCAGATGTGTGAACAAAAACCTTCAGGACATCTATCAGCTTCTCGAACTGTCTTGCAACTTTATTGACCATTTCGGCAGACGTCTTGACCACAATAGTGAGCAAATGAACTCCTTTAACAACAGATTCTGAGGCCGTTATACTGTCAATATTGATTTGCCTCCGGGTAAGTATTATTGTAATCTGGTTTAGTATACCGATATGGTCCTCGGTAAATATCGAAATTGTAAATTCCTGTTTATTCATAGTATATTATTTACACAATTAATATGTCAGTGTTATGTCTGATACAGAAGACCCGGGTTCCACCATCGGGAGAATATTTCCCTCTTTTTCAATAGTCACTTCAAGTATATAAGGGCCCTTTGAATCAAGCATTTCCTGAATAGATCCCTGCAGGTCTTCGCGTTCCACAACTCTTTTTGAGGGGATTTGATAAGCCTCTGCGACCTTAACAAAGTCGGGATTTACCAACGCCGTAGAAGCATACCTTTTACCGAAGAACATGTCCTGCCACTGCCTGACCATTCCAAGGAAACTGTTATTCAGGATGATAACTTTAACCGGAACTTTGTATTGCATAATTGTGCCCAGTTCCTGGATAGTCATCTGGAAACCTCCATCACCCAGAAATGCAATTACAGGTACATCGGGCCGTCCGATTTTTGCTCCAACGGAAGCAGGAAGCCCGAATCCCATTGTTCCCATGCCACCTGAGGTAACGAATGTTTTTGGTTTAGTGAACTTATAATACCTGGCTGCTGACATCTGGTTCTGACCAACATCAGTCACAATTACTGCCTCTCCATTTGTTAACTCCGAAAGGATTCTCACAACTTCACCCATCTTTATATTACCCTGGGTCGGTCTCGTCTCGGGCTTTATGACTTTTTCCATTTCGGTTTTATCGCAGATCCTGAATTCTCTAATCCATTTCTCGAATGAATTCTCTTTTACAAGAGGCATCAGATGCCTGAGAGCTTCTCCTGCGTCATTATTGACCTCTATGTCCACCCTGATATTCTTATTAATTTCTGCCCTGTCGATTTCAATGTGAATGATACTTGCTTCAGGTGCATATTTTTTAAGATTACCTGTTACCCGGTCATCGAAACGCATCCCAATTGCAATAAGGAGGTCGGCCTGATTGGTGAGTAAATTTGGAGCATAATTGCCATGCATCCCAAGCATTCCTGCATACAATCTGTGGTTTGAAGGGAAAGCCGATAGTCCCATAAGTGTCAGAGCAACAGGGATTCCTGTTTTTTCGGCAAATGCTTTCAATTCTGCTTCAGCCCCGGAAATAATAACTCCATGCCCTGCAAGAATAAGCGGTCTTGAGGCATGATTGATAATAATTGCGGCAGATTCAATCTCCTTGGTATGAAGCGGAATGTGCGGATTATAACTTCTTATATAGTTACATTTAGCGTATTTGAAATCCAGCTTCTCATACTGAGCATCTTTGGTAATGTCGATGAGTACAGGGCCCGGTCTGCCTGATCTGGCAATATAAAATGCTTTCGAGATAGCTTCAGGTATATCCTGTGCTTTCTTGACCTGGCAATTCCATTTTGTAACAGGCATTGAAACGCCAAGAATATCTGTCTCCTGAAAGGCATCTGTTCCGATAAGCCCTGAAACGACCTGAGCTGTAATAAAAATCACAGGGACGGAATCGAGAAATGCATTCGCAATACCAGTTACAAGATTGGTAGCTCCCGGACCGGAAGTTGCAAAGCAAATACCAGGTTTCCCTGTTACCATTGCATAAGCCTGAGCAGCATGTGCTGCACCCTGTTCATGACGTGTGAGAATATGACTTATTCTGTCATTGTAATCGAGGAGCTTGTCATAAACAGGCATAATAGCACCTCCCGGGTAACCGAAAACTGTATCCACACCCTCAGCAAGAAGCGAATCGAGCAAGGCCTGCGCCCCCGATATCTGATCATGTCCGTTAAGACGAATTGTTTTATTTTCAGTTTCTTTTTCGGTATTCATAAAGATTGTTTTGTTTTAAATTAGTCTTATTGCGCCAAGATCAGCAGAACTTACGTTGGCAGCGTACGCCCTCAGAGAAGAGGGAACATTCCGTTTACGGTTTTTTGGTTTATAAGAGAGGTTCCCCTGTAATTCTTCTTTTTCTTTACGTCTGATCAGTTCTTCATATGGCACTAATACATTGATGTTGCGGTTTTTAATATCTATTTCTATTGAATCACCATTTTCAATGAGTGCAATGGTTCCTTTAGATGCAGCCTCAGGGGATATATGACCAACGGACAAGCCGGAGGTACCCCCCGAAAAGCGGCCATCAGTTATCAGTGCACACTTTTTATCGAGACCTTTTGATTTAAGATAGGATGTAGGGTAAAGCATTTCCTGCATGCCGGGGCCTCCTGCAGGTCCTTCAAATCTAATCACCACGACATCACCTGCTTTTACACTTCCATCAAGGATCGACCCTACTGCATCTTCCTGGCAATCAAATACCCTGGCGGGACCGGTGAACTTAAAAAAGGCAGGATCGACTCCTGCTGTCTTTATGATGCCCCCGTCGCTGGCAATATTTCCATATAGTACTGCTAAACCGCCATCCTTGTTATAGGCATTTTCAATGCTTCTGATACATCCCTTTTCCCTGTCTGTATCAAGTTCTTTATAATAGGAATCATTGAATCCCATTTCCAATCTTTTGATATTTGAAGGTTCAGATCTGAAAATGTCATAAGCTTCCTGAATTGCTTTTCCACCCATAATATCCCAGTCTTTTAATGCTTCAAGGAGGGTCGGGTAGTCAATCCTTTTTACGGAGGTGTTAATAATGTTGTACCTTGCAAGTTCCCCCAGGATTGAAAAAATGCCGCCTGCCCGGTTTACATCCTGAAGATGATATCCGGAGCTTGGAGCTACCTTGCATATATTAGGTATTTTACGCGACAACTCGTCGATATCCTTCATTTTGAAATCTACTCCTGCTTCATGAGCAATTGCAAGCAGGTGTAAAACCGTATTCGTTGAACCTCCCATGGCAATATCAAGAGACATCGAATTTAAAAATGCTTCACGTGTTGCTATCGACCGTGGTAAAACACCCGAATCTCCATCATTATAATATCTTCCTGCTACGTCAACTATTAATTTTGCAGCCTTTGTAAAAAGTCCCAATCTGTCTCTGTGGGTTGCCAGTACAGTTCCGTTACCAGGCAGAGCAAGACCCAGTGCTTCATTAAGACAGTTCATTGAGTTTGCAGTGAACATTCCTGAACATGAGCCACAAGTCGGACAAGCAACCATTTCCAGGTCATGCAGATCAGAATCACTTACCGAATTATCAGCACCAAGAACCATTGCATCGATGAGGTCGATATGTTTTTTATTGTAAATACCAGCTTCCATCGGCCCGCCTGAAACGAATACTGCGGGTATATTAAGACGCATTGCAGCCATTAGCATTCCGGGCGTGATCTTATCACAATTGCTTATGCAGATCATTGCATCTGCCATGTGGGCATTGCAGACGTATTCAACGCTATCAGCAATCAGTTCCCTGGAAGGCAGGGAGTAAAGCATCCCATTATGTCCCATTGCTATGCCGTCATCTATAGCTATAGTATTGAATTCAGCCGCAAAATGCCCGGTTTTTTCAATCTCACTTTTTATTATCTGGCCTATCTCATGAAGATGAACATGTCCCGGGACAAACTGGGAGAAAGAGTTTACTACCGCAATTATTGGTTTCCCGAAATGCTCTTCTTTCATACCGTTTGCACGCCAGAGACTTCTGGCACCAGCCATCTTCCGGCCGGAAATTGTCGTTGCACTTCTAAGTTCGTTCATCATTCTATATTAAGAAAAAAGCTTTCCATTTTTCCGGAAAGCCTTCATATTTTTAAGATATTATATACTTATTCCGGATCATGTGCCTGAAGCAATAATTATGATAGCCCAAATGATAAGTAATAAATAATTCTTCATTTCTTCTGAAAATTGATCAGCAAAGATAGCTATAGTTTTAAAAAATCAAACAAAAAGTGAGTTTTTCTTGAAAATCCGATTTATTTTTCATTAAGAACAGCGAAGTCGGGAGACTTCGCCGAGCGACCTGGTTGAAATAAAAAGAACGTTCAAACGGACAGCAAAGCGAAGTTTCCCGACATCGCTTCAATTAAATTGTAGTTTCCTGACTACAGTTTTACCTGGTGAATCTTGCAATAAAACCGCCGCCGATTCCCAGTTCAATATTGAGATTATCACCTTTCTTCATTTGCCTGCTTTCGGTTCTGGCGGAAGCAGGATTATCAGCATTGTCGCTGAGAATGAGGGCATCATAAACACTGCCTCCAAGAAAACTCAATGGTATCTTTAAACTTCTTGGTTGTACGCCGTTTATTACTGAAAGGAACCATGCTGTCCCTTTTCTTTGTGCATAAACTGCCAGTTCGCCTATTTCTGAGGGAGGAAGAACAATAGTCTCATCCCAGACTGAAGGAATGCTTTTAACCATATCGGCACAAGGATTTAAAATAATATTTGAAGGGGTAGCAGCATAGGTAATTACTGGTGCTGCAAAAATTGCAGCCGTTGCGGTCTGGTGCACCCATGTAGTATTTTGTCTCCTGGCACCGTAATGACAAAGAGTGTAGTCTGCCGGACCGGCGAGCATTCGAGTAAAAGGTAAGGTTGTCTCATGTGTGGCCCTGTCGGGCAGTTTACTGGCTTCCATTCCTTTTACTCCTTCATAGATCAAAATATTCGGATATGTTCTTGATAATCCGGTAGGTTTGTTGGCGCCGTGAAAAATTAGTAACAGTTTTAAGGCTGCCGATTCCTGTGCAATGGATTTATATAGATCGATCACCTCTTTTGCTTCATGATCGAAGAAATCAATTTTAATTCCGGCAATTCCCAGGTCGTGAAGTCGCTGAAAAAATTCTTTCCTTTTCAGAGAATCGCGAAGGTCTTTCGAATGTTTCCACACGATTATCCCCACTCCAAGTTTTTTTGAATAGTCAACCAGCGTTTTTACCGAATCGTCCGGCCAGCGGCTCCAGAATCCCTCAAGGATATTGTATTCAAATCCAAGTTCAGCTGCCTCTTTTGAGAACTTCTTCATAACACTCAGAGTCCCGTCACCGCCACCGTCGAGGTATTTCCATACTGCCCTTCCAGGCTTTATCCAGTCGGTCTTTATACCATTGGAAAAAAGCTCTTTGTCGGGAGAAGGGCAGAGACTATTTACTGCATCACAGTTAACCAGAGTATTCAGGTCTTTTCCGATCATTATTACTCTCCAGGGAGTAATGATGGTACCTGTCACTTCAGCAATTCTTGACAACCTTGCCACATCCTCCTTTGTATATCTGAGAACATAGGGATAGGAGGGAGGATGGCTATGTCCAAGTCTCACTGTAAAACCATTTGCCCCGTCAGTCTGCAAAGCCATGCCAGCATAATTTACCAGATTGGCTTCAGTGATTGAGGCATAGCCAGCTCCATCAGGCAGTTTAATTGTCAGCGGAGGAGCTGCCCACTGTCCGGAAGGGATCGTATCTAAAAGCTTTTTAATATGAACTCCTTCATAATGCATGTATAGATCATGATACCAGACAGTGCTTCCACCAGGAAGTTTAAAAACTGTAGCTTCATCTGGTTCCCTAACCACATATGCATTACCGGGAACTTTAAACCTGAATGCCACAGCATCATTAAATACTTTAAGTTCTACAACATAATCATTTTTAGTACCTGTCTGATGAAGCCAGATGACTGTCCCATTACATTTGTCAAAGGATATTGAGTGCATGCCGTTCCACGGGTAAGTCTCGTTCACCGAATACTTGTCATTTTTACCAATAACCACATCACTTGTTATATCCTTCCCATTAATTTTAAATACAAGCCCGGATGGATTGATTATTTGCTTTCCATTAAAGAAGACTGACAGATAGAGCTGTTTTTTCTCAATCAATAACTTACATGCCAGTTTACCATCAGGGCTTTTGATACTGAGTTTCTCCGGAGCGGCCAGACAAATTGCCTGACCCAGAATTGCTGTTGTAAGTAATAATATCCTGATCATACTATTTAGAGATTAATTTTCCTGCCTGAGGCCCGACATCGTTTATTGTAAGCGGCCTGGTGGAAGCAGGTATTGACCCGAACCTGTTGATCCTGAATTCGGATGGAGATAATTCAGGATCTTTCAGTTCAAAACCCAAGGAAGGCATGTCACCACCCGTTGTCTGCCAGATCATATTGGCTTTCCAGACAGGGTTAAGGTATATCCCGGAGATTGATATTGGTGCTCCGCCCTGGATTATGTTGTTGGCAAAAGTAATGTTTGTTGAACCAAGTCCGTTTGCCCGTGCCGGCTGGCGGAAATTATTCCTGCAATTAACAAGAGTATTAAAGATTATCTGAACTCGGTCAGGCCTGTCATGACATGTAAGTTTTGAGCCCTCATTGACTTCACCATCACCGTTTGTACAGACTATAGCTTCGCGGCATCCGTTAAAGTAATTGCTGTAAATTTTATGGTCATCACCGCTGAAACGGAGGCCGGTGCAGCCAATAAAGAAGTTTCCGTAAACCTGGCTGCGATTACCATGACGAAGTGACAGTTCATCTGATCCCTCCCCGAATGTGTTGAATCGTATTATGTTATTACAGGCTTTTGCACAAATAGCACCTTCGTTTTCTCCTGCTGTTCTGATGAACAGATTATGCTCAATGATGCAAAATGACGAATCCATACTTCTTCCGCTTAATCCTATCTGAATCGCCGAGCAATTATTCGCCTTTGGAGGGAAGTTGAAAAAATAGTTATGATGTATCCATGCCCGTTTTGCCATCCTGTCACCTCCGGGTCCCTGAACTGATACCATTTGACCCTCATCGCTCTTGTTCTGAAAAGTATTATAACTTACCTCGTTGTCGTCTCCCGAAATATTCAGATAGGGTTTAGTTCCGGAGTTAACCGGAGCACATTCGAAAATATTTCCCGTTATAATACAATGTGTTGCGCCGGCCGCTATTGAACATGTACCGGTTTTTTGTTTGAAGAAAAATCCCTTTACGATAATGTATTCAGAGCCTGAAGAGATCACAAAACCATTAGTCCCACTTATTTCGACACCGCCAACAGTTTCGGCTTCGATTTTAATAGGTTTATCTTTCGTTCCCTTTCCGGAGATAGCAATGCTTTCGCTTGTTGAATATGATCCATTGTTTACAACAATACTTTCACCAGGAGAAGCATTATTAATAGCTTGCTGCAGAGCTGGGATTGAGTTTACTTTTATGGATTGAGAAGAAGCAAATGTCAAAAGTGTAAATGCAAAAAAAGTACAACAGAAGATTCTTTTTCTTTTCATAAATTTTTTATTTTGCCGGGACCGCTTTGGTTTCAACATTGCCTTTTACCACAACCTTAATAACTGAAGCTATTGGATCGGGTGCTTTTGCGGGAAGGACTATTTCTAACCCCATCCCTGAACCGGATGTCCTGAGCTTGGCTCCTGTTGCAAGAACTATTGCTGAAGAAACTCCGTTTTTCAATCCGGGAATTGACAATTTTCCGTTTGCCGGCCAGTTAAAAACAGAAAAATACAGAATTGTACTATTTTGTGTCTCTTTTTTAGTGCAACGGCCCCAGTCAAACAATCCCCAGGGGCTTGCTTTTGTTCCATAGACGGCTTCCCCGTTTACTTTCATCCACTGACCCATTTTTGAGAGAATATCAACGCTTTCCTTCGGAAATTCACCCAGGTCTGTCGGACCAACATTTAATAAGAAATTGCCTCCTTTTGATGCAATGTCCAGCAGGTTCCTGATAAGAGTTTCCGGAGTTTTATAATTGTGATCATAACTTTTATAACCCCATGTTCCGTTCATTGTCATGCAGGTTTCCCAATCTGTTCCATCGAGATCTGCAAGGTTGGGAATTTTTTGTTCAGGAGTTTTGTGATCACCTGGAAAATTTGGACGTTTGAGACGGTCATTTGTAATAATCTTTGGTTGCAGGCTGAGAAGTGACTGCAATTTGGTTGCAGCTTCATCCGTCATATTAGTTGGTGTATCCCACCATAGCACCGCCAGGTCACCGTAATTTGTAAGCAATTCCTTCACCTGGGGAACAGCGACTCCATCAATGTATTCATCAAATGTTTTCTTTTCCTGGGCAGGATCCCAATGACCTTTATGTTCTTTTGTATAGGCATCAATAATGACGGAATCAGGATTTGCCCATCCCTCTTTTGTAATTTTACGGGAAGCAGCACCTCCGGGATTATTCCAGTCCTGAGCCTGCGAGTAGTAAAAACCCAGTTTTATACCATACTTTTTACAGGCTTCTGCCAGGGGTTTCAGCAGATCCTTCCCGTAAGCGGTTGCATCAACAACATTCCACTTGCTTGCTTTTGTTTCGAACAGAGCAAAACCATCGTGATGTTTTGAAGTAATTACAATATACTTCATTCCAGCATCTTTTGCCATACTGACCCATGCATCAGGATCATATTTGACTGGGTTAAACTGCTTTGCCATACGTTGATAATCTGCAACCGGAATCTTTGCCCGGTTCATTATCCACTCACCTATACCTCCGATCTGCCGGCCATCCCATATTCCAGCCGGAACTGAGTAGACACCCCAATGGATAAACATACCAAACCTGGCTTCACGCCACCATTGCATGCGCTGATCTTTTGTAAGCGGTGTCTGTGCAGCAACTCCCTGAAACAGAAGTAAAATTGCACCCATAGTAATAATAGTTTTTTTCATTTTTATGATTTTTAGGATTATTTTTCAATCTGGAAAATTAATAAAAATTTGATTGTCTGATAATCATATTTTTGGTTTTTGCAGAAACACCTTCAGGGTTTTATGTAGGGGGGAGGTGGTGGACTTTTTCAACAACCCCTACATTATCCATATTACCGGATTTCGTACCGGAAGGTTTCGAATAACCTCCTCGAGAGTAGGAAAATGTTCCAGTGATTTCCATGTATCCAACCATGTTTTGACGCCAAATTCATTTGCCCCAAAAACCAGGAACGGTTGTGCCACCGGCCAGTTTTCCCAGTACATTACATCGTGATCATATGGCCATTTACTCTTGTCGGCGACAAATGGATAGAGAAACTCAATGCCTTTTCGGATCGATTTTCCATCGTTTGTCTTCCAGTTCCAGAGATCGTTGTTTTTGTCAGACAGAATCTGACATATCATTGTCATTGCGTCGAGATTAAACAACGAGTATCCATATGGTTTTGTCCTTTTAATCTCCTGAGGAAAACTGCCATCTGCCGCCATCTGGTCCGGCAAAATGATCTCCTTATATCGTTTCCGGCACAACTCAAGAATCTCAGAATTCCCAGTCAGTTTTGCAAATAATGCAGCCTGCATTACCCAGCATGTTCCATGGTTATTTTTAGCATTCATCTCATCCTTACCGTACTGGTGATTTGTAAGCCATTTCAGATAATCGATAAACCATGACTTTATGGCGCTCAGCAGCTGTTTGTCGACACATCCTGCATTCTCCATAGCGATTATCCCCTGCGCCACTTCCATCAGCTGAATGGTATCGATAATGCCAATTCCCCTGCCTGTAAATCTTCCCTTTATAGCCTGGGAATATAACAGTGAAGGATTCATCCGTGTGGAAGAGTCTGCGAACCAGGCTTTAAGATGAATAAAAGCCTGTCTGACATATTTTTCGTCGCCGGTTATCTTATAGGCTGAGGCAAGTGATCCAACGATCTGACTAAATCTTATCATAGCTTTCCGGTGATCTGTGAAATTTTCCGGATTTGTCATACCATCTTTTTGAATATATGGGCCATCAGGGTTAGCGGGATCCGGCCACCAGTAATCGCCTTCAGAATAAAAGTCATGAGCTCCTCCGGCGCTTCGCTTGCAAATAAAACTGGTAATAGTTAACGGCTTCTCATAAAGTACTTTATCGGCCCGTACAATAATTTCTTTCTTAAGTACCTTAATTACTTCCTGTTGAATGTTTTTATCCGGTCTGATTCCATTAAGAGAAAACAACGTGACCGCCAAAATTACCAATATTAATAGTCCTGATCTTTTCATTAAATAACTTAAATTGCTAGTTTTAAAATTTATTATAATTTGGACTAAGACCTCTCTTCCCTTAAATATTTCTTAACCCATCCCCAACCCTTCCCTTAAGCATAAGGGAAGGGAGATTTAATTAATAATCATTGGTTTACACCCCCTTCCCTTAACCTTAAGGGAAGGGGGATGGGGGGATGGGTTTAGAAGATATCTATGGAGAATACATTATATTTGAACTAAAATATTAATTAGCATCTTGGGTTAATTATAATAGTTCTTCATAATACCTCTTTTCACCCTTTCACCCTTTCACCTACCTGAACTGTTTCACATACTCAAGAAACGCTTTCGCACTCTTATCGAGATTCTCAATCGACCCACCGCCTTCCAGTACTTCACACATTTCATATGCAATATAACCCTGATAACCAATTTCTTTCAGGGTATTAATAAATGTTTTATAATCAATGAATCCCTGTCCCATAGGTACTGCTCTCATCTGCGATTGTAGGGCAACATAATTTGTCTGATTGTGCTCATATTTAAATCTTGGCAGTTCTTTATAATCCGCAGTTGTAGTATGTATAATATAAGGTTTCATAATATTTAGAGCTTTCTTTATCTCAGCAGAAGATAATCCTTCCAGGGTAGGTGACCAGCAATCGAAAGCTGCCTTTACGTTTGGAAGGTTCACCTCATCAAGAAGCCATTTCATTGCCTCATGATGCAATGCAATATCATGATGATTTTGAACTGCAAGGGTCACTCCGTATCTGGCAGCTATTTTTCCTGCTATCTGAAGACCTTCAACTACCATTGCATATTGTTTGTCATAAGGCATATCGGGTCGTTCATAACCTGTATAGACTCTGACAATATTTGTTCCAAGGTCCCGGGCAAGGCGCGCAAGTTCTCCGACATATATTGCCTCTATTTCAACATTCGGGACACCGGGTTTGTCTACTCCGGCAGTGAAGTCACAGTATCCTGCCAGACATACCAGCTCCAGACCAAGCTCTTTGATTCTTGCACGAAGCTTTTGTCTGGCTGCATCATCATAATCAATAAGTGAAACATGCGGACGTTTTGCTGCAAGCATGACACCATCAAAACCGAGTTCTTTGGCTTTCAGCAGGAACTGGTCAACAGTGAGAGTTGCCTGTCCCCTCCAGATACCCATATAGCTTACGGAGTGCAGACAAGTTTGTAACTTGAAGTCTTTAGGATCACCGGTTGGTAATTTCTGGCCAACTGCGTATCCAATGAACAGCATAAAAATAATAAATGGAAAGGTGAGTTTTTTCATGACAGGTAGTATTAGTCTGGTGATACAAATATAATAAAGCGAAAACAACTGTAATCAAAAGTCTCTTTTATAACCTTCATCAGATTTTAATATATATACCGTATTATTATATATGACACTTTAAAATTTCCAGTCATCAGATTTTAATCATATTTTACTTTGGAAAGTCAGTTTGTCAAAAAATGTTAATAAAATAATTTCCATGAGTTGGTTATTTGTTTTTTTATTTCTAACATTGCTTCGGGGAATTATTGTTACCTAACCTTGAAGTACTCCTAACCCGGTATTTCTGGTCACAAAAGGCCCTTATTTTTTAACCCTAACCTGTCAGATGGACCACTTGATCGTTATCAGAATTTTCCTATTTGCCATTTTCATATCAGGGTTTAAGGAAATGTCACTTCTTAAACCTGCTTTATTCCCGATATGTACGTTAACGTTAACGCTAATATCCTGTATTACTTTGCCCGGATTTTAATTGGCTTAAAATAAAATAATTATATATACAAATACTAACTAACCGAACCTAAAATGAGAGATGGAACATGAAAAACCGATGAAAGGTATAATAGCTCATTTTCCTTTCATAAAAGGACCTAACCAAGAAAAGTATTAATGTTAATTCATTTCAAATGCATGAAAAAATTTAATGACAAGCGATTGCTCTTTTCAAGCAAGCGCTGCCTAAAACTAACGATTATGATAAAATTGTGTGTTTTATTATTGATCTGCACGATGACTACTGTCACTGCAGGCACTCTCTACACTCCGGGGTCAGATTTCACCGGAACGGAGTTTTCTCTGACCGGTCTGAATAACGATCAGCAGGGAAATGTTACAGGTACGGTAAAGGATGCAGGAACTGGCGAAGCTCTTGCTGGCGTTACAGTTCTTGTTAAAGGTACCACTACCGGTATGATATCTGACGTGAATGGTAAATTTTCACTCCGAATTGTTGACAGGGAAGCCGTTCTGGTCTTTTCATTCATCGGTTACACTCCACAGGAAATAAGAGTACAGCAAGGATCAGTTGTTAATGTTTCCATGGTGTATGAGACAAAACAGATCGATGAGATCGTTGTTGTGGGTTATGGTACTCAGAAAAAGGAGAGTATCGTAGGTGCAATTACCCAGGTGAACAACGCTACACTTATGCAGGCCGGCGCCACGACCGTAACAAACGCGATCGCAGGTAAACTTTCCGGTGTTTTGACTATCCAGACACAGGGAGAACCCGGAAATAACGCAGCTAACATCTATATCCGTGGTCTATCGAGCTGGAACGGTTCCCAGCCCCTGGTCCTTGTTGATGGTATTGAACGTGATTTCTCATTACTGAACCCTAATGAAATAAATACAATATCCGTTCTCAAGGATGCTTCTGCGACTGCAGTCTTTGGAGCTAAAGGAGCTAACGGAGTCGTCGTTGTAACAACAAAACGCGGTTCATTAAGTAAGCCGCGTATGAGTTTTACAGGTTCCTATGGCCTTGAAAAAGCAACAAGAATTCCTGATTATATTAATTCCTATACTACTATGTCGATGCTTAACGTAGCAAGGATGAACGGGCAACAATTTACCGATATGACAACTCCCGATATTCTCCGCGAATATCAGAGCCCCTCAACCGCCCTTAATGCGCTGCGTTATCCGAATGTTAACTGGTTTGAAGCCTGCACAAATGCTTTTGCTCCGGTATCAAATGCGAACATGAATATATCGGGAGGTACAGAATTCGCAAAGTACTTCCTGGGATTCGGATATGAGCATGAAGGTACATTCTTTAAAGGCGCTCACGACGGATTTTATGATATGCGATATAAAAATGACAAGTTTAACTACAGGATCAACCTCGATTTCAACATTACGAAATCTACACTCCTCTCATTAAATGTAGGTGGCACACTTAACTGGAAAAACAATCCAAACAGTAATGCCTGGAGGTCCCTGTATTCAACAGGTGGAGCGAAATTCCCGGCATATTTCCCTGCATGGGTAGTGCAGGGCGTACCCGATAAGGATTATCCCGACGCTTCCGGCAGCAGGTTCGCTTATTCAACAGAATATACAGGAAATCCATATACAGGATTGAATTCAGGTCAGTTCAATAAGGATCTCGGTTCCCAGCTTTTCACCGACCTTATCCTGAGACAGGATCTCAATTTTATTGTCAAAGGATTATCCTTTAATGGTAAAGCCTCGTTAAGCAGCTACTACAGCAACAGGCAACTGACCGGCAGCCAGGGTTTTCCCGAATATACCCTTGATTATACTTTAATAGGCACCGCAAGTAATCCTTGGACAAGGAACGGCCAGGGTAATGAATACTGGAAAATGGGCGTGCTCGATATTAATGTCGGTGGGTTGAACGGAGGCTACTATGCAAACCTGAACTATGAAACTTCGCTGAATTATGCGAATACTTTCGGCAAGCACAGTGTATCGTTAATGGGTCTTTTTAACAGACAGCAAAGGAACTCAACAACAGATTTTCCATACTTTAATGAAGGGCTCGTGGGAAGAGCAACCTATGATTTTGATAAAAAGTATTTGTTTGAGTTCAACGTAGGATATACCGGTTCTGAAAGGTTCGCACCAAAAAACAGATTTGGATTTTTCCCCGCAGCAGCTGTCGGCTGGGTAGTTTCAGAAGAACAATTCTTTAAAAATTCCCTTCCCTGGTTCAATAAGTTTAAAATCCGTTATTCCGACGGATTGGTAGGAAGCGATTATGCAAGAAACCGCTGGTTATATACAAGCTCTTACTTTAAGGATGACAGGGGGCTGATACGTGAAGATCTTATGGCCAACACAATGGCACAATGGGAGAGAGCCCGCAAAAGGGACCTCGGTTTTGAAATGGGATTTTTCAAGAACACGTTTTCTCTTAATGTCGACCTCTTCGATGAATTCCGCGATAAAATGCTTCTGGCGCCAAAGAGTGTTACATTCCTGATAGGGGTAGGTTCAAAGGAACTTAATCTCGGTAAAGTGAAAAAACATGGTATTGAAATTGAAGCTGAATTCAGAAAACCGGTTACTCCAAACTTCGAATACTTCGTCAGAGGTATATTCGGATGGAATGAGAACAGGGTTATATTTAAAGACGACCCGCCAGCTTACCCTGATTATATGAAACTTGCAGGAAAGCCGCTTACCGAAATGCTTAACTCTGAATATGGTATGGAAGGACTTGAAATCAACGGAGTTAAGCTCACCGGAACAGGATACTATACAACAATTGATGATATTCACAACAATGTTTCACCAATTGCGCTGACAGGTTTGTATGTTGGTGACTATAAGTTCCTTGATTACAATGCTGACGGAACTGTGAATGCATACGATAAATACCCGATTAAAGGTTTGACTTATCCTCCCATAACATATTCCTTTTCCGGCGGATTTACCTGGAAAGGTTTTGAGTTTAACTTTATGTTCTCGGGTAATAAGGGAAAATATGTTCAGTATAACCAGGCGTTTGAGGTCGAATTTATTAAAGGCGACTTCCGCGTTCACAAATCACAGCTCAATTACTGGAGGCCAGACAACCAGACAGCAACACACTCAACTCTTCATTATGCAGGAACTTCAAGCGCTGATATTCTTGTATGGGGTGGTGGTGAAGCCGACCGTGGATACCAGACCATTATTGAAAACCGATTCTTCAGAAGAGCAGATTATATTCGTCTGAAGGATATTTATCTGGGATATACCTTTAAAACAAACCGATTAAATAAGTTTGCGGGTATTACAGACCTTAGTGTTTACGCGACTGGAAATAACTTGTTTACAATTACGCCTCTTATTGAGGGTGACCCTGAGGCCACTAACTTTTACCAGGGATATTATCCCCAGGTAGCTACAGTCAGATTGGGTATTAAGGCAGCATTTTAATCTCAAAGACAGAAATTATGAAAAAACTGATAATTCTTACAATTATATTGGGTATGAGTATGGTATTGCCTACTTCATGCCTGAAACAATACCTTGACAAAGCTCCGGAACAAGGGCTTACAGAGGCTCAGATCTTCTCAAAACTGAATACCTTTAAGTTATACTTCGATGCAGTATATTACGGCCATAGAGGTTCTTCAGGTAACCGCGATTATAATATCAAACTGGGTTATATGCTTTACTGGGACTTATGGGACCAGAAGTATTCGATTGAATCTGTAACAGATGCTTCTGATCAGGGTCGTTATATGGAAGGTCAGGCCTGGAAAAGCGGCAACATGTCGGAGACTATTGTAAATAAAATGACCTATGACGGTGCAAGGAATCCTGTTCTCGAGTCGATGATATCGTGTATAAGAATAAGCAATACCGCACTCAGAAAAGTAGACAGAATAGAAGATGCAACCGATGATGATAAAAATGACCTCAGGGGTCAGGCTTATTTCATCAGGGCTTTCAGCCACCTTACCCTTATGAATTTCTGGGGTCCCTTCCCTTATCTCGACAAAGTTCTTGGACCAACTGATCAGTGGGACATTCCAAGGTTATCAAAGCATGAGTGCCTTACCAGGATTGCCCAGGATTTCGATTCATCTTACTACTTCTTCAAGCTGGCTGGTAAAATTCGCAGGGATCCGCCCAATGGCGTTCCCAACCACCTTAACTATGGTAACTATAATGGTGGAGGCAACGAAATGTATCGTCCCAATGGTATGGCTGCAATAGGGATGAAGGCAAGAGCCCTGCTCTTCAGGGCAAGTCCTCTGAACACCGAAGGAGATCCAAACGACTGGAAGGAAGCCGCTGCAGCAGCATGGGCAGCAATCAGGGTAGCTGAAGATGATGGTGGCGCTTTTCTGTTACCTTTCGTCAACAGGAAAGATAATTTCCTTGGTAAAATGGTATGTGACGAAAGTCTCTTTACATACAGTTTTGGTAACCTTAACTGGGACGGTGGTGGTCAGTCGGGTACTGACAACCGGGGTGTTGGAGCAACTTTGTATAACGGTGTTTTCGGAAACAGCACATCATGGTCCGGAGTCTGCCCTACACAAAACTTTGTTGATAAATATGAAACTCTCGATGGAGATCCTCTTAATACCCCGGCTGACAGGGCTGCCGCTACACTTCTAGGACATTACAATGAACAGGACCCTTATACAAACAGGGATCCCCGTCTGGCAACTGATATAATTTACAATCAGTCACCTGTCCAGAGTTATACAAACAATAAAGCCCAGATCTATTACACAGTTTCAGGAGGTGTTTCTACTCCTGCCGAACTTCTTACAAGAGCAAAATATGCCGGTATGACTTATACAGGTTATTACCTGAGAAAATTCTGGTGGGATAACAGTACTCTTAACAGGGTTCAGGGTATTCTTACTGATCCGGTAATACGTCTTGCAGAAGTATATCTTAATTATGCTGAAGCTGCCAACGAAGCTTACGGACCAACCACACCGGCTCCGGGCGCAACATTGACAGCAGTTGGGGCAATCAATTTTATCAGGTTTAGAGCCGGAATGCCGTTTGTTCGCGCGGCATATACAGGGTCAAAAGATGCCTTCAGGCCAAGGATAAAGAATGAACGGAATGTGGAATTGTCTTTTGAAGGTCATTATTACAATGATATTCATCGCTGGATGGATCTGCAGACAATCATGTCAAGTACTCTTATCGGAATGGATATTGAAAAAGTAACAGTTTCAACAACTTATCCTATCGGTTTCAAGCATACACGTCTGCCTTTACCACAGGATCGTCAGGTAGCATGGAAGCCACAGATGTATTATCTGCCATTTAATAATGCGGATAATTTAAAGATGAAAAATTTTGTCCCAAACCCTGTTTGGTAACATAAACAATTAAAACCAAAGTTTATGAGATTTAATAATATATTATATCAAAAGATCAGAATAGCCTGCCTGCTTGCATCATGCATGCTTCTTTCAGCACCAGTGAATGCACAGGTGCAGAGAGCAAAAAAAGTCAGGCAGCTGATAGACGTTACTCTTAAAGTTTCAGATGAGAATGGTGCACCGATCCCTCAGGCGTCTGTTGTAATCGGAGAAGGTATAACCCATACTATGACAGATCAGACTGGTACTGTTGTATTCAAAGGGTATCCTACAGATGTAGTTACTATTACTGCTCCGGGATTTGAGAAAAATGCCTCTCTTGTGACAGACCTTCTGACAACCAAAACAGTTAAACTTCTGAAGTCAAAGATACATATGACTTCCGATGATGCTGTAACAATGCCTTTTACAACAATCAAAAGGCGTTACCTCACAGGACCTGATGTTGTTGTGAAGGGTTCTTATTTCGAGCGGTATCCTTCAACGGATATCCGTAATACATTTGTGGGTTTAACATCGGGGTGGGACATCAGGGAAATGGATGGCTCGCCAGGATTAAACTCCCAGGAGGGTCTCCAGAATTTAAATGGTCTGGGTAACTCTTTCGGTTCTTCAGATAAATTCAGCAACATTCCGTTTGTTCTTGTTGACGGTGTTCCGACAGAACTAACCGAAGCGCCGATTGACCCATCTGAAATTGAAAGTGCCACCCTGATAAAAGGTATCCTCGGTACAGCCATGTATGGACCTATGGCAAATGGTGGTATTCTTTCGATTACTACTAAAAAAGGTGTTAAAAACGAACGTATGCTTGATGTCGACATCGAAAGCGGTGTGAATGTGGTTGACAGGATGCCAGGCTGGGCTGACGGAAATGACTATGTCAGACTGAACAATATAGCCAGGGTTAATAGTGGACTGTCAGAACAGTATAGCGCTGCCGATATTGCCGGATATGCTATGAATGATCCCAATAGTCTGCGCTATCCAAATGTAAACTTCCGCGATATGATGCTTAAAAACTCAATGTCGTTCAACAGGGTAAATGTTTCATCATCGGGTGGCAATGATGTTATTCAATATTTTTCATCTATCGGATATGCCGGTGAAGGTGATATTTATAAAATTGGCAGCAAGTCAGATTATAACAGGATCAATACAAGGCAGAATGTCACAGTAAAGATTAATGATCAGATTGGCGTTCAGTTTACCTTCTATGGCAACCTTTCATTCCGCCGCTCCCCTAACTATGGATACGATTCGCAGTTCACTTCAGAAGATTCAGGATCCAACCCTGTTCTGGGGTTAACTGAAATGCCTGATGTTCTTAGCGATCTAAGGTCTGTACCACCTGTTTCATTTCCGATTTATGCTTTTATTGATACTGCAACCAAAATTCCCTGGTATGGCGTCACTTCAAACTATACCGATAACCCAATCGGGAACCTTGAAAGCCAGGGATATTATACTGACAGAGGCCGTACAGGTGCATCTAACCTTTCTCTGAACTGGAACATGAAAAATATTTTAGATGGGCTTAAGTCAACCACATTCTTCGGATTCAATATACACAATATGGTCCGTCTCGGGAAAGCCAATGATTATACTGCATATATCCCCTCTATTACATCAGCAGGCATTGACACACTTATTAAAAGCAGTGACCATAGCTATGTTAAGCAGTCTGATATGGCAAAACTTATGGACTATTATTTCCAGCGGTTTAATTTCTCCCAGAACTTCACCTACGACAAAACCTTTGGCGATAATACCGTTCAGGCTGTTCTTACATACAATCAGATCAAGGCATTCATTAATGGTATAGAAGAGCCTCAGCGTAATAACAATTATTCACTGTCGGCGATGTATTCATACAAAGATAAATATACTATTCAGGCTCTCCTGAATTACGCCGGTACAGCCAGTTTCAGCAAAACCCTGAGATACGGGTTATTTCCTTCCATCGGTGCAGGGTGGGTGATCTCAGACGAGGGATTCCTTTCATCATCAAAGTTTCTGAATTATCTGAAACTGCGTGCACAGTATGGTGTTATCGGAAATGAAACTTACCTGTCTCCTTTTTATTATATAGACAGAATGAGTCAGAATACCTCAGGAAGCGCTTTTGGATCCACATCTACTTATACTCAGTGGTTTGGAACCACTACAGATGGAAGTGTCCCCAGAGTTAATCCCCAGAGGATAGGAAATCCTGACATTACCTGGGAAAAGAGGAGAGAATTTAATGCAGGCTTCGATGCGTTGTTCCTCAATCAGAAACTGTCACTTGAAATGACATACTGGAATTATCTGATGGATGGCTCGATTGTTCAGGTAAATAATACCCTGCCATTTCTAGCCGGACTTCAGGGCGCCAGACCATGGTACAACTATAACAAAACCAGGTACAACATGGTTACTGCTGATCTGCATTTTAGCGACAGGATTGGTGAACTGCAATATTCCATTGGCGGTAATGCAACAACATCAAAAGGAACCAGAGTGAAATATGATGAGGCAAATTACAGGAACGACTATCAGAAACGTACCGGTAAAGCCTCCGATGCAATTTTTGGCTATGTTTATGAGGGCAAATTCGCTTCAGACGCCGAAACCGCTGCTATCCCGCAGAAATTTGATGCACAATTAAAAGCAGGGGACCTTAAATACCAGGACCTGAACGGTGATAATGTGGTTGATGATCTGGATCAGAAAGTGATAGGGAATTCCTCACCACGCTTATATTATGGTGTCAATTTCGATCTGAAGTATAAAAATTTCGAGTTCTACGTAATGGGTAATGGAAGAGCATTTTACGATATTGCTATAACCAATGCTTATTTCCAGAACGGATGGGGTGACAATAACTATTCCGACTTTGTCAGAAACAATATTGATGGGGCTTATCCCAGGCTGACATACTATAAGGTAAACAATAACTTCCTTACATCAGCCTACTGGCTCAGAAATGGCGGATACTTTAAGATCCAGAATGTTGAACTGGCTTATACCATTCCTGCAAAGAATCTTCAGTTTATTGGAGGCCGTGCAGTCAGAATCTACCTGAGAGGGGCTAATTTGCTGACCCTGTCAAAGATAAAGGAGGTAGACCCCGAGTCTATCAACTCAGGAGTTACTGTTTATCCGTTGTTCAGGACTTTTACCGGGGGTATTAAATTAAACTTTTAATTATGTAATTATGAAGACAAAGAAAATTATATTACTTGGATTCATTATGGCTCTTATTGCTTCTTGTGGCAAATTCCTCGATCCATATCCAAACGGGAACTATGACAGCCAGACTTTCTGGGATTACCAGAATATGGTACAGGGTCTTATCGGGTATTGCTATGATCAGGTGAATTCAAATAATAGGGATTATCTCGATAATGAAGGAGTATATCTGGATGGAGCTACCGATGATGTTGTAATCACCAGCTCAACAAACGTAATGAACCTTTATGCTTTGAACTCTCTGAATACGGGGCAGGATCCTTTCGCCACCTACTGGGACCGCAATTACAGGGCAATAAGGAACTGCAACCTGTTTCTAAAAGACAGGCGCGGTATCAATACCAAGTTTATCATTAATACTACATGGAATACTATGGTAAAGAACAGGTTGCAAGGTGAAGCATTTGCACTGAGGGCCTATTTTGAATGGGATCTGTTACAAAGATTCGGCGGAAGAGGCATTGATGGCACGATGCTTGGATTCCCTATTGTGACTGCAGTATTCAATGCAACTGATCAGGTAAATCTTAAGCGTAATACTTATGATGAATGTGTTGCCCAGATAATTGCTGATTGTGATTCGGCTTATAAATACCTTCCTATTGCTCATCGCGATAATCTTGTTGCTTCGGCTGACCGTGGTTACGGCGGCGGTAAATACTGGGGCCGTTTTGACGGAATTACAGCCAGGGCTATCAAAGCAATGGTTTATCTTACATGGGCAAGTCCCAGGTTCAATCCGACCAATCTTGTTTCACGTTGGGACAGCGCTGCATCAAATGCCAAAAAAGTAATTGATTTTAAAATGACCAAGGATAATGTGTCCAACGGATTCAAACCGGGGGATGGTGTAGTATTCACTAATCCAAATTCACCGGAATTAGTATTTCCGACAAGATATAATTCCGGCAATACTGATATGGAGTATGCATTTTATCCCGGAGGTTACCAGGGCAATGGAGTCATTGGAGCAACCCAGGAACTTGTTGATGCCTTTCCGATGAAGAATGGCTACCCGATAACTAATCCTCTCAGTTTGTATGACCCCGCTAATCCTTATGCAAACAGGGACCCGAGGTTTTATTCCAACATTTTCTTCAACACGGCAAAAGCAAACAGGGATAACGATGTAACAAAACCTATGTATACATTTGAAAGCTGGAATCAACCAGTTTCCTCCCCGGGTAAAGATGCATCATATTCGAAACCTGACAATAACCGTACAAACTATTACATCAAAAAGTATGTTTTCATGGGATGGAATCCTTCGGATCCTTCGGTTAAGACAACTACTCATTGTAAATTTATTGTTCGCCATACAATGATGCTTTTGACCTTTGCCGAAGCAGCTAATAAAGTGGTCGGACCGCTTGATGCTGCCAGGTACGGGATGTCTGCAAGAACTGCAATTCAATATCTGCGTAACAGGAAGACATATGATAATGCAGCCGGGATATGTCCGGTGGCTCCTCCTGCAGTTCCGACAGCCGCTCAGGATCCATATCTTATCAATACTGCAGCAGCCGGAGCAGCCGCATTTGATGCACTGATCAGGAATGAACGCAGAATTGAGACATGTTTCGAAGGGTTAAGATTTTATGACCTTCGCCGCTGGACTACAGATGCAGACTGGGCAGCAGTATTGAATCAGCCTGTTCATGGAGCATACATAACACAGGTTCCAGGAACTCCGGTGACTTACACCTATGATCTGAACTATAAGGTAGATGAACGCAAATTCTCTTCACCATATAATCCTATACCTTACAGTGAGATATTAAAGATGAGTAATCTCATTCAGAATGAAGGCTGGTCTTCATGGAACTAAAACTAAAAAAGAGACAAATATGAAAAAGTTATTAGCTTTAATTATACTTTCAATAGCATTGGTTTCATGCTATGAAAATTATATTTATGATTTCACGTACACCAGCATATACTTCCCTTATCAGATGGATGTCAGGACTTTTGTGGTGGGTGAGGGTATGAAAATTGATGTGGGTGCTGCACTTGGCGGAGTCAGATCTAACGAGAAGGACAGAAATGTGACCTTCACACTTGATAACACCTTGATAGTACCTGCGTTGCTTACCAGGATGCAGGCTGCTTCCCAGCCGTATATCAAGAATCCTTCGATTCCTGTTGTTACTCAGTCTCTTCTGCCAACCAATTATTATACCATTTCGAGCCCAAACACTATGGTAATTAAGAAAGGACAGCACAATGGGGTAGTTACAATAAGACCCGATTCAGTTCTGTTCCTGAATGATTCACTGAAAACTATTAATGCAACGTACATACTACCTTTCAGGATCACTGCTGCAGAAGCTGATTCTATAACGTATCTTAAAACTACTAATACAGTCGCTCTGAGGTTCGAGAACATGCTCTTTGGGAATTACTGGCATGGCGGTGCAGCTAAAGTTCCTAAGGTTAACCAGCCAACTGTCGATTCAGCAACAATAGTATACAGGTGGGCAATTAATGACGGAGCTACCAAGATCTGGACACTTGCGACTTTCGGTCCAAGCACGTTGTATACTAATGGTTATTTCAATGTTCAGACAACCAAAAACGAGCTTAAGCTTGTCCTTAAAGGGACTACAGTTTACCTGAGTTCTGCCCCGGGTTCTACCAATGTCTATACCCAGAATGGGGTATGTTCATTTAATAATGATAAGCTTTTGCAGAACAGGAAGATCTTTCTGAAGTACACCTTTAAAAGTGGTAAATACACATACAATTGTACCGATACCATCTTTTTCCGTAACAGGATCCGTGATGGTGTGAATGAATGGCAGGATGAGAATCCGGACCATTATACAAAGTAACCACACCTTTTAACGTACAATGATATAAAGCACTGCTTCGAAAGAGGCGGTGCTTTTTTTGGAACGCAAATATTCACTATTTTTAAATGCAATTTCAATTGATGGGTTATGAAGATTTTAATTATTCTTCTTTCTTTTTCTTTCTGCCTTATAATAACTAATGTCAAGCTCGATTCATATACTCCCTCAAAAGGTATCCGATACGAAAAGATTATTAACTCCCAATGGACTTTCAATTATTTCTCCGATGTTAATGCAGACAAAGGATTTGAAGCACCCGGTTTTGATGATTCGAAATGGCCTGCTGTAAGCCTGCCACATACATGGAGCACTTTTGAAACTACCGGAGAGATGCACCCATTCATAAGAAATGCATCAGAAAGCGATAATCCTTACTGGTGGAAAGGCTGGGGCTGGTACAGGAAACATTTTGTAGTTAATCCGGATATCATAAACCGGAAGGTATTTATTGAATTTGAAGGAGTTCAGAAGTTTTGCAAGGTGTGGCTTAACGGCAATTACCTGGGCGACCATAAAGGCGGCTACGGATCATTCGATTTTGATATCACACAATATATAAAACCAGGTAAGGATAATCTCCTTGCGCTCGCAGTCAGCAATAAAATGAATGATGAATTCAGGATCCCTCCTATGGCCGCAGGAAACTTTAATGTTTACGGAGGAATCTACCGTGATGTTACACTGGTTCTGAAAGACAACCTTTACATTCCAATGCAGGGTTCTGCAAGTCATGAAGGCGGGACATTTATTACCACTCCTGAAGTAACAGCTGAGAGAGGAATCGTCCGAGTCCAGACCTGGGTAAGGAATGATAACAGCTCTCCGAAGAAATGTACCCTGAGAACAACAATTGCTGATTCCTCAGGAAAGGTTGTCACCAGAATGATCTCAAGTTCTGAAATAAAGCCCGGAGTGCTTTTCCGGTTTGACCAGACCTCAAAACCGGTCAAAAATCCAAGATTATGGTCTAATGATGACCCTTATCTTTACAGGGTCTATTCAGAGGTGATAGATAATAAAAATGTGACTGACAGCTACACCAGTCCTCTGGGATTCAGATGGTTCCGCTGGGATTACAAGGAAGACTTCCTTTATGTTAACGGGAAAAAAATGGTTATCCATGGCGGGAACAGGCACCAGGAATACCCATGGCTCGGTGATGCTATTCCAAAATGGATCACCCGGATGGATTACTTCGATATGGCAGTGAATCTGAACTATAATTTCATGAGGACTGCTCATTATCCTAATGATAAACTGGTTTACGGGCTGGCAGATAAATACGGGATAGTAATAGATGAAGAATCACCGAGTATAAAGAATCAGCTGTTTTCTGTTGAGGTACAGGAGCAGCAGATGAAAGAAATGATCCGTCGTGATCGCAATCATCCGAGCATTATGTTCTGGAGCATGGGAAATGAGACCAATCATGCGGTTGATTCAAAATTTGCAGTTCCTGAGGATACCACCAGGATCCTCACCGCACGCCGGGTTACAGAGGAATCGGCAGGCGCTTTTGTGAAACATACCGATGAAAACCTTGCTCTTGAAGACCTTCTCAGATGTACGATAAGAGGGTGGTACAATAAGGATGTTAAAGACCTTGAACCGTCAGATAGTCAGCATAGCGGGACGGAAGAGCACCAGCAGGACATGCTTATTGCCAGCGGACGATTTGGGACCGGGAACCTATGTACATGGCTTTATGAAGATCATGGAGCGGACAGGGAGTATCTGAATGAACCCCTGCTTCATGTTAATCCAAAAGGATATGTTGATTCTTATCGAGTACCTAAATATGCTTATTACTTCTGGCAGGCAACTTATTACAAGGAACCAATGATTTTTATACTCCCTCATTTCTGGAGATCACAATATATCGGACAGGCTAAAGATATCAACATTGACTCCAATTGCGACACGGTAGAGCTGTTTGTTAATGGTTCATCCCAGGGTTTTCAGTTTCCCAATGAAACTAACTTTCATAATGTGACTTTCCGGAACATACTGATCCAGAAGGGAACAATTTCTGCTTCAGGCAGAAAAAACGGGCAAACAGTGAGTACAAAGGTTATCATGGCAGGTGAACCCGCCAGGATTGTTCTTAAATCCTCTCATAGTAAGTTCCCTGCTGAACGCTCGTCAGTAGCGATCGTTAAAGCAGATATCGTAGATTCAGAAGGTTTTCATATTTATGGCGCGACAAATACTATAAAATGGACAGTATCCGGTCCTGCAGATCTTGTCGGTCCGGAAATTTATGAATCAGACATAGATAAGCATCACCAGATGAATGGCACAATGTATACCGATATGCCGGTGGCAAACCTTATCCGGTCAAATGGAGTACCCGGGAAAATAAAAGTAACTGTTTCAGCCAGTGGCCTTTCTTCAGGAAACATTGAACTGATTGCTGAAGAGGCCGACACAGACAATTCGCTTATTATTGAACCCGTCCTGAGTAATAGCGGAAGATTAAAAGTGGCAAAGAATAATCTTGCTGATTCATTTCCCGTTGCGGTGGCCAAGGAGATTAGACAGACTGTCGATGAGATCAATCTAAAAACAGGAGGGAAAGTTGAATTTGCAGATTTTATTAAAGATTATATATTAAGAAATAATTCTAATACTGATTCTTCCTCTGTTGAGTTCAGAACACTTGTTGAACTTTTTTCCATACAGATGGTAAATAATTCAGGAAGACTGATTGCTGACGATTACAATTTTAGTGTGGATAATTATAACAAATGCAAAGAGATTACAAGATCTGTGAATAACACCGGACTACCTGAAGCCTTCAGAAAAGGATTAATAAAGTACTACGCACATTCTGTTATATTTCAGGGTATGGAAAAGGATATACCTGCAGAAAGGAAATGGATTCAGGGAATCCCTGTTGATGGCAATATAGTGGTTGTTCAGGACAAAAATTCTATCGTTACTGACCCTATAGGTGTTTTAACAAATGAAACTGACCTTGCGTCGATAGTCAAGCTTATTCATCCTGAGCTAAAAAATATGGCAGTTGAAATCCAGGCAAAAATACTTGATCTCATAAGTGGTATTAATCCGTATATTGTAACCTCATACAGAAGCGAACAAAGTCGGGAGGGGGATAAGAAGAAAGTGACAAATGTTTCTTATTCAGTTATAAAGGGAGAACCGATCTGGATACCGGCAATGAAATATCTTATATTTTAATTGATGCACTATGTCATCGAAATTTAAAATTGTCATTCTTTTCCTGTTCTTATTATCGTTTGACGCAATAAACAGAATGTCAGCACAGAACCTGACAGCCAATGGGTACAAGGGGATCTGGTTCACATTGGGTCAATTCTCGGAGTATGGCGATAAGTACTCCGGAGGGCTGGGAACTTATACTGCAGATCATATTCCAATCGCAATCTATTCACCAGTTGCCAAAAAAACATTCTTTGTTTACGGCGGAACGACCAAAGCAGATGAACGGCATCTTCTCATAATGATTTCATACTATGATCATAAAACTCAAATGGTCCCAAAGCCTGTAATAGTTTACGATAAAAATGGCGTTAATGATCCCCACGATGATGCTGCTATTGCCATCGATGAAAACGGCTATATCTGGGTATTTGTGAGCGGTAGAAGCACCCTGCGTAAAGGATTGCTTTTCAGGAGTCTGAAACCGTATGCGATTGACAGTTTCGAAAAAATCCTTGACAGGGATATGACCTATCCACAGCCATGGTATATACCCGGCGAAGGTTTTTTCTACATGTTTACAAAATATACAAAAGGAAGAGAGCTTTACTGGTCGAATAGTAAAGACGGTAAAATATGGACCGGTGACAGTAAACTTGCAGGAATGGGGGGTCATTACCAGGTAACAAACATGGCTGGGAAAAAGCTGGTTTCTGTCTTTAATTACCATCCAGGAGGTGATGTCGACAAGCGAACAAATATCTACGCTGTTCAGACAGAAGATCTTGGCAGAACGTGGAAAACTATAGACGGCAGGACAATTATACCACCCCTTACAGATCCTCATAATGATGCACTTATAAGGGATTATGAATCAGAACACAGGCTGGTTTATATCAATGATCTTGGCTTTGATAAAGATGCTAACCCGGTAATCCTTGCGATAATAAGCAGGGATTTCAGACCGGGACCCGGCGGGGATCCCCGTGAATGGACAATCATCCATTGGAGCAATGGAAAATGGAATTTCAGTAAAGTATGTGAGTCGACTCATAATTATGATATGGGTTCTTTATATATCGAAAAGGATGTGTGGCGTATCATCGGACCAACTGAACCCGGTCCTCAGAAATATGGAACCGGCGGAGAAATGGCAATGTGGACCAGTAATGATGAGGGAGTCACATGGAAGAAAGTGAGAATGATTACATCAAACAGCATCCGTAACAATTCTTATGCCCGCAGACCTCTTTATGCCAATGATGATTTTTATGCCTTCTGGGCCGACGGCGATGCTGATGAACTATCTGAATCACACCTCTTCTTTTCAAATAAAACCGGGGAGAAGGTATTCGAGTTACCGTATGAAATGAAAAATGAGTTTGAAAAGCCGGCGCTTAAGGTGTCAGTCGACGGGCGTCAGGCATCAGGAAATAAAACTGAATCTAACGGTATAATAAAGAGATTTCCAAATATTAAGTAATTATTCTTGTATAGAGTTAGAATTAATGTATGTCACTAATGAAAACCAAACTAATAATTCTGTTTTGTCTGGTTTTGACAAGCCAGGCTGCTATATCTCAGCTTCCCCAGGATGTTTATAAAAAGCCTCTGAAAGATGTATTGAAAGATATAGAAAAGAGGTACCAGATAAAGCTGGAATACAATGAGAGCCTGGTAAAGGGAGTTGATGTTTTGTATTCTACTTGGCGTTATCGTTCGGAAATTGAACCGACCCTGAATAATATACTTTTACCACTTGATATGATATTTCAGAAGACAGGAGAAAATGTTTACAGGGTCAGCAAGTATGTCTATAACGAGAGGCCTGTCGAAGAGGGCAGAAAACATCTGGACCGGTTGCTTGCGAGCTATCCAACGGTTCAGGCATGGGAATCCCGGAAGGCTGAGCTGCGGAAATGTTTTCTGGAACAGCTGGGACTAAATCCCTTGCCCCGCAAGACACCTCTCAATCCGATAATCACTCCAAAAAGATCGATGGATGGATACACTGTTGAGAATGTAGGGCTGGAGGTTATGCCAGGAGTTTATTTATGTGGTTCCCTTTATCGCCCCACAAAGGGCAGAGGTCCTTTTGCTGCAATCCTCTGTCCTCACGGACATTTCAACAGTCCGGATCTGAACCAGTATGGCCGGTATCGTCCTGATGCCCAGTACAGGTGTGCGATGCTTGCAAAGATGGGAGCTGTGGTCTTCAATTACGAGATGTTTGCTTACGGGGAGTCCCTTCTACAGGTTGACAAAGCGGACCATAAGACCGGCCTGGCTCTGACCATGCAGACATTAAATTCCATCAGAGTGATCGATTTCCTGACCTCTTTACCATATGTCGATCCCAAAAGAATTGGAATTACCGGTGAATCAGGAGGAGGTACACAATCCTTTCTGGCAACAGCTCTCGATGACCGGATTGCAGTAAGTGTACCTGTGGTGATGGTCTCTTCCTATTTCTTTGGTGGTTGTCCATGTGAAAGCGGATTACCGATACATTCATGTACAGACCTTGGAACCAATAATGCTGAAATAGCAGCAATGGCGTCTCCCCGTCCGTTGCTTGTTATTTCTGATGGTTCAGACTGGACACAGAATGTACCTGCAATCGAATTCCCATATCTGAAAAAGGTATATGGCCTGTATGGTAAGGAGGAGAATGTTGAAAATGCGCATTTTGCGACTGAAGGGCATGATTACGGGTTATCTAAAAGATTGGCAATGTACGATTTTATGGCTCGTCATCTTGGGCTGAACATCAATACCGTAAAAGACAAATCCGGAAAAGTGGATGAATCGAAAGTAACAATTGAAAAATATGATGCTCAGCTTGTATTTGGAATTGAAGGTAAGCTTCCGGTCACTGCTGTAAAGGGGGCTGGAAAAATCCTTGAAATTTTGCGATCTTTACAATAAGGCAATTTAAGTTGTGATGAAAACCAGGAAAATATTACATCTCTGCTGGTTTGCGGCATTCATTGTTTTTTCAAATAACGTGGATGCACAAAACAAGAAGGCTGATGGATACATGGGCCTCTGGTTTAAAAACGGAAAACCACTTGAATACGGTTATAAATACTCAGGAGGACTTGGAACATTTTCTTCACAGCATACTCCACTGGCAATCTACTCCCCGGAAGCCCAGAAGACTTTTTTCATTTACGGGGGAACCTCCAATCCCGCAGAAAGTCACCTCCAGATAATGATTTCCTATTTTGATCACCGGTTAAAAAAAGTACCCCGACCGGTAATTGTTTATGACAAGATGGGAGTAAATGATCCTCAGGACAATGCGTCGCTTTCTATAGATTCGGGAGGATATTTATGGATCTTCATCAGCGGCAGGGGCAGAACGCGACCCGGGTTGATATTTAAAAGCAATCAGCCCTGGTCAATCGAAAGTTTCGACCTGGTTACGCAGACGGAGATTTTATTCCCGCAGCCATGGTGGATGAAAACGAGTGGTTTTATCCTTATGTACACAAAAGTATCGAGGGGAAGGGAGCTATACTGGTCCACAAGCAGTGACGGTAAAACATGGTCTGCGGGGTCAAAGCTTGCATCAATGGGTGGCCATTTTCAGGTATCAGCGGCTGTTGGCAACAGCCTTTTCTCGGTATTCAATTATTTTGTTGATGGCAATATGGATAAAAGGACAAATCTTTACCTTGTTCATACAGAAGATTTTGGTAAGACATGGAAAACTGTTGACAACAAAATAGTTAAGACACCTCTTACTGATATTCATAATGAAGCTCTCATCAGAGATTATGAATCAGAAAAGAAACTGGTATATATTCAGGATCTCAATTTTGATTCAAATGGTAATCCTGTCATTCTTGCCCTTATAAGCCGCAGTTTTCTGCCGGGACCTGCTGGTGATCCGCGGGAGTGGACCATAATCAGATGGAAAGAAAATAAATGGAACTTTACAAAGGTTTGTGAGTCTTTTCACAATTATGATGTCGGGGCGCTTTATATAAGGAAAGGTGAATGGCAGATCATCGGACCCACAGAACAAGGTCCGCAGAAATATGGAACAGGAGGAGAAATAGCGTTATGGATCAGCAAAAATCAAGGTGAAAGCTGGGAGAAAGTGAAGAATCTGACAAACAACAGCGTTTATAATAATTCCTTTGTACGCCGACCCGTCGGGGCTGATAAGAAATTCTATGCCTTCTGGGCCGACGGAAAGGCTGATTCTCTTTCAGTCTCACGTCTCTACTTCACCAATGAAAAGTGTGAAAAAATATGGATGTTGCCATATTCTATGAAAAAGGAACTTGAGAACCCGATAAGAGTTAAATAAGTCCGGTCAATCTTTTTTATAAGAATTTTGTTCTAATGGATCCTGTAAAATTCAGCAGCATTATCATGCAGGATCATAATGGCAATTTTCTTTGCTTCTGCTTCGGTTAAATATTCTCTGGTGACCATGCCACTCAGCACATTTGCAATTATCTGCTTTGCCAGTTTAAGTACTCCATAAGTATTTTCAACGCATCTCTGATCACCGCCAAAAGCCATTATTTTAGATGCTGGTATTGTCTCAAGCCATTCCGCAAGATACCTCTCGGAATATGAAGGTGAGATGCTATAGATCCAGTTCAGGTCAATGTAAACGTTCCTGTATGTCTTTGCCATGGTGGCTAATTCCCCGCCAAACGGGTAGCTGCCATGGAATAATACAAAATTTATATCCGGATACTCGCTGAACAGGTTAGTGAGCAGAGTCGGGTTTGAATTGTTTATAAAATTTCCTGATCCTGCCAGGAGGCCGGTATGAAACAGAACCGGTATTTTGAATTCTTTAGCCAGGTCGAGCAATGTGAAGAGCATATAGTCCTGCAAAGGCTTTGCCTCTTTAAATGAAAGCTCCTTGTCTTCATTTCCGTTTATAAGTGCACGAAACACTTTGCGGGCTGTTTCAACCGGAGTTCTTTCAAAATAAAGAGGGCGTTTATAGGCAATATTTATCTTCACGGCAAGCATGCCCTTGCTATAAGCATCTTTCACAGCCGCTCTCAATGATTTTACATAATCTTCAAGAGAATATATCGGTTCGACTTGCATGACTGCCAGGGAATCAATACTGTACTTTGTTTTAACAGAAAGCCAGCTTGAGAACCTGTTGACATACCTGACATAGTCGTATCTGATATCAGGTCTGTCGACATCCTGAATAACAAAATCGATATTGCACAGATCCTTCAGAACATGATTAAACCAGTCGCTCTTGTATGCCTTTTGCATCTTTTCTGAAAGAGGTACGATAGTTGATGCATTCAGCTCATTGATACCATAAAGATCTTTTATGCCTGACAGTAAAATTCTGTTTGCGGCAGTGTTAAAAGACTTTGCCCAGTAGGGTTCAACTATCTTCCATTTCTCAGCCGGGGATAGTGATTTGCTATAAAGTGCGGTGAACATTGAATCGGGCATACCGGCAGACACCAGATCATCAAAGCTGTTTTGCTGAAGAAGAATGGAGAAATCAAGTAAGTTTGCTTTTACAATGATATCAGGGTTGAAAAGATGTTCATGTGTGTCAAAAACCTTTAGTGAATCAATATATTCTTTGATCCGTTTATTGAGATCCTGTCCTGAAATCATCTTTGAATTATCCTGGGCTATTCCAGGTAAAGAAAAAATCAAAATAATTGCAACAGATAACCAGGATCTCATTTAGTTTGAGAATAAATTAGATTGAACAAAACAGTTCACCAGAAAGTTAGACTAAAATTTAATCCGGGTTATTCCCTCTTAAGGTTTTTTAACACTCTTTAGGCTTTTATAACTGTGTGCTTATTCAGATACCCGGTGTCAATCTCAACACCAAGTCCTGGTCCTGTTGGAACAGTAACCACTCCATCATCACTTGATAATGATGATGTCTTACAAATAAATGGCAATTCATTGTTAAAACCCTTAAATTCATGATATGGTCCGGCGTTGGGAATAGCAGAAACGAAATGCATCATATACAGGTAGCCCAGTCCGGATCCTGAGATATGGGGAGTACATTGTTTCCCTAAGGCGTTCGCCATAAGGGCAACTTTCATTGAGCGGACCATTCCGCCAAAATAGAACATATCTGGCTGGACAATTTGTAATGCATCATTTGCTATCAGCCAGCGGAACATGTGAAGACTGGGTTCCTGTTCTCCTCCGGCTAGCGGGATCTTAAGTGCAGTGCCAACTTCTTTGGTTTCTTCGTACCAGTCAAATGGAACCGGTTCCTCATAAAAGTCTATTTTGTACTCCTCCATTATTTTGCCAATCCTTATTGCCTCTGTTACAGTATAGGAACCATTCGAGTCGGCATAAATAACCATCTTATCTCCGAAAGTCTTTCTTACAAGAGGGATCAGTTTTTCACTTCTTCCTTCAGGTTCCTCAAAATTGTTACTCATGCGTCCACCTACTTTAAACTTAAGAGCTTTGGCTCTGGATTCTCCGACTTCCTTTTTCAGATGTTCAATTGTAAGTTCAGCGGTTATTCCTCTTTCCCCGTTTGCCTGATATACCGCTATTTTTGGATTATGAATTTCCCCTATCAGCTGACCCAGAGATTTGCCGGACATCTGACCAAGCATGTCGAGGATAGCAAATTCTATTGTTGCCAGAGGTACCCATAATGCTAGGCTCTGCATCTTGTAATTGCTCTGGTAGACATATGCCTCATCAAGTATTTTCTCAAGATTACGGGCGTCTTTTCCAATGAACAGGGGTTGCAGTCTCTTAACGAATATCGGATATAATGACACCATCTGATCATTATTGGCAACAGAAATACCGGTGGCACCCTCCTTCGACCTTACCCGGCAAAGGAATGTTTTTTTATACTGGAGCAATTCGAGTGTATCAATTATAACAGGAGACGGGAAGAGGTTTGATTTCAGTACAGGTTTCCTGATTATCTCATCAAGCTTAGCATATTTATCTTTTAAATTTTCCGGCATGAAAGAAGTACCGGGAACAATTGCAGCTCCTAATCCACCTGCAACGGAGGTTGTTATAAATTTTCGCCTGTTTGTTTTCATTGATGATTTATTTTGAGACTTCGATTAACGTTTATTCTTAGTATAAATAATTTTTTGTCTATCTCTTTCTTCAGCCCCCTGCTTTAGATTCTTCCGATCCATACCACGAATCGGGCATCTGTGAGGCATCATGTTTCCACGAAAACTGTTCAACCGCTTTTTGATTCTGAGCCATACCGACTTGCAAGGCAAGGGTCAGACAAATCTATCCGCAAATTATCTGATATATATTTTTCATTCATTTTATTTTTATAAACGTATGAAATTCTCATTTAATAATAAACCAATTCGGTATTTTTGTATTAGTATATTGATTTTTATTTTCGAATTTTTGAAAAACTTAAACCTGATCAAAATGAAGAGAAAAAGCTTTTTCACACTTGTGATTTTACTTGCCGTTTCAGGCATATTATTGACTGCATTAAGCTCATTCATGAAACCACCTAAGGGTAAGTTCATTGGATTGCAGTTGTACTCAATTCGCGATTCGATAAGAAAGGATGTTAAGGGAGCGATTGATAAGGTGGGTGATATGGGTTATAAATTTGTAGAACCTGCCGGATATGCAAATGGTAAGTTTTACGGAAAAACTCCTGCTGAATTCAAAGCTCTCTGCAAAGCAAAAAAAATGAAAGTATTGAGCTCGCATACAGGGCAAAATCCAACTGATGCTAACAGGGAAAAGATAATGGCTTGGTGGGATACATGTATTGCTGCCCATAAAGCTGCCGGCGCAAAGTATATTGTTCAGCCCTCAATGGGAGGAGATGCTTATAAGAGTATTGAACGGCTTAAGGCATATTGTGACTACTTTAATGCGGTTGGTGCAAAATGCAACGCTGCCGGGATCAGGTTTGGTTATCATAATCATGACAAAGAGTTTTCTACAAAGCTGGATGGGCAAACAATGTATGACTTCATGCTTAATAATACAGACCCGTCGAAAGTTATGTTTGAAATAGATCTGTACTGGGCAGTAGTTGGAGGAGCAAATCCTGTTGAATATTTTAATAAATACCCCGGGAGATTTGAATTATGGCATATAAAAGATAAGAAGGAAATTGGGGAAAGCGGTATGATGGATTTCAAAAATTACTGGGCAAATGCAGCCGCATCAGGTATGAAATACGGAGTAGTTGAAGTGGAACAGTATAATTTCGACGAGTTTACCAGCTGCAAAAAGAGCCTCGATTTTCTTAATACAGCAGATTATGTAGTTATGCCCAAAAAGAGATAACACTCCGAATACAGATTACAAAGTGTTTTTTTATTGAGCTATTTATTGATAAGCCTTTGAAGCAGGCTCTGGCTTGGTTCATCATCGGGCTTCAGCTGTAGTGCTTTTTTCAGGTCAGATGAGGCTCCCGAAAGATCATCAGATTGAAGTCTGGCCACAGCCCTATTGTAATAATAAAGAAAATTTTTCTGATTAACTGAGATTAAATAATCAAGATCTGAAATAGCCTCTTTTATTCTGCCTGTTGCCAGAAATAAATTTGACCGGTTATTAATTATTTCGTACGATTTTTCGGGTGCATAGACTAATGCGAGAGTGTAATCTTTAATTGCATCTTCATTTCTGTTTAGCATTTCCAGTGTTAAGGCCCGGTTGAAATAGGCACTTCCATTTTTGGGTTTTAACTGAATAGCTTTGTTAAGTGAAAGCAGCGAATTATTATAATCACCCCAGCTCCCGTAAATACAACCCAGACCTTCAAATATATCAGCCTTTTGAGTTCCAGCTTTAACTGCTGCCGTAAAATCTTCAGCCGCTTTTACCTCATACATTCTTTTTTCTTTTGCGTTAGTTGTCTTTTTAGCTCTCTTGCTGTAATAGATCCCCCTGAGGCTTCTTGGAGTTTCTGCTGTGGGGTACAACATAATTGCACTTTTCCACAGGGATTCTCCGTTTCTCCAGACTTCAGTTTGTTGTCGGCACAGAAAAATCATTATAGTAATGAAACAGACAGAAACAAGATATTTTGTCAAATGCTTCATAATTACATTTTCCTCAATCAGCATTGCTACGATAAAAGCTAATCCTATATATGCCAGGTAAGTGTATCTGTCAGCCATTATTGCGGTGCCCACTGATATTACCTGTAAAACCATAACCACCGTAATAAGAAAAAAGCCCAGTCCGAATACATATAATTTTGTCTTTCTAAGAGAATAAATTGCTAACCCTGAGATCAGAATAAATATAATTGGTGCTACTTTAATAATCATTCCATATGTACCACTATCAAATTCAATTTTAGTTGGGTAAGGGTAAACAGCAGCCTGATTCAAAGGCAAAAAGAATTTAACTATATACATCATAAATCCATAGGATGCATACTGGATCCGGTGCATAAAAGTAAATGAGTTTATTGTACTTACAGAAATCGCCAGAATTCCAAAGAAAAGAGAGACAAGGAAAAAAGGAATAAGCGGCAACAGGATTTTAAATGACAATGTTTCTTTAATAGAATCTTTCACAGGATTTTTTGAATCGGGCTGTGCTGTCCAGAACTTAATTAGTATTAATACCAGAGGGAAAACAACCGCCATCGCTTTTGACAAACACGACATAAGGAACAACAAGAATGTTGCTGCAAGCCAGAGATATTTCTTTTTTGCATCTCCGTTAATATTCAGATACTTCAAATAGGTTATTAAACCTGATAAAAAGAAAAAAGTATAGAGGACATCCTTTCTTTCTGAGATCCAGGCAACTGATTCAACATGCATTGGATGTACTCCAAATAAAGCCGCGACAAAAAATGAAACAAATATGCTTCTCCTGCTTAACAGATAAATTAAATAAAAGACCAGCAGAGTATTCAAAATATGGATAATCACATTCCACTTGATGTAGGGAGTCGGAGATATCCCCTCTCTGCAGGTTTTACATTTATTGTTGTTTAATCTCAGACTTAAGATTGTAAGAGGATGATAATTTGAAGAAATGATATGGCTGAAAACATCCTTTAATGTTGTCTCCTGAGTATTTCTTACAAGATTATTTTCAACTACATAAGTATAATCGTCCCAGTCTACAAAATCATTGACAAATGATTTCTGGTATGAGAAGAATACCAATACCGTAAGTAAAATGGAAACTGCCAGCAGTTGATTGTTTTTCTTCATTTTGAAATAGTTCCCGATCGATTTCTATAAAATCCAACCCACCCCGGTCTCAAAAGTCATTAACCTGCGGAATTTTGGGGGATATTTCCCCTCCTTTTCAAGGAGGGGTGGCCGCAACATGCATATTTTTCAAGTATTGATATAACATTCTTTGCGGCCGGGGTGGTTGATTTGATTATAAACTCAATTCTTTTTAGTTATTAATAGCTCTCCTTATCTGTTTATTGTTAAAGAAGTCTTTGTTGTTTATAGATGTAAAGTTAAAAATAAAATGAATAAATCAACCACCCCGGCCGGGGTGAAGCTTTTTGCAAATAACTGAGATTCAGCAGCCCCGGCCACCCCTCCTTGAAACCTTAATTCCGCATGTCTAAATTTGGATTTGCAGTGGGTGAGGTATAGTCGCCTTTTATCCAACCGTATTCACCCAGAATTAGTCCATTTTGGCTAACTTTTTGTTTTTTTAGTATTATTTCCTCGACCAAAAGCCAAAAAAAATCAATTATGAACAATTGTATTTCCGTTATGAACAATTGTATTTCAGGAGAATATAGTTCTCAATAGAAAATTGAATGATACGATAACTATTGCACGATTGGTCCTTTACGTTCGATAAGACAGGTTGCCATAAAGCCTCAGTTTCTTTGTCCTTGCTGATTTTACCCATTTGGCAGGGATGCAGATAAAACGGAATATAAATTTTTTGATCCGGAAATTAGGGGAAAGGATATTTGTCCTTTTTGAAAACAACCTGATGATGTAGTCGTATAAATTTCTACAGATTGCACAAATTATAAGAAACACAGAGTTTTGTTCAAGTTTTGAGAAAGGCATGTTATTCCAACCAAAATCGTTTTTCAATATGTCAAATTCCTTTTCAGCGGCTCCCCGTTGATTGTAGAACTGTACAACTTCAAAATCTGACATTTCACGGTCGGTGGTAATGATAGCAGAATATTCACATGCTTCGCCAGTGAATAAATCAAGCTGCCCGTCTTTGTTTGGGGTTTTATAAACAACTAACCGGTATTGTTTTAAAAGATGTTGGAGCTTGTGTTCCTTTGCACGTTTTATAAATGGAGTAAATTCAATAGAACTATAATAGCCAACCCCTTCTTTTGTTTTGACTTCTTTCCAATCGGTAATGGAAGCGATTTCCTTCATAACCGAATGGTCTTTTCGTGCCCTGATATATATCTTATCGGCACATTCGCTTGCTACCCATATTGTTCTCAATTGATAAGATGCACTATCAGCACGGAACCTGTTGATTTTTATTTTAGCTCTGACCAAGGCATCAAACATCCTTTCAATAGTCTTATCCTGAAGGGTTTGTGCATCGCTGTTGCCGTTCCTGTTCTCAACATATACAATCGTCCTGCCAATTGAACCAACGCCGGGACAATAACCATAATTATTTTTGTAAGTCATCCTGGCATCAGACTTTTCGGTAAAAAGTATTGTATTGTCATAATCCAAGATTATATCGGTTCTTTTATCAAGTAACCTAAGTTTTTTTATAATTGACAGGTTCACCCTTGTCAATAAGGTGTTTATACCGAATTCGTGAAGTTTGTCGCCCCTTACCGTGTCGAACAATTGTATTGGCTCGGCAAGGTCCTTCATTCGGTTAAGTACCCTGTCAGGACTAGGGATTTTAACAAAAGGGTTTGTGCTTAATGAAGCCTTGAAATTTCCTGAGAGGTCTTCCGCACAATCGCCACCACAAAAAAATATTGCCAAAAAACTATACAAAATATCTTTCCACGAATACTCGCTTTGGGCAGGCAGATTGGGGAGTTCCTTATTAATAAACCTGCCTAAACCTATTTTTTCAAACTCATCAAAAACAAAATTTAATCCACCAAAAGGGGTAATTGACTTAGATTTTATTACTTTCATACCGGTATTGTTTTGCAACACCAATTTAGGTGATAATACCATAGCTGTAAAACTTGTATTATCAAAGTTTTACAGCTTTTTTTCAACAATACAAGCGGAATTAAGGTGA